>NZ_POVU01000001.1 GCF_003261585.1 Acinetobacter sp. MB5 | reverse complement strand
GCACACGATATTGTGATTACCCAAGATATTCCCTTAGCTGCACAAGTGATTGAAAAGGGTGGTGTGGCAATACATCCACGTGGTGAAATTTTTACCACAGCCAATATTAAAGCACGTCTACATTTGCGTGATTATATGGATACTCTACGTGGAGCAGGCGTACAAACAGGTGGTCCAAAGCCATTGAATGAACGTGATAAACGGGAATTTTCAAGCGCTTTAGATCAAACCATCCAACGTCAAATCCGCATTACAAAGCAGAGCTAAAAGATGCCAAAAGGATCTTCGCAGCTGGCATCGACGTATATTCTCCTTGTATTGATTTGGGCAACCACGCCTTTAGCCATTGTTTGGAGTGTCAAAGACCTTAACCTGTTTTGGGCCTTGGCATTTCGCTTCTTCTTGGCATTACCCATTGCCTGTAGTTTATTGTGGATTTTTAAAATCCGACTGCCATTCGATGTGAAATCAATTCATAGTTATGTCGCGGGTTCTTTTAGTTTTATTGGTTCACAACTTTTTACTTATGTTGCGACTCAGTATTTAAGTTCAGGGATTATTGCACTGATGTTTGGTCTAGCACCAATTATGGCGGGCTTAATGGGTTGGCTGTGGTTTAAGCAATTTCTGCATTTTGCGCAGTGGTGCGGCATGTTGATTGCACTATCAGGTTTGGGCTTGATTTGTTTTTCTGGGCAGCAGCATATTCAACCTCTTGGTATTATTTTAATGCTGATTAGTGTTTTTAATTATGCCTTGTCGATTTTTTGGGTAAAAAGAGTCAATGCACCACTTGAACCTATGGCACAAGCGACAGGTTCGATTATGGTGTCTAGCTTGGTTGTGATTGGATTATTGCCTTTTATCTGGTCGGATTTTCCAACGCATATACCGAGTCTACAATCCTTATTGGCCTTAGCTTATACGGTTGTGGTGGCCTCATTATTGGCAATGTTTTGTTATTTTAAACTGGTACAAAATATTCAGCCGACAACCTTATCTTTAACCAATGTCATGACACCTCTTTTAGCATTGTTAATTGGCGCATTGTTTAATCATGAAGCATTAAGCTTACAGGTGGTTTTAGGTGCTTGTGTTTTGATTATGGGATTATTGGTTTATTTTTTTCGGGATTTACAATTACAACAAAAATGGCAAAAACGGTTTAAGAAAATGTAGATTTATGGGTTTGCTGCAATATAACTTTCGAGACATTCTGCAATTTTCTCCCGATCATGTGGATGTAAAGAAATGAAGTAACAGCCAATTCGATAACCATGTTCTTCATCGAATTTTGCATAGACCACTTGAGCAATCGCGGCGAGATGGAAAAAATTATCTGGATGACTCAAAGTGACATGAATATAGCTGTCTTTTGCAATCGAATTTTCTGTGAAAAAGCTTAAACCCGCTTCGGATAAGTTAATTTGCTCGGGTACTGGTAACATGCTTTGTACAATAGAGTCGTACATTGTGCCTGTTATTAGGTTTAATTTCTGGTTGAATAAGGATAAGATTTTGGCAATTTTTTGATCTTTTTCATTTAATTGTTTTAATTCGTTGATAAGAACCTGATCAAATTGATCTAGTTCAGCAAGTAGTAGAAAATAGCGTGGCAAAACAAAGTGTGGGTCATACGGGTCTTTTAGAGACATTTCCTCTGAAATGATTTGGTAGTTGAATCTTAAGTCAGCGTCCATACGGGACATGACCCGACGTTCAATTTGTTCGTATTTATGCTGTAATTGTTCCATAAAATACCTCGGATTTAGGTCGTATGTTTAAACCAATCTCGCTGTACATCGGTCTGAGATATACTCGCGCACGTCGCAGTAATCACTTTATTTCTTTTATTGCACTGGTTTCCATGATCGGTCTGACGCTCGGTGTTGCAGTACTTATTACGGTATTATCAGTGATGAATGGTTTTGACCGAGAGTTAAAAACCCGTGTTCTAGGTATGATACCCCAAGCCAGTGTATCTTCAACGCAAATCATTACTGATTGGCCAGATCTAGCCCAAAAAATTGCAAAACATAAACATGTTGTAGGCGTTGCTCCATTTACTCAATTACAAGGGATGTTGACTGCACAAGGGCAGGTTTCTGGCTTAATGGTTAATGGTATTGAGCCAAAATATGAAAAAAATGTGTCTATTATTCAAGATCATATGGTGGCAGGTAGTATTGATAACCTGAAAAAGGGAAGTTTTGGTATTGTACTCGGTAAGCAAATGACCGATGCACTAGGTTTGGGATTAAATGACAGCGTAACGCTGGTTTTACCTGAAGCGACACCATCTCCAGCAGGTGTGGTTCCTCGCTTTAAGCGCTTCAAAATTGTGGGGATTTTTAGTATTGGTGCTGAAGTTGATTCGATGATGGGTTATATCGCCCTGAATGATGCTGCAACTTTACTGCGTTTACCTGATGGTGCACAAGGCATTCGCATCAAACTCGACAATATCTTCCTTGCACCACAAGTTTCTCAAGATATTGTTAAAGAATTACCAAGTGGTTTCTATGGCTCTGACTGGACATATACACATGGTAATTTGTTCAGTGCCATTCAGATGGAAAAGTCGATGGTGAGCTTGCTGTTGTTCCTCATCGTATTGGTTGCGGCATTTAATATTGTTTCATCTCTGGTGATGGTCGTTACAGATAAAAAAGCGGATATTGCAATTTTACGGACGTTAGGTGCATCACCTGCCACAATCACCCGTATTTTTATGGTACAGGGTACGATTATTGGAGTGATTGGAACATTCACTGGCGCTGTACTTGGTGTTATTTTGGCATCAAGTATCAGTACAGTGATTGATTGGTTGAATACTCGTTTAGGTTGGCATTTATTTGATGCTTACTTTATTAACTATTTACCGTCTTATTTAAGATGGCAAGATGTAGTTGTAATTGTTGTGGTTTCTTTGATTTTGAGCTTCTTGGCAACGATTTACCCTGCATTGCGTGCTGCAAAAATTCAACCTGCGGAGGCATTGCGTTATGAGTAATGTGGTTTTAGAAGCAAAGAATATCACCAAGACCTTTACCGATGGTAAAACAGATGTTGCTGTCTTAAAGGGTTTATCGCTGCAAGTTGGAACAGGTCAGTTTATTTCGATTGTGGGTTCAAGTGGTTCAGGTAAAAGTACTTTGCTACATGTTTTGGGTGGTTTGGATCGCCCAACCAGTGGCGAAGTTTTATTGAACGGTGAACGTTTTGATACTTTGAGTGAAACGGTACGTGGTGATTTGCGTAATCAGCATTTAGGCTTTGTTTATCAGTTTCACCACTTACTTCCTGAGTTTAGTGCGCTTGAAAATGTGGCTATGCCTCTCATGCTGCGCAAAAGTAGCCAATATGCTGAAGTGAAGCAAAAAGCAGAATATTTGCTAGAGCGTGTGGGGTTGTCTCACCGATTGACGCATAAACCTGGTGAATTGTCTGGTGGTGAGCGTCAGCGTGTGGCTTTGGCACGTGCTTTGGTCACGAATCCAAAAGTGATGCTTGCCGATGAACCAACAGGTAACTTGGATCGTCATACTGCAATGTCAATTTTTGAATTACTGAATGATTTACGCCAAGAGTTCAATATGGCAATGCTGATTGTGACGCATGATGAGCAATTGGCTCAATCAGCAGATCAAATTTTGCATATGCAAGATGGTTTGTGGCAAATGCCATAATATTAAAATCTCATATTTAAAATTTCTTGTTAAAGCTCACAATGTGGGCTTTAATGCATTGTAGATAAAACAAAAATAGCTTACTAAACAACAATGAAGTGGAATTTAATTTTTTCGGCATGGATTATTGGGATCTGTAGCCTAGGTATTAGTCAGTTTCAACCTTTGCTTACACATGTATCTGTTTATATCACAATCAGCATAACGCTTAGCTTGATTCTCTATGCTGGCCAGTACTATTTTTTGCAGTCACGTTTATTCAAAATAAGTCACTCTATTGCATTGGCTTTGGCTGTTGCGCTATGTGCAATGCAGTTTGCACAACATCAATTACAAACACGTTTAAAGCTAAGACAAACAGCAGTAGAAACCAAAGAAGTCATCGTCTTTATCAAGCAAATGAGCCAGTTAAAGAATGATAACCGTCAGCAAGTCATTCAAGTGTGGGATACATCACATCGGCAAGCTGTGAATTGGTTGGCACGACTATCGAATAAGCAACCTGAACTAGAAATAGGTCATTACTACCGTTTGAGTGGGCAGGTTCGGCCCGTGCATGGTTATGCTATTGAAGGTGCATTTGATCAGGAAAAATGGTTTCTTCAGCAAAACTTGATGGCAACTTTACAGGTGAAACACGTCGAGTCATTAAGCCCTTCAGAAGCTTTAATGGCAAGTTCGAGTAACTTTATTCATCGGCAGCATGGGCTGATCACCAGTTTTCAGCTCAAAATTGAGCTACAGCGTTTGGTGATTCGAGAATGGTTGATGCATGCACCATTGCAGCATCGTGGTTTATTACTGGCCTTACTGACAGGTGATGAAGGTTTACTGAATGAGCAAACACAGCAGCAGTTTCAAAACCTTGGAATACAGCATTTACTGGCAATTTCAGGGCCGCATGTTTTAGTTTTTGCGAGTTTATTGTGTTTGCTCATTCATCGAGTCATCGCACGGTTCTGTCCCAATCTTTATTTGAAATGGCCGAAACAGTATGTTTTAAGCATTCCTTTTCTAGTAGGCATTCTGTTGTACTGTGGCTTTGTTGGATTTGAAATTCCTGCGCTACGTACCTTATTCATGAGTTTCCTAATTGTTCTCAGTTTATGGACTCAGCAACGTTTTTCTGCACTGCGTCTTTTATTAGCAAGTGCTGCATTACTGCTATTGATTGATCCGTTTAGTGTACTTTCTGTTAGCTTCTGGCTGTCTTATGGTGCATGTTTTATTTTGCTTAGAATATATCAGACGATTCAGCAGCATCCCCAACAGGTTTTAATCAATCATTGGCAATCTTGTCGTTGGTATCTGGGGTTATTAATTGAATCGCAATGGAAAATTTTTCTAGCGTTGTTGCCATTAGTCATGCTGTTTTTCCAACAACTGTCGTGGTTGGCACCTTTGGCTAATTTAATCGCTATTCCATTAATTGGGGCGGTGATTGTTCCTCTGAATATTATTGCAACGTGTATCTGGCTTTTGATCCCCAATTTTGCACTGGTATTTTATCATTTGGCAGATTTTACGATAACGCTATTACTTAGTGGTTTAGGTATTTTAGAAAATGCGATTCCGCTTGAGTTACAAGTCTTGCATTTTACCCTCTTGCAAATTATCTCTGTGGGATTTGCAGTGCTACTTCTGTTTTTACCACGAGGAATTGTTCCGAAGGCATGGGTAGCCTTGTGTTGTTTACCAGTTATATTTCCTGTGTATCAATCCCAACCCTTTGAGTTTAATGTACTGGATGTTGGGCAAGGGCAGGCCATACATATTCGTGATGGAAAGAAACAGATTTTAATTGATACAGGTGGATCTTCAGACGAGCAAAAGTTTAGCTTGGCAGATCGAGTATTGTTGCCTTATTTTTCAAGGCAAGGGATAAGCAAACTGGATCAGGTGATTTTAAGTCATCTTGATCAGGATCATAGCGGCGCATTTCCACGATTAGCTGAGAAGATGCCGATACAGCAGGTGTTGAGCAATCAACGACCACAAGGACATATTCCAAGTTTTGATTACTGTCATGTTGGGCAAAGCTGGCAAGGGCAGCATATTGAAATGCGCGTTTTATCTCCTAGAGAAGAAGATTTAGTGAATGTGCCTGAGCAGCAAAATGAACTTTCTTGTGTGGTTTATATTCGTTATTTCACACCGTCTGGCAGTAAAGTGAATTTTTTAGTAATGGGGGATGCGGGGACTCAAGCTGAACAGATGATTATGCAGCAATACCCTGATTTGGCAGTAGATGTGCTGGTGCTGGGTCATCATGGGAGTCGATTTAGCTCGTCTACGGAATTTTTGCAGCAGCTTAAACCAAAATTTGCAGTGACATCAGCAGGTTTTCATAACAGGTATGGACATCCGAGTCGTGAGGTCAAACAGCGTTTACAAGCTCTGAATGTTCCACTGCTAAATACAGCAGAACAGGGTTCACTGTATTTTACGGTGTCGGCAACTGGTCAACTACATTTTGTGACGGCAAGGCAGACTCGGCAATGGCTGCATCTTTAGCCTGCTGGCGTTCAGCGCGCACCTGCTGAACTTTGGCGATCGCTTCATCTTCGGGCAAGTTATAAATGTTATTCAGCTCAGGATTGGCTTTAAAACGTTTATAACTCCAATGGTAGTGCTGAGGATATTTACGAATCAGATTCTCGATCATTTCATGAATCAGCTTTGTTCCATCTTCATCTGAGCCTACGTAGATGCGATCATCAACAGGTTCAATGAACATGTCATAACCTGCATTGTCATTACGAATTGCATACAAAAACAAAGCACGTGCTTTGGTTTTTTGAATCAGTTTCGCAGACAAGTTGCTTGAAGCAAGAGGAATGCCAAAGTAGTCAACCATTGTGCCACCAGCATTTGGGGTATGGTCAGGTAAAATTACAGTTGTGCCACCACGTTTTAAGTCTTTAAAAATTTGGCGTACCCCAGATTCATCTGTGGGAACAAGTTTTGCATTTTCACGACTACGTGCTTCACGAACAAAACGGTCGGCATCGTCATTTTTAATCGGTTTGTACATAATCGTCATGGCAGTATGCTGAGCAAACCAAGCATTCATGACTTCCCATGTTCCGAAATGAGGCACAATCAGCACAATACCCTTTTGCTGTGCAAGCGCATCATGAAAGTGCTGTTCACCTTGAATGTTTTGAATCCGCGCAATATTTTTAGCATTGCTGGCACCCCAAACATTAAAGAACTCAAAGTAAGACGTCATTTCATTTTTGATGGCTTCTTTGGCAATGTATTGACGTGTTTGGGCATTTAACTCAGGTAATGCAATACGAATATTTAAATCAGCAGCTTTTGCTGTTTTAGCAATTTTGACGCTATTGGCAATAGTAGCCAACACGCGTGCAAAGGCACGTGCGAAATGTAAGGGTTGTTTACTTACAAATTTTAAGACACGATAGGTAAAAGAATTTGAACTGGAATTCGGCATTAGAAAATATTCGTACACACAATTTATCGTCATTCACATAAATATTATAAGTGAAAACTTTTCTTTTAGACAGATACTCGGCTTTAGGTGTATATAATGGGGCAATTTTTTATCGTTAGGATGTAATTTATGTCCGATTGGCCACCAAAACCATTCAATGAAAATACAAATCAGCAAAATCCATCTCAACCACCAACTGGAAAAGAGTGGCAATTGCTAGAAAAAGTTGTCATGGCATCCGTTGTAGAACAACGCCGTGCACGCCGTTGGGGCATTTTTTTCAAGGCATTAACCTTTTTCTATTTATTTATCGTGATTTTTGGATTATTGCGTTCCTGTAATAGTGCAAGTAGCGATAGTGTGAGTGTATCGTCAAGTAGCAGTCATCTTGCTGTGGTTGATATTGTAGGTACAATCAAGTCGGGCGGCTCAAGCTCTGTTGATAGTGAAGATACTATTAAGGCACTCCGTCAGGCATTCGCTGCAAGTGGTAGTAAAGCGATTGCTTTAAATATCAACTCTCCAGGTGGCTCACCTGTACAGTCAGATGAAATCTGGCAAGAAATCCGTTACTTAGAGAAAAAATATCCAAGTAAAAAAGTTTATGCAGTGATTGGTGATATGGGTGCTTCAGGTGCTTACTATATTGCTTCTGCTGCAAATGAAATCTGGGTGAATCCATCAAGTCTTGTAGGTTCAATCGGTGTCATTATGCCGAACTATGGTGTGGCAGGGTTGGCACAAAAATTGGGTGTAGAAGATCGTACCATGACGTCTGGTGAAAATAAGGACATTCTAAGTATGACGAAGCCTATTAATCCAATGCAACGTGCGCATGTACAGTCGGTATTGGATGATGTGCATCAGCATTTTATTGATGCTGTAAAAGAAGGGCGTGGTAGTCGTCTGAAAAGTAATGATCCTGCAATTTTCTCGGGATTATTTTGGAGTGGTGCACAAGCTGTGAAAATTGGTATTGCTGACCGTACAGGTAGCATAGAAAGCTTAAAAAGAGAGCTAAAACTTGATAAAACAGTAAACTATACTGTCCAGCATAATCCATTTGAGTCAGTTCTTGGCAAAATGGGGGCTGAATTTGGACAAGGTTTTAGCGAAACTGTAACACAACAAATGCAAAGTCAGAAACAGGTGATTTTGCAGTAAATGTGAAAAAAATAGACAGGATATTATGATAACTAAACCGATTATTCACTTTGCACATGCCAATGGTGTTCCGTCATTGGTGTATAAGAAACTTTTTGATCTGTTGTCTGAACATTATCAGGTCATTTTCGTACCGTTACTTGGGCCAGATAAGCGTTATCCTATTGATAATAATTGGGATAGTTTAGTTGATCAGGTCATTGATAGTATTGTGCAGCAGGCAAAAGGACAGGCAGTAATCGGTTTAGGGCATTCTTTAGGTGCATTGCTGACGTATATGGCAAGTCGTAAACGTCCTGAGCTATTTAAACAGGTTGTGATGCTTGATCCTCCTTTAATTATGGGTGCAGCTTCTTTTGCATTTGATATGGCAAAAATGTTTTACCCTAAAATGGTGGATCAACTCAGTCCAGCAGGATTATCAAAGCGTCGCCGTGATCAGTGGGATTCTCGGGAGCAAGCAGCTCAGATTTTTCGACCAAAGCCGTTTTATCATGACTTTGACCCTGACTGTTTTCGTGACTATGTTCAGTATGCTTTAACTGAAGATACGATAACAGGTGGTTTTACATTAACCATTCCTAAAGTAGATGAGTTGGCAATTTTTAGAACCAATCCATCGAATTGGTGGCGAGTCTGGCCCGAAAAGCCACCAGTGATGACGCGCATGATTGTGGGTGAAAAAAGCCCATTTTATGAACGTAAGTTTACTGAAAAGGCCGAAAAGCGTTTGGGAGTTCCGTTTACTGTGACTTCAGGTGGACATATGTTCCCACTTGAACATCCTGTTGAGACAATTCAACTGGTACAGCAGTTAATAAAAAAAAGCGCATCATGAAGATGCGCTTTTTTTATGTTTAGAGCTGGCAGAATTGTATAGGCTTCAATAAAGGCTTGCCTCGAAAATCCACCTGTTGTGGAGAGACATAATTTAATTGGCCCGAACAAATCCACTCTACAACTTGAGGGTAAACGAGATGTTCTAAAACATGTACACGATCAGCAAGCTGCTCGGCATCGTCAAATCGTGGAACAGTCAATACACCTTGGGCAAGGGATTGACCTGCATCAAGCTCAGCCGTAACAAAATGCACTGTACAGCCATGCAAACGATCACCTGTATTCAGTACGCGTTGATGCGTATGCATTCCTTTGTAAGCAGGTAATAATGAAGGGTGAATGTTCAGCATTTTCCCTTCCCATGCTTCTACAAATGTTGGTGTCAAAATGCGCATGAAACCTGCAAGAATGACTAAATCAACATCCCAAGCTTGAAGTTGTTGATGCATTGCTGCATCAAAAGCCTCACGGCTAGGGAATGTTTTGTGTTCAATCACACTGGTTGCAATATTTGCCTGTTGAGCACGTCGCAGTGCGTAGGCATTTGGTCGATTTGACAAAACGCCTACGATCTTGCCGGATAAATTTGCATCAATCAGTGCTTGTAAGTTGCTTCCGCTACCAGAAACGAGAACCGCAATTTTGGTCATGCGAGTTTCTTACGCAAATAGCACGCGAATTTTTTCGTCTGCGCCTTCAACAGATTCAGCATTTTCTTGGATATGACCAATTTTCCATGCTTTTTCGCCTTGGGCATTCAAGATTTCAACAGTTTTTTCTGCTTCGCTTGGATCAACAGCAATCACCATGCCGACGCCACAGTTAAATGTACGATACATTTCAAAGCGTTCAACATTACCTTCACGTTGTAATAATTGGAACAACTCTGACCATTCCCAAGAGCTTTCATTGATCACTGCTTGAGCGCCGTTAGGCAATACACGTGGAAGGTTGCCAGGTAAGCCGCCGCCAGTAATATGAGCCATTGCATGAACATCTACTTGTTTGCAAAGTTCAAGTACTGGTTTTACATAAATACGTGTTGGTTCCATTGCTGTATCAGCAAGTGGACGACCATCAACGATTTGAGTAAGGTCAACGTTTTTAACGTCTAAAATTTTACGTAGTAATGAGTAACCATTTGAGTGTGCACCGCTAGAAGCAACACCAATTAATACATCACCAGCTTTAACTTTTGTACCGTCAATGATTTTGCTTTGCTCAACCACGCCCACAGCGAAACCAGCCAAGTCGTAATCTTCACCTTCGTACATGCCTGGCATTTCAGCAGTTTCGCCACCAACCAATGCACAGCCAGCAAGCTCACAACCTTTACCAATACCTGTCACGACATTGGCAGCAACATCGACATTCAAATGACCAGTTGCATAATAGTCAAGGAAGAATAGAGGTTCAGCACCACATACAAGAAGATCGTTGACACACATAGCAACAAGATCTTGACCAATAGTGTCATGACGATTTAAGTTAAGTGCTAGGCGCAATTTTGTACCTACACCGTCAGTACCTGAAACCAAAACAGGCTCTTCATAGCCTTTTGGAATTTTGCATAATGCGCCAAAGCCGCCTAGTCCGCCCATTACTTCAGGACGAGTTGTGCGTTTTGCGACAGATTTGATGCGATCAACAAGTGCATCACCTGCTTCGATGTCTACGCCTGCATCTTTGTAGCTTAAGCCAGTATTTGGATTAGAAGTCGAGTTGCTCATATGAAGAAGTCTCCGCTTTGGCCGCAGATTATAACCTAATATACGAAATTCTTACGTTATTTATGCATGAAAATGTTATCTTTGCTTAAATTATCCCTAATAAATAATCTATAAATTGAAGTAGGCAAATACATGACCGATCGTCCATTACGTCGTATCTTTATTTTGGCGAGTATTGCGTTATTAATCTGGCTGATTTATCTACTAAAACCGATTGTCATGCCATTTGTCGGGGCTTTTCTAATTGCTTATTTATTTAGCCCATTGGTTGCTCGTTTATCACGTATCGGTCTGCCTCGCTGGTTGTCGACCTGCATTGTCTTTTTTGGTATTACTATCGCTGTCAGTTTTGCTCTCTGGTATGTTGTTCCATTAGTCTGGAAACAGGTGATTTATGCACGTGATAGTATTCCTGCAGGTGTGCATTGGCTAAATTATCGCTTTTTGCCATGGGCTGAACATACTTTTAATCTAGAACCAATGCGTGTTGATACGGATCAGATGTCTAATGCAATCATGCAGTATATTCAAACTAATTACAGTATCGATAGCATTCAAACCTTGGTACTACGACTTGCTCAATCGGGATTAAACTTTATTCAGATTGGAGGCACAGTTGTTTTAGTGCCAGTAATTGCTTTCTACTTTTTGCTTGATTGGGAACGGATGCTTAAGCAAATGCATCGTTTAATTCCACGTCCATATGAAAAAAGCACCATGCATATTGTACGTGATTGCCATGCGGTATTAGGAGCATTTGTGAAAGGGCAGTTTTTAGTCATGTTTCTGCTGGGTGTCGTTTATGCTGTTGGTTTGCAGCTTATCGGCTTAGAAGTTGGTTTAATTATTGGAATGGTGGCAGGGCTAGCTAGTATTATTCCGTACTTGGGATTTGCTGTTGGAATTATTTCTGCTGTGGTCGCGACTTTATTCCAATTTGGAATCGACTGGATGCAGTTATTCCTTGTTGGTATTGTCTTCATGATTGGACAGGTCGTTGAGGGTTATATTTTACAACCATTTTTGTTGGGTGATAAAATTGGCCTGTCTCCAGTTGCCGTGGTTTTTGCTGTTTTGGCAGGGGCACATTTGGGTGGAATTTTAGGGATGTTAATTGCATTACCTGTTGCCGCGGTTATTGTGGTATTACTTAAACATGCACGCGAGTTTTATGAAAATACAACTTGGTATGGTAAATTGCCAGAAACGATACTAAGTCAAGAAAAAGGAAGTTTTATGAGTATGGAAGCTGAAAATATTAATGTTGATATAACAATAAAAAATCAGCAAGATAGCGAAAAATCAAGTAAGATTGATCCAGAATAAATTCTAGGTACATGTGCATTTATGCGTCAATTACAACTCGACATAGAACCTCAACTTGATGCCCGAATCAGTGATTTTTCTGGGCCGAGCTGGGGTCATGTTATTGATGCAATTCGCCAGTTACACGCAGGTTTAGTCAATCGTTTTTATGTATATGGTGGCGCGGGGACAGGCAAGAGCCATCTTCTCTCTGCCATTTGTGATTCTTATTGTGAAATTGGCAAGACAGCAATCCAAGTTTCATTATTGCAGTTGCTAGATGCACCAATTGAAGCAATTACGTCATTGGAACAATATGATCTTGTCGCTTTAGATGATATTGAAGCGATTAGTGGTGTCAAACATTGGCAAAAAGCCGTCTTTCATTTAATCAACAATAGTGATCAGGAAGGGCGACAACTTGTATTTTCATCGCGTTACGCACCAATCGAATTAAAACTTGAATTGCCTGATCTACAGTCGCGCCTTACTCAGGCGGTGAGTGTAAAGTTACCCAATGGTAGTTTATTCGCAGATCGGCAAGCACTTGTGTTGTCTGTGTTAGCGCGTCGAGGCGTTCATCTTGATCAGCAAATTATTGATTATTTATTATTAAATGGCCCACATCAGGCATCTTTGCTATTACAAGCTGTTGAGCGCCTGGAAAAACTTCTTAAAGGTGAGAAGACCAAACTTTCAAATGCAACATTGCGCCAAATTTATGCACTCATTGACGAGTATCAGCAAACACCATCGTCTAATTAAGTGGATGGTGCTGAAGCTGCGTGATTGACTTGTTGAAATTTCTGCAAATATTCTTGACGTATCGCATTACGCTCTTCTAATGTTTTTGCTTTTTGCATACGAAGACGCATGGTCTGACGTTGTTGCGTACTCATTTGTTGCCAAACATCACGCATTCGCTGTTGTTCTTGCTCTGGAAGTTGGGTAAACCAATCCATACGTTGTTGAATGCTATTACTTTGCTGGGCAGAAATATCTTTTAGATTTTTGTAGCGTTGAATGAGCTGTTTTTGCTGTTCTGGTGTTAGTTCATCCCAGTTATCATCGACTTGAGCAGTTGTTGTGCTTTTTGTGCTAAATGGCCAGAAACGTTCAAAGCCAGCAAAACTGGTTTGTAAAAATGCAAGTGCGCAAAAAGCCAAGGTCACTTTCTTAACTGCCATGAGAATTTTGATCCTCTCCAAACACCGTCACCATTTCTAAGTCTTCGACCATTTGTGGTGATAACTTATTGGCATTGTTATTCACAATTGCATGCTGAGCGTGGTTCTTCTCAGATATGTTAAATGCATTCGGCAATACCAAAAATCCTGTTAAGGTGGCAGCGAGTGCAAAACCTGTCATTTTCCATACAGAGTGTCGATGAGCTTTCTCGGCATGAATTTTTTCCATGACCTCATACATCACCACATTTTTATCTTTATGTGTATCTGCAAGATGGTCAAGGCGTTGCGTAATTTTCTTTGCAAAATCATCATTATTCATGTGATGATCCTCCAACATGTGGATTAAGGTGTGCTAATGCTGTTCTTAAACCTTGTATAGCGCGGTGAAAGTGGGTTTTTACACTACCTTCGCTACAGTTCATAATTTGGGCGGTCGTTTGGGTGTCGAAGCCTTCCCATGCGCGAAGCATAAAGGCTTGTTGTTGGCGCACCGGAAGCTGTCGAATCGCTTGTTGAATTTCTTCGATTGCCACCTCTTGATCTAATGCATCAAAAGGGTTGAGTTGCTGATCATCTGCGATTTCAAGTGCTTCTTCGTTATCATCATCAAGATTGATTTTCTTGAAGAATGAAAAAGGTTGAGCTCTTCTTGCTTCTTTACGACGCCAGTCTTGTAATTTGTTGTTTAAGATAGTGTAAAACAGTGGATACCATTCATCAATCTGTTTATCAGAATAAGATTTGTGCAGAGAAATAAAAGCTTCCTGCACTAAATCCATCGCAATACCATGTTGCCCCTGAGTGGCATTTTCCATCATCACCAAGGCACGACCAGTCACGTCTTTCATAAACAATTTAAGACGTTGTTCAGCCGTTTGGGCTTGACTCAGTTCAGACTTAGTCTCTTTTGGTGTTAGATCCATAGAGATGGAAAATCCTGTCATTGGATACCCACCAAATGCTTCAACAATTTATCTCTATAACGTCAAAACAGTATGGAAGGTTGACAATGTTACTCATTTTTTTCAGTTTAAAATAATTTTCACTAAAAAGGGGGTTAATTAAAATAAATTAAACGATTTGCTGACGTTGACGAACCATTTCAAATAAGCAAATTGAACCAGCAATCGCAACATTGAGGGATTCTTGTCCACCTGGTTGAGGAATGGTGACAGCTTTGGCATGAGTCAATGCATATTCAGAAGCACCTTGACCTTCGTTTCCTAAAATCCAGACACAAGCAGTACTCAAGTCCTGAGCATACAAGCTTTCAGGGCGATGTGAGCTGGTGACATATACTGGAATTTTAAATTCAGGAAGCAATAAGCGCAGATCTGCATTTTCAAAACATAAAAGTGAGAACTGGGCTCCCATGCCTGCACGTAAAACGCGAGGTGACCACAATGCAGCAACACCTTTGGTGCAAATGACTTGTTTTACATTTGCAGCAGCAGCTGAGCGTAATAAAGTTCCGACATTGCCTGGGTCTTGTACATCATCCAAGATAAGCGTATCAGCACTGAAATCTACAGTTTGGGCATGCTTAGGAATATCAATAATGGCTAGACATGCTAAAGATGTACCGAGAGTACTTAAATCTTTATATAAACTTTCACTAATAATAAAAATTTGACCTTGATAATGCTCCTGAATTTTCTCTAAATCAGGATGATCAAGTGCGGCTTCAGTCGTGAAAAGTGAAACTAGATTTTTGTGTGTTTGCAACCAAGCTAGGCAAAGGTGAGTACCTTCTAGAACAGTTTGCTGATGTTTTTTTCGATATTGGTTTTGCTCAATTAATGCACGTAAATGTTTGATTTTGGCATTATCTTTTGAGGCAAGAAAAGACATAGACATGAGATTAACCACTTAGATGTAAGGCTTAGCTTACATCTAAGTTCAAAACAAGAAAAGATAAATTAATGATAGCTGGTTACAAGTTCAACTTCGTCCTTACTACCTAAGATAACAGGTACGCGTTGGTGTAATTCAGTTGGCTGAATGTCAAGAATACGGACACGGCCAGTTGTTGCAGAACCACCTGCTTGTTCAATGATCATACTCATTGGGTTTGCTTCATACATTAAACGTAAACGACCTGCTTTTTTCGGATCTTTTAAGTCATATGGATACATGAAGATACCACTACGGCATAAAATACGATGAATGTCAGCAACCATACATGCAACCCAACGCATGTTGAAATCTTTACCACGAACACCTGTTTTACCTTCAAGAAGCTCTGAAATGTAACGTTGTACAGGTTGTTCCCAATGACGTTGATTTGATGCGTTAATCGCATATTCTTGTGTAGCAGGGTTAATGCTAATATCTTGTTTTGTTAAGATAAATTCTTGAGTGTCGATGTCATAAGTAAAGAAAACTGTGCCAGCGCCGACAGTTAAAGCAAGCATGGTGGATGGGCCATACATCACATAACCTGCTGCAACTTGCTCAGTACCTGCTTGCATAAAGTCTTCAGCTTGAGTCACGGCATTTTTTGCAGGAAGGATTGAGAAGATTGTTCCCACACACATATTAATGTCAATATTGCTTGAACCATCTAATGGATCAAATAAAACTAAAAATTGACCATTGTCTTGTGCTGCTGTGAAAGTGTCGAGTTCTTCAGAAGCTAAACCACCTACATTTGGATGTGCTTGTAGGGCATCAATTAAAATCTGATTTGAAATGACATCTAATTTTTTTTGAGTTTCTCCCTGAACATTTTCGTGTTCTGCACTTCCTAAAATTCCTGCAATTGCACCTTTTTGTAATGCTCGGTCAATGGTTTTACAGCTGTCAGTAATTGTTTGGATGACACTCGCTAACTCTGGCGTAAGATTTCCCGTTTGTTGTTTTAGATATTGGGATAATGTGACAGTTGACATAATGAGTTGCTCCAAATTTTGCGCAAATTGTTCTTGGCTAGAACGGCTGCGCATATTTTAGATGAGAACTGCAAAAAATAAAAATTTTCTTGACACAATTGACATTATTTTTCAGCTTGCAAGTCTTGTAGAACATGCTATGTTTAAATCAGAAAAAGAGAAAAGAGGATATCGTTATGACAACAAAGACTTTTGATGCCATGCCGACGCCAAACGAAGCAATTGATTTTACTGAAATTACCGATGAAAGTGTCAAGTCAGCTTGGGCGAAGTATGAAGCTAAACCAGAATATAAAGAATTTAATAAGCACGATATGATTGAATCCATGCAATCTTGTAAAATTGATGGAGAACATCATACGGAATCAGAAATGCTTGCTGAACAATAAAAAAGCGCTCCAAATTTGAGCGCTTTTTTATTGTGGTGTTCTTATTGTTGTTTAAGTAAAGGTGGAACAGCTTCGTAGTTAAGCTCTACTCGGCGGTTTTCTTTCCATGCGCTTTCGTCATGACCTGGGTTTACAGGCATTTCTTTACCATAACTCACTGTTTCTAGCTGAGTAGGGTTAACACCGTAAGAAACAAGGTAGTTAAACACGGATTTAGCACGACGTTCGCCTAATGCCATGTTGTATTCACGTGTACCACGTTCATCAGTATGACCTGTTAACGCAATCTTAGAACCGAGATTGGCTTTTAAAAAGTCTGCATGTGCTTGTAAGGTTTGGTAATCGTTAGGAGAAAGTTCGCTGCTATCATAATCAAAATGTACAACACGTTGAGCAAGGAAAGAGCGATTTGCGTCTGTAACACCTTTTGAAGATGCGCCAGCTAAATTGCGTGCATCAAGTGCAGCATCGTCACTTAAGCCATTTGTGTCAACAGTTGTAGCAGTTGATGGATTGGCTGTTGTATTGATTGGTGCAACAGGTTTACGGCTAGCACACCCTGTAAAAATCACGGTAGATGCTAATACTGGAAGGATAAGTAGTTTTAAAGCGTTCATAATGGATGCTCCATAATTACGATCTAGTCAAAATAAAAAATTATTTAGGTGCCCATGCTGGTTCACGAACTTCACCTTGTTCACTTGGAAGGTTCATTCGGAACTGACCATTGGTTGAAACAATTGAAAGTAACCCACGGTTGCCTTCATGTGTGGCATAAACCACCATTTGTCCATTTGGTGAAAAACTTGGAGATTCATCAAGATTGGTTGGGGTTAATACATTGAGCACGCCTGAGTTTAAATCCTGAATGGCAACTTTAAAGCTACTCCCTACAGGACGATGTACCATTGCTAACTTCTGACCATCTGCACTCAATGTACCGCGTGCATTAAAGGTTCCACGGAATGTAATACGTTTGGTCGAACCATCTGCAAAGGTATAACGATAGATTTGTGGTGTACCGCCACGATCAGATGTGAAAATAAATGATTTTCCATCTGGAGCATAACGAGCTTCAGTATCGATTGCTGAGTCATTGGTGATGCGTTCGTATTGGCGCGTTGCTACATCCATACGATAAATATCTGGGTTGCCATCCATCGATGATGTAAACAACATGTATTTACCATCTGGTGAGAAACTTGGGGCTCCATTCAAACCTTTAAAATGGGTTAATACTTGGCGTTGTCCTGTTGACAGATCTTGTAAATAAATTGCAGGGCGCTTGGTTTCAAATGAGACGTAAGCAATCTCTTTACCATCTGGTGTCCATGCTGGAGATAAAATTGGGTAGTGAGAAGACAACACAGTAAATGGTCGTTCACCATCGGTATCTGCAATTTGTAAGGTGTAGCGTTTGTCTGAATTTGTTGGATCACGAAGCACGTAGGCAATACGACCGCTAAAATCCCCTTGAATACCAGTCAGTGCTTTATAAATAGCATCACTCATCATATGTGCTGCTTGGCGCACACGTGATGTTGGAGCAGTGAGTACCTCATTAAGCAAGTAGGTTTGTTTATCAACATCATACAGCTGATAATGGATTTGGTAACTGTTGGCATCAGTTGAAGTGATTTTACCAACAACAACATAAGGAATTCCTGCTGCTTTCCAGTTTGCTGCACTGACATTGTCAATACTGGCTGAGGTTGGCAAGTTTTGTGATGCGCTGCTAAAACGTCCTGAGCGATTTAAATCCGATTCAACGATTGGATAAATGCTTTGGTCATTGCTAAAGGGAACAATCGCAATTTTTGGCGCTTGATCAGGTGCTTTGGCAATTTCAAGATGTAGTTGAGCAGATGCTGTTGTGGAAAGGGTTAAACCCAATCCTGTAACAAAGGCTAAGGCAAGAAGATGCTGACGTTTCATTTCCATCATTGTTATGCAGGTCTTAGGATGACAAGGTTTTACACAATCTAAACTATGCGTGCCAAATAAACTATTACTTTGCTGTAAAAGTTATATAAATAATGTTCGGGTATTTGTTCGATTTTGAGTATGGGTAGGGAGCAGATTGTAAAATTGCTTGACGAATACCGTCTTGCATTTCTTTTGAGTTGCTTTGAATTTCTGTGCTCAATACGTTGCCGCTTGAATCAAGTTGGATTTTTACTTTTGCGGTTTGTTCTGCAGTATTGTCTGGAACATCCCAAGCCGCACGAATTTTACATTTATACAGTTGAGCGAGCTGAGGGGGAGATAATTCCTCATCTGTTTCGAGCGTATTTTTAAGATTGAGTGTGTGACGACATGCTGCATCAATATTTGCTTGTTTTTTTGTTTCAGGTGTTGCTCTCATTTTGGTTGGTTTGAGCTGATTCGGTATAGATGCTGTCTGTTGGGCGGATACAGAATAACTAGAGCCTAGATTTATACAAGTAATTAAAGCGATTGAAAAATATCGAAAAGTTGATTTTAAGTTAAGCATGATTTTAAGTTGAGGTATGATTTTTGATGAAAATCATACCTCATTTGGGATTATTTTGATTTTGCTGTAACTGTAAAAGTTGCAGTAAATCGCTGAGCTTCTCGACGTGCATCAGGATCACTTGGCATCTGGTAAGGTGCAGCGCTGTACACAGCAGCTTTTACACTGGCTTTAACATCAGGGTCATTTGAATTAACAATTACAGCCGTTACTTGACCAGTAGGACTTAAACCTACTGTAGCTGAGGCTTTCGTACCTACTGCTTTTCCTACAGGAATTTCCCAAACCTTAGTAATTTTATTGGTGAAGTCGCGCGTTGCAGTTGAAGCAATCCGTTTGGCTTCAGCCTTTTTATTGGCAGCATCTTTAGCTGCTTGCACTTTGGCATCGGATTCTGCTTTGGCTTTTGCATCAGCCGCGGCTTTTGCAGCAGCCTGTTTTTTTGCTTCTGCATCGGCTTTGGCTTTGTTGGCAGCCGCTTTTGCTTCTGCCTGTTTTTTTGCCTCTGCATCAGCTTTACGTTTAGCATCGGCAGCTGCTTTTGCAGCAGCCTGTTTTTTCGCTTCAGCCGCAGCTTTAGCTTTATTGGCAGCCGCTTTTGCATCTGCTTGCTTTTTCGCATCTGCATCAGCTTTGCGTTTAGCATCCGCCTGTTTTTTGGCTTCAGCATCGGCTTTGGCTTTGTTGGCAGCCGCTTTTGCATCAGCCTTACGTTTAGCATCCGCAGCCGCTTTTGCTTCTGCCTGTTTTTTCGCTTCTGCATCAGCTTTATGTTTAGCGTCAGCCGCAGCTTTTGCATCAGCTTGTTTTTTTGCTTCTACACCTGCTTTACGTTTGGCATCGGCAGCTGCTTTAGCATCAGCTGCAGCCTTGATTTTTGCATTAGCTTCTGCTTGTTTCTTAGCTTGTAATATAGCCAGTTTTTTGGCTTCTGCATTTGCCTTATGTTTTGCTTCAGCCGCCGCTTGTTTTTGAGCATTTAATGCAGCTTGGCGCTTGGCTTCAGCAGTGGCTTTGGCGTCAGCCTCGGCCTGCTTTTTGGCTTCTAATGCGGCTTGGTGTTTAGCATCTTCAGCAGCTTTTTCTTTAGCTTGTTTAGCGGCAATATCTGCTAAATGTTGAGCTTCATTTGCAGCTTTTAGTTTTGCATTTGCATCGGCAAGTTGTTGTACTTGAGCTGCTGTATTTGGAGGAGTTTCTACTTTTTGTTCAGCAGGTGCTGGGTTGTCTGCTGGTGCGGCAGCTTGGGTCGAATCTTGTTTGGGGGCTGTTGCTGTTTCTGTATTGTCAGTTTGAGGTAATGTAGAAGGATCGACCAAATATGTTTTTAATTTTTTAGGTGGTTCAGGTGGTTTACTCAAACCTAAATACAATAATCCCACAATCGCAATGGCATGTACGCCAATGGTAAATCCAATTGCGATGGCTCTTTGTTTGAAAGGAGGTTTTTGGATCTGTTTCATAAGTTATTTCACAGGTTCAGTGAGCAAACCCACTTGTTCTAGTCCTGCTTGTTGCAAGTTAGCCATGAGTGTTACTACATCGCCATAAGGGCGAGACTTTTCACCATTCACCAAAACATTCAGCTGAGTGTGATCTTGGCTGGCTTGTTGTTGAGCTTGGCTCAGAATATCTTTGAGTTGATCGAGCGAAAGAGCCTGATCATTATGATAATCTTTATAGTTTAAATAATACTGACCATCTTTATTTAAACTCACAATCGCAGGTGCGTCTTTAGACTCAAAAGGAGTGCTATTGGCGTGAGGTAAGTCTACTTTGATGCTGCTGGTGATCATGGGTGCAGTGACCATGAAAATCACCAAAAGTACGAGCATGACATCAATGTAAGGGACAACATTCATGTCACTTTTTAGTGGTTTTTTAATACGCTCGAAGCGTCCTGAACGCTGAATGGCCATCATTCAGCATCCTGTGCAGGAGTTGATGCTTGGCGGTGCAATAACGCCACCATTTCTTCAGCAAATAAAGCTCGGTCTGAGTAAACGGCTTCACTTTTTGATGTGAAATGGTTGAAAGACAAGACCGCAGGAATTGCAGCAAATAAACCGATTGCAGTTGCAACCAGTGCTTCGGCAATACCAGGGGCAACAGTTGCAAGCGTCACTTGTTCGACAGCAGCAAGTCCAATAAAGGCATTCATGATGCCCCAAACAGTGCCAAATAAACCAATATAAGGTGCAACCGAACCAATACTGGCTAATGCACTTAAGCCTGACTCTAAATAACTTTGATCACGACTTAGACCAACACGCAAAATACGTTCAGTCCCTTCAATATTTTGAGTTAAAGGAACATGACGTTTTTTAAGTTTTAGAAACTCTCCAAAACCTTGGTAAAAAATATCTTCTAAGCCGTTACGTTTTGAATTCAGTTGAGCGTTGTTGTATAGCGTATTGAGTTCAGCACCAGACCAGAAAATTTTTTGAAAATGTTCATCTTGCTGCTGTGCTTTTTTTAAGCCCAAAGATAATCTGGCAATCAAGTACCAACTATACAGCGAAGCCAAAAACAGGAGCAGCATGACAGCTTGAACAACAGGGCTTGCTTGCAAAATTAAATCGGAAATATGCAGGGTAGCGGTTACTTGATTTGCCATTACAACAGGTCACTTATACTTTTTCTTGATCCAATTGAGCTTGAATCAACTGACGGAGATAATCGGGAAGTCGGCGTGGACGCATATCTTTACTTAAGCACGCAAGCTCAACTTCACCAGAAGCCAGCAAGATTTCATCACGATAAATTTCCTGTTGCAATACAAATGACGCAGTTTTACAAGAAATAACACGTGCAGTTACAGTGATTAGGTTATCCATCAGAATTGGGCGATGGTATTTGATATCAATTTTATGGACAACAAAGTTGTAATCGGTTTGGTGCCAATAATGATCGATACCAGAAGCACGTAGCCACTCAGTACGGGTGCGTTCCATAAAACGAATGTGGTTAGCATGATAAACAATGCCACCCGCATCAGTGTCTTCAATGTAAACACGTATTTTGAACTCAAAACGATTAGTCATAAATGTTTTCCATAATTAGGTTTCAGGAGGAACCAATCCAAATTGTAAGTAGGATTGATTAGTCGCAATTCGGCCACGCGCGGTACGCATGACAAAACCTTGTTGAATTAAATAGGGTTCGATGACATCTTCAAGTGTGCCGCTGTCTTCTGCCATGGCTGCTGCAAGGGCTTCAATCCCTGCAGGGCCACCATCAAAGCGTTCAAGTAACATGCTTAAATAACGTCGGTCTAAAGTGTCTAAGCCAGCTTTGTCGACATTGAGCATATCGAGTGCACGTTGAGCCATGTCTTGAGTCACTTCACCAGTACCTTTCACTTGGGCATAATCACGAACGCGGCGTAACAAGCGGTTGGCAATACGCGGTGTACCTCGTGAGCGGCGTGCAATTTCAGATGCCCCTTCACTGGTCATCGGGACATCCATTAACAGCGCCGAACGACTGACAATCGAGGTTAGATCCTCAACAGAGTAAAACTCAAGGCGTTGTACAATGCCGAAGCGGTCACGTAATGGCGATGTGAGCAAACCTGCACGAGTGGTGGCAGCAACTAAAGTAAATGGGGGTAAATCCAGTTTAATTGAGCGGGCAGCAGGGCCTTCACCAATCATGATATCGAGTTGATAATCTTCCATCGCAGGGTAGAGGATTTCTTCAATCACTGGAGAAAGTCGATGGATTTCATCAATAAACAGCACATCGCCTTCTTCGAGGTTGGTGAGCAATGCGGCTAAATCACCAGCGCGTTCAAGTACAGGGCCAGACGTTGATTTGAGATTGCCACCCATTTCACGGGCAATAATATTGGCAAGTGTGGTTTTGCCCAAACCTGGTGGGCCAAAAATCAAAGTATGATCAAGCGCCTCACCACGACCACGGGCAGCTCCAATGAAGATTTCCATTTGCTCGCGCACAACAGGTTGCCCAACATAGTCTGATAGCGTGGTTGGGCGAATGGCACGATCTATATGATCTTCAGTTTTTTCTACACTACTAATTAATCGATCTTGCATGGTGCTTATCATTTCATCATAGATTTAAGCGCCGCACGAATCAGGTCTGCGACATCGGTGTATTGATCTTTGACTAAAGCAATTGCTTTTTGTGCTTCAGCAGGTTTATAGCCCAATGACTGTAATGCTGCTTCCGCTTCTGCAATTGCAGAATTGCCAGAAAGTTTTAATGTGCTATTTGGATTGTTTGGTGCTGGATGACCAGATAGCCCCTTAATTCGATCTCTTAATTCAATTAATAAACGTTCAGCAGTTTTTTTGCCAACCCCCGGTACTTTGACCAAGGTATTTACATCATCATGTTCAATCGTTTGAATGAGTAGTTCGACACTGAGTGTGGATAAAATCCCCAGTGCCATTTTTGGGCCTACACCATTGACTTTGAGTAATGTTCTAAAAATGCTTTTTTCTTGTGCATCTAAAAAACCGTACAATTGTTGCGCATCTTCACGCACAACCAAGTGTGTCCATAGTGTCACTTTTTGGCCCTTTTGTAATTGGCAAAAAGTTGAAAGTGGCGTATCAATTTCATAACCAACACCATTGACGTTCAATAAGACGCATGGTGCCGTTTCGATGGAGATAATTTCGCCGATTAAGCAGCCAATCATGTAAAGGTTTCCTGAAATTAAATAAAAGAGGTTGGGCGACCTTGCAGAACTTGCGCAAGATCGTAAGCTTCATGGTCTGAAAACTTACTGATGATATCGAGTACCTGCATGATGTTTTGGTAGTGATTTTCCCCGAAATTTGCGCCAGATTGCTGCAAAATTGACATCATGCGCTGATCTTTAAAACTCAATTGCTTGTTTGGAACAGTGAGTGGAATGAACGCATCGAGAATAGATTGTAAACTCATGTGTGCAACAATTTCTAAATCTAACTTTTGTCTGTTACCAAAGATTTTATCGCGTGCCAGATTTTTTGCTTGTTCAATACCCGTTGAAATGTCGGGTGGACAGTATTGTAAAAGTGTTCCTTCAAGCTGACCTGTCATAATTTGGTATTGATGCTTGGCAAAAGCTGTCGTGACTTCATCGACAAGACGTTTCATGACACGTCCGCGTAAGGCTGCAATTTTTTGCTGCCATGTACTCCACGGATTTGAAAGTTCCGTTGGAACGCCATAATCAGCAATCAGGTTTAAAAAGATCGGTTCGACTTCTTGGTAGTTGAGAATGTTCAGGCTGATGCCATCTTCAAGGTCAATAAGTGCATAACACATGTCATCTGCTGCTTCGAGTAAATAAGTCAGTGGATGGCGACAGTAGTGATATTCACCGAGTTGAATCAGTCCAAGTTGTTCGGCAATTTCTTTTAAAATCTCTTTTTCGGTCTGGTAGCAACCAAACTTTGCACGGTGATGTGAAGGGCGGTCACCTTGAGATTCAATGGTTTTAGAGAGCCATGGATACTTTAAATAGGCACCTAAAGTACCGCAAGTTAAGCGCATACCGCCATCATTCGGATGATAATCAATTCGGGTTAAAAGCCGTAACCCTTGGGCATTGCCTTCAAACTGGCGAACATCGGCTTCTTCTTCTGGTGTAAGTTCTTTAAGAAAATCATTGTGGGAAGCGTCATCAAACCACTCACGAATGGCATATTCACCTGCATGTCCAAAAGGCGGGTTGCCAATGTCATGCGCGAGACAGGCAGCTTGAATAATTGCGCCAACATCGGCAGGCGTCACCCACACGGGTAAATCATATTTAATTTTCTCGGCAGCCATCATGCCAAGAGAGCGTCCTATACAAGACACTTCAAGAGAATGGGTGAGTCGTGTATGAACGCCATCATGCTGGGTTAGGGGGTGAACTTGGGTTTTTCGGTTTAGTTGTCGAAAGCTTTGTGAAAATATAATGCGATCATAATCTTTATGAAATGGACTACGGCCGAGTTGTTCTTTGTCACTTTTTTTTGTGCCTAAACGAATTGGGGATAGCAATTCTAACCAACGCATTTGTCTCATGAATTCAGTTTTTATTCCTTTTAAAAACACATCATGCCAAAAAAGCTTCTGGGACTCTAGGGGATAACGTCAGGACTTGTCGTAATTGCGAAACCGATAATGTTTGATACTACAGAAGTGTCGAAGTTATGAGCAATTTCATGCTATATACAGTAACAAACACCTCATAAGACCAAGAGTAAAAATAATGACAAGACATTCTTATCACCATGAAAAACATTATACCGAACGCTCAGGCTGGTTACGTGCCGCAGTGTTGGGGGCGAATGATGGCATTATTTCTGTGACGAGTCTGGTGATTGGGGTTGCCGCCAGTGGTGCGACGACTCAGACAGTTTTGGTGAGTTGTGTTGCGGGGTTAATTTCTGGCGCTGTTTCGATGGCGGCAGGTGAATATATTTCGGTGAAATCTCAGCAAGATATCGAAAATGCTGACTTGAAAATGGAAGCTTTAGAGTTGGATCGGCATCCTGAACAAGAACTCAAAGAGTTGACTAAAATTTATATGCAGCGGGGATTGGAGTCAGCACTTGCCGCAGAGGTCGCCAAACAGTTAACGGCACATGATGCTTTGCAAGCGCATGCCCGTGATGAAATTGGAATTGTTGAGCAGACATTGGCACAGCCACTACAGGCAGCCTTTTCCTCAGCCTTTTCGTTCTCTGTTGGTGCATTGTGTCCGTTGGTTGCAATTTTACTTTTCCCAGCACACTGGATTCAGATCGGGGTAGGTACTGTTGGGGTTCTATCTTTGGGAATTTTAGGTGCTGTTGCAAGTTATGTAGGTGGGAGTCATGTTTTGAAAGGGGCTTTACGTGTGATGGTTTGGGGTATCTTGGCGATGCTCTTTAGCTTCTGGATTGGCTCACTTTTTGATGTAGAGGTTCATTAATAAGATATTAAAGCTATGCGACAGATAATGTCGCAAACAGCATAAAACGTACAATAAATTTTATAAAATTTGATTATACTTTTTACAGATGAGAATGAATATCTATTAAAAGAGAAGATAAAAGGTCAGATAATGTTAGAGCAATTACTTCGTAAGTTTGGTTTTGAGGCAGAAGATAAGAAACAACAAAAAGTCGCAGCAGAGTTGCTTTATAAAGTGATCACGCCACTGCAAGCACTAGATTCACAATATCCCACGCAAATTTTTGATTATATTTGGTCAGGACAACATCCTGAAATTTTAATGACATTACAGTCCCGTCAAAATGATGATGTTGCAATTTTATTGGACAAACCTGCAACGCTAAATTGGTGGCACGTTTCACCAAGTTCACAGTTTCTTGTACAAAACCAAAAGAAGTTAATCAATCAATCTAAAAATGCTCGAGTGAATTTATATAACCAGATTGGAATGGGTTTAGGCCTTGAGCAAACAGTACGCTTTGGTAAATTCTTAGCCGCAGCAACTCGTGAACAAAATATTACGCGTTTAAATGCTGAAGTTCCGAGCTGGTTGATCTATTTGATGATTGATGGATTGCATAGCAGTTTGGGCGATCGTGCGATTAGTAAAAATATGCAGTTTCGCAAAAACTGGTCTGTGCAAATGCTGCATGAACTCTTAGCGCAAGAACAGTTGGATGGCACACTGGTTTTTAATGTGCTATTTGACCGTGACGATATGTCTGAGTATTACTGGCGTAACTTGGACTTATTTTATCGCTTGCCTGATTTAGAGGAATATATTCAGCAACATGCTGATGTTTTTGCAATGCTGTATCAGAAACTCTCAGCTAATGGTCAACTGAATTTATTTAATTATTTAGAGTTAAAGCCACATGTTGTTAAGCAGTTTCCAGCTCTGATTGTCAGTTGTGCGGTGTCTAGCAGTAAAAAAGTTCGCAGTGCTGCACAATCGATGCTTAGCAGTTTGGAGAAAAAAGATGTACAGCAGTATTTGGCTGAGCGTTTAGCCAATGCTGCGCCCAAAGAACGAGGCTATGCTGCCGATTTGTTGGCGCGTTTGGGTACAGTCAGTCAGGCCATTTTAGAGCAGGCTTTATCTCAGGAAAAAAGTAAAACGGTGGTACAGGTGATTGAACAGGCTTTGGCGCGTTTGTCTTCACTTGGTCGTGCCGAGCAGCAAGATCAATACGATATTCCAAGTTATGAACTGATTCAGTTTGTCCGTTTACCTGAGCAAGCCAAAGATATTTTGCTGCAAAATTATCGTGATGTACTGGCAAAATCCAAACAAGATGCTGAAGCTGAGATTGAACAAAACAAACAGCAAGACTGGAAAAGCAAATGGCGTCAAGGGCACTATCAGCGTTTACAAGAAATTGGTGAGCAGAAGATTCTCAGTTACTTTGAGGTGTTAAATGGTGATTTATCCGCTAAAAAAACACCTCTTGATCAGGAAGTCATTTTTTATAAACAGCGTTTAAATCAGTTATCTGAATATAACCTGATTCATTTTCTGATGGTGATTGGACATCGTTATATACGTAATCAACGTTTGAATTTAAATACTTATGTTCTTAATGATTATTTAAAAGCTGAGGATTATGCCAAGCTTGATTTGCGTCAATTGCGTGATGCAATTCAGCTGGCGGGTATTTATAAAGCTAATGAGTCAGTTGCTTATTTCTTATTGCAGTCAAACTATGATGATGCTTTAGAGCGGTTAAGCCCTGAGCATGTTTGGCCATTTTTTGCGGAGCAACCTGATTTTTTGGCTGAAGCTCTGGGCTTATTACCTTCGCAGCTACATGGCTATTATGAAAGTTATGATGTGGCTGCTGCCTTGCAAATTTTGAGCTATTTCCCGCAGTTACCTACCCAATTCATCCCGCGTTTACTCGAACTGGCTTTGGGCGAAAGCAAAAGTTACCGCTTACAGGCACAGCAATTATTACAACGATTACCTGACATTCGCTTACGTGCAGAAGAAGGTTTGGCATCGAGTAAGCAGGAAATCCGTATCGTTGCCGCTGAATGGCTCGTCCGTCTCAACGATGTGGCTGCGATTGCTGCATTACAAGCCGCTTTGAAAAAAGAAAAACGTGAAGTGGTGATTGCAGCATTACTGACTGCACTGGAAAAGTTGGGTGAAGATATTTCTGCGCATTTGTCGCCTGAACACTTACTCAAAGATGCAGAAAAAGGCTTAAAAGCCAAATTGCCAACCAGTCTGAAATGGTTGCTAGATCAGTCTTTTCCTGCATTGACTTGGCAAGATGGAACAGCAGTCAGCGAAACCATTTTACGCTGGTGGGTGGTGTTGGCACATAAACTCAAAGATCCTGTTGGGAATGCGTTATTTCAGCGTTATTTGAGTTTATTGTCACTCGATAGTCAGCAGCAATTGGGTGAGTTCCTGTTTGCAGGTTTTGCCCATCAGGATGTGCGTTCACCAACCCAAGAAGAGGCTTTAGCAGAGGCGCAGCAACAAGCACCTGCACGGTTGAAGAATTATCAGGATTCGTTTAAGCGTTATGGTCAGAAATACCCTGAGTATTATGGGCGTTATGAACATATCACGCTTGAGCAAGTCATTGAGGAAATCAAGCGCGAAGTGCTGTCACGTTATTTGGGTTCAGCCATTTCTGATAAAGGAATTTTGGCACTGAGTAGCGGGATTCAGGGGCATAAAGCTGTGCGCCTGTTGCAGCAATATATGAAAGATCATTACCAACGTCGTGCGCAAATTGAAGCCATGCTCGCCGCAATTTCTAACAGCAATGATCCTTTAATTATTCAATTTTTACTGTCGATTGCGCGTCGTTATCGAACCGCTTCGGTACAGGAAAAAGCACGTCAGTATATTGAGGTGATTGCAGAACGCAATGGCTGGAGCAATGATGAACTGGCAGATCGAACCATTCCTACCGCAGGGTTTGATGAGCAAGGTGTTTTAAGTTTGAGCTTTGGTGAGCGCGAGTTTACGGCGGTGCTAGATGATCAGCTCAAAATGATTCTGAAAAATGAAGAAGGTAAAGTGATTAAGGCATTGCCTGCACCACGCCAAACTGACGATGCCGATCTGGTTAAAGAAACCAAAAAGCAGTTCAGTAGCAGCAAAAAAGAACTGAAACAAATCATTGATTTGCAAACTGCTCGTTTATATGAAGCGATGTGCGCCAACCGTCATTGGACCGTCAATGACTGGCAGCAGTATTTGGCTGAACATCCTGTGATGCGTTTGTTGATTCAACGTTTGGTCTGGCAGGAAATGGCACAAGGTGAAGTGTTAAATACCTTCCGTCCAACCGAAGATGGCAGTTTGATTAATGCTGACGATGATGAAGTGGAACTCAGCCAAGACAGTGAGATTCGTTTGGCGCATGCTGCACTGATGGATGCTGATGAGATTGCAGCATGGCAGCAGCATTATAAAGACTATAAAGTCAAAGGCTTATTTAAACAGCTTGATCATGTATTGCCTGAACTGGAACTGGAGAATAAAGATCAGGTCGATGACCATTTGGGCTGGATGACCGATACCTTTACCTTGCGCGGCACAGTCACCAAACTGGGCTATCAGCGTGGGCAAGCAGAAGATGGCGGCGTATTTGAGTATTACTACAAAACCTTTAATAGTCTGGGGATTTCGGCATTTATTTATTTTAGTGGCAGTTATTTCCCTGAAGAAAATATGCCTGCGGTGCTGTACCGTTTGAGTTTTAGCAAAGTCAAAGGGCGTTCTTGGAACAGTAGTGATATGCAACTCAAAGATGTACCGCCGATTTTATTTGCAGAGTGCTATGCCGACTATTTGGCTGTGGCGGCTGCATGCAGAGGTTTTGACCCTGAATGGCAAAAGAAAACCCCTTGGTAATCAAAATGATGCTGACTTGATTTATTGGGGTCGGCACGCAAAGCAATAGATCACAATAGAATTGGTTAAGTACATGACACAACAACAGATTATTAAACAGAGTGCCGAGCAGCGTTTTCAGGAAGAACTGGACATTTTGACCCAAAATGATGGCGGTGCTGTCAAGCCATTGGGCTGGGTACGTTCACCTAAAGCCGTCCGTCAGTTTATTTTAGGTAATGAACAACTCAAGATCAGCCGTAAGTTTTTTGGGGATGATGCACTGGTCGATCGAGCCATTGTGACTTTACTGGGTAAACAGGGCTTGATGTTAGTGGGTGAACCAGGAACCGCTAAATCCATGCTCTCAGAATTACTGGCAGCCGCGATTAGTGATGATTCTGGTTTAACAATTCAGGGCACGGCTGGCACAACGGAAGATCACCTGAAATATTCATGGAACTATGCCTTGCTTCTCGCTGAAGGGCCGAATGAAAAGTCGCTGGTGCCATCGCCTGTGTATCAAGCCATGCAGCAAGGGAAGATTATCCGTTTTGAAGAAATTACCCGCTGCCCGCCTGAAATTCAGGATGTACTGGTGTCTTTAATGTCTGAAAAAACCATGATGATTCCTGAGCTTGGGCAGCAAGGGCGAATTTATGCCAAGGCAGGGTTTAATATCATTGCCACAGCCAACTTACGCGATCGTGGTGTGCATGAAATGTCTTCGGCACTCAAACGCCGTTTTAACTTTGAAACCGTGAAACCGATTGCTGATGCTGTGTTTGAACGTGAACTGGTCTTTACTCAGTTACAACGTGAATTGGGGGATTTGTCAGCACAGGTCAATATTTCTGAATCGGTCATTGATCTGCTTGTGACAATTTTTCAGGAATTGCGTCAAGGAACCACCAAAGATGGTACAACCCTTAAAACTCCAGATGCGGTGATGTCAACTGCCGAAGCGGTGAATATTGCCTATGCTGCGGCATTGGAAGGCTATTACTTGGGAGATCAGAGTCTAAATGCTGCGGCGATTGCCAAACAGTTGATTGGCGTGGTGCTCAAAGATAACCCTGATGATGCCAAGCGCATGCGTTTTTATATGGACAATGTGGCGCGTGAACGTGCCAAGCAAGATGCAACATGGAAAGCCTTTTTTGATGCAGGCAAAACCTTCTGGCAATAAGCCTTGTGCGCTTTCTTCATCAAGTTCGCGTGATACCTGTTGATGCAGGCAATCGCACGACCCAGTTTGCATCGGGTCTGTAATGGTTTTAGTTGACAGACCTTGCGACCCTGCCTTGGATATAGATCACACATGACTGACACCACTTTGCCCACCCGTTTACAGCAAGCCCAACACTGGCAAAATCAGCTTGCTGAACGTGGTATTCATTTTCTTGCAGTTCGCCATCATAGCCCTGCCTGTGCCTATGCAACTTTACAGGCATTACAACAATTACAACCTGCCCATGTGCTGATTGAAGCCCCTAAATCATTCAATCCTTTACTGAACGATTTGCAGCATCCTGACAGTCAGCCACCACTGGCAATTTTATGTCAGACTGAACTGAGTACGTCGAATCTAGTGCCAGAATCAGGTACAGAGACGCCACAAAAACCCTATCGCAGGGCTTATTTTCCATTTTGTGACTATTCGCCTGAATGGGTGGCATTGCGAACCACTAAACAGATCAATGCACAGGTGGAGTTTATTGATTTGGCATGGTCAAGTCAGGTCGCACATGAACAGCAAGTCAGTCACACACAAACATGGCAGGCGCAAAGTTTGCAGCAGGAGCGCTATTTGGCACATAGCCAGTATATTCAAGCACTGGCTAGTCGCCTGAATTGCCGTAACCATGATGAATTGTGGGATCATTTATTTGAACTGAAATCCAAGGCTGAACTGAGTCACTGGCAGCAATTTTTTGCTGAAGTTCAGCTTTGGTGCAGCATGTCACGACTGGATTATGAGCCGAGTGTGCTTGCGGCAGAAGCTTCCTTGATCCGTGAACGCTGCATGTTACAATCGATTTTAGACTGCCAAGCACAGGCACGGGGCGACATCTGTATTATTACAGGTGGCTTTCACACCTTGGCGCTGATTGAGGAGCTGGCAGGGCAGTTATTGCAAGACTCACCGAAGCCCCTGAAAAAGTTTAAATCTGCCGATCAGGAGGATCAGGCATGGCTGATCCGTTATAGCTTTGACCGTTTGGACGCTTTGAATGGTTATGCCTCAGGCATGCCATCCCCCGCATTTTATCAACGCTGTTGGCAGCAGTTGAATACGCCATCTGAACAGAGTGATGCCGAGCAACGTCAGCGTTTATGTATTGATGTCATTTCCGATTTGTCACAACAATTGCGTCAGCAGCAAGTTCTAGACAGCAGTTTTATTACCGTAAAGACCGCCAGTGAGCAGGCAGTGGGTTTGGCTGCCTTGCGTGAACATGCGCTGATCAGCCGTTATGACCTGATCGATGCCTGCCAAAGTAGTTTTGTTAAAGGCAGTCTAGATGATGGGCAGCAGGCGTTTCAACAGACGTTGATGCAGCTTTTGAGTGGAGCACAGCTTGGACAAGTGGTTAGCTCGACCCAAACGCCACCGCTACTGGCGCAAGTGGTGGAACTTGCCAAAGCACATCGTTTTAAACTGGATGATACCATCAGCAAACGCGCCAAACTGGATGTTTTGCGTAATCCTAAACATCGTTTACGCAGCCGTTTTTTACACTTACTGAGTTTCTTGCAAGTGGGTTTTGCCCGACATCAGACAGGCCCTGATTTTCTGACAGGTGGGCAGTTACATTTATTGTTTGAAGAATGGGAATATGCGTGGACACCGCAAGTTGAAGCGCGACTGATTGAATTGTCTGCGGAAGCAGGGGATTTATGTACTTTAGCCATTCAGCAATTGCTTCAACTGAAACAGCGTTTTTATGAAGCAGGTCAAGGACGTTCATCACATCAGGCGGTGCAGTTGTTGCTGCGTGCTGCGGTGATGGGGCTGCATCAACAGATTCCTGCCTTGTTTACCGAAGTGCAGCAATATTTACCCAATGATCCTGAGCTGTCTTCGGTGATTCAGTGCGGACAAAAGCTACTGAACTTGTGGACAGGTAAAGATTTCCTCGGTTTTCAGCAACAGCCTGAACTCAAAGCCTTACTGCAACAGGTTTTGCCGAGTGCCTTATTTTTACTGGAACAACAGAGTGCACCTGCGCCTGAGCAACAGCAAACTGTACTGCAACAGGTGCTGCAATTACGCGAATTGGCACAGCAGATTGAACGGATTCTAGATTGCCCTCAACGATTATTGAGCCAGCTTTATCAAAGTTTGCAGCGTTTGGATGTTGCATGGCAGAAAATTGATTTGTTGGCAGGTGGTCGAGATGCATTGGCATTTTTGGATGGGAAATATGCCGAGCAGGACTTACAGCAATCGTTGTTACAGCGTTTTGGCATCGGGGCAACCCCTGAACATGCGGTGCAATATTTGTCAGGCATTTTACAGGCTGCGCCTGAGTTGTTGCTGCATTATCGGGAATTAGGCGATTTGCTCAATCAACTGCTGGCCTCTTGGGATGAACAGACGTTTATCGCATTGTTGCCCGATTTACGTTTTGCCTTTACCTATTTAAAACCCAAAGAAACGGCGAATTTTGCTGAACATATGGCACAGCTCAATCAAGTGTCGAGTTTGAGCTTAAGTGTCGTGAGCAGCGAAATTTCGCAAACCGAGATGTTGCAAGGCGTGCAGCTTAATCAACAATTATTACAACTACTTCAACAGCAACAATTAGAAACATGGTTCACGCAGGAGGAGCAGGCATGAAGCAAGAACACGATACGGCTGCTCGTTGGCGCTTGGTGCTTGGACGTTATAGCGACCGTGCTTTAAATCAGGTTCAGCTCGATGCTGAACAACTGCGATTGGAACGCACATTAGATTATTTATATAACCGTGAATATGACGGGCGTGGACAAGTGGCAGGGCAGTCCCGTCATGGTTCACTGGATAATTCACAATTGACTGCGGTGAATTGGTTGAATAGCGCCCGCAAGCTCTTTCCAGAAAGTACCTTTGAACGCGTGCAGACCCAAGCGATTGAGCGTTATCAGCTCGATGGTTTGCTCAAAGATGCCAATACGTTGCAGCATCTTGAGCCAACCCCGCAGCTTGCCAAAGCCTTACTAAGTATGCGCGGGCGGATGAATAGTGAAACCCGTGATGCTGTACGCGAGATTATTCGTCGTGTAGTCGAGCAAATCGTTGCCCGTTTGAAGGCAAATTTTGTCAATAGCATCCATGGACGCAAGCACCGTTTTCGCCGTTCATTAATCGCGAATAGTCAGAACTTTGACTGGCGGCGTACCATTCAAGCCAACCTGAAACATTACAATGTCGATTTACAAAAACTGGTGATTCAGCAGCCATTTTTTAATGCGCGGGTACAACGACATTTGCCGTGGACGGTTATTTTGTGTGTTGACCAAAGTGCCTCGATGCTAAGTTCGGTGATGTATAGCGCGGTCTGTGCCAGTATTTTAGCCAGTTTGCCTGCGGTGAAAGTACATCTGGTTTTATTTGATACCAATGTGGTCGATGTTTCACATCTTGCCAGTGATCCTGTGGAAGTTTTGCTGACGGCACAGCTTGGTGGGGGAACAGATATTGCCAAAGCCGTGAATTATTGTGAGCGTTTGGTGACTCAGCCGAATCGCACCATTTTTACCCTGATCAGTGACTTTGAAGAAGGCGGTTCGGTGGCGCATTTACTGGGGGGAATTAGTCGCCTGAGTAGTCAGCAGGTAAAGCTGCTTGGATTGGCGGCACTGGATGAACAGGCACAGCCTGTGTATGACATGCAAATGGCACAAAAACTCAGTGAACGGGGTATGTCGGTGGCTGCACTGACGCCTGAACATTTTGCTGAATGGATGGCAGAGGTGATGCAATGAGCTGGAAAATTCAATACTTATCTTATGATCAGGATAGTCTGGCTACCTTTGCCAATGCGGGATTGGTTCGCCGTGCATTAAAAGATGTCGATGCCAATAAAGTCAGTTTGCAGGAAGAACAGCCCGATCAGGTGTTGATTCAAAGTGATGGTCAGCAGGTCTGTTTGAGTGCAACAGGCTTACATCAGGCGCAATGTTCGTGCCCTGCAACAGGTGCATGTAAGCATATTGTCGCAGCGGTGTTGTGGTTACAGCAAAATCATCAGAGTACAAGCACTGCTGAAAGTTCCTCAACCGAGGAAACAGCAAATTCAGTGATTGAGGAAGCATCGCCTACGGTTGATGTTTTGGCGGAAATGCTGGCACTTGATTTGGATCAGATTGCCAAGAAAATCGGGAAAGCTGCTACGAAAAAAGCCATTCAGTGGGCACGACAATGGCAAAAGCACAGCATCAAGATCAGCATTGAAGCCTATCGGGTTCGAGTACAGTTGCCTGAGTTAGATGAGCAAGTCAGCTATTTGGCTGGGGCAGGTTTTGCTGGCATGCTATCCGATGCTGAAAAAGATCAGCCTGCTTTGCATTTAGCGGCATTGAGCTTGGTACAGTTTCAATATGGAAAAATTTGGCAACAACTGGAGCTGAGCGATCAGGAAAATCCTGCCTTGCTCAGTGACAGTGAACGCCAGTTTATTCAAGAGCTACAGCAAGACCTCACCCAGTTATTACAACAGGGCTTGGCACATATTAGCAGCATGACGGCACGGCAATTGCATTTACTGAATGTTTCTGCACGTAGTGAAGGCTTGCCCCGTTTAGCAGGCATGTTGCGTCAACTCAGTGGTCAGGTGAGTGCGTTAGTACGCCGTGATGAACATGCCAATGAACGAGAAAGCCTGTGTTATATCGTGCAAATGTTGAGTTATCTGCATCAGTTGCAGCACAGTCATGCCGAGCATTTGATTCAGTTACGTGGACAGTTACGACAGAACTATCAACACGATAGCGAACAGTCAGAGTTAGATTTATTACCGCTTGGGGCGAGATGGTGGCATGCCCAAGGTGGTGCGCGTGGTTTAAGTTTGTATTTTTGGGAAATCCAGCAGCAACGTCCAATCGATGTGACCATCGCCCGTGCTCAAGCGCAAGATCCTAGTTTTGACCGTTATCGGGCTTGGGGGCAGCACAGTATTTGGCAACATACTGCCGAAAGTCTGATGCAGCGACATATACGTTTATTGCAGCCACGGTTTTCTGAGCTGGGGCGCTTGTCCAGTTCAGGTTCAAGTCAGGCACATCAGCTTGCCCAGTTAAGCTTGGAACATTATCAGCCGCTTTTTGAGCAAGTCGCATTTCAAGACTGGCATCAGTTACAGCAACACTGGCAAAGCCAAATGCAATCTGTGGAAGGTCTGGAGCAACAGGTGTTATTGAAAATTGCCTGTTGTGACTCACCTCAGGTCGATGAAATTGAACAGTGTTTGTGGTGGTCAGTCTACGATGCCGCAGAGAATGTTTTGCAGCTACGTTTGGACTGGAACACGCAAAGTCTGGAGCGTATTCGTAAATTGGAACGCTTGTGTCTTGAGCCTGAAAAAATTGTTGCAGTATTTGCTTCATTATCAGTCCAGTCACACCAGTTGCGTTTAACACCCATCAGTTTGTTTTTAGATGTGGCTCAGCCTAGACAGGTACTATTTCAGCTTGATTTTGATGCCGTACCGCATCAGAAAAAAACACTGAAAGACAGTATAGTCGGGCGAATTGAGCAATTGCTCGCCAAGAAAAAACAGCATCAACAGCACTATCAATTACAGCAAACTTTGGCTCAGCGTTTATGCGAGCCTGTGCTTGATGTACTGTGCAGTTTAAGCAGCTCGGGGCGCTTGTGGTTGACCGACTCGCAGCGCCAGATTTTGCAAGATCAGCAACAACTGGCACAACAAGCGGGCATGTCATTTCTACAACAGCAATTAGCACAGACACTTGCTAGACCTAAGTTGACCATTGATCACTTGGTTCGTCTGGTGTATCTCTGTGATATGGCAATGCGGATGCAGGTCAGTTTACCAATCTATTTTTTATCCGAAGTGCCTTAAATCTGAAGATAGGCTGCCGAATAAGGTATTTCTGTTGCCTATTTGTTATACAGTTAGATCAATTTAAAAAAAAAATTGTGTTTTAAATGAGCAGTGTAAAAAAAATATATCGAAAAAATAAAGACTTCATGGAAATTCGTTTACATAATCCTGATTCTTGATCTAGCTGATTTTGGCTTTTCACAGTAGAATATGCGCTCTCTCTAAGTCACATTGCGGTAACGTCATTAACGACAAGCCCGTGGAGCCAAAATCAACATGTTTATCGTGGCCGGTGCCTCAGCGCATTCTTCTTTTAAGAAAACTCAACTATTATCACGTTTGACGTCAATTAGTTCTGTTCAATCTTTTGATAGCCAGTGGGTTTATCTGTTTGATCAAGCGCTCAACGAGCAGCAATATCAGTCAGCTTTACAACTTTTAAATGATGGTCAGTCTTTCGAGTTGCGCCAAGTTGCAGCCGATGAAATTCAAATTTTGGTGACTCCACGTGTTGGGACAATTTCACCGTGGTCGTCTAAAGCGACGGATATTTTCCAAAACTGTAATACCCCTGTACACCGTTTAGAGCGTGGTCTTTTATTTACGCTAAAAGGTGTAAGCGACGTTTCTCCTGCGGTGAAACAGGTATTGCATGACCGCATGACTGAGACTGTATTTGCACACTTAGATGATGCACAAGCACTTTTCTCAGAAACTGCGCCAAAACCATTAAACTCAATTGATATTTTGGGTGAAGGCAAGCAAGCGCTTGTGACTGCTAACCAAGAGTTTGGTTTTGCATTATCAGAACAAGAAATTGATTATTTAACTGATGCATTCACGAAATTAGGTCGTAACCCGAACGACATCGAATTGATGATGTTTGCTCAAGCCAACTCTGAGCACTGCCGTCATAAAATCTTTGGTTCAGAATGGACAATCGATGGTGAAAAACAACCATTGTCTTTGTTCCAAATGATTAAAAATACCTATAAAGAATCACCGAATGACGTGTTGTCGGCATATAAAGACAATGCTTCGGTGATTGTCGGTTATGACACCATGCGTTTCTACCCGAAAAAGGATGCAGAAACAGGCCATTACATCTATAAATATAAGAGCCAAGCGGCTCATATTTTGATGAAAGTGGAAACCCACAACCACCCAACTGCAATTTCTCCATTTGCAGGTGCGGCAACGGGTTCGGGCGGTGAAATTCGTGATGAAGGCGCGACAGGTCGTGGTGGTAAGCCAAAAGCAGGCTTAACAGGCTTTACAGTATCGAACTTGAACATTCCTGGTTTTGAACAACCTTGGGAAGAGAACTACGGTAAACCTTCACGTATGGCATCGCCATTACAAATCATGATCGAAGGGCCGTTGGGTGGTGCAGCGTTTAACAACGAATTTGGTCGTCCTGCGTTAAATGGTTATTTCCGTACTTTTGAACAAAACGTCAACGGTGATGTGAAAGGCTTCCATAAGCCAATCATGATTGCGGGTGGTTACGGTAACATTCGCCCTGACCACGTTGAAAAAGATGCGATTCAACCAGGTGATTTACTGATTGTCCTTGGTGGCCCTGCGATGTTGATCGGTTTGGGTGGTGGTGCAGCGTCTTCTGTAGATAGCGGTACGATGGGTGAAAGCCTTGACTTTGCTTCGGTACAACGTGAAAACCCAGAAATGGAACGCCGTTGCCAAGAAGTGATCGATACGTGCTGGCGCTTGGAAGATGCTAACCCAATCGTGTCTGTACATGATGTGGGTGCGGGTGGTTTATCCAATGCAATGCCTGAACTTGTGAATGATCACGAGTTAGGTGCAGTATTGAACTTACGTAAGATTCCATCGCTTGAACCAGGTATGTCTCCAATGGAGATCTGGTCAAACGAAGCACAAGAACGTTATGTTTTGGCGATTCGTCCAGAATCTTTGGCACAGTTTGAATCGATTTGTGCGCGTGAACGCTGTCCGTTTGCGGTATTGGGTGAAGCGACTGAAGCGCGCCACTTGACGGTTGAAGATCCATTGTTTGAAAACAAAGCGGTGGATATGCCAATGCAAGTGATGTTGGGTGGCACACCACGTATGAGTCGTTCATACGAAACTATCGAGCGTCAAGGCGACGATTTTGATGCTGCTCAAGTGGACTTAAAAGATGCGATCTTCCGTGTCTTGAAAAACCCGACTGTTGCATCTAAATCATTCTTGATCACCATCGGTGACCGCTCAATTACAGGTATGGTTGCACGTGACCAACTCGTGGGTCGCTGGCAGGTTCCTGTTGCTGATGCAGCAGTAACAACTACAAGCCTTGAAGGTTACACAGGTGAAGCGATGGCAATGGGCGAACGTCCACCCGTTGCATTGCTCAACCCAGCAGCATCTGCACGTTTGGCTGTGGCTGAAGCCATTTCAAACATCATGTGTGCCAACATTGAACAGATCAGCGACATTAAATTGTCTGCGAACTGGATGGCAGCAGCAGGTCAGCAAGGTGAAGACCAAGCTTTATTTGAAGGTGTAAAAGCGATTGGTATGGAAATGTGCCCAGCGTTAGGCATTGCGATTCCAGTCGGTAAAGACTCACTTTCAATGCGTACCACTTGGACAGATGAAGGTGTCGATAAAGCTGTCACTTCACCAATGACAGGTGTCATTACTGCATTTGCACCTGTTTTAGATGTTCGTAAAACATTGACTCCAGAGTTGAAACAACTGGATGATTCAGTACTTGTGCGTATTGATTTGTCAAAAGGTCAGTTCCGTTTAGGTGGTTCGATCCTTGCGCAAGTGTATAAAGCAATCGGTTCAGTCACTCCTGATGTGGACAGCTTCGATGACTTCAAAGCATTCTTTGCATTGATTCAGGACTGGAACAACCGTGGTCTGATTCAGGCTTACCATGACATCGGTGATGGTGGTTTGTTGGCAACTGTTGCTGAAATGATGTTCACTTCACGCCTAGGTGTGGCTTTGGAAAACCAAAGCACTGAAAGCTTGTTTGCTGAAGAAATTGGTGCAGTGGTACAAATCAAAGCAACAGATTGGGCTGCACTTGAAGCTGAAATTGCAGCATCAAGCTTGAAAGATGCAATTGCGGTTGTTGGTCAAGTCAACAACAGCGATCAGTTAAATGTAAATGGTTTGACTTTAGAGCGTGTTGAATTACAACAGGCATGGACAGAAGTTTCACATCAAATCCAGCGTTTACGTGATAACTCTGAAACTGCGGATCAAGAATTTGCATTGATTGCTGACAAAAACCACAAAGGTTTGATTGCACAACCAACGTATGACTTAAATGAACCTGTTGAAGCACCATTCTTGAACCTTCGCCGTCCAAGCATGGCGATCTTGCGTGAACAAGGTGTCAATGGTCAGACTGAAATGGCTGCTGCGTTTGACAAAGCGGGCTTTAACACAGTCGATGTTCATATGAGTGATTTGCTCGCTGGTCGCGTTGACTTAAATGACTTTGAAGGCTTGGTGGCTTGTGGTGGTTTCTCTTACGGTGATGTACTAGGCGCTGGTGGTGGTTGGGCAAAATCAGTGTTGTTCAATGCAAAACTGCGTGATCAATTCGAGAAATTCTTTAACCGCCAAGACACATTCACTTTAGGTGTGTGTAACGGCTGTCAAATGATTTCACAACTTGCACCGCTCATTCCAGGTGCAGAAGCTTGGCCTCGCTTCCACCGTAACACATCAGAAGTATTTGAAGCGCGTGCAGTCAATGTCCGTGTCGAAAAATCAGCGTCTGTGTTGTTGCAAGACATGGAAGGTTCGATTTTACCAATCGCGGTTGCACATGGTGAAGGTCTTGTTGTCGCAAGTCCTGAGAACTTGGCAAGCTTGCAAGCAGGCAATCAAGTGACTTTGCGTTATGTCGACAGTCATGGTCAGCCAACGCAGCATTATCCGTTGAACCCGAACGGTTCACCAGATGCGATTACAGGTGTAACCTCTAAAGATGGTCGTGCAACGATTATGATGCCGCACCCTGAACGTAACTTCCGTGCGATTCAACATTCTTGGTCGCCTGATGGTTGGACTGAAGATGGTGCATGGTTGCGTATGTTCCGTAACGCACGTAAATTTATTGGTTAATCATTGATTTAGCCGAGTTGAAAAAGCTACCAAGAGGTGGCTTTTTCTTTGCCTGTAAATCAGTTTATGCTGATAGTGTTGATTCACTAAATTTATAAATTGGAAAATAAAAATATGCCATCAAAAAAATCAGGCTTTTCAATTTTTCTCGGTATTTCTCTGAGTTTATTTTGTATAGGTGGGGCAGTATGGTTACTGTTCATTGGAAAGCTTGCAGGAGCTGAGTTTGTTGCATTAGTTTTAGGTGGAATAGTATTAAGTTTAATCATTTATTTTTCTTCGGAAATTCAAGAGTTTTCGATTGCAGGGAACGCAGTGAAGCTGAGAGAATTAAAAGATGAAGCATATCAAACGATTGAAAGCCTAAAACAAGCACGAATTGAGCTATTTAGATTGATGTTGCCACAAACTTTAAATTTTGGTGGTACTTGGAGGAGTTCATCTAAAGTTGATGAGCGTGTAGAGGGATTTTGTCAACTTTATGGGGCAATTCAGTCATTTGATTGTGTGGTAGAGTTGCGAGATGATATTGAGAAAGTTTTTAAAATTCTAATTAAGCAACAATATACTTATCTAGCATTTATTACTCAAATGCAAAATCAGCCATATTCCTTAGATAATTTATGGACACCACAGGCTTTATCATTACATTTAACAGATGCCATGATTGAAGCTCAGAGAAAACCTCAATCTGATTTTTTGGTCGTTAAACAAGACATTCATAATGCAATAGATGCTTATGCAAAGCTTTATGTGATTCACAAAGAATTGATGTCTATAACTGATTTATAAAAATTTACAAAGTGAAATTATTTGAACTTTAAGTGAGACAAATATGAGAAAAATTATTTTAATTGGATTGTTATTTTTTAGCTTTAATATTAACGCCCAAGATAATCATTTTAAATTTGATCAAGATGTTCTTAGTCATAATATTAAAATAGCGCACAATTTTGAAAAGTCTAAATTTTATAATAAAAATATAAAGTTCGAATCATCAGGAGAGAAAATTTATTTTTCTAATAAAAATAATGATCAAATTTTAATTTTGGATTTTTGTTGTGGTGGGTCTAGTTTGAATGTACAGCGAATAATAGTAACTACTCCAAATAGATTAGCCTATGGTAGGCTTATTAATAAGTTGAATGTTGAAAAATTTATTACACAAAATCAAAATTTTATTGGTATGCATTATGCTGATTTTGTTAAAAATATGGGTGTTCCGAAAAAACAATATAATGATAAAGATTCACTCATATTAAAATACTATACAGAAGATCAAAATTCTCCTCTTTTGAGAAATAATAATATGCCATCTTATTACGCCCTCTATAAGTTCAATAAACAAAGTAAAATATTAACTGGATTTGAATTTGGTTTTTCTGATATATAAAATAAATAATTTGTAATGATTTTAGATTCCCCTAGTTATTTAGTTAATTATTATGCTTAAACTTATCTACTACGTCCCCGAAAGTCATCTTGAATCAACCAAACACGCCATTTTTGCTGCGGGTGCAGGTGGCATCGGCAACTATGAACAGTGTGCGTGGCAAGTGAAAGGCATTGGACAGTTTAAACCTGTGAAATGTGCAGACCCATTTTTAGGACAACTCGATCAGCTTGAACAACTTGAAGAGTGGCGTGTAGAAACGATTGTTCCTGAAGCGCAAGCCAAGCAGGTTGCCCAAGCATTGCAAGCCAGTCATCCTTATGAAGAACCTGCTTTTGAGTTTATTCAAATGGTGGATATTGAATCCCTTGTATGATTAAAAATGATTTTGTGTTGTATTCATGGTGTCTTACTTTTCATGGGCGAAAAGTAACAAAAGCCCTCTGTTTGATTGATGGCACATCCATGTACCACAATCAAACGGCGACATCCATGTCGCCTTACGTGTATCGAATAATTGGAAAATCGATAGGCAAGATCGATTTAAACCTTCTGAATAAATAGCTCACGCTCAAAACGATATTGTGGGAAAAACACACCATCTTCGGCACGTTGCCCAGCACCAATCACCATCACTGGGTATTCTTCATCACTGAGCTGTAAAATTTTGCGCACACGCGGTTCATCAAAACCTTCCATCATACAGCTGTCAAAACCATAAGCACGAAGTGCTAAAACTAAATTTTCGCAGGCAAGGGCAGTGCTTTTCACAGCCCAAAGTTGACGATCCGCAGGATTAAATGCGGTGACAGGCAGCGGTGTAAATTGACGAACAACGCTAAACGCCAGTTTCTTGGCATTGCCAATACTGTTCAAAAATCCTGTGCGGTAGTTATATCCAATAAAACGGTAATACTGTTGCACCGCTTTTGGCGTTTTAGGCATCGGGAAATGACTCAGATTTTTCTTTGCCATTTCATCGATACGGTCAGTACGTGCTACGCAAACAATCAGTTCAGATGCAGTTCGGGCAGCCAACTGCCCCATACAGGCTTTGACCAGTTGTGCTTTCTTTTGAGTCGATTGAACGACATAAAACATCCACGGTTGTAGGTTGGATGAACTTGGAGCGAGCATTGCCCAGTCGAGGCATTGATCTAAAACTTCAGCAGGAATTGGGGTGTCCGTAAATTTACGTACCGAACGGCGGCTTTCAACCACTTTTTTAAATTGATTGACATCAATATCAGTCGGTGCAGCTTCGTGGTAACGCGTTTTTGTAAGATCTGAGGTGCTCATATTTCATTATCGCTCAACAAGATCAGAGCATTATCTGCAATCTGGAGGAAACTTGCATGTGGGATTTTGTTGTAAAGAGAGCAGGCCTATGAACTAGACCTGCTGTAGAGTGAGTTTTAGTTGAATTTTGAAAAGTCAGCTTCACGTTTTTCTAAAAAAGCATTGACTGCTTCATGTAACTCAGGTGATTTGACTCGCTGCATGAAAATTTCAGCTTCTTCATCAATCCACTTCAAGATCTCTGGTAAATTCTGCTTCATCAGTGCCTTGGTTTGTTTGAGTGAAGCAATTGGAAGTTTCGCCATATTTTTGGCAGTTTCATCTGAAAAATCATAAACATCATGATGTTCCATCAGTGCCATTAAATGGTATGGCGCATGCATATGTTCACTCGAGAATACCTGATTAATCAGGCCAAATTTTTCTGCGGCATGCGCATCAAATTTTTGTGCAGTAAAGAGCAGTGCCGCTGCATGATGATAGCCGACCTGTTGTACCAGTAATTTACTTGCGCCACCTTCAGGAGAAAGCCCTAGACTGACAAATGGTAATTGGAACACCGCAGATTCATCTGCAAAAGCCAAATCTGCATGTAGTAATAAAGTCACACCAATACCAATCGCCACGCCTTTAACTGCAATAATCAGTGGTTTGGAAAATTTAGCGGCTGATTTGAGTAAAACAAATGGAGGTTGTTCTGCTGCGGGTGTTGCATCGGGTTGCTGCATGGATTCGAGAAAGTCCTGCATGTCATTGCCTGCAGTAAAGTCATCGCCAGCACCACGCAGAATGACAACACGGACTTCATCACTGTTATCGGCTTGATCGAGTGCCTGAGCAATCCATAAATATAAGCCGCTATAAATCGCATTTTTGGCAATAGCACGGTCAATGGCTAAAGTCAGCACACCATCTTCGAGGACTGCCTGTAAATGCTGATGAGTTTGAGTTAAACAAGTGAGAGTCATTTTTCATGTCCTTTATTTCAGTATTTCGTGATTTTCACATGGTAAATTGTTATGCTTCACGATGATTCTTTATCATTACACTTCACCATCCCTTGGTTTAATTATTGATATCCTATGATGTATCACTTTGATTATCTTGTTTTCATTGGGCGTTTTCAACCATTTCATCTGGCACACATGCAAACCATTGAGATTGCATTGCAACAAAGCCATAAAGTTATTATTGCTTTAGGTTCGGCTCAACCAGAACGCAGTATTAAAAATCCGTTTCTGGCACAAGAACGTGAACAGATGATTTTGTCAAACTTTTCTCAGGAAGATCAACAACGTATTGTTTTTGTGCATGTTGTCGATGTTTATGATGATCAGAAATGGGTGAAGCTGGTCAAAGATTTGGTTGCTGAAAAAACGTCTGCAGAAGCCAAGATTGGACTGATTGGTCACTTTAAAGATGAATCATCTTATTATTTAGAATTATTTCCAAACTGGACTTTGGTTGAACTCGAAAGTTTGAAAGATTCGATTTCTGCGACACCGATGCGGGAAGCGTATTATCGTGGTGAAATTCAGACGCAATATTTCCCACAAGGTACGATTAAGTTTCTAGAGAAATTTCAAACCACGCCAATTTATGCAGAGTTACAGCGGCGCTTTGCAACTCAAGATAGCAGTCGTTTTTAAGAATATAGATAGCTAGCGCACAGGCTAGCTATAATTTGTTAGGCTGCTTTCAAAGCTTTTAAATCAGCAAGAACTTGTTCTGCATGACCTGCAGCTTTGACCTTACGATATTCCTTAACTAGCTTGCCGTTATGGAAAATAAAGGTTGAGCGTTCAATGCCCATCACTTTTTTGCCATACATATTTTTTTCTTTAATCACATCGAAATGCTGGCAGAGCGCTTCTTCTTTATCGCTAATCAGTTCAATTTTTAATGCCTGTTTTTCAGTAAAGTTCTGATGTGATTTAACCGAATCACGAGAAATACCAAAAATTGTTGCACCTTGTTCTGTAAATTGATCTTGGATGCACGAGAAATCAACTGCTTGAGTGGTACAACCAGGGGTTGAGTCTTTTGGATAAAAATAAACAATCAACCATTCAGAATTCACTTCAGCTAAGTTGATATCACCTGTTGTTGTTGGAAATGTTTGATTTGGAAGTTGGATGCTGTCTGTCATGTTCAATCCTTAAATGGCATGATGTTCTAATGTTAGTGGTAAAAATGCATAATTTTCGTGATACAGAATATCACCTTTGCAAATTGAAAGTGGTTTTTTGAAGATCGGCCCATCAATCACTGTGGTGTGAAATTCACCTGCTTCACCACAAGGATCAATACCACGTGTACAGAGTTCATCAACATATTCAGAGGTTAAGACTCGCCCGAGGTCTTCGGCTTTCATACCTAGATTGAGATTTACGGTGACAATCACACTTTGAAAACCCAAGTTGATAAATTCGTGAATAATCTCTAAACGTGGTTTTTGCCAGAGTGGCATGCACAGTTGAAGCTGACTTTTATCACAAACGGATTGGTTCCATTCGGCATGACCGAGTAAGTCAATATCACCAGTCACAAGAACTTCTGCGCCAAGCGATTTTTGCTGTTCAAGAAGCTGAATAAACTGTGCTTCATAACTTTGCCATGTTGCAGAGGCTGTTAAAATCGGCAGTCCAATCGCTTCAGCCTGCGCATGGATAATTTCAAGAGACATGCCATGTGAGCGAGATTTTTTCCCATTTTCCTCAAGCATGACAATTAAACCAATCGCTTCGCCCATCTGCATGGCTCGATATAGGGCGAGGGTGCTGTCTTTACCACCACTGTAAGAAGCGACAAATTTTTTATGTTGAGCATTGCTGTTCCAAGCGTGGTGCATATTCAAGTTTTCTGTCTCTAAGGTCATGCGTTGTTCCATAAAAAAACTAGCCACATCAAGTGGCTAGTTTATTGAATCACTTAATGGTGATGTCTTATTTCTTTTTCTCTGCTGCTTGAGCATTTTTCATTGCTTCTTCAGAGAGCGATTTTAGTTTTGAAGTCAGCTGAGGACCAAAGCAAGATTGGATTGCTTTGTTTTGTTGCTGAATAAATGGTAAAGAGCTTGGGCTTTTCTTCTGATTTACAGTACTAATAATTTGCCATTCTTGAGCTTTGGTCAAACGGCCTTCAGCATCAACTTGGCATGTACAAAACTTGTTTGCTTCTGCTGCAGTCAGTTTGCCACCTTTACCAGCACTTTCTTTACAGTTACTAATTAAAGTTGAGCGAACATTGGTACTTTTTGATGGATCTTGTGCTGCATGAGATACAGTTGCTGTAAATGCAAGTGCAGAAAAAAGAGTAGAAACAATCAGTTTTGAATTTAAAAATTTCATATAACCTGCCTTTTATTGAGGTACGTAACGTGTTGGGTCTTCAACGCCTGCCTGAGCAAAACCTTCTTTACGTAAGCGGCAGCTATCGCATTTACCACAAGCACGTCCCTGGTCGTCAGCTTGATAGCAAGACACTGTTTGACTGTAGTCTACACCATGTTCAAGACCTAGGCGTATTATATTCCCTTTAGATAAATGTAACAGAGGTGTTTCAATTTTAAGTGGTTTTCCTTCAACGCCTGCTTTGGTTGCAAGGCTTGCAAGGTTGGCAAAAGCCTCAATAAATGCTGGTCGGCAGTCAGGATAACCTGAGTAATCTACAGCATTTACGCCAATCACAATGGCTTCAGCAGAGAAAACTTCGGCTGCTGCTAGTGCATAAGACAAGAAAATGGTGTTACGTGCTGGAACATAAGTTACAGGAATACCTTCTTGCGCTTGTTCAGGTACAGCAATGTTATGGTCAGTCAGCGCTGAACCACCGAGGTTGCCCAAATCAATATTGATAATGCGATGTTCTACACCCGAACGATCAGCCAATGCTTTGGCTGCATCAAGTTCAGTACTTGAGCGCTGACCATACTGGAAGCTGAGGGCAATACATTCATAGCGTGCTTGCGCCCATGCTAAACAAGTAGTTGAGTCTAAGCCACCAGATAATAAAACTATGGCGCGTGGGCGCATATTCATTCTCCAAAAAATTAATTAACGACCTGTTTCATCTTGCCACAACAGTTTATGCAGTTGTAACTGAAAACGAACAGGGAGGTGATCATCTAAAATCCACTGAGCCAAGTCACGCGCAAAACGTGGCAATTTGGCATTGCCTTTCTCGACAGCAAAAGCAGGGGAGAACCAAACGGTACTGACTTTTTTGTCGAGCTGGTATTGAGCAACTTGTTGCTTTGACCATTCATAATCTTCACGATTGCAAATCACAAATTTGATCTGATCTTTGGCAGTCAGTAAGTCTAGATTGCTGAGTAAATTGCGGTGTGCTTCACCCGAAGTTGGGGTTTTTAGATCAAGGACTTTAGAGACGCGCGGATCAACTTTGCTGACGTCAAGCGCACCACTGGTTTCTAAAGAAACTTCAAAACCCATCTCACATAAGCGATCTATAAGCGTGATGCAGTTTGGCTGGGCCAGTGGCTCACCACCTGTCACGCAAATATACGGGGTTTGATAAGATTGAGCAGTTTCAATGATTTTATCTAAAGACCAGCGCTCACCACCCTCAAATGAATAAGTCGTATCACAATAGGTACAGCGCAGTGGGCAACCTGTTAAACGGATAAAAACCGTTGGTAGTCCTGCGGTATTCGCTTCACCTTGTAGTGAATAGAAAATCTCGGTAATACGTAAACCTGCGGCAGGATCAGTCACAGGGATTTGAGAGGAGCGAAGCGGATTCATAGTAAAGTAACCATGGTATTTTAAAAAACAAAAATCTCTACGATTTTACAACCGTAGAGACGAGGAGCGATGGACGCTCCGAGGAACGGTTTAAGTTCCGCAACAGTGTCGAGATTACTCGTCGCGAAGCAAATCGTTCAAGCTAGTTTTTGCACGAGTTTGCGCATCCACTTTTTTCACGATGATTGCAGCGTATAGGCTGTAAGTACCGCATTTAGATGGAAGGCTACCCGCAACAACCACAGAACCTGCTGGTACGCGGCCGTAATGGATTTCGCCAGTTGCGCGGTCATAAATCTTGGTTGATTGACCAATGAATACGCCCATTGAAATCACAGAACCTTCTTCAACGATCACGCCTTCAACGATTTCAGAACGTGCACCGATGAAACAGTTGTCTTCAATAATGGTTGGGTTTGCTTGAAGTGGTTCAAGAACACCACCAATACCGACACCACCAGACAAGTGAACGTTTTTACCGATTTGTGCACATGAACCGACCGTTGCCCATGTATCGACCATTGTGCCTTCATCAACATATGCACCGATGTTCACATAAGATGGCATAAGTACAACGTTTTTCGCTTGGAAGCTGCCACGACGTGCAACTGCTGGTGGTACAACACGTACGCCAGCTGCTTTAAATTGTTCTTCAGTCCAACCTTTGAATTTAGTGTCAACTTTGTCGTAGAAACGAAGGTCGCAAGATTCGATTGGTTTGTTATCATTTAATTTGAATGATAAAAGTACCGCTTTTTTCAACCATTGGTGAACAACCCACTCACCATCAATTTTTTCTGCAACACGAAGGCTACCGTTGTCTAAACCTTGAATTGCTTGCTCAACAGCATCACGAACTTCAGCAGGACAGTCTGCTGCAGTAAAGTTGGCACGGTTTTCAAAGGCTTGTTCAATAATTGTAGCAAGTTCAGACATATGCTAATCCCAAATTACGCTCAAAAAATTACAGCGATTTTACACTAAAAATAAAGTCATGCGGTTGAAAAAATAGCAAAACAGTCAAGATTTCAGGAAAAGCAAGTTCAAGACCTAAACCCAATCTATTAAGTGAGGCTATTGATTTGGTTATTTTGTGTATATGTATTAAAATTTAAGCAATTGATTATTATTGTTTTTAGTAAAATGAATGATGAAATATTTTGAAAAACTGTATCAAAGAATTACATAAACCCTGCAAATTTGGCTTAAAAATCGTATGAAAAAAAGCCAGCTTTCCACTTAGTATGACCACTCATGATCGCAATACTGTCAGTGAAAATTCACAATGATGTCAGGAGACTTCTCAATGAAAAAATTTCAAAAAATCTTGGTAGCCTCAACACTGTTTTCCATTGCAGGGGTTGCTATAGCCGATGAGCCAGTGATTGTTGAACCTGGAAATACCTATAAAACTTACTTGCCAACCTCATTTCGTGCTGAAGCAGGCACAACAGGCTATGGTGGTGCATTGACTTGGGATGTAAATCCCTATGTCGGTGTAAGTTTAGGGTATAACGGAGGGAATATTAATTGGCGCAATGATATAAAAAGTCATGGAACCAAATATGATCTCGATCAGGACAATAACAACAATGTCTATTTAAATGCCGAAATGCATCCTTGGGGTGCCAGTCAGAATACCTTTGCAAAATCGGTTTATGTGGCAGCAGGGGCAGCGTATTTAGATGATGATTATAAACTGACCTCAAAATCCAATAATGGTAATGTCACCGTCAATGACAACAAGTACAACATCAATGGCAACATTACAGGGAAAATGAAATATAAAAATGACATTGCCCCGTACATTGGGATCGGTGCTCGTCCAATGCTGAGTGAGCATTGGGGCGTGTTTGGAGAAATTGGTGCTTATTACACGGACAATCCAACAGTGAGTTTAACTTCAAATGCGACAGTGAATTCTGGAGGAACCAGTGAACAGTTCCAGAGTGACTTAAAAGCACAGGAAAACCAAATCGCCAATGATGATAAATACAAGTGGTTGCCATCTGCCAAAGTCGGTGTGACGTACCGTTTCTAATGATCTGAAATAAAAAATGCCATCATGTGATGGCATTTTTTTGGATGATGAAATCTTATCGTAATTTGGCAAGCCAATTTCCCAGTGTTTGAACAATCTGCACCAAAATCAGCAGGACAATCACTGTTAAAATGATGACACTACTGTCAAAGCGCTGATAGCCATAAGAAATAGCCAAATCACCGATACCGCCTGCACCCACTGCACCAGCCATAGCCGTTGCACCAATCAAACTGATGGTTGCTGTGGTCATGTTTAAAATGAGAGAGCTACGCGCTTCAGGCAAAATAAACTTAAAAATGATCTGCCAAGGTGTTGCACCCATAGACTGTGCTGACTCAATAATACCTTCATTGACTTCAAGCAATGACGTTTCAATGAGACGTCCCATATACGGGCCAACATAAATTGTGAGTGGCACAATGGCTGCCCATGTCCCAATTGAAGTGCCGACTAGCCATTGGGTAAATGGGATGACGGCAATCAATAAAATAATAAATGGCAATGAGCGCAGTGCATTTACAATCGGATTAAGACCATGATAAACCACAGCATTCGGTAGAATGCCAGCTGGGCGAGTTACCAGTAACGTAATCCCTTGGATTAAGCCCCAGATTCCACCAAAAATCAGCGAAAAGAACACCATCTGGAAGGTTTCTTGTAATGCAGTAACGAATTGATCAATCGTTAAAGCACTGTGCCAAAATGGCTGAGTTGCTTCAGTCAACCATTGTACAATCAGGTCTCTCATGACTGTTCTCCTTGTTGACGGACTTCAACCCCTTGTTGCTTTAAGTAATCCGTAGCTTGGGCAACTACAGCAGCATCCCCTAAAATTTGCACGAACATTTGACCAATCACTGTGCCATCAATTTCAGTCATGTTGGCAAACAAAATATTCAGACTAATATCAAATTGTTTGATGACGGCTTGAATTACAGGTTGCTGAGCGGATTGCCCTAAGAACTGTAAACAATAAATGCTATGTTCATGCTGATGTTCGAGCTGCTTCAGAATATTGCTTGGCAATTGTTGCTGTAACACAGTTTGAATAAAGTTCTTTGTGGTAGGTTGCTGCGGTTTACTGAATAGATCCACCGTTTTACCTGTTTCGATGACTTTACCCGACTCCATAACCGCAACATAATCACAGACGCTTTCAATCACATCCATTTCATGTGTGACCATCACAATCGTAATATTTTGTTCTTTATTGATTTTCTTCAATAAGTCTAAAACGGACTGTGTGGTTTGTGGGTCAAGGGCAGAGGTCGCTTCATCGCACAGTAAAATTTTAGGATGATTTGCAAGCGCACGTGCAATGCCAACACGCTGTTTTTGACCACCAGAAAGTTCATCAGGATAAGCGTTTTTTTTATGACCCAAGTCAATAAAAGAGAGTAGCTCATCTAAACGTGCTTGACGTTTTTCTTTACTGACGCCTAGCAATTTCATTGGCATTTCAATATTTTCAGCAACCGTTTTGGTTTCAAGTAAATTGAAGTGCTGGAAAATCATACCAATATTGGCACGCTCTTGACGTAATGCACGTGCATCCAATGCAGTAAAGTCTTTCCCATTAATAATGACCTGACCTTCGGTTGGGCGCTCCAACAGATTGATCAGGCGAATTAAGGTGCTTTTACCTGCACCACTATAGCCAATAATGCCAAAGATGCTACCTTCTGGAATCTCGAGGTTGATCTGATCCAGCGCGCGCAGCGTTTGCCCTTTGAGCTGATAGTGTTTTGAAATGTTTTTAAATTGAATCATGTGGTCAAAAACTATGCGAAAAAGAAAAAACAGGCAAAGAAACTTTGCCTGTTCGTTGACAACATTATATGACTATTTGCTTTCAGTCAGGTAGCTGATTGGTTTGTTTACGTCCACTTTTGTACCAGCAAAGTGATCTTGTACGTATTTTTTAACCGCTTCAGTATGATACAACGCCCCTAATTTTTGTAAAATCGGGTCGTTTTTACGTGAGTCAGCAGTTGCAACAATGTTGACATTCAACTTGGTTGATTGGTCAATTGGCTCGTAGTAGATTGAATCTTTCAATACATTCAAGCCACCTTCCATTGCCAAGGTATTACCGAGAACAATCGCATCAACGTCATTTTTCACACGTACTGCAGTTGCCATTTGAATTGGTTTGATATCAATTTTTTTGGCGTTGTCAGTAATGTCGTTTGGTGTACCTGTTGCAGGGTCAAAGTTGGTTTTCAGTTTGATTAAACCAGCGCTTTGTAACAACAATAATGCACGTGCTTCATTGGCTGCATCGTTAGGGATTGCAATGCTTGCACCTTGTGGGAATTGATCAACTTTTTTGTATTTAGTTGAGTAAATACCCATTGGCTCAAGATATGTCGTTGAAACAGGTGCAATTTTTTTATCATTGTTTGCATTGTAAGCAACAAGGTATGCATATGATTGGAATGCATTGGCATCAACTTGTTTATTAGCAATCGCAGTGTTCATTGCCACATAGTCAGTGAAGTTTTGAACTTGCAAATCAATACCTGCTTTTTTGGTTTCAGGTAAGGTTGCAATGTAGCGCCAGATATCAGCATCTGAACCAGTCGATGCCAATACGATTTTTTGTGGTTGGTTTGCATCAGCAGCTTTGGTGTTGCTGCTTTGTTCAGGTGCATTTTTACTGCAACCTGCGGCAAGAAGTACACTTGCACCTAAAACAACGCTCAATAATTTTTTCATGAGGTGTATGTCCTTAGTCAATAATGTTCAATAGGGTTTGGATAAAACCATGGAACATGACAAATATCTGGACTGATCTAGCATAATTTTACCCACTGCCTTGTGCAGCAAAAAAGCCGAAATAAACAGGAAAAATATGGGCTGAAACAATGTTGGCACTTGTCAAAACTGGTATATCGCAGTCGAACTAAGTCTAAATCAGTAACATCAGTGTGAAATTTGTGCTCATGATACCAAGAAAATAAAATGCACAATAGGGGAGCATGTAGAATCTGCATGGTGCACTATTGATTTTCATCGGAATATTTTCAGAAAAGTGTATCTGAGCAATATTGCTGGCAGTATAAAGTTTTGTCTGTACAGTGCAAAACAATAAAAAACACAAATGATATGAAAATTTGTGGTTAAGACAGCAAAAATAAAACGCCCTCGAAAGAGCGTTTTACTGAGAAAAATGAGAACTTATGCTTGTTCACGTGCAATGGCACGGTAACCAATATCACTACGGTATTGCATGCCGTTAAATGTGATTTGACCACACACTTCTAAAGCATTGACTTGAGCTTCAAGAACGCTATCACCTAGCGCAGTGACGCAGAGTACGCGACCACCTGAAGTGATGACCTGACCTTTGTCATTGCTTGCAGTGCCTGCATGGAACACTTTTGTGCCTTCAGGAGACTGACCTAAACCAGAAATCACGTCGCCTTTACGCACGCTTTCAGGGTAGCCTTCAGCCGCTAGGACGATACCAATTGATTTGCGTTCATCCCACTGTGCTTCAGCAGGCAAGTTGCCTTCAAGACCTGCTTCAACCAAGTCAACCAATGAAGATTGTAAACGCATCATGATTGGCTGAGTTTCAGGGTCACCAAAACGGCAGTTGAATTCGATTACACGTGGCTGACCTTGTTCATCGATCATCAGGCCTGCATACAAGAAACCTGTATAAACGTGACCATCTGCTGCCATACCATCTACGGTAGGACGCATGATTTCAGTCATCACACGTTCAAATACGTCAGCAGTCACGACAGGCGCAGGAGAGTATGCACCCATACCACCTGTGTTTGGACCTTGGTCACCTTCAAAAATACGTTTGTGATCTTGTGAAGTTGCCATAGGCAAAATGTTTTGACCATCAATCATACAAATGAATGATGCTTCTTCACCTGCAAGGAACTGTTCAATCACGACACGAGAACCTGCATCACCGAACTTGTTGCCTGCCAACATGTCATCAATCGCAGCAAAAGCTTCTTCATTGCTCATTGCAACGATCACGCCTTTACCTGCTGCAAGACCATCTGCCTTAATGACGATTGGCGCGCCATGCTTTTCAACAAATGCTTTCGCTGCAGCGACTTCTGTGAATACATCATAGAATGCAGTTGGAATGTTGTGGCGTTTTAAGAAGTGCTTGGCAAAAGCTTTTGAACCTTCAAGTTGTGCAGCGTATTGAGTTGGACCCCAAATTTTTAGACCAGCTGCACGACCCGCATCAACTACGCCATTGACAAGCGGAGCTTCTGGACCGACAACAACTAAAGCGACATCATTATTTTTTGCGAATTCAATGATGGCTGGATTATCGAGAATATCCAGTTGTACATTTTCACATTTTTCTTCTGTTGCAGTACCTGCATTACCCGGTGCTACAAAGACTTTGCTGACTTTTGTATCTTGCGCGATTTTCCATGCCAAGGCATGTTCACGACCACCGCTACCCAAAACTAAAATGTTCATTCTCAAAAATCCCTCAAAGAAAAGAATCCCTCCTGACCTCCCTTTTAAAATGGGAGAGGATCACATCAGAAAACCAAGGTTTCTTATGTGAAAAGTCCCCCTTTTTACAAAGGGGGATTTAGAGGGATTAATAAATATGACTTCTAATCAATTAGTGACGGAAATGACGCATACCTGTGAACACCATCGCAATGCCGTGTTCGTTTGCTGCTGCAATCACTTCTTCATCGCGCATAGAACCACCCGGTTGGATGATGCATTTGATGCCAGCTTTCGCAGCATTGTCGATACCATCACGGAACGGGAAGAATGCGTCAGATGCCATCACTGCACCTTCAACCACGAGACCCGCATGTTCTGCTTTAATTGCAGCAATACGTGCTGAGTTTACACGGCTCATTTGACCTGCGCCAACACCAATCGTTTGACGACCTTTTGCATAAACAATTGCATTTGATTTAACGTATTTCGCAACTTTCCAAGCAAAGATTAAGTCATCAATTTCTTGTTCAGTCGGTGCAACTTTAGTCACAACTTTCAAGTCAGATGCTTTGATCATGCCTAAGTCTTGGTCTTGAACCAACAAGCCGCCATTGACGCGTTTGTAGTCAAGTTGTGGTGCACGTTCATCAATTGCAGGAAGATCGCCACAGACTAATACGCGAACATTTTTCTTCGCGCCAGTCACTTCAAGTACACCTTCAGCAATGCTTGGAGCAATAATTACTTCAACGAATTGACGTTCCACAATCGCTTGAGCAGTTGCAACATCTAACTCACGGTTAAATGCAATAATGCCACCAAATGCAGATTCAGGATCTGTTGCATAGGCAAGGTCATACGCAGCTTTGATACCGTCTAGAGATACTGCAACGCCACAAGGGTTTGCGTGTTTTACAATCACGCATGCAGGTTTAGCAAAAGATTTCACACATTCAAGTGCTGCATCGGTATCTGCGATGTTGTTATAAGATAATTCTTTACCTTGTAACTGAGTAGATGTAGAAACTGATGCTTCTTTTGCAGCAGGATCAACATAGAATGCAGCTGATTGATGCGGGTTTTCACCGTAACGAAGGTCTTGTGCTTTCACTAATTGAGTGTTGAAAGTACGAGCAAATTTGTCTGCTTGACCTTCTTCTTTACCTACACGAGCGCCAAGGTAAGACGCGATCATACCGTCGTATTGAGCCGTATGTTCAAATGCTTTAACAGCCAAGTCAAAACGAGTTTCGTAAGACAATGCACCGTTTGCTTTAAGTTCAGCGACAACAGTTGCATAGTCAGATGCGTTGACGATAATGCCTACTGATGCATGGTTTTTAGCCGCAGCACGAACCATCGTAGGGCCACCGATGTCGATGTTTTCAATCGCATCTGCAAGTGAACAGTTTGGTTTTGCAACAGTTGCTGCAAATGGATAAAGGTTCACAATCACAAGATCAATTGGGTCGATGTTGTGTTCTTGCATAACCGCTTCATCTAAGCCGCGACGAGCAAGGATACCACCGTGAATTTTTGGATGTAGGGTTTTAACACGACCATCCATCATTTCAGGGAAACCAGTATGTTCAGATACTTCAACAACAGCGATGTTACTGTCTTTGAGTAACTTGTATGTACCGCCAGTTGAAAGAATTTCAATACCCAAATTTGCAAGTTCTTGAGCAAATTCAACAATACCAGTCTTATCAGAAACTGAGATTAAAGCGCGCTTAATAGTCATGATTTTCAAGTCTTCAGATTAAACATTTAGGCAAAAAAAATGCCCACGACGACGTGAGCATTTTATCATTTATTCACTCATTAAACCGTGAGCTTTTAACTTTTTACGCAAAGTACCACGGTTTAGTCCTAGAATCTCAGCAGCGCGAGTTTGGTTGCCGCGAGTGTATTCTAAAACAACAGATAAAAGAGGTTTCTCCATTTCTGCTAGCACCATGTCATATACCTGAGCAGGTTGCTCGCCTTGCAGTTGTGCAAAATAATGACGAACTGCGCGATCCACGTGGATGCGAAGCGCTACATCAGATTGTGCAGTAAAAATAGGAGATTTGCTATTCATGCGTTTTAATCCGAATAATCTATAACCACTTGGGTAAAAGTGGTTGAGTTTATAAAAGGCTAAAAAATATTCAGTTCAGCTTGTGAAGAGAATATTAAAAATAAGTAACTAGCTTGCCATACATTGTCTGTATTGACCAAAAAATAAGCGTAACAGTTGTTAAAGAATTGTTACAGCCAAATTTTAAAATAAAAAAACTGCTACATGCGCAATATTGGGATAATGCACATCTGGCAATTTATTTCATTATGGGAATTCTACGAGATGTTTGTGTGGTCAAGCTTTCGTGGCGCGTATCATACCACTGTCATTTAAAAAGTGAGTAAAATTAATGCAAAATTTTGCTAAATTTTATCGTTTATTTCGATTTAATTTTAAACTTTTGTTGTTTTTTTAGATTAATGAAAAACGTTATTTCTATTGCTGGATAAAAAGTATCAGAAATAGTGAAAACTTGAACAAGGCTATAGATTTGCTTGATGGTTGATGGTTGAGTATTTTTCTGAGTGATTTAATTGAGTGACTTTTTGAGCTTTAATTTAAATTGTTGATTAACGCTATTGAGCGGGACATCGATCCTGAAAAACAAGGCTTGCTGAGTTGCTATATGCTGTTGGTTTTGTTGTGATGGCAATAAATAGAGTTTTGGTGTGAAGTCAAATATCTTTTGAGTTGTGATGACTTGTAGATGAGGCAGACTTTGTGGATGATCACTGTAATTCACAAATTTCCCAGTGATAGTGGTTAAGTTGGGATAATCCTGATGAATACGAGTTGCTTCAATTTTAAGTTCATCACCAGTTTGTGTGCTGCATTTTACAAGATTACAGGTCTGAATTGAAAAGTTTGCCAATATGGGAAATTGCTGCTTAAGTCCACTGTTGTTGTTCGTAATCTGACTAATCACAAGTCCGAACAGCAAAAGATTAAGCATCAGTAAAAATACATGGATGGTAAAATTAACCAGTTTGGTCGAAGGGTTTTTTGAAAAACTAAAAAAAGAATCATCTTGAATGAATTGAAGACCATGATCTTCATTAAAGCGATAACTATTTAAGTAATTGAGCAAATCTACACTAGATGAATCTAGCTTACGTTCAAAAATAGAAAGTATTGCAGTCTCAGAACCCCGTTCGTGTATACGATGGTGGCTGAGGTTTACATTTTGATGATTATGTTCAGTTTGTGTATGTGTTGGGTATTTTAAAGACCCATAGGCATTAAAATGATATTCACATTTGGGACAACAAACCATGCCCGCTGCAATCGATAGTTGAGTCGGGGAGACTAAATATCGGGTGTTGCAGTCAGGACATTGAGTTTGTATGTCACACATAAGCGTTGCCTAAACAGATTAGCTTTGGCGTTTGCCTGAAATACGGCACCAGTTTTCTTCACGTTTTTCGATATTTAAAATATCAAAGAACTCTTGATACACGTCTGAAACATCTGCCACTTGTTCTTCAATGACCCCAGCAAGTGCAAATTCACCATCAGCTTTAAGTAGTTTTGCAAATTCAGGTGCAAGTGCCATCAGCGGCGCGGCTAAAATGTTGGCAACTAATACATCTGCTTGCTGGCTCTTAAACTCGGCATTGAACTCTTCTGGTAAGCCTACGTATAAACGGTCAAGAACACCATTCAATTCTGCATTTTGTTGGGTTGCAAGTACGGCTTGCGGGTCAATGTCAGTTGCATAAACTTTTTTAGCACCTAAAAGTAGTGCCGCTACCCCTAAAATGCCTGAACCACAACCATAGTCAACCACAACTTTATCTTTAAGATCGACACTGCCTAACCATTGTAGGCATAAGAATGTGCTTGCGTGGTTGCCTGTACCGAATGCCAGACCTGGGTCAAGTTTAATGTTGGTTGCTTCAGCATCAGGTGCTTCTAACCATTCAGGCACGATCCAGAATTTGTCTGCAATTTGGATTGGCTCATAGTAGTCCATCCATGCACGTTCCCAAGCTTGGTCTTCAAGTTCATCAAAACGTACAGGCGCTTCAGGAAGCTGTTCTTGTACAAATTTCACCAAACTATCGACATCGATTTGTTCGTTGTCATCTTGCTGGTAAATCCCTGTCACAATGACTTTGTTCCAAAGTGGAGTTTCGCCTGGAAGTGGCTCAAGCAATGCCTGATCTTCAGCATCATCTAGCGTGACACTGACTGCGCCCAAAGAAAGTAACAATGTTTCAGTAAAATCAACTTGTGCTTGATCAACAGTAATATGTATTTGTAACCACTTCACGCAAATAACCTAAATGTTTAGAACAAAGCGGTATTGTAACGAAATCGGCTGCACTTGGGGAGTTTGTAAGCTGATCTCTACAAATAAAATAGCCACCGCATGTTGGGTGGCTATTTTTGATCAAGTCTGGATTATTGAATCGGACAAGTCAGTTGATTTAATTCTTTGCGGCTAAAACCACGTGAAAGTAGTATGCGCTTGATTCCTTTAATTACATCCTCGTCCTGAGTTAAAGCTAAAGTTTGAAGTAGCTGATCATTGGTTTTACATGCACAATCATTTTCAACCCATGCCACATGATTCTTGTGGTCATTCGTGCTGGTTTGTGCACCAAAAAATTTCTGCCAAAAACTCATAAAGCCTTCATATGCAACCTAAGATAATTCGGAATATAATTTAAAAAAATAAAAAAACAAGCGAGCAAAAGTCGTAGTCAAAAATGAAGATGATGTGTGCTGAACGTATTTTTTCTGAAAAATTAATCAAAAACAAAGAAATATATTTGTAAGATTTGTCATACTTTTTTACAAATTTGTTATTTATATGGATTAATTCCATTCAAAGTGATGTGTATAGGTGAAAGATCAAAATTGGGGCATTATTTGATCTTTTTATCTCTTTTTAATGGGTTTTTATTTTCCAAAAGGTCAAAAAATAATTTTATGAAATTCATATGATCTGATTTTAAAAATATATCCATATAAATTCTTTATATAAATAATATAGTTAAGAGAATTTAAAATAAAACGGATATAGAGTATGGCATTTTAATTGCTAATCAATAATTAAAAATTGGACTATTTGGTTTAAAAAATGGCAGTTTCTCTTTATCGATCAACGAAGTCCCAAGCCAAAACTGTGGTGTTAAGTTCTGGTTTAGGTGGACATGCACAGTATTGGCAGTCACAAATTCCCGTTTTGCAACAGCATTTTCATGTGCTGACCTATGACCAAGAAGGCGTTTTTCCCGAGAGTGACATTCTTCCAGACAATTATTCTTTGCCTGCAATGGCGGTTGAATTACAGCAAATTCTAGAAGCAGAGAAAATTGATCAATGTCACTTTATTGGGCATGCGCTAGGTGGCTTTATTGGTTTGGAGCTGGCACGTTTAGCACCTCAGCTTGTTGAGAAACTGGTGGTGGTGAATGCTTGGGATCAACTTGATGCACATACCAATCGTTGTTTTGCGACGCGCTTAACCTTGTTACGTCAGGCAGGTGTCGCAGCGTATGTGCAGGCTCAGGCGTTGTTTTTGTATCCGCCTGCATGGATTTCAACACATGATCAGCAGCTTGTTCAGCAAGAGCAACATACGATTGCCCATTTTGCACCTTTAGAAAATGTAGAAAAGCGTTTGGCAGCATTACGTCAGTATCAACCTAAACACACGGCACGTGAAGTCAATCAGCCCGTTTTGGTGATTGCCAATCAGGATGATTTTTTAGTGCCTTGGCAACGTGGTCTGGCACTGTCTCGTTTAATTTCCCATGCAGATTTTGAGCTGTACCCAACAGGTGGGCATGCCAGTAGCGTGACCCAGACGGATTGGTTTAATCACTGTGTATTGCAATATTTATGTTCTTAAATCAAGGAAATCGTTATGAATAGTTTGAGTTTAAAACTGGAAGAATATGCTTTAGAAAAGTTGTTTAGTGAAGCGCGGACGCATAATGCGTGGCAAGACAAAGCGATTGCACCTGAGATGCTACAGGAGTTATATGATTTGCTGAAAATGGGGCCGACTTCAGCCAACTGTTCACCTGCACGTTTTGTATTTATTCAAAGTGCAGAAGCCAAAGCCAAGCTGAAACCTGCTTTGTCTTCAGGTAATGTTGAAAAAACCATGACGGCACCTGTCACTGTTTTAGTGGCGTATGACAGCGAATTTTATGAAAAGTTACCTGAGTTGTTTCCACATGGCGATGCGAGATCTTGGTTTACGTCAAGTCCAGAGCTTGCCCATGAAACTGCATTTCGTAATAGTTCCATGCAAGCCGCTTACTTAATTTTGGCGTGTCGTAGTTTAGGTTTGGATACAGGGCCAATGTCAGGTTTTAACCCAACACTGGTCGATGAAACTTTTTTGGCAGGGACAACATGGAAAACCAATCTGCTAATTAATATTGGTTATGGCAATCCTGAAAAACTCTATGGGCGTTTACCACGTTTGAGTTTTGAAGATGCCTGTCAGATTGTTTAATATCTTTCATATTTTTTAAGCGGACAGCTCAATCGGGTTGTCCGCTGAGCTGTTTAATGTTCCACAACCGTAGGAATCAGGCTTTCAATTAACAGTTGTTTCGAGGTTGTCAAAGCTTCTTGATAGAAGCTTTTATTTTTTAGAGTTTTGCCTGAAATGGCTTGGGTCTGCACTGCAAAATCAGAATAGTGTTGTGTCACTGCCCAAATATGAATAATTAAATGCAGCGCTGATACAGGCTTTAAACGCCCTTGTTCAATCCAGTCATTAATCACTGCGGTTTTCTGTTGCACCAGTTTTTTGAGTGAGCCTTTTAAAATCGTGTTGATATAGGGCGCACCTTGCATCATTTCCAGAGCATATAAACGTGACGCTTGTGGTGAGTCTTTGGCTAGCTGAAATTTTACATCCATATAATTTCCCAAAGCCTGTGCAGGATCTTGTTCTTTTTCCAGTTGATTGAGTGGCAATAACCATGCAGTCAGAACTTGTGACAACACAGCCACATATAAGTCATCTTTTCCAGCGAAGTAATAAAACAGATTGGATTTGGAAATACCAGCGGTCTCGGCAATTTGTTCCATGCTGGCACCTTGTAGTCCATAAGTGGAAAAAACCTCAAGTGCCGCTTTCAAAATGAGATGTTGTTTTTGTTGTGCATTTCTACTTTTTTTTACAGAGGTCATTGTTTCATCGTACATCGGGCTAACCTGATTTTCATTTGTGGCTATTGTAGCAAAGACTGGTACTGAAATAGGCAGGGTAGTGAGATTTGTGCGCAAAAAGTGCACGAAGCTTGTGCAGTTCTATTTTGATATTGCTTAATGTTGGACTAAATGGTCTAAATAATAAAACCATATGATAAATACAAATATCTGATATTTAATAATATAAAATATTGGCATTCAATTTGCATTATTAAAAATAAATACTGTGAGTGCACCACAGTCTTGATTTTCACACTTTATGGATAAACGAGGTGTCAGTATGCAAGTAGGTATTTTCTGTCCGATTGGGAACAATGGTTGGCTCATTTCTAAAAATGCACCACAGTACAAACCGACCTTTGAGTTGAACAAAGAAATTGTACAAAGCGCAGAGCAATATGGTTTTGATTTTGCATTGTCGATGATCAAACTACGCGGTTTCGGCGGCGAAACCGAGTTTTGGGACTATAACCTAGAAAGCTTTACCTTGATGTCAGGTTTGGCTGCCGTCACATCTAAAATCAAGATTTATGCAACCGCAGCAACACTGGTGATGCCACCTGCCATTGTGGCACGTATGGCGGCAACACTCGATTCAATTTCCAATGGCCGCTTTGGTCTCAATGTCGTCACAGGCTGGCAACGTCCTGAATACAGCCAAATGGGTATGTGGCCGGGAGATGAGTATTTTGGCAAGCGTTATCAGTATTTGTCGGAATATGTTCAAGTATTAAAACAGCTTTGGGCGACAGGAAAGTCGGACTTTAAAGGAGAGTTTTTCCAAATGGATGACTGTCAGGTGAAGCCTCAGCCATCGAAAGATTTAAAAATTATTTGTGCGGGTCAGTCCGATGAGGGTTTGGCATTCTCCGCACAATACGCTGACTATAACTTTGTCTTTGGTAAGGGTGTAAACACGCCAACCGCTTACGCCTCAATTAATGATCGTCTCAAAGCGCAAACCGATAAAACAGGGCGCGATGTCAGTACCTTTGTGCTGTTTATGGTGATTGCAGATGAAACCGATGAGCAGGCTTTCGCAAAATGGCAAAGCTATAACGATGGCGCAGACATGGAGGCAATTGGTTGGCTGCAAGATCAGGGGGGCAAAGACAAGATTTCAGGCAGTGACACCAATATTCGTCACATGGCTTCAAGCGTTTCACCTGTGAATATCAACATGGGAACATTGGTGGGTTCTTATGCCAAAGTCGCTGCCATGCTGGATGAAATTGCTGAAGTCAAAGGCACAGATGGCATTTTACTGACCTTCGATGACTTTGTTCTAGGGGTCAAAGATTTTGGTGAAAAAATTCAACCGTTAATGAAAAGCCGTACTTTGGCAGACAGTATCGTCGCAAGCCAAGTGACTAATCTTGCTATGGAGAAAAGCGCATGAGCCACTCAATCATCCGTGCCAGTTTTACCCAAGCCAACGCTCCGATTTTAAAGGCGGAACCCGAGTCCATTCAGCTCGATGCCAAACAAACTGCGTTGATTGTAGTCGATATGCAAAATGCCTATACCAGTCTGGGCGGCTATCTGGATTTGGCAGGTTTTGATGTATCGAAAACCCAGCCAGTCGTGAAACAGATTCAGCAGGCGATTGATGTAGCGCATGCTGCGGGTATTCAGGTGATTTTCTTTAAAAATGGTTGGGATGCCGACTATGTCGAAGCAGGTGGCGAAGGCTCTCCGAATTTTCATAAATCCAATGCCATTAAGACCATGAAGAAAAAGCCTGAGTTACAAGGCAAGCTCTTGGCTAAAGGTGGTTGGGATTATGAACTGATTGATGAATTACAACCTGCACCGCAAGATATTGTGATTGAAAAACCTCGTTATAGCGGTTTCTTTCATACCCAACTGGACAGCATTTTACGTGCGAAAGGTATTCGCAATTTAGTGTTTACAGGCATTGCGACCAACGTCTGTGTGGAATCAACTTTGCGTGATGGTTTCTTCTTGGAATATTTCGGTGTGTTGCTTGATGATGCCTGCTATCAGGCAGGGCCAGTTGAAGCGCATGAAGCGACTTTATTTAATGTCAAAACCTTCTTTGGTTGGGTGTCTGATACACAAAGTTTTGCAGAAAGTTTTGCCCCAGTGACTCAGCCCGAAGCTGAAGCGGTTTAAGGAGATTTTGCCATGCCCAAAAATGTGATTATTCCAGAAGGAACAGGTAAACCGCTTGCACCGTATGTCCCTGCAACCGAAGCTAACAATATTGTGTATGTCTCAGGCACATTGCCCCTCGATGCCAATAACGATGTAGTGCATGTGGGTGATGCCGCAGCACAAACCCGTTATGTGCTTGAAATCATTCAAAAGGTGATTGTCACTGCGGGTGGCAGCATGGATGACGTGACCTTTAATTCGATTTTTATTAAAGATTGGGCAGATTATGCTGCGATTAATCAGGTCTATGCCGAATTTTTCCCGAACGATAAACCCGCGCGTTATTGCATTCAATGTGGTTTGGTCAAAGCTGAAGCCTTAATTGAAATTGCCTCAGTCGCACATTTGTAATCGAGTTTTCAGGTAGCACTTGCCCTGTCGATGGGGCAAGCATCACGATGCATGCAAGGAGCAAACCATGAGTATTTTACAACCAAGTTCACATACGGCTGCTGCGTTGAATAAAATGATGGCACAAGCAGCAAAACCACCTGTTGAACTGACTGAAACACAAAAACAGTTTCGACAAGCCATGAGTAATCTGGCAGCAGCGGTGAATATTGTCACCACCGATGGCGAAGCAGGACGTGCAGGCTTTACCGCTTCAGCCGTGTGTAGCGTAACCGATAGTCCACCCACTTTGTTGGTCTGTCTAAATCGCAATGCTTCGGTCTACCCGATTTTTCAAAAAAACCAAGTGCTGTGTGTGAATACGTTGGCACAGCATCACACGCAACTCTCCAATCTGTTCGGTGGTAAAACCCCAATGCCCGAGCGTTTTGCTCAGGGAGAATGGCAGTCATTAACGACAGGCTCGCCTGTTTTAACAGATGCCGTGGTGGCATTTGACTGTAAAATTAATCAAATTGTCACAATTGGGACGCATGACATTTTATTTTGTGAAGTTCAACAATTACAATTGAATACGGGTGCGCAGGGACTGATCTATTTTGATCGTGCCTATCATCATCTAACACGTCATCAATCATGATCAACACCTTGATAAGCAAGGGAGTATTACTATGAAAGAAAGTTGGTTTAATCAATGGCGACCTTATCAAGGGAATCTGGAGCAAACCCCTGTTGCTACCAATGAATATCTACCCGCAGGGCAAACCTTTGTGCTCGGTATTCAACATGCTTTCGCCATGTTTGGTGCGACGGTACTCGCGCCATTGCTGATGGGTTTTGATCCGAGTCTGACCATGCTGATTACGGGGATTGGTACGATTATTTTCTTCCTGATCACAGGTGGGCGTGTTCCGAGTTATTTGGGTTCAAGCTTTGCATTTATTGGTGCGGTGGCTGCGGTGACAGGCTATAACGGGGTCGGGGCGAATCCTCATATTGCGTTGGCACTGGGAGGGATTATTGCCTGCGGTCTCGTGTACATGCTGGTCGGTTTACTGGTGATGAAAATCGGCACGGCATGGATTGAAAACTTGCTGCCGCCTGTGGTGACAGGTTCGATTGTGATGATCATCGGGTTGAACCTTGCACCTGTGACAATTAAAGGCGTGTCGGGAAATAGCTTTGATACATGGATGGCACTGGTCACAGTGTTGTGTATTGGGGGAATTGCAGTCTTTACCAAAGGCATGTTGCGCCGTTTACTGTTGCTGGTCGGTTTATTGCTGTCTTATGCATTGTATTTTGTTTTGGCAAATGTCTTGGGTTTAGGGAAACCGATTGATTTTGCTCCGATTGCCAATGCAGCATGGTTTGGTCTGCCAACATTCCATCATCCTGAATTTAGTTTAAATGCTGCATTATTGATTGCACCTGTAGCGATTATTCTGATTGCTGAAAACTTGGGTCATTTCAAAGCCGTCAGTGCTATGACTGGGCAAGATATCTCACCGTATATGGGGCGTGCCTTTTTTGCTGATGGTTTATGTACAACCTTATCGGCATCGATTGGTGGGACAGGCATGACTACCTATGCAGAAAACATTGGGGTCATGGCGGCAACGCGTATTTATTCCACTTTGGTGTTCGTGATTGCAGGCGTGTTTGCAATGTTGCTCGGCTTGTCACCCAAATTTGGGGCATTGGTCAGTACCATTCCAGTCGCTATTTTAGGTGGGGCATCCATTGTAGTCTTTGGTTTGATTACCATTGCAGGTGCGCGGATCTGGATGAGTAATCAGGTTGATTTTGCTCAAAATGGCAATATGCTGGTGGCGGCAATCACCATCATTATGGGGACAGGGAACTATTCATTGCATATTGGGGCGTTTGACTTGGGTGGAATCGGGACAGCAACGTTTGCTGCGATTTTACTGAATCTGGTGTTAAACCGAAAATCGGTACAGCCGAAGTCAGTTCAAGAACCTGCATTAAACGAATCGCATATCGCATCTAAATAAAGATGCCCTGTTAAAAAAACAGCCGATCATTGATCGGCTTTAATTTTTTGTTTGGCTTAATCTTAAAAGTTTAGATCTTTTCCAGTAACACACCACTTTCAACATGATGGGTATATGGGAACTGATCGAACAACGCAAAACGCTGAATACGGTGGGTTTGGCTCAACGTTTTCAGGTTGTCATGCAAAGTGTCTGGGTTACATGAAATATAAATGATGCGCTTAAACTGCTGTAAAAGTTGTAGGGTTGCATCATCAATGCCTGCGCGTGGTGGATCGACAAATACGGTATCAAACTGATATTCGCTGAGCGCGATTTGCGCTTCTTGCAAACGACGGAATTCACGTTCGCCATGAAAGGCTTGAGTAAATTCTTCAGCCGCTAAACGGGCAATCTGAATATTTTCAATCTGATTTTTTTCAATATTCCATTCGGCAGCGTAGACCGAAGATTTCGCCAGTTCTGTTGCCAGTACACGGTCAAACTTTTGTGAAAGCGGTAGGGTAAAGTTACCATTGCCACAGTACAACTCAAGTAAATGTCCAGAAGCATCACTTGCGACATCACAAGCCCAGTGCAGCATTTTTTCGCACACTTTGGCATTCGGCTGGGTAAAGCCACCTTCAATTTGCTTATAAAAATAGTTGTGGCCATCAACTTCAAGCTGTTCCACCACGAAGTCATCGGTCAGCACCAGCTTTTGTCCGCGGCTACGACCAATAATTTTAATGTTGAGTTGTTGCTCAAGGGCTTTCGCCGCAGCGATCCACTGTTCATCGAGTTTACGGTGATAAATCAGCGTCACCAGCATTTCACCGCTGAGCGTTGCCAAAAAGTCCACTTCAAATAAACGCTGGTGCAGTTGCGGTTCTGCTTTTAGGGCTTCAAGCAAGATTGGCATTAAATCATTAATGCTTTGTGCGGCAATCGGGAAGTTGTCGACACGAACCACTTGTTTTTCTTTGTTGTCGGTGTTGCGTTCAAACATCGCATAAAACAAGTCTGTGTCGGTATGCCAAATGCGAAATTCTGCGCGCATACGAAAATGCTGTTCAGGTGAATCGAACACTTCAAGATTTGGCGTTTGGAATTCGGCAAACTGGGTGCGAATACGTTCGACTTTGGCTTGCAGTTGTTGTTGATATGCAGAGGTCATGAACAAAAAAATACACGTTAAACGAAAGCGGCAATCTTAACAAACTCGACTGCATTAGCCTAGTTTTGCGCTGCAATTGCCTAAAAAGAAAAAAACCTCTGCCATGAACGAAGCATGACAGAGGCACTGAGGGAGAGCTGAGGAAATAAAGTTATGGATTAGTCAGCCATCGTCATCAGGCTGGCGTTACCCCCTGCTGCTGCGGTGTTAATACTAATCGCACGTTCAATCACTAAACGTTCCAGTGGAATATCGGCACTGTTATTTGACATGTGAGTGATGCCGACAATGGCACCTGTGCGCGTTGCCATTACTTTTTGCAATGCTTCAAGTTCTTGGATCGAACCGTGATGCAGCACAGCGTCATAGTTGGCTTTGACAATGTCATCGGTCAACTGAATGGCATCCAGAATTTGTTTAGGCAATGACTGTGCATATTTGGCAAAGAATGCATTGTCACGCTTTAATGCAACTTTTGAGTTGACTGCGAAAATAGCCAGTAATTGATAAACCTGTTCTTGTTCAGTGGTTGCCAGTGACAACACACGTTCACGTGGCAAAATCACATACTGGTTGCTTTCACCTGTAGGACCTTGCAATTCATAGATTTTATCGACCATGAAGCTTGGAATAGCATTTGTGTTGATGCCACTGATGTTTTTCGCAGCCCATGCTTTAAATGCTTGGTAGTTTTGAGTTGCGACTGCATTTTGATCGACCAATGTGGTTTTTACTGCAAATGGTGTCGTCAAACCTGCTGATGCATGATCTTGCATTAAGCGATACAAATACAACGGACCGCCTGCTTTTGGACCTGTACCCGACAAGCCTTCGCCACCAAACGGCTGTACACCCACCACTGCACCGACAATATTACGGTTAATGTACAGGTTACCCACATGTGCAGAATCAACGACTTTTTGAATGGTTTCATCAATACGGGTATGTAAGCCCATGGTTAAACCATAACCTTTGTCATTGATTTGCTGCATTAAGGCATCAAGTTCGCCGTATTTATAGGTCACCACGTGTAACACTGGGCCGAATACTTCACGCTCTAAATCATTGAGGTTTGGTAACTCAATTAATGTTGGGGGTACAAAAGTACCTTGTCCAAGTTGAGCTTGAGTCGCTGTTTGATCGAACATCAGTTGATGTACAGGGTAGCCTTTGCCTTGCATTTTGTTAATATGGCGTTGAATGTTTTGTTGAGCTTCACTGTCAATCACTGGGCCAATATCAGTTTTCAAAAGGTAAGGATTACCCACACGAAGCTGTTGCATCGCGCCTTTGAGCATGGTCAATACGGTTTTGGCATTGTCTTCTTGAACACACAAAATACGCAGTGCTGAACAACGCTGACCTGCGCTGTCAAATGCCGAGTTGACTGCATCAAACACCACTTGTTCAGTGAGTGCAGATGAATCGACGATCATGGCATTTTGACCGCCAGTTTCTGCAATCAAGGTCACAGGTTGACCATGTTGAGTCAAACGCTGAGCCACAGTTTTTTGCAGGATTTTCGCAACTTCAGTTGAACCTGTGAACATAATGCCGCTGATGCGTGCATCTTGGCTGAGTTTCGCACCGATAGTTTCACCTTGACCTGGCATGAACTGGAGAACCGCTTGTGGAACACCCGCTTCATGCAGCATTTTTACGGCTTGGAAAGCAACCAATGGGGTTTGTTCAGCAGGTTTGGCAATCACGCAGTTGCCTGTGACCAACGCCGCAGCGATTTGCCCTGTGAAAATTGCCAATGGGAAGTTCCATGGGCTGATACACAAGATGGTTCCCAAGCTTTGCAATGCTTTTTGATTTGGGAAATGCTGTGCTTGTTTTGCGTAATAACGTAAGAAATCAACCGCTTCACGAACCTCTGCAATTGCATTGGCATAAGTTTTACCGCTTTCACGGCACAGTAAAACCAACAGTTCGAGCAGACGTTCTTCCATCAAGTCGGCAGCACGTTCCAACGCTTGAGCACGCAAGACCACAGGGGTATTTTGCCAAGTGCTATGTTGCGATTGTGCTTGAGCTAAGGCTTGTTCAACTTGCTCAACCGTTGCTTCATTGACATGACCGACAATATCTTTGTGATTTGCAGGGTTGATCACAGCTTGACTGTTGCCCTGAGCATCAGCCGCTTGACCTGCAACTAACGCTTGACTGTACCATTGATGTTGAGCAAAGCGTTTTGCAACCGCATTTAATTCTTCAAGACAGCTATCATTGGCAAGGTCAAAACCTTTTGAGTTAACGCGGTCTAGGCTATACAAATTCTTTGGAAATGGAATTGAGGCATGTTTCAAACCGACTGTTTTGTCATGTTGGGTATTTTGCTCAATTTCTTTCATTGGTGATTGAATCAAATCATCAATTTTAAGATTTTGGTCTGCAATACGGTTGACGAAAGACGTATTCGCACCATTTTCCAGTAAACGACGAACCAAATAAGCCAACAAGGTTTCATGCGTACCCACTGGCGCATAAATACGACATGGTACACCGAGTTTTCCTTCAGCTTTTGAACCGACGACATTTTCATACAAGGGTTCGCCCATGCCGTGTAGACATTGGAATTCGTACTGCCCAGGGTAGTATTTTTCAGGGTTCGCAAGGTTGTAAATCGTTGCCAAAGTTTGTGCGTTGTGACTCGCAAACTGTGGGTAGATATAGTCAGGCTCAGCCAGTAATTTTTTCGCACAGGCAACATAAGACAAGTCTGTATGCACTTTACGGGTATAAACAGGGTAGTCGCTCATCCCATCAATTTGTGCTTTCTTGATTTCGCTGTCCCAATACGCACCTTTCACCAAACGAATCATCAGGCGTTTCTTGCTGCGTTTTGCCAGATCAATAATATAGTCAACTACGAAGAAGCAGCGTTTTTGATAGGCCTGAATCACAAAGCCAATGCCTTTCCAGTCTGCTAAATCTGGCTCAAAACATAAACGCTCAAGAAGTTCTAAAGACAGTTCAAGACGATCCGTTTCTTCTGCGTCAATATTTAAGCCAATATTGTACTGTTTCGCCAAACGCGCCAATTCTAAAACACGGCTATACAGTTCGGTGTGAACGCGGTCATGTTGTGCGCGTTGGTAGCGTGGGTGAATCGCAGATAATTTAATTGAAATCCCTGCACCTGTATAAACGTCTTTATCTACTGTTGCTTTACCGATGGCGTGAATCGCAGAAACATAATCCTGCATATAACGGTCTGCATCGCTTTCAGTAAATGCCGCTTCGCCCAACATGTCGTATGAATAGCGGAAACCTTTCGCTTCTAAAGTTTTTGCGTGGTTAAGCGCCGCTTCAATGGTTTCACCTGTGACGAACTGTTCGCCCATCATACGCATTGCAACGTCAACGGCTTTACGAATAATGCCACGACCACTGCGTGCCAAAATGCCCGTTAAGATACTCGATAAACTGGTTTTGCTTGGCTGCATGATTTTGCCAGTCAGCATTAAACCCCATGCCGCAGCATTGACAAACATCAAGCTACTTTGACCCACGTGTTCTTTCCAGTTCCCTTGATTAATCTTGTCACGGATCAGCAAATCACGGGTTGCTTTATCTGGAATACGAAGCAGTGCTTCTGCCAAACACATCAGTGCCACGCCTTCTTGGGAAGATAAAGAGAACTCTTGAAGTAAGCCTTGCACAATCCCGGCTTTACCCGCAGAGGCTTTACGCTCACGTAAGCCTGATGACAAACGGAAAGCAAGTTCGTAGATTTTTTTGTCCAATTCACTTGGCAATTGGGCAAATTGTAAAAGTTGTTGTACTGCCTCAGGCTCAGGGCGGCGCCATGCCTGATTAATCTTGCTTTCGAAATTATTTTTCTCATCGAAAACAGTGATATCGGTAACAGTGGTCGATTGAGTTGCAGTGACCTTTTCAGTTTCCATCATGGCGCGTGTCCTGTTGCTAAAAAAATTGAACCAGAGGTGGATTAAATCTATAATTACAGAATTATTACCGAATAACTCACTATAATTCGGCTTCTTTTTAGAGAAAAATTTATATGTCAGACGCTTTTTTTAGCCTAGACCGTACAGACCTCAAAATTCTGGATTTATTACAGAAAGATGGGCGTGTTTCTAATATTAAATTAGCAGAAGCGGTTAATTTATCACCTACAGCAGTGATGGCACGTGTGCAGAAGCTCAATAAAGAAAACTTTATTTTGGGCTACCACGCACATCTCAATCCTGAAAAACTGCAAGCGGGTTTTTTAGTGTTTGTCGAGATTTTATTGGATAAAACCACACCGCATGTTCTGGAAGATTTTATTGAGGCAGTTCAGGAGCACCCTGAAATTTTAGAGTGCCACATGACCAGTGGCGGTTTTGATTTTGTGGTCAAGATTCGCAGTCAAAATATGGACGAGTTTCGCCGTATCGCAGGGCAGGTGCTTTGGCATTTACCAGGTGTGAAGGAAACGCGCAGTTATCCAGTCATGCAAGTCGTCAAAGAAACCACGCAAATTAAGTTACACAGCAAGAAATAAAAAAGGCATGCCAGAGCATGCCTTTTTGGGTGACGAGAATCTATTAATTATGCTCTCGACGATAAATATCTTCCGCTTGTTCAAAACGCTCAACAACATCACGAGCAGGTTGCTTGCTGATCAAGCTCACCACAATAATGGTTAATGTTGCAAGAATGAAGCCCGGGATAATCTCGTAGATGCCTGTAGCGGCAAATACGTTTTTCCATAAGATGACAGTCACAGCACCAACAACCATACCTGCAACCGCACCGCTTAGCGTCATGCGTTTCCAGATTAAAGATAGAATGATCAATGGACCAAATGCAGCGCCAAAACCAGCCCATGCATACGACACCAAACCTAAAACTTTACTGTCAGGGTTGCTTGCCAAGATAATGGCAAAGACTGCGATTGCAAGAACCATTAAACGACCCACCCAAACCAATTCTTTTTGTGAAGCATTTTTACGGATAAATGCCTTATAAAAGTCTTCGGTCAGTGTGGTCGAGCACACCAAAAGCTGACAGCTCAGCGTACTCATCACCGCAGAGAGAATCCCTGCCATGACAATCCCTGCAATCCATGGGTTAAATAGAATTTGAGTTAATTCCATAAACACCAATTCAGAGTTGCTGCCGACTTTGCCTGCAAGTTCAGGATGTGCTTGGAAGAATGCAATCCCAAAGAAGCCTGCGCCTACAGCACCGAGCAGACATAAAATCATCCATGACATACCAATGCGGCGTGCAGCAGGAATAGATTTTACAGAGTCAGCCGCCATGAAACGGACAAGAATATGCGGTTGACCAAAATAACCTAAGCCCCATGCCATTGAAGAAAGAATGGCAATCTTAGATAAATTGGAGAACATGTCATAGGCATGTGGACGTGCAGCTTCAACCAGTTGCGTAAACTGTGCTTGACCATCACCAATCGCTAAATAGGTAAATACAGGCGTCAAGAACAATGCAAAGAGCATCATTGCAGCTTGGAAAGTGTCTGTCCAACTAATCGCCAAGAAACCACCAATACACACATAGCTGATCGTTGCGATTGCACTGACCCATAACGCAGTGGTGTAATCCATATGGAAAATGGTTTCAAATAAGCGCGCACCTGCGACCATACCTGAAGCACAGTAAATTGAGAAGAAAATCAAAATGGTCAGTGCGGATACAATTCGCAATACACGTTTCGTATCATTGAAACGGTTTGTGAAATAGTCAGGCAAGGTAAGCGCATTGTTTTGAACTTCGGTATGAACGCGTAGACGACCAGCAACAAATCGCCAGTTGAGCCAAGCACCAATAGTCAAGCCAATGGCAATCCAAGCTTCAGATAAGCCTGCTGCATAAATAGCGCCTGGTAGCCCCATAAGTAACCAGCCACTCATGTCAGATGCGCCTGCTGACAAAGCAGTGACAAAACTGCCTAGGCTGCGACCTCCAAGAATATAATCGGAAAAGTCGCGAGTTGAACGGTACGCATATAAGCCAATACAAACCATGGCAATAATATACAGAATAAAGGTAATAACGGTCGGATTAGTATAGTTCATAGATCATCCTGTCTAAAAAACGGTCCGTGTGTTGCTGCCAACAAGTGAATTAAATCTATAATTACAAATTAATTACCGAATAACTCACTATAATCAGGCGGTTTTTTAGAGGGAAATTCAGATGTAATGATGAAATAATTGAGGATAAAAAATCATCAAAATGTGAATGAAATTTTGCTGCGGTACGGGTTAGGCACCGAGAATATCGCGTCATCAGACAAGTTTCACTGCATATTACTGTGTAATCTAATGCAGCATAACGTGCGACATTTTAGAGCAATTCGACCTATTGACACAAAGCGAAAAACATCAAAAATTACTATTTTTTGATCAATGTGCTGCAAGTTGATTAAATTTTAATAAGTCAGAGACGCATTTTTATAAAAATATTCGAATCTCATTTGAGATAAATTAACAGCTTAAAATGACCATTAGGTTAAAAATTACACTTCGGGAACAAAATAAAGAAAGAAATAGCAATTTGGCTAAGGCTATCACATTCAATTTTCTTTAAGCTAGTCGTGCACAGTTGAAGTGCATTATTTGTTAAGGGTTTAACATGGATAGCGTTCAAGCCAATCGATTAGAAAAAGATTTATTAGGAATTAAACAAGTACCAAATCATTGCTACTACGGCATACATACAGTAAGGGCATTGGAAAATTTTAAAATTTCATCCTTAAGGATTGGGCAACAACCTCATTTTCTACGTGCGCTTGCACAGGTAAAAAAGGCATCTGCTCAGGCCAATCTGGATGTTGGGAAAATTAATCAGCAGATTAGCCTTGCGATTCAAAGAGCATGTGATCTGATTATTCAAAGTCCAGAACATTGGCATAAGGAGTTTCCACTCGATGTTTATCAGGGTGGAGCAGGTACCTCCATCAACATGAACACCAATGAAGTGATTGCCAATATTGCACTGGAAATGATGGGCTATCGTAAAGGGCAATATGAAATGTTGCACCCGAATGATCATGTCAATAAGTCTCAGTCGACCAATGATGTGTATCCAACGGCATTACGCTTAGCGACCTATAATTTTCTGGATCTGTTATTTGAACAAATGCAGCAACTCATTGCCTCTTTTGAAAATAAGGCACTTGAGTTCAAATCGGTGTTGAAAATGGGACGGACTCAATTGCAAGATGCTGTGCCTATGACACTTGGGCAAGAGTTCCATGCCTTTTCTACCTTATTAAAAGAAGATGTGCGTCTGATTAAAAGCACGCGTGAGCTGCTTCTTGAAATTAATTTGGGTGCAACCGCGATTGGGACAGGTGTGAACACTGTGCCTGGTTATGCCAAGTTGGTGACTCACTATTTAAAAGAGGTTACGGGTTTAAAGCTACGAACCAGCGAAGACTATATCGAAGCAACCAGTGACTGCGGTGTATTTATTGTTTTATCGAGTGCCTTGAAACGGCTCGCGGTCAAGCTCAGTAAGATTTGTAATGACTTGCGTTTGTTGAGTTCAGGGCCACGAGCGGGTTTTGGAGAGATTCATTTACCTGAAATGCAGGCGGGTTCTTCGATTATGCCTGCCAAGATTAATCCTGTGATTCCAGAAGTGGTCAATCAGATTGCGTTTAAAGTCATTGGAAATGATCTGACGATTACGCTGGCAGCGGAAGCAGGGCAATTACAACTCAATGCCATGGAACCTGTGATTGCGCATTCAATTCACGAATCAATTTCATTATTGACTCAAGCGGTACGGACTCTGGATGAAAAATGTATTCAAGGTGTTCGTGCCAATGCGCAAGTTTGTCGGGATTCTGTGATGCGTAGTGTCGGGATTGTGACTCTACTTGATCCAATTTTAGGACATAGTTTGTGTGATGAAATTGGAAAACAAAGTATTGCTGAAAATAAAACCATTCCTGAAGTGGTGTTACAGCGAGGGCTACTGACACAAGAACAGCTCGATGATGTTTTTAAGGTTGAAAATCTGGTTTCAGAAATTGTTGTGGTGCCTGACGAGGAATTTGTGCAAGCCAGCTAGCACCATCTAAAATCGTAGCCATCTTCGGATGGCTATTTTTATGAATAAAAAAGAGGGAATATGAAAATACGTAACATTAAAATTGAAGATGCAGAACACCTTATTCCATTGTTAGATACTTTGGACTATCCCAATACCGCTGGATTCATTCAGCAAAAAGTTCAACAGATCATCGAAAATCCAAACGAATACTGCTTTGTTGCAGAAGATGATCAAGGCAAGATTGCGGGATTTATCTCGATTTCGATTATTTTACAAATTGCCTTGCAAGGTGATTTTGCTCGGATTGGTTATTTTGCAGTTGCAGAAGGCTATCGTAGTCAGGGTGTTGGGCAATTGCTGGAAGAAAAATGTGTGGAAGTTGCTCAAGAGCGTCAGTGCGACCGAATTGAACTGCACTGTGCCGAGCGACGTACACGTGCCCAGCAATTTTATTATCGTCAAGGCTATGTTGAATCACCTAAATATTTGATGAAGAAGCAGTCAGTTGTGTAAATAGTTCAGTCATTCCTTGTGTAGCGGTGGTCTGAATGAGGTTGTACTGAGACGGTACGGCAGTGTGACTGGCTTTCGGGTCAATATAAAAGGCCCGACAGTGCTGAGGAATATGATGAATCAAGCCTGCGACAGGATAAACCTGCAAAGTTGAGCCAATCACGATAAAAATATCGGCCAGACGAACGATTTGCTGTGCATGGTCATATTCGGGAACGGCTTCACCAAACCACACTACATGCGGGCGAAGTGGAGAACCATCATCGGCAAAGTCTCGGTCTAAGCGAAGTTCCCAGCCGTCAATCGGATAATACTGTTCCTGCTGTTCAAACATATTGGGCGCTGAGCTTTTGGCAAACCGAATATTGCCATGTAAATGGATCACATCTTGACTGCCTGCGCGTTCATGCAAGTCATCAATATTTTGGGTAATGACGGTGACATCAAAATAATCTTGCAGTGCTGCAATCAGCTCATGTGCACGGTTAGGCTGAGCCGCTAGAATTTGTTTGCGTCGTTCATTGTAGAAACGTTGTACCAAATCAGGTTGGCGTGCCCATGCCTCAGGTGTCGCAACATCCTCAATGGCATAGTTTTCCCAGAGCCCATCTGCATCACGAAAAGTTCGAATGCCACTTTCGGCACTCATGCCTGCACCTGAAAACACCACCAGTTTTTGCATATTATTCACTCGTGCTTGAAGTGTGCTGATAAAGAAACTGACCAATCATTTGTGTAAATTTTTTAGGTTCAGAAACTAAAGGAGTATGTCCTGAGCGATCAAATTCAACACCTTGAGCCTGATCAATACTGTCGACAATTAAACGCTGCCCTGTAATAGGATAGAGTTTTGACTGAGCACCCATAAAAAAAGTACTTGGACAGCTTAACTGTTGCAAGGCTTGCCGATAATCCTGATCATGATACAGATAGGTGTCGACATACCAGGCCAAATAATCGAGACGCTGCATTGGCAGGACAATAGATTGCAAAATGCTGTGACGTTGAGCGGCCTTAAACAGGGTTGGAAACAGTGAATTACTGCTTTGAAACTCAAGAAGTTGATGCCAGACATCAATCAGATGAAAGCGTTCATGTGCAGAGAGTTCATGAATATATTGATGTGGTCGATAAGTCTTGAGTAGTTTTGAAAGTGCTTGCAAACGTTGTTTAAAAATTTGATGTTGATCGGAAAATAAGCCATAAGACCATGATTCATCTACGGTGATTTTAGGACTCTGATCAATATGCAAGTAGGCTTTTAAATGTTGTTGTAGCCCACCGTATGCCATGCCATGCATGGCAGTTGTTGCCCCCATGGAATAGGCAATCAGTATGAATGGGTTGAGGTGCTTATGCTCAAGTAAATCACTGATATCTTGCCAATGACTGGAAATTGCATCGAGGTTTTCAGGAATCTGACAGTTTTGAGAATGCCCAAAGCCGCGCCAGTCAGGAATAATAAAATGAAAGTCTTTTCGGTAAGGATATAAAAATGGTAGCCACTGCCAGCTTTTCATGCCTAGACCTGAAAGCACTAAAACAGGCTGTTTCCCTTGACCAAATTCACGTACAAAAAGTGCCTGTTGGTCTCGCATGACATAAAAGGGCATAGATCACCTTAATCGTGTAACGTTTCTAATGCTGGAATAAGCTTTTGTAACCATTTAATCCATTCCAACTCAAGTTGTATGCCCAATTCTAGAATCATTTTGTGAATATATAAGGTGCGTTGTTGGGGTGTACCCTGAGCAAAGTCTTTTTGGTAGATCAACTCATAAGTATGTAAAGTTTCTTTGTGCAGCGCTAAGTGGCGTTGTAATTCGGGTAAAACCAGATTACCACCAATCTGTGCCTCTGCACGAAGGCGTACCATTAAATCTTCACGGAGCTGGGCAGGCGGGCTTTGCTTGCTCATCCATTCTGCCAGTTCAATTCGACCCAACTGTTCCACCTGATAAAGCTTTTTTCTTGACGGATTAGGCAACTCTTCTAAAGTTGAAATCCAGCCTTTTTGTAGCATATGGTTGAGTTCACGATAAATCTGTTGATGGGTTGCATTCCAAAAGTAGCCCATGGAACGGTCAAAGCGCCGTGCCAATTCGAAGCCTGTACTTGGTTGCTCCAGTAAACTGGTCAATAAAACATGGGCAAGTGACATAATCGCGACAAATGATAAAAATGACTGAATAGATTATGCAACAAGTTGCATTGAATGTGAAACTTGATTATAAATGAATGCAACAAATTGCATAATAACGCCAGCATGATGCTAGCAGGAGTCTGAAATGTCGACTTACCCACATTTACTTGCCCCTTTAGATTTGGGATTCACTACATTAAAAAATCGCGTGTTGATGGGTTCAATGCACGTGGGATTGGAAGAAGCACCAAATGGCTATGCACGTATGGCTGCCTTTTATGCTGAGCGTGCGCGAGGTGGTGTTGGGCTGATCGTCACAGGGGGCATTGCACCGAATGCTGCGGGTATTACTTTCTTGGGTGGTTCTAAGCTTGATCGTTACGAAGAAGCGGATAGACACCGAGAAATTACCCAGGCGGTACATGTAGCAGGTGGAAAAATCGCAATGCAGATTTTGCACACGGGACGCTATTCTTATCAACCGAATATCGTTGCGCCCTCTGCAATTCAAGCACCAATTAATCCTGTTAAGCCACATGCTTTAACTTCGGCTGAAGTACGCCAAACCATTGATGACTTTGTACGCTGTGCTGAGCTTGCACAATATGCAGGTTACGATGGCGTTGAAATTATGGGATCAGAAGGTTATCTGATTAACGAGTTCATCGCAGCGCGTACTAACCATCGGGATGATGAGTGGGGCGGCACGTATGAAAACCGAATTCGCTTTGCCTTGGAAATTGTTCGCCGTACACGTGAAGCCGTAGGTGAAAACTTTATTATTATTTATCGGCTCTCCATGCTAGATTTGGTTGAAGGCGGATCAAATCTAGAAGAAGTCATCGACCTTGCGAAAAAAATTGAACAGGCAGGGGCGACGATTATTAATACAGGCATTGGCTGGCATGAAGCGCGTATTCCAACGATTGCAACCAAAGTGCCTCGCGCTGCATTTACGTGGGTCACACAAAAACTCAAAGGTCAGGTGAAGATTCCATTAATCACTTCGAACCGCATTAATACGCCTGAAATGGCAGAACATATTCTGGCTTCGGGTCATGCCGATATGGTGTCGATGGCGCGTCCAATGCTTGCTGATCCAGAGTTCGTTGTAAAAGCCAGTGAAGGTCGCTCCGATGAAATCAATACCTGTATTGCATGTAACCAAGCCTGTTTAGATCAGATTTTCTCGATGAAAATTGCGTCTTGTTTGGTCAATCCACGGGCATGTTATGAAACTGAGCTGATTTTTAAAGAAGCTACACAGAAAAAACGAATTGCCGTCATTGGCGCTGGGCCAGCAGGCTTAAGCTTTGCGATTTATGCAGCACAGCGTGGACATCAAATTCATATTTTTGATGCGGATAGTAAAATTGGTGGTCAATTTAATATTGCCAAAACTATTCCAGGGAAAGAAGAATTTTATGAAACGCTACGCTATTTCCAGCGTCAACTTGAGTTATATGCTTCACAGATTGAAGTGAAGCTGAATCACCGTGTTGGTCGTGATGAATTATTGCAAGCGGACTATGATGAAATTGTAGTGGCAACAGGTGTGCTTCCACGAAAATTGGAAATCGAAGGTATTCAGCATCCAAAAGTTGTTAGCTATTTAGATGTACTCAAAGACCGTTATGCGGTGGGTTCGCGTGTTGCCATTATTGGTGCAGGCGGAATAGGGTTTGATACTGCTGAATTCATTACACAGTCAGGAACCAGTGCCAGCATTGTGCCTGAAAAATTTTATGATGAATGGGGTATAGATCCAGACTATCAGCATACAGGCGGTTTGAAAGCTGCACGTCCAGAATCGGCAGTGCGTGAAGTGTTTTTATTACAGCGAAAAAATAGTGCCGTCGGTGCTCATCTTGGAAAAACTACAGGCTGGATTCACCGTATGGGCTTAAAACATCGTAATGTGCACATGCTTTCAGGCGTGAGTTACGAAAAAATCGATGATCAGGGCTTACATATTGTTGTGAATGAACAGCGTAAACTTCTTGAAGTAGATCATGTGATTATTTGTGCGGGTCAAGAATCCTATACCGCGATGTATGATGAACTGCTGGCACAAGGTAAATCTGTTTATTTGATTGGTGGTGCCAAAGAAGCAGGCGAACTCGACGCTAAACGTGCCATTCGCCAAGGTGCGGAACTCGCGGCAACGATTTAAACTTTTAAAAATAAAAAAACCAGCATTGCGCTGGTTTTTTTATTTTTTGTGAATTAGTTGCTAAGCGCTGGTTTTGCAGCAGCCATTGCCGCAGCAACAGCATCATCTTCAGTAAGGTGAGATTTTTTGCTTGGTGCTGGTTTTTTCTCAGTCACTGCTTGAGTGTTGCTTGAGCTACTATTGTCAGTTGTTGTTGAACTGCCAGTATTACTTGTCGCACTTGGGCTATTTGTTGTATCTGTTGAAGTATCCGTGCTTGGGTCTTTAACTTCGCTACGAATTTCTGTGGTTGTGTTTTCAGTTTCTTCATGCTGAATTTTAACAACTTTCTTAGCTGGAGGAGCAGGAGGTGCAACTTCAGATGCCGCTGGAGCCATATTTTCACTAATTGAGTGGAATTGTTCTGAAGCTGGATTCGTTGTTTGTTCAGACTGATCTTGTTGAGCATCTGAAGGTGCTTCTTCTTTTTTCGAGCAAGCAGCAAGGAGTAGACCAACGGCGATTGCACCGCAGAGTAAAAATTTCTTATTCATCACTTAACAAAATTGACTAAAATAAAGATGCGACATTATAGCAGTAAAAATTCAATTGCAAATGTACAGATATGTCACCATATTTCATTAAATTTGATGGTAAAATAGACAATTGTAATTTGTTATGTGAATACCTGTGGAATGACTTTGCTTTATAGGGCCAGAGTAAAGTAAAATTGCCCAGCATTGCATGCCGATTTAGGCTTGATTGTACGAGAAACCGAATGACCCATTTTATTTTCGTTACTGGTGGTGTTGTATCATCACTAGGTAAAGGTATTTCAGCTGCTTCAGTTGCTGCACTTTTAGAAGCTCGTGGTTTAAAAGTAACCATGGTTAAAATGGATCCATACATTAATGTCGATCCAGGGACAATGAGTCCTTTCCAACACGGTGAAGTCTTCGTAACCGAAGATGGCGCCGAAACAGACTTAGACTTGGGTTATTACGAACGTTTCTTACGTCGTGCTAAAATGACCAAGCTCAATAACTTTACGAGTGGTCGAGTATATCAAGACGTCCTGAACAAAGAACGTCGCGGCGATTATCTCGGCGGTACAGTACAAGTTATCCCGCATATTACGGACAATATTAAAGAACGTGTACTTCGCGCAGGCGAAGGTTACGATGTTGCGATCGTTGAAATCGGTGGCACAGTTGGGGATATCGAGTCACTTCCATTTATGGAGTCTGTTCGTCAGTTATTGGTTGAACTTGGCCACAAACGTAGCATGCTTATGCATTTGACGTTGTTGCCATACATCAAATCTGCTGCTGAATTGAAAACCAAACCAACGCAGCATTCTGTAAAAGAATTGCTTTCGATTGGTATTCAGCCAGACATTTTGATCTGCCGTACTGAACATGATGTTGATGCAGACACCAAACGCAAAATCGCACTCTTCACCAACGTAGAAGCACGTGCAGTTGTTGTTTGTAAAGATGCAAAAACAATCTATCAAATCCCGCGTAATTTCTATGAACAAAACGTTGATGACTTGATCTGTGAACGTTTTGGTTACAACGATTTACCAGAAGCTGACTTGTCTGACTGGGATCAGGTATGTGAAGCATTGTTTAATCCAGAGTACACAGTACGTGTGGCGATGGTGGGTAAATATGTTGAACTTCCAGATGCTTATAAATCAGTAAACGAAGCGTTATTGCATGCGGGTATTCAAAACCGCGTTAAAGTGCAAATCGATTATGTTGATGCAGAAGCACTTGAATCAAAAGATGTTGCTGCTGAACTCAAAGATGCCGATGCAATCTTGGTTCCAGGTGGTTTTGGTGAACGTGGTACTGAAGGGAAAATGAAAGCTATTCAGTTCGCTCGTGAAAATGAAATTCCATTCTTGGGCATTTGCTTGGGTATGCAGCTTGCAGTAATTGAATATGCTCGTCATGTTGCAGGATTACCAGAAGCAACTTCAACAGAATTCAATCGTGCTACAAAATATCCATTGATCGGTTTGATCACTGAATGGTTAGATGAGCGCGGCGAATTACAACAGCGTAGCGTTGAGTCTGATTTGGGTGGCACGATGCGTCTAGGTGCTCAAAAATCTGAATTGGTTGCAGGCACTAAGACACGTGAAGTGTATGGTAAAGCTGAAATTACAGAACGTCACCGCCATCGTTATGAAATGAATGACCGTTTTATTGCACCGCTTGAAGAAGCTGGTATGAAAATTTCTGGTTATTCAGTTGCACAACATTTGGTTGAAACGGTTGAAATTCCTGCGCACCCTTGGTTTATTGCAGTTCAGTTCCACCCAGAATTTACAAGCTCACCACGTGATGGACATCCGTTATTTGCAAGCTTTATTGATGCAGCGAAGAAACAGTATCAAAACAGTAAAAACTAAGTTAACTCCAGTGTTTGGAAAGTTTAAATGTCACAATTAAAACCACAAGAGATTGTACGTTTAGGCGATATACAAATGGCAAATCATTTGCCATTTGTACTATTCGGCGGCATGAATGTACTTGAATCTAAAGATCTTGCATTTGAGATTGCAGAAACGTATATCGATATTTGTAAGCGTTTAGACATTCCTTATGTCTTTAAAGCCAGTTTTGATAAAGCCAACCGTTCGAGCTTGTACTCGTTCCGTGGTCCTGGTTTGGAAAAAGGCCTTGAATGGCTTGCTGACATTAAAAAACATTTTAATGTGCCTATCATTACCGATGTTCATGAACCATATCAGGCTGCACCAGCGGCTGAAGTTGCGGACATTATCCAGCTTCCAGCATTCTTAAGTCGTCAGACTGACCTTGTTGAAGCAATGGCAAAAACAGATGCCATTATTAACATCAAGAAAGCACAGTTCTTATCTCCACGTGAAATGGGTCATATCTTGAATAAATGTCTGGAAGCGGGCAATAACAAGTTGATTCTTTGTGAACGTGGTTCAGCATTCGGCTATAACAATCTTGTCGTCGATATGTTGGGCTTTGACATCATGAAAGAGATGAATGTTCCTGTGTTCTTTGATGTAACACATGCATTGCAAACCCCAGGTGGTCGTGCAGACTCAGCAGGCGGTCGCCGCGCTCAGATTACCACGCTTGCTCGTTCAGGCATGGCAACAGGCTTGGCAGGTTTATTTTTAGAAGCTCATCCAAATCCAGATGAAGCGAAATGTGACGGCCCGTGTGCGTTGCGTTTATCCCAACTTGAACCATTCTTGGCGCAGCTTAAAGAATTGGATACGTTGGTCAAAGGATTTGAAAAATTAGACACACACTAATGCGTTGAAGAGCATTAGCTTATTAATTAACAGAGGAATTGTTCATGAGCCAAATCGTTGACATTCGTGCGCGCGAAATTTTGGATTCTCGTGGTAACCCAACCATCGAAGCAGATGTTATTTTAGATTCTGGTGTTGTTGGTCGTGCATGTGCACCGTCAGGTGCTTCAACAGGTTCTCGTGAAGCACTTGAACTTCGTGATGGTGATAAATCACGTTACTTAGGTAAAGGTGTACGTACTGCAGTACAAAATGTAAATAGCGATATTCGCAATTTGCTTGTTGGTCAAAGCGTATTCGAGCAAAAATCACTTGATGAACAAATGATTGCGCTTGATGGTACTGAAAACAAAGCTAAATTGGGTGCGAATGCAACTTTGGCTGTGTCTCTAGCAGCAGCACATGCAGCGGCAGCTGAACAAAAACTTCCTTTGTTCCAATACATTGCAAACTTGCGTGGTCAAACAACTTTGTCTATGCCTGTCCCAATGATGAACATCTTGAATGGTGGTGCACATGCAGATAACACTGTTGATATTCAAGAATTCATGATTGAGCCAGTAGGCTTTACATCATTTGCAGAAAGCTTGCGTGCTGGTGCAGAAATCTTCCACGCGTTGAAATCTGTATTGAAAAAGCAAGGTTTGAACACCGCTGTCGGTGATGAAGGTGGTTTTGCTCCAAACCTTCGTTCAAACGAAGAAGCAATCACTGTGATTCTTCAAGCAATTGAACAAACAGGTTACAAAGCAGGTTCTGACATTATGTTAGCGCTTGACTGTGCATCTTCTGAATTCTACAAAGATGGTCAGTACATTCTTGCAGGTGAAGGTAACAAAGCATTCACAAGCAACCAGTTTGCTGATTATCTTGCAGGTTTAGCGAAGCAATATCCAATTATCTCAATCGAAGATGGTCTAGACGAATCTGACTGGGAAGGTTGGGCATACTTGACTTCTATCTTGGGTGACAAAATCCAGTTGGTTGGTGATGACTTGTTCGTAACGAATCCGAAGATTTTACAACGTGGTATTGACCAAAAAGTTGCAAACTCAATTTTGATCAAGTACAACCAAATCGGTACTTTGACTGAAACCTTAGATGCAATCTACCTTGCTAAAGCAAATGGTTACACAACTGTAATTTCACACCGTTCTGGTGAAACAGAAGATTCAACGATTGCTGATTTGGCAGTTGGTACTGCTGCTGGTCAAATCAAAACAGGTTCACTGTGCCGTTCTGACCGTGTGTCAAAATACAACCAATTGCTTCGTATTGAAGAATTGACTCAAGCGATTTATCGCGGAAAAGCTGAATTCAAAGGTTTGAATTAAGTTTTATGTTGATGTTTTTGAAAGAGACCTTTAACTCTTTTTCAAGTCGCATCATATTGTGCCTTGCGATCATTTTGGTCGCAGGGTTTCAATATATGTTCTGGTTTGGTGAGGGTGGTTACTATGACCATCAGAAACTCATGCAACAAATCCAGCAACAGACTGAAGTCAACCAGGAGTTAACCGAGCGTAATCGGATCTTGGGTGCGGAAGTTTACGATTTGAAAAATGGTGCTGAAGCGATTGAGGAACATGCACGTCTGGACTTGGGTTTAATTAAACCACATGAAACCTTTGTACAAATGAGCACGATTACTACACAGTATCAATCGACTTATATAGATCCAAATAAGCAACAAGATTCAGGTATGAATGAAGATGAAGACAGCCCAGACATGCACTAAACTTTGGGCTATTATTCCTGCTGCGGGTTCAGGTCGCAGATTTTCACAAACTGAATTAAAACAATATCAAAAAATCTTAGATCAGACCGTGCTTGAACACAGTGTGGCACGCTTGAATCAACTCCCTTTAGCAGGTTATGTTCTGGCGATTAGTCCAGAAGATCAACTTGCCCAAACACTTCCATTTACTTGTCCTGACAGAGCTCATTTTTGTTTGGGTGGTGCTGAACGTGTTGATTCTGTATTGAATGCCTTAAAGTGTTTGGAATCATTTGCAGCAAATGATGATTATGTCCTTGTGCATGATGCAGCGCGACCTTGTATTGCCTTGGAATCATTACAGGACTTAGTTGAAAAAGCGCAGCAGCAGGACTGTAGTGCAATTTTAGCAACTCCAGTCCGAGATACTTTAAAGCGTGTTATTGATCAGAATCAGATTGAAACCACGGTGAGTCGTGAATCTTTGTGGCAGGCACAAACACCACAAATCGCAAAATTTTCCGTACTGAAATCTGCAATAGAACAAGCTCTAGCTGCTGAAATGAGTATTACGGATGAAGCGAGTGCGCTTGAATTTGCAAAGCAACCTGTAGTTGTAGTTCAGGGGCGTTCAGATAATATTAAAATTACCTATCCTGAAGATATTTATTTAGCTGAATTGATTTTGACGGCTCAACAAAAATAAAACGTCTAATCGTAAAGACGATATGTACCCGTAAAACGATTGCAGTTTTTATGTGTGACATGGTTGGTACTCGTCACCTGTAACAGCGTTTTTTGGTAATTAAACTGATATTGGCACGTTGTTTCGTTATTGGTTACTTTTGTTTTTTTGGCATTATTCAAGTAAGAAAGAAAAGCAAAGCTGAGTTTGTCGAGGCTTGCATTTGGATTACGGTAGACCCAACCTTCAATTTTAATTTTATTCTGATCAAGTTGATGAATCTGTAAATAGGTATGGGGTTGAGCAATTTGGCCGTGATGATACTTAATAAAATGCTGTGTCAGACTTTGATTGAGTGAGCTATACGCATTTAGATCTTCACTGCGAAGATCAAATTGCTGCGAAATACAGGATTTATTTTTACATTCGCTTAATCGTGTGCGCCACATATTTTGAGTATCTTGTAATAAGCGCAAAGGTGCATTGGTAATTAAGCTCGATGTTAAATAAAGCTTATTGATCTGTTGAACTTCTGCTTTATATTGGGTTTTGCAGTAACTCGGATGTGACTTATGTGGTTGATGCTGACATAAAGGCGTATTGGCATAACTTGGAGAACATACCAATAGGCTGAACAAAACCATACATCCGAATGCTTTATAGGTATAAAGATTAAAATTCAACGACATGATCGCTTATACTTTGATGAGATGATGCTAGCGCTAACTATAGCGAATCAGCAATAACAAACACAAGTCTTGATAAAGGATGTTTACAGTGGTTACAAAAATTCGAATTGGACAAGGCATGGATGTGCATGCTTTTGAGGAAGGCGAGTTTGTTACTCTAGCAGGAATTCAAATTCCACATACGCATGGTTTAAAAGCACATTCCGATGGTGACGTGGTCTTGCATGCGCTCTGTGATGCATTACTTGGCGCATTGGCACTGGGTGATATTGGGCAGCATTTTCCAGATACCGATCCAGAGTTTAAAGGTGCAGATAGCCGTAAGCTGTTGCAGCATGTCTATCAACTGATTTTAGATCGGGGCTATGTACTTGCCAATGCAGATATGACAGTGGCTTGTGAACGTCCAAAATTGGCGAAATACAATTTAGATATGCGTCAAAGTGTTGCAGATGTGCTTGATGTGGATGTGTCACAAATTAGTATTAAAGCGACTACGACCGAGAAATTGGGTTTTACTGGGCGTCAGGAAGGTATTTTGGCTACTGCCACTGTATTGTTGGTGGCAGCAAGCTAAGAATAAACATTTATGAAAATGGTTGAGTTCCCATCAGGGCTTGTTGAAGTTCTAGTGTTGCTTTACGTCCTTGAAGCTGTAAAGCAACATTGTGAATCAAGCCTGTCCAAGTGTCGTTTGGTTCCCAAATTTGATGTAGATAATGCTGTGCCTGTTCAATATCAACATCCATGTAATACTGACGGTAGACATACATTAACGCACTGACTTGGTAGTTATTGGTACAGTGAATCCAAATGCTTTGTTCTTTGAGCAGAAAGTTCAAAGTATCAAGAACAAAAAGTGCCTGTTCTGGGTCGGGAAGTTCCCAGTCTATCGGGAGCTGAATATAGTTCAGTCCTAGTTCAAGACAAATTTTATCTTCATGCTCAAGCGCATTGCTGGCGTCACTCAATGCCAAATTAATGACGGTATTAATGCCATAGGCTTTGATTAGCTTGAGTTGCTCAACGGTTGGCTGTCCTGAACTCAAAAGCCGTTCATGAATATATTGAAAGTTGAGGGTCTGGCTAAGCGCTTGTTCTAAACTGTTCATGTGCGATCAATCATAAAAAACGCCATCATCATGATGGCGTATTGTAAAACAATTAACGGTTTGGTAAGACGTCTTTTAATGCATCATGCATTTCAAGAAGCGTTTTTTCCGTTGTATCCCAATCGATACAGCCATCAGTGACTGATTTGCCGTATTCAAGATCACATAAATTGTCAGGAATATCCTGACGTCCACCTTTAAGGTGGCTTTCAACCATTAAACCAACAATTGACTTGTTACCATCGAGAATTTGCTCGGTGACATTTTTAAGAACCAATGGTTGTAGGTATGGGTCTTTGTTTGAGTTAGCATGGCTGGCATCAATCATGATTTTATTGCTAACTTTTGCTTTTGCCAAAGCTTGCTCTGCTTCTGCAACAGAAGTTGCATCGTAGTTTGGCTTGCCGTTACCACCACGTAATACAACATGTGCATAAGGGTTACCATTGGTACGAATGACAGAAACTTGACCATCTTCATTGAGACCCAAGAAGCTGTGTCCATGTTTTACGGCTTGCATCGCATTGGTTGCAACAGTTAAACCACCATCTGTACCATTTTTAAAGCCTACAGGAGATGATAAACCAGAAGACATTTCACGGTGAGTTTGGCTTTCGGTGGTACGTGCACCAATTGCAGACCATGAAATTAAATCGTGTAAATACTGTGGTGAGTTTGGATCAAGTGCTTCAGTTGCACATGGCAAACCGACTTCATTCAATTCGAGTAATAATTTACGTCCGATACGTAGACCTTTTTCGATATTGAATGAGTCATTCATATCAGGGTCATTGATCAGGCCTTTCCAGCCAATGGTGGTACGTGGTTTTTCAAAATAGACACGCATCACTAGGTACAGCGTATCTTTAACTTTTTCGCTGAGTGCTTTAAGGCGTTCAGCATATTCGTGTGCAGCTTTTGGATCGTGAATTGAACATGGGCCAATCACAACAAATAAGCGTTTATCTTCACCATCCAGAATCTTGCGAATCGTTTCACGTCCTTTGAGCACAGTCTCATAAGCTTTCTCAGAAAGAGGAAGTTCTTCTTTTAATTGTGCTGGTGTAACAAGCGGTTGGATACTTTGGATATTGATGTCATCAATATCGGCTGAGGTAATAGAATGGGACTGTAAACTATTCATTGCCTTCACTGGTTATAAAATACGATCATCAGGATGAATCTGACTATAGCATGCTTTCTGAAACAAAGTAGAGCCATAGCGCTAAATCTTTAGATTAAAAACGTCCATTAGTCTAATGTTCAAGAGCATTAGACATGCTGTTGAACATTGCTGGCAGGCTGAATTAGCATTGCAGTTTCAGCTTTTGGTTTAGGCTTTTCTTTGACAGGATGCAAAATAAAGTTCATACCCAATAAAAATAGGGTGATGCCCAAAATTTTACGAATGATTTTTTCAGGGAGTTTTGAGCTGATGAGTGTACCGAACATAATCGCTGGAATTGAACCAATCAGCAGCCAACCTAAAAGATGAAAGTCGACATTGCCTGAACTCATATGTGCGATACCTGCAACGAAAGTCAGTAACACGGCATGGGCAACATCTGAACCAATAATGCGAATCATCGGCAGGTTAGGGAACATCAAAATGAGTGCCATCACACCAAAAGCACCAGCACCAACCGATGACAGGGTAACGAAGATACCGAGTACTATCCCCATAATAATGATATAAACGCGACGTTTCCCTGTAAAAGCAAGTTCTTTAGACTGAGGTTGTTGGTCGCGGAAACGATTAAAAAATTTCTCAATTTTTGAACGAAAAATAATAGAAATTCCAGTAAGCGTTAGCATGAAACCCAAAACGATAGTGAGTAATGCTTTATATTGCGTAGAGTGACTTAAATACTGTTCAACGACCCAGTGGGTAGCAAATGAAGCAGGGATACTGCCAATAGAAAGCCATAAAACAATTGGCCAAACAACATTTAACTTTTTGGCATGAACAGCAGATCCGCACAATTTTGAAATCGAGGCGTAGATCAGGTCTGTACCAATCGCAATATGAGGTTCAATTTTAAATAAACTAATTAACATCGGTGTCATGAGTGAGCCGCCGCCAACACCAGTAATGCCCACACAAAAACCTACAAGCATGCCTGCTAAAATGAACTGAACCGCGTCAATCATGAATTTATGCCATTATATAAATTTGTGCTTATCTTAGGAGCTTTTATGAAAATTTGTAGTCATAAAAAATGATTTGCTTATTCGAAAAAAGAATAAATAAACAAAAAACTCAAGAATTATGATTTTTGAGGGGTTTTTAAACGGTTGTTGCATAAAATAAGTACAAAAATGATGGGCGATGCGAAAATCCAGCTACTAATAAAACCAATGGAAAATCCATACATGGAAATGCTCAGATAAAATCCACAGAGAAAGCAAAGATAAGCACTGAAACGTGTCAATTTACGATATTTTAAGATGATCTGAAAACGCGATTGAGCGGTTTGTTTATGCTGTTTTTCACTCAGCAGGAACAGGAGATAAAAGCCTGTAAAAATCAGGACAAATAAGATGACAATAAGCATCACGATTTTGCCTCAAGTTCTGAGTTCAAGGATAATTTTCGCTGTATACGTTGATGAGCCTGTTGCTGAATCGGTTGGATATTGCGATAGATCAAGAAAGCTAAACCTGCAAATAACCAGAAAAATAGATCAACACATAAATACGTCCAATAACTTTGGCTAAATAAGTGATGTTGTTGATAGAGGCTATAGTAATCGACCAGTGGCAACAGTGTTGCTAAAGCAATAAATACGGTCAGTTGGCTACGCCAGAGATAAGTTTTTTTTGTGAGAAGTGCAGCAAGTAAGCTGATGAGCCATGTCAGAAAAAAGCCTTGAATCTCATAATTATTGCCATGTATGTATGGTGTAATCAGGCGATTGATATAGAAATAGACAAGCATTGAGATGGGCAATCCGACAAAACAAGCAAGGTTCCCTCGATCTACCAGATAATGTCCAAAATGAAAGCTTTGAAATTTTGCATGTAATTGACGCTTGAGACTCCAGAGCAGTAGCCCTGAAGCAATCATGGCACAGCCCAAAAGTCCGCTAAAAAATAATCCAAGACGTAAAAGTGGTTGAGCAAATGGTGCCATGTGTAAGCCATAAACACCTGAATAAAGCGTAGCGACAGGACTGTAATTACGAATATCAGGCAAAATTTGCCCTGTTGAACCTGCAATTGAAAGCTGTTCGGGTTTTAAGCTAATGCTGTGATCGTCTAACTGTTTAATCTGAATTCGCGCAAAAGATGTATAGGGAGCTTTGACCTCAATCGTATTAATCTCTGGCTGATTTGGCCATTGTTGTTGTATTTTGTGATTCAGTTGCTCAAACGTGAGCATGGGTGCAGATTGACCTTGCGCTGTACTGTTTGTGTTTGGTTGAGTCGAGGTAATTTCTTCAAAAAATTGTAAGCGTTGTTTTTGTGAATAGACTTGCTGTATGCCATAAGGCAGATACAAGTTAAAGAAAATGGTCAGCCCCGTAAAGGTGATGGTAAGGAAAAACGGCAGAGCAATCACAGAAACCATATTATGAAAGTCTAGCCAAGAACGCTGTCCTTTAAAGGTTCGAAAAGTAAAAAAATCGGTAAAGATTTTTTTATGGGTAATCACGCCTGAAATCAACGCAATTAGCATAATAAATGCAGCAAAACTGACAATCAGCCGCCCGATCATGTAGGGCACACCAAATAACTGAAAATGGAAGTTATAAAAAAAGTCACCGCCTTGCGTTGTCGCTGCCTGAATTTCCTGACCAGTAATAGGGTCTAAATTTTTAATGGCATAGCTGCCATCAGATTTTTGCCAATAGACATTGCTGGTGGGATGTTGAGAATTGGCAACGCTGATATACCATGATTTCGCATCGTGGGCATTTTGGTCTAAATATTTCCATGCACTGTGTATGGCTTGCTGTTGATCAACCTCAATATGATTAAACTGAGGTTGCATCCATGCATTGATTTCTTGGCGGTAGTAGGATGTTGCACCAAGTAGAAAAATACAAAATAGTAACCAGCCAAGTATTAATCCTAACCATGAATGTAGCCATGCCATCGATTGTCGAATAGATTTATGCATCATTTAACCTATATAAATTTCGAAGCTAGAAAAAATACGCTACACAGAATGAGTGCAGAACTACTGAGCTTGAACAATGAGTGGATACAGAAACTGCTCAGAACAAATACGGCATAAAAAATGATGGCAATAAAGGCAGATAAATAAACAGATTCAGCTTGGGCAAGGAAATGCTGAAAGATTTTAAGCAGAACTAACATGAACAAACTGGTACAGACATAGCCCATGACAAACGCCACTAAAAAGCGGTAGGCGACAGCCCATAGATATGACCAAGCAAGCATAGAATCCGACCAGTTGATGCTAATGAAAATTATTCGCAATATGATTGCGTATTGTGTTGAGAGATGCAAGTTAAATTGTTTTGTAAACAGCAATAAAAAAGCCACTCCTTGAAAGGAATGGCTTTAGAGGTTGAGCTAACTTTTAGGGATTAAAGTGTAACGCCACCTGTACCAAATGCTTCACTGTGAATATTTTCTTGTGGAATGCCACGTGCAAGTAATGCTTGATGCTGCGCTTGCATAAATGGCATTGGGCCACACAAATAATAGTCGGCATGTTCAGGAAACCATTTTTGATCAAGTTTGGATAAGTCTAAGCGACCTTGAGTGTCATAATCTTGTCCTAATTTATCCTGTTGTTCTGGGTGCTCGTAAGCAACAAAAACATCTAAGTTGTCATGTTGTTGAGCCAAGCCCTGAATCGCATTTTTCATGGCATGCACACGTGAGTTACGAGCAGCATGAATAAAATGAATCGCAGGTTTTTCTGGTGCATGGCTAAACTGTGCTTTAATTTTTTGCCAGAATGATAATTTTTCATTTGGATCTGTATTTTCAGTCAGCAACTGGTTGAGCATGGCAACCATTGGGGTTAAGCCCACACCTGCGCTGATGAGTACATTGGTTTTTTCAGGATTGACCAAGAAGAAATTACCTGTTGGTGCAGATAATTCAACTACATCATGTTCATTTAAATATTGATGGAGAGTCGATGAAACATAGCCAGGATCTTGTCCTTCAACTTTGGCATCTTCACGTTTGACTGAAATTCGTAAATATTGACCAGATGCACAATCCGATAAGCTGTATTGGCGAGGTTGTTTAATGCCAAGTTCAGGGACGAGAACACGTACAGTCACGTATTGTCCTGCTTTATATTTAGGGAGAGCGCCATTGTCTTTAGGTACTAAATAAAAAGAGGTGATTTCATCACTTTCTTTAACTTTTTCAGCAATTAAAAATTCACGCCATCCAAGCCAACTGCCTTGGGTTTGTTGATGTTCTAGATAAATTTTTTGTTCGGTTTGAATAAATAAATCAGCCAGTTGTCCGTATGCCAAGCCCCATGCTTCAATCAATTCATGTTCCATTGGAATATTTAAAACTTCACTAATGGAATGCAACAGGTTCTCACCCACAATGTCATATTCAGGTGCTTGAATATTCAGGCTGACATGTTTGTGACAGATGAGTTCTACAACAGGTGCGAGGACACTTGGATCTTCAATATTTTCAGCATACGCCAATACTGCGCCTGCCAGCGCTTTTGCCTGTGCACCACTGCGTTGATGTCCCATGTTAAATGTTTCTTTTAACTCTGGGTTATTCCCCAGCATACGATTGTAGAAATAACCTGTTAGCGCAACACCATTTTCACGTAAAACAGGAACAGTAGATTTGATGAGGTCGATTTGATGCTGGCTTAACATAATGGATTGCTCGCATGGCTTTATAAGATATATTTAAAATACATCTTATATTATTTTTTCGTCAAGTCAGAAAACACATAAAAACTCAATTATTTTTTAAGTATTTATTTTTGTTGTTAAAATAATTAAAAAAGCCAATCACAAGGATTGGCTTTAAAAAGGGTTAAAGATGTTTGAGAATGGATTAGTATTTAAATTTGACCGCAACCGTATAGTTGGCAGGTGCGCCGTAATAGCCTTGTCCCTGATATAAACCAGTCAGATACTTCTTATCGGTCACGTTGTTACCATTGACTTGGAAGCTGACGTGATCATTTAAGGTATAACTTGCCATTAGGTTGAGCAGGGCATAGCTGCCTTGTTTAATCAGGCCATAACCGTTACTGGTCGCTGGATCACTAATCGCATCTTGCCATTGTACACTTGCGCCCACTTTAAGTTTTGGTAATTGTGGAACGGTGTAAGTCGTTAAAATATTAAAGGTTTGGGTTGGATTGTATTGGCGAGGGTTGACACCAGTCTCCATATTTTTCAGGCTAAATTTACTATAGCCCATCGACACTTCTAAATTTTGGCTGACTTTACCTGCAAGCCCTAATTCAACCCCTTGTGAGCGCACTGTGCCTAAATCCGAGTAGTATTTAAAATCGGTTGCGTTATAAGTTGAGTTGAGTGGGAAGTTACTTTGCTCTGTTCTAAACACAGCAATCGAACCCGTCAAACGGTTATTCAGCCAAGCACTTTTTAAACCAAGCTCATAACTTTTGCCTTCAACAGGATCAGAAACTTTACCTGTAGCATTGTTAATAATGGTTTGAGGTCTGAAGATTGAGGTATAGCTGACATAGCCTGTGTAATGTGGGGTAAAGTTATAGGTCAGACCTGCATAAGGCGATACTTTATTTTTTTGATAAGTATTTTTATTGTCAATTTCGGTGTAGTTTGCTCCTAAAATCATTTTTAAATCATCGGTTAGATGCAAACGTGTTGCGCCATACAACGATTTAATCATGATATTTTCATCATCGACAGAATAGTTACTGCTCCATGATTGCGTGGCAGGTGTCCAACTGGCTAAATCTGTCGTCGTCAGACCATAGCTATCACCTAATGCATAATAACTTTTAACATTGTAATCTGACCATGAATAACCAAAGTTGGCTTCATGGTGCTGTCCAAATAGCCCATAAGTTCCATTGAAATTTAAATTAATAGTACGTTCTCGGAACTTCTGATTATAAATTTCTGGATAGAGGGTAATGCCTGAAGTGTTATCTGTTGCAGAGGGCGCTCCACCAAGATAAAGCATTTTGTCTTTCAGGGTAGATGCTTTTTCATCATAGCTCAGCTTGGCTTTCCAATCGCCACCGAGTTTCTGCTCAATATAGGCAAAGTAGTTATCAATTGACCAGTCATAATACGTCCACGATGGTGCATAGTTATAACTACGAGAATAGCTCAGTTGTTGCCCTGCACTGTTAATCAGGGGTAAAGCACCCCACTGTGAGCCATTGGTTAGTTGTTGAACTTTGGAATAACCAACAGATGCGGTAGTTGAGTCAGTCAGATCTGCTTCAATGATGGCTTGAACACCATTTTTCTCTTCAGAATAACGATCAATATAAGAATTGCCTGCTTTTTCATAGCCAGTTAAGCGAGCACGAACTCGACCATCTTGAGTCAGTGGGCCTGAAATATCGGCTTCATAACGTTGAGTATCCCAAGAGCCATAACTAATCCCTGCATTCGCCTGAAATTCTTGAGTAGGGCGTTTACGCACATAGTTAATGGTTGCCCCTGGATCACCTAAAGCATTGGTTAATGCATCTGCACCTTTGATTACTTCCACTCGATCATAAAAATATCCATCAGGGTCACTGTTGTTGTAGTTATAACTATCGACTTGGGGAATACCAACACCATCAACCAGAATATTGGAAATATCAAAACCACGCGCTGTATAGGTGGTACGGTTAGTTTCTAGACCTGTCACTGTAACCCCAGGCGTGTTTCGCAAAATGTCACGGGTCGTGGTCAGGTTGAAGTCATCCATTTGTTGGCGCGTCACAACATTGACAGTTTGAGGCGTTTCTTGGACTGGAATATTGAGTTTTGTAGCGCTGCTACTGTCTTTTACCGTGTAGGCTTTGGTTTTTTCAGAGCTGCTTGAGGTTTTATCTGCTGAAATGGTAATGGTTGGGAGTGTTTGATTATCTTCCGCGTAGACTGAGGTTGCAGTGATGCTGAGGATGGCAAGGAAGAGAGCATTGGGCTTGAATGACATCTTTATTCCAAATATAAAAAATAATGAAAATGATTCGCAATATAATTAACTATTGTGTGGTGATGTGCAACAAAAAATTACATTCAATGTCGTCATTCTCTAGATTGGATTTTTGAAGAAATTAAAGGGAGGACGCAGAATAATCTTGTTGTTTGTATGACTCGTATGAAGTAAAGCTACGAAATCTCTTATAATATTGTGGATGATAAAGCCCAAAGGAAGACATTCTTGCAAAATCGTAAACTCAGAATAGGCATCGTGGTTGGTGAGGTTTCAGGAGATACTCTTGGTGTTGAGTTGATGCGTTGCTTTAAAGCGCAAGGTGTTGATGTTGAATTTGAGGGGATCGGTGGCCCACAAATGATTGCTGAAGGCTTCCAGAGTTTTTATCCGATGGAAACTTTGTCCGTGATGGGGCTAGTTGAAGTTTTAAAAGAGCTTAAACAATTATTCGCAGTACGAGATGGTTTGGTTGAACGTTGGCAGGAAAAGCCTGTTGATATTTTTATTGGGATTGACGCACCTGACTTTAATTTACGTTTGTCTCAACGCATCAAACAAAAACAGTTACCGATTAAGACTGTACAATATGTCAGTCCTTCAGTATGGGCATGGCGACAAAAGCGTGTCTTTGGGATTAAAAAAAATATAGATTTGGTCATGTGCTTATTTCCGTTTGAAAAAGCGTTTTATCAAAAATATCAAGTTCCTGCGATTTTTGTGGGGCATCCACTGGCGAAACAGTTGCCATTAGACAATCATATTCAGCAAGCACGACAGACGCTTAATCTTCCTGAGCAAGCCAAATACATTGCTTTACTGCCAGGCAGCCGCCGTGGTGAGGTAGAACGACTAGCCCCTTTGGTGTTTGGCGCTGCACAGATTTTACAAGCCAAATACCCTGAGTATGAATATCTGGTTCCTGCGATTAACCCACAGCGTTTAGCGCAAATTCAGCAGATTTTGGCAAATTATCCTGAAAGTTTACGTGCCAAAATTCATGTTCTTGACAATCAGCATACTGAGTCGAAAATTGGTCGATTGGTCATGAATGCAAGTAATCTCATTGCCTTGGCTTCAGGTACAGCAACACTTGAAGCAATGTTATTGCATCGTCCAATGGTGACATTTTATAAGTTACACTGGCTAACCTATCGTATTATGCGTTTGATGGTCAAAATTCCATATTATTCTTTGCCGAATATTATTGCGGGTAAAAAAGTCATTCAAGAGCTGATTCAGGATCAGGCAACACCTGAAGCATTGGCTGCGGAAATTGAAAAGTTAATGAATGTTGAAACTGCACAAATTCAAGTGATGCAGCATATAACCATGCATAAGCAGTTGATTTCAGGAGATACTGAAGATCCTGTACATGCGATTTTGCAATTATTGGCAGCACGTTAAGACTATTTTTAAATCGAAAAAGGCAGGAATTTCCTGCCTTTTTGATGATTTTAAATTTAGGTGCGAATAATGATTTCGTAACCTGTGTATTTACGAATGTTGATCACGCCCGTATCTAAAATCAAATATTGACCTTTAATCCCTTGTAAAACGCCACGGATGGTTGGGGTTTTATCCAAATTATGCGATTTGATTTTTTCAGGATATTGTTCAACAGGATAAACAAATTCCCGCATTTTTTCGTCTTCAAGCAGTTGAATGCCTTCATCAAACTCCAGATTTTGACTGAATTCTTCACGAATACGCTGAATTTTAGGTGCAAATTCTTCGACCAGTTGCTCACGAACTTCAATCAGATTCAGAGGTTCAGCTTCACCTTTGAGTAGCTTACGCCAGTCTGTTTTATCCGCCACTTGTTCGCCAAACATAATTTCAAGTTGCCCTGACAAGCGCCGTGAACCCACTTGCATAATGGGTAAAGCTTGGGTTGCACCCTGATCTAACCAACGTGTTGGCATTTGACTAATACGGGTAATGCCGACTTTGAGGGCACTTGAGTTGGCTAAATAGACAATATGCGGTTGAAAGCAGACACTGTGAGCAAACTCATCTTCACGGCAAGTTCCAAGATGATAATGGCAGGTTTCAGGCTTCATGATACACATGTCACAAGACGCTTTAGTTTTAAAACATTTAAAACAGTGACCTTGTGAATAGGATTTAGGTGTTTTTGCACCGCAAGAAACGCAGTAAATCTTCCCAGTCCATTCAATTTCAAGCTCTTGGCCTAAAGTAAAGGGTAAATTGATCTGAGATTGGTCTAGAATAAAGCTGTATTCAACATGCGCTTTTTGAGTGTTCTGTTCGGTTACACTATGGTTGGCTAAATCGGCATGCATTTTATGGCAAATGCCTTGTAATTCCATATCAATTTCTCTCTAACTCAGATAAAGGTGCAGTTTATGGCTGAACAAAATGTCATCACTTCAATGCTAGACGATTTATGTCAGGAGCAGCCCATTGAAACTGCATTATGTATTGGACAGGATCTTTGCCAACACGGCTTACAACACTCAATTGACTGGCAATATTTTAACGTATCTGATTTTTTAAGTCTGCCTTTTACCCGTCGCTATGATTTGGGTTTTATTTTGCTCGACACCCCAGAAATGCAAAATTTAACCGATACCGAGAAGTCGCGACTTTTGGTGAAATTGCGTGATCTTATGGCAAAACGCTTGGTGGTGGTGTGTCCAAATCAGGATACGCAATTAATGCGCGCTTTGGGCTTAACTCAAATGTTAGATAAAACGCAGCAACAGGGCAATTTGACCTTGTGGCAGTTTAATATTTTGACTTACAAGCATGTGCCTGACTGGTTTAACTCGAAGTTTTGGGCGAACCCAGAAAACTGGGACAAGTTTCGCTGGTAATAAAAAAAGCCAAGTTTAACTTGGCTTTTTTATGCACTCATTTGAATTATTTAAAGAAATAACCCGTTTCAGGTGAGCTGGCATTTGCCATGCGCTTGCGTGGCATACGACCTGCCAAGAAGGCTTCACGACCTGCTTCAACTGCTTTTTTCATGGCAGATGCCATTAAAATCGGGTTTTGTGCATTGGCAATCGCAGTATTCATCAGCACACCATCACAACCTAATTCCATTGCAATCGCAGCATCGCTGGCAGTACCCACACCTGCATCGACCAACACTGGAACTTTTGCATTTTCTTTAATGATGGAAATGGTATGTGGATTTAAAATGCCCAAACCTGAACCAATCAAGCTGCCCAAAGGCATAATTGCCACACAGCCCATGCTCTCAAGCTCTTGTGCCACAATTGGGTCATCTGAGGTATAGACCATGATTTCAAAACCATCATCAATCAAGGTGCGTGCAGCTTTCAGCGTTTCAGTGATATTTGGGTACAAGGTTTTTTCATCACCCAAGACTTCAAGTTTCACTAAATTGTGACCATCAAGCAGTTCACGTGCCAGCATACAGGTACGAACTGCGCTATTGGCATCGAAACAGCCTGCTGTATTTGGCAGAATTGTGTATTTCTCTGGTGGAACAACAGAAAGTAAGTTCGGTTGATCTGGGTGCTGACCAATATTCACACGGCGAATTGCAACAGTCACAATTTCTGCGCCACTGGCTTGAATCGCTAAATCTGTTTCATTGAGATCTTTGTACTTGCCTGTGCCAACCAATAGGCGGGATTGAAAAGTACGTGAACCAATAATTAAAGGGGAATCGTTAAATTGAGCGTCTTGCATAATTATGTCCTATTAACCACCACCAACGGCATGAATAATTTCAATATGATCTTGAGCTTGAATCTGTGTTTGTTCTAATTTTGATTTCGGCACAATCATTTCATTGAGTTCAACCGCAAAGCGTTTGTTTTCTAAGGCTAGAGATTGAACTAATGTAAGTAGGTTTTCACAAGACGTTTCAGTTGCCACGCCGTTTAAAAAGATTTGCATGCTGTCCTCATTTTGCAAATTTCATGGCATTCCAAGCCAATGCTAACCATCCAATAATCATAAAAGCACCGCCAATTGGCGTAATCGCCCCTAAAATACGGGGTAAACCTAAGCCCATGACATAGAGTGAACCACAGAAGAATACAATCCCAATTTGAATGCAAATAAAGCTGACCTTGATTGGGAACTGTGGTGACACTTTCGCTAAAATCGCAAGGGCTAATAATCCAAGCGCATGATAAAAAAAGTAATCGGTTGCAGTATGCCACCAAGAAAGTTGGTCAATGGTTGCCCGAGCTTTTAAACCGTGTGCACCAAAGGCACCGAGGATTACTGCAAGAGCAAGATTTAACGCAGAGATTGCAAGCCACATTGCGCTATTCCGTCAAGAATTTGCGCTATACCATAACATAGATTTTTGGGTGGGTTACGATTATTTGCATGAAACTTGGGCAACAAAAAAGGCTGAAGAATCAGCCTAATTTATTCATTTTTATGAACGGAAAATTTAGTTGGATGACATCGCAACTTTAATTTTTTCCATCGCATTTTTTTCAAGCTGACGAATACGCTCTGCTGAGACATTATATTCGGCTGCGAGCTCGTGTAAGGTTGATTTGTCATCGTCTAACCAGCGACGCTGTAAAATATTACGAGAGCGATCATCAAGCTGATTCATGGCATCGTGCAGTGCAGATGTACTTTGCTCTTCATAGTCTTCATTTTCGACCAAACGGGCAGGGTCATAACGACTATCTTCTAAGTACAATGCAGGTGCAATATGGGTTGAACCTTCGTCATCGTCATCGTTTTGCGCTTCAAAAGCTGCATCGTATGCGGTTAAACGACCTTCCATTTCCAGAACTTGTTCTGGAGTAACATTCAGGTCATTGGCAATCGATTGTGCTTCCTCAAGCGTTAAGCGTTTGCTTGATTTTTTTAAGCTACGAAGATTAAAAAATAACTTACGCTGTGCTTTGGTCGTGGCAATTTTGACAATTCGCCAGTTACGAATCACATATTCATGAATTTCTGCTTTAATCCAATGCACTGCAAAAGACACTAAACGCACGCCCATATTCGGGTCAAAACGTTTTACGGCTTTCATTAAGCCTAAGTTGCCTTCTTGAATCAGGTCGCCTTGTGGCAAGCCATAGCCTGCATAGGTGCGTGCAATATGTACAACGAAACGTAGATGTGACATGACCAGCATTTTTGCTGCGTCAAGATCTTGGTCGTAGTAATAGCGTTCCGCCAACTCTTTTTCTTGTTCGGCAGTTAAAATTGGAATCTGATTGACAGTACTGATGTATGCGCCTAGGTTCACACCAGGTGCAGACAATGACAGGGGCATCAATTGATTGCTGCTGTCAGTCATGAAAACTCCTTATAGGGATGAGCTAGTCAAAATCAATATGTTTATCTTAATCTGCTTTGTAAGCAGAATTAAGGTAAAAAGGGTAGAGAAATGTAATTTTTTATGCCAGCGTCTTCAAATTATGTACATGTGTTATTCATTAAGATTCAATGAGGTAGTGTAATTCATGTTCAGTAATTTTAATCATCTGACAGCTTAGATTCTGCATTTGGCAGTAGCGTAAAATATCGATTTCGCTGTTTGGATCTGATGCTTTTAAACAGAACTTTTGCTGAGTCGATGTGGATTTTATTGCGCGTTTCAACATCAATAAAGGCATAGGACATGGTTTTCCCATTGCATCAATTTCCATGAAAGTTGCTTTAGGATCGGACATAAAACTTGATTCTAAATTCAATAAAGCTCCAAATAGTAACAAAAAAACCTAGGTAAAAAAAAGGGGAAGGTGGTCTTAAAAATCAATCTAAATGTAAGAAAAAAATACCTGATAAAATGCAATATTTATGAAAAATTTTTGTATCAATTCACTGAAAGGCGTGCTACTCTCGGAACCGTATGTAGGATGCAATTTCGCAAAAAACCTATGACAATGTGGATATAACCGGATTTTGTTAATAGTTTTACAGAATGATCACAAGCTTAAAAATAATAACTATTTTTAAACCTTGTCGCTCTACTGTTTGCAACACCGGGTGATCCTTTTTTTTAATCACAGAGGATTAACTAATGACAGTACGTGAACAAGGCGTAGTTAAATGGTTCAACGACACTAAAGGTTTTGGCTTTATTCAACGTAGCAGCGGTGATGACGTATTCGTTCACTTCCGCGCTATCTTAGGCGACGGTCACCGTTCACTTCGTGACGGTCAACGCGTTGAATTCAGCGTTGTACAAGGTCAAAAAGGTTTCCAAGCAGAAGAAGTTCAGCCATTAGACTGATCTTTTTAAGTGCTTAACCGCGAAAACGCCCCATAACATTTGGGGCGTTTTTTGTTTATAATGGCGACTTATTTTACGCGCATAACGGATTAACAGGTTTATGTCATCTGGTTTCGAAACCTTAAATTTACATCCTCAGTTAAAACAGGCGATAGACGCGTTGGGCTTTACCAGCATGACGCCGATTCAAGAAAAGGTTTTAAAGTTTACGCTGGCAGGCCATGATGCAATTGGTCGAGCGCAAACAGGAACAGGGAAAACGGCTGCATTTTTAATTAGTATTATTAATGATTTACTGAATAATCCGATTCAAGAGCAGCGTTATCGTGGCGAACCGCGCGCATTGATTTTAGCACCAACTCGTGAATTGGCTTTACAAATTGAGCAAGACGCCAAAGATTTAACCAAATTCACCTCATTAAATGTCGTGACGTTACTAGGCGGTGTTGATTTCGATAAACAGAGAAAACAGCTTGATGCTGGTTTTGTCGATATTTTGGTGGCAACACCAGGCCGTCTGATTGATTTTACTGAGCAAAAAGAAGTTTGGTTGGATCAAGTTGAATTTCTAGTGATTGATGAAGCTGACCGTTTGCTAGATATGGGCTTTATTCCTGCTGTAAAACGAATTGTACGTTTTTCACCGCGTAAAGAGCAGCGTCAAACCCTGATGTTTTCAGCAACTTTTAGCTATGACGTTTTAAACTTAGCCCGTCAGTGGTTATTTGAGCCTGTTACAGTCGAAATTGAGCCAGAAAAGAAAACCAATGCAGATGTTGAACAGCGTGTGTATGTGGTTTCTAATCGAGACAAGTACAAGTTATTGCAAGATGTTTTGCATAATGAGCCGATTGAAAAAGTCATGATTTTTGCGAACCGTCGAGATCAAGTGCGTCGTTTATATGACAACTTGAAAAAAGATGGCTACAAAGTGGTGATGTTGTCTGGTGAAATTGCCCAAGACAAACGTTTAAAAATGCTCGATCAGTTTAAAAATGGCCAGCACAATATCATGATTGCAACCGATGTTGCGGGTCGTGGTATTCATGTTGATGGTGTATCACATGTGGTGAATTTCACTTTGCCTGAGCAATCTGAAGATTATGTACACCGTATTGGACGTACAGGTCGTGCGGGTTCACAAGGGGTAAGTATTAGCTTCTTGTCAGAAGATGATGCATTTTATTTGTCTGATATTGAAAAAGCGATTGGACAAAAATTACCACTTACTCGTTTAGATGGTTATTGCTAATCCAAGATTTTTAGATAAAAAGGGATCATGATTGATCCCTTTTTTTATGTTGATTTAGGCTGACAGAAAAAAGTTAGGGTTGTTTGATAATCATCATCACGTTGTAATTTTGGACTGTAACCTAAGATTCCTCCCAGAACTTCAGTTGCAGCAGTAATGCTCTGACCAGTTTGCTCATCGGTCATATTTTTAAAAATACCATTGTAACTTGTGGATTCGTTGCGAATTATAGGTATTTGTCTAGAACAGGTTTTATTGGCAGCCATAATGGCATTATTTTTTGCAATCACGGCTGTTTTACCTAGTCCTGTTACTTCAAATTCATGATTTTCTTTTTGTAAGGCAAGTGTTGAAGAGGGATTTGAGCTACAGGCACTAAAGAAAGCTGCTAATCCGATAAAACTGATAATACGAATAGTCTGGTTCATATTTTCCTTTTTTAGAGATAGCTAAGTTGAATATGTGAATGTGTCAGTGTGCATGATAAATTGAGGAAATTGTGTATATTCACGTCAAGATGATGGATATTTTTGCGAATGTTTAAGTGAAATATTTTTTCTTGCAGCAAAACTAGAGTTCATTTTTTAGAGTATGTTAATCTAAATTAAATTGTTTAAATGAAAAAGATTGCAATATTCATGGCAAATACAACAGTAGCAGTGGTTCATGACAATATTCAACAGCGCCAGTCAGTGGGACTTTTAGTTGAACCAGCACCCAATGCTCAACAACTTGAGTTGGCATTTGCAGCAGCATTAACTGCACCAGATCATCACCGTTTGAAGCCAACACGTTTTGTCGTGATTGAAGAAAGCCAGCGAGCTGCATTTGGTGAACTTATTGCAAATTCAATGCGACAAGATTTTCCAGAAACAGATCCAGTCCAAATAGAACGTGTTAAAAATCATCCATTTCGTGCACCTATGCTGGTTTTAGCATTAACACATATTGTTGATCATGCAAAAGTTCCTGAATTCGAGCAAATTTTAAGTACGGGTGCTGCCGTTGAAAATTTTCTATTGTCACTTCAGAGTCAAGGTTTTGCCACAATGTGGCGTACTGGTGCCGTGGTTGAGTCGGTGACTTTGAAAGCAGCATTGGGTTTGCAAGCACATGATTTGATTTCTGGAATCATTTATGTGGGCACGGCAGGGAAGGAATTGGCGCCACGTGCGGAAGTCGCAATCTCTGATTATGTAAGCTATTGGTCAGCATCTTAAAGGTAATAAAAGAATTATGTCCGAATTAAAATTTACAGATTTAGTTGAAGCTGTACCTGTTGATAAAAAAACAGCATTACGTGTGACTGTACTTGGTGGTGGTAGTTTTGGAACAGCCATGGCAAATTTAGCTGCACGTAATGGCTGCGACACCATGCTTTGGATTCGAGATGCTGATACAGCAGAGGAAATCAATCAAACCCATATTAATAAACGCTATTTGCCTGATTTCGAACTCGAACATAGTTTGCACGTGACTGCTGATTTAGAGCATGCGGTTCGTGATCGCGATTTAATTTTAGTTACGATTCCAAGCCATTCATTTCGTAGTATTATCCAGAAAATTAAACCCTTTATTACTGCACAAGCCATTATTTCATTGACCAAAGGGATTGAAGCGAAAACCTTTAGCTTCATGAGTGAAATTATTCGCGAAGAATTGCCAGAAGTGCCTTACGGCGTGTTGTCAGGGCCTAACTTGGCAAAAGAAATTATGGCGGGTATGCCAGCAGGAACGGTTATTGCGAGCCATTCAGAACAAGTTCGTTATGCAGTCCAACAAGCTTTGCATAGTGCATTATTCCGTGTTTTTGCCAGTGATGACGTACATGGTGTAGAGCTGGGTGGTGCATTGAAAAATATCTATGCGGTTGCAATGGGAATGGCGGCTGCACATGGCGTAGGGGAAAATACCCGAAGCATGATTTTAACCCGTGCATTGGCAGAAATGAGCCGATTTGCAGTAAAATTAGGGGCTAATCCATTAACATTCTTAGGGTTGTCTGGTGTTGGTGACTTGTTTGCAACGTGTAATAGTCCGTTGAGCCGTAACTATCAGGTCGGTTATGCCTTGGGGCAAGGAAAGACGCTTCAACAAGCCACAGAGGAGCTTGGTCAAACAGCAGAAGGGATCAATACCATTGTACAAGTTCGTACCCGTGCTAAAGAGTTGGATGTCTATATGCCAATTACCAATGCATTGTATGATGTGATCTTTGAACAGGCACCACCACTTTCGATTGCTTTGTCGCTGATGAAAAGCGGACATCGAAGCGACGTTGAATTTGTTCTGCCACACCAGCAGGTGTAAGACAATCTTCACATTGTTTAGTTATAAACAATCCTAATTGCACTTTTTCAGGAAATTTTATGCAATTAACTTTAGTTCGTCATGGTGAGGCTGCTCGTCCAGTTCATGGTAATGATATCAAACGCCCACTGACTGAACGTGGACATCTACAAGCTGAACAAACGGCAGAGTTTTTGCGCCATAAAATTCAGCCAGATTTATTTGTAGTGAGCCCATTGCTACGTGCGCAGGAAACATTGGCACATATTCAGTATTATTTCTCGAATGTGCCTGTCATGTTGTGTGATCGCATTAAACCAGATGACGATCCAGATCTTGCGATTGATTGGCTGTCAAAACTTCCATATGAGTCGATTGTGGTGGTTTGTCATATGAATGTGGTTGCATTTATTGCAGAGCGCTTAACACAAATGGCATTTCATCCTTTTGCACTTGCAGAAGCTAGAATTTATGAACAAGCCGTGATTGCAGAAGGGTTGTCAACGCAAACCTCAAGCTTTATTCCATTGGCTTAAGATTAAATTGTCATTGAATTGTTCAATGTAACAGAGCAATTCAATGATTTTTCAGGAATTAGTGGTGAAAATCACAGCATGCCTGTTACGAATATTATAAATAAAGCGTTGTGAAGCATGGCGTTTTTGAGTATGCATGCCTATAATAAGCCCGTTTTCAAACTACTCATTCGATGACTTTATGATGTATTCACTGGCTCGCCCTTTGTTGTTTTCGTTAGCACCAGAGCGTGCGCATGAACTGACATTATCATGGCTGAAAACTGCGCATAAAATGGGACTAGTAAACTCTAAATTTATCGCAAAGCCTGTTCACTGCATGGGAATCGAGTTTCCAAATCCAGTTGGGTTGGCAGCAGGTCTAGATAAAAATGGTGACTATATTGATGCCTTGGCCGCACTTGGTTTCGGCTTTATTGAAATAGGGACCATTACACCACGCCCTCAATCAGGCAATCCACAACCTCGTTTATTCCGTTTGCCTAAAGCGAACGCCATTATTAACCGTATGGGATTTAATAATGATGGTGTTGATAAGCTGGTTGAAAATGTAAAAGCCTCTAAATATAAAGGGGTGTTGGGTATTAATATTGGTAAAAATGCCGATACACCTGTCGAAAAAGCTGCTGATGATTATTTGATCTGTTTGGAAAAAGTTTACAATTACGCATCGTATGTGACCGTCAATATCTCATCACCAAATACAAAGAATCTACGTAGCTTGCAAAGTGGTGAAGCGTTGACCCATTTGCTTGAAACGTTAAAAAACCGTCAAGCAGAGCTCGCTGAACAATATGGACATTATGTTCCTTTGGTATTGAAAGTTGCCCCTGATTTAACAACCGATGATATTGCTTTTATCGCTAAGCAATTGTTAGCCTATAAAATTGATGGTCTGATTGTGACCAATACAACACTGTCTCGTGAAGGGGTGGAAAATCTACCTTTTGGTGATGAAGCAGGTGGTTTGTCAGGTGCGCCAGTGTTTGAAAAAAGTACAGCCTGTTTAAAAACTTTCGCTGCTGTGTTAAAAAATCAGATCCCACTGATTGGTGTTGGTGGAATTTTGGCAGGTGAACAGGCACATGCCAAGCAACAAGCAGGTGCAAGTTTGGTTCAGATTTACAGTGGTCTGATTTATACAGGTCCAGATTTGGTACAAGATTGTATTCATGCCATGACATAACTTTATGAATACTTTAGATATTATTGTTATTGCAATCTTAGCATTTAGTTGTATTAATGGATTGCGACAAGGATTATTCAGCGCTTTGGCAAATTTGCTGGGGTGGATCTGTGCCTTGTTTGTTGCAAGTAGTTGTTCTGCTACGCTTGCACCACTCATGTCTGGAGTGAGTCATAATCTGATGGTTCAAAAGGTTGCTGCATTTGCAAGTGTTGCATTTGTGGTGATTATACTGACCTGGTTATTGACGGGTTTACTCAATAGTTTGGTCAAAACACTGAAACTTGATCCTCTCAATCGATTGGCTGGTGGACTATTCGGAACACTGAAAAGTTTATTTATCGTTCTCATTATCATGCAGAGCTTGGCGCCTTGGTTACAAAGCGCACAGTCTTGGAAGCATTCCTTATTTGTTCAGGCACTTCTGCCTTATGCACCGCTGGCAACAGACTTATCGAAAGATCTTGCCAATGATGCGATTAAACATATGAATCATCAGGGTCAGACTGAAGTTGAAGCTTCAGATGACTCATCTGGGCGCGAGTCTTCTCTAGGGAATCGTTCAGAACATTCGACTAAAAACCCTTTTAATTAATCCAAGCTTGTCTGCGAGGTTACTATGTGTGGAGTTGTTGGGATTGCTGGTCATTCGCCAGTTAACCAATTGTTATTTGATGCTTTGACGATGTTGCAGCATCGTGGACAAGATGCGGCAGGTATTGTCACTTGTCATAATGGGCGTTTATTCTTGCGTAAAGACAATGGCTTGGTACGTGATGTATTCCACACTCGCCACATGCGTGCTTTGCAAGGTAACTACGGGATTGGTCACGTTCGTTATCCAACAGCGGGTTCATCAAGCAGTGCAGAAGCGCAACCGTTTTATGTAAACTCACCTTACGGGATTACATTGGCGCACAATGGTAACTTGACCAACGCAGACGACATTCGTCAAGACCTGTTTGAAACTGACTTGCGTCACATGAACACAGATTCAGACTCTGAAGTTCTATTGAACGTATTTGCGCATGAGTTACAAAAACTCAGAACATTGCATCCAACCCCAGAAGATATCTTCTATGCAGTTCATCGTGTACATCAGCGTTGCCGCGGTGCTTATGGTGTTGTTGCCATGATTACTAGCCAAGGCTTGGTGGGTTTCCGTGATCCAAATGGTATTCGTCCATTGATTTATGGTTCACGTGTCAATGATGCAGGCAAAACTGAATATATCATTGCATCTGAATCCGTTGCGATTACAGCACTTGGCTTTAAAGTTGAGCGTGATATTGCACCAGGTGAAGCAATTTATATCAATGCTGAAGGTGAATTGTTTACTAAACAATGTGCAACAGATCCAAAATACTTCCCATGTATTTTTGAATATGTCTACTTTGCACGTCCAGATGCAACGATTGATGGTATTTCAGTGTATAAAGCCCGTTTAAAAATGGGTGAGAAGCTGGCAAACCGTATTCTGAAAGAATGGGGTGACGACCACGGTATTGATGTGGTCATTCCAATTCCAGATACCAGCCGTACATCTGCTCTTGAGCTTGCAAATGTTTTGGGGATTAAGTTCCGTGAAGGGTTTATGAAAAACCGTTACGTGGGCCGTACCTTCATTATGCCAGGTCAGCAGCAACGTAAAAAATCAGTACGCCAAAAATTGAACCCAGTTGAGCTTGAGTTTAAAGGCAAGAACGTTCTGTTGGTGGATGACTCGATTGTGCGTGGGACAACCTGTAACGAAATCATCCAAATGGCACGTGATTCTGGTGCGAAGAAAGTTTACTTTGCTTCAGCAGCACCAATGGTGAAATATCCAAACGTGTATGGTATCGATATGCCTGCGAAGACTGAGCTGATTGCTTCTGATCGTACCGTTGAAGAAATTCGTGAAATCATTGGTGCGGATCGTTTAGTGTTCCAAGACTTGGAAGATTTGAAAGAAGCGATTCGTATTCCAAAAGTGCCTGAGGTGAGTGAATTTGATTGTTCAGTATTTGACGGTGTTTATGTGACTGGCGATATTGATGAAGCATATTTGGATAATTTGCAGCGTAGTCGTAGTGACAATGCGAAAAAGAAAAAAGATGGTTACATTGATGTGAATATCGATGCAGCATCTGTCGACTTAACAGGTATTCGCGAAGAATAATCCTGTCGACTCATCACAGTGAAAAAGCGGGATTTCCCCGCTTTTTTATTTTATGATGAAAAGGCAGGTATGCATTGAGGCAGTTTATTTGGCAATGGAAACATTTTCTTCAGGACACCAAAAGAGTTTATTTTGGTCGACCACCATTTGTTCGTTAGCGATTGTGCTGACATTGGTCGTACTTAATTTATCTTTTGGTTTAATCATGCATTATATAGACCCAACACAATCTGTGTTTTGGTATGAGTATAGTCCAATCGTGTTGTTGGTCATTTTATTCATCATGCTAGGTTCTGTACTGTATGAGGTCTATGTATTTCGTGAAGGTGGTCACTCATTGGCAAAGCAGCTTCGTGCGCGTTATTTAAACCCCAATGAAAGTACACCCGAAGAAAACGTTGCAATTAAAATCACGCAACAATTTGCCAAGCAGTATGGTCTCAATGTTCCAGCAGTTTATGTATTGCCTGATGAAATTGGTGTCAATGCTTTAACTGCGGGAGTTCATCCTGAAGATACGGTGATTGTAATTACTTGGGGAGCACTGCAAAATCTGGATGAAATTGAACTCTATGGCTTGTTTAGCTATGCATTTAACCAGATTTTAACAGGGGAAACCTATCAGAATACCCGTTTAAAAATCATGTTTAGTAGCTTAACTACATTTAGCCAGTTAGGTAGTAAAGTTGCTCGTCATGGCTTTAAGCCGTATCACAGTAAGCGTCAGAATAAGTTCGAGACGATTCTGGTCGCAACGGGTGGGGTGATTTGGTTGATGGGAAGTCTTGGTTTGCTGATTTCGCGTTTTATTAAATTTATTACCTTAACAGGGCGTACTTTTAAAGATGATGTGAGCACCACGCAACTTATCGGTAATGATGCCAATATTCAGACCCTGTTACGGATTTATGTGCATCATGCGGGTTCTCAGATTCACAGTGCTTACTCAGAATCGATCGCACATATGTGTTTTGCAAATTCTCTAAGTAGTCAAAGCTGGCTCAATATTCACCCCAATATTGAGCGACGTATTTATGAGCTCAATCCAAATTTGCTTGAAGACTTGCGTTTGGAAAATCTGAAAAAGCTCAAAACCCAACCCTTATTTAGCCTATTTCGCCCTTTTGGGGATGAAGTGCATGAGGTGCCATTTACGTGGTCTGCACCGCAGCCGTTACCATTGCTCCGTCTTTCTCCAATTAGTTTTACCTTAAAAGATGCGATTAAGCCGTTGAACCCTGAAATACGGGCAAAAATGTCACGCCCAGAACAGATTGATCGTGCCTTGCAAACAGCTACAGGTTCGCGAGAAGTTCTGGTTGCGATTTTAATGATTCGCCAATACCGAGAATTTATTCCCAAAAATGCTGAGGTGAGTCGAGCAATTGTTGATGCCTTGCTCAGTATTGATGGACGTCAGCACGTACAAATTTTTTATCTGGCTTGTCAAAATATTCAACGAATGCCACTCAGTGCATCGCGGCAGTTTTTAACCAAGCTGGCGCTTGTTGCGCAGGCAGATGGTGAAATTGGACTGTTGGATGCCTTGTTGATAGAAAGAGTTAAATATCAACTTAATTTATTGCCAACGCATATGCCAACAGCATTTCAGGATGTGCTTCCAGAAGTTGTGCGCTTAATGGATGCCTTGTTGCATGTACAACAACTCAATACCAGCAATCAGCTGGAAATCCGTGAAAGAATTATTAAGAAATTAATTAAACCTGAAGACTGGGTTCACTATAAAGATTTGTCAGATGAGCCGATTGATCTAGGGGAAATTTTGCAGGATATTTCAGGATTACTGCTGCGTGATCGCCTACGGATTTTGGGTATTGCTGAACAGTGTCTTTGGAATGATCGGGTGATTACCCAAGATGAACTGGATGTGCTGCAATTGCTATATTGGCGTTTAGGGTTTGAAACTGATGAAATTGTGGATCAGGTGATGAAGAAAAACAGTATCATGATCGTGTAGCAAATCGGCAAATACAGTTCGGTTTCAAAGCAAAATCGCCTACACTATGCAAACTTTTTAAAGATGATGAAATGATGATTGAACAGCAACGTCAACAACTGGCCATGATGGGAATCGATCTTTGGGTTCCTCGGGCGGCTGTTGTCCGTTCAGTCACATCTGCGGCAAAGTTATGGCGTGATGTTGATATTGGGCAAACTGTAGAGCAGCAGATAGCCCCTCAACAGGTGAATATTGATGCTGTTTCAAACATTAAATCTGTTGTGAATCAAGCAGCATCTCAAGAAATCATTCTAGATAAAATCAACACTCAAGTTGCAGTCGAGCAAGATCTTAAGCCATCACCAGTTGGCCCAGAAATCAATATTACGATTGATGCTGTAGAAGCATTTCAACTACAAGCTCTGGTTGCAGAACAGTTTGTTTTATTGACTGATCATACTGCTTTAACAGCAGAAACCTTGCCACTCTGGCGAAATATTCAACAAGCATTGGTTTTACAGGATGCTGTATTACAATGGCCATTTCCTGTGCCAAGCTTGCAGGATGCAAGTGGTTTAGGTGATTATGTTCAGGGGTTTTTCGATGTGATTGCCGCTGAAAAGACAATTTTTTGCTTAGGTGATTTACCGACGGGTTTGACACTTGAACTTGAACATGTGGCAAGCTTGGCGGATATGCTGCAACAGCCATTGTTAAAGCAACAATTATGGAAACTGATTCAACAATTAAGACTCTAGGATAGCTTCATGCCAAAAAAAGTACTGGTTTTTAGTCAAATTGCCCCAGAAATTCTTAGCCGACTACAACAAAATTATCATGTCGTGCAGATCAATCCAAAGCAGGGCGATGTGAATGAGCAAATCAGGCAACATGTGGTCGATGCAGATGGCATGATTGGCGCAGGCCGTATTCTGAATGAAACCAATTTGGCATCTGCTCAACGTTTGAAAATGATTTCTAGTGTGAGTGTCGGTTATGACAATTACGATGTAAATTATTTAAATCAGAAGCAAATTTGGCTCGGTCATACCCCACATGTTTTAACGGAAACCACAGCAGATTTGGCATTTACCTTACTCATGAGTGCAGCACGCCGCGTGCCTGAGCTAGATCAGTGGACTAAGCAGGGGCAATGGCAACGGACTGTGGGTGCAGCGCAATTTGGTCAGGATGTTTTTGGGAAAACTTTAGGAATTATTGGACTTGGACATATTGGTGCAGCCATTGCACGCCGTGGTTTCTATGGCTTCAATATGAATATTTTATACCATAACCGCCGAGAAAAAATTGAAGCTGCTCAACCTTTAAATGCTGAATATTGTGATTTAAGTTCCTTACTGCAACGTTCTGATTTTGTGGTGGTTGCAGTAGATTTAAATGCCGAATCTAAAGCACTGATTGGGCAAGCAGAGTTGGATCAAATGCAGCCGCATGCCGTGTTGGTCAATATTGCTCGTGGTTCAGTGATTGATGAAGCAGCGTTGATTGAAACACTCAAAGCCCAGAAAATTTTTGCAGCAGGGTTAGATGTTTACAATAAAGAGCCGCTACAAGAGTCTGAGTTATTTCATCTGAACAATGTCGTTACTTTGCCACATTTAGGTTCAGCCACTGAAGCAACGCGCCTAAAAATGGCTGAATTGGCGTATCAAAATTTGGTTGATGCTTTGGAAGAGAGACAACCTCGTTATCTGGTAAATCCGAAATTTTCCTAATTCCTGTGCATGAGTGCAGTAAACATGCAAATTGGTCAATCTTTTTTCGCTTCGTTGATGTGTTGCATGAGCTTGATCACATCAAGCCACGCAGCAGACTACGATTTCTCGCAGCATTATCGCCCTGAAGCATTAGATGTGCCAAATGTAGGGGGGATAAGCGTTGGAATTATTGATCAGCAGAATGAAAAGATTTTAGGTGAAAAGGTTTATCGGGAGATTCATGCTCATCTGAATGTCATTCAAGATCCATGGTTGGAAGATCAGCTTGATCGTATTTTTCGTAATATTGTCAGCCAAACCAATTTAGGTGCACCGATTGGCTTGTTGGTGATTAATGATAAACAGGTGAATGCCTTTGCCGTACCAGGTGGGGTCTTTGCGATTAATACGGGTTTGATTGAACTCGCAAAAAACCGAGATGAAGTGGCAAGTGTCATGGGGCATGAAGTTGCGCATGTAACCCAGCGACACTATAGCCGTTCCCAAGAAGCCTTTAAAGGGCAAACATTATTAGCACTAGCAGGAATTTTGATTGGCGCAGCAATTGCAACCAAATCGGATAGTGGTGCTGGCTCTGCGGTTATGTTGGGAACGCAGGCGGCATTGGTCAGTAAGCAATTGAGTTATAGTCGAGATCAGGAGCGAGAGGCGGATCGGATCGGCATGCAATATCTTGTTGCAGCGGGTTACAATCCCAATGCAATGGCTGATTTTTTTGAACGGATGCAACGTTCATCGGTTCAACTGAGTTTTATGCCTGAATACTGGATGACCCATCCACTCACGACAGCACGTATGAGTGAAGCACGGCTCCGAGCAAGGCAGTATCCTAGTGTAAAACCTAATATTAGCGATCCAGATTATGAGTTGGTGAAGTGGTATGCAGCAGTATTATCCAATGATGTGACTGAGCAACAGCTCAAGACATTACAAGCACAACATAATCAAGCTGCAATTTTGGCGCTTACAGCATTTTATGTGCAGCAGGGTGATGCATTGCAGGCACAAGCTGCACTCAATACAGCTCAGGGACAAACCCGTCAAAAAATGCTTGCAGTATTGCTGCAAACGGACATTTTTTTGTTGAAGCATCAATTTGAGCAAGCATATCAAACGATCTTGGCTCAGCAGCAAATCATGCCTGAAAATCGAGCCTTAACATATAAACTTGCTGAAGTTCTGATTCGAAAAAATCAGCCTGCACCTGTTTTTAATCTGGTCAATAAAATTTTGCGTGATAATCCTCGTGATGTGCAGGGTTGGGATTTAATGCAGCGTGCTGCTGCGATTGATCATGCATCGCCTGTGCAGGGGATACAGGTATTACGTTACCGAGCTGAAGTGGAATTTTGGTCGGGGCGAGAAGAAGATGGGATTAAGTCATTACTACATGCCCAGCGTTTAGCTAAAAATAATATGTCACTGTCGGCTACAATTGATCAACGACTCAAAGAAATGCAGGCAGATCGTTTATTTACCTTAGAATAGTTAGAAAAAGGGCAATTTTATTTGAGCCGAATTTTTCATTATTTTAAAAAATGAAAAAAATAATTTATAATTATCATGCTTTTGTAAAGCAAAATGTATAAATAAAAAGATCTAGAGTGAAGAACTTATGAAGAAAATTATGGCAACTTTACTTTTGGGGTGTTCAGTCAGCATATCGAGTTTTGCAGGGCAAAATTCGTTTAAAGTGGCGAATGTAACAGCACTGAACCAAAAAGTAATGGAGATCACTAATCAATATTTGCAGCGTGGCAATGTTATTTTAAAGTCAATTGATCCGCATGCGACAAACTTAACTGCTCAACAGCAGCAACAGTTATGCACAAATACACAAAGCTATTTTAATAACTTTTATGACTTAATGAATCAAAATCGAAATTTATTAAAACCTGAAATTAAAACATTGAACCGTGATCAGTTTAAGGGTCTGTTTTTAAATCAAGCTGGAGTGCAGTCAAAACTACAACAGGTGGGTTGTCATTTGGTATAAACCAAGACACGAATTGCACAGTATATAGATGATGCTGTGCAATAAACTTTGGAGAGGGTGTTTTGACTTGAGGTTTTGCAGTGTTAAGCGAGTTTCGCTTTTACTTTTGCAGATGCAAGTGCAGGATCGGCACGCCCGGCTATGAGCGGACGTAGAGAGTTCATCACCTTACCCATATCTTTCATGCTAGTAGCTTCTTGCGCAGTAATGGTCTGTGCAATGATGGAATCAAGCTCTTCCTCAGTCATAGCTTCTGGTAGAAACTGAGATAACACCTCAATTTCGGCTTGTTCCTTACTAGCTAAATCTTCTCGGCCAGCACTTTCAAAGGCTTTAACCGATTCTTTACGTTGTTTGACTTGCTTTTCAATGACCGCAAGAACCTGAGTATCGTCAAGCTCTATGCGCTCATCGACTTCGATTTGCTTGATTGCTGCCTGTAGACTACGAATTACCGTCAACTTATCCATTTCTTTTGCACGCATTGCGGCTTTCAAAACATCAGTGATTTGGCTTTTTAAAGTAGTCATTTATTTTTCCAGGTGAGTCAATCAATCACAAATTAATCTTAGTAAAGGCGAGTAGTACGTACTGATTCGCGAGTCAATTTCTTTTGATAGCGTTTAACAGCAGCAGCTTTTTTACGTTTACGTTCTTGAGTTGGTTTTTCGTAGAATTCACGTTTACGAACGTCAGCTAAAACACCTGCTTTTTCGCATGAACGTTTGAAACGACGGATAGCTACGTCTACTGGTTCGCCTTCTTTCAATTTAACTTGTGGCATGAATAATCCTCATTAAGTTATGGGTAACAGCCGTGCACTGTGCATGGCTGACAAGTGAAGGTCAGTATTTTACTCATTTACATCTCATATCACAAGTCTATAATAGCGATGGCTGTAATTTGGATAGTGAAAAATAGGCATTTAAATGATTGTTTTAGGCTTAGAAACATCTTGTGACGAAACAGGGCTGGCGCTTTACGACAGTGAACAGGGGCTTTTAGGTCAAGTATTGTACAGTCAAATTAAGCTTCATGCCGAATATGGTGGTGTTGTACCTGAGCTGGCATCGCGTGACCATGTGCGCAAACTGATTCCTTTATTAAATGAACTGTTACAGCAAAGTGGTATTCAGAAAAACCAAATCGATGCGATTGCTTATACCCGTGGGCCTGGTCTAATGGGTGCGTTAATGACAGGGGCACTGTTTGGTCGTACTTTGGCATTTGCTTTAAATAAGCCTGCGATTGGTGTGCACCATATGGAAGGGCACATGCTTGCGCCACTGTTGTCTAAAACTCCACCTGAATTTCCATTTGTCGCTTTACTGGTGTCTGGTGGGCATACCCAGTTGATGGCTGCTTATGGGATTGGTCAATATGAATTACTCGGTGAATCCATTGATGATGCAGCGGGTGAGGCGTTCGATAAAGTCGCAAAAATGATGGGTTTACCTTATCCAGGTGGGCCGAACATTGCCAAGTTGGCATTGAGTGGCAACCCTGAAGCTTTTGAATTCCCGCGTCCAATGTTGCATCAAGGTCTGGATTTTTCATTTAGTGGTTTAAAAACTGCAGTTTCAGTGCAAATGAAAAAACTGGGTGATGAAAATCGTGATGCCGATATTGCCGCATCTTTCCAAGAAGCCATTGTCGATACTTTGGTGAAAAAATCAGTGAAAGCCTTAAAGCAAACTGGTTTAAAACGTTTGGTGATTGCAGGTGGTGTCAGTGCCAATGTGCGTTTACGTGAAAGCTTGGAGCAGAAACTCGCAAAAATTAAAGCACAAGTGTATTACGCTGAACCAGCACTGTGTACAGATAACGGTGCGATGATTGCATTTGCAGGTTATCAGCGTTTAAAAGCAGGCGCGTGTGATGGATTGTCTGTGACGACGACACCACGTTGGCCAATGACTGAATTGACTGCACCTGAAGTATAATTGTTAAAAGATCAAAATAAAAAAGCCTGTTTTCACAGGCTTTTTTATTGGTGAAAAGAAGTTTAAAAGTCTTCTTGTTCACCTTGTTGACACCATTCGAGTAAAGCGGGATGTTGCAAAATCTGCTGCATCCATTGCTGTACGGTATCAGAAAATTTAAGACTGTAACTGCGGGCACGTAACGCGACTGGTGCGAAGAAAGCATCGACAGCCGTAAATTTTTCACCTGCTAACCAAGCTCCACCAAACTGAGTCAGACCTTGTTGAAGTAGTTCATCCAGTCGTTGAATATCGTGAACGAGCGCAGGCGTGTGTTCAATTTCAATGCCAGTCAGTGAGCAATTCATTGGGCAACGTGAGCGAAGCTCCATAAATCCTGAGTGCATTTCTGCCATCGCACAACGCGCCCATGCACGTGCAGTTTTGTCTTGAGGGAATAAAACAGGATATTGTTCAGCAACATATTCAATAATCGCCAGTGAATCCCAAACCACATGTTCACCATCCACTAAGCAAGGTACTTTACCTGAAGGTGAGAATGCTTTGAATTTGAGGTAACTGCTGCTACCCAAATTTAATGTACTGATTTGTTCTTCAAAAGGAATCTCTAGGGCGCGTAGGCTGAGCCATGCCCGCAATGACCATGATGAATAATTTTTATTGCCGATCCATAAAGTATACATGAATGAATATCCTGTTTTTTTTCAGGGTTATTGGAAAACGTCTTCTAAGAGTTCATACATGGCTTGAAAGCCACGTTTTGATGATTTTTCGTTATATTCTTGGATGCCTGGATTGTTCGCCGTTTTTTCAGTAAATGAATGGCAGGTATTACCATAACTGATTAACTGCCAGTCGAGTCCAGTTTTTTTCATTTCTTCGCTAAAATCTTGTAATTGCTGGCGAGGAACCAGTGGATCACACGCGCCATCTAGGACTAAAACCGAGCCTTTAAACTGCTGCATGTTATATAAACCAGATTGATCCAGTGAGCCGTGGAATGAAACGGCTGCTTTAATCTCTGCTCCACTACGCGCATATTCCAAGACATTGTGTCCACCTAAGCAGAGTCCAAATGCTGCAATGTGGTTCGGATCAATTTTGCAAAACTCTTGTTCTAAGAATGCTTGATGTGCTGCATGCAGTAAACCCACTTCGTGTTCTGTATTTTTAATTTTAGAAACCCATTCACCTGCTTGGGTAGCATCTTTTGGGCGGCGACCTTGACCATATAAGTCCAGTACAAAGACACAGTAACCTTGAGCTGCTACTTCGCTTGCCATTTCAATGTCACCCTCTTTAATGCCCATCCAGTTGGGTGCCATTAATAGCCCAGAAAGTGGTTGAATATAAGGTGATGGATAAACCAGATAACCTTCTAATTGTTGATTTTGGTATTGATATTGAATAGCTTGAGTATGTATGCTCACTGTCTTAGATCCTGTAGTATATTTCGACTGGATTGTTGCATAGTAATTTTAATTTAACTTTAAAATTGCGTGATTTTGATCATAATTTCACAAAAAACAATATTCTTCTTGTCCGTGATATTTTTAGAGTTTACGCAATAATTTTAATACTTTAGATAATAATGCCATCAATTTATCAATTAAAACCAGCTTTTCAGCGATGTTTACGACCGAGTGTTCGATTTTTATATGCTCATGGTGTGACAGCCAATCAAGTCACGCTTGTTGCTATGTTGTTGTCTGTACTGCTTGCCTGTGGAATTTATTTTTTTAACTTTAACGCAATACATGCATGGAGTTTTGTCCTGATTCCTGTATGGATGTTACTGCGTATGGCTTTCAATGCAATTGATGGCATGTTGGCGCGGGAGTTTCAGCAACAGTCTAGGCTTGGGGCATATCTCAATGAGTTGTGTGATGTGGTTGCAGACAGTGCTTTATATGTCTGTTTTATCGTAGTCACACAAATCCAGACTGAACTTTTACTTTTCGTCACTTTTCTGGCGATATTGAGTGAATATGCAGGCGTCATGGCACCATTGGTTGGAAAAGACCGTAGATACGATGGGCCAATGGGGAAAAGTGACCGAGCATTTGCATTTAGTCTGTTGGCAATTGTGGTGGCTTACCAAGGCTGGCTTCCCGAAAAATTAGTTCAATTTTCTTGCAATAGTATTTTAATCATTATCTTATTTTGTTTATTTATCACGATTTTTAATCGAATTAAAAAAGCACTGTAGTGCATATTTTGGGGTAACAACGATGTATAACAATACACAGCAATATTTTAATAGCCATGACGGAAATTCTTTGTTTTATCAAGCTTGGCGCAACGAAAACCAACCTGCAAAACAGGCAATTATTTTATTGCACCGAGGGCATGAGCATTCGGGACGTATGTCACATTTGGTCAATGAACTTGATTTGCCAGACTATGATTTCTTTGCTTGGGATGCGCGGGGGCATGGTAAATCACCTGGCTTACGCGGCGATGCCCCGAGCTTTTCAACGTGTGTCAAAGACTTACAATGCTTTGTGCAACATATCCAAACGAAATATGCGATTTCCAGTGAAAATATCGCCGTGATTGGGCAGAGTGTTGGTGCAGTGATTGCTGCGACTTGGGTACATGACTATGCGCCAAAATTGCGGGCACTGTGTTTGGCATCACCTGCATTTGAGATCAAGTTATATGTGCCTTTTGCAAAATCGGGTTTGAATTTACTGAGTCAGGTACGCGGTAACTTTTTCATTCAAAGCTATGTTAAAGCCAAAATGTTGACCCACGATGAAGAACGCGCCAAAAGCTATGAGCGTGATCCTCTGATTGCCAAAGCCATTTCTGTGCGTATGTTACTCGGTTTATCTGCTGCGGCGGAACGCGTCGTTGATGATGCTAAAAATATTTATGTGCCGACGCAAGTGCTTTGTTCAGGTTCAGATTTTGTGGTGGAACAACAACCACAGCGTCAGTTTTATGCCCGTTTGGCACATCCACAAAAAGAGTTTCATGTCTTGGAAGGTTTTTTTCATGACACTTTAGGCGAAAAAAACCGTGGATTAGCCATTGCCAAAATTCGTCGCTTTATTCAGCAGTGTTTTGCACAGCCTTATCAAGCGCCACAACTTTTAAATGCCGATAAAATCGGGGCAAGCTGTGCACAGGCAGAACAACTTTCAACTGATTTACCGAAACACTCGGTCAAAGACTGGTTCTGGAAACTCACCAAGGGCAACCTGAAACTGGGAAGTCGCTGGTCTGAGGCCTTGAAAATCGGGGAAGATACAGGCTATGACTCGGGTAGTACCCTCGATTTTGTCTATCGCAATCAGACAGAAAGTCAGCACTTACTGGGTAAAGTGATTGATCATCAATATTTAAATGCGATTGGCTGGAAAGGGATTCGTGTGCGTAAACAGCATATTGAGCAGTTACTTGCCAAGTATGCCAAGCGTTTACAAGATGATCAGCAATCCGTGAAAATTCTGGATATTGCGGCGGGTCATGGGCGTTATATCTTAGATGCGATTGCTCAGCTTAAGACACCACCAAGCTCGGTGTTGCTGCGCGATTATAGTGATTTGAATGTCGCGGCAGGGGAGCTGTTGATTGAGCAGCGAGGCTTAGAAAAAATCGCCAAGTTTGAATTGGGCGATGCATTTAACCGAGATGAACTGGCTGCGATTGAGCCGAAAGTGAATTTGGCTGTGGTTTCAGGTTTATATGAACTGTTTGCCGATAATGATGCACTTCGCCAATCGCTACAAGGCTTAAACTTGGCGATGGAACAAGGTGGTTATCTGATTTACACGGGGCAAATCTGGCATCCACAACAAGAATTCATTGCACGTGCGCTAACCTCACATCGTGAAGGACAAGCATGGGTGATGCGTCTGCGTAGCCAAGCGGAAATGGATGCCTTGGTTGAACAGGCAGGTTTTAGTAAAGTCGATCAATGCATTGATGAATTCGGTATTTTTACCGTATCTGTTGCGAAGAAGCTTTAAGGTGCGAGATTTACTCACTGAAAAACAGGCAGGCACATGGCGTTATGGCGTGCTGTATTTGTGCCTGCTCGCGCCGTTTTTCTTTTTAAGCTATGGTTTTGCCAATCGTTATGCGGAAAGTCTGTCCTATGTGCCCAGTATTGTCTTTGCATGGGAACGGCATATTCCACTTTTACCATGGACAATAGTGCCGTACTGGTCAATCGACTTGTTTTACGGTTTGTCGTTGTTGCTGTGTTGGAATCGTTTTGAACTGAATCGGCATGCCTTACGTTTGCTGACCGCGCAATTGATCAGTATTGGCTGCTTTTTGGCATTTCCACTGATGTTTAGTCAGCAACGACCTGAACTGCATGGCTTCTTTGGCTGGTGTTTTGATGTGTTGATGGGCTTTGACCGTCCTTATAATCAGGCGCCGTCCTTACATATTGTTTTACTACTGATTCTTTGGGATTTTTATCGTAGACATGTCGCTATAGCATGGCGTTGGTTGGTGCATCTGTGGTCAGGGTTAATCGGAATATCGGTATTGACCACATGGCAACATCATTTTATTGATCTGCCGACAGGTCTACTGGTGGGAGCATTGTGTCTGTGGCTGTTTCCCTTGCAAGTCAAATCTCCATTTGCGAGTGAGCCGTTGCAGCAGCGTCAAAGCAAACACATCAAAATGGCGATTCTTTATGCCATTCCAGCCATCATTTTGCTGGTTTTTGCCTGCTGGCTTAGATCGTGGGCACTTTGGTTATTCTATCCTGCTTTGAGTTTTGTCTTACTGAGCTTGGCTTATGCCTTAGTACGTGTACATTGGTTGCAAAAGACAGCTCAAGGTAATTTAACGCCTGCGGCATGGATATTATTTTTACCTTATCTGTTTTGTGCATGGATCAATAGCCGAATTTGGACACAAAAACACCCTGAAAATTCATTGGTACTTCATCTTTCGCAGCATGGCATCATGCTAGAGTTGGGGCGTATTCCGAGCCAACCACAACCAAACACACAAGCGTGGATGGACTGTTGTGCCGAGTTGCCTGTTGCTGCACATACGGTTTATGCACAGTATGTCAGTTTGGATTTGACTGTATTGGAAGCGCAGCAACTACAGCAAGCTGTTTGTGTCTTTGAGCAACTTTACCAAGAAAGCCAATACCATCATATTCGGCATATTGTGGTGTTCTGTGCTTTGGGCTACTCGCGCAGCAGTGCAGTTTTGGCGGCATGGATTTTGCAGAAAGGTTGGGCAGAGCAGACCGATCAAGCGATTGCCATGATTCAGCAGGCACGACCGTGGATCGTCCTGAAACAACAACAACTTTTAGAACTTAAAAAATTTAATCATGAGTTAAAATAATATGTTACAGCAAATTCAAATCATGGCGCAGTTGTTGCGTTCATGTCGGCATCTTATTTTTGCCAGTATGATGATCTGTATGCTGAGTTTTGTATTGGTTTTATTTACAGAAATGAATACTTGGGTCTCGGCAATCTTTTTTATCCTGACCATCATCCTCATTATTATGCAACTCTATTTGAATATACGGATACGTTTTGATGCCGAGATTTTGCAAAAATTGGCAGACCATCCGATGTCAGACTTAGAACAACAAACACAATCTTTAGATACTGCTTTGGTCACACTCAAATTCATGCCAGAGATGAAACAAGGTCGACTGTGGTCGCAGCGTTTGCAAGGCTGTGTGAGATTAGTTCGTTGGCATATAGGCTTGCTGTTACTTCAGTTTTTGGTTTTGGTCAGCATCGTCATTGAAAGAACTTTCTTATAAATCTGAAAGTCTTTTCTTCATGTTGAGTTAATTCTGAAAGATCTCTTCTACACATTTCTACAAGTGAACAAAGGTTTGTCCAGATAAATTGCAAAAGCACATTTGCTTATGCCATCAGACCTTTTATGATATGCCTCCTAAGATTGGGAATAGAAACAGGGTTATGCCATTTACCATTGCAGCATTGGTGAGTTTTGAAGAAGACATTAAAAAAAGCCGTTTTCAGGCATTTGCGACACCTGTTGAATCCGAACAGGATGTGAAGGATTTTTTGGCTTTGTATAAAGATACCACCACTACCCATCAATGTTGGGCATGGAAAATTGGGCATCACGTCCGTTTTAATGATGATGGTGAGCCATCTGGCACAGCAGGTCGACCGATTTTGGCGACCATTGAGGGCAATGAGCTGACCAATGTTTTGGTGTTGGTCAATCGCTGGTATGGTGGAATTAAACTTGGTACAGGCGGTTTGGTGCGTGCTTATGGTGGTACAGCAGGTCAATGTTTACTCTTAGCTGAAAAGATTGAGCTGATTGAAAAAAAACAGGTCAAATTTTCCTGTTCATTTAGTGAATGGGCCATTTTTCAGTATGAGTTGCAACAACAAGAGATTGAGTTTCAAGAAGACTATACCGCTGAAGGTGTTACAGTCTTAGCAAAGTTACAGGTTCATCAAATTGAAGGGCTTGCCAAAAAAATTCAGGATGTAACCCGTGGACGTGAACAGTTACGTATTTTAGATGAGGAACAGCAAGATGCAGGCTGATGATCCATTACTCAAATATCGTGAACAGCATAAACAGCGTCTCAACTATATGCCGTGGTTGTACTGGCGTTTAAAGCCGAAACATCGTGAATGGGCGGAGCAGTGGCAGCGTGAATATCAGGCTTACCTGATGGATATGGAGACCGTTGAAATTGGTCAGAACTGTTTCATTTCCCCGCAAGCGCATATTTTTGCCGAACGTGGTCGGAAAATCACGATTGGAGATAATACCTTTATTGCTGCGGATTGTACCCTGCATGGCCCATTGGTCATTGGCAATGAAGTGGCGATTAACCACCATTGTATTTTGGATGGTGGACGTGCGGGCATTACTTTAGGTGATCAGGCGCGTTTGGCTGCGTATTGTCATTTGTATGCCTTTGATCATGGCATGGACTTGGCTGAACCGATTTATCAGCAAGCGGTACGTTCGCAAGGTATTCAGGTTGGGCGAGATGTTTGGCTTGGGGCACATGTGGGCATTAAAGATGGTGTTAACATTGCAGATCAAGCTATTGTCGGTATGAATAGCATGGTGACCAAATCGGTAGAAGAACGACAAATTGTTGCGGGTAATCCTGCCAAACTGATCCGTTACCGTGAATAGCGTTGTTGTCAAAATCCGATCTTATTTTGAGATCAGATTTTGGAATTCGAATTGCTTTTGTTTTTTGCGAATCGCTAGTACAAAGACCTGAAATACTCCTCCACACAAACTTTTGGCAACATGAACAAATGAATCGTTGAGACAGAGGAGAACCTGATTCTCTAGGCTCGGCTTTGGTGGCTCTTCTATTGCTGCATATTCTTTAATTGTTCAACTGTTAGAACCACAAGGTTGATCATGAGATGTCTGTTTATGTTTGAACTGTGTTTCGGCAAGTTTTTGGATTTTGTATGAATGCTAAAAAGCGGAGGACAAATCTTAATCAAACAGATGGTCACATTGTGAGTTGTAAAAGAAATCTGATTTTTACTCTCAAATTTCCAACTTAATCTTAAGAAGCAAATGTTTAGGCAGACATTGGCTTCTTAAAGAAAATTATCGATTTGAAGTGAAATCTACTGAGATTCACTTTAATTCAAATTTATAAGACATTATGAAATAACACTTTTTTGTTTGGCTACGAATCTGATATTTATAATTGAATTTACGTAAGTTTACATTTAAAAATAAGTTAATGATTTATAAAATAAATATTAGTAAGAAATTCTTAAGGTTTGAAAGGTCTAATACTCCATCTTCTATAGACAATGATTTTTATTATGCTGACGTTCATTTCAAGAAATAGAATCAGCCTGTCATTAGCAGTGTTTAATGGTCTGGTTGCATGTTGGTTAGCGGGATTCACCAACCTGAGTTTTTATCGCAATATGTCTCAATTGAGTTCATATCAGGGAATAGGTAATTATTTCTTTGTTTTCATGACATTTGTATTATTGAGTACATTTTATTTCTTTGTACTGCAGTTATTGAATTGGCGAAAAACAGCGAAGACACTCAGTATTCTGTTGATTGTTATAACAGGAATGACATCATATTTTGTGAATCAATTGGGTGTGGAGATTAGTCCATCACAGATTGAAAATGTTGCACAAACAGACCTGCATGAAACCTTGGACTTGCTGTCATTGCCTTTTTTGTTCTGGTGTATTGTGACAGTAGTTTTGCCAATTTTTATACTCTGTTTTATTCAAATTCGTCAGGAATCATTTAAAAAAGTCGCTTTAACAAAATTGGCGAGTCTTGTCGTGGCATTGGCGGTTATGGGCGGTGGATTATTTTCTTTCTATGGTCAATATGCACCGATTTTCCGTGAACACCGTCAGCTTAAATCTCAGATTTCACCAATGAATGTGTTGTCGAGTGGAACAAGTTATATTCGAAAACAGTTCAAGCACACCAACAAGAAACTGGTTCCATATGGACTCGATGCCCATGTTGTTGCAACTGCGGCACAAAGTAAGCCAAAAATTTTGGTGGTTGTGGTCGGTGAAACTGCACGTGCTCAAAACTTCAGCCTAGATGGCTATGGTAAAGAAACCAATCCTGAATTGTCTAAACTGGACATTATTAACTTTAACAATGCTTCATCGTGTGGAACTCAAACTTCAGTTTCAGTACCGTGTATGTTCTCAGGCATGCCACGTAAAGACTACGATGAAGGCTTGGCATCACATCGTGAAGGCTTGCTCGATATTGCACAGCGTGCAGGTTATCAGGTCACCTGGATTGACAATAACTCAGGTTGTAAAGGCACATGTACCCGAATTAAAAACTATATTTCACCAAAAGATGATCCACGCTATCAGAAGTGGTGTGACAATGGTGAATGTCGAGATGGGATTTTGATTGATGCACTGACCGATTATCTTAAAACCTTAGATGTTGGACATTTGAAACAAAGCCAGTTGATTGTACTACATCAGATGGGTAGTCATGGCCCTGCGTATTACAAACGCTATCCGCCTGAGTTTAAAAAGTTCACGCCAACCTGTGAAACAAATAATATTCAAAACTGTGATCATGCTGCACTGATCAATACCTATGACAATACCATTTTGTATACCGACCACATTTTGGCTTCTACAATTGGTTTGCTTAAACAGCAGCCTGTTGCAACAAGTATGCTGTATTTGTCAGATCATGGTGAATCGACAGGGGAAAGTGGGTTATATTTGCATGGTACGCCATATATGGTTGCGCCAAAAGAACAAACGCATATTCCAATGTTATTTTGGTTTTCGCAACAATGGCCTGAACAAAGTCAAATTGATCAATGCTTGTCACGATATGAAGATAGTGCATGGAGTCAGGATAATTTATTCCCAACCGTGTTAGGGCTGTTAAATATCCAGACCCAAGTACTTGATGAAAAATTAAATATGTTGACGAGCTGCAAAGGGCAGATTTAGCATGATTCGAGTGCTCTATATTGAAGATGATGAAATGATTGGTAAGAGTACTTACCAGTTGTTGCAGCATGAAAAATTCCATGTGGATTGGGCACAAACAGGCTTGCAGGCTTTAGATTTACTGTTTCGCAATGTGTATCACATTGCGTTACTAGATTTAGGCTTGCCAGAAATAGATGGCTTGGACATTCTCAAGCATATTCGTAAAAAAGCAGATTTAAACCGTATGGGCATTATTATTATTAGTGCCCGTGATCAGAGTAAAGATAAAATTTTAGGTTTAAAGCTTGGTGCAGATGACTATCTCATCAAGCCCTATGATTTTGAAGAACTGGTTGCGCGGGTTGAGTCGGTGTTGCGCCGTAGTCACTTTAGTGTCGATGAAGAAATTTGCTTTAAAGTGGGGAATATCCAGCTGTTCCCAAATACCCATCGTGTCTTGAAGTCGGGTAAGGCAGTTGAGTTATCGCAAAAAGAATGGGCTATTTTAGAACCCATGATGATGTATCCCAACCAGATTTTTTCCAAGCAAGTTTTGGAAGAGAAGCTCTATGATTGGCAGACGGACATTAATAGCAACACCATTGAAGTTCATGTGCATAATCTCAGGCAAAAACTGGGTAAAAATCTGATCCGAACAGTGCGTGGTTTAGGTTATTGTATTGAAACTTATGCAAAATAAACCGAATGAAAAAGTTGCCTATTGGCAACAGATTCAAACGTTCTATGACAAGCTGCCACTCAGCTCAAGGATGTCCTTGAGCGTTTGTGTTTTTAGCATCTTATTATTTTTTATGATCGGCTTGTCTGCCTATCAAATCTCGCTTGAAGAATCTCAAGAAGTGCTGGATCGGCAGATGCAGGAAATGGCGAGTTTTTTGGATCGAAATAATATCTCGGATAGAACATCGATTTATGACAGACATCGTCCTTATGACGAAACAGATCTGTTTATCGATATTGTGCCGAGAGAGGAATTACAAAAAGGAAATTCACGCCCAGACTATTTAATGCCCTATGCAGAGGAAGCACATTTCGAAAAAATTCATTCTTCACGTGGCGAGCTAAAAGTGTATGTGCTGCCGTTACCAGACAAGCAAATTCAGATTAGTCAGTTTATTAAAGTCAGGCGGCATTTGGCGAAACAGCTCGCATTTACCATGCTGATTCCCTATGTGCTGTTTATGCCTTTTGCAATTTATGGATTTTATCGACTGATTCGGCATCATTTAAAACCTTTAGATGAATTAAAACAAACCTTTGCACTACGTGACTATTCGGATTTATCAGAAATTCATATTCAACGTTTGCCTGCGGAAATTACACCTGCAATTGATGAGCTCAATCATTTATTTCATCGGATTCAGCAAGCACAACAACAACAGAAAATGTTTATTGCCAATGCTGCACATGAACTGCGTACACCATTGACGGCAATTCGATTACAAACCTCACTGCTGACCAAGACTTCAAAAGATTCAAAAGCTTATGCAGAAAATCTGCAAGATTTAGAACAAAGTCTAAAACGTATGTCGCATTTGGTTGAACAGTTGATGAGTCTGGCACATCAGGACGTGCAGGATAAACAGGCACTACAGTCCGTGAATATCGTGGATAGTATACGCCGCTGTGTAGGACAGTTGTTGGCAAGCGCGCATAAGAAACATATTGATATTCAGGTTCAGATTCAGGATGAACAGGCAAAAATTAATGTTGCGGCGCTTCCTGCGCCTTTAGACACGATCTTGCTGAACTTGATGGATAATGCGATTAAATATAACCCTGAGCATGGTGCAGTTCTGTTAAAGATTAACTCTGATTTAAAACATGTTTATGTCGAAATTCATGACAATGGTGATGGTATTGATCCAAGTCAATATGAACATGTGGTGCAACGTTTTGTACGCCTTGAGAAAACGCAACATCAGGCGATAGGCAGTGGTTTAGGCTTGTCAATTGTGCAGACAGCACTTGAGCAGATTCATGCAGAAATGCATTTTCAGCCTTCTGCATGGTTACGTGGATTGCAAGTTAGTTTGAAGTTTCTGAGATGGAAGGAATAACTGTAGTTTTTTCAGGAATACGAAAGCAATGGGTTTGGATGGTATAGATCACGATATCGACTGCCCACGTCCACCAGAGTGTCCAAAGATTATGGCTTAGAAAATGAGCCCCTCGAACCATTTGAACAATACTCATGGCTGCACCAAAAATTAATCCAAATACCAGTAAAAAAAGAGCGGCTTTAGGATGTGATTTTCGATAAGCAAAATACAATGCAATGAGTGCAAAGCCTGCTGAAGCATGTCCACCAGGGAAACATTTACCTAAGCCAACAACATGTTTGCTCCACATCACGGTCTGATTATGAATTTCAACAATATTCCATGGGCAGGCATGTTCTGATTGCGATTTGAGTAGGCCGACCAAACTGGTACTGGTGATCATTGCAATAAGCACATAAGCACATAAGCTACGATAAGCACGCCATTTTTCTTGCCAATAACTTGCAAGCAAAATATATACGTGTCCAAAGGCGATTAGCCAAACAATGTCTTTGAGGACATCATGCCCGATATGGACTAACCACCAATTATCTCTTAAATAATAATGTCCTTGTGCATCGACCCATGGCAGACTAAGAGCTTGATCTAAAGTACCTTTAACTGGAAAAAACCAATAGAGGATTGCAGCAGCAATGATGAGTAAGACAATATTATTTCGCTCAAAAGGCAAAATAATTGGAGTAGACCATTTCAAAATTAATTATCCATAATTTTAGATTATTCATTAGCTTATGTGAGAAAGCTTAAGCATTTCTGAGCTCGGCTTTGGGTGCAAATATTTTATAAGCCTTTATTGTATAAAGGAAAGAAAAATTTGCGTGATCGATGACTTTTATCATTGAAATTTAAATGCAGTTTCACAATAACTCGAGAATAAAATGCCAAAAACCTTTGTATTTGCACCCGATTCGTTTAAGGAAAGTATGAGTGCTCAGCAAGCCTGTCAGGCCATGCAGGCAGGGATAGAAAAAGTTTTTCCAGATGCAAAATTTGTACACATTCCAATGGCAGATGGTGGGGAAGGAACAGTCGATGCATTGCTATGTGCGCGAGATGGAGAACGGATCAATATTGAAGTCACAGGGTCATTGCCTCAGCACAAAGTACAAGCTTATTTGGGGCTGATTGATCAGGGAAAAACGGCTGTCATTGAAATGGCGAAAGCCAATGGCTTGGATTTGCTTCCAATAGAGCAACGTAATCCCTTGTTGACCAGTACTTTTGGGACGGGTGAACTCATTCGTGCTGCGCTTGATCATCAAGTTGAAAAAATGATTATTGGGCTTGGTGGAAGTGCCACCAATGATGCAGGTGCGGGTATGGCTCAGGCGCTTGGCGTTCGCTTTTATGATGCTCATGGGCAAGAGTTACCTTGTGGTTTATCTGGCGGGCAGTTACATCAGATTGAAAAAATCGACTTGAGTCAGTTAGATCCACGTTTAAAGCAAGTTGAAGTGTGTATTGCCAGTGATGTGACGAATCCTCTGATTGGATCAACAGGTGCATCGGCAGTTTTTGGCCCACAAAAAGGTGCAAACGCAGAGATGGTTAAACAACTGGATGCAAATTTGCTGCATTTTGCCCAAAAAATTAAACAGTATTGTCAGATGGATATTGCATATGTGGCAGGTGCAGGTGCAGCAGGGGGGCTGGCCGCAGGGCTTATGGCATTTACAGGGGCAAGTTTGCATTCGGGAGTCGACTTGGTGATTGAACAGACTGGGCTTGCGAAGCATATTGCTGAAGCTGATTTTGTATTTACTGGTGAAGGCGGAATTGATTTTCAGACCAAATTTGGCAAGACTCCATTAGGTGTAGCAAAAGTGACTAAGCAGTTCAATAAGCCATTATTTGCCTGTGCTGGCTATGTAGGAGAGGGAATTGAGAGTTTATATGAGGAAGGTTTTACTGCAATTTTTGGTATCTTGGATCGCTGTTGTGATCTGAACACTGCTTGTCAGCAAGGCGCGCACAACTTGGAAAGAACCTGTGAAAATATTGCTAGAATTTTAAAGTGTTATGATAAAAATTAAGTGAATAATATTCAAAAAAATTGCGGGTAGAATATCAAGAAAATGAGGTTTGCGATTTAAGAATAATTATTTTGCATCTGAATCAGTTTTGCTCATGGGTGAACATGAGCAAAACTGATTCGTTGAGAGCCTGTATGTATTGCTGTATCAGGCTTATCAATTTTACTGATTTAATATTGCCCAATAGAGGGTCTACACTCAGCATCATTACAAATATTTATAAATTTAAATGATTTAATAAACAGGTAACAAATCATGCTGAAAAAAGTGTTGGTTGTTGTCGCGGTCGCTATTTTGATTGGTGTTGCGGTTTGGGTAAATTATAAGAGTCAAAATCAACTCCCTGAAGGGTTTGCTGGCTCTAATGGGCGTTTAGAATTGCAACGTCTCGATGTCGCCACTTTATATGCTGGGCGAGTGACGCAAATTTTTGTCAATGAAGGTGACACTGTTCAGCAAAATGCCGTATTGGCACAGTTGTCTTCAGAGCAAAGCAACAGTCAAGTCATGGCCGCAGAGGCAGGTAAAAATCGGGCACAAGAAACGGTTGCGCGAGCCGATGCTGAAGTTATGGCACGGCAGCAGCAGGAGAAAGTCGCCAAGTTAGATTTGGATAATACTCGACAGTTATATCAGCAAGCATTGGTTTCAAAAGCAGAATTGGATCGACGTCAGGCAGCTTATGCTGCTGAGGTCGCTGCGGTCAAAGCAGCACAAGCGGCTAAAGCGGAAGCCATCGCCGCAGTTGGACAAGCGCAGGCGCAAATTCATTCAGCAGACTCTACCCATCAGGACATGTTAATTCGTGCACCGAAAGCTGGGCGAGTTGAATATCGGATTGCCGAAGTGGGCAATGTATTGGCAGCAGGCGGACAAGTGGTCACTTTACTTGATCCAAGCGATGTGACCATGACCGTTTTTATGCCGACAGCGACCATTGGTAAACTAAAAGTTGGCGATGAAGCTCGAATCATCCTTGATGGTTTAGATGCGGTTTTTCCTGGAAAAGTGAAGTTTATTGCAGACCAGTCTCAGTTCACACCGAAGTATGTTGAAACCAGTGATGAACGTGAAAAATTGATGTACAAGGTTAAACTGGCGATTCCAAGCAATATTGCCATGCGTTATAACCTGCTGCTTAAAGGCGGCATGACAGGCAATGGTTACGTGCGAATAGATCAGCAGAAAAGCTGGCCAAAACAATGGGCAATTCAGCTGCCTCATCTGTAATGAGGGAGGCATCTGATGTCAGAACTACAAACCACTGAGACTGTAGAAAATGCGGTACTTATTCAAGCTGTATCCCATCGATATGATCAGATACAGGCACTTGATGCTGTCAGCTTAGCGATTCCCAAAGGGGTAACCGTGGGACTGATTGGCCCAGATGGTGTCGGGAAGTCAACTTTATTGAGTTTGATTGCGGGCATTAAAGTCATTCAAACAGGTCATATTGAAGTTTTAGGATGTGACCTTTCCAAAAAAACACAGCTCAAAGAACTTTCGCATAAAGTTGCGTTTATGCCGCAGGGCTTGGGACACAATCTTTATCCGACTTTGTCAGTCTATGAAAATGTCGACTTTCATGCACGACTGTTTGGGCTGCAACGTGAGCAACGATATGCACATATTCAGCGATTACTGGAGGCAACAGGTTTAGCGGCTTTTGTGGATCGTCCAGCAGGAAAACTCTCTGGGGGAATGAAGCAGAAACTCAGTTTATGCTGTGCATTGGTTCATCAACCTGAACTGCTGATTTTAGATGAGCCGACAACAGGTGTAGATCCATTATCACGTCGGCAGTTCTGGAGTCTGGTTGATAGCTTGCGTCACGAAAATCAAGGCATGACGGTGATTGTCTCGACCGCTTATATTGATGAAGCAGAACGCTTTGAATATTTGCTGGCAATGGACGATGGCAAATTGTTGGTCAGTGCGCCGACTCAAGAGGTTTTAAAACAAACTCAAAGCCAAACTTTAGAGCAAGCCTATATTCAGTTATTACCTGATGATAAAAAGATCGATGAAAATAGCTTGCAGCTGACTCCTTTTGTTAAAGATGACAATTCACCGCCTGCGATTGAAGCGGTCAACTTGACCAAAAAATTCGGTGATTTTACCGCAGTGGATCATGTGAATTTCACCATTGAACGCGGTGAAATTTTTGGTTTTTTAGGCTCAAATGGTTGTGGTAAATCCACCACCATGAAAATGTTGACGGGTTTACTTGAAGCCACGGAAGGCTCGGCAAAGTTACTTGGAACACATATTGAAACGTCGGATATGAACACCCGCTTAAGAGTGGGCTATATGTCTCAGGCATTTTCTTTATATGAAGAGTTAACGGTCAGGCAAAACTTGGTGTTGCATGCAAAGCTGTATCGAATGCCAGAAGGGCAGATTGGCCAGCGGGTGAATCAGTCTTTGGCTGAATTTGATTTGCAAGACATTGCGGAAACCAATCCAAGTGCCATTTCTTTGGGGATGCGTCAACGTTTACAACTGGCAGCAGCATGTTTGCATCATCCTGAAGTTCTGATTTTAGATGAACCGACCTCAGGGGTTGACCCAGCGGCACGCGATATGTTCTGGCGACATTTGCTGCGTTTGTCGAGAGATGACCGAATCACCATTTTTGTCTCAACCCATTTTATGAATGAAGCAGCACGTTGTGATCGAATTTCGTTTATGCACCGTGGGCAAGTGTTGGCAGTGGGTTCACCTCAACAACTTTGTCAGCAGCAACAGACGACCGATTTGGAAGAAGCCTTCATTGCGTATTTAGAAACTGCTTCAGAGCAAGAGCAGTCTACTCAGCCTAAGAAGTTAGATGAAGAAAAAATAGCGCATCAATTCTCGGATTTAACCCATTTGACAGCGTTTAACTCGGCGCAAGTGCAAGGCATTTTCTACTGGTTTGCTACCGTTTGGACTTTTGCAGTACGTGAAGCCAAAGAGTTATACCGAGATAAAATTCGGCTGTTTTTTGCCTTGATTGGCCCTGTTATTTTGATGATGGCAGCAGCGTATGGTGTTTCTTTTGATGTCAAAAAAATTCAGTTTGCTGTGCTGGATCGAGACCAGACTATTGAAAGTCGGGAGCTGATTCAAAACTTTTCAGCATCCAGTTATTTTAAACTTACCCAGTATTTAGACAGTAGTGATCAGATTGATGAAGCATTAAAAAGTTCACAAGCCCGTTTGGTAATTGATATTCCACCGCATTTTGGGCAGGACTTAATGCGAAAAGAAAAACCTGAGGTCGGTTTTTATATTGATGGTTCATTGCCTTTTATTGCAGAAAACACCAAAGGTTTTATTTTAGGCATATTAACCAGTTACTTAAATGACAAACTCGCAGAAAAAGGGTATTCACTCAGCGCTGCAAACTTGGTACAGCTCCAGCCACGCTATGTTTATAATCAGGATTTTAAAAGCATTTATGCAATGGCTCCTGGCATGATCATGCTGGCGACCATGTTGATTCCTGTGATGATGACGGCTCTCGGGGTCGTTCGCGAACGTGAAATTGGTTCGATTACCAATTTATATACTTCACCAGCATCGGTGCGGCAGTTTTTGATTGGCAAACAGTTGCCTTATATCGCTGTGGCCATGTGCAGTTATTTAATTCTGGTGTGGCTGGCTGTTGTGGTGCTACGTGTTCCTGTACGCGGTAATTTCTTTGCAATGGCGCTCGGTGCCTTTGCCTTAATCTGTGCTGCAACCTCATTTGGGTTACTGATCTCCAGCTTTGTGAAATCTCAAGTGGCTGCAATTTTTGGTTCAGCGATTCTGTCCATGATTCCTGCACTCAATTTTTCAGGATTATTTTTCCCACTGTCTACTTTGACAGGGCTGAATTACTGGATTGGCTGGTGTTTTCCGACTTCATGGTTTCAGTTGATCAGCTTGGGTGGCTTCACCAAAGGTTTAAGTTTCCAGAACTTTTTAGGGTATTACCTCGTCTTGTTTGGCTTTGCTGCGGTCTATGTATTTGTCGCGGGCATCGTGTTGAAAAAGCAGGAGGTCTAGCATGTTACGTTGGCTTAAAAATGTCTGGATTCTCAGTCTTAAGGAACTCAAAAGTCTGTTTAATGATGTGATTTTACTTGGACTGATTGTGGTGTTTCTGACTGTAGCTGTTTATGCCGTATCTACAGGGATTACCACTGAAGTGCGGAATGCCTCTGTGGCGATTATCGATGAAGATCACTCTCAATTATCTTTTCGGATTCGAGATGCTTTGCAAGCGCCATATTTTAAAATGCCTGTGAGTATTTCACCCGATCAGGTCGATCAGGTTATGGATAAAAGTGAATATGTTTTTGTCATAACTATTCCTGCGAACTTTGAGCGAGATGTTGCACAAAATCATGCTGTTTCAATCCAAGTGCTTGCCGATGCAACGGCTGTCACACAGGCAGGGGTAGGCACAACCTATCTCAATCAGATTATTCAAAATGAAGTGAACGCATTTAAGCATCAGTCCCCGACAGATTTGCTGCCCTTAACGCCGATGGTGCAGGTTTTTTATAACCCCAACACACAAACGCACTGGTACACAGGGGTGGCTCAGGTACTCAATAATATTACTTTGCTGGCGATGATCTTGGTGGGCGCAGCCGTCATTCGTGAGAAAGAACACGGCACAATTGAGCATTTGCTGGTGATGCCTGTGCATGCCAGTGAAATTGCCATTTCCAAGATTCTCACCAATGGTTTAGTGATTACCTTGTCTGCCTTGTTGTCTCTATGGTTGGTGGTACATACATGGTTAAAAGTTCCGATCAATGGTTCGATTAGTTTGTATGTGCTCGGAACAGCTATCTATCTATTTTCAGTGTCTTCATTGGGGATTTGTCTAGCCACGGTAGCACCGACCATGCCGCAATTTGGCTTGCTGTGCCTACCGATTTATATGGTGACTCGTTTACTCTCGGGTTCCGAATCACCGATTGAAAGTATGCCAGACTGGATTCAGCAGATTACCTTCTATTCACCTGTGACCTTGTATATGCAGTTTGGGCAAGAAGTCCTGTTTCGCAATGCAGGTTTAGGCATCGTCTGGAAAAAGTTGTTAGCAATGAGTGCAATGGGCGGCATATTTTTAATTTTTGCGCTGAAACGGTTTCGTTCCATGTTGGCAAATCAGGGCTAAAGTTTTGGAGAACAATAAAATGCAAAAAATGCTGTTAAGCATGCTGATTTCAGGTCTATTGCTGAGTGCCTGTAGTCCTTTAAATGTCAAACTGGATTCGAAGGTCAGTGTACCTGCGACTTTTGAACAAGTTACCGTAGCACCTGATCAAACTGATCTATCCCGGTGGTGGTTAGCATGGCATGATCCTGTGTTGACCCAACTGATTCAGCAAGGTTTGCAAAATAATCATGATTTGGCTGCAGCTCGGGCAAACTTAAAAGCAGCGCGCGCTAATGCCGCTTTGGCACTGGCAAATCTTGGTCCAACTGCGGGTCTTTCTGCAGGTGTAGAGGGGCATCATGCTGAACTGAGTAATCCTCTCAGTTCTCAAACACAGACCATGCTATCGGGGCTTGGTGCATCAGGCTTAGCCAGTGACGATATCAATGTAACAGGTTATGGTGAACATGCCAGTTTTGCTGCCAGTTGGGAGCCTGATATTTTTGGTGGTAAACGCAGTGATGCCGATGCTGCAAAATACGCCAGCATGGCGGTGACTCAGCAGTGGTATGCAGTGCAGATGTTACTGGCGAGTGACATTGCCGATAATTATTTCAAAGTGCGGAGTCTACAAAAGCGGATTCAGGTTGGGCAAAGTACTTTGGCGAGTCTGAGCGAACTTCGCCGTTATATTGATGGTCGCTTTAAAGCAGGGCAAGTCACAGATTATGATGTGCGAGATGTCGATATTAAACGTGAAAGTTTAAAGGCTCAACTTGCAACATTACAGGCACAAGCCGATGCTTATCAACGGAATTTGGCCGTACTGACAGGGCAGTTACCACAGCAGTTTCATTTGCCGAAATCGGTTGATATTTTAAATCACATTCCTGAATTACCTCATGGTGAAACACCATTGTCTGTGTTGAATCGCCGACCTGATGTTCGTCAGCAATATGCTTTAATTCAGGCTTCAAGTGCACAGCTTGCCAGTGCCAAAGCAGATCTGTTGCCCAGATTTAAAATTCAGTTTATTGGTCAAACAGGTCAGATTCGACTCGATAGCGATGCACCTGAACTTCGAGGTTTTGGCGGGCTGGTGAGTATGGGGGTCAGTTTACCGATTTTTACTGCGGGTCGGATTCAGCGCAATATTGAAGTTCATGATGCACAGGCACAGGCGGCATTGGCACACTATGATCAACTGGTGTTGAAATCTTTAGCCGAAGTCGATAGTGCCTATCAGCTACAAAGCAGTCTCAATCAGCAAAACCGCCATTTGTCTCAAGCGAGCCTGCAAGCGAATACACAAGTGAGCAAAGCCAATCAACTCTTTAAATTTGGCAATATCACGTTGGATAAAGTCTTGTTAGCACAAATCAATGCGCAAAATTTACAGGATAAATTAATCCAAGCACGATTGTCTGAGGCTGAAAATATGTTGAGTGTTTACAAAACACTTGGAGGAGGTTGGCAGCCTGAACAGGCTTCATCTCAAAAGAATTAAGATGAAGCCAAAAGTTGAAAATGTTGGGTTGATTAGCTTACCAATAACCCAGCATTTTCCACCACACACCGCCTATTACGAGAAAGATCACAATATTTACAACGCTCATCACAAAACCCGCTTTCCACCATTCACCAAGCGTGGTGTAACCTGATCCAAAAATGACAGGGGAAGTCCCTGTGGCATAGTGGGTTAGTGTCATCATCAGGCTAGAAGCTGCTGCCATCATTAATGCAAACAACATCGGTGGTGCACCAAGTGCAATACCTGCGGTATAAAATGCGGCAAACATTGCAGTAATATGCGCCGTAGTACTGGCAAACATATAGTGGGCATACAAATATGCAAGCATCAACAATAAGCAGGCAGGCGCCCAGCTCCAGCCAAGTTGCCCGATTTGTGTACCTAATAGACCTGAGAACCACTGAATCAGCCCAAGTTTATTGAGATAAGTGGCCATCATTACCAAAGCCGCAAACCATGTAATGGTATCCCACGCACTTTTTTCAGTCAGGACATCATCCCAAGTCAGTACACCTGTGAGTAGCAATAAAGACAAGCCAATAAACGCTGTGGTTGTGGAATCAACAGCCCATGCTGAACCCAATAGCATGGCGGGAATGCCTGCCCATAAAAACAGTAAAATGCCAAAAATCATGAGCATAATAATTTCATGTAGGCTGATCTTTCCCATGGCTTTTAATTTATCTTTGGCAAACTGAGCCGCATTTGGGGTTTGTTTAACTTCAGGCGGATACATCCAGTACAGCACCAGTGGCATGATTGCCAATGCAACAAGTCCAGGAAGCAGCATCGCAATCGCCCATGTGCTCCAGCTTAAGGAAATTTGACTATGTGTGGCTTTAGCCACCAGATCGACCACCAAAGGATTCGGTGCGGTTGCGGTAACAAACATGGCAGAGGTAATCGGATTGGCATGATAATTCACCAGTGCCAGATATTTCCCCATGCGTGCTTGCGTGCCTTTTTCAGGGTCGGAATCGTAGCTAGTTGCAATGGCACGTACAATCGGGTGAATAATTCCACCGCCTCGCGCAGTGTTACTTGGGGTGACTGGTGCAAGAATCAATTCAGACAGCACCATGCTGTAACCAATGCCAATGGTGCGTTTTCCCCAAACTGCGATAAATAAATAGCCTAAGCGAGCGCCTAATCCAGTTTTTTTAAGACCTTTAGAAATCATGATCGAAACGCCAATTAGCCAAATCAGTGGATTGGCAAAACTGCTGAGTGCATCTTTAATGGCTTCACTAGGTGAGTCATTGGTGACTCGCATCAGGCCGACCAACATAATAGCAAGTATGGCGATGGCACCAATCGGAAGTGCCTTTCCAATAATTGCTGCAATGACACCTACAAACATGGCAAACAAATGCCATGCCTCTGGGCTAACACCCTTCGGTATTGGAATAACAAGCCAGATGAGAAAAGTCAGTAAACAGGCGATTGCGGCTGGAAGTGGTTTAAACCCCATAATTATACCCCTTGTTTTTGCATTTAGTGTGATGATTTTATTTAAATTTTTGATATATAGAATGCTTTGTTTTGATGGTGATTACGCTGTTCATGAACATTTTAGCATCATTTTTCAGGATACAGTTTAGCTTAAAGGCACAACGTTTTTGACTGGTGATATCATGAAAGCCAAGAAATAAAACAAAGATAATATATTGGAATATGCTATACATAAACGTATTGCAAAAGCATGAAGCGTGCAATTTCTAAGAAAAATAACATCGTTTAGTTCAGAGGATAGAGCAATGCAGATAAGGAAATTATTATGGCTTGCCACCACCAGTCTGATGTGGTTTGGACCCACACAAGCTCAGGCAACAACTTTCGATAATGTCGTAATCTTTGGTGATAGTCTGAGTGATGGAGGGAATGTTTCACTTTATACAACAGGAGGAACGACACAAGCGCGTTATACAACTAACCCAGGACAAACCGCAGCAGAATTGGTGGCTGAAGGCGTGGGTACAACGACATCACCTTCTATATTAGGCGGTACAAATTTTGCGTGGGGAGGTGCTGGTGTTGTTAATAGTCTTTATAGTGGAATTCCAACTTTACAAGAACAGCTATCATTATATTTAAGTGCAACGGGAGGAACAGCCGATCCTAATACCTTATATGAAATGTGGGGTGGGGCAAATGATATTTTTGGGCTGATTGGTACATCGGGAATTACCGAAGCGGAGCTGATCACTGGAACAACCACAGCAGCAACTTCGGAATTGAGTTTACTTTCTTCCTTACAACAGGCTGGTGCAAATTATGTGGTGGTCTATAACTTACCGAATATGGGTTTAACGCCTTCAGCACTTGAAGAAGGCACAACAGTCGCTGGATATTTAACGCTTTTATCTCAACTTTATAACTATAACTTAAGTAATGGATTAACTAGCTTAAGTGCATCTGGCCTTAACATTGTCCCTGTCAATGTTTATGGGTTGCTCAATGAAGTGGTTGCCAATCCTACAGCCTATGGTTTTAGCAATGTGACCAATGAAGCTTGTGGTGTGGGTTCGTCATCTGTGGCATGTGGCCCCGCAGGATCTGGTGCAACTTATACCTATGCAGCAGGTACAGACCAAAGCTATTTATTTGCCGATGGAGTACACCCAACCACAGCCACGCACCGTTTATTGGCACAAGCGGTATTGTCTGAGCTTGCCGCACCAGGTCAAATGTCACTACTTTCAGAAGTTCCATTGATCATTACCAAAGCGCAATATCGTGCAATTAAAAACGAAATGCTGACAGATGCTGATGGTGGAGAAACCCGTGTATTCTTTAACTTGGACTACAACCATCAAAAGCTCAAATCCTCGAACAGTTCTCCTGAACTGAGCAGTAACAATGCCAACTTTACTTTTGGTTCAGATACTCAAATTAACCCGAATTTCTCGGTGGGTGTAGCAATGAGTTTAAACCAGCAAAATGGGACTTTCTCTGGCCAAGGCAGTTATAAGTTATTTGATGTTAGTGGATTGGGGTATGGAATTTACCATATTGGTAATGCTTATCTTGGTGGTTTTGCCAATGCGGGAAGTCTACATTTCACTGATATTAAACGTAATATTCAGCTTGGTGCTGCGCAGCGTACAGAAAAAGCAGATGCTCAAGGCTACCATGTTGGTGGTGGCGTAGATGGGGGATGGTGGTTTAATTTAAATGAGCTGAAAACAGGACCATTTATACATCTAGAGTGGCAAACCATTAAAGTGAATGATTTCGCTGAACATGGTGCAGACAGTACAGCCATGTGGTTTGGCGAACAACAACGTGATTCTTTTGTTTCAAGTCTTGGCTGGCGATTAAAAGGTGACTGGATGTACAAGGACATCAAAGTGTCTCCATTTGCTGAAATTGCTTGGAATCATGATGCACAAGCCGACTCACATAGTATTCGTTCTGGTTTAAATACAATGGGAGGTAGTTTTGTTCTGACTGGTTATACACCCGATAAAAACTGGGGTACAGCAAGCCTTGGTTTAACGACACAATATTCTTCAAATTTATCTGCATGGGCAAGTGCCAATGGAGAGTTTGCCAATCATTCAGCACAAGATTGGGGGCTTAATTTAGGGATGAAATATTCATTCTAAGATTTTGGATAGATTAAATAAAAAAGAGATCATCAGTTAACTTGATGATCTCTTTTATTTAATGTACTAAGTTTACATGTATTTAATAAACCTTAAACCATTCGCATAGGTTACACTTGGAATTACAGAAGAACTCGTCGCACTACTGTCTGCTAAATTGATAGTAATGTTACCTTGCATGGTTGTTGTTGCAGATCCTGCAATAACCAAGTTACCTGTGATATTAATGTTACCTGTACCTGTAAATTTACCAGATGCACTTCCTGTTCCACCTGCACCATAAGAGGCAATTATATTGCCGTAAAAGTCCAGAGTGGCTTTAGTATTTGCGGCATCAAGGGTTAATGTGTTATTGGTTAAAAATAGGATATTGGCAAGACTTCCAGGAAACCCCGCAATAGCTGAAGTATTGAATGAACCATCAGAGTTACAGTATTGGGTAGGAATATCTAATTTTGTAGTCCCGTGACATACACGCTCTAATACAGTTAAAGAAGTCGTATTGGTTTCATAATAGTAATAAGGTGCATAACTATAATAAGTACCAGCTTTCGAAGTTGTTGCCGTAATACTACCAGTAGAAATAATAGCATTCACTAAAGGAGCTGTTGAAGAAAGGTCAATAGTGACAGCATTATCAAACCATAACACACCGACGGGAAGTAATGTTGGATCGGTAATTTCCCAAGTTCCATCAGTATTATGTGTGATTCCCAAGGTAGAAAGAGCAGAGCATGTAGAACCACTTGAATTATAAACATTTAGCTTAGTACAGACAGCAGTCGTACCAGAAGTTGTAAATTGATAGTTTGCATAAGATTTTAGATCAGCTGCTGTAATAAATGTAGCAGATGTATAAGCTGATACTGTAATACCACTTAAACTGGAGTTAATAACTTTCCCTGAAGTATCTGTTACGTTACCTGCAGCTACAGTCACGTTACCACTACTGTCTGTTTGTGCACCAACAGAAATGCTTACATTATTACCTGTTAATGATGCACTACCCCCTACAATGAGCCCCCCTGCGAATACAGATCCTGTAAGTGTGCTTGAACCTACAATAGTTGCTCTTTGATAAACCGACCGTATCGTTGAAGAAGCACCTCCACTACTGGCAGTCACATCAAAACAGTATTGAGTTGTGGTACTGCTTGTAGGGCATGTAGCTGATTTAGTGTAAGTTGCTACACTTGTTCCAGCAGTCCCAGTTAGTGTTCCATTGGTATCAGTAATTGCTCCACCAGTAATGGCAGCAAGTTGGGTGTCTGTTTTGGAGTATAAAAAAGAGGATAAGGCTTTAACGCCAATCATAGTCTTTTCTTCAGATTGGGTTTGTGCATGTGAGGTAATTGCTGAGTCTTGCAATCCTCTTAAGCTTAAAAACACACCCAATACAATAATAACCAGAGAAATACCAACCAGCAGAATAAATAGCAATGAGGCAACGCCTCGTTGGTGGTGAATTTCTGATTTAGGAACAAGAGTATCTTGATGATTCATCATTTTTCCACCACTTACCTAAAGTTAAACAAACAGGTTTGATTGTTAACCTGATTTTGTGTTGTACCACTGCCTGCATAAACATTAGCAGTAAGTACGACTGCATATGCACCACCATTCGTCAGCGTGTTCGTCACACTATATGGGTTACAACTGGTTGTTGTAATGACTTTTAAACTTGCCATAGCGACATTGGTGTCACTGACTGGAATGAGTACTGTCGGTGTTTCAGAAGTTGTAGTGGAAGTAGGCAGTGCTAAACTGCTGCAGCTATAACCTGCACCATAATAAAATAATCCACTACCTGTATGCGTTGTTGAGCTTGAGTTGAGTGGGTTATCTTTGTTACTGATAATCAATGCTTGACAAGTAGAGGTATCAGATTTCCAGACCAGACTAGTTGCTGTTGTACCCGTGGAAACAGCTGTACCAGTACTGTCATAAGCACGCAGCGTTGTTCCATAGGAAGAAGTTGTATCTGAGTTGGCACCATAGCCGATACCCTGTAAAATTTTATCGGCAGTTGCCAGACCAAACATAACACTACTATCTGTTTTTGCACCTGAAGCAGAATCTCCAGCGACATGAGCAACAGAAACATAAGCTCTTAAAATAGCCAGTGCAATGACTGTGAATAGAAGCAAAACAACCAATACTTCTACCAGTGAAAGCCCTTTTTGAGAAAATAATGGATTTTTCATAGTTATTTCCTCATGGACTAATTTTGATTGGAATTGGAATCAGGGAGGTTGTGGTTGTATCTGTCGAGGAAACCTGAACGCTCGGTGAACTTACTGTCACAGTTGAGGTTCCACCTGTTGATAAGCCAGTTCCTGTGACTGTATAAGTTACAGAAGAGTTAGTCGTACATGGTGTTAGTACTGAAGTACTATTGATGGAAATACTTGATGCTGATGTACAGTTGCCATTTTGCAGCATGTAACGCATTTGACTGACAGTCAGTAAATGAATGTTCATATCTCGCTGAATGAAGTTAGCACGTCCTAATAGATAGGCGCCGCCCAAACCAATCACCATTAATAAGACCATCGAAATCAGAACTTCTAATAAAGTGAAACCATTATTTTTTCTCATGATCAATCACCTTAAAACGCCAGTAACAGTTTGAGCAGTGCTAGCAGCAATCGTATAACTTGAGCAGGTATTGTCGACTGTTGTGGGTGTAGATGAATTTAAAAACTGCACTGTATTATTGAGTAAAATTTTTGAACTACAAGCTGTTGCAAGTGTGATCGTCACATCACTATCAAATGAATCACTCCAAATGGTTGTACTACTACTATCACTGACAGTGATAGTTTTTGCCGTATTATTAACCGTGATTGTAGCTACCGTTGGATTAGTTGCATCAGTTAAGACTTTATTTGGATTTTTAAGTGCCTCAGTTTTTGCCTTATTAAATGCCTGAGTGAGAACCGACTGTGCTTTTGAAACATGCGCGGTTGCTACCCAAGATCGACCTATTGGTGTAATTGCACCAACAATGATGGCTGCAATGATCAAAACGACGAGCAGCTCAATTAGTGTTGCGCCTCTTTGATCTCGTTCTACCATGATGTAAGCCCACCACAACCTGTACTGCTATCAGTAATCGTTTTGGTATTGGTATTGGTCAGTGTTAAGGTACACCCAGCATTCATTGTGCCAGTAATACCTACAGCTGTAAGCGTGTATGTTGTTGTAGTTGCAGTGATGGTATAAGTAAAGTTTGCGCTTTCAGCAGGATTCCATGTAATACCATTGTTTGTTGAAATATATGTACTAGCAGATGTACCTGAAGCTGTAGCAATATATTTCAGGTTGCGTTGATAAAGATTTTCAACCACTAAGCTTAATGACGTTAAATCGGTCATCGCAGAGCGAACATGAGACTTAATCACATATTTTTTATAAAGTGGTATCGCAATTGCTGTCAAAATTGCAATAATCACAATCGTGACCATCAACTCTAATAATGTAAAACCTTTCTGATTATGATGACGCTTCATTGTTGTTCCCCTATAACATTTATTAAAATTTTATATTGATGTTAGTAAAGGTAATTATTTTTGGCGACAAATGGATGAAAAATGGCGACGAAGTGATGAAAGGAAGAAACTAAGTACTAAATATTGATTCATTTCCAATCAAAAACTTTAAAAAACAATAGGATTAAGAAAATTATGACTCACTAATTATTTCAATTATGAGCCATAAATAATATTGAGAATTAATCAATCAGCATCAGATCAGCGGTATTTTCAAGCTTAAGAGGTCGTAAGGCAAAAATAGAACGGGTATGCCGAATCCCTTTAATCGAATACAATTTTTTTCTAAGAAATTTTTCATAGTGCTCGGCATTTTTAACAGCAACTTTAATTAGATAATCATAATCACCAGTCACGAGATGCGCTTCAATCACTTCAGGAATATCCGCGAGTGCTTGACTAAACTGTTCTAGAATTTCATCGTCATGCTGTTCTAAAGTAATTTCAATAAAAAACAGTTCATTAATCCCAATCGCTTTGGGATTGATGTTTGCGGTATAGCCATCAATAATTTTGAGTGATTCGAGTCTTTTTAATCTCGTCCAACACGGGGAGGAGGATAAACCAACGACCTCTGACAGCTGTGCAACGGTTAAACGTCCATTTGAGCGTAATGCAGATAAAATTTTTCGGTCAATCTGGTCAAGTGTATATTCTGTGCTGTTCATGAATTAAACTACGGAAGAATCATCTTAAAAATATGAATATACTTTATTTTTATTTTGTTAAACGAATAAAAAACCAAAAAATCGGGCAACATTTGTGACTCATCGGTTATACACTGAATACATAAGGTCAAAGTCACTTGGGTAATGACTTTGATTGGATGAATCGGCTCATTTCAGGAAGGGTGACTGAAATGAGCCGATTTGTTTTTATTTGGGTTTTTTCAATTTTAGAAATTCATCAATTTCAGTTCGCCAAGGGATGGAAGGCTGTGCACCTGCTTGGGTTACGGCTAATGCTGCTGCTGCACTGGCAAAATAACTGGCTTTAAGTAAAGTTTGATTTTCAAATAGTGCTGTCATCAGTGCCCCCATAAAGGTATCACCCGCACCCGTTGTATCAGTCGCATGAACTTTAAACGCAGGAATGTGTTGGCCTTGTCCATTTTGGCTGAGCCAAATGCCATGCTCACCTAAAGTAATAATGATGTTCGGGATACCTTTGTCATGAAGGATTTGTGCTGCCTGTTCAGCACTTGCCGTATCTTTGATCTGTATTCCTGTGAGCTGTGAAGCTTCCGTTTCATTGGGGGTGATGAGGTCAATCTGTTGCAAAAAATCGGTGGGTAAAGTCTGTGCTGGGGCAGGGTTGAGCACCACCATTTTTCCTGCTGACTTTGCAATTTTTGCAGCTTCAATCAAGCTGTCCAATGGTGTTTCTAGTTGTAATAATAAAGCATCTGCCTGACGAATGTGATCCGCATGTTTCTGCACATAATTTTTGTCTAAACAGGCATTTGCCCCAGAGAAAATTCCAATACAGTTTTCAGCTTCACGATTGACAAAAATCAGGGCAACGCCTGTTGTCTGTTCAGGGACTTTGTGAACAGATTGTATGTCGATACCATCTTGAGTGAATTGCATCAAAATATCATCGGCAATAGCATCATTTCCTAAACAGGCAATAAAAGTCGTGTTCGCACCACTGCGGCTAGCAGCAACGGCCTGATTTGCACCTTTTCCGCCAAAAGCCAATTGATAATGTTGTCCAGTAATGGTTTGTCCTGCTTGGGGAAAAGCAGCCACATTTAAAATATGATCGACATTGATACTACCAAGAACCACGAGCTGTTTATTGTTATTTGTCATGTATAGGCTCAAAACGAATTACTGCTGACAGCATAAAAGATTTTGTGGGGTGGGAGAAGACGTTACCGTAAATCTAGACCATCGTCATAGCTCATATAAAATTCCTCAAACTTTATATGGAATTTGCTAATATCGAATTTTATTTTACTGCGCCTTTGCTATGACAGTTTCAGCTTACTATCGTCGCACACGTCGCTATTGCTATAACGTGCTTCATAATCCTGATTACGACACGCCTGCAAGCCGTTATTTTAACTATTTGCTGATTACCATGATCATTGCAAATGTCGCGGCGGTTCTGGTTGAATCCGTCGATCATGTTTATCAGGAACATGCATTTTATTTTGATCGCTTTGAGCATATTTCAATTGGTGTGTTCACAATTGAATATTTGCTGAGACTGTGGAGTGTGGTTGAAAAAGATGCTGAAATCCCTGCATGGAAGCAGCGATGTCGTTGGTTGTTAAGTGGAGCTGCTATCGTTGATTTTATTGCGATTTTCCCTGCATATCTCAACTTTTTCGTGCATATGGATTTGAGCTATTTACGAATCCTTCGTTTATTACGATTGTTAAAACTGACACGTTATTTTGTGTCATTACAAATTCTGTTGAATGTCATTGAACGTGAGAAAGGCTCATTTCAGGCCGTCATCTTTATCTTAATGATTATGATCGTTCTGGCAGCAGGGGGTGTCTATGTCTTTGAACATAATGCTCAGCCGAAGGTTTTCGGCTCCATTCCACAGGCCATGTGGTGGGCGGTTGTCACATTAACCACGGTCGGATATGGCGATGTGACTCCTGTGACCAATGCAGGAAAATTGCTCGGTTCGGTGATTATGGTTCTCGGGGTGGGACTTGCGGCTTTACCCGCAGGTATTTTAGCAACGGGTTTGGCCAATGAACTGAATGTTCGTAAACAACGCCTTGAACAAGAATTTCGGGAACTCATTATCGAAAAAGATCTGGATTTGGTGAATGATGAAAAAGAAATACAGAAAATAGGACGTATAGTTGGGCTTCGAAAAGAACAAATCCACGAAATTCAAATGCAACTCATCCGAGAAAAATTACTGGAAGAGAAAGAACAAGAATTGAAACATTATAAGTATTGCCCACATTGTGGTGAAAAATTGCACGATTAAGATTGGCTTAATTTTTACTTAATATTATCATCATGTGAAAATTAACCAGCTTGTGTAGTGTTTTGTATCTATATGCATGAGATTACAACAAGTGTAGTTTTCGCCAATTTGCACCTTGAAAAATTTTCGTTACAATGCGACCTTAGTCTTTTATAAAGTTTTGCTAAAGACTAAGCAGTCTTGCAAAAATACTACCTGGAGGAATTGCAATGCAATGGACTAAACCTGCTTATACTGATATCCGTATTGGTTTTGAAGTGACTATGTATTTTGAAGCGCGCTAAGCCTCGCTGTTTATAGTCAATTTATAAGCCCTAGATTTACTAGGGCTTATCTCTTTATAAAAGTTAAAAATTATGTATATTCATGTATTAGGATCAGCAGCAGGTGGTGGTTTCCCACAGTGGAACTGTAACTGTGCCAACTGCTCGGGTGTACGCCAAGGAACGATTCAGGCTAAACCGCGTACTCAGTCTTCAATTGCCATTTCCGAAAATGGAGTTGACTGGGTTTTGTGTAATGCCTCTCCTGACATTCGTCAGCAACTTTTTGATTTTAAAGCGGCACAACCTGCACGTAAATTGCGTGATACAGGTATTCGTAGTGTCGTACTGATGGACAGCCAACTGGATCACACTACAGGGCTTTTAACCTTGCGTGAAGGTTGCCCGATGGATGTGTGGTGTACCGAAATGGTTCATCAAGACCTGACCACTGGTTTCCCGATTTTCAATATGCTGAAACACTGGAATGGTGGTTTGCAGCATCATTTGATTGATCCAAAAAAAGCCTTTCAAATTACAGGGTTTGATCAATTGGAATTTCAACCCCTGATTATTCGCAGTGCCGCGCCGCCGTATTCTCCACATCGTCATGATCCGCACGACGGTGACAATATCGCGCTAATCGTTCGTGATCTTAAAACACAAAAACAACTGTTCTATGCACCTGGGCTTGGAAAAATCAGTGATGAGATCATGCAGATTATGGCAGCGTCAGATTGCGTGATGATTGATGGAACACTGTGGTCAGATGATGAAATGCAGCAATGTGGCGTTGGTCAGAAAACTGGGCGTGAAATGGGGCATTTATATATTGGTGGTGAAGGTGGTTCGTTGTCTTATCTGGATCAGCTCGACAAACCGCGCAAGGTATATATCCACATTAACAATACCAATCCGATTTTAAATGAAGCATCTGCCGAATGTGCCGAGTTACAGGCGCATGGTGTGGAAGTGGCATTTGATGGCATGCAGATTGAACTTTAAGGGGCAATAATGACAGAGCAAACACAGGCAATGAGCCCTGAACAGTTCAAGCAGGCGATTTTAGATAAAGGGCGTTATTACCATATTTATCATCCATTTCATGTGATGATGTATGAAGGTAAAGCTACGCAGCAGCAAATTCAGGCTTGGGTGGCGAACCGCTATTATTACCAGATTAATATTCCACTGAAAGATGCCGCGATTATGGCAAATTGCCCTGACCAGCATGTGCGTCAGGAGTGGATTCAGCGCATGATTGATCAGGATGGTATTTTTCCTGATGGCGGTGGGCGTGAAGCATGGTTGCGCTTGGCAGAAGCAGTCGGCTTGACCCGTGAGCAGGTGATGTCTGAAGAACTGGTACTGCCAAGCGTGCGTTTTGCTGTGGATGCCTATGTTAACTTTGCCCGTCGTGCGCCGTGGCGTGAAGCGGCCAGTAGTTCATTGACCGAGTTGTTTGCACCACAGATTCACCAGTCGCGTCTGGATTCGTGGCCGCAGCATTATCCGTGGATTAATGACCAAGGCTATGAGTATTTTCGTTCCCGTTTGAGTCAGGCACGCCGTGATGTAGAACATGGTATGAGCATTACCCTTGAATCATTTACCAGCTATGCTGAGCAGCAACGCATGCTGGAAATTTTGCAATTTAAACTCGACATTTTATGGACGATTTTAGATGCACTGACGTTGGCCTATGTACACAATCAGGCGCCGTATCATAGTGTGACTGAGCAGCGCGTTTGGCATACAGGATTGTTTAAGTGAGCGAAAAAATGGATTTTGACTTAACGCAAGTGCCTGCATGGCGACAAGGCTACCGCTTCCAGTTTGAAGTGGCACAAAATGCCCATGTGATTTTGTACCCTGAAGGTATGATCACACTCAATGGTAGTGCCGCCGCGATTGGACAGCAGATTGATGGACAGCGTTCTGTGGCAGACATTGTGACCGCACTGAAACAGCAGTTTGGCGATATTGCCGAAATTGAGCAGGACGTGGTGGATTATATGCTCGTGGCACAGCAACAACACTGGATTGAGCTACATGGTTGAGGGTGTTGGCTTACCGCTTTGGCTGTTGGCAGAGCTGACCTATCGCTGCCCGTTACAATGTCCCTATTGTTCCAATCCACTGGATTATGCCGCATATCAGCAAGAACTCAGCACTGAAGAATGGTGTCGGGTGTTTGATCAGGCACGTCAGATGGGGGCAGTGCAATTGGGGTTTTCGGGCGGTGAGCCTTTGGTGCGTCAGGACTTGGAGCAACTGGTTCAGCATGCGCATCAGCTTGGGTTTTATACCAACCTGATCACTTCGGGAATGGGCCTGACTGAAGAACGCATTGCCGCGCTGAAACAGGCGGGTCTAGATCATATTCAGGTTAGTTTCCAAGCCAGTGATCCAACGGTGAATAATGCTTTGGCAGGTTCCAAACATGCTTTTGAGCAGAAATATGCCATGAGCCGTTTGGTCAAGCAGTATAATTATCCGATGGTGCTGAACTTTGTGATTCATCGGCATAATATTGATCAGATTGATCAAATTATTGAACTGTGTATTGAGCTTGAAGCCGATACGGTGGAATTGGCGATTTGTCAGTTCTATGGTTGGGCATTTTTAAATCGTCAGGGATTATTGCCGACCAAAGAACAACTGGTTCGTGCAGAACGAATTACCAATGAATACCGTGCCAAACTCAAACAGCAAAACCATCCTTGCAAATTGATTTTTGTGGTGCCCGATTATTATGAGGAACGTCCCAAAGCCTGTATGAATGGTTGGGGCAAAATCTTCCTGACCGTTGCGCCCGATGGCACAGCTTTGCCATGTCATGCTGCGCGTCAGTTACCGATTCAGTTTCCGAATGTCAGAGAGCAAAGCTTGTCAGAGATTTGGTATCAATCCACAGGTTTTAACACCTTCCGTGGTGATGCGTGGATGCCAGAACCGTGTCGTAGCTGTGATGAAAAAGGCAAAGATTATGGTGGCTGCCGTTGCCAAGCCTTTATGCTGACAGGGGATGCCAGCCAGCCAGATCCAGTCTGTGGTAAATCGTCACAGCATCATTTGATTGAACAGGCACGGGCTGACAGCGAGCAACCACTGACCTTTGAGCAACTGCAATTTAGAAATCCGCGTAATTCCAAAAAATTAACCCGAATCCAAGTGCAACAACTTGAGGGTAAATCATCATGAGTTTGGTGTTTGATGGTCATAATGACGTGCTGACACGCTTATGGTTGAGCGATTCCCCCAACCCTGCTCAGGCATTTTTACAACAACGCCTTGCAGGGGAAATGGATTTACAACGTTGCCAAACGGCAGGTTTTGCAGGTGGCTTGTTTGCCATATTTGTACCACCTTTTGAATATGTGCAGCAGCATGCACCTCATAAACTGGCTGATTTGCAAGCCGATCAGTTTAGCCTGCAGGACATGCAAAGCATTTGCCTGAAACAACTGGCGATTTTACAAGAGATTGTTGCAGACTCTCGGCAGCAGGTGAAACTCTGTACCAGTGTGACAGAAATTCGTCAGTGTATTGAACAGCAGAAATTGGCAGTGGTGCTGCATCTGGAAGGTGCAGAAGCAATTGCTGAAGATCTTGAATTGTTAGATGTGTTTTATCAGGCGGGTTTACGCAGCATTGGCCCATTGTGGAACCGACAAAGTCTGTTTGGTCATGGCTTAAAAGCAGCATTTCCACATTCACCGAATACAGGTGCAGGGCTGACCGATTTAGGTAAACAGTTGCTGAAGCGCTGTGCTGAACTGCACATGGTCGTGGATGTATCGCACATGAACGAACGTGCCTTTTGGGATACGGCAGAACTGTTGCAACAGCCGATGGTTGCCACGCATTCCAATGCCCATACCTTATGTCCACAAGCACGTAATTTGACCGATCATCAACTCAAAGCCTTTCAGGAAACGCAAGGCATGATCGGGGTAAATTTCGATACCGCATTTCTACGTGAGGATGGTCAGCGTAATCGCGAGACCTCCCTTGATGTGATTCTGGATCATATTGAATATTTGATGGCACATGTCGGAGAAGCGCACGTGGGCTTTGGTTCAGACTTTGATGGTGGTTTTATCAGTCAGGAACTTGAAGATGTGACAGGTTTGCCAAAGATTGTGCAGCACATGCAGCGACGCGGTTATAGTGAAAATCTGATTCATCAGTTATGTCGAGAAAACTGGCTCAATACCTTGGAACGGATTTGGGGTAAATAGCCTAAGTTATTCAGATACACGCCACCATCAAGATGGCGTGCAAAACCAAAACTTAGAATGTCCAGTTTAAAGTGAGTGTTGCTTTTAACGGCTCACCTGGTTGAACCCAGTAATTGGTATAACTCGACACATAATAAGTGCGGTTAAACAGGTTGCTGATATTGAGCTGCACCCGAACATCTGGACGTGGCAAGAGATAACCACCAACATTCACCACAGTAAATGAAGGCAAGCTTGTGCCATTATCGATGTAATTCGCGCTGCGGTGACCAAAGTAGTTAATATTTCCCACCAGTCCCGCAGGGTAATCTGCAATATGGAACTGATAATCTGCTGACAGGTTCGCCGTATGTTTTGGAATGTTTTTCAGGCGTGCACCTTTGACATCGACTTCACTTTCAATCACTGACGCATGGGTTAAGGTGTAGTTAGCGTTAATCCGTAAATTTTCGGTGAGTTGATGCTGCAATTCGACTTCAAGCCCATGACTTTGTACATGCCCACTATCCACATAACTGTCGCTAATACCCTCAGTCAGTAAGTGGTGCTTATCCAGATTAAAATACGTCAGCCCCAACCAGCTTTTTGGCAAGAACTGATATTTCGTGCCGATTTCCCAACTTTCGGTTTTTTCAGGATCATAGAGTTGATTGTTCTTGTCTAAGCCTGTGTTGAGTTCAAACGATTTTCCCCAGTTGCTATACAACGACCATTTTACAGTCGGTTGATAATTAATCGCAGCGCGTGGGGTAAATGGGGTGAAGGTTTGTTTGGCAGAAATCCCCGTGCGGTAGTCATCAATCTGCTGTTGTAAACGGTTATAGCGCCCACCCAACACCACATTCCATTGATCATTCAGGAAGATCTGATCTTGTAAGTTGAGCCCCAACATGTCTTGGGTTTCTTGGTTGTATTTTGTGGTACGGGTCAGTGGTAAAATCGTCTGACCATAGACAGGATTGGCAATGTTAATCGGACTACTTGCCCCAGATGCACTTCTTAACTGTAACTGGTCGATGGTGTAGTGACCCGCTTCAACGTTGGCAACGACTTCATGGCGAATCGAACCTGTGCTGAATTTTCCACGTAAAATCTGCTGAAACTGGGTGGTGTCAGTTTCAAAATGTCGATAACGACGGAAACGGTTAGCCGTTAGACCGTCGCTACTGATCGATGAAATCTCGGTCGATGTGCCTTCACGTTCGCCGTGTTCATAACTTAGTGCGGTGGTGCTGTCCCAGTTGTCATTAAACTGATGATTCAGGCGTATCTGAACCATCTGATCTTTAATCTTGATATCGCCATCGCTAGGTTCACCGTAGAAACTGTGAATGTTCCCAAACTGGCCGTTGACCATGGGAATGCCACGGTCAAAAACACCGCGATAATTTGCAAATTCGGTATCGAGATTGAGCTGGGTCTGATCGGAGATTTTCCATGCCAGTTGTGGCGCAATGTAATCGTGTTGATTGTCCACATGATCACGGAAGCTCTGGTTATTTTCATACGCCACACCTAAGCGGTAGGCAAGTACATCATTGATTGCACCTGTGGTATCGATTGAACCACGATACTGTTGTTCGGTGCTGCCACTGACAGAAACTTCGGTTTTGGGTTGCCACTCAGGCTGCTTGGTGGAGATGTTCATGATTCCGCCAATCGCACCTTGCCCATACATGGCTGCCATCGGCCCTTTGAGAAAATCAATCGACTGGATGTTGACCATGTCACAGGGCGCATGAATCCCACTCAGAGAACTTAAACCGTTACGCATGTACATCGTACCCATGTTGGGGTCGGTACTAAAGCCACGAAATGAATAGTTATCCCAAAAACCGCCGCCATAACTGTCCTGATACATCACGCCATTCACCAAAGCCAGTGCATCGCTGACCCGCTGGATGTTGTAGTTTTGAATATCTTTTTCAGAAACATGCGATTTGGTAAAGGGCACTTCTAGCAAGTTGTGTTTGAACTGGGTGATTGCCTGAGAGGACAAATGTCGTTCATCCTGTTTTTCGGCAGATACGGTAATGATGGGTAAATCTGAAATGGTGGTTGAGTCACTCACCTGATCGGCAGTATGAGCTGTCACAGCAATAGACGCAGCAAGAATTCCCCAAGTTAAAGGGTGCAATAAAAAAATACGTGGCATAACGAAGCCTTTCAACAAAAGCAAAATAACGGTGTGCGAAAAATTTTTCGCTTAAACAAAACTATGCAAAGTTGAAGGCAAAAGGCGGTGCTCGACCTTGGGGGCAGAGGAATAAACGGCGTAGATAGAAAAACACATAGCTGAGCGCAGCGAAAACAATCAGGCGAACCAGAATTTTGTTTTCGATGAGCGTTAAGCTCGGCTCAGTGATTGGCGAGAGGTGATGGAACAACTCGCAAAAGTGACAATGCTGCAACATTTTGTCATGTTGTTTTTGCATTTGGGAATGCTCAGCCGCAGACATATGCATCTGTGACATGGACATGCTGCTTTGTTCAAGTGCAACGCTAATCTGTTCACAAATCATGTTGTTTTGCATGCTTTTAGGCATAGCGACCTGCCAAAACACAAGGTTTTGAAGCAAAAGTGCCATCAAGCCGAAAAACAAACCATAGCGCTGCATGACTTAATCCAAGTTCCAGCATTCCCCGAAAAAGGTACACAGCCTAGCACAAGATTGATAAGATGCAGCCTATTTCTGAAGGTTCTGGGCTGTTTTATGCAGAAAAATTCATCGCAAACTCACTTTTCCAATCAATTGCTACATGTCTTGCATGTCCAGCTTGGAGTGTTGGTTGCGCCGTTTATTTTTATTGCTGCATTGACAGGTTTGCTTTACGCACTGACACCACAGATTGAACATGCAGTGTATCAAAAGCAGCTCTTTGCCGTGCATGATCTTTCACAGTCGGAACAAGCATTAAGTCTACAAGTGGCTGCTGCACAAAAGGTTTTACCTGCACAAGCGATCATTACGGCTGTACGTCCTGCACCGCAACCCAATGCAACCACACGGGTTTTGTATCTCAATCCGAATGATCCTGAACATAGCCATGCGGTTTTTATTAATCCGTATACGCTTGCCGTACAAGGACAATTACCTGTGTATGGCACCAGTGGTGTACTGCCAATTCGTACCTTTTTAGATAATTTACATCGCAACTTGCTACTCGGTACATTTGGGCGTGCCTACAGTGAGTTGGCAGCCAGTTGGCTCGGGATTTTTGCATTGACTGGGTTATGGCAGTGGTATCGAAAGCGTCAGCAGATGAAAGTCAGTAAAGCACATGCGCGACAAAAGAACTTGCGCTGGCATGCGTGGGTAGGTTTAAGTGTGTTTCCAATGCTGCTGTTTTTTTCAGCAACAGGGCTGACATGGTCAAACTGGGCAGGGGCCAATATTGCCAAACTGCGACATTTGGCAAACAGCGATACGCCAACTCTAAATACTCAACTCAGCCCTATGTCGATGTCTATGCCGATGGACGCTCACGCAGAACATCACATGTCGATGCCCATGTCAGTTCAGCCGCAACCACTGATTTTGAAAAATTTTGATGTGATTGAAAAACTGGCACAGCAAAATGGACTGACTTCAGAATATTTGCAAATCAAACCGAGCTATAGCAGTGACAAAGCATGGACAATTGAAGAAATGCGTCATCGTTGGCCTGTACAAGTCGATGCGATTGCGGTGGATATGCAGCAACAGAAAGTGGTCGATCAAATCGAGTTTGCCAAGTTTCCACTGTCTGCCAAGTTGACCCGTTGGGGCGTTGATGCCCATATCGGGGTGCTGTTTGGCTGGGTCAATCAACTGGTCTTGGTCCTCAGTGGTGCTTTGATTTTGGGGTTAGTGGTTTTTGCTTATCGGGCATGGTGGAGCTATGCACAAGCACGTTCAACCTTGCAGCATCTCAATCGTCAGGTGATACGTTTGTGGCAGTCTGCCAATTCTGTACAGCGTGGAATCAGTTTACTGGTTTTAGCGGTGCTGTATTTTTTAATGCCTATTTGGGTTTTAAGTATTTTGGCATTACAGATCATGTTATGGATGCTGAATCTCAGAAAGCCACAAGGCGCGGTGGACTAAACATCAACCTGCCAATTTGAATTGACGCATTGGCAGGTGATCAATTTATTTAGAATGTTTAACTCCGACTGAGTAAGGTCTGTACTTTGTCTAAATACGGGCTGTCTTCAGGTAAAATTTCCAATAACCGTTCAATGGCATCCAGACGTTCAGGTGCACGATTGACCAAAGTCAGCAGCAAGTTTGCATCTTGACAGTGATAAATATAGTGGCTCAGGCGCGCATCAAAAGCATCGCGCCATGCCCGTAAAAATGGGCTATCGGTTTTCGGTAAAAATTCGCCTTTATATAAATTAAACACGGTTTGCATATAACCTGCATTCAAGGCTTTTTCTGCCATGAGAAAGTCACATTGCAACTCACAATTCAGACGGTAACAACGTGACTGAATCCCACCTTTGAGTAAATGGCGGAGCTGCGAAATTTCGGCTTTTAAGGTCGTTAAACTAACGTCCCGATCACCATAAAGTGCATAGTGCAACTCATCAAGCTGAATTCCTGTGGGGCAGAGTGCCAAAATACATAAAATTTCGGTTTGGCGTTGCGTCAGGGTGAGTGAGGTTTGATTAAATGTGACTTGTGGCATGCCAAACAGATTCATGGACAGGCAGTCTTGCTGTTGTACATGAAAAATCTGGCTGAGTAATTCTGCACAGCGTTCGACCGCCAATTTTCCCAAAGTACTATGGCGTTTATATTTGGCAGATAAATTCATAATGCCATAATATTGCTTGGTTTTTTGGTCAATAATTGGGGTGGCATAACAGACCCAGTCACGCACACTGTTCATGCTATTTTCATGTGAATAGACACAACTGGTTTGATGGGTATTGAGTGCTAGACCAATCGCATTGGTTCCCACCGATTGGGTTGACCATTGTCCACCTTCAACAAAATGCACCTGCTCGGCAGAAGAACGCATGGCACTACTGCTCCATGTCCAGAGCAATGTGCCACAACTGTCAGTGACCCCAATTGCCATGCCCGCTTCATCAGCAATGCTGGCAAGCTCGCGTTGTCCGTGTTGAATACTGCGCCCAAATAAGGAAGACTGCCAGTTTTGCTCTAAACAAAGCAGTGGTGCGGCAGTTAAAGAAAGAAGCGAATCAGCAGATGTGCCAGAAAAACGAGTGTGTTGCATATCCATGTTGTTATCCTTCAAAAGATGGGGCATTAGACTCATATCCGTTGAGCATTTTGTCTGTCCCATCGCAGTTTAGTGCATTCAAATTCACAGCAAAGAAACGATTTTTTATGATCTAAAACAGCAGTTTGTCCCGATCTCTTGGCTATTTCTAAATCTTGTGTCGCCTCATCTCCCACACCAATTTATAGCAGATTGTTGCTGTAGTTTGCTCGAAAAATGTTAAAAAATTTCGGTACTTTGTGAACTGTAAAATGAAACACTTGTTTTTTCTATGGTTATTAAAAAATAGGTAGATTTTCTCCCAAGTATTGCTTGTCGGCAAAGTAACTGGAACGCACCATCGGCGCACTCCATAAATTAAAAAACGCTAAATGTTGACCATGCGTTTGATAACGCTGAAATTCGGCAGGTTCGACAAAACGCTGAATCGGGGCATACGCAGGGCTTGGCTGTAAGTATTGTCCAATTGTCACTAGATCGACCTCATGGTCTTTCAGATCATTGAGTAAAGCCAACACCTCGGCTTCAATCTCACCCAGACCGACCATCAATCCGCATTTGGTCAAAATATCGGGACAACGCCGCTTAAACTGTTGCAATAACTGGAGTGAGTGCTGATAGTCAGAACCCGGGCGCATGGCTTTATACAAGCGTGGCACGGTTTCAATATTGTGATTAAATACATCGGGCGGGCAGCGACTTAAAATTTCTAGTGCCAAAGGCATCCGACCGCGAAAATCAGGCACTAAAATTTCAATCCGCGTCTCTGGGCATTGCGCTCGAATTGCACGAATGCAATCCACAAAATGCTGTGCGCCACCATCGATCAGATCATCTCGATCTACGGAAGTTATCACCACATAATTGAGCTTTAAACGTGCCACCGTTTCGGCAAGATGCATGGGTTCATCGGCATCGAGTGCCAACGGGCGACCATGTGCCACATCGCAAAATGGACAACGCCGCGTGCAAATATCGCCCATGATCATAAAGGTCGCAGTACCACTGCCAAAGCATTGTGGCAGATTGGGGCAAGCGGCTTCTTCACACACGGTATACAGCTTTTGTTGTCTTAATAAACGCTGAATGCGCTTAATTTCTTCAGGATCGCTGATTTTACTGCGTATCCACTGTGGTTTTTTAGGTAAATGTTCACTGGGAATAATTTTAACGGGAATACGTGCCAGTTTATCTGCACCCCGTAATTTTTCGCCTTGTTGTGGTTTTATACTTTGTGACATTTAAAACATATCCTTATGTGATTTAAATTGATTGATTTACTCGGAATAATGTATAAATAACCTCTATTTTAAAATCATTGATGCCTTTAAATTAAAATAGCAGCATTATAGATTATCAGGCAAAGGTTGGTTGAAGGTTTGTTTTTATAATTTATTGATTATTAATAAAAAATAACATTTTATTTTATTGGTTTAATTGCTTGTTTTATTTCATTTTTGTCTAAAAATAAATCAAAAACTTTTTTAGTCTAATATCCAATATTAAAAATTTGATTTTATATAAATACAGATGGTTTAAATCGAACCGTTAGATTAATTTCATTTTAAAGATGATATTTAAAATATAAGGGATATGGATATGCAGCTTACTGAAGAGCAATTACTTGCCGCATATAAACGTATGCGCGATATTCGTGAATTTGAAGACCGACTTCACGAAGAAAATACCAATGGTGATATTCCGGGGTTCATTCACTTATACAGTGGTGAAGAAGCGGTTGCAGTGGGTATCTGCGAAAATTTAACCGATAAAGACTACATTACCTCGACTCACCGTGGGCATGGGCACTGTATTGCCAAAGGCTGTGATATTCACGCCATGATGCTGGAAATTTTTGGGAAAGATGATGGTCTTTGCCGTGGTAAAGGCGGTTCGATGCATATTGCCGATTTGGACAAGGGTATGCTCGGCGCAAACGGGATTGTAGGCGGTGGCCCTCCTTTAGCGATTGGTGCGGCATTGACTGCGAAAACCCTAAAAACGGGTGGGATTGGACTGTCTTTTACAGGTGATGGCGGTTCTAACCAAGGCTTGACTTTTGAAGCCATGAATATGGCGGTGGTGCTGAATCTTCCAGTCATTTTTGTATTTGAAAACAATGGTTTTGGTGAAGGTACAGGGCATGACTACGCAGTGGGCAGTAAAGACATTGCAGGGCGTGCAGCAGGTTTTGGTTTGCCTGCAGTTAAGGTCGATGGCACCGACTTCTTTGCCGTATATGACGCAGCAAAAAAAGCCATTGAGCGTGCGCGTCGTGGTGAAGGCCCAAGTGTGATTGAAACCGTGACCAACCGTTTTTATGGGCATTTTGAGGGCGATCCGGGATTGATCCGCTCTAAAGAAGAAGTGGACTATGTCAAAGAGCATAAAGACCCACTGAAAATATTCCGTAAAAAAGTCAAAGGCAAAGTCGATGTTGCCAAACTCGATGCGATTGATGTGGCATCGAAAGCCAATGTCGATGATGCGGTTGCCAAAGCACGTGCGGCGGAATATCCAAAAGCCGAGCAACTGTTGACCGACGTTTATGTGTCTTACTAAGGGAATAGTGAATCATGCCAAATAAAAGTTTTCGTAACGCGATCAAAGAAGCGATTGAACTGGAAATGCGCCGAGACCCAACCGTGTTTGTGGTTGGGGAAGATGTCCGTGGAGGACATGGCGGTAAAAACACCGAAGAAAATAAAATCGAAGGTTTTGGTGGGGTGCTCGGTGTCACCAAAGGTTTGTGGACGGAGTTTGGCTCAGAGCGCGTGATTGACACGCCGATTACTGAGTCTGCGATTATTGGGATGGCGGCAGGTGCAGCCGCAACCGGTTTGCGCCCTGTGGCGGACCTGATGTTTATGGACTTTTACGGTGTCTGTCATGACATGCTGTATAACCAAGCCGCAAAATTCCGCTATATGTTTGGTGGCAAAGCCAAAGCGCCAATGGTGGTGCGTGGCATGATCGGTGCGGGCTTCTCAGCAGCAGCGCAGCACTCGCAGTCGCCGTATAACGTGTTTGCAGCCGTGCCAGGTTTGAAGGTGGTTGTGCCATCTAGCCCTTACGATGTCAAAGGTTTACTCACTCAAGCCATTCGTGACGATGACCCTGTGGTGTTCTGTGAGCACAAAATGCTGTACGACATTAAAGGTGAAGTGCCAGACGAAGCCTATACCATTCCGTTTGGTGTGGCGAATTACACCCGCGAAGGAACAGATGTCACCATTATTGCTTTAAGCCTGATGGTGCACCGTGCCAATGAAGTGGCTGACAAACTGGCAAAAGAAGGCATTTCAGTCGAAGTGGTTGATCCGCGTACTATTTCACCACTGGATGAAGAAGGTATTTTGGAATCGGTTGCATCGACAGGGCGTGTGGTGATTGTAGATGAGTCGGCAGCGCGTTGTGGCTTCGGGCATGATGTCGCTGCGCTGATTGCACAAAAAGGCTTCCACTATCTGAAAGCACCAATTGAACTCGTCACGCCGCCACATACACCCGTGCCATTTTCACCTGTATTGGAAAAGGAATGGATTCCGAGCGTAGAACGCATCGAGCAGGCTGTACGTAAAACCTTGGAGGCTTAGGATGAGCGAAATCAAAACGCTGGAAATCCCGAAATGGGGATTGTCCATGGAAGAAGGCACGATTGCCCAATGGTTGATTCAGGAAGGTGACAGTTTTAGCAAAGGGCAGGAAATCTGCGAGATTGAAACCACCAAAATCGTCAATGTCCTTGAAGCACCCTTTGGCAGTACCTTACGCAAAATCATTGCTAAAGATGGCGATACTTTACCTGTAGGTGGGCTCATTGCTGTCTGTGCAGAAAGCAGTGTTTCCGCTGCTGAAATTGAACAGTTTGTACAGTCTTTAGGGGGCGCAACTGTGAGTCCTGCACCTGCGGTTCAGGCGGAAACGGCTGTGGCGGCAACCGTACCACAAGCCGAAGTCGCAGCACCGTCTGTAGCTGTGGCAAGTACGACTGCGCCAGTTGCCAAAGCACCTGCAACAACACAAACGGGTTTTGTGATTCCTGCGGCATTACAAGGTTATCAGCAAGATGCCACGATTTTTGCCACGCCACATGCACTGAAACTGGCTGCAAAGCACAATGTGAATTTGGCAAAAGTTTCAGGTTCAGGGCGTGAAGGGCGTATTAGCGTACAAGACATCCAGACTGCGGTACGTGCCGCGGGCGGACAATGGGCAGATGTAAAAGTTCAAGTACAATCCTCTGGTAAAGTTGCGAAGTCTACTGCCGATGACAGTCAGGTTTTTGCAACATCCGTGGCGCGCCGTTTGGCGAAACAGTGGGGCATTAACCTGAATGACTGTCGTGTGTCGGGTTCGCGTGGACGCGTGTGTAAGGAAGATGTTGAAGCGCTATATCATCGGGACAATCCAAGTACTGTGTGTGCTGAATCTTCTGCGACCAGTTCAGAATCTGCACCCAAAAATCAGGTCACTGCGATTGCCTTAAATGCCATGCGTAAAGCGATTGCTTCGCGTCTGCAAGCAGCGAAACGCAATGCGCCACATTTCCGTTTAACAGTGGATCTCAATGTTGAGGCTATGCAAAACCTACGTAAGCAAATCAATGATAGCGTTCCGCAGGTAAAATTATCGATTAACGATATGTTGATTAAAGCGGCTGCGGCAGCATTGCTCAAAGTGCCTGAGGTTAATGTGCAGTTTGACGAAGCAACCCAGTCGATTTTGCAATTTGCTCAGGCCGATATTTCAGTGGCAGTGGCGATTCCCAATGGCTTAATCACCCCGATTGTGAAAGCAGCCAATCAAAAATCACTCTCTGAAATTTCAACCGAAATGCGTGATTTAGCCACTCGTGCCAAAACTGGAAAATTACAGCCTGACGAGTTTCAGGGTGGCAGTTTTAGTATTTCCAATTTGGGCATGCTTGGCATTAAACAGTTTGATGCCATCATCAATCCACCACAAGGCGCGATTATGGCACTCGGTGCATCTGAAGCACGTGCTGTGGTTGAGCAAGGTGAAATCGTGGTTCGGGAAATCGTCACGGCAACGTTGTCTTGTGATCACCGCGTGATTGATGGTGCAGTTGGGGCAAAATTTTTGGCAAGCTTCAAACAGTTTGTTGAAAACCCCGCCCTGATTTTGGTCTAGGAGAAACCGCATGTCAGAAACACAATTTGATGTGGTGGTGGTGGGTGCAGGGCCAGGAGGGTACGTGGCTGCCATTCGTGCAGCCCAGCTCGGGCTAAACACGGCGATTGTTGAAGCACAGCATTTGGGCGGGATTTGTCTGAACTGGGGTTGTATTCCGACCAAAGCTTTACTTGCAGGCGCGGAACTGGCAACCCAGCTTAAACATGCGGGACAGTTTGGTTTTCAATTGTCGCAGATTGAGTTTGATCTGCAACAACTGGTCAAGCATAGCCGTCAGGTGTCAGCACAACTGGTACAGGGCATTGCCCATTTGCTGAAAAAAAATCAGGTCACGGTGTTCGATGCCAAAGCCAAACTGATTGGCAAAGAAACCTTGCAACTGACCGATGCTAATGGAAAACAGCAAATCTTAACGGCACCGCACATTATTTTAGCGACAGGCGCACAGGCACGGCATTTGCCACAGCTCCCTGTCGATGGCAAATATGTCTGGAGTTATAAAGAAGCTTTGGTTCCTGAACAATTGCCAAAGCGTTTACTGGTGGTGGGTTCGGGTGCAATCGGCAGCGAGTTTGCCAGTTTGTATCAGGACTTGGGTTGTCAGGTCACGCTGATTGATATTGCCAAGCAAATTTTACCGACTGAAGATGTTGAAGTTGCTAAGTATGTGCAAAAGCAGTTTCAGCAAAAAGGCATGCAGATACTGACTCAAGCCGCGATTCAAAGCATCAGCATTGTGAATGAACAAGTGCAGTGTGTAGTGACGACACCTCAAGGTGAACAGACACTTGAATTTGATCAGGTGCTTTCAGCGATTGGTGTACAGCCGAATACCAAAAATTTAGGATTGGAAGATTTAGGTGTGGAGTTAAATCCTCAAGGCTTTATTCAGACCGATAGCTTCTGCAAAACCAATGTTGTCGGGTTGTATGCGATTGGGGATGTTGCGGGTGCGCCGTGTTTGGCACACAAAGCCAGCCACGAAGGTATTTTGTGTGTTGAAAAAATTGCAGGCGTGCAAGGTGTACATGCACTAGATCGTAGCCAAATTCCTGGGTGTATTTTTACTCATCCACAAGTGGCGAGTATCGGGCTGCATGAATCAGCAGCGAAAGCCCAAAATCTGCCGATTCATATTGGTAAGTTTCCACTCTCTGCCAATGGTAAAGCCTTGGCACTTGGTGATAGTGCAGGCTTTGTTAAAACCATTATTCATGCGGAAACAGGTGAACTGCTAGGCGCGCACATGGTGGGGCATGAAGTTACCGAGCATATTCACGGTTTTGCGATTGCCAAATATCTTGAAGCGACCGATGCGACATTGGCACAGGTCATTTTCCCGCATCCAACCTTATCGGAAGCGATGCATGAATCGATTTTGGCATCCATGCAACGCGCGATTCATATTTAACTTTTTCACTCATCATTTGACGGATACAAAACAATGAAAGCAGCACGTTTTTATGACAAAGGGGATATCCGCATTGAAGATATTCCAGAACCAGAAGTCGCCGCAGGTACAGTCGGCATTCAGGTGGCATGGTGTGGCATTTGCGGCACTGACCTGCATGAATTTATGGAAGGCCCGATTTTTATTCCACCATGTGGTCATCCGCATCCGATTTCGGGGGAATCTGCACCGATCACGATGGGGCATGAGTTTTCAGGCGTAGTCTATGCAGTCGGCGAAGGCGTGACGGATATTCAGGTGGGGCAACATGTGGTAGTTGAGCCATATATTATTGCTGATGATGTGCCGACAGGTCCAGGTGAAAACTATCATCTCTCCAAAAATATGAACTTTATTGGCTTGGGTGGTCGCGGTGGTGGATTATCGGAAAAAATTGCGGTGAAACGCCGTTGGGTACATCCGATTTCTAACAGCATTCCGCTCGATCAGGCAGCGCTGATTGAACCGCTTTCGGTGGGGCATCATGCCTATGTGCGCAGTGGCGCGAAAGCAGGCGATATTGCTTTGGTGGGTGGAGCAGGGCCGATTGGTTTATTGCTCTCTGCGATTCTCAAAGCCAAAGGCTTAACCGTGATCGTCACCGAACTGAGTAGTAAACGTAAGGAAAAAGCCAAAGAATCAGGCGTTGCCGATTATATTCTCGATCCATCACAGGTCGATGTGGTCGCCGAAGTCATGAAAATTACCCAAGATCGCGGTGTTGATGTTGCCTTTGAATGCAGTAGCGTCAACAAGGTTTTAGATACCTTGGTCGCTGCAACCAAGCCGACAGGCGTGATTGTGATCGTGTCGATCTGGAGCCATCCAGCCACCATTAATGTGCATAGCGTGGTGATGAAAGAACTAGATGTGCGTGGCACGATTGCCTACGTCAATGATCATCAGGAAACCATCAAACTGGTTGAGCAAGGTAAGATTAATCTTGAACCGTTTATTACTCAGCGCATTCAACTGGATGATCTGATTTCACAAGGTTTTGAAACCCTGATTCATAACAATGAATCTGCGGTGAAAGTTATTGTTCATCCATAAATATAAAGAACACAGACTTCTCTTGGTTAACCCCGATTCTTTGCGCTGAATAGAAGACCACAAGAATTAAACTGAGGGAAGTCATCTTGATTACAGGAGCAGGATTCTCCTGGTCATTCAAATCAAAAGGATCAAAAAATGCCAAGAGGGTTACACAATAAAGTTGCCTTGGTCACAGGTGCAGCACAGGGAATTGGACGCGGGATTGCACTACGTCTGGCACAAGAGGGCGTGCATGTGGCATTGGTCGACATGCATCAGGAAAAATTACAAGCAGTGCAACAGGAAGTGCAGGCATTGGGTGTTCAAGCCAGTACCTTTATTGCCGATGTCAGTCAGTTGGAACAGGTCACACTGGCGATTGACCATGCTGAAAGCAGCTTGGGTGGTTTCGATATCCTGATCAATAATGCAGGCATTGCTCAGGTTCAGGCACTTGCCGATGTCACGCCTGCGGAATTTCATAAAATTGTTGATGTGAATATTGGTGGCGTGTTATGGGGCATACAGGCCGCTGCCAAGAAATTTCAGCAGCGTAAGCAAAAAGGCAAGATTATCAATGCCTGTTCAATTGCAGGACATGATGGCTTTGCTTTGCTGGGTGTGTATTCAGCGACCAAATTTGCAGTGCGGGCACTGACACAGGCAGCCGCCAAAGAATATGCCAGTCAAGGTATTACCGTAAATGGCTATTGCCCTGGAATAGTTGGCACAGACATGTGGGTGGAAATCGATAAGCGTTTTTCTGAAATTACAGGCGCGGCGATAGGTGAAACCTACAAAAAATATGTTGAAGGGATTGCCTTGGGGCGTGCTGAAACGCCAGATGATGTGGCAGCTTTGGTGGCATTCTTAGCCAGTGAGGATTCGGACTATATTACAGGACAATCAATTTTAACCGATGGTGGAATGGTTTATCGCTAGTCGTGGAAAGCCCAATTTCGTTTTATCTCCAACCGCTGAATTAAGCGGTTTTTTTATTTTTAGAATATGACGACATGAAGGTAGAACAATGGCTTGTTGACTAAAGTCGATAAAAAATCATTTGCGGGGATGCGAAAGTTAATTTATATTAATTTAATAATGATACGAATCGTATCATTTTATAAAAAATGGATAGTCAAAAATCAAGGATGTTTTCCAATGTTAGGACTCACAGGTATTGTCTTGTCCTTAATATTGCTGATGTATCTGGCATATAAAGGATTTAGTGTCATCGTTTTAGCGCCATTACTGGCTTTGTTTGCAGTAATGTGGAGTGGGATGAGCCATGCTTTATTGGGCTATTACACTCAAATTTTCATGACAGGGCTAGGTGGCTATGTCATTAAATATTTTCCATTATTTTTACTGGGTGCAATTTTTGGCAAGCTCATGGATGATTCAGGTTCAGCACGAACCATTGCCAATTTTTTTGTAGAACGTTTGGGGCAACAACGTGCCATGCTCTCAATTGTGTTGTCTTGCGCGATTTTAACCTATGGCGGTGTCTCGTTATTTGTTGTGGGCTTTGCTGTCTTTCCAATTGCCGCTGCGCTATTTCTTGAGTTGCAGTTACCAAAACGTCTTATTCCCGCAGCAATTATGCTAGGGGCATTGACCTTTACAATGACAGCATTGCCAGGAACACCTGCGATACAAAATGCGATTCCAATGCCATATTTCAAAACAGATTTATACGCAGCGCCATGGTTAGGTGTGATTGGTGCAGCAATGATGTTATGTGGTGGGATGTATTGGCTGAATTATCGTGTTAAGCAGGCGGCATTTGCACAAGAAGGATATGGTCAACATGCGTATGAGCAACATCATCAAGTGCATGTAGTTGATGGAGATCGCCCAAGCTTAATGGTGGCGTTTGCACCAATTTTCGTGGTGATCGTGATGAACTTTGCCTTAACCAAGTTAGTGTTCCCACATATGGATACCAGTTTTCTTGCCAGCAGCCAGTTTGGGCAGGCTTCACTGGCATCCGTGGTTGGTCTGTGGGCAATTGTGTGTGCACTGGTTTGTGCTTGCTTGAGTATTATTGTGTTGAACTGGTCACGTATTGAAGATGTACGACATTCTATACAGCAGGGTGTCAGTTCTTCATTCCTTCCAATTTTTAATACAGCATCGGAAGTTGGTTATGGATCAGTGATTGCATCTTTGGCTGGCTTCCTTATTCTGCGTGATTTTTTGGTTGGGCTTGCGCCAAGTAATCCTTTAGTTTCTGAAGCGATTGTGGTTAATGTTCTGGCAGGCATTACAGGATCAGCCTCAGGTGGATTGAGTATTGCACTCAATACCATGGGCACAACGTATATGAATTTGGCTCATCAATTTTCGATTTCTCCAGAGTTGATGCACCGCGTAGCGTCTATGGCATCTGGCGCACTGGATTCATTACCTCACAACGGCGCAGTCATCACGATTATTACATTGTGTGGATTAACGCATCGGCAGTCATATTTTGATATGTTCATGGTTGCGGTGATTATTCCACTTGTTGCCTTGGTTGCAGTGATTGTCTTGGGCACTTTATTTGGATCATTTTAATAAGATAGGGAAGTGTGTTATGTCACACCGTATTGTTTTACCACGTATTTTAGAAATTGGGCGTAATGCACGAAGTCAGTTGCCCGATATTTTGGCATCGTTAGGGGCAAGTAAACCTTTAATCATTACTGACCGTGTCATGCTGTCTTTGGGTTATGTCGATCAACTACAGGCGATTTTGGCTCAAGCCAATATCTCAACCGACTACTTTGCCGATACCATTCCAGAGCCGACCGCCAGCTCGATTGCTGCGGGTGTCGAAAAAGTTCAGTCTCAAGATTACGATGCGATCATTGCGATTGGTGGTGGCAGTGTGATTGACAGTGCCAAAGCGATTGGTATTTTAGGGAAATTTGGCGGAGAGATACGCGATTATAAATTCCCACGTCAAGTGCATGAAACAGGTCTGCCAATCATTGCGATGCCCACCACGGCAGGCACTGGCTCGGAATGTACCAAATTCACCATTATTACCGATGACGTCACCCATGAAAAAATGCTGTGCACGGGAATTGGCTTTTTGCCAGTCGCGGCGATTGTTGACTATGAACTGACACTGAGTTTACCTGCGCGTACCACTGCTGATACAGGCATTGATGCACTGACCCATGCCATTGAAGCTTATGTTAGTAAAAAAGCCAATCTATACAGTGACTCACAAGCAATCGCAGCGATGAAATTGATTGGTCAAAACCTGATTCAAGTCTATCAACACCCTGAAGATGCTACCGCACGTGAACAGATGATGCTTGGTGCGACCTTGGCAGGGATTGCATTTTCCAATGCTTCCGTGGCTTTGGTGCATGGCATGAGCCGACCAATCGGGGCATTTTTCCATGTGCCGCATGGACTCTCCAATGCCATGTTATTACCGATGATCACGGCTTATTCGATTAATGCGGCACCTGAACGGTATGCCACCTGTGCTAAAGCCATGGGTGTTGCAGAACCCAATGATGCGACCGATCTTGCCAATCAAAAACTGGTTGCGGCACTAGAGCAGATTAATCGAGAACTCAAAGTACCGACTTTGGCAGAATTTGGTGTCAATAAAGCTGATTTTGATGCTGTGGTTGAAACTATGGCAGAACAAGCTTTAGCATCGGGTTCACCAAACAATAATCCAGTTGTACCTAGCACTGAAGAAATGGTACAGCTTTATCAAAAATTATGGCTGTAAATGGCTTATTTTTAAAATCAACACTAGACCACTTTCATAAGCATTTACCCCTCTTTATTTTTCTCCCTGAGGGAGAAATAAAAAGGTCTTATGAAAGAAGTCTGATCTTAGAATCACAACGAGGAACTCCCACAATGGACATGATTGGTCACTTTATCCAAGGCAAACTGTGTTACGACCATGCACGTACCCAAGCCGTTTATAACCCGTCAACAGGAGAGCAAAGCAAGGAAGTTGCCATTGCCAGTATTGAAACTGTCGAGCAGGCAATTGCCGCTGCACAAGCCGCATTTCCTGAATGGCGTGATACCCCTGTAATTAAACGTGCGCGTGTCATGTTTAAATTTAAAGAATTACTCGAACAACATGCCGATAAAATCTGTGAGTTGATTGGGGCTGAACACGGCAAAATCGTGCATGATGCTGCGGGCGAACTACAGCGCGGTATTGAAAATGTGGAATATGCCTGTGGTGCACCAGAATTTCTCAAAGGTGAATTTAGCAAAAATGTAGGCCCATCAATTGATTCATGGAGTGAGTTCCAACCGCTCGGTGTGGTCGCAGGGATTACCCCATTTAACTTCCCCGTAATGGTACCGCTGTGGATGTTCCCGATGGCAATCGTCTGCGGGAACTGTTTTGTTTTAAAACCATCAGAAAAAGATCCATCTTCAACACTTTTCCTTGCTGAATTGTTGAAACAGGCAGGTTTGCCAGATGGTGTGTTTAATGTGGTGAATGGTGACAAAGTCGCGGTCGATACTTTACTGCACGATCGCCGTGTACAAGCGGTGAGTTTTGTTGGTTCAACCCCAATTGCCGAATACATTTACCAGACTGCAACTTCAACAGGTAAACGCTGTCAGGCACTTGGCGGTGCGAAAAACCATGCGATTGTGATGCCTGATGCAGATCTTGAAAATGTCGTGAGTTCATTGTTGGGTGCAGCATTTGGTTCATCGGGTGAGCGCTGTATGGCGTTATCAGTTGCTGTTGCAGTGGGTGATGAAACAGCCGATGCTTTGGTACAGCAACTCAGTGAACGTATGCAAGGTTTGAAATACGGACACTTTGCCAATAAAGACAATGACTTCGGCCCTGTAATTACCGCAGAACATAAAGCCAAAGTGATCGGACATATTGACAGCGCAGAGCAGCAAGGCGCAACGGTGGTGGTCGATGGTCGTCATGCTGCACCTGAAGGCTATGAAAATGGTTACTTTGTAGGTGCAACCCTGATTGATCATGTGAGCCCAGACATGCTCAGCTATAAGCAGGAAATCTTTGGCCCTGTGCTACAAGTGATTCGTGTTGCGACCATGCAAGAAGCCATGCAACTGATTAATGATCATGAATATGGTAACGGTACCTGTATCTATACCCGCGATGGTGAAGCTGCACGTTACTTTACCGATCATATCCAAGTGGGGATGGTTGGGGTCAATGTCCCGTTGCCTGTACCAGTGGCTTATCATAGTTTTGGTGGTTGGAAGCGTTCATTGTTTGGTGATTTATATGCCTATGGCCCAGACGGTGCACGTTTTTACACGCGCCGTAAAACCATTACCCAACGTTGGCCATCGAGCAATGTCCGTGAAGGCGTACAATTCTCTATGCCAACGCTGAATTAATCGAATACAGATTATCCTTGCTGAATCAATTGACTGAGTTCCTGTGCTGCCTCGCGTAGCACAGGTTCATACGCCATCAAATCCTGTAAAGACTTACGAATTGTGGGTGCGTGGGTATATAGACATGCCACAATGTCTTGTTCTGCATTTAAAATCGGTACAGAACACGCCACCATGCCTGCGATAAATTCTTCGTTATCTGTTCCAAGTTTGTGCTCAAAAATTTCTTGTAAATTCTGCTCTAACGCAGCTTTGTCAATGAAGGTGTTTTTAGTCATTTGCTCAATCGGCAAATGTTTCAGCACATTCGTCCGACGTTCTTTTTCTAAATAACTTAAAAACAATTTTCCACTCGATGTACACCATAATGGAACTTTTGAACCTACAGGTAAATAGACTTGCAAGGGCCAGTTGGTTTGCACCCGATCGGTGTAGAGCATTTCATTGTCTTGTAAAATGGCAATACCACAGGTTTCGCCAATCTGGTTCGATAGCTTTTGCAAAATAGCAAGCCGTTCTATTTTCTTGGGTTCCTGATTCCATGAACTGACCAGTAGCGCATGAGTTCTTCGCCCGACAATATAACCGCCATAAGTATCGAGTTTAATAAAACCTTCTTTTTCTAAAGTCTGTAATAAACGATGAATACTCGGTTTGGGAATGTCGAGAGCAATGGCTAAATCGAGAGGAGTCGGTGGGTGTTGTGCAGTTGCAATTGCCTCAATGATTTCAAGTACACGGGTAATCGACGATCCTTTTTTCTTGATTTGATCTGCCACTTGTCCTGCCTTATCCTTAAATTGAATGTAAAAAAGCTGTATATTTTTCAATATACAGCTTTGAAAATATTCAGTAAATGAAATTTTATACGGTGAAATCTTCACCCAAATAAACTTCACGAACTGTGGTATTTTCCAGAATTTCTTGGGCTGTACCCTCAGCAATCACAGAGCCTTCACTGACAATGTAAGCTTTCTCACAAATTGCCAGTGTTTCACGCACGTTGTGGTCTGTAATTAACACGCCAATACCACGATCTTTCAGGTTTTGAATGATTTCTTTAATATCACCGACAGAAATTGGGTCAACCCCTGCAAAAGGTTCATCGAGCAGCATAAATTTAGGATTCGCTGCCAAAGCACGCGCAATTTCGGCACGACGACGTTCACCACCAGATACGCTCATGCCTAAAGAATCTTTAATATGACTGATTTTAAAGTCATCTAACAATTCTTTCAGACGCTGTTCACGCTGAGCTTTGTTCAGGTCTTTACGGGTTTCCAAAATTGCCATGATATTTTCACCAATGGTCAATTTTCTAAAAATCGAAGCTTCCTGTGGCAAGTAGCCAATACCTTTACGTGCGCGCTCATGCATTGCAAAGTGTGATAAATCTTGGTTATCCAGATAAATCTCACCTTTGTCCATACGAACCAAGCCAACCACCATGTAGAAACTGGTGGTTTTACCCGCACCGTTTGGACCAAGCAAACCCACAATTTGACCACTGTGCATTTCAAAAGAAACGTCTTTGACTACCCAGCGTTTGCTGTAGTTTTTTGCAAGATGACGAATGCGAAGCTTTTGTGGTTGATTGATGAGGGCATCACTCATTTACTTTTTGCTCCTGGTGCTGACTTCGATGCATTAGGTGGAATCACAATCTGGACACGGCCTTTATTTTGGCTTGGATTAGTTGATGTTGCACCACCACCAGATGAACTACCTACAGCCTCAATATCACCTTTATTCATGCTGTAACGTAAGGTCGCACCACGAACGCTGGCACCATCCTGATCAACATAGGCATTGCCGCTCAATGTAACAATGCCTGTGTCAGCATCATAGATAATTTTCTGACCTTCGCCGCGCGCTAAACCTTTGTTGACATCCATTTTTTGTTGGAAACGTGCTGGATGACCGTTGGCAGTAACGGTGCTGATTTGGCGGCTTTTGTTCAGTTGTGCTGTCACCGAATCGGCTTGTAATTTCATTGAACCTTGTTCAATGACCACATTGCCCGAATACGTCGTGTAACCTGTTTTATCGTTATAAGTTGCACGGTCTGCAACCAGTGAAATCGGTTGATTACGGTCTGTAGGTAATGCAAATGCTGACATTGCCGTACAAGAAAGGGCTCCTAAAATGACAGCGTTGAAGACCGTTTTAATATTTGAACGTTTAGGATTTAGGAGCATAGTTTCCTCGAATATTGAAAAACTCGTATTGTCCTGAATTTAAGTCGGCTTTTAAGCCTTGACTTATAAACTGGCTTTGTGGAGAGTCAACAGTAACTTCATGAGTGGTTTCTAACTGTCGAGTTTTCGGATAGCCAGTCAATTGATCAGTCTTTAGAGTCATGACGCCTTGAGTGGTATTTTTGTGGGCAACCACATTGCCAGACAATACAATCTTCTGATTGTCATCATAGCCATCGGCACGTGATGCAATATATGTCGCATCAATTTTACCATGACTATAAGTAGTCGCATTGAAGTTATATAACTGAGATGTATTGTTTTGTTTGTTTTGTACCATTTCATCAACAGAGGCACGTGCAGAAACGTACCCTTGCTGATCAGTTTGGGTAATTTTGACGTCCTTGGCCGAATAGGTCATATTGCGTGCCGCATTGACATCTAATTTTTTGCTTTTACCGCTATAGTAGTAGTAACCACCGCTTATGGTTCCTATTACAATCGCTACGATATATAAAGTTTTAGTATCCATAAGCGTAGTTTATCAAACAATTGCGAATTAATGCGGGACTGCTGTGAATTTTTCAAGGAGCTCTTGATAAACTCCTTTGGCTTGTAGCAACATATCGCACACTTCGCGTACAGCGCCACGTCCACCCATTGCTTGAGTCACCAAATCTGCGCGTCGGCGAACTTCAACATGTCCGTTGGGTACAGTCACTTTCATCCCTGCAATTGCAAATGCAGAAAGGTCTGGCCAGTCATCACCCATATACAGACAGTCTTGAGGCAATAGGTTGAACTGCGCACATGCTTCACGAAGTGCTACGCCTTTGTCTTCACGACCTTGGAAAACCAAATCGACTTTCAGGTCAGACATGCGTTTTTCTACGATGTTACTTTTACGCCCTGTAATGATGATGACTTTTAGACCCGCTTGTTGAGCGAGTTTCATGCCTAAACCATCACGAATATCGAAAGATTTGATTTCATCACCAGAGTTAGTAAAAGTGACAAAGCCATCGCTTAAAATACCATCGACATCTAAAACCAAAGCCTTAATGTGGCTTGCTTGTTCTAATAACACATAAGATGCCATGTTTTATGCTACTCCAGCTTCGATTAAATCATGCATGCTGATGACACCAATCACTTTTTTCTGATGGTCAACCACGATACATTGATTGATTTTTTTATCACGCAATTGTTCAAGTGCTTCTACAGCACGGGCATGTTCAGAAATGGTCGATGGATGCTTGGTCATCGCTTCTGCAACAGGCATGTTGACATTAAAGCTGCTTTGTTTGCCCAGTAAACGACGTAAGTCACCATCGGTAAATACGCCAAGGAGTTGACCTTGTTCATCAACAACTGTAGTTAGGCCTAAACGCTTTTCAGTCATTTCATACAATGCTTCGCTCATCGGCGCTGTTGGCAAGACTTTAGGTAAATCTGTGCCTTTATGCATCAGGTGTTTTACATGGAGTAAAAGGCGTTTACCTAAAGCACCCGCAGGATGCGAACGCGCAAAATCATCTGAGGTAAAACCGCGTGCTTCTAGTAAAGCAACAGCCAGCGCATCACCTAAAGCCAGTGTCGCTGTGGTACTTGAAGTTGGTGCAAGACCTAGAGGACAAGCTTCATCTGCTTCGCCAAGTGTAAGTGCAACATCGGCATTTTGCGGCATTGGGCCTTGAGTATCGCGGCTAATGGTAATCAGTGGAACTTCAAGATGTTTGATAAGAGGCATCAACATCATGATTTCATCACTTTTACCTGAATTTGAAATGGCAATCAGGACATCACCTTTGACCAACATACCCAAATCACCATGACCTGCTTCACCAGGATGCATGAAGAAAGATGGTGTACCCGTAGAGGCAAATGTGGCCGCCATTTTACGACCAATATGTCCAGATTTCCCCATGCCTGTGACAACCAGACGACCTTTGCATTGCAAAATAATCTCGCAGGCTTTGACAAAGCGCTCATCAATTTGTGAGGCCAAAATATCGAGGGCTTGCTGTTCAATCTCTAAAGTTTCTAAAGCGACTTTTTTAAAATCAATGGGATTCATGATGTTTGGGGAATTCAAAATTAACTACCTTACCAAAATACAGGGAAAATATATTTAGGGTGTGACTTCACAATAACGCTGATTTTAGCACAAATAATCGTGTGGCAACTTTGGCTTATGCAGACAAGATGCTTATCTTATATTTTTTGGGGATAAAACTTTGTGAAATATTGTGCATCAGTTATGATGAGGCATCTTTAGTTTGAACATTTGAAGACTTTATATGCAACCCTTTGTTTTATATAACTCTGAGCAACGTAAAAAAGTTGAATTTGTACCCCGTAAAGCAGGGCATATCGACATGTATGTTTGCGGTATGACCGTCTATGACTATTGTCATATTGGGCATGCTCGAGTCATGGTTGCATTTGATTACATTATCCGTTTTTTACGTAGTCAGGGTTGGAATGTTAAATACGTGCGCAATATCACCGATATTGACGACAAAATTATTAAACGTGCCAATGAGAATGGTGAAAGCATCACCGCATTGACCGATCGTTTTATTCAGGCGATGAATGAAGATGCTGAAAATCTGGGTTGTTTGCATCCAGACGAAGCACCACGTGCAACCGAATACATTGACCAGATGCAAAGCATGATTGGGAATTTGGTTGATAATGGCACAGCGTATCCTGCAAGTAATGGCGACGTTTATTTTCAAGTTGAAAAGTTTGCTAAATATGGTCGTTTGTCGGGTCGTAAGCTTGAAGATATGCAAGCAGGTGCTTCAGAACGTGTCGATGTTGAAGTAGAGAAAAAACATCCGTTTGACTTTGTGCTTTGGAAACATGCGAAAGAAAATGAACCTGCTTGGGCTTCACCGTGGGGCCAAGGTCGTCCAGGTTGGCACATTGAGTGTTCAGCAATGTCAACCTGCTGCTTAGGCAACCATTTTGACATTCATGGTGGTGGTTCAGACTTGATGTTCCCGCACCATGAAAATGAAATTGCACAAAGTGAGGCTTCAACAGGTGAACAGTATGTGAATTACTGGATGCATGTCGGCTTTATTAATGTCGATGGCGAGAAAATGTCGAAGTCTTTAGGCAATTTCTTTACCATTCGCGATGTGATGGACAAATTCCATCCTGAAGTGATTCGTTACTTTATCGTGTCGTCACATTACCGAAGCCCAGTCAATTTCTCGGATGTAGCATTAAAAGAAGCGAAAACTGCTCTTAGCCGTTTCTACCATTCATTTAAAGCATATCAGCAAGCTTATGGCGAAAAAACCGTTGAAACTTTAGATCAAGTACTGGTTGAACGTTTTAATGCTGCTATGCGTGATGACTTTAATACAGCTGAAGCCATTGCGGTATTGTTTGAAGTCAACAAAGAATTGAATCGTGCAGTGAAAGAAGAAAATGCTGAACAGGCAGCGGTTTATTATTCAACCTTACGTCATTTGACCAACATTTTAGGTTTAGTACAGCACAATGTTGAAGATTTCTTAAAGTCAGATATTGGTCAGGAAGCTTTAGGATTGTCTGAAGAACAAATCGAAGATTTGATTCAGCAACGTAAAGATGCCAAAAAAGCCAAAGATTTTGCTCAGGCGGACGAAATTCGTCAGTCATTGCTGGATCAAGGTGTGGTTTTGGAAGATACCCGTCAAGGGACTGTTTGGCGTCGTGCTGATTAAATAGCCACTTGGATGCCAAAAGAGTTGACAGCTTTTTGAAACACTCTATAATGCGTCCATATTGCGGGAATAGCTCAGTTGGTAGAGCATAACCTTGCCAAGGTTGGGGTCGCGAGTTCGAGTCTCGTTTCCCGCTCCAAAATTTAAAAAGCCTCAAGATTTTATCTTGGGGCTTTTTTTATGGTGTTTAAAATTAGAGTAAAGCTGATTTTATTAGGTTTTGATGATGTTAGATTAAGCACGTCGTGCTATGCCATTATGCTGATAAGCCTGAACTTCCTGACTAAGCCACTCTACAAACTTTAAGATCAAACCACTATTTTGTTGTTCCGAATAAACAAAATAATAAGAACGCGAACCGATCAGCTTAAATCGGGAGGCAATCACCAAATCAGTATTCTTCAATTCTTTCTCAAGGAGCATTTGAGGAATGAGTGCCACGCCCATGTGATGTGTTGCGGCAACTGCAAGCATGGAAAAAAGCTCGTGGCGTTGTCCATCCATTGCGGAAGGATCATCATAACCTGCTGCATTGAACCATTCTTTCCAGATATAAGGTCGCGTCGTTTGCTGCAATAAAGGCAATTGACTCAATTGCTGCGGAGTCAAATCAATTGTATTCAGATCTATTTCGGGGAAATATTTTTGAATCAACTGTACCGAACAGACAGGAACAACCTCTTCTTGCATGAGAAATTCAACCTTTGCCTCAGGCCAGTTTTCAAGTTGGGACGGCGTACCTGCGTAGATTGCAGCATCAAAAATATGTTCGCTAAACAAAAACGGCTTGGTGCTGGTTTCAAGATGCACTGTAATTTCAGGATAGATCTGATTGAAACGATACAGTCGAGGTAGTAACCAGCGAGTCGCGAAAGTAGGAACAACGCCGAGTTTCAGTGTACCGCCAAGCCCTTTATGCGACATAAGATCCATCGTGCTTTGTTCAATGTTCAATAATGAAGATTTGATACTTTTAAAATACTGCTCGCCTGCCAGCGTCAATTCCACACCGTGGCGAGTACGTTGAAATAAACTCAGATTTAAAAATTCTTCTAATTGCTGGATTTGTCGAGAAACCGCACTTTGAGTAATGCACAGTTCTTGCGCAGCATGGGTATAGCTTTTATGTTTGGCGGCAGATTCAAAGCACAACAGTGACTGTAAAGATGGAATCATCCGACGCATATCACGATCCTTGTCATATTAGTGGATTTTTAGCATGAGGTATTTAGAAATAACATAGATTGTCCTTAAAAATAAAATCTTCATTTTATAAAAATATAAAAGTTATTGTATTTAAAATACTTTTTAAAAAATAGATAATTTTTTGTGAAATAAGATATGCGTAAACCACATGTCTGCATGAAAAAGAATCGTTTGCCTGAGTGGAGAACTTGATCGTAGCATGAATGAAAAGATCAACCACAACAGGCTAGGAAAGCAATGAATCAAATGCTGGAAACAACAAAAAAATCTGAACGTGTCCAATTTAACTGGCAAGACCCATTTCTAATTGAGCATCAACTCACCGAAGAAGAACGCATGATTCGTGATGCAGCAGCAGCTTACTGCCAAGATAAGCTTATGCCCCGTGTGCTTGAACAATTCCGACATGAAACCACAGATCCCCGCATTTTCCGAGAAATGGGGGAGTTGGGGTTACTTGGGCCAACCATTCCTGAACAATATGGTGGGGCAGGTTTAAACTATGTCAGTTACGGTTTGATTGCACGTGAAATCGAGCGCGTTGATTCGGGTTATCGTTCTATGGCAAGTGTACAAAGTTCCTTGGTGATGGTCCCGATTAATGAGTTTGGGACAGAAGAGCAGAAACAGAAATATCTGCCGAAACTGGCAACAGGTGAATATATTGGCTGTTTCGGGTTGACCGAGCCTGATCACGGTTCAGACCCTGCGGGCATGTCAACACGTGCCAAAAAAGTGGCAGGTGGATATCGCCTGAAAGGTTCAAAAATGTGGATTACCAATAGCCCGATTGCCGATGTATTTGTCGTTTGGGCAAAAGAAGTGTCAGAAGAAGGCAATGTTGGTGATATTCGCGGTTTCATTTTAGAAAAAGGTTGGCAAGGTTTATCTGCACCTGCAATTCACGGCAAAGTGGGGTTGCGAGCTTCAATTACAGGGGAAATTGTCATGGATGATGTCTTTGTTCCTGAAGAAAATGCCTTTCCTGAAGTTCGTGGTTTAAAAGGGCCATTTACCTGTTTGAATAGCGCACGTTATGGCATTGCATGGGGGGCGATGGGCGCCGCAGAATTTTGCTGGCACACCGCACGTCAATACACCCTCGACCGTCAGCAGTTTGGTCGACCACTTGCAGCCAATCAACTGATTCAGAAAAAACTGGCGGATATGCAAACCGAAATTGCACTCGGCTTACAGATTGCCTTGCGTTTTGGGCGTATGAAAGATGAAGGTCTAGCCGCAGTCGAAGGCACATCCTTAATCAAGCGCAATAACTGTGGCAAGGCACTGGAGATCGCCCGTCTGGCTCGTGACATGCTGGGTGGTAACGGGATTAGTGATGAGTTCGGGATTGCCCGTCATTTGGTTAACCTTGAAGTCGTGAATACTTATGAAGGCACACATGACATTCATGCCTTGATTTTGGGGCGTGCGCAAACTGGCATTGCTGCATTTGCCAACTAAATAAAACCTTTTCATTAAAAATTCTTGGAGATGCTCGTTGTGGGCATCTTGAGGAGACATTTGTTTTAAAAATCTAAACAAAGCATAGTCAGGGATTCATCACGGATAGGCGGCATGTAGAAAGACGTTTTGCCAAGCAACAGGGATACAACAAAAACAGGCGTAGCGATTTTTACATGTGCAACAGATGAATGACCGAGACTCATTTGGGAAAATGAGGTGTCAAGATGAACAATGAAGTTCAAGCGGTTGTGACCGATTTACTCCGTTCGTTGCCTGCTAATGTAGGAACATATGAGCGGATTACGCCAAATACATGGAAATTTGCATTACTGTTTGCCTACTTTGCCATGGTGGTGGACGGTGTCGATATTATGCTGCTGTCCTATAGTTTAACCAGTTTAAAAACGGCATTTGGTTTGTCGACCTTTCAGGCAGGTGCCTTAGGTAGTGCATCTTTGGCAGGTATGGGCATTGGTGGCATATTGGGGGGGTGGTCGTGCGATAAGTTTGGTCGGGTAAGAACCATTGCGCATTCAGTAACTTTCTTTTCAGTGGCAACCTGTTTGCTTGGTTTTACCCAAAGTTTCGAACAGTTCATGGCGCTCAGATTCATTGGTGCATTGGGTATAGGTGCGCTATATATGGCGTGTAATACCTTAATGGCAGAATACGTTCCAACTCGTTATCGCACGACGATATTGGGAACTTTGCAGACAGGTCAAACAGTGGGCTATATCGTTGCGACAATTTTAGCAGGGGCAATTATTCCTGAGCATGGCTGGCGCGTTCTGTTTTTTATTGCGGTGATTCCTGCTGCAATCAATATTTTTCTAAAACGATTTGTCCCTGAGCCAAAGTCTTGGCAACTGAACAAAATACAGTCACTCAGCACTGAAAAAACAGAGACAAAAATAGATCAGACACAAACCAATAGTCGCAGTATTTATCGCCAAATTTTTATTAACCTTAAACACCGAAAAATGTTCCTGCTCTGGATGACCACTGCCTTCTTTCTACAGTTTGGTTATTACGGCATTAATAACTGGATGCCAAGTTATCTCGAAATGGGTCTACATATGAACTTTAAATCTTTGACCAGCTATATGGTCGGTTCATATACCGCAATGATTTTGGGGAAAATTCTGGCGGGATATCTTGCAGACAAGTTCAATCGTCGTGCTGTTTTTGTCTTTGGTACCTTAGCGAGCGCCATTTTTCTACCTATCATTATTTTCTTTAACACGCCAGATAACATTTTATATTTGTTAATTACCTTTGGTTTTCTGTATGGCATTCCATATGGGGTCAATGCGACCTATATGGCTGAATCGTTCTCAACCGATGTACGCGGAACAGCAATTGGTGGTGCTTACAATATTGGGCGTGTCGGAGCAGCGATTGCACCTGCAACCATTGGCTTCTTGGCATCGGGTGGTACATTCGCAATTGCATTTATTGTGATGGGGGCCGCGTATTTTATCGCAGGTATATTACCAGGTCTTTTTATTCGTGATCGCCAGTACGATCCGCAAAAATCATAAGAACTGTCAAAGATGGCATCAAAGAATGGATGCCATCTCTATCATGAAAAGGATAAGTATATGGGTGCATTAACAGGGTTGCGTGTACTGGATTTGAGTCGGGTATTGGCAGGGCCATGGTGTGGTCAGATTTTGGCTGATTTGGGTGCAGAGGTGATCAAGATCGAACGTCCCAAAGTTGGGGACGATACCCGTATGTGGGGACCACCGTGGATGCCCGATGAACAGGGAGATGCTACCCGAGAAGCAGGTTATTATCAGTCAGCAAACCGTAATAAATATTCAGTAGCGGTTGATATCGCCTCAAAACAAGGACAATTGCTGATTCAGGACATGGTTAAAAATGCTGATGTACTGATTGAAAACTATAAGGCAGGCTCTTTAGTGAAATATGGTCTGGACTATGCCAGCCTGAGCAAGATCAACCCTCGACTGGTGTATTGTTCGATTACAGGTTTTGGGCAGACAGGACCACGTGCGGCAGAACCGGGTTATGACTTTATTATTCAGGGTATGGCAGGACTGATGAGCATTACAGGTGAACCTGAAAATGTGCCGCAAAAAGTCGGGGTTGCAGTCACGGATTTACAAACAGGACTGTATGCCACCATTGCAATACAGGCAGCGCTTTGGTCACGTCTTACGACTGGAAAAGGTCAGCATATTGATTTGTCATTGCTGGATGTTCAGGTCGCAGGTTTGGCCAATCAGGGCATGAATTATCTGCTGACAGAAAAATCCCCAGTGCGGATGGGAAATACTCACCCGAATATTGTGCCGTATCAGACATTTAAGGCAAAAGATAAAGATTTTATTATTGCCTGTGGAAATGACAAGCAGTTTAAAGCTCTGTGTATGGCGATTCAGCGACCAGACCTTTGGGATCATCCTGATTTTCGCTCGAATCAGGATCGGGTGAAACATCGTCATGTTTTGGTTCAGCAATTGGAGCAGCACTTTTTGACTCAGAATGCACAGTTCTGGGTAGATTGTATTCATGCGAAACAAGTCCCTGTAGGGATGATTAATTCCATTGCAGAAGCATTACAGGAGCCACAGATTCAGGCGCGCAATATGCTGGTGAATGTGCCACATCCACAGAATGCTGAATTTAAAATGATTGCTTCACCGATTAAATTGTCTGAAACACCGATTGAATACCGTCAAGCGCCCCCTCGTTTAGGGGAGCACACTTGGAAGGTCTTACAACAGTATCGCAGTGAGAGCGAATTAAGGCAGCTCGAAGCTACAGGAGTTATTGAGGCTTTTACTGAACAGGATGATGTGGTGGGTGTGGAATAAGATCGAGAAAAAAGGATCATTCGACTTTATTTCATAAGTCATTTTCTAAACAATAAATCACAATATAAATACCCTCATCCTAACCTTCTCCCAAAGGGAGAAGGAACTTTTAATATTAATTTTATTGATCATTTTTTGATTGATTAAAGAGATCTATTATTGACAGGCATTTTAAAATGACATTGTGCCTGTCGGTATCTGAAAAATTATTCCTGAGGCTGTGCGTAGTTCATCACCGAGAGCAGGCGAATCGGAACCTGAATCAGTTTTTCTGGGCCGTGTGGAATCTCACCTTCCAGAGTTAAACAGTCGCCTGGTTGCATATGAAACACTTCATGCCCGTGACGATACAACATTTCACCTTCAACTAAATACAACATTTCTGTCCCTGGGTGGGCAAAAGTCGGGAACTCCTCGCTGGCATCGTCCATGCTGACCAAATAGGCTTCAAAGTTTTTACGCGGGCCGCGTGAATGGGTCAATAAATGATAGGTATGTCCTTTTTCTGTGCCACGGCGAACCACTTCCATACCATCGCCCGATTTAACCAACATGGCATGGCTTTCTTGCTGGTCATACTGGCTAAATAATGTCGACATGGGAATACCGAGCACTTCACATAAGCGGCTTAAGGTTTCAAGGCTGGTGGACACTTGGGCATTTTCAATTTTGCTGAGCATGCCCTGACTAATTCCTGCGATCTGTGCAACCTCAGACAATTTCAAACCCTGTTCTTGACGATGGCGTTTGATTTGAATGCCAATATATTGTTCAAGCTTCAAACTATTTTTACTTTGTCTCATTCTGGTTCATTCCTGCACTATTTTGATACTGATTTTGCTGTGTATTTTACTGCAAAGCACAACCGAACTTTGCTAAAAAATAAAATTCCTATTGTGAAATATATATTCTTGTTGGAAATATAGTCAAATTTTACCTCTCATTCACAAATTTCGTCTGTTGCTGAAAAGTTGGCAAGGGATTTGCTTTCTTAATAGGAAAGAAAATTTCTTAAATGGAATTTTTAAACCATGTAAGCACAGAAAGATGCATTTTCTGCACCACATTCAGTTTTTGTCATATGGGAGTATGCCAAATGTTGCAGCAAGCCGTAACCGAGATGTTTGATCAACATCAACTCATCAAAAAACCAATGTACCGTCCAGAGGTTCAACAGGTGATTGATCAGTACCAATTGAAATATGTATTGGCTCAGTTTGTCGATATTCATGGTGCTGCAAAAACCAAGTCTGTGCCGATTTCTGGCTTAAAAGCGATTGAAAAAGATGGCGTAGGCTTTGCGGGTTTTGCCATCTCGGGAATGGGAATGCAGCCGCATGGGCCAGATTTTATGGTGAAAGGCGATTTGTCGAGCTTAACTCCTGTGCCATGGCAACCAGGTTATGGTCGCGTGGTGTGCGAAGGCTATGTCAATGGTCAGCCGCATCCTTACGATTCACGCTATGTACTGCGTAAACAAGTCGAGCGTTTAAGTGCTAAAGGCTGGACATTGAATACAGGTCTAGAGCCAGAGTTTAGCCTGTTTCGCCGTGGTGAAGACGGTTCACTCAAAATGGTGGATGATTCAGATAACCTCGACAAACCTTGCTATGACTATAAAGGCCTATCGCGTTCACGTGAATTTTTAGAACGTTTAACCGAAGCGCTCATTCCTGTGGGTTTCGACATTTACCAAATTGACCATGAAGATGCCAACGGTCAGTTTGAAATCAACTATACCTACAGTGATGCCATGAATTCGGCAGACATGTTTACCTTCTTCCGCATGGCAGCAGGGGAAATTGCCAACGATTTAGGCATGATCTGCTCATTTATGCCGAAACCAGATCCAAAACGTGCGGGCAACGGCATGCACTTCCACTTGTCAATTGGAAGTGAAGAATCTAGCAACCTGTTCCATGACCCGAGTGACCCAAGTGGTATGGGCTTATCGAAAATGGCCTATCACTTTATCGCAGGTTTACTTGAACATGGTCCAGCACTCTGTGCGTTTTGTGCGCCAACCGTGAACTCTTATAAACGCCTTGTGGTGGGTCGTTCATTGTCTGGTGCGACATGGGCACCTGCATTTATTGCGTATGGTTCTAACAACCGTTCAGCGATGGTGCGTATTCCGTATGGTCGTATCGAACTACGTCTTCCAGATGCAGGCTGTAATCCTTACTTGGTTTCAGCGGCAATTATTGCTGCAGGTCTAGACGGCATTGAACGCGAACTAACTCCACCCGCAGCATGCAATGAAAACTTGTACAGCCTTGGTTTGGAAGAAATCGCTGCACGTGGCATTGAAACCTTGCCACAGTCGCTTAAAGAAGCAGTCGATGCACTCAAAGCAGATCCACTGTTCCGTGAAAAACTGGGTACAGAAATCGTGGATGAATTCATCGATCAAAAAAGCATGGAATGGGTTGAATACAGTCGACATGTATCTGACTGGGAAGTTAAGCGTTATACCGAATTTTTCTAAATTTTAAGATAAATCAACAGAATTGAATCTATTGGAGTAAGCATTATGTGTGGCATTGTCGGACTTTACTTAAAAAACCCAGCGCTCGAATCTCAATTGGGCAAACTGTTTGAACCGATGCTTGAAGCCATGACTGGACGTGGCCCAGACAGCGCAGGCTTTGCGATCTATGGCGATGAAGTACAAGATGGCTGGGTCAAATTGACCTTACAAACTACCGATGAAAGCTTTAACTGGCAAGCATTTGCAGAAAAACTGGAAGCAAAACTCGGTACAGGCTTTGACTGGTTCCAAAATGCAACCGCAGCCGTGCTGAAAGTCGAAGCAGATGAAACCACCGTTCGTGCAGCAATTACCGAACTTGCACCTGAACTGAAAATCATGAGCGTCGGACAAAGCATCGAAATTTTAAAAGGCATGGGCTTACCTGTGGAAATTTCTGAACGCTTTGGCTTGGCGAATATGAAAGGCAGCCACATTATCGGGCATACCCGTATGGCAACCGAAAGTGCAGTAACCATGGAAGGCAGCCATCCATTCTCAACGGGTGCAGATCTTTGCCTTGTGCATAACGGTTCATTGTCAAACCATGCGCGTTTACGTCAGGAACTTAAACGCGAAGGCATTCATTTTGAAACGGATAACGACACTGAAGTGGCTGCGGGTTATTTGGCTTGGCGTTTACAAGAGGGTGATAACCTCGAACAGGCGTTGAATCATGCGCTAGATGACTTGGATGGTTTCTTTACTTTTGCGATTGGTACACGTGACGGTTTCGCCGTGATTCGTGATCCGATTGCCTGCAAACCTGCAGTTTTGGCAGAAACCGATGACTATGTGGCAATGGCATCTGAATATCAGGCATTGGCTTCACTTCCAAACATTGACAAAGCCAAAGTTTGGGAACCAGAACCAGCAACTTTATATGTATGGGAACGCTCAACAGCCAATACTGGCGCAGCAGCATAAAAACCAAAATAGAGATTAGAGGAATAAAGACGATGAATAGCACAGTATTGGCAGACAAAATCGAATTAAAAGACACTTATGATTTGAGCGTGGACAGCATTCGCGAACTCAATCAGGCATTACATACCCCTGAATTGGTCGCAGCCATTCCTGCATGGACGGTACAGAACCCAGCAGGTCAACACAATATTGCAGTAGGCATGAAAGCTCCTGTACAAGTGACCATTGACGGGCATGCAGGTTATTACTGCGCAGGAATGAACCAAGAAGCCGATGTGATTGTGAACGGAAACGTCGGTGTTGGTGTTGCTGAAAACATGATGTCAGGTTCAGTTCGCATTAAAGGCAATGCTTCACAAGCAGCAGGTGCAACAGCACACGGTGGTTTGTTGGTGATTGATGGAGATGCAGGCGCGCGCTGTGGTATCTCGATGAAAGGCGTGGACATTGTGGTGGGTGGCAGCATTGGACATATGAGCTGCTTTATGGGACAAGCAGGACGCTTGGTGGTCTGTGGTGACGCAGGCGATGCATTGGGTGATTCACTGTATGAAGTCCGCATTTATGTCAAAGGCACAGTGAAATCTTTGGGTTCAGACTGTATTGAAAAAGAAATGCGCCCAGAACATATTGCTGAGTTATCCGAGTTGTTGGAACAGGCTGGATTTGATGAAGATCCAACCACCTTCAAACGCTATGGTTCATCACGCCAACTGTACAACTTCAAAGTCGACAACGCATCTGCTTACTAAACCAAACGTGGCTCGGAGATATTTACGATGACTCAATCTACTACTCAATTTGAACCAGTATTACGCGAATCTGCTACGTTTGACCGTTTAACGATTCAGGAAATTCAACGCGCTGCCGCTACAGGAATTTATGACATCCGCGGTGGTGGTACCAAACGCAAATTGCCACATTTCGATGACTTGTTATTGCTTGGTGCAAGTATGTCGCGTTACCCACTTGAGGGTTATCGTGAAAAATGCGGAACCGATGTGGTACTTGGCACACGCTTTGCCAAAAAACCGATTCACCTGAAAGTGCCAGTCACCATTGCGGGAATGAGCTTTGGTGCATTGTCTGCCAATGCCAAAGAAGCTTTGGGACGTGGTGCAACCATGGTCGGCACATCAACAACAACGGGTGATGGTGGTATGACCCCTGAGGAACGTGGCCATTCGCAAACTTTGGTGTATCAATACCTGCCTTCACGTTATGGCATGAACCCAGATGACTTGCGTAAAGCCGATGCGATTGAAATTGTCCTTGGTCAAGGTGCAAAACCAGGCGGTGGTGGTATGCTTTTGGGTATGAAAGTGACTGAACGTGTGGCAGGCATGCGTACACTTCCAGTGGGTGTCGATCAACGCAGTGCGTGTCGTCACCCAGACTGGACAGGCCCAGATGATCTGGCGATTAAAATTGCAGAAATCCGTGAAATCACAGATTGGGAAAAACCAATTTATGTGAAAATCGGGGCAAGCCGTCCATATTACGATGTCAAACTGGCAGTCAAAGCAGGAGCAGATGTGATCGTACTCGATGGTATGCAAGGCGGTACGGCTGCAACTCAAGAAGTGTTTATTGAACATGTCGGTATTCCAATTTTACCTGCAATCCCACAAGCGGTTCAGGCATTACAAGAAATGGGAATGCATCGTAAAGTTCAGTTGATCGTGTCAGGCGGGATTCGTACAGGTGCAGACGTGGCAAAAGCCATGGCATTGGGTGCAGATGCAGTCGCAATTGGTACAGCAGCCTTGATTGCGCTGGGTGACAACCATCCACGCTTAAACGATGAATTGAAAAAAATCGGTTCAGCATCAGGTTATTACGATGACTGGCAAAATGGTCAAGACCCTGCGGGGATCACCACACAAAACCCTGAGTTAGCTAAAAATCTTGACCCGATTGAAGGTGGTCGCCACTTGGCAAACTACTTACGCGTGTTGGTGCTTGAAGCACAAACCATGGCACGTGCTTGTGGTAAATCACACTTGCACAACCTTGACCCTGAAGACTTGGTGGCGCTCACTGTTGAAGCAGCAGCAATGGCACGCGTACCACTGGCAGGGACCAACTGGGTACCCGGTCAAGTTCAGTTCTAATTGATTTAAATCCCCCATTAAAGCGAGCCATGTGCTCGCTTTTTTGATGCGTACAAGCCATACAGGATTTGTTATGCTGTTACAAGATTGATCTTAATAAGAAAGAGCTTGAACTATGGATACTACAAATAAAAAACTAAAACATACAATTGCATGGCTCGACCGACCAGAAATTCATGATTATCCTGCGGCCAGTGCTTATTTGAGTTTATTGCTTGATTCTACGATTGTAGAAAAACTGGTGAAGGCTTTGCAAACAGGTGATGTGCTTGGCTTTAAAGCTAAAGATATTTTTCGTGCAGCACAGCTTCCATTACTTGATGAGCATAATTTTCACGTGGCACGTGATCTCGACAAAATTGAACAGAATAAATCGCTTTCACCCTTATTGTTGGTTCGTGATGTTGGACGACGTCATCTGATTATTGCAGATGGTTATCATCGTCTGTGCGCCGTGTATTTACACGATGAAGATGCCCTGATTCCTTGCCAGATTACCTCACTTACTTCACAAGATTTGGCTAGCCTATGACATCCGCAAAAAAATCCTCAATTTTCGATGTGGTTGCAGGCTTGTCAATCGCAGGGTTGTTATTGCCTGAAGCCGTAGCTTATTCCAATATCGCAGGCTTGTCTCCGCAAAGCGGTCTAGTGGCTTTGGTCATTGGTCTAGTTGTATATGGGCTGATTGGGCGTAGCCGATTTGCGATTGTATCCTCGACCTCGTCGGCTGCCGCAGTCCTTAGTTCAGGCTTGGCCGCGATTGTGGTGTTGTCCTCACCAGAACGTGCCAGTCTGGCTTATGCACTGGTATTTTTATCGGGTGTTTTATTGGCTGTTGCGGGCTTATTTAAACTGGGTGAAGTCACACAATTTATTGCCAAACCAGTACTCAAAGGCTTTTCTTTTGGTTTGGCACTGAGCATTGTGGTGAAACAGTTGCCCTCCATATTGCAAGTGCAGCCTGCACATAGCGATTTTTTTCGTGAGTTGTGGGAGCTTTTCAAAGCATATACGGACTGGAACTGGTATGCCTTGGGGATGGGGATTTCAACGCTACTGGTGCTACAGTTTACAAAGCGTTATAAAACGATTCCTGTTGCATTGTTGTTGATTGTGGTCGGCATCGGTTTAAATGTTTTGGGATATACCGATGAGTGGGGAATTCATGCGGTTGGGCATTTTGAATTTGTTTTACCGAGTGCCAGTTTACCCAACCTGAGTATGAATAGCTGGATGCAACTGGTTGAAATTGCACTGGCGGTAGCATTGATCGTTTACGCTGAGTCTTATACCTCAATTCGTACTTTTGCTTTGAAATATAACGACCCGAGCGAACCCAATCGTGATCTGATTGCTTTGGGTGTTGGAAATATGATATCGGGATTGCTCAAAGGTATGCCGATGGGTGCAGGCTACTCAGGAACCTCAGCCAATGAAGCCGCTGGCGCAACAAGTAAAAAATCGGCGTGGATTGCAGCGCTGGCGGTTATCCTGTTTTTAGTTGGCTTTCGTCAATATATCTCCAATATTCCTGAGCCAATTCTGGCCAGTATTGTGATTTATGCAGTGAGTGGACATATCCGTTTTGCGCCATTTAAACAGTATTTTATTTGGCATAAAGATCGGCTGTTGTCGATTGTTGCCATTTGGGCAGTCATCATTTTTGGCGTACTCAATGGGCTGGTGATCGCCATTATTGTCAGTATTTTGATTATGCTCAAAAGTTATGCTGTACCACGCATTGCTTGGTTAGGACGTCTCAATGGTGGGCACGATTTTGTTGATATGGATCGTTTTCCTGAAGCGATTGAACCCGTTGGAATTTTAATTGCCCGACCAGATCACCCCATGTTTTTTGCTAACGCTGAAAAAATCTGTAATGCGATTATGCAAAAGCTCTCCGAACAAAATTATGAACACCTGATTTTGAATATGGAAGAATGTCCGAGTCTTGACAGTACCAGTATTGAAGAGCTGTTGCAGCTCGCTACCCATTTGCATGACAAGCAGATTGATTTGCATCTAGCGCGGGTGCGGCGCTCGGTGGCGCAGACCTTGTTGTATGTCAACAGTCCTTTATTTCCTCAATCGACTTACACGGCTCAAAGTGTCGATGACGCTGTACAGGAGTATGAACGGAGAGCTTCATCTGCGACCTGATGTTACTTTATAGACTTTTTTCATGAGCCGTTTTATTTCTCTTGCGCAGCATTGCAATATATTTCAATTTGCTCAGGGAGAAAAATAAAGAGGGTGTAAGCAATCATGAAATAAATCTATTAACTTGAGGTTAATGTTCTGCATTTCGAGTTTATTGATCAAAAATCCTGAACAGGGTTTTATAGATGAAAACATGAACTGCGGAACAGGACATCACATGGAAGGCTCGGTACAGCATAAAGATCGAATTTGGAATAAACGCCGTTATGCCAAGCAGATTAAATTGGACTTGGCACGCAAATTTGCCGATGGTGTGGTGATTCCAACACAAAATATTGTTCAGGCACTTGAAACCCTGATTACTCCAGGCGATCGGGTTGTCCTCGAAGGCAACAACCAAAAACAAGCCGACTTTCTTTCACGTTCATTGGCACAAACCAGCCCAGATATTTTGCATGATTTGCATATGATTATGCCGAGTGTTGGGCGTCCAGAACATCTCGATTTATTCGAAAAAGGCATTGCCCGTAAACTGGATTTTTCATTTGCAGGTACACAAAGCCTACGCATTAGCCAGTTACTTGAAGATGGCTTGCTGGAAATCGGGGCGATTCATACCTACATCGAACTGTATTCACGTTTATTGGTCGACTTGATTCCGAATGTGGTGTTGTCGGCTGGCTTTATGGCAGACCGTCACGGCAACATTTATACAGGCGCAAGTACCGAAGATTCTCCAGCGTTGATTGAACCTGCGGCATTTAGCGATGGCATTGTGATTGTACAGGTCAACAAACTGGTCGATGACGTGACCGATCTACCGCGCGTTGATATTCCTGCATCTTGGGTCGATTTTGTGGTGGTGGCAGATCGTCCATTTTACATTGAGCCATTGTTTACCCGTGACCCGAAACACATCAAACCTGTTCATATCCTCATGGCAATGATGGCGATTCGCGGGATCTATGAAAAGCATCAGGTGCAGTCGCTGAATCACGGCATTGGTTTTAATACCGCAGCGATTGAGCTGATCTTGCCGACTTATGGTGAATCACTTGGGCTAAAAGGCAAGATTTGCCGTAATTGGACACTCAATCCACATCCGACCCTCATTCCTGCGATTGAATCGGGCTGGGTGGAAAGCGTGCACTGCTTCGGAACTGAACTGGGCATGGAAAAATATGTGGCAGCGCGTCCCGATGTGTTCTTTACAGGGCGTGATGGTTCGCTGCGTTCCAACCGTATGATGTGCCAGTTGGCAGGACAATATGCTGTTGATCTGTTTATTGGTGCAACTTTACAGGTCGATGGACAAGGACATTCTTCAACGGTGACTAAAGGTCGTTTGGCAGGTTTTGGTGGTGCACCGAATATGGGACATGACCCGCGTGGTCGTCGACATGGTACGCCTGCATGGCTGGATATGCGTCCTCAAGGCTTAAATGACACCGATACCTACTTGGCACGCGGCAAAAAACTGGTGGTGCAAATGGTGGAAACTTTCCAAGAAGGTGGCAAGCCGACCTTTGTGGATCAACTTGATGCCGTCGATGTTGCGAAAAAATCAGGCATGCCACTTGCGCCAATCATGATTTATGGCGATGACGTGACGCATTTACTGACTGAAGAAGGCATTGCCTACTTATATAAAGCCGACAGTCAGCAACAACGTGAAGAAATGATCGCGGCAGTGGCAGGGGTCACCGATATTGGTTTACGTCACGATCCGAAAAATACCGAACGTTTACGTCAAGCAGGTTTGGTGGCATTCCCTGAAGATTTAGGCATTCGCCGTACCGATGCAACCCGTGAGTTGCTTGCTGCAAAAAATATTGCCGATTTGGTGACATGGTCAGATGGTTTATACGAACCGCCTGCAAAATTCCGGAGTTGGTAAATGAATGCATTTTTTCAACCCAAACCGCAGCGTTGCCTTGCAGATACACTAGCCGATTTTGCAGTACAGGCGCTACTTGATGAAGTACGTCTGTCTCCAAAACCTGCATTGGTTGACGCACGCAGTTCAGGCGCACATCAAGATTTAAGCTTAAGTTTGATGGAACAGTCAGCAGAAAGTTTAAGAGAAATGTTTATTGCCATGAGTGTGGCAGCAACATGGCATGGTGAAGTTTCACAGGCATTACGCGAACAGATTGGACAGCTTGGACGTGAAGGCGAACAACGCATGTTGGCGGTGACTGGTGGCGTCAATACCCACCGTGGCGCAATCTGGGCACTCGGTTTACTGGTGACGGCAGCAACATTATCGCCACAAGGGACATCCGCAGAAGACATCTGTTTTTGTGCAGGGCAAATCGCACAAATTGAAGATCGGGCTATGAGCGTGCAATCAACGCTCAGTCATGGGCAAATGGTGTTGCAGAAACATGGCAAGCAAGGGGCAAAACAACAGGCCCAGCAAGGTTTCCCTGCAATTCGTCATTATGCTTTGCCGCAGCTTCGTCAAACCCGACAGCATTCAATGCGTGAGGAATTTGCCCGCCTAGATGCATTGCTCGCATTGATGCAACATTTGGATGATACCTGCGTGCTGCATCGGGCAGGTCTAAACGGTTTAAACCGTATGCAGCAAGGTGCAGGCAAAGTGTTGGCTTTGGGTGGTTATACCAGTCTGGCGGCGCGTCGTGAACTGCATTTGCTGGAAATTGATTTATTGCGGTTGAATGCATCACCAGGTGGTGCAGCGGATTTATTGGCAGCGACGATATTTGTCGATCGGGTAGAGCATGAACACGGCGAATAACCCATAAGGATAAAGAACATGGAAATATTGAATTTTGAATTTGCTGCCCAAGCTGTTGCCAAACAACGTGCGTTGGTGGGTTGTGTCGGTTCGGGTGATTTGGAAATTTTGGTCGAGCCTAAAGAAGGTGAGACATTAAACATTCAGGTCACCACATCAGTCGATGGCAGCCAAGTGCGCTGGAAAAATCTGTTTGAACGCGTGTTTGCGATGCAGCAATTGCCTGCGGTCAACATTGAAATTAATGATTTTGGTGCAACCCCAGGCGTGGTGCGCTTACGTTTAGAGCAAGCTTTGGAGGAAGTGCAACATGACTGATATTCAGGACTTATTACAGCGTAGCAGCTTTATTGAACTTTCAGCGCGTCAGCGTGCACAAAGCCTGCTCGATGTGCGTTACCGTGAATTGGTTGACCCATTCGACCGTATGACATCGCCGTGGTTGCCTAAGCAAAATATTGTGCCGCAAGCCGATGATGGCGTGGTGGTGATTAAAGGCACCATGCAACAACAACCTGTGGTGGTGATTGCCATTGAAGGTGCATTTCAGGGCGGAAGTCTTGGTGAGGTAGGCGGCGCAAAAATCGCTGGTGCTTTAGAACTGGCGATTGAAGATAACCGTAAAGGCATTCCTACCGCAGCCGTATTATTACTCGAAACGGGTGGTGTACGTTTACAGGAAGCCAATTTAGGCTTGGCAGCGATTGCAGAAATTCATTCAGCGATTGTGGAATTACGTCAGTATCAACCTGTGATTGGCATTGTCGCAGGCAGCGTGGGTTGTTTTGGTGGTATGTCGATTGCTGCAAGTTTATGTAGCTATCTGATTCTGACTCAGGAAGGACGTTTGGGACTTAATGGCCCGCAAGTGATTGAGCAGGAAGCAGGTGTTCAAGAATACGATGCTAAAGATCGTCCATTTATCTGGAGTATTACAGGGGGTGCACAACGCTTTGCATCAGGTTTGGTCGATGCCTTTGTTGAAGATGATGTGGAACAGATTCATCAGCAAGTCCAGCAGTTTTTAAGTGCAGGTTGCCCAGCTCAGCCGCGTAGTTCGCGTTATGCATGGTTCTTGGAAAAAATGGCACAGGTCGATACCTCTGAACAGATCAGCCCAAGTACAGTGCAGCAGTTATATCAAGGAGAGTCCGCATGAATATGGATGTGAATGCAACGCGTGTCGCCACTCGCGGTCTGAACTGGTTCAATGCGTTGACAGCAGAATCAAGTTTTAAAATCGTTCCTGATTTTCCTGCATCGTTACGGGTTGCCGATGGTGAACTCAATGGTTATCCCGTCCGTGTGATTGCGGTGGTGGCAGATGCCAACAATCAGTTTCCACGTGCACAACAAGGCGAAGTGGGTCTACTTGAAGGTTGGTCACTGGCAAAAGCTGTGGATCAAGTCATTCAAGCCGATGCAGCTCAGTCACAAAAACGTGCCATCTTGTGTGTGGTCGATGTGCCGAGTCAGGCTTATGGCCGCCGTGAGGAAGTTTTAGGAATTCATCAGGCTTTGGGTGCTGCCGCAGATCGTTACATTACTGCACGTTTGGCTGGGCATCCTGTGATTAGTCTGTTGGTCGGTAAAGCCATGTCAGGTGCATTTTTGGCACATGGTTATCAGGCCAATCGTTTAATTGCTTTGGATGATGAAGGCGTGATGGTACATGCGATGGGCAAAGAGTCTGCTGCACGTGTGACGTTGCGAAGTGTCGAAGAATTGGAGCAACTGGCATCGAAAGTTGCGCCTATGGCCTATGACATTCACAACTATCAAAGCTTGGGCTTACTGGCTGAGATTTTAAAGGTTCAGAATATTGTGCAACCACAAGCGGAAGATGTGCAGTTGATTCAGCAGCATGTGTCAGCCGCATTGCAAGATATTCTGCACAGCCAAGATCGGAGTTTATCTTCACGCTTTCACGGTGAAAACCGTCAGGCATCGCAAAAAGTGCGTGCCTTACTGCGTGAACAATGGTCACGTGAGCAATCTGCATGATGAGCGCACCACAAGCCCACGACCTGCTTTGGGGAATGCCACTGAGCGCACTTCCAGAGCAAGCACCTGATTGGGCATGGCAGGCAATTGCTACGGGGCAACCTGTGGTGGTACGCCGTGCTGTGACCCATGAAGATCAGGTGGCCGTGGGAATTCGTGGTGCACAGCGTCAGCAACGCTTGGGCTGTGTTATGCCAAAAGTTGCAATTCAGCGCATAGTGAAACCTGAACAGTTGATTGTGGTTGATGCTGAACAATTTCCAGTGATTGCAGAAAAAGTTCAGCCAATTGCTCAAGTGTTACAGGCAACAGATTGGACATGGGGCATTACAGGCAGTACAGGTTTTGAGTTGGCAACAGGTCTGAAAGTGACCCATGCCAACAGTGATTTGGATGTGTTGATTCGTATGCCACATGCGCTGTCTAAAGCAGATGCAAAAGCCTTATGGGATGCCTTGCAACAGGTATCGGTACGTATGGATGTGCAATTGCAAACCCCATATGGTGGTGTGGCATTGGCAGACTGGGCAAATGCTCGACATCAGGTACTCTTGAAACGTGCACAAGGTGCGGTTTTGGTGGATAACCCTTGGATGGTGCAGGAGGTTGCTGCATGAGTACATTGTGGGTATATCCAGGTCAGGGCGTACAAAAGCCGAACATGCTGCACGACTTGCCACAAAGTGACGTGACGCAGCGTTATTTAGACCGAGCTTCACACGCTTTAGGGCAGGATGTTCTTAGTCTGGATACGTCAGAAGCCTTGCAATCGACCCGAGCTGTACAACTGTGTTTGCTGATTGCTGGTGTAGTGAGTTCACAGCAACTGTTGCAGAAACAGCTTAAACCTGATTATGTGGCAGGGTTGTCAATTGGAGCATGGGCAGCGGCAGTGATTGCAGATGTATTGAGTTTCGAAGATGCCGTCAGACTGGTCGCGTTGCGTGGTGAGCTGATGCAAACTGCGTACCCGACAGGTTATGGCATGACTGCCATCATCGGTGCGAGTCGGACACAGGTTGAACATTGGGTCAACCAAGTTCAACAGCAGTCAGGGCAAGTTTATGTGGCGAATATCAATGCTGCAAACCAGATTGTGATTTCGGGTGCAGATGCAGCTATGCAAGATGTGGTGAGTTTGGCAGAGCAGCAAGGTGTTTTAGCAAAACGTTTACAGGTCAGTGTGCCATCACATTGTGAATTATTGGAACAGCAAGCGCAAACCTTGGCGCAAGCGATGCAAGAGGTTGAGTTTAAAACAGCAAAGATCCGATATTTAAGCAGTAGTACCGCAAGGTTAATGATGAGTGCTACACAGATTCGCCAAGATTTGGCAGGCAATATGGCCTGTATTGTGGAGTGGGAAAGCACAGTACAAGCGGCTTGGGAGCGGGGTGTTCGGTTACAACTGGAATTATTACCTGGCACGGTACTCACAGGGCTTGCCCGCCGTATATTTAAAGAAGGCTCAGTCATGGCGTTTCAAGGAACGCGCCTCGACAATATTATGATTGCAATGCAACAGCAGTACGAAGGTGTTTAACTTCACTTTCTCTACTGTAAAAATAGATGAATTTCCAAGGATATGAGGAAACTACAATGATTATATATGGAACTGCAATACTCGCGATTTGCCATTTACTTGGTGACTATCTCGGCAATATGCTCGGCATGGCACTTGGTGTCAAAGCCAATGTCGGCGGTGTTGCGATTGCGATGATTTTGCTGATTTTGTCAAAAGAGTTGTTAGCCAAAAGAGGCTACTTACCACAAGTGACTCAATTTGGTGTGTTGTACTGGTCGGGTATGTATATTCCGATTGTGGTTGCCATGTCGGCAGGACAAAACGTAGTTGCAGCACTATCTGGTGGTATGTTGGGACTCATCGTTTCTCTCGCATCTTTGGTTGGTACTGTACTCGTGATTCGATACTTGAACCGTGTCAGTGGCGACTATGAAACTTATGAATGGACAGCCGCTGAAATCGGTGAAAAAACAGCATAACGCCTTTAGGAATATGGCAATCATCTCAACATGACAGGGAATAAAAAATTATGGAAGCTTTAGTCGCCGTTCTTACAAAAAATGCATTGGTTACTGCATTGGCCATCACAGGGTTAATGATGTTTGTGTCCCATGTGCTGTCCAAATATCTGACCAAAGGGAAGTTACAAAGTTCAGCGATTGCAATTATGCTCGGTTTGGTCGTGGCATACTTTGCAGGGGTTTATACGCATGGTACTAAGGGTGTTTCAGACATCACCATTTTCTCAGGATTTGCTTTACTTGGTGGAGCTATGATTCGTGACCTTGCGATTGCTTCAACCGCTTTTGAGGTTGATGTCAAAGAAGTGAAAAAGGCTGGGAAAATTGGCATGATTGCCTTAATGCTTGGCTGTGTTGTGCCCTTTGTGATTGGTGTGATGACTGCTTGGGTGATGGGATATCGTGACCCGATTGCCATGACGACTATTGGTGCGGGTGCAATGACGTATATCGTTGGCCCAATTACAGGTTCAGCAATTGGTGCGAGCTCAGATGTGATTGCACTCTCGATTGCGATTGGTTTGATCAAGTCTGTATTCTTTATGGTTGGGACACCACTACTTGCGAAATTCATGTATCTCAAAAGCCCGCGTTCAGCCATGATTTTTGGTGGTTTGGCAGGAACAACGAGTGGTACAGCCGCAGGTTTGGCAGGAACAGATGTGCGTTTAGTGCCTTACGGTGCCTTGGTTGCAACGTTCTATACAGGTTTAGGCTGTTTGCTTGCACCTTCAGTATTCTTTCTTACCGTAAATGCGATCTTTGGTTAAGTGAAATTTGGGCAATTTAATGACCGATTAGATTGCCCAAAAAATGACTAAAAATTCTTGGCAAACATCCGACATTCTGCAATCAGAGCTAACAGATTTGGATCCCGCTCTTTACTTTTTAAAAACACCAACCCAATGTGCTGCTGAATATGAAAATCGGCTTGTAATGGAATCAGTTTGACCGAACTTTCATAAACAGCCGAAATTCGACCAGGTAATAACGCAAAACCCACGCCAGAACTCACCATACTAATCAAAGTAAAGATGTCACTGACTTGCAGGGCAACTTTCGGTTCAAAACCTGCTTTTTGAAAGACCACTTCGCTATCACTGTGGGTTGCAAAACCCTTATTTAAAGTAATGAATGTTTCTTCTTTGAGTAAGCTCAAATCAATTTCAGCAAGCTCTGCATATTTTGAATCTTTAGGCACAGCCAAAAAAATATCATCCTGAAACATTGGAAGGACTTCAAAATCGTTACTCGCGGTTGTTTCATTGAGCGCCACAATAATCGCATCAATTTCAGTTTGCTTGAGTTTAGTCACCAAATCCTGATTGGAACTGAGTAAAAGCTGAATATCGAGCTCGCTACGTCGTAGTTTTAAACCGCTAATCAGTGACGGAATGGTTTTGACTGTTAAAGAATACAAAGAGCCTAAACGTAAAACTTTTGCTGCAAAACCTGCCGCTTCACGGGTTTTCTCCACGCTCAAGACCAAGTCGGCCACAATTTTTTTAGCATGTTCTTCAAACACATAAGCGCTTTTTAATGGAATGAGGTTGCGACCTTCATTTTTAAAGAGTGGGCAGCGTAGGGCACTTTCTAGTGAATGCAGGGCTTTATGAATACTGACATTGCTGACCAGCATTTCATCGGCTGTTTTAGATAAGTTGCCATAACGCATAAAGGCAAGGAAAATCTGGATTTTCTTTAAAGTGATTTCATCATCAATCTGCATAATAGAACATCCATATTCTTAAAAATTGGCTCAGCACGTGCTCAGCCAATCATATAACAAATTCAATAACTTCTTTCATAAGTCCTTTTTATTTCTCTTGCGCTGCATTGAAAACTATTTCAATTTGCTCAGGGAGAAAAATAAAGAGGGTGTCGATAGTGATGAAAGAAGACTAATTATTTTATTGATTCAGTAGATTTGAACCAATCCAATGTTTCGAGAACTGAAACGCGGCACGACCTGAACGTTGCCCACGACTTTGCGACCAACGCAAAGCTTCAGCACGTGCTTCATCGTTAAATTCGACATTGGCTTTTTGTAAATAGTGCTCAACGACTTCAAGGTATAAAGGCTGATCCATTGGATAAAAAGACAACCACAAACCAAAACGGTCAGACAGAGAAATTTTTTCTTCAATTGCTTCTTGTGGATGCAGTTCTTTGTACTGCGGCACATCGACTTTGGTTACAGGTGTATTTTCATGCATAAACTCAGGTAACAAATGGCGGCGGTTACTGGTCGCATAGATAATAAAATTGTTATTACCTGATTGTAGAGAACCATCGAGCACGCTCTTTAAACTACGATAGTTTTCATCTTCGGCATTAAAAGCAAGGTCATCGCAGTACACAATAAATTTTTCAGGACGATCCTGAATTAACTTTTGAATCTCGGGCAAATCAGATAAATCATCACGTTCAATTTCAATCAGGCGTAGACCCTGATCGACATATTCCGTGAGTAAGGCACGGACAATGGATGATTTTCCTGTACCACGTGCACCAGTGAGCAATACATCATTGGCAGGTAAGCCTTTTAGAAACTGTAAGGTATTTTGAATGACTTTTTGTTTTTGTCGCTCAATTCCTTTTAAATCTTCCAAAAACATTTTTTTAGGATGATGAATCGGTTTGAGCTGCTGCTTTTGCCATTTATAAGCAGGTGCGGAAAAATCAACCTCAGTTTTGATTTCAGGAAGTGCTTGTTGTAACTGTTGCAATACACAGCCGATACGATCAAGAAACTCCTGGGGTAAATCGATATGTGCCATAATTTAGATCTTGTTTGCTGGTTTTTTGTAGGTTCAAGCATAAGACAAAAAACAGTATATTTCACGCTTTGAACAAATTAATAGAATTTGCAATTGATCTTATTACGCCAGTTAAGTTAAGTTGACTGAAATAGGCGGAAATCGTGAAGGTCAAACAATTGGGAAATATGATGACAAATCTACTCACCAGTAATTCCTATAATTCACTGAAAGCCGATCGTATTCAAAAATTACAACAGCAATTGACTCATGCTGATAGTTATGCCGAATGGAAAGAGATCGCTTTACGCCTCGATGAAGCTTCTGGCAGTCAGGAATGGAAGCTAGATAACTCATCTCCTTATTTCGATGCAGAAGTGATTTCACATCGTTTGGTCTTGTTACGAAAATATCGTCAGCAAAACCGTATTAAAGATTTGATTTATATTTTAAGGGAAGGTCTAACTTACGATATTGCCAATATCTGCCATCCCATGCTGTTTGTTGAGTGCTTTGTAGGCACCAAAAAAATTATTGAAGATTATGTCGATGAGGTAAGCCGTTCTTTAGAACATGTGGCAATGGCACCCAATGAACTACTCAGCCATGCGGAAAAAATCCAGTTCTTCAAAAACTGTGAAACTGCCTATGGTCAGCCTGCCCTAATGTTCTCGGGTGGGGCAACACTCGGGTTGTTTCACACGGGTGTATGTAAGGCACTGCGTGAACAGGACTTGTTGCCACGCGTACTTTCTGGTTCAAGTGCAGGCGCAATTATGGCTGCAATGCTGGGTACCTCTGTGCCTGAGCAGATTGATCATGTTCTCATGGGAGAGCATTTCTTTAGTGAGGCATTTCATTTTCGCCCGCTTTCATCTTTGCTTAATTTCAAAGGTGGTTTTGCCGATGTGCGTTATCTCAAGAAATTTCTTATGGAAAATCTGGGAGATTTAACCTTTGAAGAAGCTTATCTACGTTCAGGATTAAATATAAATATCGCTGTTGCGCCGTATGACTCCTCTCAAAGTCCACGAATTTTGAATCGCTTTACGTCACCAGACTTACTGGTTTGGAGTGCAGTTTTAGCTTCTTGTGCAGTGCCAATCTTGTTTCCACCCGTGCATTTAACTGCAAAACGATACGATGGTGAACATACACCGTTTATGTCTAATACCTTTTGGGTTGATGGCAGTATGCGTAGTGATTTTCCACAGGAGAAAATGGTACGTCTTTATAATGTGAATTACACCATTGCTTGTCAGGTCAATCCGCATATTGTGCCATTTATGCAAAGTGATGAAGCACGTTATCGTCGTGACCTGTTGAGCTGGCCACAGCGCATTTTTCGCCGTCAGGGTAAGGTTCTTTTAAAAGGCATGATGGATTTTACCCGTGAGCAGATTGGTGCTGTGCCACAAGTTCGCCGTTTACTCGATCATGGCTACGGTATTATTGACCAGCGTTATTATGGCGATGTCAATATTTTTGCGCATTATAATCTCAAACATTACTTTTATATGCTACAAAATCCAAAACCTCATCTATTTATGCGTTTGCAAAGAGAAGGGGAAAAAGCAACATGGCCTAAAATCTCAACGATTGAGATGCATGCGCGTATTGGAAAGACGATTGAACACATGCTGCATGCAGTCATGCGAGAGCAGCAAAAAACACAAATGATTGCTTCTGCCTAAATGATTCAGTTTGAATGCCCGTACCAGTTTCAGGATAAAACTCCTGCACAAAGTCGGGCATTTGGGCGTTCAATTTATTTACTGGAACAGGCAGGACAATATTATTGGTTAAAACTGCAATGTGCAGATGGAAATGCCCAGTTTCAACAGGGTTTTTTGAGTGAAATTGACTTTTATCGTCAATTGCAAAACGTACAGCCCACATTTTTATTATCTTCCCAGTATTATCCAGAGCTTAATGTTCCAGAACTGACACAGTCAGCACAGGCACTTGTGTTGCCGCATGTGCCTAAACTCTTTATATCACCTAATCAGCTTTCATTTTCACAGGTCATTCAGCGTATAGACAGGGCACTGAAACAGCTTGATGTGTTGCATACACTGGGCTATGTGCATGGCGATATTAAAGCATCCCACTTTCGTTATGCCGATGATCAGGTCTTTCTGATTGATTTTGAGCAAACCCAACCCATTCATTTTTCCAGTTCTGTGCTGAATGCCACACCACGTTATATGGCTCCTGAGTTATTTCACGCGCAGAAGAAAACCATCCAGACAGATTTATATGCATTTGGAATCGTTTTATTTGAATGGTTGACACAAACTCGTTTGAGTTCAAAAAGTTATCTAGATTGGGCTATTTTTCATTGTCAGACTTCAGTTTTGGATTTGCCTGAACACTGGAAAGCTTTGCAAACCTGTTTAAATGGACTTTTAGCACGTGATTATCAGCATAGATTTATGAGTGCAAAACAGGCAAGTCTTTGTTTAAAAACAATAAATATGTACTAAAAATAACCATAAAATGAAAATTTGTTTGATATTTAAGCATTTGGGCTGTTTTTTGGGAAAAAAGGCTTGTCATCTACAATCCTCATCTATAATATACACATCCATCGGGGGCGTGGCGAAATTGGTAGACGCACTGGATTTAGGTTCCAGCGCCGCAAGGTGTAAGAGTTCGAGTCTCTTCGCCCCCACCATCTAAAATTTAGTCTTAAATTTTAGATCGACAATTCGAAAGAAAAGTCATAGAGGATTGGTGTAATGGTAGCATGACGGTCTCCAAAACCGTTCGTCAAGGTTCGAGTCCTTGATCCTCTGCCAAAAAACTTGATGTACCCAGATGGGGGCGTGGCGAAATTGGTAGACGCACTGGATTTAGGTTCCAGCGCCGCGAGGTGTAAGAGTTCGAGTCTCTTCGCCCCCACCATTTAAAAAAGCAAGATAGATGATCTTGCTTTTTTTATGCCTGTTTTTTAGTCATAAAAAAAGAACCCGTACTTGGGTTCTTTTTTGAGAAATCCTTCTCTTCATTTATATTTTTTAGCCAATCATGATGTAACAGAGAATGTTACGCTTTAAGGTGATCTTCAAATTCCTCACCAAGTTGCATTGCTAAAGAATTACCTGCTAAATCACAAGTCACTAAGCCATATTCTTTTTTGAAACTAAACGTGAACCCTTTACCATCTGCCAAATTTTTAACTGAGTACCCCAATTTTTCTAACCAAATACGAAACGCAATCAAATTTTTTGCTTTAACAACTTTTTTCATGGCTAAATCCTCAAAAACAACAATCAATTTAAATTATTTATAAGGCTGTATTCATCTTTTTTAAAGGGGGAATTTATAAATTATTTTATCAATCTGCAAAAAAATATTTGAGTTGGTAAAATAACGCACGATTTGTTGATTATTATATAAATATTTTAAATAGTTTTGTAATTAATGTTTTTATTAAAAACATTAATTATCAGTTTCTTATGCTGTTTTAGGCATTTTTATATTTTAAAGTGTGTGCTGACGAATCAGCACATTGACTGTGTAAAAAAATATTTCATTTACCATTTAAAACTGATCTTTTAACTCGCGTAAATGGCGAAATGCATCAACGGACTCGGCACGTAAAAATGGATTTGTCGCGAGTTCAAGTTCAATACTACTTGGCAACGTGATTTGATCTAGATAACGTAAATGTTCAACATGATCGGCGCGTTGTTGTAAGGCGACATTTTCGGGTTCAACACTTAAGGCGAATTTGGCATTGGCAAGGGTGTATTCATGCGTGCAATAGACTTTGGTTTGGATTGGCAGGGCAGCTAGTCGTTGTAAAGAGTGGAACATCTGTTCATAACTGCCTTCAAAGACACGACCACAGCCCATTGCAAATAAGGTGTCACCGACAAATGCGGCATCTAAATCTTCAATGTAATAGACAATGTGACCCAGCGTATGCCCTGGTACTTCAATAATTTCGATGTCAAGATCGTGAAAATGGACTTCGCTGTGCTGATCGAGTGGAAGATTGATCATCGGAATTTTACTGAGTTCTGCACGTGGCCCATAAACAGGCATTTGTTTTGCTGCGAGCAGGGCGGGAACACCACCAATATGGTCTTTATGCCAGTGGGTCAGCCAAATCTGGCTTGGGATAAGTTGATGTGCTGCACAATAATCGAGTACGAGCTGAGCTTCTGTAGGATCAATAATGACGACTTCATGTGAAGCGGTATGTTCGATCAGCCAGATATAATTTTTTAAATCATTTTTAACATCAATGACGTGAATTTTGTAGGCTGTCATTTTTGTGGCATCCATTTTTATCGTATCTTGTTTTTATTATACGTGAAGTTGGGATGCAAGCCGAACTCCAAAATAGATGGAGATTCGGCATGTACGAAATGGAATGAATTAATAGTCTGGGTAGGCAACTTTTTTCAGTGCTTGAATGTCAGCATCGGGTGAGCATAAAGAAATAAACTCATAGCCGTAACCGCGGAGTAAGTGTCCTTTGCGTACCGCAATCCATGTGGTATTTAAACCAAACACATCGGTCTTAATTTGTTTTAAGCGGTAATCGCGCTCACGGTCATAAGCGACATCGTTAATAATCCCAACGCCCATCCCTAGTTCAACATAGGTTTTAATGACGTCAGCATCGAGAGCAGACATCACAATATCCACATCAACTTGAGCAGCCTCGAAAGCTTGGTCAATTTTGGAACGACCTGTAAAACCGCCATGATAGGTAATCACAGGGTATTGTGCTACATCTTGCAGCGTGACTTCTTTGAGTTGAGTCAAAGGATGGTCAAAGGGCGTAATCAGACTGTGTTGCCAGTTATAGTAAGGCACGCTGGACAAATTATCTTCGGCAGTCAGGGATTCGGTTGCAATCCCGATATCTGCTTCACCCTGTAGCAGCATGTCGGCAATTTCCGCAGGGCTGGCCTGTTGCAGAACCAAGTGAACCTTGGGAAATTCCTGCTTAAATAGGTTCACAATCGGTGGTAATACATAACGCGCTTGTGTATGGGTTGTTGCAATGGTGAGTGTACCTTCATCGACTTTGTTGAAGTCGTCAGCAAGGCGTTTGATATTTTCAGCGTCAATCAACATGCGTTCGACAATGCCAAGTAACGCCTGACCTGGTTCAGTGAGGCCAAGCAAGCGTTTGCCTTTACGAATAAAAAGTTGAACGCCAAGCTCATCTTCCAAATCTTTAATATGTTTACTGACACCTGACTGGGAGGTGTACAGTGCTGCGGAAGCTTCCGTCAGGTTAAAGTCTTGACGGACTGTTTCACGAATAATGCGTAATTGTTGAAAATTCATAATTGCTAACCACTAAAAAATCTTAAATTGGGCAAATTGTTATGCCGCATGATGCTCAAATAAATGTAAATGGTGGGCTTTCACCCAAACAGTTTGATTGGCTTGGAAATTCTGAAGCTTGGCTTGTTCGGCTGTTAATACTGCTTCAATAATCTTGCCTTGTCGATCCTGTAGTTCAAGAAAAACTTTACCTGCAACCCAAACTTCACGGACAAATGTTGCCTGAATAGCATTATCGACAGGATGTTGATAGACACTCAATTCATGGGGGCGAGCAAAAGCAATCAATGAACCTTGTGGATGATGCGCTGCTAAATCCAAATGATCTTCACCCAAGATCAGTTTGCCTTGTTGATGCTCACCTTCAAAGCGGTTGGCATGTCCCAAGAAATCAAACACAAAAGGCGTTGCGGGTTTTTCATACACTTCGCGTGGTGAACCAATCTGCTCGATATTGCCCTTATTCATTACCACGATTTGATCGGCAACTTCTAAAGCTTCTTCTTGGTCATGGGTCACAAAAATCGAGGTGATATGCAGTTCATCATGTAAATGACGTAACCAGCGACGTAACTCTTTACGTACTTTAGCATCGAGTGCGCCAAAAGGTTCATCGAGCAGTAATACGCGGGGTTCAACTGCCAGTGCGCGGGCAAGAGCAATACGCTGACGCTGCCCCCCTGAAAGCTGCGCAGGATAGCGGTCTGCCAAGAAGCCAAGTTGTACCAAGTCGAGCAGGGCATCGACCCGTTTTTTAATTTCACTTTCCGATGGACGTGTTGCACGTGGGCGGACATGCAGACCAAAGGCAACATTGTCAAACACACTCATGTGACGAAACAGTGCGTAATGTTGAAATACGAAACCAACTTGGCGTTCGCGCACATGGGTGTTGGTGGCATCTTCGCCTTCTAAAATCACCTGACCTGAGTCAGCACTTTCCAGTCCAGCAATAATGCGTAGCAAGGTGGTTTTACCGCAGCCCGATGGGCCGAGTAAGGCCACCAGTTGACCTTCGGGGAAGTCGAGGCTGATATTGTTGAGTGCATGAAATGCACCAAAGTTTTTTTCAATATTTTTAACTTGAATACTCATGAGGGCACTCCAAAATTAGTTCGATTTGTTGAGCTCAGCGTTTTGTTTTTCTTGGCGTAATTCGACCCATGTTTTAATGATCAGGGTGATAATCGCCAGAAATGCCAGTAACGATGCCACGGCAAAGGCTGCACTATAACTGTATTCGTTGTAGAGAATTTCAACATGTAACGGCAGGGTATTGGTCTCACCACGGATATGCCCAGACACCACCGACACCGCACCAAACTCGCCCATTGCACGGGCATTACACAAAATCACACCGTAGAGCAGACCCCATTTAATATTTGGCAGGGTGATTTTCCAAAAGGTTTGCCAACCTGATGCACCAAGTAAAATGGCGGCTTCTTCCTCTTCAGTGCCTTGAGCTTGCATTAATGGAATCAGTTCACGGGCAACAAATGGCACAGTAATAAATACAGTGGCTAACACGATTGCAGGAACGGCATATAAAATTTTAATATCATGGTCGAGTAACCATTCACCTGCCCAACCTTGTGTCCCAAAAATCAGCACCAGCATTAAACCCGCAATCACAGGCGATACCGAAAATGGCATATCAATAATAGTGGTTAAAATGGTTTTGCCTTTAAACTGGAACTTCGCCACCGTCCACGCTGCTGCTACTCCGAACACGACATTGAGTGGGACGGCAATTGCCGCGGTCAGTAAGGTCAGTTTGGCTGCTGACAATGTATCTGGATCGACCAAGGCTTGTAGATAAACCTGAACCCCTTGGTGGAATGCCTCAACAAACACCAAAATCAGCGGTAAAATCAGTAAACCTAAAAAGCTGATCAGGGCAATACTCAATAACAGGTAACGTACCCAAGTCGGTTCACGTGTTGCATCGCGTTTTTGCAGTTGTGCAGCATAATCTTGACTATTGGCTAAACTACTCATGATGCCACTCTCCCTGTGCGACGTGTTGCCCACGCTTGTAAAATGTTAATCAAAAATAAGATGGCAAAGGAGATCAACAGCATAATCACGGCAATGGTGGTTGCAGCAGCATAATCATATTCTTCCAAACGGGAAATGATCATCAGTGGTGCAATTTCGGTTTTAAAAGGTTGATTTCCTGCAATAAAAATCACTGAACCATATTCACCCACACCACGCGCAAAGGCTAAAGCAAAACCTGTAAAGATCGCAGGGAGAACAATCGGGAAAATCACATGCCGAATGGTTTGCCAACGGTTTGCACCGAGTGCTGAAGCCACTTCTTCGAGTTCGGTTTCCAAGTCGCTAAGTACAGGTTGTACGGTACGTACCACAAAAGGTAGACCAATAAAAATCAGGGCAAGCGTAATCCCAAGTGGGGTGTAGGCAACCTTAATTCCCAAGGATTCTAAATATTGACCCAGCCAACCTGTTGAGGCATACAGCGAAGTCAGTGCAATCCCTGCCACTGCTGTCGGTAAGGCAAAGGGTAAATCAATCAAGGCATCGACCACACGCTTACCAAAAAACTGATAACGCACCAGACACCATGCCAACAGTAAGCCCAGAAAGACATTGATGAGCGCAGCAACCAGTGCAGTGGTAAAGCTCAGTTGTAAGGCTTTCAAGATTCGTGCTGAACTGAGGATGTCCCAAAGACCGCTCCAGTCAATGCCCATAGATTTAATAAACACTGCCGATAATGGCACAAGCACAATGATGGATAGATACAGCAGGGTAAACCCCAAAGAAAGTCCAAAGCCGGGCAATACCCGTTTACCGTGTGACATGGAATACCTCAATGATGATGAATCATCATCACAAAAAAAATCAGATCAGATATAAAGTGCAGAATTAATGTGACAAAGCCTGAGTTGAGCAACGCATTCGCGTACAAGGACTGAAATAAGGCTGTTCAATAAAAGGTAAAATTTGTGGGAAAGCCCCAAAACCAGAAGCGACATTGATATGTCCAACCTGACCCATATTGAGATAAGGAAATTTCCAGAGTTCTGCCAAATGCAGTGCATCATCCAATGCCAACCAAGGGTCATTTTCACTAATCAACATCAGGCTAGACAATTCGAGTCGAAGCTGTTCAAAGTATTGCAAATATGAAGCTTGCTCTGCCTGAGCAAAGCCTGTTGAGCTAAAACGTGCTGGATTGGCAGGTGCAACCAAAATCAGATTATTGATTTTTTCTTGCAATGCAGGATATTGCACCAATGCAGCTAAACTGGTCAGGCAACCAAAACTATGCGCAATCACCTGAATCGGTTCCTGAATTTGCTCGACGTGAGCGACCCATTGTTCAATCCATTCTTGCAAAATCGGTTGCTGCCAATCTTGTTCTACACGAGAGCTGTTGGGTAACTGGCGTTGCAGCCAAGATTGCCAATGTTGTTCGTCACTTCCACCGACACCCGGTACGATTAAATGATGAATCATGTGCTTACTCCCGTGTAGCTGTACCGATTATTTCTTCGCGTTATTGCTTTGAACGATTTGGTCGAATACACCACTATTTTCAAAGTGTTCTTTTTGAACCTTTTTCCAGCCGCCAAATTCCTGATCAATGGTTACCAGTTTCAGTGGCTTAAACACATTGCTGTATTTTTTCAATACTTCAGGGCTACGTGGACGATAGAAATGACGTGCAATAATGTTTTGTCCTACAGGTGAATATAAAAAGTTCAGGTAGCCTTTTGCGACATAATAATTGCCATCTTTCTGAACATTTTTCTCAACAATCGCAACAGGCGGTTCAGTCAAGATTGATAGAGATGGTGTGATAATCTCAAATTTCCCCGGTTGTTCACGCACAGCGAGGTAGGCTTCATTTTCCCAAGCCAGCAATACATCGCCAATGCCACGTTCAGCAAACGTTGTGGTTGCACCTCGCGCACCTGAATCGAGGACTTTGGTGTGCTGATAAATCTTGGCAACAAAATCACGTGCTGTTTTGTCATTGCCATTGGGTTGATGTTTTGCCCATGCCCAAGCCGCAAGATAGTTCCAACGTGCGCCACCTGAAGTTTTCGGGTTCGGGGTAATGATATCGACATCTGGTTTCACTAAGTCATTCCAGTCTTTGATGTGTTTCGGGTTGCCTTTACGTACTAAAAATACAATTGTTGAGGTATAAGGCGTTGAGTTTTGTGGTAGTTTCTTTTGCCAGTCTGGTGGTAAAAGTTTGGCTTTATTAGCAATCACGTCAATATCCGCAGCCAGCGCCAAAGTCACTACATCTGCATCCAAACCATCAATCACCGATCGAGCCTGTTTACCTGAACCACCATGAGATTGACGGAAATTAATATCTTCACCTGTACGTTTTTTCCAGTACGCGCCAAATTGTTTGTTGATATCGACGTACAATTCGCGTGTTGGGTCATACGATACATTTAAGAAATCTTTTGCGGCAAAGCTGACTGATGAAAACGAGAGGAGTGCTGCTAATAACCCCAGTTTTAATTGATTTCGTTGCATTTTCTTTTCCTTCATATTCGGTGCATCTTTCATGCAAAAAAGAATACGCTGAGTCTAAAATCTAAAAAAATAATAAAAACAGAATTTGATATGAATAAAAAAGAATTAGAATTTGGATATTCGTTCTTAAACTAAGCCACAAAATCAATTATCTAGCAGACTCATTTCATGCAATGCTTTAAAAATGCACAAGCTCAACCACAAATTTCTTTGCTAGATCGCGCACTTCATTATGGGGATGGTTGCTTTACCACAGCCCAAATTGTTAAAAATAAAATTCAATTGTGGAACAGACATTTACAACGGTTAAATGACTGCATGCAGCGCATGGCACTGGATGTTGATTTGACCTTGATTGAGCAAACTTTGCAGAAATTAAGTTCACAAGCCGAGCTGAATGGCACGCTGAAAATTATCATCAGTCGTGGAGAGGGACAGCGTGGTTATGCACTGCCTGATCATGCTGCCGATGTGTATGTATTTTATTATCCGCAAAACCAAACCGTGAAAAATGAATTGAGTTATCTTGATCAAGTTGCTGTTCTGGAGCAGCGGATTGGCTTAACCATGCCAACGCTATGTGGATTAAAGACGTTAAATCGCTTGGAACAAGTGCTTTTAAAGAAGGAAGCGGTCGAAAAACAACTGGATGAAGCACTGGTTTTAGATATTCGAGGGCGGATTGTTGAAGGAATCAGCAGCAATTGTTTTATTCTGATGAATAATCAGTGGGTCACGCCAAATCTTGAGTATAATGGCGTGCGTGGTGTTATGCGTGCAGAAATCTTGCAGCGCATGCAGCATGCAGGAATTGAATGTTCCGAAATTGAGTTACTTCAATCGGATATTGACCAGATACAAGCCTTATTTTTTTGTAATGCGCTGCATCCGATGCAGATTGCACAACATTTAAATCATGTCGAACTCAGTCTGACGCCTGCAATTCAGTTGTTTAAAGCCCTTCAACTTGATCAGATCCAATGAGCTATGGCAAACCTAAATTCGAAAAAATCTCGGAAAAAGCCAACCCCCTTTTTCAAAACAAGAAAATTCATTGTGGCGTGTATGGTGGCAGTATTTGCCATCATGCTGTTGGTACTCTCGTCAAGTTTGTGGCGTGATTATCCCATCCAAGGGGAAAAGCAGTTTGTCTCAATCAACCCTGGCGATAACTATTCGCGTTTGATTGATCGATTGAGTAAGCAAAACAAAGTTCATTTTGCTTGGGTGCTTAAGATTTATCAAAAGCTCATGATTCATGACACCTTGAAAGCAGGGGTGTATGAAATCAAACGTGGCATGAGTGTGCGTCAAGTTTTAAGCATGATGTCAAATTCAGACAATGCTCAGATGAGTCGTATTTTGGTCATTGAAGGCACAACTTTCCAACAGTTAGTCGACAAGTTGCGTAAAGATCCACTGATTGAAAAAACTGTGGTGAATCTACCACATGATCAAATGATTCAGGCACTTGGTATACCTTATTCGAATCTTGAAGGATTATTTGCACCAAATACTTATTTTTATAATAAAGGTGAAACGGATAAAAAGATTTTGCTGGATTTGTATCAGCACCAAATGGAAAACCTCGATGCAGCATGGGCAAAGCGAGATCCAAATTTACCGTATAAAAATAAATATGAAGCGCTCACGATGGCTTCAATTATTGAAAAAGAAACCAGTCTGGATAGTGAGTTGAATCAGGTTGCTGGCGTATTTATTCGTCGTTTACAGCAAGGCATGCGACTGCAAACCGATCCGACCGTGATTTATGGCATGGGTAATAAATACACGGGTAAACTAACCAAAGAAGATTTGCATACGCCAACCGCATATAACACTTATACCATGGCAGGTCTGCCACCAAGCCCAATTGCACTACCTGGTAAAAAAGCAATTATTGCGGCTCTGCACCCAGATCATTCAGACAATGTCTATTTTGTCGCAACAGGCAATGGTGGGCATAAATTTAGTGCAAACCTGACCGAGCATAATCAGGCGGTTCAAGCGTATTTAGCAGTATTACGAGAGAAGAAAAGTGGAGCAACGCCATAATGTTTATTAGTTTTGAAGGTACTGAAGGCGTTGGTAAAAGTACGCTGATTCAAAGAATCCATGCGTATTTTGAACAGTTGGGGCGCGAGGTTGTGTTAACGCGTGAACCAGGAGGAACTCCACTCGCTGAAAGAATTCGAGACCTGTTGCTTGCCGTTAACCATGATGAACGTATGTGTGCAGATACTGAACTCTTACTGATGTATGCAGCTCGTAGCCAGCACTTGAATCAGGTGATTTTACCTGCTTTGGCACAGGGTAAAATTGTGCTGAGTGATCGCTTTTGCGATGCGAGTTTTGCCTATCAGGTCATGGGGCGTGGTCTGGATGGTGACAAATTGGCGCTTTTAAATCAAAACTTTGTAAGCTGCATGCCAAATGTCACATTTTGGTTAGATGCACCAATTGAATTAGGTATGTCCCGTGCTCGAGCAAGAGGTGAGTTAGACCGTTTTGAGCAAGAGAAATTAGAGTTTTTCAATCGTGTTCGTCAGGGCTATCAAGTTCTACATGAAAAAGAGCCACAGCGAGTTTTTCGTTTAGACGCAACACAAGCAGCAGATGGTGTTTTTGAACAAGCGGTTAATATTCTGAATAAAATTTAATCTGATTGGTTGTGAAAGAGAGCACTATCAACAGTATAAGGCTCTCTTTTTTATTTCAAATATAAGAAGAATTACATGAAAATTACCTTATTGTTTTTAATAAGGAAAAATCAACATAAATAAAATAATTAGACTAAAGTCTAATGCTGCAATATTTTGGTTCACACTGTGCACCAAATTGGGTATAAAAATAAGATTAGTAATTTCAATTAAATAATTACTAATGTAATTGGCTTGATATTTGCTAGGGATATGTAGGTATTTAGCCAAGTCGATCAATTCGATAAACCAACGCTAAAACAAATAATTAATCACAGGAATGAATAATGAAACTTTCTACTAAATCAGCACTTACCTCAACCTTAATGCTTTGTATGATGGGGGGAGCGAGCCAAGTTCAAGCAGCAGATACTTTAGCGAAAATTAAAGCGACTGGTAAAATTGTGATTGGTCATCGTGAATCTTCAGATCCGATTTCTTATGTTGTAGCAGGAAAACCAGTCGGTTACGCGATTGATATTTGTAACAATGTTGCAAATGAAATCAAAAAAGAATTAAAAATGCCAAACCTTAAGGTTGAGTATAAGGCTGTAACATCTTCAACCCGTATTCCTGAGTTGTTGGCAGGCAATATTGACATGGAGTGTGGTACAACGACCAACTCTTTACAACGTCAGCAACAGGTGAGTTTCTCAACAAACTATTACGCAACAGAAGTGCGTATGGCGGTTAAAGCGGGTTCTCACATTAATAAAATTGGTGATCTGAACGGTAAAGCTGTAGTTACTACGCAAGGTACAACATCAGATAAATACATCAAAATGAATGAAAAAGGTCAGTCTGTAAACGTGCAAAATGTTTACGGTAAAGACCATGCTGACTCTTTTGCAATGTTGGCCTCTGGTCGTGCAGCGGCTTTCGTTATGGACGACAACATCTTGGCTGGATTGATTGCAAAATCTTCAAATCCTAAATCATTTGCAATTGTTGGGCCTGTTTTATCATCTGAACCTTACGGTATTATGTTGCCAAAGGATGACCCGAAATTTAAAGCAGTAGCAGACAAAGTAGTCACAGGCATGTGGAAAACTGGTCAAATGGATAAACTCTACAAAAAATGGTTCCAGTCTCCAATCCCACCTAAAAATGCCAACCTAAATATGGCATCAAGTACTTCTCTTAAAAAATTAAAAGCTCGTCCTACTGATGCAGGAATTTAAATTGCCATAACAGGATGCACTGATCACTCAACTTGGTTTTGGGTGATCAGCTTATAATTTTTATAAGGGGAATGTATGTCTCTTGGCTCATTAAATTGGACAACTTTTTGTTCAGCATCAAATGAATATGGTACAGATAAAGCACTTTGGGCTGAAAAAATCTGCCAGCATATTGGTGGTGCAAGTTATTCACAATTTGCTGAAGCACCAACGTGGTTGCAAATGTTAGGTAACGGGGTCGTTACCATGGTCTGGACGGCCTTACTGTCATTTGTTATTGCATTTTTATTGGGGTCATTACTCGGTGTAATACGAACTTTACCCAATAAGCCACTTGCCATGATTGGCAATCTTTATGTCGAAATTTTTCGTAATATCCCGTTAATTGTTCAGCTTTTTTTCTGGGCATTTGTCTTTCCCGAATTTTTACCGCAAAGCTTAAGTGCGGGCAGTGGTGAAGTGGTTGCAGGTGGTTGGTGGAAAAATTTACTGAATCAGAACCCAGCCAGTATTGGTGTGATGGCGTTAGGTTTGTATACGGCTGCACGTGTGTCTGAACAAATTCGTGCAGGTATTTTAACTGTGCCACGTGGTCAAAAATTTGCAGCTTCTGCAATGGGTTTTACCACAGCACAAAGTTACCGTTATGTGATTCTGCCTGTTGCTTATCGTATTGTTTGGCCAACTATTACCTCTGAGTCAATGAACATTTTCAAAAACTCAGCGGTGTTATATGCCTTAAGTGTCTTAAATTTCTTTGCCTATACCAAAACCATGCGTGAAGAAACCTCACAAGATATCGTCATTTTGATCTTATCAACGCCTGTTTATCTGATTATTACCTATAGCATTAAGGCATTTATGGCATGGATTGAAAAACGCATGTCTGTGCCAGGTCTAGGCTCAGGAGGTAAATAAGATGGACTTTAGCTTATTACAACATCCTGATGTGACCCAGGCCTTGCTAAAAGGTTTGGGATTTACCCTGACTGTATCAATACTTGCGATGGTTGGCGGTATCATGATTGGTACACCACTTGCGATGATGCGCTTATCTAATAACTGGTTTGCTCGTAATTTCGCTAAGCTGTATGTCGACTGCTTTCGTGGTATTCCACTGATTCAGGTTATTTTTATCTTTTACTTTTTATTGCCAAAAGTTTTTGATTTTCAGTCGGATACTTATTATGGGCCACTCTTTTCGAGCGTGGTGACTTTTGCAGTTTTTGAAGCTGCATTCTTTTCGGAAATTGTACGTTCGGGGATTCAGTCAGTTTCTAAAGGACAGGTATTTGCGGGTTATGCACTGGGTTTTACCTATGGGCAGTCCATGCGTTATGTTGTCTTGCCACAAGCTTTTCGCAATATGATTCCAGTTTTGCTAACTCAAACCATTATCTTGTTCCAAGACGTGTCATTGGTTTATGTGATTAGTGCACCTGATTTCTTGGGTAATGCAGACACACTTGCCAATACTTATGGGCCAGAAACCAAAGCAACTTTCTATTTGATTGTGGCTATTGTGTACTTCTGTACATCATTCTGCTTGTCCAAACTCGTCAAACGCTTACAAGAAAAAATTGCCATTATTCGCTAATTCAGGAGATAGCAAAATGCCTATGATCGACATTCAACATATCTCTAAATGGTATGGTGATTTCCAAGTTTTAACTGACTGTACAACGACAATTGAAAAAGGGGATGTTGTGGTGGTTTGTGGGCCTTCGGGTTCAGGAAAATCAACACTGATTAAAACGGTGAATGCGCTTGAGCCATTCCAAAAAGGCGACATTATTGTTGATGGTGTTTCACTCAAAGACCCAAAAACGAATCTTGCTCAATTCCGTTCACGTGTGGGAATGGTCTTTCAGCACTTTGAGTTGTTTCCGCACATGACTGTGTTAGAAAACTTGACGATTGCACAAGTCAAAGTCCTTAAGCGCAATATCGCTGATGCACGTGCCAAAGCCACTCAGTACCTTGAACGTGTAGGCTTATTGGCACATAAAGACAAATTTCCAGGTCAGCTTTCGGGTGGTCAGCAACAACGTGTCGCAATTGCACGTGGTTTATGTATGGATCCAATCTGTATGTTGTTTGATGAACCAACGTCAGCACTTGACCCTGAAATGGTGGGTGAAGTTCTTGATGTCATGGTGCAGCTTGCCAATGAAGGCATGACCATGATGTGTGTTACCCATGAAATGGGCTTCGCTAAAAAAGTCTCCAATCGTTTGATTTTTATGGATCAGGGTCAGATTCTGGAAGACTGTGCTACATCTGAGTTCTTTGGGAATCTGGATGCACGCCATGAACGTGCCAAACAGTTTCTAGATAAAATTCAAGCTGTTCACTAAGCTGAAAGCTTGATGGGGAAGAAACCACAATATGTGAAAATGTATTGTGGTTTTTTAATGTGCAGTAGATTTAAATTAAACCAATTTTGTTGAAAAAATCAGCATAAATTTCAGCTTTCTTCTCTAAAGCAAGCGGATATGCGCGTGAACTAGAAGGTAGTCGATATAAATTTAATGACCTATCAAGAAAATTGACCTGACTCGGCTGGTTAAATTGAGGCTTAACAATGTCTTTCGGGAAATTGGTCATCAATGTATCTGTGGCTTTGTCACCGGTGGTCATGATGCTATGACATTCAGGGATTTGCTTGAGCAAAACAGATAAGTCGGTTGCTTGTACAACCTGTAAAAACTGATCTGAAGCATTGCCCTTGAGTCGTATGACTTCACAAGCTGCATCAAAAATGGCGATGCCTTTTTCATTGAGAAAATCTTCAATCTGCTGCTGAAAGAAATTTTTATTGGCGAGATCTAGAAAATGATTTTTATCGTTAAAAAAGCAGATTCCCATAATTCGCCACATATCGTTTTGAAAATTTGGGTAGTAGAACTGCATTTTCCATTTATTTTGTGGCGGTGGAAAACTGCCAAGCATCAATAACTTGGCTTGTTGAGGCAGAAAAGGTGTTAAAGGATGTGTTTCAGTCACAGAGATAGACATGATTTTGTTCAATTCTTGCAGAAGCCATAAACAGTGTAGCAAAATAGCGGCTTTGATAAAAAATGATGATAAGGGATATGACCACTTTTTTTGATTTGCCGATACAGGTTCAACCTGAACACATTGACTTGCTTGGGCATGTGAATAACGTGGTGTATGTCAGTTGGATGCAAGATGTTGCTCATGCTCATATTGCGGCTTTAGGCGTAGGACTAGAGCAATATATTCAAATGAAACATGCAATGGTCGCTGTTGAGCATCAAATGCAATATCGTAAGGCAGTTTTAGCGGGTGAAGAGCTGATTTTAAGAACGTGGTTTTCTGATCTCAGTCCGATGTATTCATTTCGCGAATATGCGTTTTTTAGACCAAGTGATCAGGCAGTTGTTTTTCTGGCTAAAACCAAATGGACGTGTATCGAAATTTCTACAGGTCGTCCAAAGCGGATGTCTCCAACATTTTTAAATGCGTACCAACCGCTTGACCCAGAAATTAATCCTTATGATTTTTCAGATAAAACTGAAGCTTCTTAATTTTTCAGCGAATCAACGCTGTCCGTTTAAATAATGGATACTTTAAAATATCCATCTGCTATAATCCTCGCAATTTCGTTAACAGTTTGTGCTGTGTACAACATGATTTTTAGCGTACATAGCGATTTTCAATTTCTTAAGGTAGCCCATGGCGCAAGCTAAAAAATCTGTTGATATCAAAAACATCCGCAACTTCAGTATCATTGCACATATTGACCATGGTAAGTCGACTTTGGCAGACCGTTTCATTCAAATGTGTGGCGGATTACAAGAGCGTGAAATGCAGGCTCAAGTCTTAGACTCGATGGAGCTTGAGCGTGAACGTGGGATTACCATTAAAGCGGCTTCTGTAACACTGTACTATACGCATCCAAATGGTCAAGAATACCAGCTGAACTTCATTGACACGCCAGGACACGTCGACTTCTCTTATGAAGTTTCACGTTCTTTGGCTGCATGTGAAGGTGCATTGCTGGTGGTTGATGCGGCGCAAGGCGTTGAAGCTCAGTCTGTTGCAAACTGCTATACCGCAATTGAGCAAGGTCTAGAAGTTCTCCCTATTCTCAATAAAATTGATTTACCGCAAGCTGAACCTGAGCGTGTCATTCACGAGATTGAAGAAATTATCGGGATTGAAGCGACTGATGCACCAACCTGTTCAGCAAAAACAGGCTTAGGGGTTGAAGGTGTATTGGAGCGTCTCGTTGACGTGATTCCTGCACCTGAAGGTGAGCGTGATGCGCCACTACAAGCTTTAATTGTTGACTCATGGTTTGATAACTACTTGGGTGTTGTGTCACTTGTTCGTATCAAGCAAGGTCGTATCCGTAAGGGTGACCGTATGCTAGTCAAATCGACAGGTCAAGTTCACCCTGTAACATCAGTCGGTATTTTTAATCCCAAACATACTGAAACAGATATGCTTGAAGCGGGTGAAGTAGGCTTCGTCATCGCAGGGATTAAAGATATTTTTGGTGCACCAGTGGGTGATACCATTACACTCGCATCGACTCCAGAAGTAGCAACTTTACCTGGTTTTAAAAAGGTAAAACCTCAGGTTTATGCAGGTTTGTTCCCAATCGATTCAAGTGATTTTGAACCGTTCCGTGAAGCTTTACAAAAACTTCAAATCAATGACTCAGCTTTGTTCTTTGAACCTGAAAGTTCAGATGCTTTAGGTTTTGGTTTCCGTTGTGGCTTCTTAGGCATGTTACACATGGAAATCGTACAAGAGCGTTTAGAACGTGAGTATGATTTAGACCTCATTACTTCAGCACCTACCGTAATTTATGAAGCTGTGACCAAAGCAGGCGAAACGATTTATATCGATAGCCCATCTAAAATGCCAGATGGTTCAACTGTTGAAGACTTGCGCGAGCCAATTGCTGAGTGTCATATCCTAGTTCCTCAAGAATATTTGGGTAACGTCATGACGCTATGTATTGAACGTCGTGGTGTTCAAAAAGATATGAAATTCTTGGGGAATCAGGTTTCAATTACCTTTGATATTCCAATGGCTGAAGTGGTTATGGACTTCTTTGACCGCTTGAAATCATGTTCACGTGGTTTTGCATCTTTAGACTACAACTTTGCACGTTTTGAAAGTGCAAGCTTGGTTAAAGTTGATGTCTTGATTAATGGTGATAAAGTTGATGCTTTGGCCATGATTTGTCACCGTAATGATGCACGTTACCGTGGTAATGCTCTCGTTGAAAAAATGAAAGAGTTGATTCCACGTCAAATGTTTGATGTTGCCATTCAAGCTGCAATTGGTGCACAGATCATTGCGCGTTCAACTGTGAAAGCAATGCGTAAGAATGTGTTGGCAAAATGTTATGGTGGTGACGTATCCCGTAAGAAAAAATTGCTTGCGAAACAAAAAGAAGGTAAAAAACGTATGAAGCAAGTGGGTAGTGTTGAAATCCCACAAGAAGCCTTCTTAGCCGTTTTACAAGTTGATAAAAAGTAAGTGTCTTTAGGAAAAGTCCATGGATTTTGATTTTAATTTGATCCTCGTTCCCGTTACCTTGATTTTGTTCTTTGTCTGGTTACTCGACAAAGTTAAATTAAAACAGAGAGCGAACAAAGGAAGAGGGAATGAGCATTTCATCATCACATGGGCATATGACTTTTGGCCTGTACTTGCTGTCGTGTTGATTTTACGTTCATTCTTATTTGAACCATTTAATATTCCATCAGACTCCATGGTTCCAACCTTGGAAACTGGTGACTTTATTTTGGTAAATAAGTTTGATTATGGTGTTCGCCTACCTTTAATTAATAAAAAAGTGATTAATGTAGGTGAACCACAACGCGGTGATGTGATTGTATTCCGCTATCCACTACAACCAAGTATTAGTTATATTAAGCGTGTGGTGGGTTTACCTGGTGATCATGTTGCTTATCATGATGGTAAATTGTTTATCAATGGTCATGCTGTAGCGACAACTGTCACTAAATTCACACGTGAAAAAGATCAACTTTCTTCTTTCCAAACACAATATACCTACGAAACGTTAGGGACACACAAGCATTTGGTTCGTCATCTTGAAGGGCGTGATCCTTTAGTAGAGCAATACAATTATGCAATGAGTGCGAACCAAGCTAGCGCAATTCCTTTTGTTGCAAATGTGAATAAAACCTTTGTACAAAATGATGGTAAGGCTTGGGAAGTGACTGTTCCTCAAGGACATTATTTTGCTATGGGGGATAACCGTGATGAAAGTGCAGACAGCCGTTTTTGGGGCTTCGTACCTGAGGAAAATTTAACAGGTCGTGCTTTTTATGTCTGGATGCATAAAGAACCAGGTTTACATCTTCCAAGTTTTTACCGAAATGGTAAAATTGATTAAAAATCAAACTGGACAATAACAATGCAAAAGTCTCAACGTGGGGTATCGTATAGCACTTTTTTGTTAGTGCTGATTATTTTATCGATTGTGTTAAAAGTGGCAGTGGTAATTTGGCCTGCTTATTGGGATGACTATGTCATTAATAAGCAGATAAAGTCAGTTTTAGATGAAAATCCTGCTTTAACTTCTGCTAAATTCAACTCGGCTATGGAAGAGCGTTTATCAATGAACAATATCGATGATCTCAAGATCGAAGATATTGCCAAAGTGTCGAATGATGGTGGACAATTACATGTGGCGAAAAGCTACGAGGTACGTAGCCATTTGTTATTCAATATTGATTTAGTTTTAAGCTTCGAGAAGAATTTTGATCAAAGGACAGTCCAAGCTAAGTAATTTCCGCTTAGCTCAACAAATCGGTTATGAGTTTAAACAACCTGAATTATTACAGCTTGCTTTAACTCACCGATCAGTGAGTCACAAATATAATTATGAGCGCCTAGAGTTTCTAGGCGATTCATTGTTAGGAATGATGATTGCACATTATTTATATCATGCATATCCGCATGAAAATGAGGGACGCCTAACGCGTATGCGTGCGACGTTGGTCAGACAAGAAGCTTTGGGAAAAATCGCCAATGATTTGAAGCTCAGCCAGTATATGATTATGAGTACAGGCGAGTTAAAATCAGGTGGACATCACCGTGAATCTATTTTAGCCGATACAGTTGAAGCCATTATTGGTGCAATTTATCTGGATTGTACTGATTTGGAAGTACTGAAGAAAATCGTTTTAAAATGGTATGCACCTTATTTTAGTCATATTGAACCAACTGACCAACTGAAAGATCCAAAATCTCGTTTACAAGAATATTTACAAGCACACAAAAAACCTTTACCTGTGTATGAAGTGACTGATATTCAAGGTGATGCACCGAATCAGCACTTCAAAGTAGTGTGCAAAGTGGAAGATTTTCCAATAACACAGGGCGAAGGTAGCAGTCGACGTTTTGCAGAGCAGTCTGCGGCGGCTGAAATTTTAAAATTATTGGAGCAAAAAACAGCATGACGATGTCATCTGATCAACCAGACGATCAACCTGTGAACCCTGAAAATTCTGATTTGATTAATCAATTTTTTAGTTCACAAAGTGCCGCGCTTCCTGCTGACTTCCGAAGTGGTTTTGTGGCAATTGTTGGGCGTCCAAATGTCGGCAAGTCGACTCTTATGAATCACTTGCTAGGACAAAAACTATCAATTACTTCACGTAAGCCACAAACAACACGTCATAAAATTATCGGCATCGACACTCGTGAAAAGTCACAAGCGGTTTATGTCGATACCCCTGGGATGCATAAAAAAGAAGTCCGTGCCATCAATAAAATGATGAACCGTGCTGCACATTCAGCATTGCGTGATGTGAATCTTGTGCTATTTGTGGTTGATGCACAAAAATGGACACAGAATGATGATCTTGTCCTTGAAAAATTACAAAATGCGCAAATGCCTGTCATTTTGGTCATCAATAAAGTTGATACGCTTGAAGATAAAAAAGCACTGTTACCTTTGATTCAAGAACGTACCAAGCTGATGAAATTTGCGGAGATTGTTCCAGTGTCTGCATTACGTGGTGCAAACCTTGATCATTTACGTGATACGATCGAAAGCTATTTGCCATTTTCTGAACCATTGTATTCACCAGACCAGATCACGGATCGTTCAGAGCGTTTCTTGGCAAGTGAAATCATCCGTGAAAAAATCATGCGTCAATTGGGGGAAGAACTTCCTTACGATTTGACTGTGCAGATCGAATCTTTCCGTACCGAAGAACCGACAGTACATGAAAAAACAGGTCGTTTAAAGCCTGCATGTACTTATATTGATGCGACAATTTTTGTAGAACGCCAAGGTCAAAAAGCCATTGTCATTGGTGATAAAGGTGCAAAACTGAAACGTATCGGTATGGATGCACGTGTTGATATGGAAAAAATGTTTGAGCAGAAAATCATGCTGACACTTTGGGTGAAAGTCAAAGGTGGCTGGTCTGATGATGAACGTGCTCTGAAAAGTTTAGGCTACAGTGATATTTAATCGCTGAGTTAAGAGGGAGCGGTTATGAAACGACTATGCATCATTTTAGCAACTGTAGTTTTATTACAGGGGTGTATTACAAGTTTAGTGACTGTTCCCGTCAAAATTGCCTATGAGGCCACCAAAGGTGTGGTCAAGGGCACAGCCGCCGTTGTGCGTGCTGTGACTCCAGATAAGGATGATGACAAAGATAAAAACAAAACCAACGATCAAGAAAAGCAAAAAGATCAAGAGAAAGATTAAATAACGCCATGCGTAATGAAGTCCTACATGGATATTTGATTCATCATCGAAAATACCGTGAACGTAGCCAGATTGTTCATATTTTTAGTCAGGAATACGGACGAATAGATGGAATATTGCGTCAGAACCCACCTCCTCAATATCAACCGTTGCGCTTGCAAGCTTCTGGAAAATCAGAATTAAAAAACTTTAGTCAGCTCGAAATTCAATCACAGCCGATTTTCTTTCATGGGGATGCCTTTTTTTGTGGCTTTTATCTGAATGAATTGATTTTAAGATTATGCCCATTAGAAGAAGCATTGCCGCAGAGTTTTTTGCAATATGCATCTGCAGTACAAAATTTACAACACCTGAATACCTATGCCGAAGCACAGCGCCCTGAAGTTTTAAAGCAGATTTTGCGTCAGTTTGAGCATGTGCTTTTGCAAGAATTAGGCTATGCAATTGATTTTTCGAAAGATGCCAACCAAAATGATGTGCTGCCAAATGCACATTATCAATTTCAACTGACAGAAGGTTTTTTACCTGTCGTCAGCCGAAGTTCAGCAAGTTTGCAAGGCGAGCTAATTTTAAGCATGCAAACACATATTCAGGGTAGGGATTTTTCTGCACAGCAGTTACAATGTCTCACCAAGCTTTACCGACAAATGATAACCGCACTTTTGGGTGATCGACCCTTAAAAAGTCGGCAGTTGTGGATACAGCATCGTCAAGTTCAGAACTAAATAGGAAATACGTTATGGCTGCCTTACTGGGTGTAAATATTGACCATGTCGCGACTTTAAGACAAGCTCGCGGAACTCAATATCCTGATCCTGTCAAAGCTGCACTGATTTGTGAGCAAGCAGGTGCAGAAGGAATTACTTTGCATTTGCGTGAAGATCGTCGTCATATTCAGGATGATGATGTACGCCGCATGCGCCCAGCATTAAAAACACGTATGAACTTGGAACTGGCTGTGACCGATGAAATGGTGGCATTTGCTAAAGAAATTCAGCCTCATCATGTGTGCTTTGTTCCTGAAAAACGTCAGGAATTGACTACAGAAGGTGGTCTGGATGTTGTGGGTAACTTTGAACATGTCAAAGCCGCTACCCAAGAACTGACTGCAATTGGCTGTGATGTGTCATTGTTTATTGATGCGGATGTTGCACAAATTGATGCAGCGGTTGCCTGTGGTGCGCCAACCATTGAACTACATACAGGTGCTTATGCCGATGCAGAAACCCCCGAAGCACAGCAACATGAATTGCAACGTATTATTCAGGGCGCTGAATATGCGGCATCAAAAGGTTTGGTGGTCAATGCAGGACATGGTTTGAACTTGGAAAATGTGGCACCAATTGCAGCGATTCCACAAATTCATGAATTGAACATCGGACATTCAATTATTGCAGACAGTATATTTGTGGGCTTGGAGCAAGCCGTACAGCACATGAAAGCCGCAATTCAGGCAGCGAGCGTATAATGTCTACGCCAGATTATGACGAATTGATGCAGTCAGTGATCGGTTTTTTGGGCTGTGAAACACCCAAAGCATGGCTTGATGAAGCACTCAATAATCTAGAGTTGTTGATGCAAGACCATGCTAACTGCGAAAAGAAAGCTGCGGGAACAGCTATGAACCTGATGTTTCGCTATAGCTTCTTTACCGATTTGCAAGTAAAACTGGCACAGTTGGTTCGTGAAGAAATGCTGCATTATGAACAGGTGTTGGAGTTCATGGCAAAGCGTGGTCAGGAATGGAAAGCGGTCAGTGCAGGGCGTTATGCGGGCGGTTTGCGTAAAGAAATTCGTACCTATGAGCCTGAGGCTTTGGTGGATGTTCTGATTATCGGTGCATTTGTGGAAGCGCGTTCTTGTGAGCGTTTCTATGCTTTGGCACCCTTGGTGGATGAAGAGTTAGGGCGTTACTATCGTTATTTGCTTAAGTCTGAGTCACGCCATTATGAAGATTATTTAGCGCTTGCGCTCGATGTGGCAAAAACGGCGAAAATGAAAAATCCTGAAGAGGATATTCAGCAGCGGATTGCTCAAATTCGTGAAGTTGAGAAAAATTTGATTCTCAGCTCCGATGATACTTTCCGTTTCCATAGTGGTGTGCCTGCAACAGTTGCGGCATAAGTCAGACATAAAAAATCCTCTCCATGTGAGAGGATTTTTTTATGCGGTTTAATTTAAAAGAGCGGCATAGCCCACTATAACAAGTAATTAAGGATTATAGGCTTTCTCATTGTGATCACTCACATCAAGTCCTTGCTGTTCTTCTTCAGCGCTGACACGTAAACCGATGGTTTTATCAATAACAGTCAAAATGAGCCATGTAAAGAAACCACAATAGACAACGGTTAAACCAATTCCCATCAGCTGGATAACCACTTGCGAGCCGATGACCAAATTGGCAATGTTACCGCCTAAAGACGGTGCAGCAAAAATACCTGTTAGCACGCCGCCGACCATACCGCCAATACCATGCAAGGCAAAGACATCGAGTGCATCGTCAAAACCAAATTTACGTTTTAAACCAGTGACTGCAAAGAAACAGCAAACACTGGTGATGATACCGACAGCGATTGCACCAAACACACCGACATAAGCTGCGGCAGGGGTGATACCAACCAAGCCCGCAATCGCGCCAGATGCGAGACCAAGTGAAGTAACGTGACCAGCCACCATTTTTTCAATGAACATCCAGCCGACGATTCCACCGCATGTTGCAATCATGGTGGTCATGAGGACTAAACCTGCTGTGGTATTGGCTGCTAGTGCCGAGCCGACATTGAAACCAAACCAGCCCGCCCAAAGTAGTGCAGCGCCAATCATGGTAAAGACCAGATTGTGTGGTGGCATAGAGGTGTTTGGCCAGCCTTTTCGTTTGCCGATAATGAGTGCACCGACCAAGGCTGCAACCCCAGAGTTGATATGTACCGCTGTACCACCTGCAAAGTCGAGGACACCCCAGTTGTGCATGATTGCACCAGCACCACCCCAAACCATGTGTGCCAGTGGGCCATACACAAGAATGAGCCAAAGAGCGCCAAATAAAACCACTGCGCTAAACTTCATGCGCTCTGCATAACCACCAACGGCAATTGCAGGGGTAATCATGGCAAAAGTCATGCCGAACACAGCAATCACATATTCGGGCACACCTGCAATTAACGTATTTTCATTAATCCCGACCATAAAGGCTTTGCCAAAGCCCCCAACAAAACTGTGTAGATTGAGGGAACCTTCGGTCATGCCTGTGGTATCTGCTGCAAAGCTGTATACAAAGCTGACCCATAAAATGCCGACAACAGCCGCGATGGCAAAAAACTGCGAGAAAATGGACAGGATGTTTTTAGAGCGAATCATCCCGCCATAAAACAACGCTAGGCCAGGAATAAACATGATCAGTACCAAAATCGCTGAAATCATGACCCAAACGGTAGATGCAGCATCGAAGGGTGCATCGGCAGCAAATGCGTAGACAGGGGTAAACAGCAGGCTCCCCAAAGCCAGTTGAATCAAAGAACGGGAATTCATAGATCCCTCCTGTTTTGCGATAAATAAGCGAGATGCGGATTATTTTTAAATATTCTTTTAAAGAATATTAATTTCATTTTGGTTATAAGCAATTCTTGTACCAGATTTTATAAAATCTTAATTTAATAGAATGATTTATAAATCAAAGGCTTGTTTTGTGTGATGTGGATATAAGATAGATTAAAAGTGTGACAAAGAAAGGACAAAAAATGTGCATAAATCAGAAGGTATTCAGTGTGTGCAACCAATTGGCGCAAAAAAATCGGGCAGAAGTAAACCTCTACCCGAAAGAAATAATAACTGAGTTTTAGTTATAGGCACGCTCGTTATGATCACTGAGATCAAGACCTTTTTCCTCTTGTTCATGTGAAACACGTAGGCCTACAGTCAATTCAATCACTTTGAAAATGCCCCATGTGCAGACTGCGCTATAGACGACAGTCACCACAATACCAATCATTTGCGCAATAAACTGCGTACCAAAATCAAGACCTGTGATATTGCCGCCCAAGAGTGGTGAAGCAAAAATACCCGTTAAAATTCCGCCAACCATCCCGCCAATACCGTGTAAAGCAAAGACATCAAGAGAGTCATCAATATTGAGCACATTTTTAAGGCGAGTGACTGCGTAGAAGCACACCATGCCTGTGATTAGTCCGATGGCTGCTGCACCAAATACGCCAACATAAGCCGCCGCAGGCGTAATACCCACTAAACCTGCAATTGCACCAGAAGCAAGCCCTAATGAGGTGGTGTGTCGATCAAGCACTTTTTCAATGATCATCCAGCCCACAATCCCTGCACATGCTGCGACTTGGGTATTCATCATGATTAAGCCAGCACTTGCATTGGCTGCCAGTGCCGAACCGACATTGAAACCAAACCAGCCTGCCCAAAGTAAACCTGCACCGATGAAGGTATAGACCAAGTTGTGTGGGGCAATATTTTGGGTTTTCCAGTCTTTACGACGTCCGATGATCATCGCACCAACCAGTGCAGCAATGCCTGAGTTGATATGTACGGCTGTCCCGCCTGCAAAATCGAGTACACCCCAGTTGTGCATGGCAGAACCGACACCGCCCCAAACCATGTGCGCCATTGGGGCATAGACAATGGTTGTCCATAAAATCACAAAAATGACCATGGCACTAAATTTCATGCGTTCTGCATAGCCACCGACCACAATCGCAGGAGTGATCATGGCGAAAGTCATGCCAAACACCGAGGTTACATATTCAGGAATATCGCCCATTAACGATTGGTCGGTCACACCATGCATAAAGGCTTTATCGAAACCACCGACAAAACTGGCAAGGTTAAATGTCCCTTCTTGCATGCCTGTAGTATCGACAATCATGCTGTAAATATGGGTAATCCACATCAGCCCGATAATGCCTGCAAAGGCAAAAAACTGGGTACAGATTGACAGGACGTTTTTACTGCGGAGCATACCGCCGTAAAACAAAGCCAACCCTGGAATAAACATGATCATGACAAAGACGATCGATGTCATGACCCATGAGGTCGATGTTTGGTTCAATGTTGCTGTTTCTGCTGCCTGTGCAAAGTGTGGCGACAACAATAAACAACCCAATACTAAGCCCGAAATAGAACGAATATTCATATTTCTCTCCTCGTCTAATGATCACAATACGTTGCGTTTTGCCGAAACAAAACATCCATTTTTTGCAGATTGCCCAGTTCATACTCGGCAATCAGGAGAATTAAAAAACTTAGGCACGAACCCGAGTGCGTTCAGGATCGTAAAACGGTAGATTGACAACTTTGGCTTTGAGGCGTTTCTTTTGCCCATCGAGCTTGCCAATTTCTAAAGTAGTCTCAGCACTGGCGTATTGCGGGGCAACCCGACACAATGCAATCTGTTTTTTCAGTAAAGGGGAATTGGTGGCACTGGTAACCACACCAACAGGGTAACGATCGACATAAATCAGGTCGCCGTGTTCAGCTGCTTCATTTTGTTCTAAAACCAAGCCCACCAATTTGTGCCGACTTTGTGTGGTTTGATTTTGCATGGCTTGCTTACCCAAGAAGTCTTCTTCTTTACTTTTTAATGGAACGGTAAAACCAATGCCTGCTTCAAAAGGATTGGTTTGAGCATCGAACTCATGTTGTGCAAAAATCAGACCTGCTTCGATTCGGAGCATATCTAGTGCGGAAAAACCCATTGGCGCAATCTCAAAGGCTTGTCCTGCCGACCAGATTGCATCCCAAACCTGTTCAGCATGAGTCGGATGACACCACACTTCAAACCCCAGCTCACCTGTGTAGCCTGTGCGTGACACCATGACGGGAATGCCTTGGGCATTGCCCAAACGTCCGAGCGTGAAATGGAACCATGCCAGTTGATCGAGGTTGGGTTGATGTTCAGGTGTCCAGATCAGTTGTTTGAGCAGTTCACGACTTTTTGGCCCTTGAACGGCAACATTGTGAATCTGATCTGAAGAGTGGCGAATACTGACCCGATAACCCAGTTGCTGGGCTTTTTGTTTCAGCCATGTGCCTGTGTATTCATCACCACAAACCCAGCGAAAGTTGTTTTCACCCAAACGGAAAATCGTACCGTCATCGAGCATACCGCCTGTTTCGAGGCAAATCGCAGAATAGACAATTTCACCAATTGCGAGTTTGCGGACATTGCGTGTCAGCATATATTGCAAGAAACTTTCGGCATCGGGCCCTGTAATTTCAAATTTGCGTAAAGCAGTGAGGTCAATCATCGCCACGCGTTCACGACACGCCAGATACTCGGCCTTGGCACCCCAACCATGATATTCATCAGCCACCCAATACCCATGATATTCAACGAGGTGCGAGGTCAGGGCAGCAATACGCGAATGAAAGCCACTTTGTTTGGTCATGCGGGGCATCTCCTCAGGATGAGTACGGTACAGTTGGGAACGTGAAAATTGTTCGGATTCGGCATAAATTCGGACATGAATATCACTCGGTACCCAGCCGTTGGATGGGTCGATGTCGTCAGGGCATGCCGATGAAGCACAGAGCAGGTCTTTGTGTGCGCGCAGCAAAATATAGTCGCCTGCACGTGACCACGGTTCATCCATGCTGATGCTGCCGCAAGCTTCAACTTGGGTGTTGTAGAAAAAATTGATCGCAGGCCATGCGGCTTTAGGGCTCAAGCCCAGTGGACTTAAAATACGGTTAAAGTTATCGGTACAGGAGATGTGTCCAAAGTAGCCACTGTCTTCATAAAATTTCGGGCTACATGCAGTTAGAAACATATCATGTCGCCCCACAGTATCTTGAACCACTTCAACTAGGGCTTGCATGTCTGTGCCATAAAAGCGTGAGTGAATGCCAGGCGTTGGGGTGCTGTGTCCAAGTAGGGTGCGAGTTGCAACAGCATCCAGTCCAATTTCCTGACCATATTCCAATGCTTTGGCATCGAAGGCGAGAAAGTCTGAACACTGCTTGCCTGACACATCAATAATCTGAATCCATTGTCCTGCTTTGACGCTATAGGTTTTGGCACTGGCTTTGCCCACGCGGATCTCCTGAATCGGCTGTGCCAGTGGTGCAGGTAAGTATTCAGTTTGGGCTTTGGCTTTATGGATGATGGCTTGGACTTCATCAATTGCATCTTGCTGATCAACTGACATGTTTTTACCAGTATTGAGTAAAATCACAGCAATGTTTTCGGTGGTACGAAAACGAACATGTTCAGTCTGTTGTATGCGAAGTACCACGTCTAAATCGGTTTGAGCAATATTGAATTTTTGCAATTGGTATTCAAGACGCTGAGCAACGCTGTCTTGTTGTACAAGTTGTTCAAGCGTTTGTATGGCTGTTCCAAAGCTGATAATGCCATTGGGGCTGACCAGTTGTAGTAAGGGTAACTGGATTTTACCTTGTGCATTTCGCACCAAGATTTCGATCCCTTGACCTGCTGGAAGATTCAGTTCTAATTCATCCTGAGCTTCAAGTGACAACAGCAGAGCCGATTGCGGATCAACCCGTAACTGGATTTGTTGCAGCGGAACCTGTAAATGGAAAAACTGCTCAGTTTCGACTGAGAGATGTTGTGGTAAATTGCCCATATGCATTGCCTTTGCGCTGTTGTCCTCACTCGCATCACCACATGCAGATTTGCCTGTCGCCATGCCTGAATGAAATTCAATATCGCCAGTTCAAAAACAGATCACAATTGCCCAGAATGATTACCCCCAATGAGGTAAAGCCTGATTTTGGCATGAATAATGCTCAAATTTTATAACTATTAAGAATAAAAATGGGGCAAAGATGCAGTGGATTGGGCAATACGATACGGAGCGGCAATGAAAGCTTGGCAGTCTTGGTCACAGGTCTGGCACAAGCGCCGTACAGCGACAGATGCAGCAGAAACCTCGCTGCAACAGCAGCTCTTTGCTGCACGATATGAAAGTCTGCTGCTTCGACTGATGCTGAATATTGCCCGTGTCGAGCAACCCAATTCACAATTGCCTGAGTTACTGCATGACTTGCAACAGCAGCTCAATGGCACTTTTGCAATGCAGCATGTGCCAAAACTGTGCCTTGTGTTGTGCTATCCATTTACGCAGGAATGTTTTATTTACCATGCTCAAGAGACTCAACTTGAGCGACAGGATTTAAACCAGATTCAGTCGGTTTTACTGAATCAAACTTACTATGCACAGTCTAAGGTTGAAAACCTGCTACAGATTCAAAACCATCAGGCACGTTTGTTGGTACTGGGACAAGAAGTGGTGGTCTGGCGGGTCTATGTGCAGCAGACGAATACGTTTAATCGTGATATGCAACCCTATCTGCAGCAACTGGATGATGCCTTGCAACAGGGCTTTCAGCACTGGATTGAGCAACAACAAAAACGGCAGGCGATTTTACTCAAAGAGCGCCGTGAATTTGCCGCAGAACTACATGACAGCATTGCACAAGTTTTGGGCTTTTTACGCTTGAAGTCAGCACAGCTACATAGCCTGTGTAAGAACCAGTCGGCTTATAGCGCCTTGTTGCCACTCAGTGAAGACCTTGCCAGTTATACCCATTACGCCTATCAGCAGACACGAGAGCTGATTACCGCCTCACGTTTGGCCTATCAAGAACTAGATTTTGCTTCGGCACTGAATAAAGTCATGGATGAGTTTTCTCACCAGTCCAGTATTTCCTTTGAATTGGACAATCGGGTAGCACATTTCAAAGTCAGCGCCAAACATGCCATGCAACTGCTCTACATTATTCGGGAAAGCCTAAGCAATATCGTGCGGCATTCTCATGCGTCAAGTGCGCAGGTACGCATTGAGTATTTGAATTCGGGAGCGTTGCAAATCTGTATTTGTGACAATGGGCGTGGCATTCAGTTACAAAATAAACGTAGTGACAGTTTTGGTTTAGAAATTATGCAGGAACGGGCGGAACGGATTGGCGCAGAACTACGTTTTGTTGCCAATCAGCCGCAAGGCACCTGCGTCATATTGCTTTTGGAACAACATTAGAGGAAGGTCGTCATGTGTAAAGTCAGTATTGTAGATGATCATGCGTTATTTCGCCGTGGGGTTGCAGACATTATTCGGCAGGAACAAGGTTACGATGTACTTGCCGAATATGCTTCTGGTGCCGATTTTTTGCAAGGCTTAGCTGAACAGTATCCCGATGTGGTGCTGCTCGATTTGCAAATGCCGAACGAATCGGGCTTGGAGATTTTAAAGCACATTCGTCAGACCGATCAGGAACTCAAAGTCATTATCTTAACGGCCTGTGAAGATGAACAAGTGGTGATTGATGCGATTCAACTGGGGGCAAATGGCTTTTTGCCGAAGGACACATTGCCTGAAGTGATTTTGCAAAAATTGCACGATGTTTTAGATGGACAGATCATTTTACATGGGCAAGGTGTGAATATTTTGGCACGACAAGTGCGCCGTGTGCAGCCGCAGCTCAGTGAAACCGAATCTTGGGAAATTGAACAACAAGAACAACAGGATTTGGCGGACATGACTGCAAGGGAAAAAGAAACCCTGTTGCTGATTGCCAAAGGACTGAACAATAAACTGATTGCACGCGAACTCGGCATTAGTGATGGTACGGTCAAAGTCTATGTGAAAAGCTTGCTGCGTAAACTCAGTGTACATTCACGGTTGGAATTGTCAGTGTGGGCGCATCAGCATTTGAAATCATTGCGAAGTTGAGGTGACTATGCTGAAACTGTTTCGCCGTCCTGCACAGGTTTATCCCTTGCAGTTGTTACACACCTATTGGTCACCTGTATTTGACCGTTTTGCCGAAGTGGTGCTGATTGTAGATCAGTACCTGAATATTTATAAAAGTAATATTACGTGGCAGCATTTTAGCCAAAGTGACATGCAAGACCTGAGTTTGTCTTTATATCCAGAAGATGTGCATAAACTGAAAAGTCTGCTGAGTTCACCACAGCTTACGGAAAGTTGTCGGATTCGCCTGAGGGATGCACAGCAGAATTTACGCTGGTTTGAACTCTCCGCCAATTATTTAGTGAGTCAGCCTGAAACACAGCAATATTATTGGTGTTTGTTGCTGTCCGATCAGACTGAAAAAATTAAACAGCAATATCTACAATCGGCACAGCAGCGCAGCTTGAATGATCTGATCAAACGTTTACCGATGATGTTGTACCGTTCCCGCAATGATTTTGACTGGACAATGGAATATCTGAGTGATGGCTGTGTGGATGTGACAGGGTATCCCCCAGCAGAGTTACTCAATACGCCTCGCTATGGGCAGATGATTCACCCAGATGATGCAACTTATGTCTGGTCATCCGTACAAGATGCGCTGAATCAAAAAGGGATATTTGATGTGATCTACCGAATCTTGCCTGATGGTGAGCAGGTGGTTTGGGTACGGGATCTTGGTTGGGGAGTTTATTCGGAAAGCGATATGATCTTGGCAGTTGAGGGAATTATTTGGCATACACAGCCACCTCAGCCCTAAGAAAGCCTTAAGAATTAAGCTGATATGCTTTCAATTTGTATATTTTTATTAAAGTTAATTTTATTCGTATATTGACCGTGATTTAATCAAACTATAAATGTTGAATTCAAGAAATCACCATGATTAAAAAATATCCAAGAACCATGATGGCGATTCACTGGATTACACTGATTGCCGTTGCAACAGCTTATATTACCAGTGGAAACCCGATCAAAGAGCCTCAACTTGGAACAATCCATCTTCTTTCTGGTGGAACCGTATTTGTTCTATTTTGCTTGAGATGTATCGCTTTTTTAGCGTTACATAAAGATTTTCCAAAAAATCAAATTTTGGGCAAGTTTCAGCATTTTGCCTTTAAAAGTGTCAAAGTGCTCTTGTATGCATTATTAATTATTGTACCTGTTTCAGGGTTTATTGCCTTGTCGAGCATTACTCAACACTATGTATTCTTTGGTCTCAACTTACCTTTAATATTTTCAGTCTATGGCATTCATGGATTGGGTAATATTCATCAGGTCTTAGGTAATATCTTTATCTATCTGGTGGGGTTACATGCTTGTGCCGCATTATTTCATCACTTTGTTGTGAAAGATAATGTACTGAAATCGATGTTATAAATCGTATTTAAAAAATCTAAGGCTGAGCTTATAGAAATGAATCTATAAGCTCAGCTTTTTTTATGTAGTAAAAAATAAAGTCTTTCATCAACAAGGATATAAAGCATGAAGGATGTAGAAATATGATGAAACATTAAATTGTTCTTTTTTTAATCAAACTAAATATTATAATTTTTGAAAGCGTATCTGCTTTTAAGTTTGCAAATAATAAGGAATGTCTTAATGAAAGGAGCATAAAAATGCCAATTTTCGCTTTAAATCAATTCCGTTGTTTCATGGCACTGAGTGCTTTAGTCAGTAGTAGTTTATGTTTTGCCGCAAATGATATCCGAACGCAACGGGTACAATTTCCGAAAGGTAGCAACAGTACAGTCATTACCTCCAGTATTCGCGGTTATGAAATTGTTGACTATGTGGTAAGAGCGCAAGCAGGTCAGTATATGAATACCAGTTTAGCCACCCGACATGGCGCAACCTATTTCAATATCCTACTTCCATATGAAAATGAAACTGCAATGTTTATCGGTTCTACGAGAGGTAAGCAATTTGAGGGAACACTGCCGCAAACAGGGGATTATAAAATCCGTGTTTATATGATGCGCTCCGCAGCACGTAGAAATGAAGTTGCCAATTACCGACTTGAAATTATCATTGCAAGCCCACGAGATCATTTCGATAAAAAAGTGCCTGGAACGAGTTATCACGCGACAGGGAAAATCCGATGTTCGATGTATCGGCATCAATCCATGGGGAACTGTAATTTTGGTGTAAAACGTGAAGGCTATGGAAATGCAACGGTCAGCATTACCAAACCTGATGGTATGAAACGCCAGATCTTCTTTAAACGCGGAAATGCAATTGGATATGATCAAAGTCAGGCCGATTCTTCACGGTTTAGAGCCGAAAAAGTTTCTGATGTTAGTATCATTTATATCGGTCATGAAAAATACGAAATCCCTGATGCTGTGGTTTCAGGCGGATAGTGTTTAGACCTGAACAGGTGCATGTATGGAAATGCTTGCAAGATTTTTAGTGGGTCAACCATTCAATATCTTTGTGGTTGCCTGCCTGTTTTTTGCCCGATATTTGTACCTAAAGTTGTACAAAACGCAGAAGAAAGGGCATGTCATCTTTTTGGTCAGTGGTCTGGCATGGCTGTTTTACGCACTTTGGGAATGGCTAATAAAAGTTAAAACGCCTGAAGCTGATATTCGTGTGGATTTATTATTGATTTGGCCTGTATTACTGGTTTTGTTGATCTGGGCGGTGATTTCTTCATTGAAAAATGATTAAAACATTAACCCACAGGATATAAGCGCTTTATTTTAAAAGCATCATTGAACCTGTCTTTGGCGGGTTTTTTTATTTTCAAAATTTGATGCGTGGTATCTCATTTGTAATACCCCATCTTAGGAATTTCACGACCCGCAACTTCGTCCTATGTTAATTGCATGGTGCTAAGCACTGTCACTTTTTAAAATAAATTACATGGGGATACAGCCATGACACGAGTTGCAATTATCGGTGCGGGTCCAAGTGGGATGGCACAGTTACGAGCTTTCCAATCGGCACAGGAAAAAGGTGCAGATATTCCAGAAATCGTCTGTTTTGAAAAACAGGCGGACTGGGGTGGCTTATGGAATTACACATGGCGTACAGGGATTGATGAAAATGGTGAACCTGTACATGGCAGCATGTATCGTTACTTATGGTCAAATGGGCCGAAAGAGGCGCTTGAGTTTGCGGACTATAGTTTCGATGAACACTTTGGCAAAGCGATTGGCTCGTATCCTCCGCGTGCAGTGCTTTGGGACTATATTAAAGGGCGTGTAGAAAAGGCCAATGTGCGTCGTTATGTGAGATTTAACAGCGCTGTGCGCCATATCGAGTTTAATGAACAAACGCAGCAGTTTTCAGTCAGTGTACATGACCATAACCAAGATGTCGTTTATACCGAAATTTTTGATTATGTTGTGGTGGCGAGTGGGCATTTCTCGACCCCTAAAGTACCTGAATATGATGGCTTTAAAACTTTCGGTGGGCGTATTTTACATGCCCATGATTTTAGAGATGCGCTTGAGTTTAAAGATAAAACGGTTCTCGTCGTTGGTAGTAGTTATTCTGCGGAAGACATTGGTTCACAATGCTATAAATATGGCGCAAAACAGATCATTAGCTGCTACCGAAACAGTCCAATGGGCTATAAATGGCCAGAAAACTGGTCAGAACGTCAGAAGTTATTACGAGTCGATCAGACACATGCTTACTTTGCTGATGGCAGCAGTGCCGAAGTTGATGCCATTATTCTATGTACAGGCTATTTGCACCATTTCCCATTTATGGCAGAGTCGATCCGCTTAAAAACCGATAACCGTTTGTATCCGCTTGGTTTGTATAAAGGTGTGGTTTGGGAGAAAAATCCGAAACTGTTTTATTTGGGCATGCAAGATCAGTGGTACACCTTCAATATGTTCGATGCACAGGCATGGTATGTGCGCGACATTATTTTAAATCGTATGACATTGCCAAGTTTGCCAGAAATGCAGGCGCATACATTGGCATGGCATGAAGAGGAGAAAACTCTGACGGAAGCGGGGCAAATGTATAAATTTCAGGGCGATTATATTTTAGAGTTGATTGAGGCGACAGATTATCCAACCTTTGATATTGAAGCGATGCGTCTGATTTTCCTTGAATGGAAAAAACATAAGAAAGAAAACATCATGACTTTCCGCGATCATATTTATCGTTCAGCGATTACAGGCACACTGGCAGCACCACATCATACGCCGTGGTTGGATGCACTGGATGATTCGCTTGACGCTTATTTGACGGATACGCCTGAAGTGCCACAGAAAAAAGTCGGGTAGATTGAGTGTCTCTGTAAACTTATGCTTAGGGTATTGAAAGTTATTGCATAGTGATGATGGAGTATGATGTATTTGACTCATATTTCAGCATCAACCCACTACGTCTTGCACATCGATTGAAATATATTTCAATCTTGTTCAGGTTCGACCTGAGAAGCACTGCTTCGCAAGGCTTTTGGGAAAAGTAGGCAAAACCATTTGTCAGTCGCAAACTCGGTCAAATACCATCACTGTTTTAATGTATTGAAAAACATCATTTTTAAATATAGTCCTGACCTCAGACATGCAACTGACGTTTCCATGTATCTTATTGTGTCTATCAATTTGATGTTGACTCAAGTTAATTGGTAAAAACTAATTCGTTGTATGTAATTATCTTTGATATTTGCTCGTGCTGAATGTCATCCACTTTCCATTATTCAAATGAGAACAACTCGGCATCTGGTGGTGAGTACATCAAGGAAGTTTTAGCAGTGATGTTACTTTTTTAAAAAAGTAACCAAAAACTTTGTCATCCACAAAACCTATTCAATATCGGCATTAAATCAATAGTGTTGCAAAAACAACATTCAGCAAAGACCACGCAGGTTGTGGATGACCTCTGGCACGAGCAGATACAGAGGATATTCTCCAACGCTTTCAAAACCAGTCATCAACTTGACTGGTTTTTTGCTTTTTAAGGAAAAACTTTGCATTACCCCCTTGGAGGTATGTTTTAAAGGGAATTGATCGAAAAAATAAAATAATTTAAATATTTGATTATATTAATTTATTCATTGGAGTAACTGCCATGCAAGAAGCAATGCTTAGCACTCCGAGCTATCGGCAGATACAGGAACTTCAACCTGTACACGGGGGGCAATACCTGCTGATTTTACAGCATGCCCATTCCCCAGAGGCACAGCAGCTCAGTGAGCAGTTTGCAGCATGTCCAACATTGCTGGTCAGTTCAGATACATTTTCAAATGAACTCAAAGACCAGTTACAACAGGCACATGCAGGGTTACATACCGTGGTGTGTGGTGATGAAATTTTTTTGTGGCAGATGGCGCAAAACTTGGTTGCTCAAGGATTGATGCAAGATGAAATCGAACTGGTACAAACCCAGCCTGAACTTAAAAAAGTCTATTGCGTACATTGTGGTGAAACTCAAACTACAACAGCCGAAGAGTTTTGCAGTTGCGAACATTGCGGTGTGTCTTTGCTGATTCGCAGCCACTTTTCCCAACGTCTAGGCGCGTATATGGGCGTCTGTGCCAACCCAGACCAACCGATGCAAGCGGAGGGCGTATGTCTACATTAATTCCTGTGCGAGTACGCAATATTCAACAAATCACAGCGCTGATTCGTGAGTTTACCTTTGAAGCGCTCGATCAGCCTTTACCTGCATTTTCATCGGGCAGTCATGTGGTGGTTCAGTTGCCTTTGCCTGATCGTATGTTACGCAATGCCTATTCACTGACCAATGATCCTGCCCATGATGATCACTACAAAATCGCAGTACGTTTGCAGGATGACTCGCGTGGCGGCTCTCGATTTTTACATGAACAGGTGATGATTGGCGATGTACTGAATATCTCTGCACCACTGAATTTATTTGCCCTGCATTCACAAGCACAAAAGCATGTGTTTATTGCGGGTGGCATCGGCATTACACCATTTCTGTCACATATCCGTGAACTGATGCATACAGGTCAAGCCTTTGAGCTGCACTATGCCTGCCGTGATCAACTCAGCAATGCCTATGAAACATTATTGACCGAGTTATTTCCTGAACAGGTACACATCTATTCTGAAAAAAACGCGCGCCGTTTGGATGTGATGCAACTGCTTCAACAGCAAAGTTTAAATAGCCATGTTTATGTCTGTGGCCCAGAACGTCTGACCGCAGCCGTACAAGATACCGCAGAAACTTTGGGCTGGTCAAAAAAACGGGTACATGCTGAAGCTTTTTCAGCACCTCCAGCAGGGGCAGCATTTACAGCCTATCTCACTCAAAGCCAACAGGAAATCGAAGTTTCGAGTGATTACAGCCTGCTCGAAGCCTTGGAAAAACACGAAATTCCTGTGACCAGTTTATGTCGTGGTGGTGTGTGCGGGCAGTGTGCCACCAAGTACAAAGGCGAGGTGGAGCACCATGATCATTATTTAAATTCACAGGAACGTCAGGAACAGCTGATGCCGTGCGTATCACGAGGCAAACAGGGCTGTCGTATCGAGCTTGAGCTATAGGAGAGTTGCCATGACCGTACAATTTAACCCTGCGGAAAATATGCGTGATCAGTTTCATTATCACAACAGTGCCAAAGCCATTGCGCGTTTTCCATTTCCATTTCCTGAAGACAGCTACATGTATTCGGTGAATATTGAGCCTGCATTGTCTAAGCCTGACACGATTTTTGAGCACTGGTTCGATATCGACGAGCATTATCTGACTGAAATGAATGAACGTGCCTTAACGCTGGCAAGTGATCCGAAACGCTGCATTGTGTTGCCACATATGCAACAGGCTGCATGGGACTTTCTGGAAATGGCGATGCTGCATTTATCGGCAGATTATCCTGAACATTTTCAACTAGAACGGCAAGGGAAGGCGTGGCACTGGATCAATCGCCCGATGAATATCGATGTGCATTTCCAGTTTGGGGATGATGCGACTCTGCCACTACCGCCGTTTGAGTTTATTTCACGTCAAGTACAAGGTGACATTGCCTTACTCGATCAGCGTGAAGGCGACCTGTTTATGGATGCAGGCATGATTACTGGCCCTGCGGACTGGTCTCTGAACTTCGATGCAGGCATGAGCTTTAAACAGTGGCATGCCCCTGTTCCGAAACTGGCACACGATGCAGGGGTGTTTGAACGTGCGCTGAAATTTTTGCTCAACATTCAGGTCGGGCATCCGTACCGCCGTTTGAATTGGACGATGACCATCAACCCACGTATGGACACCTCTTCGGAAACGTTCCATGTGTGGGGACATGAGCGCGGTTTAGTCACCAAAGACAATGCAGGCGAGTTGGTGCATTTGCGAGTCGAACTGCAAATGATGCCACGTCTGGCTCGCAGCAACGCGCTGTTATTTAGCATCCGTACTTATCTGATTAGCCTAAATGATTTAGTGACCAATCCTGAGTGGGCAAAACGTCTGCATCGGGTGATTCGTGACTTACCTGAGCCAATTGCCGATTACAAAGGCATTAGCCGTTACCGTGAACCGTTGGTGCAATGGCTCAGCCAGTTTGACCCAGAATGATGTTGATTAGGCAACTTATTTTACTGATATAGATACACAATGAAGGAATAGATGTATGGCAAATTTATGGCGTATTTCAGCACTGGCAGAACGTCACCGTCAGCTTGGCTCAAACTTGGAAGACTGGAATGGCATGGGGACGGCATGGACTTATGCCAGTGATACGGCCGAGCATTATTTGGCGATTCGAACCAAAGCAGGTTTGATGGACGTTTCAGGCTTGAAAAAAGTGCATTATGTGGGGCCACATGCAGAAAGCCTGCTTGAATATGCCACCTCACGCGATATTTCCAAGCTTTACCCTGGCAAGTCAGTGTATGCCACCATGCTCAATGAAGAAGGCAAATTTGTCGATGACTGCGTGATTTACCGTACAGGGCCAAATGCTTTTATGGTGGTGCATGGCACAGGGATTGGTCTAGAAATGCTGACCCGTTCGGCAACAGGACGCCAAGTTGCTGTGCTGTTTGATGATGATTTGCATGATCTATCGCTTCAAGGGCCTTTGGCGGTAGATTTTCTGGCGGAATATATCCCTGATATTCGCAACTTGCCGTATTTTCACCATATTCAGACCAAACTGTTTGGTTGCCCTGTGATGATTTCACGCACAGGTTATACAGGCGAGCGTGGTTATGAAATTTTCTGTAAGGCGATGGATGCACCACTGATTTGGGATACGATTTTAGATAAAGGTGCGAAATATGGCATTGTCCCATGCTCATTTGTCACTTTGGACTGGTTGCGTGTGGAAAGTTATTTACTGTTTTATCCTTATGATAACTCGGAATATTTCCCATTTAAAAATGACAAGTCTGGCGATAGTTTGTGGGAGCTTGGACTCGACTTTACTGTTTCACCGACGAAGGGCGAGTTTCGTGGCGGCTATGAGCATAAACGCTTGCAAGGCAAAGAGCGCATCAAGATTTTTGGGGTGATGCTTGAAGGGGAGCAGGCTGCGCAAATGGGCGATACCTTATGGGATGGCGACACCCAAATCGGTGTGATCACTTGTGGTATGTATTCGCCCATCAGCAAGAAGTCAGTGGCTTTAGCCCGTGTTGATGTGCCGTATGCAGTACAGGGATGTGAAATTCAGGTCAAAGGCAGTTTGGAAGTGAACGCGATCACGCACACCTTACCGTTTGATGATCCGCAAAAGTTGAAAAGAACAGCCAAAGGTTAATTTATCTAAGTTAGGTGATCGTTTTTCCTAAATATATTAAAAATAAATAAACTATGATGACAGAGTCTTATTAGTTTGACTCATATTTCAGCAATAGCCTTCAGCTAGACCTACTTTTCTTTCGGGAAAAGTAGGCAAAACCATTTGTCAGTTGCAAACTCGGTCAAAAACCATCATTGTGTTGATATATTGAAAAACTATATTTTAAAAATGCAGTCCTGACCTCAGACATGCAACTGACGTTTCTACATATCTTATTATGTATATAAATTTTATATTAAATTCGGGCTAATTCTAATTTTTCATATCAAAATCCTACATCAAGCAGGATTTTTTTATGGGTGTTGATTAGTGATTTAAATAGCCTAAGCATTTCAAGACATTCAATGAATAAAAAAACCATCCAAAATTCACTTGCATCTGATTTTTATATTCTAGTATATTGGATATAAATTCTATTATATTAAAAATGAAAGGGGTGTTATGAGCGATCAGCAACCTGATATCAATCAGCACATTGCCCAGCATATTCGTGAACTACGCCTTGCCAAAGGTTATTCGCTCGATCAGTTGGCGGCACGAAGCGGGGTCAGTCGTTCCAGTATTTCCCTGATCGAACGTGCTGCAACCAGTCCTACCGCAGTGATTTTAGAGAAGCTTGCCGCAGCGTTGGATGTTTCCTTAGCCAGTTTATTTGTCTTTGATACTTTAGCGAATCAACCTCAACCATTATTACGTTATGAGCAGCAAAGTCAGTGGCGTGATCCTGCATCGGGTTATTTACGACGTAATTTATCACCCGTGAGTGTGGCATCGCCCATGCAACTGGTGGAAGTCACTTTCCCTGCACATACGCAGGTTGCCTATGATTTCGTGCCGCGTGAGGTCAAGGTTTACCAACAAATCTGGTTGCTGCATGGGCAAATGCAGATTCACTTAGGCGAGCAGAGCTATACCTTGCAGCAAGGTGATTGCTTGTCCATTCAGCTGAATCAACCCATTGTTTTTCAAAATTCCACCGCAGATGAAGCCCGCTACTTGGTAGCGGTGTGTGAAGTGTAATGACAACAGGAATACATACTATGGACGAAAGTCAAAATATCCAACTGATTGAATGTAATGAAGCTGAACATGCCCAAGCGATTTTGGATATTTTTAATGAAGCGATTTTAAACTCAACGGCACTCTATGACTACAAACCACGAACCTTGGAAAACATGCAGGCATGGTTTGCCCATAAACGTGAACATGGTTTTCCAGTGATTGGTGCAGTGGATATCGATGGTAATCTACTCGGCTTTGCCAGTTGGGGCAGTTTCCGTGCATTTCCTGCCTATAAATATACGGTTGAACATAGCATTTATATTCAGCATGAACAGCGTGGGCGTGGTTTAGGAAAGTTGCTACTGCAAGCCTTGATTGAGCGTGCTAAACAAAATGGGCAGGTGCATGTACTGATCGGCTGTATTGATGCGAGCAATCAAGCAAGTATTGCCTTGCATCACCGTTTAGGTTTTGAACACTCAGGCACATTTCCACAGGTGGGTTTTAAGTTTGGGCGCTGGCTAGATGTCGATTTTTATCAGTTGATTTTGCAGACACCATTCGATCCGCAAGATGATATTTGATCGCTATAATTCAAGAAACTTGAATGCGCAGGTTTCTTTATCTCAAAAACTTAATGCGCTTTCTGCAATAAATCCTGCAAATGTGCTTTGATCTCTGCCCATTCCCCAGCGCGAATACTGTACATGACAGTATCGCGTACTGTGCCATCTTTACGTAGTTGATGATGACGCAGTACGCCATCTTTTTTTGCACCTAGACGCTCAATCGCACGTTGACTGCGGTAATTAAAATTATCGGTACGAAAGCCCACAAGCTGCGCGTTTAGATCTTCAAAGGCATGGCTTAACAGCAGGAATTTACAGGTGGTATTCACATGAGTGCGCTGTACTGAAGCTGCATACCATGTATAGCCAATTTCAAGTCGTTGAATGTTCGGCACAATATCGTGATAACTGGTGGTTCCAAGTACCTTGCCTGTTTGCGTGTTAATAACGGAAAAGGCTTGGCGTTGTTGCTGTTCACATTGCTGCAAGGCTTGTTCAATATACGCGATAACCTGATCGGGATGGGGTGCGGATGTTACGCGGATATACCATAGTTCGCCATCTTGTGTGGCATCGACTAAACCTTGGGTGTGTTCGATACTTAACGGTTCAAGACGAATGTTGCCATGTTAAAGGATCGGTGCAGCAGCTAACCAGTTCATTGTGTTTGTGCTCGATGAAGTCAGAATCTACAAAATAGAAATCAGGAGATGAATAGACTTCTTTTTACGGCGCCGTATTTCATATTCGAATGAGAAAAATACAAATCAATATGAATCAAAGAAGTCTAATGAAAAACAACCCAAAGCGTTAAACAAGTCTGACGGACGAATGCAAGACTCAACCTATAAGGCATCGACCCCAGTTTCACCTGTACGAATCCGAATGACTTGCTCCAGATTGGAAACAAAAATTTTCCCATCGCCAATTTTACCTGTAGAGGCGGCTTGGCTAATCGCTTCAATCGCCTGATCAAGTGTTGTGCTGTCGAGTGCAATTTCAATTTTGACTTTTGGCAGAAAATCCACCACATATTCTGCACCGCGGTACATTTCGGTGTGTCCTTTTTGTCGGCCTGCACCTTTGACTTCAGTCACGGTGATGCCTTGTACCCCAAGTGCTGCCAGTGCTTCACGGACATCATCGAGTTTGAATGGTTTTATAATTGCAGTAATGAGTTTCATTGTTCTATCCCCTAAAAGAAAAAAGACACCTGAAAATTTCAGATGTCTGGTTGATTGTTATGATTTAAATTAGCCCTTCAATCCCGCTTATCTCACCGCCAAATTCAGAAATGGCATCTTGCAGAACTTGCCACAAATAAAGTGCTGCGGCACGGTCACATAAGATATTCAGTTTTTGGGTTTGCTGATCGCCGACATTCATCACAATGGCATTGACCCGTCCCACCGAGGTTTGTGCCACTTTACCGACGGCAAAGGCTTCAGGTGATAAATCAACCGCACAGAGTTTTGCCATAATTTCAGTATTGAACTGACCTGTGAGTTGAATCCATGCATGACTGTCCTGACGAGGCAGTAAATAGTTGGCATATTGCTCATCGTACTGCCAGTCGTTTTCGAGTTGGGCAACCCGATCACCAAAATCATGCAGGCTGCCTAAAACTAAATATTCAGTCATCGACAGGCGGGCAATCCAGCTACCATCAACCTGTGCAAGTGCATGGTTTGGACGTTCAGGCAGACTAAAACCAAACTGGTGTAAGTAGGCTGCACTGTCTATGCCACGAAAACCGACACGGGACAAATTGGTCAGATCCACCACCGCACAGTGCTGAATTTTACGTTCCGCCTGTGATGTCGCTTCGCTTAAAAATTCGCGTTTGCTCCGCCCAAAAGCATTGTAAGGTTGTTGTGCAATCGGGCTGCGTTCTGTTGCTAGAGTTTGCATCATCAAACCTCCTGCCGTTGGTTGTCTGGATCATAAAAAGGCGCTTTGACGACTTTGGCTTGCACCATTGCACCGTGTTCTACCCGAATCGGGAAATTTTGTCCGATTTCACTTTGTTCAATGCCGACATAGGCCAAGCCAATAATCTTGTCGAGCGTTGGTGAGTATTCACACGAGGTAATGTTGCCTGTGATCTTGTCACCATTGAGAACAATATGCCCTTCAAGCGGCTGAGTCTGATGCTTGTCCAGTTCAAAGGCCACCAGTTTGCGTTTCAATGGCTGAGCTTCCAAAATCGCAATGGAGCGTTTGCCGACAAACCACGGTTTTTTGCGTGCCACTGCCCAGCCCAAATCGACTTCTTGTGGATGAGTCATACCGTCGGTGTCTTGGCTAATGATAATGTGACCTTTTTCAAGACGCAGTAAACGCTGGCTTTCTACCCCAAATGGCTGCATGTTAAATAGCTGACCTGCCTGCATCAGAGTGTCCCACATATACTCGCCAAAACGTGCAGGGAAATGGATTTCATAGCCGAGTTCACCGACAAAACCAACCCGTAAAATCCGTACAGGAATGCCATGAATCGTGCCAGTACGGACACCCAAATAAGGGAATGCTGCATTGGACAAGTCCACGTCCTGACAGACTTTCTGCATCACTTGGCGTGAATTTGGCCCCGCAATATTGAGTGCAGCAAGGGCAGTAGTGACATTGGCGATATCGACACTGAGACGCCATTGGGCATTCCATTTCAACATTTGCTGATAAATTCGATCGACACCACTGGTGGTTGCAGTCACATAAAAATGGTTGTCGCTCAGGCGTGCAGCTACACCATCGTCAATCACCACGCCATGTTCATTTGCCATGACCGCATAACGGGTTTTTCCAACCGCAAGTTTGGCGAAACCAAAGGTATAGAGACGATTTAAGAACTCGGCGCTGTCTGGCCCACGGACATCCAAACCACCGAGGGTAGACACATCAATCATGCCGACATTCTGATGCACGTTGAGCACTTCACGAGCAATGTGTTGCAGGCGTTGTTCAGGATTGCCATAAAATGCAGGACGTTGCCAGTTGCCCGCAGGCATCATTTTTGCACCCGCAGCAAGGTGGCGAGCATGCATTGGGGTTTGGCGAAATGGGTCGAAGCCGCGCCCCGCAACATGTGCCAGTTTCTCGACCGTAAACGGAGGACGGGCTGTCGTCACACCTGTTTCACTAACACTGCGTTGGGTGGATTTTGCCACCAAACGTGCGGTTGGCAGTGCAGAATGACGTCCTTGAGACGGTCCCATCCCCACAGTCGAAAAGCGTTTAACCAGTTGCACATCGCGATAACCACTTTTGGTTGCATTCACAATGTCGCGAATTTGCAGGTCTTCATCGAAATCGACAAATTCCTTACCTTTAGGATGTTCAAAGATCGGCCAAGGAAAATTCATTGAGCTTTCTTTAAAGTTTGGCGCAGCAATTTGACTTGCATCTTCACCACGTAAAGCAGCCACCGCAACTTGGGCAATGTAGCTGGCATCTTGTAAAACATGCTCAATCTGGTGAATGCCATTGACCGAACCAGTAATCAACAAGCCTTTTGGCAAGCCTGAAATTTTAAAGGCAGCCTTTTGATCGTCATAACTGAGTTTGCCACCTGCCTGACAGAGCAACTGATATACAGGCATGTAACCTGCCGACATGCACAGCACGTGACAGTCAATTTTCTGAGCGTGAGCATCGACTTGACCTTCAGCCACAATACGGCGCACATCTACACCCGTCAGGTGCTGCATGCCACTGCTGTGTAAGGCTTCATAGACAGTACTACTCAAATGGCAGGGAATGCCTTTGGCTTTGACCGCACTTAACAAGCTGGTATCCGATGCCACCGGGCGCATATCCACCACAGCTTTAACGTTGACACCTGCTTCAGCCAAATCCAGTGCAGTCAAATAACCATCATCATGCCCAGTGAGCACCACCACGGTTTGGGCAGGTTTCACTGCATAGAGTTTCATCAGGCGTTGTGCTGCGCTCGATAGAATGACACCAGGCAAGTCATTGTTACGGAAAATCACAGGTTGATCGAAGCTACCGCTCGCCACAATACATTGCGCTGAACGGACTTTGTACATGCGTTTGCCTTGAATAATTGGCAAATAATGGTCGGTAAACCATGCATTACAAGTGGCTTCAGTGAGTACCGTAATCTGTGGATGGCGTTCAACCGCACTCACCAAACGTTGTTTGATTTCAGCGGCTTTCTTGCCTGAAGCATCCAGACGTGCATAGTTCAGACTGCCGCCCAAGATTTTCTCTTGTTCAACCAGTAAAACTTTTGCACCTAACTCTGCTGCGGTCAGCGCGGCTTGTAAACCCGCAGGGCCTGCACCAATAATGGCAACATCGGTAAACAAATAGGCTTTGTCGTAATATTCAGGCTGAAAGTTCAGATCAAGAATACCCAAGCCTGCTTTTTTACGAATCAGGGGTTCCCACAGTTTCCAAGCGCCCTTCGGTTTATAGAAAGAGCGATAGTAAAACCCGACAGGCATAAATTTGGAGAATTTACCCAAAAAGGCATCGGAGTCTTTTAAGAGTGAACCCGAAAAGTTTTGTCCAGTGACCTGCATATTTGGTTTGATCACTGTGGTATCGGCAAGCACATTGGCTTCTTCAGGCAGTTGTACCAAGGTATTGGCATCTTGTCCTGCCATGGTCAGCGGTGCGCGTGGACGGTGATATTTAAATGAGCGTGACATGATCCAGCGTTGGTTGGCGACAAGTGCACTGGCAATACTGTCACCTGCAAAGCCTTGGAAACGGCTGTGGTCAAATTCAAATTCGACAGGCTGTTGGCGATTGATTAACAGCCCATAAGGGAGAGGTAATCGGTTCATGTCAAAGACTCCTTGTGAACTGAAGATGGGCTGCTTTCACTAAATTCGACCCGTTGCTGAAACAGCTCTTTGGGGTCATAGGTTTTTAAAATTTCATCGGTGATGGTGTTACGTTCAGCAATAAACCAGTAACTGCTCGGGGCATGCATCCACCATTCACGCACTACACCTGCAAGGTTGTCGCAGTTAAAGACATAATCTGCCCACTCTAAATCGCTACAGTGGTTCTGGTCAGGCATCTCTTTGAGTTCGCCACCATAGACAAATTCACTGATATTGCGTGGACCATTGAGTGGACAAGGCATAATTTTCATCAGATTCTCCTTAGTGGCTTGCTGCTGTTGCGCCCATTTCGTTGACTTGCTGGAAGGTGCTGAAACGTTCCAGTGCAAAAGGTTCAATCAGGCGAGGGGTTTTGCCTGTTGCCACCAGTTCCGCCATGGTCTTGCCGCAGATAGGCGTGGCTTTAAAGCCCCATGTGCCCCAGCCAGCATCGAGGTAGTAATTGTCTACAGGGGATTTCCCCATAATCGGGCTGTAGTCAGGAGTCATGTCGGTAATCCCTGCCCATTGGCGCATGAGTTTGACATTTGCCATGAACGGGAACATTTCAATGGCATGTGCCAGCAAACTTTCTTTCAAGTCCAATGTTGAACGGGTGTTATACAGCGGGTATGGATCGGAACCACCACCAAATACAATTTCGCCGCGGCTGGTTTGTTGCACATAACAGTGCAAAGCCGATGAACTGACCAAAGGTGTCAGGAACGGTTTAAATGGCTGAGAAACCATGGCTTGTAACGGGAAAGTCTGAATTGGCGCACGGATTTTGGCTTTTGCCATCAAAATCGAAGATGCCCCCGCAATCGCCTGAACGGCACAGCCACATTGCACTGTGCCACGATTGGTTTTAATGGCTTTGATTTTGTTGTTCTCAATCACCAAATCTTGTACTTCGGTCAGCTGATGAATTTCTACACCACGTTTTGCCGCTTCTTTGGCATAACCCCAAGCCACAGCATCGTGACGCGCAGTTGCCCCATCGATATGCCAAAGCCCAGCCAATACAGGCAAATGTGCAGGATCGAGATTTAAGCAAGGCACGAGTTCTTTAATCTGTTGACGATCCAGCATTTCAGTACGACCACCAAAATGCTTGTTGACTTCGGCACGTTGACGGAAAGCACGTACAGTCGAGTCGGTGTGTGCCAGTGTGAGCTGTCCGCGCTCAGAGTACATAATGTTGAAATCAAACTCGTTGGAGAGATTTTTAAACATTTTGACCGATTCTGAATAAAACTCGACGCCTTCAGAAGTTAGGTAGTTGGAGCGAATCACGGCAGTATTACGTGCAGTATTTCCTCCACCTAAATAGGCTTTTTCTAAAACCGCAATATTGGTAATACCGTGATATTTAGACAGGTAGTAGGCTGTTGCAAGACCATGCCCACCACCACCAATAATCACCACATCATAGTGCGGTTTCAAAGCTGTCGGTGGAGGTAAATCCACTTCGACAGGATATTCAGAACTTAATCCATATTTCAGTAGACTAAATGGCATGAGTCCTCCACAGCGCTCGGCATTGACTTAAACGGAAGTTGAATGGGTTTGTGCATGCTGCAACTGTGCGGCATGGACGGTATTTTTCATGAGGTAGGCAATGGTCATTGGGCCAACACCACCAGGGACAGGGGTAATGGCACTGACCATTGGCAGGACATCTTCATAGTCCACATCGCCGACCAGACGGTTCTTGCCATTTTCCTGAATGCGGTTAATGCCAACATCAATCACGACTGCATCTGCTTTTAAATAAGACGCATTGATCATGCGTGGGCGTCCGACTGCCGCAACAACAATGTCACCCAACTGACAAAGCTGTGCTAAATCCTGACTTTTGGAATGCACCACAGTGACAGTGCAGTTTTCCTTGAGCAGTAAAGCCGCCATCGGTTTGCCGACAATATTGGAACGTCCAACCACAACTGCGTGTAGCCCAGATAAATCACCCAAAGTGTCTTTTAGCAGGCGAATACAACCTGTTGGCGTACACGGGGTGAGCACATCACGTCCCTGACTTAAACCACCAACATTTTCACTGTGGAAACCATCGACATCTTTTTTCGGATCAATCCGTTCCAAAACAGCGATTTCGTCGATATGTTTTGGCAATGGTAGCTGTACTAAAATGCCGTGTACGCTTTGATCAGCATTGAGTTCATCAATTTTGGCAAGCAGTTCTGTTTGGCTCAGTTCAGCAGGGAAGCGGAATTCCAGTGAACGGATGCCAACCATCAGGGCTTTTTCGACTTTGTTACGCACATAGACCTGACTGGCAGGGTCTTCACCAACCAACACCACAGCGAGGCAAGGACTAATGCCTTGCTGCTGTAATGCGACGACATCATGTTTCACTTCTTCGAGGACCTGTGCAGCGGTGGCTTTACCATCAATTACGGTACTTTCAGATGCAGTAAATTGGCTGAGTAGACTCATTTGAATACCACCGTACGGTTATCGTTGAGGAATACACGGTGTTCGACAAAATATTTCACCGCTTTAGACAGCGCGATGGTTTCAGTGTCACGACCTAAAGACACCAGATTTTCTGGCATATAGGCATGGTCTACACGTTGCACAGCCTGCTCAATAATTGGGCCTTCATCTAAATCACTGGTGACAAAGTGCGCTGTTGCACCAATCAGCTTCACACCACGGTCAAAGGCTTGGTGATAAGGTCGTGCGCCTTTAAAACCAGGCAAGAATGAATGGTGAATGTTGATGGCACGACCCGATAACTGTTTGCACAAGTTATTGGAAAGAATCTGCATATAACGCGCAAGAATCACCAATTCAGTACCCGTTTCATCCACGATTTTGATCAGTTCTTGTTCTTGCTGAGACTTATTGTCTTTGGTCACAGGTAAGTAAATGAAGCGGATGCCTTCACGTTCTGCAACTGAACGTAAATCGAGGTGATTCGATACAATCGCGGTGATTTCAAAATCAAGTTCACCTTTGTGATAGCGATACAATAAGTTTAATAGACAGTGGTCAAATTTACTGACCATAATCAATACCTTAACAGGTTTACTTTGATCATAAAAAGTTGCTTGCATGTTAAAGCTTTCACCAATCTCCTTGAAATTGGCTTTGAGTTGTTCAAGATCCCCATCAACCCCAGCATTGAAACGGAACACAGCACGCATAAAGAAATGCCCTGTAGTTTCATCATCGAATTGTGCCATCTCACTGATATAGCAACCGTTACTTGCTAAATACCCTGAAACCGCTGCAACAATTCCAGATGCCGCAGGACAACTAATTTTTAATACATATTGCTCAACTTGCTTGTGTTCCATGGTGGTGCTTCCTCGCCGTGTGGTCTTTAGGAAAATTCCCCTTTAAAATTCTTCGTGGGAAAAATATTTTCTTCAAGGTAATTTATATAAAAATTTAACCACGCCGTCTAGCACTTTTTGAATTATTTTTTCCTGACAGGAAACTTTTGTGAGGTATCTCATTAGGAGTAGAGCATCATATTATTGTGCAATATTTTTTCTTTTAAGGAATAAAGCAAAGACTGTGCCGAGATTTTCAGCAACCTCAAAAAATCTAATGAATTGAGCTGTATTTCAAAAGATGAAGGGTTATGATAAGCGTATTTTGGAAATGAGAAGCAATCATGTTCGTGCCAAGTGCCCATCCCAATGATGAATTAATACAGACAGTTGTGCAGATTTTGCAGCAAGCTAGCGAAATTATTCGGCAGGAATACCTGACATTCTGTCAGGGTGAGAAATTTCATGTGCAGACCAAGCACGATGATTCGCCTGTAACTCAGGCCGATTTAAAAGCCAATCAGTTTATTGAAACAGCATTACAAAAGCTCACGCCAGCACTGCCACTTTTATCGGAAGAAAATGAACATCATGAACGGCATACTTGGTCACGTTGTTGGGTACTTGACCCTTTAGATGGCACCAAAGAATTTTTGCATCAGCGCCCAGAATTTACCATTAATCTCAGCCAGATCGAAAATGGTAAAACCTTATTTTCTGCAATAGCCATTCCCGCACAGCAATTGATTTATATCGGTTATTTGGATCAGCATCCTTATAAGTACGATGCCGAGCAACAGCAGTGGTTTGCCTATCAAGCGCCTGAAGTGCAGCAGATTGAGCCGATTCAAGTTGGGCTGAGTCATCGTAGTAAACAGCCAGAGTATCAAGAATTTATCGAGATTTTGCAGCAAAGCCATGCGATTGAAACCTCTCAGGCAGGCAGTGCTTATAAATTTTGCATGATGCTGGAAGGTAAAATCGACATCTATCCACGTTTTCATCCGACTTCAGAGTGGGATACCAGTGCAGGGCAAGGTTTGCTCGAGAGTGTTGGCGGTGGATTGGTGAGCTTGGCAGGAGAACCTTTCATTTATAATCAGCGTCGCCGTTTACTCAATGATGGTTTCATTGCTTTCGCTCAGCCTGCATATCAGGAAATCGCGCTGAAAGCACTTCGCCTAATGACGAAATGATTGCAGTCCAAAAGCAGCATGATATAGTGCACAAGTAACCACTTGAATCTAGAAGAATGTCATTACAGTTATTACCTCAAAGTATGTATCAGGCAATCGAATTACTCCCTGATAGCATCACGCCTGTGACTTTATTTACACGACATTCGGTTCGTGAAATGGTCGCTGGGCAGGGACTTGCTGGATATGACCTGCAACTGACAGATGAAGGACGTGAGCTTGCACAAGCATGGGGACGTTACCTGATTGAAAATACAGGGCGAGTCATTGAACAGTGTATGTCGAGCCCGATTCAGCGCTGTGTCGATACTGCTGCATTGATGATTCAAGGGGCAGATCAGGTCACACAGCGTCCAAATACCCATAATATTGAAATTGTTGAGCAGGGCTTACTGGTTGAACCAGGAAGTTTTGTCCTCGATATTCAGCAGGCTGCACCATATTTTAGACAGCAAGGTGCTTTAGGCTTTATTAACAGTTTTGTGAATAATGCCTTACCTGGTATGAAGCATCCGATTACGGGTGTCGCGGATGTGTTGGAGCTGCTATATAACGCGCATCCACAAAACAGTGGTGGTCTAACGCTTGCAGTTAGTCATGATACGATTATTGCTGCGATGCTTGCAGTGATGCGAAACCAGATGCAGCTTGAGAAAAGCGACTGGCCTGAAATGATGGAAGGTGTATTTGTCTGGTTTGAAGGTGATAATTTCACAGACAGTGTTTTGAAATGGATTTGGCGTGGCAAGATTTACCAGTTATCCATTCGCGAATTTGTTCAGCAAAAAGATAATTCATAAGCAATAAAAAAGCCCCAAATTTGGGGCTTTTTTATAATGCAAAATTAGTTAGCTAACGCTTTAACTTGTGCATTCAAACGGCTCTTATGACGAGCAGCTTTGTTTTTATGGATGATGCCTTTATCAGCCATACGGTCGATTACAGGAACAGCTTTTTTGTAAGCTTCTGTAGCAACAGCATAATCACCAGCTGCAATTGCACTTAAAGTACGTTTGATGTAAGTACGAACCATAGAACGCAAGCTTGCGTTGTGTTTGCGCGCTACAACGTTTTGACGCGCACGTTTTTTTGCCTGAGCAGAGTTTGCCACTCTTGCACTCCTTCAAATAGATTGGTCTGGGCGGGCTGAAACAATACTGAAACTACTCAGATCGCTTTCACCAGCCCGTAAACAAGTGCAATATTTTGATGAATCAGCGTAATGAAGTCAAGTATTATCAGGGTTTGATCGACTTTTGCTGATTAAAACAGTATAAAATATAAGCATAATTAGGGTGATAGATGATCTCAAGCATGCAAAAACTAAAAATCCAAAGTGCAATTGTGATTGGCGCAACAGGTTTGGTGGGGCGGCAACTCGTAGAACAGTTGCTACTGCTTCCCGAATGCCAAAAAATAACCCTCGTTGTTCGTCGTGAACAGCCTCAATATCGTACTTTTAGTCAGATTCAGCAGCTCATTTTAGATGATTTTTTATTGCTGAATGAAGAAGATGTCAGTCAGCATACGCATGCTTTTAGTTGTTTAGGCACAACACTAAAACAGGCGGGTTCACGTCAGGCTTTCTATGATACTGACTATACTATCAACATGCATTTTGCTGAGTTGTTACAGGACAAGCATATTCATTATGTCTTGGTGAGTGCCGCAGGTGCATCTGCCAGTTCGCATTTTTTCTATAATCGGGTGAAGGGAGAGCTAGAACGCGATGTGCAGGCATTCAATCTCGACACCATTTCGATTTTGCGTCCATCGTTGTTGATTGGTGAGCGTTCGCAGTCCCGTTTTTTTGAAGGTCTCAGTCAGAAATTTTTTCATTTGACGGAGCGATTTTTACCTGCGCATTACACATATAAGCCTGTTACAGCATCACAAGTGGCTAAGACTATGGTCGCGGCTGCAATGCTACAAACGGAGCATATTCGAATTTATAATAACTTAGACATACAAAACACAACATGGAGTACAAAATGACAGCATTTGTAACGTGTGATTTACTGGACGATCACCCTGAACAGAATATTCAGGTACTTGGGCCAAGTTTAGACAATAAATTCTTTAAAAGTTATGGTGGCCGCAAAACCTTTGGCGGGCAAATCGTGACAGTCAAATGCTATGAAGATAACTCTCGTGTTAAAGAATTACTGGCGAGTGATGGCACAGGTAAAGTTTTGGTGGTCGATGGTGGCGCATCGATGCGCTGTGCGCTCATGGGCGATCTGATCGCAGAATCTGCGGTACGTAATCACTGGAATGGTGTGGTGATCTATGGTTGCGTGCGTGATGTCGATGCTTTGGCAGAACTTGATTTAGGGGTACATGCTTTGGCTGCTATTCCACAAAAAAGTAACCGTCAAGGTGTGGGCGTTGTTGATGTTGCCTTGCATATTGGTGGGGTGATGATTATTCCTGAGTCTTATCTGTACGCAGATAACAATGGCATTATTATTTCAGAAGAAAAGTTGGTTGATCTTTAATCTAATCTGCTGAATTTAAAAATGAATCTAAATTTTAGCGGATTATTCTGACCAGCCTAGAATAGACATGGTAGTATTTGGCCTATGAAAAACGGGCTAAAACTTGATTCCATGTCTATTTTTACCAAAGAAATTTCTGCATTAAAACTCAATCAGTTTAAACAACATGAAAAACGCTGGATCGGTGGTTTACTCGGTTCGGCAGGTGCGCTTTTATTTAAAGAAATTGCTGTGCAGTTCCCTCAGTTATTTGTGCTGATTGCACGCAATAACCAGCATTTGGCGCAGTTGGAAAGTGAACTGGAATTTTATGGAATAAAGCCGACCATTTTTCCAGACTGGGAAATTTTACCTTATGACCGTTTATCGCCTCATCAGGATATTGTTTCCGAGCGCTTAGCGATTTTAGCAAATATGCCTCAGCAGGGTATTTTACTGGTTTCAGCTTCGACCTTTGCTCAGCGCGTTGCACCTGTGTCTTGGGTGCTTGGGGCGCATTTCGACTTAAAGGTCGGGCAAAAATTTGACTTAGAACAACAGAAAAAACGTCTGATTCAGGCAGGCTACCAACTGGTCGATACTGTGTACGATCATGGTGAGTTTGCAGTGCGTGGTAGTATTGTTGATGTGTATGCTTCAGGTCAGGACGCACCGATTCGTATCGATCTGTTTGATGATGAAATTGACACTCTTAAGTATTTTGACCCTGAAACCCAGCGCACCACGCAGACCATTCAGCAATTTCGAATTTTACCTGCCAAAGAATTTCCACTCAAAGAAGCGCGAGCATTATTCCGTGAGCGTTATGCTGAGAGTTTCCCAACGGCAAATCCAAAGAAAAACCCGATTTATCAAGATGCGTTAGAAGGAATCGCATCTTCGGGTTTAGAGTTTTATCTCCCGTTATTCTTTGACAAAAAGGCTATGCAACAGGAAAGTATGCTGAGCAGTTACTTTCCTGAACAGACCATTGTCATCAATACCGATGATCTCGATGAAGGGCTGACCCAGTTCTGGCAAGATGTTTATCGACGTTATGAAGATCGTCGTCACAATGTTGAACAGCCTTTATTGGCACCTGAAGAATTATTTTTAAAACCACAGCAGGTGTTGGAACAGGTCAATCAATTTCGTCGTATTGTGGTTTCAGTCGAACCGATTGCTGAAAAAGCAGGTGCGATTAATCTGAGTACCGATGCACCGCCTAAACTGCCTGTCGATGCCAAGTTAGAGCGACCATTCAGCCACGTCAAACAGTATGTCGATGCCGTGAGTTATCCTGTACTGTTGGTTGCGGAAAGTGCAGGCCGACGTGAGACTTTAAAAGATGCCTTGCGTCCAAGCTTTGGTGATATTCCACAGGTTGAGTCTTTTCAGCAGTTTTTAAAAGAACAATATTCAATTGCAATTACCAATGCACCACTGGATCGTGGTTTGGTGATTCATGATCAACTTGCGGTGATTTCCGAAAATCAGTTGTATGAGCATCGGGTGGTACAGCGCCGCCGTAAGCGTCAGCAGGAAATTTCTGAAGAATTTCTGGTTCGGAGTTTAACCGAGCTGAGTATTGGTGCGCCTGTAGTGCATATTGATCACGGGGTGGGGCGTTATGCGGGCTTGGTCAATTTAACCATTGATGATCAGGAACATGAGTTTTTGCAGCTTGATTATGCCGATGGTGCAAAAATCTATGTCCCTGTATCGAATCTGAATTTGATCAGCCGTTATAGTGGTGGTGACCCTGACCTAGCGCCTTTGCATAAACTGGGGAATGATGCATGGAATAAAGCCAAACGTAAGGCTTTAGAGCAAATTCATGACGTTGCTGCTGAACTTTTGCATATTCAGGCACGTCGTCAGTCTAAACCAGGTTATGGTTTTGAACTGGATCAAAGCTTGTATATGCAATTTGCCAGTGGTTTTGCTTATGAGGAAACCCTCGATCAAGCCAATGCTATTGATGCGACTTTGCATGACATGCAACAAGCCAAACCGATGGATCGTTTGGTCTGTGGTGATGTTGGTTTTGGTAAAACCGAAGTGGCGATGCGGGCAGCATTTGTCGCTGTACAAAACTCGAAACAGGTTGCAGTGCTCGTACCTACGACACTTTTGGCACAGCAGCATTATGAATCGTTCAAAGACCGTTTCGCCGACTGGCCAATTCGGGTTGAAGTATTATCACGCTTTGGTTCAAGTAAGACTCATCAAAAAGTCATTGAAGATTTGGCACAAGGCAAGGTTGATATTGTGATTGGTACGCACAAAATCTTGCAGGAAAATATCCAGTTCAAAGATTTGGGCTTGATGATTGTCGATGAAGAGCATCGTTTTGGTGTACGCGATAAAGAGCGGATTAAAGCCTTGCGTGCCGATGTCGATATGCTGACTCTAACTGCGACACCTATTCCGCGAACTTTGAATATGTCGTTCAGTGGTATGCGTGATCTCTCGATTATTGCCACGCCACCTGCACGCCGTTTAGCCGTTAAAACCTTTGTGCAAGAACACACCGATGCCACCATTAAAGAAGCGATTTTGCGTGAGTTGCTGCGTGGCGGTCAGGTGTATTTCTTGCACAATGAAGTCGATACCATTGAACGTGCTGCAGAAAATATTCGTGTACTTGTGCCAGAAGCACGGGTGGCAGTCGCGCATGGACAAATGCGTGAACGTGAACTTGAACAAGTCATGCAGCAATTCTACCACAAGGAATACAACGTTTTAGTCTGTTCAACCATTGTGGAAACAGGGATTGATGTCCCGAATGCCAATACCATGATTATTGAACGTGCGGATAAACTGGGACTGGCTCAGTTACATCAGCTACGTGGTCGTGTTGGGCGTTCACACCATCAGGCTTATGCCTATCTCATGGTACCTTCACTCAAAGGTCTGAAAGGCGATGCAGAAAAACGCCTAGATGCCATTCAACGAGCATCCACTTTAGGTGCAGGCTTTATGCTTGCCACTGAAGACTTGGAAATTCGCGGAGCAGGTGAGTTGCTGGGTGAAAAACAAAGTGGTTCAATGCAGGCGATTGGTTTTAGCCTGTATATGGAAATGCTCGAAAAAGCGACTAAGGCGATTCAAATGGGTCGAACACCGAACTTTGATGCACCGCTCAGCTTGACTGCGGAAATCAATCTGCATATGCCTGCCTTGATTCCAGATGAATATTTGGGTGATGTACATCAGCGCTTGTTGTTCTATAAGCGCATTAGTAATACCAATGCCCAAGAAAAACTCGACAATATCCGCATGGAATTAATTGACCGTTTCGGAATTTTACCAGTCGCCGTGAAGCAACTGTTTAGTGTGCATGAAATTCGGATACAGGCAGAGCAACTCGGTATAGTTAAAATCGATATTAACAGCAATGGTGGTTATATTGAGTTCGCACCAGACACGCCTGTACACGCCATCAGTATTATTCAAATGATGCAGCGTCAGCCGACGTATTTCCGTATGGAAGGTGGGCAACGCCTGAAAATCATGGTGATGCTTGAAGACTATGAAAAACGTATTGGTTTTATGAAAGAGCTTTTGGCAGGACTGATTCGAGAGCTTCCAACAAACTAAACTGGACAATATCGCTTGAGTGAGCTGGAGGGTTTATGCAAACCTTATAATTCGAGCGATAAAGCACAATCAGTTGATATTCATGGCAACATGGATATGGTAGTATTGAACCACTTTTCGTTATTTTTACCATTTATAAAGATATGTTTAGTTTACATCCGCAACTTGCGCAAGATACGTTTCTTGTTGGTGATTTTCCATTATCAACATGTCGTTTAATGAATGATATGCAATTCCCTTGGTTGATTTTGGTTCCACGTGTTCCAGGAGTTACCGAATTATATGAACTGAGCCAAGCTGATCAGGAACAATTCCTGCGTGAATCAAGCTGGTTGTCGAGTCAATTATCACGTGTATTCCGTGCTGATAAGATGAATGTCGCAGCGCTTGGCAATATGGTGCCGCAATTACATTTTCACCATATCGTTCGTTATCAGAATGACGTGGCTTGGCCAAAACCTGTATGGGGTTTGCCAGCAGTTCCTTATAGTAATGATGTTTTGGCTCACATGCGTCAAACATTGATGTTGGCACTTCGTGGACAAGGTGAAATGCCATTTGACTGGCGGATGGACTAACTTCACCGAGTAAAATTTTGCTGCTAAAGAGGTGAAGTGCAGTGCCATTGGAACGTAATATAAATAATAAATTTGTACTCGAAAGTGTTTATCGCTTTATTGCGTATATGATGCTTTCATTCGGGGTACTGCTGTATTATTTTCCAACGCCTCTTCAAATGCAGCATTATGTCGTTGCAGTTTTTTCAACCATTCTCTTTTGTGCGACACTTTGCGTATTTTTTCTTGCGAAACATAAATTTACCCGCCGTCAAATTAAACAGATAATTTTTGTTCTGGACTTGTGTGTCTTGGCGGCGGTTTTATCTGCGGTACATTTATCTTTTGTATTCAGTAGCTTGACGTTAGCATCCTTCTGGTACTTTTCTACGACCTTTAATAAAATTTCATTTGTTGGCTATAGTGTTGGCTTCTTATGTGCGGTCATGACTTTTTACGTCAATGCATTTTTATTTTACGGTTTTGAAAATTATTTTGAAGATACCAGTATTTATCTCACTGTTTATAGTTTCATCTGCTTTGCAGCTTGTTTTGGTGTAACCAATCATTTTAATAAAAAAGCATTACGAAACCTGATAACAACCAAAGATTATTATCAGGAACAGATGAATCGTTATATTCAATTTTCAAATCAGTTGAGTCGTTATGCACCGCTTCAATTGTGGCAATCAATCATGCGTGGCGATACTCAAGCTAAAATTGATTATAAGCGTAAAAAAATGACCGTGTTTTTTTCAGATGTGATTGGTTTTACTGAATTGGCTGAAAAACTGATTCCTGATGACTTGGCTTTTGTTTTAAATGATTACTTGAGCCACATGGCTGAAATCGCCAAACGTTATGAAGGTACATTAGACAAGTTCATTGGCGATGGGATGCTGATTTTCTTTGGTGATCCACAATCTCAAGGCGTTGCACAAGATGCTAAACGTTGTGTAGAGATGGCAATTGCCATGCGCCAGCAAATGCATGTACTGCGTGAGCGCTGGTTAAAGATGGGCTTTCCTGAGTTACATATTCGCATGGGCATCAGTACAGGTTACTGTCACGTTGGAAATTATGGTTCAGATTATCGAATGTCTTATACGCTGATTGGTCATGATGTTAATTTGGCAGCTCGACTTCAGGGCGCAGCACATCCCGATGAAATTCTGATTGCGAATGAAACCTATCGTTTAATTAAAGATGAATTTGTTTGTGTGCCAAAAGAACCAATGCAGCTTAAGGGTTTGAGTGAATCAATTCAAACTTGGCAAATTGTTGATAAATATACAGGTATTCGTTCAGATTTACAGCAGTGGTTTGATTATGAATATAAAGGTTTTCATTTATTGTTGAATTTAGATGAAGTTCAGCATTATGAGTATCAGCAATTGCTTGATGTATTAGAGCAAATGAAACAGCGTATTGAAACACAGCAGGATTTGACAACAGAACAGGGAATTGCACGTTTAGATCTGCAAGATGAGATTCAAAATCCAGATTCAAAGCTCGGTGGCTTTGAATCGGACAAGGTTTAAAACTTAGTGATTTTCTGATGCGTGATTGATCGTGTATTTTGGAATTTCGACTTCCAAATCTTCATTTTCAACATTTACCTGACAAGACAAACGTGAATCTGGCTCTAAGCCCCATGCACGATCAAGCAAATCAGCTTCGACATCATTCATTTCTTCCAAGCTGTCAAAACCACGACGTACAATCACATGGCAAGTGGTACATGCACAAGACATGTCACAAGCATGTTCAATTTTAATGCCGTTTTTGAGTAAGCTTTCACATAAGTTTGTGTTGTTTTCGACTTCAAACTCTGCGCCTTCAGGGCAAATTTGTGCATGCGGAAGAACTTTAATACGTGGCATATTCTTTACCTATTCAGAAGTTGAGTTTGACCAATCGTCTAATTTTGTGCCTTTGAGGGCATGGTCAATATGGCGGTTCATACGCAATGCTGCAAAAGCATCGCTGTGCACTTTAAGCTGATTAACAGCATTTTCAATCGCTTGAATATCTTGACCTTGTAATTGAGTATCAAGTTGCTGTTGTGCTTGTTGTAAGGCACTTAACTGCGATTCACTGAGCAAACCGGCATCAGCTTTCAGCGCTTGTGTTAAAGCTTCAAGTTCACGTTGTGCTTCAACTTTGGTTTCTTGCAAATGGCGAAGTTGTTTGTCTTCTTCAGCATATTGGAAGCCTTCAAGCAGTAAGCGCTCCATGTCGGTATCAGATAAACCATAAGATGGTTTAATGTCGATATGAGCTTCAACGCCAGAGGTTGTTTCACGTGCAGAAACTGCTAAAAGACCATCGGCATCGACTTGGAAAGTGACTTCAATCCGTGCCTGACCTGCGGTCATTGGTGGAATACCACGCAGCACAAAGCGTCCTAAAGAACGGCAATGTTCAACCAAATCACGTTCGCCCTGAACGACATGAATTAACATGGCAGATTGACCATCTTGATAGGTTGTGAACTCTTGGCGACGCGCAACAGGAATAGACGTATTGCGTGAAATCAGACGCTCTACCAATCCGCCCATGGTCTCTAAACCTAAAGACAGTGGTGTCACATCAAGCAATAATGATCCATCTTGGCTGTTGCCAACCAACTGGTTTGCAGTAATCGCAGCACCAATTGCAACCACTTCATCTGGGTTGATGGTACATAGAGGCTCTTGTTGGAAAACATCCGCTACGACTTTTTGAACTGCATAAGAGCGTGTTGAACCACCGACTAATACGACATTTTGAATGTCGCTAAGCTCAAGTTTGGCATCACGTAAAACACGTTTACAGACGGTAATGGTGCGGTCAAGTGCCACTTGAATAATCGACTCAAATGTTGGACGATCTAAAGTAATTACCTGATCAAGCAAGTGTAATTGAACGTGTTGCTGCTCAGAAAGCTGTTCTTTGGCTTTACGTGCAGTCACCATAAAGTGAGCATATTCAGCATCATCGAGTTCATCAAGATTAAGCTGTTTTTTTGCCCATTTTACAATGAGACGGTCAAGGTCATCACCACCAAGGGCAGTGTGTCCACCCGTAGCAAGCACTTCAAACACGCCTTGCGAGAAACGTAAAATTGAAACGTCAAATGTACCGCCACCCAAGTCGTAAATGACATAGTTACGGTCAGTTGATAAATTGGTTTCTTGGTCTAAGCCATAAGCAACAGCCGCAGCTGTAGGCTCATTCAATAAACGTAATACATTTAAACCTGCAAGCTGAGCAGCATCACGTGTTGCTTGACGCTGGGCTTCATCAAAATAGGCAGGAACAGTAATTACGGCACCAGTGAGTGGTTGTTGAATGCTGTCTTCAGCACGAAGTTTGAGTTGTTTTAAAATATCAGCAGAGATTTCAACAGGTGTTTTTGGCCCAGCATTGGTTTGGAATGCAGGCATTTCATTATCTGCACCAACCAGTTCATAGGGATGCTGAAATTTAATATCCGCTTTTGAACGTCCCATGAAACGTTTAACCGAAACAATGGTATTTTTCGGATCACGGGTAATGAATGGTTTTGCTTCTTCACCATACGCATTTTGCTGCTTGGCATAATGCACAATCGATGGCAATAACACTCGGCCATGTTCATCTTCTAAAACTTTAGCTTGACCTGAGCGTACAGTGGCAACCAAAGAGTGCGTTGTGCCTAAGTCAATCCCAATCGCAACACGATGTTCGTGCGGCGCACTTGACTGACCTGGTTCAGCAATTTGCAAGAGAGCCATCTGTTAAAATCCTTGAATATAAAAATTAAAATTCATCATCCAAATCGTACTGTTCATCATCAAGTAAGCGATCTTCAGCCTTATCAATGTCATTCATGACACGTTGGAAGAAGCGTAACTTACGAACAGTATCACGTGCTTCGCCCCAATCTTCATCGTCATAGTCGATTTTGAATTCGCGAACTAAACCAGCAATCCATTGATTCACTTCATCTTTTAAAGTGTGTAGTTGCTCAGGGTTTTGTGCTTCATCGAGCTGTTCACGAATTTCTAGTGCAGACTGTAAAAATTCAAAGTCGTGAATAGATTGGTCTAGGCCATGATCTTGCTTTTTAAGTGCGAGTAAATAACCAGCGCGGCTATCAACATGTGATAACACTTTATGGGCTTGGTTAATCTCACTCGATTTGATGAGTGCTTGATCTTTATCTTGTGCTTTATCAGGATGATATTGTTGTTGCAATTTCAAAAAGCTATTTTTTAAAGCTGCTAAATCAATATCGAGTGCAATAGGTAATCCGAACAACTCAAAATGATTCATGGGGGATGATTTCCACGAGGTAAACGTCAATAAAACAGTGAATTATACACTGTTTTATTGAAAGGGAAGGTGAAAGGGAGAATTAAACAGTGAAAGACTCACCGCAACCACATTCACCTTTTTTGTTTGGGTTATTAAATTCAAAGCCTTCATTTAGACCATTTTTTACATAGTCCATTTCCAATCCATTGAGATAAACCAAACTTTTTGGATCAATAAAAACTTTTACACCAAACTGCTCAAAGACTTGATCATGTGTATCGACTTCATCGACAAACTCAAGTACATACGCTAAACCTGAACAGCCTGAAGTTTTCACCCCAACGCGAATGCCTTCACCCTTACCGCGATTTTTTAGGTAATTGCTGATATGAGTGGCTGCATTTTCAGTTAAATGGATCATGAAAACTCCGTGAATTTATCTTGCCAAACAATTATGCATTTGATTTTTTACTACGATAATCTTCAATCGCAGCTTTAATTGCATCTTCTGCCAATACTGAACAGTGAACTTTCACTGGCGGTAAAGCAAGTTCAGTTGCAATGTCAATGTTCTTGATCGCTTGAGCTTCATCAAGAGTCTTGCCTTTTAACCATTCGGTAACCAAAGAGCTCGATGCAATTGCTGAGCCGCAACCATAAGTTTTGAAGCGTGCTTCTTCAATTACACCTTCATCGTTGACTTGAATTTGTAAACGCATTACATCGCCACATGCAGGTGCACCCACCATACCTGTACCAACATTTTCCGCATTTTTGTCAAGTACACCGACGTTACGAGGGTTTTCATAATGGTCAATGACTTTTTCACTATATGCCATGGTCTTTCTCCGAACCTAGGGGGTTAGCCTGAGTATCCTTAATTTAATATGGGGGTAAAAACATTAATCGCAAGGATTAATGTTCTGCCCATTCAACTGTTGAAAGGTCGATGCCTTCTTTATACATATCCCAAAGCGGTGAAAGCTCACGGAGTTTTTCTACAGCAGATTGAGTAATGCTGATTACGTGGTCAATATCTTCTTCAGTGGTGTATTTACCAAAACTGAAACGGATTGAGCTGTGTGCAAGTTCATCAGACAAGCCAAGCGCACGTAATACATAAGATGGTTCTAGTGTTGCAGATGTACATGCAGAGCCACTTGAAACAGCCGCGTCTTTAAGTGCCATCATTAAAGATTCACCTTCAACAAAGTTGAAGCTGACATTTAAGTAGTTGGCAACGTTTTGTGTTGGGTGACCGTTCAGGAAGACTTGCTCTAAGCTTTGTACACCATTCCATAATTTGTCACGAAGTACACGTAAACGTGCCTGTTCAGATTGAAGATTTTTGCCTGCAAGTTCAAAAGCTTCACCCATACCCACGATTTGATGCGTTGCAAGTGTACCTGAACGCATACCACGCTCATGACCACCACCGTGAATTTGTGCTTTTAGACGAACACGTGGGCTACGGCGTACAAATAGTGCACCAATACCTTTAGGACCATAGATTTTGTGAGCAGAGAAGCTCATTAAGTCTACTTTGATTTGACTTAAATCGATTTCAATCTTCCCAGCAGCTTGAGCAGCATCGACATGGAAGAATGTTTTGTTGGCACGAGTCAATTCACCGATCGCAGCAACATCAGTCACAGTACCGATTTCATTGTTGACCATCATCAATGACACTAAAATGGTGTCTGGACGAAGCTCAGCAGCAACCATTTCAGGCGTAATCAAACCAGTTTGTGGTTGTGGTTCGATATACGTAATTTCAAAGCCTTCAGCTTCAAGCTCACGACAAGTATCTAAAATTGCTTTGTGTTCAATTTTACTGGTAATGATGTGTTTGCCTTTAGATGCATAAAACTGAGCAACACCTTTAAGTGCGAGGTTGTCAGATTCAGTTGCACCAGAAGTCCAAACAATTTCACGCGGATCGGCTTTAACTAGATTCGCAACTTGCTCGCGTGCATACTCCACTTTTTCTTCTGCTTGCCAACCGTAAGCATGTGAACGCGAGGCTGGATTACCAAAAGTACCATCAAAGGTTAAGCATTCCATCATGCGTTCAGCAACTTGAGGGTCAACTGGAGTTGTTGCTGCGTAGTCAAGATAAATAGGACGTTTCATGTTAAATACCTGTACCCGATAATAGGTCTGACTCATAAGAGGCTGAATTTTGGCGAATCGCAACAGTTTGTACGTTGTCGCGAGAAATGAGGTCAGATAAGGAAATTTTTGCTAAATAATCGGCGATATGGTTGGAAAGATCTTGCCATAGGTCGTGAGTTAAACACATTGCGCCATTTTGGCAGTTGCCTTTGTGGTCACAACGGGTTGCATCGACTGTTTCATTAACAGCTTCAATAATTTCTAAAACAGTAATTTCATTTGCGCTTCTTGCTAAATGGTAACCACCATTTGCTCCGCGAACGCTAGAAACTAAACCATGACGTTTAAGTTTGGCAAATAACTGCTCAAGATAAGCAACTGAAATTGTTTGGCGTGCTGCAATTTCTGCAAGCGTGATCGTTTGCTCAGGTGGCTGCAAGGCTAAATCAAGTAGAGCAGTCACTGCGTAGCGACCGCGAGTGGTTAGACGCATAATTCGATACACATGTTTAGACTAGATGCCTAAATTTTATGAATCCTGACTAAAATAGTCAAGTTTTTTGATGGTAAATTTGAAACTAAGCGGAGAGTGAAATTTAAACGGCTAATGTTATTGTTTTAAACTGCCCAATGATTATATAGCAAAGTACACAAAAGAATGACAATTACAGTGATAAAAAAACTATTTAAGCGGCGTTGCTTTTTTTCAATGTGACGTAGGCGATTTTTGTACTGTTTAACTTCAACTTGTAAGCTATTGATTTTTGATCGTTGGTATTCAATTTTTTCTAATAAAGGTGCAATACGTTTTTTTGATGCAATGACTTCTGTGTCAGGTTCAGAACGAAATAACCATTTTTTCCAATCAGCAGCAAGTTTTGGTAATGCCAGTTGAGTTAACAAATCTCGAAAAGGATCTTTGAGTTGGTCGTGTCCATACATGCGAATTCCGCGGACACTTTTCTTGTTGCCTAAGACTAAAGTTTGAACGTAACCAAAAACAGTACTGCTAATTTCTAAATCGACAGATGAGTCTGGTGCGTGTAAGTCAAATAAAATCCCTTTTCGGGTAAAGCGGACGTAAAAGTCCATATAAGGAATATAACAATTCACTTTGACTGTTAATTGCTGGTCTAAAAACTCTTTTGCATGTAGTTGAACCACATCATCGTGCTTGAAAATGAAACTATAGAAAGTTTCTAGTGCAATCATGCCAAAGTTTAACAACAACTTGGGTTGTTCTTGTTTCTGTTGAGATTCACTCATAAAGTCAAAATTCCTCAATGAAGATCCGAAGATTTCATTGATTGTCCTCGAACGATGAAAATGGTCGAAAAAATGAAGTAGTTTTGTAGAACAGTTTGGGAAAATGTTCAAGTCAAATCTTTGTTATTATAACGTGATTATGCCTAAAGACGGTTGCTGTCATACAAAGAAGGAGTGATAACAATGAATAAGAGGATAATAAATCAGCAAAATGAATCGGAAGAAAGCTCCGTTGAAACTCAGGATAAAAAAAATAAGCAGAATCAAAAAACTGCTTTAGATTTTCGTAAGTACACGCAACAAATTTGGCTGGCTGGTTTAGGAGCATTTTCACGTGCCGAAGAAGAGGGCAATAAACTATTTGACTCTCTAGTCAAAGTTGGTGAAGAACTGGAAGCGAAAACGCTTGGTTTTGCAGATCAAACCGTGTCTAAAGTAACGGATAAGGCTTTAGAGTCAGTTTATGAAACAAAAGATAAAGTTGAAAAAATATTGGATCAAGGGGTGAATACTTCACTCAACCGCTTAGGTTTAGCATCAAATAAAGATATTCAGCATCTGGAACAACTGATTCTGTCTCTTCACCGTAAAGTGGATATGTTAGTTGAAGAAAATCAAGCATTGCAACGTCAGCTTTCACAAAGCTCTCAATAAATGTGCATTTTCATAGATTTTTTCAGGGAAATCTGACAAAAGCTTTTGGTGAGTATTGCCTTTTCACCTCAAGCATTGCTATAAAGGCGTTATGGTTATATTTGAAAGCCTTGGATTTAAACAACCAAATTAAGAGGACGTAATCTTCATGAATAAATCAGAATTAATTGATGCAATTGCTACAAAAGGGGGATTGTCTAAAACTGATGCAGGTAAAGCATTAGATGCGACTATTGCTTCAATTTCTGAAGCGTTAAAAACAGGTGACACAGTTACTTTAGTGGGTTTTGGTACATTCAGCGTTAAAGAGCGCAGTGCACGTACTGGTCGTAACCCTAAAACTGGTGCAGAATTGCAAATCGAAGCAAGCAAAGTACCTAGCTTTAAAGCTGGTAAAGGCTTGAAAGATGCTGTTGCGTAAATAAAGCAGCAAATAAAGCGCGCCATAAGGCGCGTTTTTTTATTGAATTGTCGAAATAAACAAGGCAAATGCGTTCATTCGCCTTTTGATTTCAGTTAAAATCGCACACAAATAAAATATTGGAATACTTATGGAATCGTTTCGTAAACTGATCAAAGGTTGGTTAGGCATCGCATTGCTGGTGTTATTCCTAGCTCCTTTAGCGTTAGTAGGTATTGAAGGATATTTTAGTGGATCGAAAAAAACCGATGTAGCTAAAACAGTCAATGGTCAAGATATTTCAAACAAGGATCTTGATGACTTGGTAAAAGCTTATCAGAAACAATATTTGCAGTATGTTCAAGGTGATGCATCCTTACTTAATATGGATGTAATTCGTAAGAACGCACTAGATACTCTAATTGCACGTCAACTTATGCTTCAGCAAGCTCAAAAAATGGGTTTGAACTTAAGTGATGCGCAATTTGTGACAATGCTTTCGCAAGTTCCTGAATTCCAAGTCAATGGTAAATTTAGTGATGAGGCGTTTGGTAATTATTTACGTACCAGTGGTTTAACGAAAGAAACTCTTATTGCAAATTTGCGCAAAGATCAGGCTTTAAAAATCCTTACAGGAACGGTTTCGAATTACACATTATTAGATAAGGCGGATATTCAGCGTTTGGCGAATATTCAAACTGAACAGCGTGAAATTTATCTCGCGAGTGTGAAGCTTGATGACTATAAAAAAGGTTTGACAGTAAATAATCAGGAAATTGCTGATTATTACAACAAACATAAAACGAGTTTCAAACAGAATGCCAATGTTGATGTTGATTACGTCGTTTTAACACCAGCAATGGTCAATGTAACAACGGCTGCACCGACTGCTGCAGAACTTCAGCAAGCATATAGTAAATATGCGACAACTCAGAAAACTGATGCTTCTAAAGAAGTTCATCATATTTTGATTACGTTGAACAATCGTGATGACGCTGCAGCACTTAAGCTGGCAAATGAAGTTGAAGCAAAAATTAAGGCAGGTATGTCATTTGCTGATGCTGCAAAACAATATTCTGAAGATCCAACATCTAAAGAAAAAGGTGGTTTGCTTGATAGTTATAAAGCAGGCACTTTAGGTTCAAAAGAGTTTGATAATGCTGTGGCCTCTTTGGCAGACAATCAGATTTCACAACCTGTAAAAACTCAGTTTGGTTATCATATTATTGAAGTAAATACACCAGCTGTAAAAGTTGCACCATTAGAAGCGGTTAAAGCACAATTGATTGCAGACATTGAAAAGACGAAGAAAGCCAATGCATTTAGTGACATGGTTAACAAGTTAAATGATTCAGTGATTAGTAATGATGCTTTGGATGTTGTTACACAGCAAGTTAAAACAGCAAAAATACAATCTGCGAAAGCAGTAACCGTGTGGACAAAAGATCCATATTTGGCGGATGCATCTGTAAAAGCAAAACTCTTTAGTGATGATGTAAAAACGGGTGATCGTAATGCCTCAAGCAGTATTCAGTTAGCAAATGGTGATGTGGTTTGGGTGAAAGTCCGTAATTACCATGCTGCTGGAACGCAATCTTTGGCTCAAGCAACATCTCTGATTCGTAATAAAGTGTTAGACCAAAAAGCGGCAGCGATTGCACAACAGCGTTTAGCGGCAATCTTTGATGGATTTAAAACTAAGCCTGCGGCACAAGTGTTGACTCAGTCAAGTATCAAGTTTGAGAAAGCAGGTGTGTTCCCACGTCAAGGTCTGAAAAAAGAAGTATCTAATATTGCATTCACCCTGCCAGCACCAAAAGATGGCATGTGGTCAGTTGGAACAACAACTTTACCAGATGAAATGATTGTGATTGCGGTGTCTAAAGTATTGCCAATGGATCCTAAGGCGATTAGTGCTGAGCAAATGCAACAATTACAAACTTGGTATCAACAGAGTCGTAGTGAGCAAGAACTTGCAGACTATGTTGAGTATTTGAAGTCAAAAGCCAAGATCAAGTAATAAGTAAATAAAAAAAAGCGCTTCGGCGCTTTTTTTATTTTTAAAGATTATAAACAGTTGGCTGGCTTTGGTACGCCTGCCAAACGGCTTAGATGTCGGGCGACAAGTCCTGTGTTAAAGCGCTGTTGCAGCACAGCATTGTCAATTTCAGGACTAACCGTTTTCATTAAATACTTAATCAGTGGACGGGTCGCGGGTGAGTGTCCAAACTGCTGATAAAACTGTCGAACAGCATGTAAAATTTCGAAATGCCATGCTGAGAGTTCGATTTCTAGGCTATTGGCGAGTTCTTGGGCAACTTGTTCATTCCAGACTTGATAGTCAACTAAATGACCATCTTGATCGAGTTCTAAAGACATTGTTTTCTCAATTATTTAAGACTGATACAACGTGTATGTTGTATAAGTAATTCGGTGAAATCAGGATAATCAATAATCTGAATTGAAGCACTTTCAAGTTCAGGTAAAATACAGGTATCTGCTTTAAGCAGATAGCAATTATAAGATTGAACTGCTGGATGGCTGTATAGCAGGGTTGATTCTGCCATGAGTACAACTGAGTCAGTTGGGCTGGCCATTTGTTGTAATTGTTCTAAGAGTGCTGAGGCTTTACTGTAATCACCTTGCAGCAGGAAAAGCGTAGAATTTGACATGTCAGTTACCAGTAAAGCACGTGCTCAAAATTTGCAATAAATTCAGGATTCAATTCAATAAACTCAATTTCATGTTGGGTTTGGCAGACAAACGGATGATGTTGCTGCTTTTGCTCGATATAAATCGGGCTAAGATCATAAAACTCAAAACTATCGACCATATTCGAGCCAAGCTTAAAGGGATGATTTTTTGCATCAAAAACCAAATCATTTTTCAGCAGGCTCAAAGCTGCATCTTTGAGTAAGACTTTAACCTGACAACCAAAGGTTGCCAAAACCATGGTGGCAGACAAGCTTTCATTGCTCTGTGCCTGCATTAAATTTGCTTGAGTTAAAATAACAAGAACAGTTTTCACAGAACTACCTTTTAAAAACAACAAAGCACACGTGCAAAGCTACTAAAATTGAACTAAACGTAGGGTATTTTGAACAGCATCGGCAAACTCACCTAAACCAACCAGCTCAAAACCCGATGCCAGATTAAATTGTGTCAACTGATGACGTTCAGCATTGTCTTGGTCTGTAATGCCGCGAGCGAGAGCTGCACTGACACAAACAGGTAAATGAATACCTAGTTTTTGCCATTCCTTAGTAAGTTGGCGCTGATCGTCAGGATACCAGTTCAAGGTATTTGCCACCATGACACCATCCTGATAGAAAAAAACTCGAAAATTCTGATTTGTAGCTTGAAGTGCTTGTGCTGTACCTAGCGCATGCCAAGCCAAAACAGAGTGAGGAGATGCGGTGACGAGGATTAGGGTGCTCATAACAAATCACTTTACAAAGAATATGGTTGTGCACTCACTGAATAGATGGAATGGTAAACCATGGAAAATAAACAATAGGTAAGTATACAATGATTTTAATTACAGGTGGTTTAGGCTTTATAGGTTCTCATATTGCACTGCACTTGCTTTCAAAGGGGCAGCAGGTGGTATTGGTTGATAATTTGGTGAATAGTCATCCACAAACCTTAGATCGGTTGCAATATATCTCAGGACAATATATCCCATATTTACAGGTTGATGTGCGAAATACACCTGCACTCACTAAATTTGTGGAGCAGTACCCCATAGATGCTGTTATTCATTGTGCAGGATTTAAGTCGGTGCAGGAGTCAGCGCTCAAGCCTATTGAATATTATAATAATAATTTAAGTGCTTTAATGAGCGTTGTGCGAATGATGCAACGGATTGGTTGTCGAAACTTTGTACATATTTCAAGTCTTATGATTTATGGTCGATCTGAGTTAGGTCTTTCAGAGAATACGCCTTTGAATTATGACTATGTAAATCCTTATGTTCAGTCTCAGCAAATGATGGAAAAGATTTTAGCTGATGTCTTTCAGCATGATACTGAATGGAATATTGGTGTTTTACGTGTTGGCAATGTTGCGGGCGCATTTGAACAAGGTTTTTGGGGAGAATTTGTACCTAAACTGCCAAAAAGTATCATGGGGTTGTTAATGCAAGTGGCTAATCATGAGCGTGAGGGAATAGAACTCTATCAATCTGCAAAAACACAAGACCATACTGTTGAGCGCAGTTTTGTGCATATATTGGATGTGTGTGATGCGATAGACAAAACTTTAGAATGGTTAAAGCAGCAGCAACATCGTTATGAAGTATTGAATATTTCCCGTGCTGAAGCGACAAGTATGGCTGAATTATTGCAAGCAGCCGAACGAGTAACCCTAGCTAGAATTCCAGCATTGGAGTCAACGGTTGGAGTGCATTCTCAAGTGCTTGAGCAGATTGGTGCAGATGTGAGTAAAGCTAAGCAACTATTAGATTGGTCTGCACAAAGAACTGTTGAACAAATGCTAAAAGATCAGTGGCGATTTTATCGCGGTGGATAACTTTATGTGTAAATGATAATTATTTACTAAATGGCATTTACTGAGTATGATTGTCAAGGATATGACAAAAATCATTACATATAAATGAATGATAAAGAAATAGAGGAAGCTTATGAAAACGCGTATTGAACATGACACCATGGGTGAAGTTGAAGTTCCAGATGAAGCGCTATGGGGTGCACAAACACAACGGAGCTTGCAAAATTTTAAAATTGGTCAAGAGCGTTTACCACGTGCAATGATTCGTGGCATGGGACTGGTTAAAAAAGCTGCCGCGATGACCAATGCTGAGCTGAAACAGATCTCACAAGAACTTGCAGGCTATATTGTGGATGCGGCTGAAGAAGTGATTGCAGGGAAGTGGGATTCGCAGTTTCCTCTGGTGGTTTGGCAAACTGGTTCAGGTACGCAAAGCAATATGAACTGTAATGAAGTTGTTGCGAATATTGCCAACCAAAAATTAGGAAATCCATTAGGTTCACAAAAACCAGTTCATCCTAATGATCATGTCAATCGTGCTCAATCAACCAATGACTCATTTCCAACGGCTATTCATGTGGCGGCAAGTGTACAAATCAATGAATTATTGATTCCCGGAGTTCAGCGATTAAGAGATACCTTGCGAAAAAAATCATATGAATTTCAAGAGATTGTTAAAATTGGACGGACACATTTGCAAGATGCAACACCACTGACTTTGGGGCAAGAATTCAGTGGTTATGTATCACAACTTGATCATGGCCTAAAGCGCTTAAATCAGGCCTTAGAAGGATTATATGAGTTACCTTTAGGCGGGACAGCCGTGGGTACGGGCCTAAATGCTCATCCAGACTATGCTGTGAAAGTCGCACAGCAATTGGCGGAGCTAACAGGTTTGCCATTTGTAACTGCTCCAAACAAGTTTGAAGCTTTGGCAGGGCGTGATGCAGCTGTATTTGCTTCAGGTGCATTAAAAACACTCGCAACCAGTCTGAATAAAATCGCAAATGACATTCGTTGGTTGGCAAGTGGGCCACGCTGTGGTTTTGGTGAGCTACGAATTCCAGAAAATGAACCAGGCTCAAGTATTATGCCGGGTAAAGTCAATCCGACTCAAAGTGAAGCCATGACGATGGTTGTTGCCCAAGTATTGGGGAATGATACAACCATTAATGTTGCAGGGGCTTCAGGTAACTTTGAATTGAACGTCTTCATGCCTGTAATCGCATTTAACTTATTGCAGTCTATTCAATTGCTTGGAGATGTATGTAATAGCTTTAATGACCACTGTGCTGTTGGCATTGAGCCAAATCGAGAAAAAATTGATCATTTCTTGCATAATTCACTCATGTTGGTCACAGCATTAAACCCTGTTATTGGTTATGAAAATGCTGCGAAAGTTGCAAAGACAGCGTACAAAGAAAATAAAACCTTAAAGCAGGTTGCTGTTGAGCTGAATCTAGTCACTCCTGAACAGTTTGATGAAGTTGTACGACCTGAGAAAATGGTTGCACCCAATGTGAAATAATCATCAAGTACAACATCAGTAGTTTGTATTAGTGTGAGTTATGCGTACAATATAGCGCTTCTATTTACTTACTGCTGATGATCTTTTTATGCTCGATATATATTTAACCGATACGCAACAACACGTTCAGTTTCAAGATTATCCGGGTGATCATCCTGTAAAGTTTATTCTTAATTTTAAAAAGATTTTTCCAAGCGTTATGGAGCTTTTGCTTCCAGTATTGCCTTCAGATGAAAATTTGGAAGAAATGACTTGGGAATCGACTTCGCATGATCTGGAAATTTTCAAGCTCTTACTAAGTGGCTGGGGTTTGGTTGAATTGCGTTTATCGGCAGTTACACAATATAAAGATCGTGCTTATGCCGATCAATTTGTGAAAAAAGCACAAAAGAAACGTCAGGAATATAGCAAGAAAAATGCGAAATTATCGACAATCGAGCTGGACTATTTATTCTTGCAAGATTTACATGCCTTGATTGATGCTGATCTTATTGAAATCGGTGAAAAATTCTATTTACCAACTTTACGTGAACAATGGAAAGGCTTTGTTTCAGATGCTATTTTAAATGGCACAGTATAGGTATAGATAGTTAAGCAAAGTTCTAGACTTGCGTTTGAAAAACAAAAACCTGTTAAAATTTAACAGGTTTTTTTATAGCTTAGGTCAATGTTGAAATTGATCTAACTCATTCTATCTATAGTTTTACGCTTGCTTTTGGTGGTTCAGCGCAACTTTATCTGGACTGACCACCATCCATACCGCGATACAAACAATCACTGCTCCAAGAATAAAGCCTTTGGTAATTGTTTCATCTAATACAAGATAACCCCATAACACGCCAAAAGGTGGAATCATAAATGTCACAGTTAAAGAACGTAAGGGGCCAATATCAGCAATCAATTTGAAATAAATAATATAGGCAAAAGCCGTACAAACGAGACCAACTGCAATAACACTTGCCCATACGTTTCCCTGTAGCCAATGAATACTTGGGCTTGTTGTTAAAGACCAAATAAAAAATGGAAAAAGAAAAAGTACAGCCCCAAGCTGACTGCCAAAAGCGACTATTTTAGGATCTAAGCCACCTCGATTCGAAATCCAGCGCCGTGTTAAAAAGCCTGCTATTGCATAGCAACTTGTGGCAATCAGACATGCTGTAATTCCAACGGTTGTTCCCTGAGTTTTACTGGCTTTTCCAACGGTTGTAATGACGATAATTCCAAAGAGTCCAAGAAATACCCCAATCCATTTTTTCAAAGACAAGTGTTCGCCGAAAAAACCAAATCCAAAAATTGCACCCATGAGTGGTGTGGTTGCATTTAAAATTGCAGAATAACCTGCAGGTAGCCATTTCGCTGCTAAACAATACATTAAAAAGGGTAAACCAGAATTAATCATGCCTAAGATGAGTGTGGATTCAAATTTACCTTCAAATTGAAATGAAGATTTGAAAATAAATAAAATGACAGCAAGTCCTGAAAATCCAAACACGACTCTTAAAAAAGCAGTATTGATTGCGCCAAATTCAGGAACCGCTATTCTCATAAAAAGAAAGCTAGCTCCCCAGATAGCTGCAAGAAACAATAATCTAATGTAATCGGATGAACGCATATAATCCACCACTTCTTGTCATGCGTAATCATTTGATCTTATTCAAATCCGATTTTACGCAATCTTATACAAATTGATATCCAAAACTTGCTCAATTGAGTGGCTGATCACATTGCATTTTCGGTCGGTGTCATCATTTTGAATGATCAATTCAATGGCAATAAAAAAGCCGTGAATTTCACGGCTTTTTTATATGCAAATGATGTTTAGATTTTATTTGTGCGATTTAAGCGCAGCATCTAATTTTTCTTTATCTAAGGCTTTGTCCCAACGTGCAACTACAATAGCAGCACAGGCATTACCTACAAGGTTGGTTAATGCACGGCATTCAGACATGAAACGGTCAATACCTAGAATAAGGGCCATACCTGCAACAGGAACGTCTGGTACTACAGAAAGCGTTGCTGCTAATGTAATGAAGCCTGCACCTGTTACACCAGCTGCACCCTTAGAGCTGATCATCGCAACAAGTAACAATGTTAATTGTTGACCAATGGTTAAGTCGATATTACATGCTTGAGCAATGAATAATGCAGCCATTGTCATATAGATGTTAGTACCGTCAAGGTTAAATGAATAACCTGTAGGAATAACTAGACCAACAACTGATTTTTCACAACCCGCTTTTTCCATTTTGTCCATTAAAGATGGTAAAGCAGCTTCAGAAGAACTTGTACCCAATACTAGGAATAATTCATCTTTAATATAGCGAACTAAAGCGATGATTGAGAAGCCGTTGTATTTTGCAACCGCACCTAAAATAATCACAACAAACAATACAGCAGTGAGATAGAACGTTAAGATTAATAGCGCTAAGTTACCGATTGAGTTAATACCATATTTACCAATGGTAAATGCCATGGCACCAAATGCACCGATTGGGGCAAATTTCATTAACATGCCAACAATTTTGAATACAGGTGTAGTCAAGTTGTTTAAGAAGTCAATGATAGGTTTAGAGTGTTCACTTGTTGTTGCAAGTGCAATACCAAAGAGTACTGCAACGAACAGAACTTGCAGGATGTCACCACCAACAAGAGGGCTAACCAATGTTTTTGGAATAATATTCATAAGGAAGCCAACAACGGAAGAGTCGTGTGCTTTCTCTACATAATCAGCTACTTTACCAGTATCTAACGTTGCTGGATCAATATTCAAACCGTGACCAGGTTGAATAATGTTCGCAACGATCATCCCAACAAATAATGCTAAAGTTGAGAACGTGACGAAATAAAGCATTGCCTTGCCTGTTACACGGCCAACACTACCCATGTTGTTCATGCCAGCGATGCCCGTAACGACGGTTAAGAAAATTACGGGTGCAATGATCATCTTGACAATACTAATGAAAGCATCACCTAAAGGTTTTAAGCTCTGACCAACACTTGGGAAGAAATGTCCAATTACAATGCCGACGACAATTGCAAAGATAACTTGAACATAAAGTATTTGGTGAAACTTCGGCTTTGCCCCTGGAGCTTTGGTTTGATGTGCATGAATGTCCATTAATAAAAAAATCCTGTAAATATTCCAAAAAAGTGGGTGCCAATTTTTTTGCTTACTTGCAGAACGGATTTTACTTTAAAAAAATATTTGAAGTTAAAATGTAGCTATAAAATTTCGAAATGTTAAAAAAAAACAAATAATTTAAAGAAATAAGAAAAAAATACAAAAAATATAAAAATAAATTTAAAAACAAATACTTAATTTGATTTTGTATTTTTTTTGATTCAAAAAAACAATTTTTGAAAAAATAAAATGAAGAAATAGAAGTCTAATACTTTAGTCGAACAGATTGTTTTTTGTTCGAAATTTTTAAGAAAAATTACATTGAGTTTATTTTTTAAATTTTATTCTTATGCATAATGCATTTTTTAGATTGTTAAGTTTTGCTTGAAATTTTTAATCTAATAAGGTTGTCTTATCGAGAAAATGATTTGGTTTTTGAGGTTTTAATTTAATTTATTTAATCAATATGGTTATTTAATATGCAAAAATCGCATTAATATGGTGCAAAAAATGCATAAATTAAATAAGAAAATCTTAAATATGCTCATGACATTAGTGAGATTATTCATATTTCTTTATGAAATAGTGTAGAACCTAAATGCCAGAAAATAATGTGATCTGAAAGTTTTTTTAAATGCTTTCTAGTGATGTTTAGTAGCGTTTAGATCGGAGAAATGCAGTATTGGATGAAGAAAAAGGGAAAATCATTGATTTGCCGTCAGGCTAAGATGTGGTGAAAGGTGAGAATCTAGCTTTAACTCCTTCTAGTAGATTTTTTTATTTAAAAACATCATTGCGGCATTAATTTGATAGGCATTTGTAATGCTTTCATCAGTCAAAAAATGACTATTCGTGGTTAATAAATTGTTTGTTCTCTCTTTAGGGTGGTATCTGCATTGTAATTTCAAATAAGTCTGATGAACGAAATTCAATATATAAGGTTTGATCTATTTTTAGTGTTGTAGATAATTAAACTTGTATAATTTTAATCGTGTTTAATAAAAAAACCTCAGTCGAACTGAGGTTTTTGCTTTTATGCAGGTTGTATGAGAAAGGGGGTAACCATTTTTCGAATATTCGTTTGGGCATCAAGAACGGTCATAAAGGTATATGCACCGATGAACTTGCGACTAATAAACATGAACTCTTTTGGTGGAACACTGAAATAACGTGAAGCCATAGATTTACTTGCGCGTTGCATTACTCGGCTGTGCAACTGACTATTTTTCCAATTATAACGATTGTGTTCATCCATTACACCTTCTGGAATATCGGGATTATTTTCTTTGTTGCTAAATGGTTCTGTCGCAATTAAAAAGACTTTTGCCATATCTGGTTTGATACTGGCTGGAATATTATTAAAGAAGTCATAACCAGTCATGGCTTCTACCATTTGGTCTAGATCATGATGGTAGCCTGCGCTGATTAAGTTATGTGCAACATTCAGTAAGTGTTGGTCAAAATGACGGATTGCACCAAAATCTAAAAGTACGATTTGATCAGGAATATCTTCACCATTGCCTAATCGGACAAGATAGTTGCCAAAGTTGGGGTCAGTTTGCATTTCACCCCATTCAAACAATTCACGAATTGCAATTTCTAATGATGCTTCACCGAGTTTGTTGCGACGCTGTTGTGGTAAAGAAAACATTACAGGACTATTGACAGGGACACCCTGTTCAAAGGTCATGCAAAGAATTTGCTGAGTGCAGTATTCATCAATAATTTCTGGAACGATATAACGCGTGTCATGTTGCAAGTACTTAGCAAAGCGTCGAGTAGTTGCAGCTTCAACAGCATAATTAACTTCCCGATGCATCATGTCACGGACTTCTTCAAACCACTGGTCGAATTCGCGGGTTTGAGGAACCATATTGGTCAGGCGAATCATGCTTCGAAAAAGATTCATATCTGAATCAATGGCATTCGCAACGCCTGGGTATTGTACTTTTAAAACAATATCTAAACCGTCAGAGATTCTTTTTGCACGGTGTACTTGTGCTAGAGATGCTGTACCAATGGGCTCAGGGTCGATGTGTAGCTCGTAGTACTTATCACCCAACTCATTTTGCAGATGATTTTTGATGGCATTCCATTCTAAAGCCATCGTCTGGTTATTTAGTGTGTTTAATGCTTGAGTAATTTCTTCAGGTAAAAAATGTTCGCCATACAACGCCATCATTTGCCCGATTTTAACAATAGAGCCTTTTAATTTGCCAATTTCAGAAACTAAATAGTCGGCTTGTTCTTTTAAGGCTTTTTTGCGTTTACGCTCTTTTTCTTCTTCATTGGAAAACATGGTGGTTGCATTTGAAGTCGCCCAGCGTGTACCTGCCAATAATGAAGCTTTTACAATGGATAGACGTCGATCTATGGAAGATGTTTTTAAATTCTTTAACTTATCTTTCTGACCTGACATCGAACACAATCCTTAAAAGAAGGGAGATTTTGAAATAAGTAGTTTATTGTAACGAAAAAAAAGCTTTTCGTGCGTATTAAAACAGTTCAATGTAGATAATCTTGTAGCGTTTTGCAGTCTTTTGCATGCTTACTCATCATGTATTTATATAATGGATATAACACCATCTATGGTTGTTTGAGGGAAATAGTGTGAGTTACAAACATAATAATCTAATGGCGATGCGCAAACATTACTGGAATGATTCATCAGCACAAGTACAACAAGAAAAGCAGGCTTTAAAGAGTTTTTTGGAACAGCAGCAGTTATTTACCAATATGCAAGATGAAGATTTGAAGTACTTCTTCTTTAGCTTGCCAAGTCAGGTGATTGTGAAAGGATATGCATTGGGGTTTATGCATGAGCGCGTTCGGGATATGATTTTGCAACATATTACAGAAAATAAATCACGCCTAGAAAAGCGTGAGTTATTTAAAGTGAAATATCGAATGTAGAGATCAAACTTATAGTATAAGGATATAAGTTTGGCTCTATAGGGCTTGCTAGTGCGATAGATTTTTGAAAATGTGCTGTAATTGGGTGAGCAGCTTTTCAATTTGTAGCGGTGTAAGACCTGTGAATGCCTGTTCAAGGACAATGCCTGTAAGGTCATTAATTTTTTTGAGAATTTCCTGACCTTGCTCGGTGAGAACAACGCGAGTGATTCGAGCGTCGTCAGGACATGAGTAGGTGTCGATATAGCCTTCATCTTTGAGACGATAGATGAGCTTGGTGGTGGTCGACATTTTAGTGATTAACATTTCCGATAACTCGGAAACACTGGCATTAGGTCTGAGCAATAGTGCACCTAATATGCGGCGACGTGAGTTATCCATTCCGTATTTTTTTAGTACGTGATCGATATTCTCAACGTATTTTTGATGAATCTGCGTAACCCAATAAAATGGAAAATTATTGATTTCAATATTATCCGAAGAGGGTAAATATTTTGCATATTTTTTATTCATGTTTTTGCCAACCTCTTTTGGTACTTTTTATATTATAAGTATTTTGTGAAAAAAATCACATAAAAAGTGAATATTATACAAAAAGTTTAATTTTTAGCTTTTTTTAACAAATTTCTTTATAAATTAGCGCAATAATTTTAATAGTTTAATGTTGGAAATACATAGGAATTCTAAAAATTGATACAAAATCTTTATGAGCAAGGTCAGGAAAAAGGTTCCTGACCTTGAATGCTTTTTACTTACACATTAAAACGGAAATGCATGACATCGCCATCTTGTACAATGTAAGTTTTTCCTTCCAAGCGCCATTTCCCCGCTTCTTTAGCACCAGATTCGCCGTTGTACTGTACAAAGTCATCATACGCCACAACTTCAGCACGAATAAAGCCTTTTTCAAAGTCAGTGTGAATAACACCTGCTGCTTGGGGTGCTGTAGCACCAACTTTTACAGTCCACGCGCGGACTTCTTGCACGCCAGCCGTGAAGTAGGTTTGTAGACCAAGCAAGCTATAACCTGCGCGGATCACCACGTTTAGGCCAGGTTCTGCCATGCCCATTGCTTCAAGGAATTCAGCGCGTTCGTCATCTTCAAGAACTGAAATTTCAGCTTCGATCTGGTTGCATAGAGGAACAACAATTGCATTTTCTTCTTCAGCCAATTTACGGACAGCATCTAGATGTGGATTGTTTTCAAAACCATCTTCAGCAACGTTGGCAATATACATGGTTGGTTTTAGCGTCAGTAATCCATAACCACGAATAAGTTTACGCTCATCATCAGAAAGATCTGCAGAACGTGCAGGTTTACCTTCATCCAGTAATGGTAGGATTTTTTCGAGTACTGCTTTGGTTGCAACGGCTTCTTTGTCACCACCTTTAGCGACTTTGGTTAAACGAACAAGTGATTTGTTAAGCGTATCCAAGTCTGCTAGAGCAAGCTCTGTATTAATGGTTGCAATATCATCTAGAGGGTCGATTTTACCGTTAACGTGAATGACGTTTTCATCGTCAAAGCAACGTACAACATGTGCAATTGCATCTGTTTCACGAATATTTGCTAAGAACTGGTTGCCTAAACCTTCACCTTTTGATGCACCAGCCACAAGACCTGCGATATCTACGAATTCCATTGTCGTTGGTAGAATGCGTTGTGGATTCACAATTGCAGCCAATTTGTCTAGACGTGCATCTGGAACAGGCACAATCCCTGTATTGGGTTCAATGGTACAAAATGGGAAGTTTTCCGCAGCAATCGCAGCTTTGGTTAGTGCGTTAAAAAGAGTTGATTTGCCGACGTTTGGTAAACCGACGATACCACAATTAAAACCCATGCAAGACTCACAAAAGTTGTTATGTAAAATTGCCGATGATTTTACAACAAAGCAGCGTTAAAGTCAGGTGATGATCGGGTGGTGATATGTCATCTATCGTATAAAAGTCAGCTAAAGTTTTCACTTTCTGAAAATTACTTCATGATCTTGATAGAAATGAACATTGAGTTTGCCAAGATACCTGAATAAAGTGATAAAGTATTCTAAAACCTTAGAACTAAAATTGTGATAAATATGGAGGCATTATGCGTACTTTATATCAATTTCCATTGTCACATTTTTGTGAAAAAGCACGCTGGTTGCTCGATTATAAAGAATTAGATTTTGTTGCCCATAATTTAGTACCTGGTTTTCATCGAGCTTTCGCTCGTTTAAAAACTGGGCAAAATAACTTGCCGATTTTAAAAGATGGAACGCACTGGATTGCAGATTCTACTGAAATTGCCCGTTATTTGGATGAGACTTATCCTGAACATAACCTTTTACCCAACCGTTTTGCATTACGAGAGGAAGTGTTACAAATCAATCATCATGCAAATTTGTTAGGTGTGCATGTACGCCATTGGGTTTGGTCACAGATGATTGTTCGCAATAACACCACCATTGATATTTTGTTGGGTGAAAGTCGATATTTGCGTAAATTTAAAAAATTCTCTAAGCCTGTACTGAAATCTTTGGTGAGCCATGGTTTTCAATTGGATGCAGGTCGGCTGGCGGAATCAAAACATCATATTTTGACATTTGCCCAAAAGTTCAATGATCAGCCGAAGTATTTGGTTTCTGATCGGTTAACCTTAGCTGATATTTCTGTCTGTTCAATGCTAGCACCTTTATTAAATATTGCTGGAACACCATGGGAACTGGATGGTTTTGATGCGATTCCAGAAGAAGCGTATGCCTTTTCATTGCAATTACAAAACTTGCCAATCGGACATTATGTATTGCAAAAATATACCGATGAACGTAATGCACGAGTAGACTGGCGCGGAATCTAACTATTTTTTAACATCTTTTTGTTTGTTCAGATGATTCGGTAATTGCATTTGGGCTTTATCACGTAACTTCTTTTTAATGTAAAGCACCAGCGCAAAGCTGGTGGTTGCAACAGTTAAGAATAAACTATTCATATAACTCATGATTGAACTGACATAACCAATCGTGGTGAGTCGGTTCATCATTTTGATGACTTGCGGGCTACTTTCTATGCCAGTGATAGCCCAGCTACATAAGTGTTCACAGTTATTGATAATCAAGTGATAGTCATTTTCATGAATACGTGAACGCATTCGGCGAATCACGGCACGACCTTTGTATTTGGGGTTCTGATAGTGACGAACTAAAATTTTTTTGCCATGTGAAAATTGTGCAAGGCTAGTTATTTCGATAGGGTGTTTTTTGAATAGATGTGCAAAACCTGAGTAATGAATCACACGGCCACGTCCTGCGTAAATACCGTGATGCGTATAGCCTAAGTGTTTCACAATCAAATGTGTGCCAATGCTGAAAGGGACTTTCGCCATTTTTCTTTACACTGCAAAGATTCAAAGCCAAGGTTTCATAGAGTTTCGAAGAATAACACAATTCAGACTGAATCAATCGGATCTAGCGTGAACGTTTAGTATAAGCTTTGTTGCGCAATTTACTTCTCCACGATCAAAGATTGATTGGCACATTAATTGCTCTTTTTAGCATTAGGTAAATTTATTAATGCTTAAAGGAGGAGCAAAACAATGCCATCAACAAATCAAATCTCTCCAGAGCATGAGTTTTTAGGTTTCGGAAAAAGCTTTGCTTATGGTTTGCAACATGTTCTCACGATGTATGGTGGAATTGTTGCACCACCGCTCATTGTTGGTGCGGCAGTTGGATTGACCGCAGCACAAATCGGCATGTTGATTACCGCTTCACTCTTTGTCGGTGGTCTTGCGACCTTACTGCAAACTTTGGGATTCAAATGGTTTGGTGCTAAATTGCCACTGGTACAAGGTGTTTCCTTTGCTGGTGTTGCTACCATGATTGCAATAGGCACGTCAGGGAGTGGTTTCCCTGCAATTTTAGGTGCGGTCTTTGCAAGTGCAATTATTGGGCTTCTCATTGCACCATTCTTCGCCAAAATTGTACATTTTTTCCCTCCAGTCGTTACGGGTTCTGTGATTACCGTGATTGGGCTGTCTCTTTTACCTGTTGCACTACATTGGACGATGGGCGGAAATGACAAAGCGCCAAATTGGGGATCTTTAGAAAATATCGGGCTTGCAGGTCTGACACTGGTCATTTTATTGGTTTTAAGCAAAATCGGAAATGATGCGATTCGTCGTCTAGCAGTTCTGCTTTCAATTGTACTTGGCACAGTATGTGCCTATGCACTTGGCTTCACCGACTTTTCTAAGGTTGCAGCAGGAGATTGGTTTGCTGTCCCTAATTTTTTAGCTTTTGGTTTTCCTGTATTTGAAGTTCCAGCCATTATTGCTATGTGTATTGTCATGATTGTTACCCTGACAGAAACCACAGCCGATATTTTAGCGGTTGGGGAAATAATAGGGACACCAATTGACCAAAAACGGATTGCCAATGGACTTCGTGCAGACATGTTGTCATCGGCTGTCGCTCCATTTTTTGGAACATTCATGCAAAGTGCCTTTGCTCAAAATGTAGGCTTGGTTGCTATTACAGGGGTAAAAAGTCGTTTTGTAGTGGCTGCGGGCGGTGGAATTTTAGTGATATTAGGATTATTACCTGTGATGGGTCGTTTTATTGCAGCAATTCCAACACCTGTTTTAGGTGGAGCTGGTTTGGTGTTATTCGGCTCAGTTGCCGCAAGTGGAATTCGGGCTTTAGGTCGAGTGAATTATCAGAATCAACAGAACTTGATTATTGTTGCTGTTGCGATTGCTGCGGGAATGATTCCAATAGTGAGTCATGATTTCTTTGAACATTTTCCAAAATGGGTGCAAACACTATTTCATTCAGGAATCAGCTCAACATGTGTTGTAGCAGTGACTTTGAATATTTTCTTTAACCATTTATCATTTGGAAAGAAAACTGTGGATGTTAAAAATTTATCAATGACACAATCAATTTCACATCATTAGGCTTCTTTCATAAGTCCTTTTTATTTCTCTTGCGCTGCATTGAAATATATTTCAATTTGGCTCAGGGAGAAAAATAAAGAGGGTGTAGACAATTATGAAAGAAGTCTATTGATAAATGATGAATTAAAAAAAGCTGTCTTTTGGCAGCTTTTTTATTTCAGAGTGGGATATTGGCAGGATTTTTACGCAACGTTCTAACTTCTAAATATTTATAAAGAATCATATTCCCAAGGATATTGATGAAGAGTGCGATTATAAAAGCACCGAAAATATCGAGTGGAAAATGCACACCAAGATAAACACGTGACCAACCGACAATCCAAGCCAAAATCACACAAATCGTACCGATCAGTTTTTCGCGACTAAACAATAGAAATGCCAATGCCATACTACTCATCGCTAGCATGTGATGACTTGGAAATGAATTGGTTGCAGCGTGATGAATCAGGGTATGTCCCATATCTAGCACGAATGGGCGAGGGTGATAATAAAGTTTGTCGATAATTGCTGCGATGAGAGAAGTAATCCCTGTAAAGACAGCAGCTTTAATCGCAAGGACTTTAAAGCGTTTTGGTCTGAAGAATGCTAAAGCGACTAATCCGATTGCAAAAATGGTCACAAGGTCATGTGAAATAAAAATCGCAAATTTAACCAAAAAAGGATTAGGGGTTGCCGATGCATTGAATAAATCAAATAATCGGAAATTCAGCATCTCGAGAGACATCTAATAAGACCTCAAAAAAGCAAATACGCTTAATGTTCAAATTCTTTTAATTGAATAATTTTAATATTAAGCCTAGCTTAGGTTGAATTTGCCTGAAAATAATCAGAATACATGATTAATCTTGAATGATATATTTTATTTCTAACTGATATTTAACATCTTTTAATATTTCTTCTTGTTAGATTTTTTTCTAATAAAACTGAGCATGATAAAGCTTGGTAACAAAAAGTCTGTGCAAGTAGAGCTATGTAAATTTTTAAGGATTAATCAGATTTAGATGAGATTTAAGGTTGAAATTGTTTGTGATTTCATCACTAAAACGCAATTGAATTGAAAATACAGCAAATTGCCCAATATTAACAAACAAGCACTAAAGACAACTGAAACAACTCCACGTATGATCAAATCATGTGGTCTCGAGTTCAGAATAAAATTAGGAAGATCTATGAATATTGCAGCAAATCCAGTGGTAGAAGCCGATCAAACCGTTTATTTAAAAGATTACCAAAAGCCAAGCTTTTTAGTGGATTCGGTAGATCTTAATATTCAGGTTTATGCTGATCATACAGTTGTCGATGCAACCTTAAATGTACAACGTCAAACAGCGGGTGATCTGATTCTGCTTGGTCGTGATCTTGAACTGAAAAGCATTCGCTTAAATGGTGATTTGCTATCCGAAGCTGAATATCAGCTTGATGCTGAGCAGTTGGTACTTTCCAATGTGCCTGATCAGGCAATTATTCAAACCCAAGTGATTATTCACCCTGAAAGCAATACCATGTTAGAAGGCTTGTATCAGGCTGGTGATTTATTCGTTACGCAAAACGAGCCAGAAGGTTTCCGTAAAATTACCTTTTATCCTGACCGTCCTGATGTCTTGTCAGTCTTTACCACGCGCGTTGAAGCCGATAAAAAATATCCTGTATTACTCGCCAATGGTAACTTGCTGGAAACAGGTGAAGCAGGCGAAGGTCGTCATTATGCGATTTGGCAAGATCCAACCAAAAAACCAAGTTATCTGTTTGCTTGTGTGATTGGTAATTTGGCTGTATTGAAAGATCGTTATGTCACTTCAGAAGGTAATGATGTTGCTTTAGAAATTTATGCGATTGAAAAAGATATTCCAAAATGTCACATTGCGATGGAAGCCCTAAAACATTCCATGCGTTGGGATGAAGAACATTATGGTCGCGCTTACGATCTCAACAATTATATGATTGTGGCAGTCAGCCAATTCAATATGGGTGCAATGGAGAACAAAGGTTTAAATATCTTTAATACGTCCTGCGTGCTTGCCGATGAAGAATACACCACCGATGCCGCGATTATGCGTGTGCAGTCAGTCATTGCACATGAATATTTCCATAACTGGACAGGCAACCGTATTACTTGCCGTGACTGGTTCCAGCTCTGTTTGAAAGAAGGTTTAACGGTATTTCGTGATCAGTCTTTCTCGGAAGATTTACAATCGGCTGCGGTACAGCGTATTGATGATGTTGCTGTGCTCAAGTCACATCAATACCCTGAAGATGCAGGCCCACTTTCACATCCACCACGTCCTGATCATTTTGTTGAAATCAACAACTTCTATACCGCAACGGTTTATGAAAAAGGTGCGGAAATTAACCGCATGATGTCAACTTTGCTTGGTAAAGAAAAATACCGTCAGGGGACAGATGAATATTTCAGCCGTCACGATGGTCAAGCGGTTACCGTAGAAGACTGGGTAGCTGCACTTTCAGCAGGTTCGGGTGTCGATTTATCAGCATTTTTAAACTGGTACAATCAACCAGGCACACCAAAACTCGAAGCAAAAGGTGAGTATGATGCTGCGGCTCAGACTTATCGCGTCAGCTTCAAGCAAAGTTTAAAAGCGCATGCTAAATATCCAAACTTGAAAGCCGTACCTATTCCTGTTGCTTTAGCATTGTTTAATGCCAAAACAGGTGAACAATACACCTTGCATTCACCAGATTTGTTTGTGAATGAAGTGAAAGATGGTGTGTATCTGTTTGATCAAGATCAGGCAACCATTGAATTTACAGGGGTAACTGAACAACCTGTGGTGTCATTGCTGCGTAATTTCTCTGCACCTGTCAATTTAGACTTTAACTATTCAAATGATGAATTGGCATTTTTAATTCAGCATGAAACCAATGGTTTTAACCAATGGCAAGCAACTCAAACACTGCTTGAGCGTATTTTACTGGAAGATCATTCTGCTCAAGCTTATATTCAAGCGCTGAAAAATACCCTGCCTGAACTGGTACAAAAAGATCCATTACTGGCTTCGCGTTTACTGGATGTGCCTGCTGAGGGTTATTTGGGTAGCCGTATTGATCAAGATTATCAGCCACAAGTGATTCAACAAAAACGAAATGCTTTATTGAATGACTTGGCGAATGAAATGGGAACTTTCTGGAAAGAAACCTACCAATCGCTTGACCCTGAATTACAAAATGAGTTTTCACAAGCGATGGGTGAGCGTGCATTAAAAAATATTGCACTGAGCTATATGGCACGTCAGGGTGATGCAGATACATTTGCATGGGCTGAACAGCAGTATCAAACAACATACAATATGTCTGAACGCTTAGGTGCGTTGAAAGTGTTGGTCTGGAATGATGCACCACAAGCTAAAGTATGTCTGGATGATTTCTATAATCGTTTCAATGATGAGCCGTTGGCATTGGATCAGTGGTTTATGTTGCAAGCAGCACATCCAAAAGCAACTGAAGAAACCATTCAGTATTTAACTTCACATCCTGATTATGATTTGGGAACACCAAACCGTATTCGTGCAGTCAGTGGTGGTTTGAATGCCAATCCTGTGAATACATGGAGTTTTGGTATACAGCACTTTATTGAGCTTGCACAGTATTTAGATGAGAAAAATCCGATTGTGGGTTCTCGTATGCTACAAGTATTGTCACGCTGGTACACTTTGGCTGAGCCACAGCGTTCAGAAGTACAACAGGCATTGTTGGCACTCAAAGCACAAGTGAAGTCAAAGAATGTGGTTGAAACACTTAATAGTATGTTAAGTGTTTGATATTTAACAAGTTATTGATTTTTAAATAGAAAGGGGTGCTATTTTTCTAAATTTCGATGGAAAAATAGCACTTTTTGAAGTTATAGAAAACAATGACTTACGATAGGGTTTTGCAGCCGTTTTTTATGTCATTTCGGCAAATGGCAGTGCAATTCCAATGTCGACATCGTTCCAGATAATTTCATGTCCAGCGGCATAATGTTCTGTCATTTTGCTTGAGCTGTGTCCCGCAAGTGCCTGAGCACTTCGTCCTGCTTTTTTGTGTAGAAAAATCGCCAGTGCCCGAATTTCGTGGAAGCTTGGAATCTGCTTGCCTGTATATTCGGGATAGGCATTTGTACTCAGTGCCAGTTTGCTAAAGTTACGGGTAATGTACTGTTTGTCGATTTGCGTCCAGTGCAGTTTTTCGCCGTCGATACCATCACGCTTTTTACGCTGTGGGGTACGGTGGACAATAAACGGACTGTCGATGTCGTCTTTACAGCGATCTAAAACTTTTTGTAGTTCGGCATCTATCTTGATGCGGACATAACCTGCACCTTCCGAAATTTCAAAAGCGTCCTCTGGATCGTCCGTGGTTTTCTGCTGTGCAACGTGCAAGTAGCCATCGTGTATGTCTGACCATTTCATGTTGATAATGTCGATGCGCCGTTGAGTGGTGAGTAGCGCAAGGTCAATTGCATTTTTCAGCCACGGTTCAGCCGCATCACGAATTTTTTGCAATCCCTCAAGCGTGTGACGTTTTCTGATCTTGTTGGGGTATTTGCGTTGCGTGAGTCGGGCGGGGTTGTCAGGGCAAAGTCCTTTACTCATGGCAAGGTCAAAGATCTCGGTCAAAATAGAACGGGTCTGGTTACTTGGCACAACGCTGAGACTGTCCAAGTGCTGGTTGACCATGAGCAGGGTAATTGCGTCTAGGCTGAGGTCTTTCCACTTCTCCTGACAGAGTGTGAGGTAGAAGCGATAGAGGTCTTTGGTGTTTTTGGAAATCGGTTTGCCGTCTTTGCGCCGTTTGTTTTGAAACCACTGCTCGGAAAACTCAACGAATTTGACGTTGCCCGAAACTTTGGACACAAGGTCAACTTCGGGTGTGAGTAGGTCATTGAGTTTTCTTGCAGCAGCCACGGCTTTGGCTTTGTCGATGCCCATAGCGTGGAATTTGCCTGTTACGGGGTGGCGATAGCGCCATGTGTTGCCATCTCCCCGATACAGGTTGGCAGGCATGTCCTTGTTGCCTCGTTTGCGTGGTCGAGCCATGTTTTAGCCTCTAAGGACTTTGTCGACGAGGTTGTCACCTGTTTGTTTTTGGTAGATGTCCCAGTCGATGTACCAGAGTTTACCTTTTTGTGATGCAGGAAGTTCACCACGGCGGCATGAACGGGTGATGGTCTGCGGTGTCGGTGGTGTTGAACCGTGTTCGCCGTAGACACGTTTTATAAATTCGGACACTTTGATAAGACAGGTCATACCGCACCTCCAAGCATATACACCACTCCTGTAATGACTGCATAGCACAGCGTACCGATACTGGCAAACAGGGCAAAGTCTTTGGTGTTGGCCAGTACCACTTTTAGGCGGTTTGGGCGTTGTTCTTGTGGGGTGGGGTGTTGGTAGAGTCGTGCGGAGGTTGCGGGCATTTGACTCGGAATGTGTTTTTGTTTCATACTTATCTCGCTATATGCAAAGCCCCGTCTCCGTCCAAAGTGAAGGGGCTTTTTTATTGGTAGTGAGATAAAGGTAAGTTAACTTACTTTTATTGTCAATAGTTAATTAAACTTACTTTTTGAATTTCATACATGGATTAAATATTCACAATTAGGATTATAGGTGCTTTAGCTAAATTTCTATTATTAATTGGTATTTATAGAAAGTATTTCTTTGATGTATTTAAAAATTTCATTACCGCTTAATGAAAATTCCAAGTTATAAGATTTTACTTGAATGAGACCTTTTTTATTTAAAGTTATAGAAGTTTCAGAGATAATACTTTTTATTACTATAGATATTTTATTTAAGTCTAAATCATTTTTTTGTATAAGGACTTGGAAATCATCTAAAGCATTTTCAGCAGAGTATACTTCTATATTAGCATAAGCTTTTGAGTTTAAACTTACTTTATCAAATTCAACAAAATTTATCAGGCAATGATAATTTTGATTAAAATATTCAGAGATTTTTGATAATCTTAATGCTACTTCTTCAATTGTGTAGTTTATGCCGCCAATAACTGATAACACATTAAAAAAACTTCTTACGGATCTTGGTGGATTATGTAATGCTAGATAAGATGCATTTTCATGTGTAAAGATAGAAAAGAGAATGGTTTGGTATGTTTCATATTCGATTACATTTTTTTTGCCATCTGGAGAAGTGAAATTAACTCTATTTTTTATTTTTTCAAAGGATCTAACCTCCAAAATATCAGTGTTAAAAGTCTCAATTGCGAAAGTAAATTTCGAATTTTCTAAACTATATTTAACAAATGAGTCATATAGAGATGCAATTGTTTTTCCAGTTTTTATTTTGTAAAGGTAAATTCTATTCATGACTTTCTCCTAATTCTTTAGTAGCTTTAAGACTACGAACAGCAGAAAAATATATCTCTCTATTTAATCTAAGTGTTTCTGTTAAAGAGCATTGTTCAATTTTATCATCAGATTTCCGTCCTTTAAGAAGATAGGCAAATCCAAGACACTCATCAGGATTAGAGAATTTTGCCTCAAAAACAAAGGTTTCACCTTCTGAAGACTCACTTTGCCAAATGACGCGGTATATATGAAACCCTTTAGTCAAAAGATTATCTAGTTCAGGAACATCCATCAAGCCTTGTCCACTAAATGAGGCTTTACGAATAGAAGCAACAGAAGTTATAGGGGATTTTTTTTCATTGTCTTCAGGATCTTCACTCTTTGTTACGAAAATATCAATTACAGTATCATATTCAAAATCTTCAATTCCTCTAATTAATTTATTAAAGAAAAACTTCCTATGTTCTAAATTTGTTATACCTTTTAATTCAACTTTTGTTTTTTGACTACCTGGAAAGTTATTCATTAAAGAGGGTAAGATTTGAGTTTCAACGATATAGTTAATTTCTTTAATATTTGGAAATTCAATATATATTGATTCTGAGTGATCTAGTGGTTTTATAAAAATACTAGCTTCACGTCGATCTCGTCGATTAAATGCATTTTTTGTAAAATCATAAACTGAATATTTTAAATCAATTTGTCTTGAACTAATTCCATTCCTTTTATATGTAACAGTATCAATGTTCACTTCATCTTGGTCTTTTTGAATACTTCTTTTTAAACTATCTTCTAGTTGATCTAATTTAGTAACTATTTGTCGGTTAGTTAAACTTTTTACTCCATCTAACGAAAAGCCACTAGCTGAAGTTTTTTTACGATCTATTGCTAAAGCAGCTTCTATTAAAAGATAGTCATAACTGCTATGAAAATAAGAAGAAAATTCTCTTGCTAAAAGATCCCGAGGAGTATCTTTTCCAAAAATAATACCTCTTTTTGCAAATAGGTAGGAAACTTCTGATTGAGTCAATGCTCGGTTTCTATTTAGAGTTCCAAAAAGATCAATAGCATTAGGATTAATATAGGAATATCTTGAATAGTTCATTATAAATGTCTCGCGCCATTAAGAGGAGCTGATAAAAATTTTTTTTCTAAGTTAGGAATTTGATTAAATGTTAATTGATTTTGACCTATTGGATCTAAACCATTCACGCTCCAGATCCGATTATATTCTTGAAGAGCATTGTTAAAATTTACTTCTGCATTCTGATGAGGATTCAAATGTATTTGCCGTACATTAATTAATTTCTTATTGTTGAACATTTGAAATCTTGCTAGTTGATCAATCAAAAATAAGAACTCATCTTGAGTTTCACCACTTAGTCGATAGTAAACAATAAAACTTGGCGGAAATTTTATAGTTTTATCTGAATCTTCAGGATCTTGTTGCTCAGTTAAATAATTTCCAATAATCAGATATGGACCGCATAGAGTTTCAATTGTTGCTGGAAAATTAACTTCTTCACCTTGGGTTCTATGAATTTCTAAATTCGGATAAAAGAAATAATAATTTTTACTTCCCATTGGGAACTTTGATGATCCTCTAAGTCTCTTTATATCTTCACGAATTGTTTGCATATAAACAATAACTGTTGGATCCATCATATGTACGAATTGACCCGCATCAATATGAAGATTTTCAACGCTAATAACTGAACTAGTATTTCTATGTATTTCTTTCTCAAATTTAGCAACTACATTCAATTTTGATAATACATCAGATGAATAGTCACCATCATGATTTAGTAAAAAAAGTAAACCTCGAACTTCACCTAAATATTCAGGATCAGAAAAATCTATTCTCCATTGCTCATTATCTCTAGCACATGCTATTGATTTTCCTAGAGAGTTTAATGTTTCTCGTAACCTTGATGGGCTAATACTTGCTGCGGTATAACTTTTTAAGTCACTGTAAAAGAATATAGTTTTACCTGTATATGGATGAATATAAGAAAAAACCATATCTAGGGGGTGTTTATCATAGTCTGTTTCAAGAAAATGTCTTTCTATATCCTGACAAAGATAATCACGATTTTCTAAAAGTTCAGGATAGGTTTTCCATTTGAAAAAACTTAGCATTTCTTTAGATTTGTTTTCAGCAATTTTTGCTGTTGATGCAGTTTCAACCATTGTTCTCCCCTTAAAGAAGTTGCAGGGTTTTTTTATTTATACATCCCTATATAAACCCACGACTTTTCCAACCAAACGACAGCCTTCTTTTAAGTCCATCATTTTTTCGTGCCAGTCAGGGTTTAAGGGTTTTAAAACCATCCCATTACTTTCAACAATCAGCTTTTTAAACGTAGCTTCCACTTCATTGTCACAAACAACAATAACAAGGTCGCCAGTTTTTAAATCACTGAGCTGAAAGTCAGGGTTTACATAAATTTTGTCGTTTGGTCGGAAGTCAGGAAGCATCGACTCACCAACCACCACCAAGCCATAGCCATGCTTTCCGCATTTGGGATTTGGTGGTAACCATTCATCAAACTGTGTTCCTGTTGGAGCGCTGTCCATGGTTGTCCATGTACCTGCTTGTACCCATGAGATCACTGGCACTAAACGCCCAGCAATCGGGAATTGATCAGTTACATTTACATCTAAATTTGCTTCACCTTTGCCATGCAATAAATATTCGGCTGTAACTCCTAAAACCTTTCCTAAAGCAGTCAAGCTGTCATATTTGGGTAAGTTTTCATCTTTTTCCCAATAGATAACTGATGTTTTAGAAACCCCAATAGCATCAGCAACTTGTTGTTGAGTAAGCTTTTTTGCTTTTCGGTGGGTTTTAAGACGAATACCTAATGTTTCCATAGATTTAGCTCTATTAGTTCGTAAGAAAGCTTACCATTTGATAAGGTAAGTTTTATGTGTTTTAATAAAGGTAAGAAAAGTTACCTTTAAGAGTAAAATTCATGACTAAATCAGAAGCATTGAATCTTTTGGAATGCAATGTCACCGAATTAGCCGAGAAATTGGGAATTAGTACACAAGCAATTAGTCAGTGGTCTGAGGAGAGTATTCCTTTAGCGCGTGAGTATCAGATTCGTGATTTGTCTAAAGGTCAGGTGCCATTAGCTAGGGTCACATCATCAGCTTAGTAGGCATCAATCTTACAAACACGTTCAAAGGACACCACCATGAACATCCTAGATGCCGCATACGCAACCGTACACGACCACCACGGCGGCGCATCTGCCTTAGCCCCACGCCTAGGCATCAAAAGCCCCGCCGTACTGAACAGCAAGGTCAACCCAAATACGGAAACCCACCACCTGACATTGCTCGAGGCTTCAAAACTTATGGCACTGACAGGGGACTACCGCATATTGCAAACCCTTTGCGCCGAACATGGCAAAGCCGCCATAGATCTGCCCGACATACCCGAAAGTCAGCGTGACCATAGCCTTATGGACACCTTTGTACGCATCGCCATTCAAAAGGGCAATGTCGCACAAACCTTCCACGACATGATGGCAGACGGACGCATTACCCACGGCGAAGCCCTCGACATGAGCAAAGTTATCCACGAACTCCATGTGCTACTTGGCACACTCGCTACACAGGTGCAGGCATGTATAGAGAAAAACTAAACCCACACAGCCTGACCGCGCAAAAACAACGTCAGGCGATCCAGACATGGTACGAACCCGCACTCCGCGTGTTGAACGAACTACTGGCAGAAGCACAGCACAACTTACGCCAACGGCGCTATAACGTCGCCAATGCCGCCGTACCACGCCAAAAATTTAAAGAACAACTCCAGCGCCGTTTTCGCATTCAGTGGGCGCTAGTCAATGACATCGAAAAAAGCCTGCTCAATGCAGACAAAATCGAAATGATGGGCAGTTACATCAAGCCCAAGGCAGGTGAGCAATGAGTCTAGATGCAACCAACTGGGCATGGCGGATTAAATTTCCCGACCGTAAAGGCGGCAGCCTAAAACCGCTTAAAAAACTGGTGCTGCTATCACTGGCAGATCGGGCAGGCGAAGACCATACCTGTTACCCAAGCATGCAACGACTGGAACAGGATACAGGGCTAGACCGCAAAACCATCTTGAAAATTATTTCAGAATTACTGGCGGATCACCTGATACGAGATACAGGCGAACGCAAAGGCGTGACCAAACGTGTCAAAGTCTACAAATTGCTTGGCGTAACAGGTCGGGAAACAGTACCAACAACGGAACCATTCAACAGCCAAAAAGCACCTGAAACAGTCCCATCAATGGAACAGTCCCAACAGTGGAATGATTCCAACAATGGGATGTTGAATAGTCCCAACAGTGGTACTTTGAATAGTCCCAACAATGGGACACAGAATCTACCAAAGAATCTACCAGTAGAATCTAAAAATAAAAAAACGTGGTTGTGTTTGAAAAAACTTGGAGAAGAACTTGGTTTGATCACCGATGCAGAAACCATCGAGCAGATCAAAACCGCCAACTGGTTCAAACGAGAGCAAAACGCATTTGAACGCTACAACTCCGACAAGAACCTGTGTGATGACCTGATGCATTACCACTTTGCAGACTGGTTGCTGAACGCACGTTTGAAATACCAAAGCCGAGCGCAACAACCGACATCGCAAAACCCAACGGCGCAGACAGCAAAACCGAAAAAGCTCTCTGAAAAACAAATCAACCTGTTCGCCCAGAAACTGGCACACCATCCCGAAGTATCGAGCAAGTTTGCCGAAGCAGGGGAAAGCTACGAGCAGCTTACGGCGCGCATAGCAGCAAAACTGAGCAATCCTGAACAACGCAAAAAACTTGCACCGTATCTGGCACAGGTGGGATTTGAGGGGGTACTTGCATGAGTCCAAAAGATTTCTTGGTTTTTATGATTCTCCTGATCATTTTCTGTCTTGTTTTAGGCGCATCAAGTTACAGCGTCAATCATGTGTTGGGGTTTTTATGATGAAGCATAAAATTTTGATTGGGGTTGATACAGGGGTAAACACAGGCTTTGCAGTCGCCATTGACCAAGGACACGGTGGAGAGCTGATTTTGGTGGAAAGCCTGAGCATTACACAAGCAATGGAACAAGTGAAAGAACTTCTTAAAGAACATGGCCAAGACTCTGTACACGTTTTTATCGAAGATCCGCGCTTACGCACATGGTTTACAGGTGGACGGGAAAAAGCGCAGGGCGTGGGTTCGGTCAAACGTGATGCACAGATCTGGGAGGACTTCTGCAAGGAAAATGAGATTGCCTACAAACTGATACACCCCAAAAGCAATATGACCAAATCGAAAGCAGATACTTTTAAAAAACTCACAGGCTGGACAGGTCGCACCAATGAGCATGCCCGAGATGCTGCCATGTTGGTGTTTCGCCGTTTTGCCAAAGATAACACTGTACTTAAACGCTATGGGGCATAAGGACTTTATATGAATACAGCAATCAATATTATGCAAGCCGTAGACTGGACACGTTTTGATTTGGAGGGGTGGCTTTATCAGTTTGGGGCTTGGCTAGATCAGGAAAGTTTTACAGGTGCACCGAAAGGCTCGTACAGCAACCCGATTGCTTCAGCGATGGTGCAGGCAGAAAAGAAGCGCCGTTTAAAGCAGCTTAGTAAGAAACAGCAGCAAGAGATTATTGCCAGTTACTTCACCAGTGACGTTGAGCCATTTCGTAAAAGAAAATCTAAAGTGACCTGTCAGATTGAGGACAATGAAGCCCGCGCCGTACAGCGTTTAGTCCTTGACTTAATGGGACGCAGTGAAATTATGGATGACTGGATGGATGCAATTGTTGACCGTTATTTTCGGGGTTTGTCGTGGTCGGAAATGGTTACGCCTGAACGGACACAGGCGGATGCAAGACAGGATGTAAAGTGCGGGTTGGCGGTGTTGCATTGTCGGTATGGGTTTGTTGCGTATTAAACCAAAACTTATAATGAGAAATTATGGATACCAATCAAAATTTATCTGTATGCGTAATAAAAAATACAGAAAGAATTGTAAACAAAAAAAGCGCCGACTCGGAAAAGTTGGCGCTATTTAACTGTATTTAAGCAGAACTAATGTAAAAAATCAGTTATAAAATCGTATTAATATTATTAAAAATCAAATATTAAGCATATTGTTTTGTCGAAAAATAAGCATTATCTTTACCAGCATGTTTGCAAACATAACAACTTTAACTTTATGAAAATTAATGATTTTTAGGTGCTCTTATGTATATTTTAAGTGAAGATGGTCAAAAGGCATTTTCAGTATTTATGAGTAATTTAGTTGCTCAATCTGTTTTAGGATCAATATGTCTACTATTGCTTTATAGAGCTTCACAACTACCAATTTTGACATATCAATGGTTTGTCTTCGGGATCCTTTCTATAGCAATAATTTGTTTTTTTATTTTTTGGTGCTTTTGCAGTTTTATGCAGTTTATTAAACCATTGAATGATGAATTAGATCGAAGAATACAAGCTTTAGATATTCAAATGGATAAAAAAGATACCTTAAAACAAACTTTGATTAACTTATTTAAACGTGTCTATTTAGCATGGAAATACGACAAGGTTATTTTTTGGCAAGGTATTAGACTACTTGTCGCTATTGAGATACCAGCAATCTTTTTATTTCTAGCTTCTGCTATTGGAGCTGTTCAAATTGCAACTGGACTTGGATGGCAATAAATTTCAAATTTTAGAGGATCCAGAGGCGTTTATTCAAGCTGTGGGGACTCTGGCTTGCGCAAGAGGTATGAAACTATTGCCAAAGTTATAAATGCTTTAGGTTTGAAAATAGCTCATTAAATATTCAAAACTTGACCCTGTACAAGGCAAATGATATTTTTGCGTTATAGTGGTCGAAGTGTAAATGAAGATCACAGCTATATTTTCAAAGCTCGCCATTGGTGGGCTTTTTTCTTATAATAAGTGAATCACATTATATGATATTTTACTAAAAATGAATGTAGATGATCTTGATTTGAATATAAGCCTTTGGCGTTATATGGATTTCTCAAAATTTGTTGATCTTGTCTTAAATGAAAAAATATACTTAAGCCCTTTAAGGAAATTTGAAGATATATATGAAGGGCATATAAGTAATGTTTCGAAAAAAAAACAGCAGCAATATGTACAAACTCTCTCAAACTATTTAGGGTATAGCAAAAAAACAGATGAGATCCAAGCTATTGATGAGAAAGAAAATGATGCTGAAAAAAAATTAGTTTATTTTGCCTATGCAAATTGCTGGCATAGTAATAAATATGAATCCGCTGCAATGTGGAGGCTTTATGCTCAAACAAATGAAGCTATTGCAATAAAAACAACACTTGGTAATTTAATTAAAGCTGTAAAACCATTGAAATCACTTCGTGCAGATGGTTTTTTTTGTGTTAAAAAAATTGAATATGTTGATTATAATGATGTAAACAGCTTTCCTGAAAAATATAATTTTATTCAACCAGTAAGTCCATTATGCACAAAAAGATTGAGCTTTAAGCATGAGAATGAAATTAGACTATTATATTTAAAAAGTAATCTTTTATTCCCACCTTGTCACCCTTCAGAAAAAAGTAAAATTGAAAGTATGAGTTTGAAAGATTTAGAGAATATGAGTAGTTCTGGTGTTAATGTAGATATTAACCTTAGAGATTTAATTGAAAAAATATATGTTGCACCTGATGCACCAATTTGGTTTTATGAAATGACAAAAGAATTTTTGAAAAAAATGAATCTTGATTATATAGAGTGTGAAAAATCTTCATTGTATGAATTAAAATAATTATCATATAAAAGCCTAGCCTTCGGGTGGTTTTTTATTCTCCATAGCCGAACGGATTACGGCACACAAAACCGCACTGCTTGCAAAAGTTAGTGCGGTTTTTCTTTTTTATTCCGAGGTGTCTATGTCCTGTAAAGGCTGTGAAGAACGCCGTCAAAAACTAAAGGCTATGTATGACTACAGCAAACAACGACTGCAACTTGCAATCAATCGTCTTACAACTGGTACAGCAGAACAACCAGTTAGTCCAACAAAACAATCTGTTGACCGATCAAACCAATCAACTGATTCAACAGAACAACCAACTCATTCAAATCAACAGTGACCAAACCGCACAGATCCGCATGCTGCTCGATGAGATCGTTGGCGATGAGGATGAACCACAATCACGTAACTTGGATGATGACTAATGGCTAAAGTAGTTTCGATTGTTCCTACATCTAAATGTACAAATACAAATGCACATGCAGCACAAGGAACTAAAGTTTTATTAGATGATGGTTCGCGATTAGAGCATGTCCATAAAGTTACTTTGGTTGCTGAGAAGGGTGCAGCATGGAAAGCAATCATTGAAGTCTACCCAACCAATCAACAACAGATTGATGCAATCATTGAAGACTTAAAGGTGGTTAGTAGTGAAACTACAGACACTTAAGCCAAGGCTAGAGATACGCTGTCAACAGACTGAACCCAAGAAGAATTGGGGAACTGGTCGTGGTGGCAGACCATGGCGTAGACTCAAGGACAAGATACATCTGCGGGATGAATGGGCATGCCAGTGCTGTGGTCGGGTAACCACTGAGCTTGAGCTAGACCACATCATCAATGTTGCCCAAGGTGGAACGGATGACGAATCCAATCTGCAATCTCTATGTGTTGAATGCCATAAGAAGAAGACACAGAAGGAGAGCAGGCTATGATTGAAAAAAGAGCTTATCGCCGTGGATGGGGGGAGCTAAAAAGTTCAAAAACTTTAAGCAACGGACACCACCACCCACCTCACGTATAAAAAAAATTCCCGTTTCAGCGGAGTTAACTTTTTTGAGAGTTAACTCCTCAGAGTTAAAAAGTTAAAAAACAGTTAACTTAGTTAAAGGTCGAGCAATGGCTATCAATGAGAAAATGAAAAAATTTGCTCAAGCCATTGCTGATGGTGCGAGTAATAAAGACGCTGCAATTTCAGCAGGTTATCCAGAAAAATCAGCAGCGCAACAAGGCGCAAAATTAAAAAAACATCCCGAAATTATTGTCTATATAGAGAAGTTAAAGGCTGACAAAGACGGTCGCTCTTTAACTAAAACCGAAGTTAAAAAAGTTAAAGAAGTTAACTCGAATAGTGAAGAACAGGATTGGGATGACCCACCTGATGACCCGTATTCAAAAGATGACCCTTTAGAATTTTTGATTGAGGTGATGAACAACGCGGGCAACGACATGTTTTTACGTTTCAATGCTGCCAAGGCTGCTTTGCCGTACAAGCATGGGAAAGTTGCCGAGAAAGGCAAGAAACAAACCAAGGAAGAGGAAGCCAAGAAAGCCAGTACTTCTGGGAAATTTGGCACTCTGAATAGTCAGCTACCGAGTTAAAACATGTCTTCAATGTCACCAATCTGGACGACAGCTTGCCCAGATTGGGCAACACGTATCGTCAATAAACAATCTTTAATGCCATGTGAGCCACTCTTTCCTCAGGTGGCAGACGTTGCAGAACGGATTTTTAAAGAACTGATTCTTGTGGATGTGATGGATAGCCCGAAGATGGGCGATGTCACATTGCCATGGGTGATTGAGTTTGTACGGGCGATTTTTGGAGCATATAACCCGAGTACAAAACGCCGTTTGATTCGTGAGTTCTTTCTTCTGATTTCGAAGAAGAATACCAAGTCTACGATTGCTGCAGGTGTGATGCTGGTTGCTTTGCTTTTGAATGATCGGCTTTCAGCAGAGTTGATCATCCTTGCACCGACCAAGGAAGTCGCAGACAACAGCTTTAACCCGATCCGCGATTTTATTCGTGCTGATGAAGAACTCAGCGCAATGATTAATATCTCTGAACATACCAAGACGGTGACGCATCTCGGTACGGGTGCAACACTGAAAGTGATTGCAGCAGAAAGTAATGCGGCTGCAGGTAAGAAAGCCTCCATCATATTGATTGATGAGGTTTGGCTGTTTGGTAAACGTGCCAATGCTGAATCGATGTTTCGTGAAGCCAAAGGTGGTTTGGCCAGTCGCCCAGAGGGATGTGTAATTTATCTGTCGACCATGTCAGATGAGATGCCATGCGGAGTATTCAAGCAGCTTTTGGACTATGCCCGTGATGTTAGGGATGGCATCAAAGAGGACAAGGCATTTTTACCACTGATCTACGAGTTTCCAAAACAGCTCATTGAAGATGGTGAGCATTTAAAACCTGAAAATATCTACATCACCAATCCAAATTTGGGTGCTTCGGTTGACCTTGAGTACCTGATTTCGGAGTTCAACAAGGTTAAAGATGCAGGTGAGGAGTCACTTCGAGATTTTCTGGCTAAGCATTTAAACATTGAAATTGGGCTGAACCTACGTGCCAATCGTTGGGCAGGTGCCGAGTTCTGGTTACAACAGGCACGGAAGCTCTCACTCGAAGACATTATTCAACAATCAGATGTGCTTGAAATTGGCGGTGATGGTGGCGGCTTGGATGACTTGCTGGGTTTTGCAGTATTGGGACGGCATAAAGAGACACGGGAATGGCTGCTCTACAATCATGCCTGGTGTCATCAGATTGTACTTGAGCGCCGTAAATCAGAAGCGCCCAAGCTGCTTGATTTTGTCAAAGAAGGAAGCCTGACCATTTATGAAAATGTCGGAGATGACATTAGCGAGTTAGCCGCAATTGCCAAGCAAGTTTATGACAGTGGAAAGCTCGATAAAGTTGGACTAGATCCGCTAATGCTTGGTGGCTTATTGGATGGTTTGCTTGATGTGGGTATTCCTCAGGAGCAAATCATTGGCATTCCTCAAGGTTATAAGCTTGCAGGTTATTTGCAGACCCTTGAGCGCAAACTTGCGGGGTGTGAACTTTGGCATCAAGGTTTGGGATTGATGGCTTGGGTGGCAGGCAATGCTAAAATTGTGATGAAAGGCAACGGGATTATGGTCAGTAAGCAGGAAAGTGGTGTTGCTAAGATTGACCCACTGATTGCATCCCTGAATGCCACGGCACTGATGAGCATGAATCCTGAACCCGCCAAGAAAGACTATAACGTTTACTTTTTTTAATTGATCCAGTTTGTACAGCTCGCATTTGCGGGCTTTTTTATTTTTGGAGGAGCCATGTCTGCTCTACATAAAACGTTTGACTTTGAAATGAAGAATTTTGATGAAACCAAACGCACATTTAGCGGGATTGCCAGCACACCGAATCAGGACCGTGTAAAGGACGTTATGGTCTCGAAAGGTGCGTCATTTTCCTTACCCATGCCGTTGCTTTTTCATCATGACCCAACCAAGTCTGTTGGTCATGTCACCAGTGCCAAAGTCACGGATGCAGGCATTGAAGTCGAAATACACATTCCAGAGATTCAGGAAGAAGGCGACTTAAAACGGGAAGTCGATAAAGCCTTTCAATCCCTGAAATACAAACTGGTGAAAGGGCTATCGGTTGGTTTTATCCCGAATTGGGATGAAGCGGAAATGATCAAAGGCGGTGGAGTGCAGTTTAACAAGTGGGAATGGTATGAACTGTCACTGGTCACAATCCCTTGCAACCGTGAATCCGAAGCAGATTTCTCCAAAGCATTTGAGGAACATCAAGCCGCGTTGGGCAAAAAACCTCAGAACGTTCCAGATGGCGATGCATCTGAACAAAAACATGTTGTTGTCAAATTAGCAAGCCCAACGAAGGGCGGAGTGAAACTATGAATAAGTATTTAAAACAGCTTCTCGATGCTTTGGCTGCCAAGCAGGCAGAAAAACAGGTCATTGTGACTAAAGCACTTGATGGTGGTCAAACACCAAATGATGATGAAGAGAAGCAGATTGAGGCAATTGATGCTGAAATTGCCACAATTCAAAAAAATATTGATCGTGTGCAAGACATGATTAAACAAGCTGAGCAAGCCGCCAAAACCGCAACACCTGTTGCAGGTGAAAATCCTCAGCAAGCCAAAAAATCTGCTGAAGGTGATCCAAACCCTGCTGCACCTGCCACGGTGATTGAAACCTTGCCGAAAGGTATTGGTTTTGCTCAGTTTGTCCGTGCAAAAATGTTGTCAGCCCATGAAGTGAAGAAAGGTAACGCAGTGACGGCTGTACAAGCAGCTAAAAATTTGGGTTATGGGGAAAGTGTGGTTCAATTTGTGGAAAAGGCAACACTAGGAACCACAACAGATACAGGCTTTGGTGCGCCATTGGTTGAAACCAATACTTATACAGGGGACTTTATCGAACTGCTGCGCAATGCCACTGTGTTTGACAAATTGAAGGGCTATCGTTCAGTGCCTTTTAACGTAAAAATCAAAGGTCAGAAAACAGGCGGTACGGCTGCATGGGTAGGTGAATCTCAGCCTAAACCACTCACCAACCCGACTTTTGATAGTGTGGAAATCAAAGAGCATAAACTTGCTGCGATTACGGTCTATACCCAAGAGCTATTGCGCCGTGCAGACCCTGCGATTGATCAATTGGTTTTGGATGATTTGATTGCTGCATCGGCTGAACTGGTCGATAGCACATTCTTGGGTGCAGATGCGGGCACGGATGTCATTCCAGCAGGTATTTTAAATGGTGTTACTGCTGTACCAAGTTCAGGCACAACGGCAGCAGACTATGAAAAGGACTTAATGACCCTAATCACAACTTTTGTGGAAGCCAACCTATCAACAGACAATGCCTATTTCCTAATGTCTGAAACCCGTGCCATGCAATTGGCTTTGCTGCGTGATGCTTTAGGAAATACCTACTTTACTGGCATGTCGTTTTCAGGTGCAGCCCGTAGCTTGTTGGGTATTCCTGTGATTACCTCTCAAGCAGTGGGTACCAAAATTGAGCTTGTGAAAATGAGTGAGATTCTAGTTGCTCAAGATGGCGGTGTGGATGTGTCCTACAGCGACCAGGCGACCTTGGTGGATGGTACAACCACTTACAACTTATGGCAGAACAATGAGTTTGCCATCCGTGTTGAAAAGTTCATCACTTGGGCAAAACGCCGTGCGATTGCCAGTGCTTATATTCAGTACTAAGCCATGTAAATTGATGAATAACAGCTCCTGATTTGGGGCTGTTTTCATATCTGAGCAATGAAAATTGATTGTTGAGCTATGGGAGCAGCGATGAAAATTGAGTATTTAAAGACGATGCATGATGCCAATGTGGGTGATGTCAAAGATGTTGAGGATTTTGCCGCCAATGTTTTGGTTAAAACAGGGGTTGCAAAGGCATGTGATGAACCTAAAAAAGCATCTTCTAAAGTGGAAAAAGAACAAATCCCAAGTAAATAAAGGCGGTAGACATGGGCATTTTTGAGAAGTTATTCAAACGAAAAAGCTACCAAACTGCCCGAAATGCAGGAACTTGGAACAGTTTTTTTGTGCAAGAGCCATTCTCAGGCGCTTGGCAACAAAATAAGGAAATTACCCGTGAAGACATGACCGCATTTTATGCTGTATTTGCTTGTATTGGGCTGATTTCCAAAGATATTGGCAAGATGCCGATTGTACTAAAGAAGAAACAGCAGGGTGTTTTGGTTGATGCGTTGACCCCAAAACAGCTTGTTCGTGTCTTTAAAAAGCCCAATCATTACCAGAATTGGCAACAATTTAATGAGCAGTGGACACAAAGCTTACTTTTGCGTGGCAATACTTATGTATTCAAGGTGAAAGATGCCTTTGGTGAAATTTATCGCCTTGTAATTCTCAACCCTGATTTGGTCACCACCTTGGTGGATGATCACGGTAATGTATTTTACCAGTTGAGCACTGATCGGCTGACACAAACTGAAAATGTGATTATCCCTGCCTCTGAAATTATCCATGACCGTATTAATGCGCTGTATCACCCATTGATTGGTTTAACCCCGATCATGGCATGTGCTTTGGCTTCGGAGCAGGGCATCTCGATTTTACGCAATTCTAAAAATTTCTTTCTGAATGGCTCAAGACCGGGTGGCGTGATTGAAGTACCTGGTGCAGTCGATAAAGATAAAGCCCAAGATATTAAAACCAAATGGGACACCAACTATGGTGGTGCCAATGTAGGTAAAACTGGGCTACTGTCTGATGGGGCGAAATATACCAGTATTGGGATGAAAGCTACTGACAGCCAATTGGTTGAGCAGTTGAATATGTCAGCTCGGATTGTCTGTACCGCTTTCAATGTCCCACCTTTTAAAATTGGCATTACTGATGTGCAGGGCGCAACCAAGGTTTCTGATCTGAATGAAATCTATTATTCAGATTGTTTGCAGGTGTATATCGAGGCACGTGAAAACCTGCTAGATGATGGTTTGGGCTTGGTGGATTTGGGTGTCGAAGCCTTTCTTGATTTAGATGTGCTGATTCGCATGGACTCATCGAGCAAGATTGCTTATTACAAGGAAGGGATTGGCGCAGGAATCTTTTCACCCAATGAAGCGCGGCAAAAACTGGGTTATTTGCCCGTTAAAGGTGGTGATTCTCCACTGATTCAACAGCAAAATTTCTCACTGGAAGCATTGGCCAAACGTGATGCCAAAGATGATCCATTTAGTACAGGGTCATCCAATACGCCAGCACCACAGTCTGATGCCAATAAGTCCTTTGAAAGTTTGTATCAGGGCGTATTTTCAGATGAAAAAACCTATAAAAAAGGCAGTTTTGTAACGTTTAAAGGTTCACTTTGGCACTGTGAAAAAGATCATCAGGGTGAATTCAGCCATGAATCATTCAAGTTGTGCGTAAAAGGAGCAAAATAATGGCAATTACTACCTTGGAACTGGTCAAACAGCATTTACGCTATGACTCGGATGATCAAAATGACCTTTTGGATGCCTACCGACAAGCCGCAGAATCTGCGGTTTTTTCTTATGTGACAGATACATTTGAAGCAGATGTCAACACGGGTGTTGTGAGCTATCCCGCACAATTGACACAGGCAGTTTTGCTATTGTGTGGTTATTACGACCAGTACCGCAATATTGAAGGGGATATGCCCAGTGATGGCAATTACTTGCCGCCACCTGTTCGGGCTTTACTTTTTCCATTTCGTAGTCCGACAGTGGTTTGAGGTGATTGATGAAAGCATCCAACTTAAAACACCGCATCACCATTCAACAAGAAAACGTGACAGGGCAAGACCCGAAAACAGGCAAGCAAATCAGTCAGTGGAAAGACCTTGCTACTGTTTGGGCAGAGGTCACAGACCTATCAACCAAAGACCAGATTGCAGCCAAGGCAGCGCAAAGTACCATTCAGGCACGGGCAAAGATTCGATATAGCCAAACCGCCAAGCAGATTACCTCCTCGATGCGGGTAAAGTTTGAGGGTTATTACTACCGTATTGATGGTAACCCGATGGCGGATCCTGACAGTCGCCGTGAATACTTGACCTTGAACCTTGCCACAGGGGAAAAGGCGTGGAATCCGTGAGGGACTTATGGCACGTATTCAAGGTTTAGAGCAGTTACAGCAGAAACTTCGTGCCATTGGCAAGAAAAGTACCATTAAACGAATTGCACGAAAGTCGGCACGGCAAGCCATGAATATTGCCCGTGATGCTGCTCGAGCAAATGCCAAAGCGCTGGATGACCCGATTACCAAAGAGAAGATTTGGAAAAACATTGTCACCCAAACAGGTAAAACCCGTAATTCTGATGAAATCATTATGCGTGTTGGCATCCGTGGTGGTGCAGCGCAGAACAAATACACAGATAAAACTGCGTTATCAGGTTTACCGGGTGGCATTACCACCTACTGGCGTTATATCGAGTTTGGTACCAGTGAAATTGCAGCGCAACCGTTTATGCGTCCTGCATTATCTAAAAATGTGGGGCAGATTACCGACAAGTTTGTGCAGGTGTTTTCTGCTGAAATCAATATTGTTTTAGGAGGCTGATCATGATCGATTTGCCTATTTTTCCGATACTCAAAGCCAATATCGCCGTGACAGACTTGCTTGAGAGTAATGGCATTTTACGTGCGTATAGTTTCGGGCTTGCTCCTGATAATCCACAGCCGCCGTATGTGACTTGGCAGATTGTCGGTGGTGACCCGTATAACAATTTGGACATGGCTCCAAGTTGTGACCGTGTCGATGTTCAGATTGATGTCTATGCTACGGATGATGATGTGGTCAGTGATGTTGCTAAAGCAGTGCGAAATGCGATTGAGACAGAGTGTTATGTCACTCGCTATGGCAATCAGGATCGGGACCCAGTGACAGGTATGCCGCATTACAGTTTTGATGTGAGTTGGCATGTAAATCGATAGTTTAAATTTTTTAGTTATGCGTCCGAATGGGCGCTTTTTTTATGCCTGATTAGGAGTGATTTCTCATGGCAAAATTAAAAGTTCAGGGTTCTCGTTGGTGGGCATTTGACGGTACAAGCTTGATCCGTCTTGTCTGCTTAAAAACATTTGATCCTGGTTCAGATTCGGCAGGGAAAATCGAAACAACCTGTCTAGATGACGAGGAAACTAAAACCTATCTTCCTGGTCTATCCGATCCTGGTGATGGTTCGCTAGGGTTTGACATTGACACAGAAAATGCAAGCCACTTGCAGATTGTTCAGTGGGCAACAAATAAAAAGGAATTAACCATTATTCAGGGGGGGACGGATTCAGAATCCGTCCCAACAGTTACGGGTGGTGTATTAGATGCTCTCCCAACAGATCGGACGTGGTGGCAATATACAGCGTCATTTACTACCCCAGTGTGGAAATTTGATGCGGATACCTTGGTCAATTGTTCCGTGACCATGCAGCGCTCAAGCGCTACTACATTTATTCCTAAGACAACCTAAGATCAAACCTTTAGCCCCTTGATTGGGGCTTTCTTTTTAGGACAAAACCATGAAAAAGATTGATATTGCTCAAATCAAAGCAGGGGCATTAATTTCCAAGCCACAACCTGTCACGGTTCCGATCAAATTTAATGGTGAAGATGCTGAATTTAGTACATTCATCAAGCCGTATTCATATCACACCACCGTAGCAAAATTACGGGCTTTTGGTGAACAGAAAGAAGCTTTAGCAGGAATTTTGGCGGCTTCAATTTGTGATGAAGAAGGTAATCTTCAATTTACAGAAGATCAGGTACGTCAAACCTTTAGTCATGATTTGGCAGAGGCAATCTGGAATGAGATTGTCAATGTAAACTCATTGGGAAAGACATCGACCTCACAGAAGAAACCGAGCTCCTCTGTGAAATCGCCATTGCAACAGGCAAAAGCATCGAAGAAGTCCAAGAACTCTCGTTCAACGAAATCAAAATTTGGGCAGTCTACATCCGAAAATACGGAAGCCTTAACATCGGTCGAAGAGTAGAACAGGAGCTTGCTCGGTTGCATCATTCGTTCTTGGTATCGAAAGGCATCAAAAATATTGAGCTTGTTGATCTTATGCTACATGAAGGCGCTGAAAAACGGGCTGCCAATGATGATCAGGAATTTGATGATGATGCTTTGACGGCTTATTTGATGGGGACAGTGGAGAAGGAAGAATCAAAATAAAATGCCATCTTCGGGTGGTTTTTTTATTGTGTGGTATAAATTTAAATTTGCGTTACTTTATGTAAGTTGATTATATTGTAATCTCATGTCAGTAAGAGATTAAAAATGAAGAAACTTATTACTGCTGCCGCGATTGCCTCATTATTTTTGGGCGGTTGTACAATGCGTGTAGCTGATTTAACAATGGCAAGTACAAAAAATTATAACTTGGTTTCAAGTGGTTTTGTAAAAGGTGAACGAGTTCAAGGCGAAGATACTGCACCTGTTGTAGTTGTTCCACTTGGTATTCCAAATATGAAAACGGCAATTGACCGTGCTATTGAGAAAAATAAGTGTTCTGTTGCCTTAACCGATGTTGTGATTACTCAGTTAAACCAAGCGTTTATTTTTGGTCGTATTGGGTATCGTGTTGAAGGTACGCAGGTTATTGATACAAATCAGCCAAATTGCGGGCGAGTTTCTTCAAACCTTGCTGACATGAGTAAAGAAAGACCATTAATGCTGAGCCCAGCGCCACGAAATTAAAAATAAAAGCCACCTTCGGGTGGTTTTTATTAGCAATTAAGCAATAAGTTATTTTGATAGAAGCCCCGCCCAGCGGGGTTTTTTATTATCTAGAGGAAAGTAATATGGCTGCATCTCTCGGTCGTTTAACCCTTGATCTTGTGACTCGCATTAGCTCATTTACTGAGCCTCTAGAACGGGCAGAGCGTCAGGCAGAAGATTCTACAAAGAAAATTGCCAAGTCATTTGATGCAGCATCCTTTGCAGTCAAAGCATTGGGTGCAGTTGCCGCAGGCTTATCGGTGGCGAGTGTGATGGCATTTGCCGAAAAATTTGTTGATGCAGGCAATGACATTCAGAAATTTGCCAAGCTCTCCAATGCTTCTATTCAGCAGTTCCAATATTACGCAGTCGGTGCAGATACGGCAGGCATTTCGATGGAATCTTTTGCTGACAAAATGAAAGATATGCAAGACCGTATTGGCGACTTTCAGCGTACAGGTGGTGGGCCACTTGCTGACTTCTTTAATGATATTGGGCCACGTGTCGGAGTCACCATTGACCAGTTCCAAAAACTATCTGGGCCAGAAGCATTACAGCTTTTTTATAACTCATTGGAAAAAGCAGGGGCTTCAACCAATGATATGAAATTCTATATGGAGTCGATCATTTCAGATTCTTCATTGTTAATTCCATTGCTTGAAAATGGCGGTAAAGGATTCCAAAAATGGGGGGATGTAGCCCAACAAGCAGGAAAAATCATGTCAGATGACATGGTGAAAAACTTGGCTTTAGCCAAAGAAAACCTGCAAATTCTAGATTTACAGTGGCAGGGGTTTGAAGCGGAACTGGTCAATGTTGCAGTGCCAGCCTTGAAAGAAGTTGTGACCCACATGGATGAGGTCAAAGCTGTGGCAACCGTACTGGGCGCATATCTGGTTGGTGCAGCTGTACCTGCAACTGCAAAATATGTTGCAGGGATTTATAGCAAAATCACAGCGATTGTTGCAGATATTCAGGCAGAAGAAGCAGCGATTTTAACCGCACAGCGTAAAGCAACCGCAGAACTCAATGCGGCAAATGCGGAAATGTCTGCTGCACGTGCGGCTGTTGCGAATGCTGAGGCAAAAGTGGCTGCAGATCGTCAGGTGATTGCTTCAGAAATTCAGCGGGTTGAATCTAGTATTGCACAAACCAATGCTGAAAAAGCTTTAGAAGTGCAACGTCTACGCAGCCAAATTACAGATCAAGGGCGAAATGCAACATTGGCACGTATGGCGGAATTACAGCAGGTTCAAGCCAGTATGACTGCTGAACTGACTGTGTTAGAACAACGTTTGGCTTCAACTACAGTGGCAGGATCTGCCGAGTATGTTGCCGCCCGTACTGCACAAACTACTGCAACTGAGCGTTTGACTGTTGCCACCAGTGCCAACAATGTGGCGCAAGCTGCCAGTGTTCGTACTGGAGTAGGTTTATTAGGTCTGCTCGGTGGACCTGTCGGTTTAGGGCTAACTGTAGCGGCAGTTGCAGCATCTTATTTATTGCTCAAAGACAATACCAAAGATGTTCCAAAAGTTTTGGAGACACAAGGAAAATCTGTTGATGAGTTAACAAGTAAATATGAAAAACTGAATGCTATTCAGAAAGATACTGCAATTCGACAATTGACTAAGGATGTTAAGGAGCTAGGAGAAAAGTATTCTTTCGCTTACTCTGAACTTGATGCCTATTTAGGATATTTGGAAGATTCTGGGCGTATCTCTGAAAAAGTTTCTCAGCAAGTTCAAAAACAGTTCAAGCAGTACTCGCAAGGCAAAATTACAGCTGTTCAGTTTTATGAAGCCGTGAAGTCAATTAATGGTGTCAGTGATGAACAGGTTGAGAAGATTGGTAACCTAACTTCTAAACATGATGCAGCGAAAACAGCATACCAAAAGGAAAAAGATGTTTTAAATCAGTTGAATCAAAAAAATGATGAGGCTGCAAAGAAACAGCAACAGCATGCAGATGCGACAAACAATGCTGCCAAAGCGTATGCAAATCTGACCCAAAAGCAAATGGAGTATATTCGCGGTGTAGATAAGGACTTGGCACGCCAAAAATATATTCAAAACCAAGTGAATAATAATGGCATGTCTTTAGATATGGCCAATCACTTTGCAGATGCACGTGAGGCAGCAGGGCTAGGTTTTTCAGGTTCAAAAAAAGATGTGATGCCTGATTCAGTTCGACAAGCCACAATCAAAAGCTGGGATGCAAAAAACTATACATATAGTGATAGTGACCGTAAAAAAATTGCTGGTGCTGCTGTATTGGTTGCAACACATAGTCTTGAAGATATTGCTAAAAACAAGGGGTTACCATCAGGACTGCTAACGGGTCTTATTGCGACTGAATCAGGTGGGAAAAATGCGACTAGCCCAACAGGTGCAAAAGGTTTTCTGCAAACAACACAAGGGTTTAGGGATACCTATAGCCTAACAGTGGCAGACAATACGAAAAACCCTGGTAAGGTTGCTGCGGCAGCTGCGGAGGATTTGGCTAAGAATTATAAGAAATACGGAAACTGGTTAGATGCCATCATGGCATATAACGGTGGAACTGGCGGAGTCGATGCTCTTAGAGCTGGACGTATTTCTGATCAGGTTACTGCTCAGGGTGGTTATCAAAAAATTAATGGTGTTGGCTATTTATCTCCAGCGAAAGCAAAGGAGATGCAGGGGCATGCCAATAGTGTTTTGAAATATATGGCTGGCGCAAATGGCCAGTCTACCGTTGATCAGTCTATCTTGATGCCGACACAGGCGGATTTACTGGCTCAACAGGCAACTTTGGCAGAAGCCCAAAAGGCACTGGATGATAAGAAACTTGAAATCAACAAGAAGTACTACACCCAAGAACAGCAGCTTGCCCAAGATAACCAAGATGCCATTGAAGCGATTAACTCAACCTTGACAGGTTCAGATCAAACCAATGCTTTGGCAAAACAGGCTGCACTGTACCAAAGCCAGCTTAAAACCTTAAATGCTCAGGAGAAGGATGAATACAACCAGCTTCATTCTTTTGAAACTGATCGGATTACCCAGCTGCAAAATGAGTATGCCGTGAAAAAGCAATTGGCTGAGGCTGATTTATCTAAAACGCCAACACAACGTAAGGATGCAGCAGCTGCTTTAGATCGCCAGATGCAAACTGAGATTGAAGCAGTCAAACGTGAAGAAGCGCAGCAGATTCTATCAGCTAAGCAGGTTTCGATGGATTCCATCACGTTTATGAAACAGCAGTACGCATTTGAACGTGATGAAATTTCTAAAAATACTCAGTTAAGTAAAGCAGCACGTGAGGCAATACTTACCGCCAAAGATTCAGAGTTTCAGCATAATTTAAAAAATGCTGAGCTAGAGCGTGAAGCAACACTGTTAGCTGCACAAGAAGGTCTTTTAACTGTTCAGGATTATGCAAAGCGTCAGCATGATTATGAAATCGCCATGATTGATCAGACCGCAGGCTATGACAAAGCAGTTGCCGAACAACTCAAGGCATATAAGGAGCAGCTCTACCGTAAGGCTTTGGATGAGCAGTTTAACGAGGCCAAGCAAAAATGGGAGGAATTAAAGAAAACCCTAGGTTTAAACTTTGGTAAACCTTTTGGTCAAGGCGGGGATAATCCTGCTATGCCAGAACAAGGGGCTAAACTTGCTGATTATGCGACTGTTAAAGAAGGTGAAAATTCTGCACGTTCAGCATCATATGCAAACCAAAGTGATGCCGAAGCGAAGCTAGAGGAGTTACGTAAAGCTGGTTTGTTGACTTCAGAACAGGATTATCAGACTCAGTTAAATGACATTATTCAAAAGGGTCTAGATGAGCGTAATCGTATTTCTGAAGAGGCAAATATTACCCGTCAAGCAATTGACCAGAAATATGCACTGGCTCAAACCCAACTCTGGCTAGATCAAGGGACAACTGCAACCACGGCCATGCTGGATATGCTTGAAGCTGCAGGTGATAAACAATCAGGTGTTTATAAGGCTTTATTTGCTACTCAACAGGCTTTTGCAATTGCAACAGCAACTATGAATGCTTGGCAGGCTTATACCTCGGCATTTGCTGACCCAACAGCAATGACCCCCATGCAGAAGATTGCAGGCGCAACGGCTGTTTTTGCAGCAATTACACCTGCCATTGCAGCGATCTCATCGATTGATGCGGCTTTTGCTGATGGTGGACATGTGCGTGGTGCAGGTACAGAAACCAGCGATTCAATTCCTGCATGGCTATCGAACAATGAGTATGTGTTTAAAGCCAGTACAGTAAAAAGCTTGGGCGTTGGGACACTCGACTATATTAACCAGACAGGCAAACTTCCTGTCTTTCGTGCTGATGGTGGGCTTGTTGGATTTGATGCTTCTACATCTCAAAGTAAAATCGCATCTGCATTGACAGAGTCATCAAGCACAAATCAAGGCGCAAACATCACCATCAACAACACTTCAGGCGCACAGGTCAATGCCCAGCAGAACAGTGATGGTTCGATCAGCATTGATGTTGTGGATCAGATGATCAAGCGTTCATGGCAGCAACTGGGCAATGCCAATTCACGCGAAAGCAAATCACTGGCACGTAATACCACGGCAAGGAGAAACCGATAATGAATCGTCTTGATCTTTGCCCGTTACAAGCCAGTTATAGCGTGCAGTTTGGCTGCTCGGTGCAGCGAGATCAGTTACCAGGAGGATTTTCACGCTATAGCACGCTGACTGAATCCAAAAAGCATCTGGTCAGTATTGGCTATAAATTGACAGAAGCCGACTACCTTTACTTTCGGGCATTTTATCTGAACTGGCAGCTTAACCCGCTGCCTTTTTTTATGAAGCTGTTTATTGAAGATAGTCAGTACAAGGATTACATCTGCCAGTTTGTACCTGACAGCTTTAGTTTCTCGGAACTGAATGGGCGGATCTTCAATGTCAGTGCTCAGTTACTGGTGGTCATCAGTCCTGTGATTGCCCTGACTTCGCGAATGTATCCGTTCCAGTTTGTTGAGAGTATTACTACTGATTTTGCGCTGACAGCTGGAGTGCAGCGTGAAATTATGAATCTCACAGATGCCGATGTTGAATCGGTTGAAACAGCCTTTGCACTTTCACAAGCCACGATCCGTTCAGAAAATACCATTTATCCCGATGCTGATAACACCAGTGGTTCAGGTGCAACAGGTGGAGGTGATCAGGCAGTGGTTGATTCTGTTCAGACAGCCTTTGCACTGACAGCAGCAATGATGCGGAGTGTCTTGGACAGTACAACCATTGAAACAGAGAACGTCACGACGGCATTTGCATTGACTGCCGCGACTCAAAAAAATGTATTGGTGGTAAACACCATGCAGCCTGAAAAAATTCAAACCACCTTTGCGCTGATTGGTGCACAAATTACAAACTAGAGGTTGATATGAAATTTAGTTTCCATCAGGAAATTGGAGCACGGTTTAAACTGGTGGCTCGTAAAGCCGATGGCCGTATTGCCCGTGAAACAGACTGGTTTTGCAATCTGGTGCTCGATACGGGTCTGGCACAAATGTCAGTCGGTACATGGATCAGTCAGTGCTGTGTTGGAACAGGCAATAGCACGCCTGTGGCGACCCAGACCGCACTGGATGCCTTTCTGGCCAGTACCACAACACAGCAGGCAACATCGTCAGCGGTACAGGTGACCACAGCACCTTACTACTATTCAGCAACCGTGACATGGCGATTTGGGTTAGGTGTTGCTGCTGGAAATATTTCGGAAGTCGGTTTAGGGTGGGGGAATACCACACTTTGGAATCGGGCACTGATTAAAGATGCCAATGGCAATCCGACCACGATTACTGTGCTGTCTGATGAATATCTGGATGTGGTGTCAGAAGTTCGGGTTTATCCTGCACAAATCCTGTCAGGATCTTTTAACCTGGTGGATAAAACAGGAGCCTTGATTAATAGCTATAGCTATACAGGTCTACCATATCTAGGGACACCATCAGTTACTTTTGGACAGGTATATGCCCCATACCTATATGTTTATTCTGGTGCGTCAGGCTCATCGGTCACAGCATTACCATCCACAAATCTTGGCACTACATCTTCACGCACAACAACATACCCAACCCCAACCTCCTGTAAATCGGTGTTTAATCTGGACTTGAATACGGTGAACGGGTCGCATTTGTCTCTGAAGGTAGGGTATGCAGGGTTATTATCAGTCGCAGGTTGGTTAAGCACGATTATAGGTTATAAATTGCAACTCAATACAGCAATCACCAAGACCTCATCCAATACCATGACCTATACCTTTGAACTGAGCTGGGGCCGCTATACAGGATAATCATCATGCTACCTGACAACACACTATCTTCAGCCAGCATCTTCGCTGGCTTTTTAGTGCCTGATCGAACCAGTGACCTGATCGATTATGAATGGGGCGGTACAGATCTTCAGGATGCATCGAATGGCCTGCAAGTCAAAATCTGGACGTGTTTTTATCAGGATGGCTGGATCTGTATCACCGACAATGCTGGGATTACGCATCAATTGCTTGAAATTGCAAATGTTACTCAATTGAGTTTTGCCTTTAGTTTTTCCATGCGCCCCTACGTGACTTATGTTGCAAATGGCATTGCCTATCTGTGGTGGTATGACACCAGCATCAGTGCCTATGTCACCACAGCCTACGATGCCGAGCACCTGACCCCACAACTGGCACTGGATGACCATCGGGCAGAGCAGTCCGCCAATGCCGATGTGATTCTGGCCTATATTCGCAATGACACGCTGTACTATCGCCAACAGCGGGATCGCTTTCAGACTGAGTATGCATTGGGTACAGCATCCGCCCTGGTGCAAATCGGCATGACCAAGAACTACCGTTTTGCCTTTGCTTTAAAAGCTGTGGTGAACCGTTTCAATATCTATTATGACCAAGCGATTATCGAACCGCGCAACATTGCAGGGGCACGCTTTAATCATTTAGATCTCTGTCCCTTGCAAGCTTCTTATGCCATGACATTGGGCAATAGCGTGATTCAGGTCGAAGGCTTAACCGATAACCGTTATCGCGCAACCTTTGAGCAGCTTGAGAATGTGGTCACGACCAACTTTAACTTAACTGCCGATGACTACAGTTATTTCACTGCCTTTTATCGGGTCTGGCAGCATCTGCGTAAGCCATTCACCCTTGATACGGTGATTGATACACGGGCATTGCAGCGTTACAAGGCACACTTCGTCCCGAACAGCATTGGCATGACTAAAAACGGAAAGATTTTTAAAGTCACGGCTCAAATGCACATTTTAAACAATGTACTGGATACAGCCGCAATTCAAACCCTCGCGGAGTCCCGAAATGACCAATCAGCTTGAAGAATACCTGTTTGCCACACAACCCGCTTATTTGATCGAATGTATCGAGATCAAGCACAGCCTGTGGGCAACCCCGCTGCGCTATGTCACCAACATGGCGGATGGGGTCAGTGTTGGGCATGACAGCAGTTACTTTAACTATGAATACGTGCCGCTTCAGATCGACAAGGGCAGCAGTTCAGACGATTTAGACCAAACCCTAGCCATTACCATTGGTGATCTGGGTGACATTGTTCCTGATCTGATTGACCAGATTCTGGATGCAGGCTCAACCGAGCGTCCACAGGTCACTTATCGGGCTTACTCCAGTCTGGATCTGTCCACACCAATCCTGGTGATTGATAACCTCGAAGTGACCGATCAAAGCTCTGACTATCAGGGGACAACATTTAATGCCGAAGCACCGAAACTGAATGCCGTGGGGACAGGTTTGCTGTTTACCAAAGCTAACTTTCCAACGCTGATCGGATTCTACTAACTAACCAAAACAATGGAGTCAGTGGCATGGATCTAGGCTTATTTGAAAAGCAATACAACGTTTTAAATTATCACTGCGTGCATTTTGTGATTGATGCTGCCAAAGCCTTACTCCATCAGGATTATTCCAGCAGCTTTATTGGCTTAACTGGCGCACTCAATCAGGCGATCACCACCTCACGGCAAACTGTGATCAAAAACAAACGACTCAAACAGCCACAGCAGGGCTGTATCGTGCTGATGACCAGCCTCACGGGAGATAACCATGTGGGGCTTTTTTATGGCGGCAAAGTTCTGCATCTCAGCGAAGGCGGGGTGCAGTACGTGCATTTGCGTGCGCTCAACATTCACTATCTCAGGTTTCGATATTATGAGCATGTTCAGGATCTTTGAAAATCCACTGGATGATTCCAGCATCACCATCGAGCACACGGACAACGTTTTGCATGCTTTCCTGATGATCAAGGCCAAATATCCACTGGCCCGCATCTATAAGGGACAACCGTGTGCCGAGACCGATGTTACCCCGCATGACAAAGCCACGGCTTTTGCCTTACTGAATGCTGATCCAGATGATCAGTTTGAAGTAGTGTGTCATGCAGGGGCTGCGGTCTTGCCGTATATCTATTATGCGGTGGTGGCGATCATGGCGGCTTACTCGCTGTATACCGTGCTCACCATGAAAAACCCTTCTGCGGTGGCGCAGGGTTCAAGTAACAATGACCTGTCCAGTCGATCCAACAAACAGCGACTGGGTGGACGGGTTGCAGACATCTTCGGAACAGTCAAAGCCATTCCTGATCTGCTTGCAGTGCCGTTGTCTTACTACAACAGTGATGGCATTGAGATTGAAGAATGCCTGATGTGTCTAGGGCGTGGTTATTATCAAGTCACCGAAGTGAATGACGGGGAAACCGCAGTCGAGGGGATTAGTGGCTCATCGGCCTGTTTTTATGATCCTGAAACCAGTCTGATCGGGACACCTGCGTATCAGGCAGGAACTGCTTTCGATGAATTGCCATACACAGTCAAGAAATCGGCATCAATCAACGGGCAAACCTTAAAAGCACCCAATGATGTCAGTCTGAGTAATGTCGGGTTGTACTTTACATCGGGCGGGGCAATCCATCGTACTAATACCAGTGTCGATTTTACTGACTCGTTTGAAGTCGGTGATGGGATTGCGATTCAGGGTGCTGAGTTTGGTCAAGCCAATGTCTCACTTTCAGGTTCGGCCACTGTGAATGAAAATGGACAAGTGATTGTTACCAGTACCCAGAACATTGCAGGATTTGCAACCTATCAGGGGCTGACGTTGACAGGAGCATCCATCACCAAGACTGTGACCAATCCTGATCTGACAACCACAACACAATCTTATGATCTATCGGGCAGCTTTGAAGTTTCTAGTGTGGCTCAAACCGTCAGCGGCTCGGATTATATCTATACGATCCAGCTCAGCAATGCCAGTACGGTCAATTACAACTGGTCGCAGGTCGATACGGATTACAGCATTAGCGCAGGGATTACCTTAACAGACTCAAGCAATAGCATTAACCTCGATGAAACCTATACCGTCGGTGCTGTGCAGGAGGATCAGATCACACTGGCCAATGCATCTTCAGTGAATTCGGATTGGGATAAACTCAGCAGCGACTTTGGGGGAACAACACAAGGACTCAGCACTGATTCAGAGATTTCCCTTGCCATCGTCACCAGTAAATGGGTGGGGTGGTATTACTTAAAATTCGACAATCCCGAACGTGCGTTATTCAACTTCAATTTTCCACAGGGCTTGTATCAGGTCACTAAAGATGGCGTTCGCAAGGATTTTAGAGTCCAACTAACCATTGAATATCAATATCTGGATATCAATGGCGATGAGGTCGGCGAGGTTCTATCTTACGCATTCATTCAGTGGAGCAATATCATTGATAGCTTTGGTAAGAGTATCTATCTAGATCTTGATTTTGGTCACTATGGCATCCGCTTTCGATCAGCAAAAACTTGGGCGGTCTGGTCAAATGGCAATAGCTATGAAACGGTCAAGCTCAAAGATGTCTTTCTGCTCAAGCAATCCACTCAAGACAGCTACCCTGATGTGACCATTGTCCGCACCAAAACACTGGCCACCGATGGTGCACTTTCTGTCAAAGAACGTCAGATCAACTGTATTGCGACCCGTAAACTGTATAGCTATGCCACAGGCGTTCAATCCACAGAAATGACCGCCAGCAACAACTTTGCCGATGCGGTCTGTGCCTTGACGGTCGATCCGCTGATTGGACGACGGAGTCTCGACACACTGGACATTGAAAGCCTGTATGCCACAGCTTCAGAAATCAATGCCTACTTTGGCACAGCGATTGAGTTTAACTACACTTTTGATGATGCCAAGATGTCCTATGAAGAAACACTGGCTGCAATGGCATCGGTACTGTTCTGTGATGCTCGGCGTGAATCCAACATCGTGTACTTTGCGTTTGAGCAGCCGCAGGACGTGCCGACCTTGCTGTTCAACCATCGCAACAAAGTGCCACAGTCAGAAAAACGCACCAGTAATTTCGGAGTCAATAAGGACTACGACGGGATTAAATTGACCTGGACAGATCCCGATGACAGTTGGTCTGAAAGCGAAATTAATCTACCCAATGATGATGTGGTCAATCCGCAAAGCATCGATGCCAAAGGCGTGACCCATGAAAATCAGGCGAAGCTGTTGGCTTATCGTGCCTATAACAAACTGATCTATCAACGACGTGCCGTGGAGTTTCAAACTTATCACGAAGCGGATCTGGTCACCCGTAATGACCTGCTACTGGTGGCGGATGACACCAAACAACAGGTGATTAGCTCAGGGGCAGTGCTCGATCAGGACGGTTTATATCTAGAGCTTTCACAGCATTGTGAACTGGAGGTAGGGCAAAACTATGTCATTCACCTACAACTGCCCAACAAGTCGGTGGATGTGATTGCGGTGACTCAGGGGGACGATGAACATGAAGTCCTGCTGGCACGTGCACCAACCGCCAGTCTGATTCTGGAATATGACGGCAATCTGAGCTGTACCCAGTACATCATCACCCGTGATACGGGAGTCAGACGGGATCTGTTTTTAGTCACTGAAAAGTCCAGTGATGGCACGATTACCTCAATTAATTACAGTGATCTTTATTACAACAACGATAAAGATTTTATAAATGCTTGATCAGGAATAAATAAGATGAAATTTAAAATCATTACCCACCGTGTCTACCGTATTGAACGTGAAATTGAAGCTGAGTCACAAGAGGAAGCCATGCAATATGCTGAAGCATTACAGCAAGCGGATCTGCCTGAAGATGCTGTGCGTAGCGATGATTTAGGCGTTCAGGAAATTACAGAAAGTTAAAAATAGATTGATTTTATAGCCCCACATCGGGGCTTTTTTATTGCCAAAAATAAGGGGGAAACCGTGTCTGAACAGGCATTTGATAATACCGCTTCAACGCTACTCGCCAGTAAAACGGCCATGTATGGCGGAAGTATTGGCGCATTTTCATCGTGGCTGGCATCACTTGATTTGGGATTCTGGATCAGTGTGCTGATCGGTGTGGGTGGCTTGGCGATGAACTGGTATTTCGCACGTAAAAAAGACAAACGCGATGCAATTGAACACCAAGCCTATCTCGAATCGTTAAAAAAGGAAAAATGTGATGTCGAACAAGACTAAATACTACGTGATTGGAACTTTAGCCGCCGCGATTGGCGGCTTTTTTATTCAGGGTGTCAGTGATACAGGTGTGGCGTACACAGGCTCGAAAGAGGGTTTTCGTGCTGTACCGTACAAAGACATTGGTGGTGTGCCCACAGTGGCATTTGGTAATACGGTTCATCCCGACGGTCGCAAGGTTAAAATGACTGATCCGCCAGTCTCGAAAAAGCAGGGGCATGAATATCTCAAGGCACACTATGCCAAAGATGCACCCGTGTTTAACAAGTCCTTGCAAGGCATCAAGCTATCACAAGATGAATACGACCTGTATGCCGATTTCTCTTACCAGTTCGGGCAAAGCACGTGGGCTAAGTCATCTATGTTGAAAAATCTCAAAACAGGACAATACACACAGGCATGTAAGTCATTACTGAAATACAAATATGCCGCAGGGCGAGATTGCTCAATTCGTAGTAATAACTGCTATGGCGTGTACACCCGACAGCTTGAGCGTTACAACAAATGTATGGGAGCGAACTTATGATTTCAGCCCTCGCAATTCTGAGCGCCATTTGGCGTTTTTTTTGTGCCTGTTTCTGGTGGGTACTGGCACATAAACGCTGGTCTTTGATCATCGTTCTTGTGATTTATGGCGTATTCCAGACTTGGCAAGCTAACAGTCTGGCAAGTGATTTGAACAATGCCGATGCCAAATGCACAACAAAAGTGAACCAAGCCAAAGCTGAGTTAAAACAGTACAAAGCCGATCAAACCGAAGCCAATGCGAAAGCCAAAACCGATGCGATTACCCAAGAAAAAACATGGGCCGAACAACTTCTAAAGGTAGAACAAAATGCGAATCAAAAAATACAAGATGCGGCTGCTGCCGCTAGTGCTGCTCAGTTGGCTAATTACGGGCTGTCAGAGCAGATCCGTCGTGCAAACCAACGTCTGTCCAGTGCTTCCAAAGAAACCATTGTTGACTACACCATTGCCAACGGAGAGTTACTCGAAGCATGCACAACAGAATATCGAGCAATGGCAGAAAAAGCTGACGGACACGCAGTTGATGCGGAGCGATTGAGTCAGGCGTGGGATGTTGTGACGAATGAAGAAAAGCCCTCTAAGTGAGGGCTTTATATGTAGCCACATATTTTATTTTGACTCAATTTTCATATACGGCTGTGCTAAAAAAAAGCGTGAACAATGTCTCACTTAATAGAAGAAAAATGAATTGATTAAAACTTGATCATTTTATATATTGATAAGAGATAAAAAATAACGTGAATGGAAAAATAAATATAAATCAGCTTAACTTTGGAGAAATTCTGATGAAAAAGCACTATATGGGGTTTAGTTTAATTGAATTGCTTACTGTTATCGCAATTATAGGTATCTTGGCTGCTATGGCGTTTGCAGTGTATCAAACTTATATAGCGAGAACGCAGGTAACAGAGGCTATAGTTCAAGCTGGTGGGCTGAAACCCCAAATTGTAATAAATGTCGGAAACAATACTTGTGGGACAGATTCATCTCTAGGAACATATGGTGTTGCTGTAGTTGCAGGTACAGCACCAGATTGCACGATCACTTACACTTTTAACACTACAAAAGCTACAGCAATTCTAAAATCAAAAGTTATAGGTTTTGATGTTGGTTCTAGTGGATCACTGTCGTTAAATTCAGACACCACTGTAGACCGCATATACATACCCAACTCAATACAATGACTTGTTTAATATCCTATGCACATGGCACGCTGTAGTTTTTCGTTTTATAGCCATGTGAACTCTTCACATGGCTTTTTTACATAAAAAAAGGGAGAATCAACTGGTTTTATCAGTCATTAATCTCTTTAGGCATATTTACACGGTTAAAATCTTTTCCATATGGAGAAGAAGCATCTTTTTGAATCGAATAGCAGACCTTTACGTTATCATATGAATTTCGATAAGCAGATACACTACCTTCTATACATAAATCAGTATTATAAAGTGAATAGTTGATACTTGAGGGTTTACCTGTAAGAAAGCCATGAGAGTTTTTAAAGCCTTGTATTTCATCTGATAATGGATAAGCGATACCTGTTTTTGTATCTAGTGCAACATATCGAATATTTGAGCGACTGCTTACATTGATCAAAATGTATTGTTCATCAAAATTTGGTTTCTTTGTAGCCAAAGCATTTTTGTATTTTTGAATATTTGTTTTTGAGCAGAACTTAAAGCCGTCATAGTCAAATTCGCATGTTGTGATGCCTTTATAAGTTTGTGCGAGTGTTGCTGTACTGCAAAGAACTAAGCAAGATAGGAGTAATGATTTTTTCATTTTTTTTCCGTTTTTAGTGTTAGGGCGCAAATATACCTAATTTATGCTTTTGACGCATCAAATCATGTTGTAAAAAGGACATTTGGTTGACAAACTCCATTTTTAGTCCTAAAAGTTGGTTGACAAACTTAAGAATCAGTCCTAAATCGGATAAATAAAAAGATATGCTTGATTTTATTTTAAAAATAATTGAACTGTTTTTAACTCACCATAAAAATAAGTTTAAAAAAATAGAAGCTGTTTTAGAAAGAAGGCAAAATTTTATAGATGAAGTTAAGAAGATCGAGCAAAACACTGATCTGAGTGATGATGAAAAGAGAGCACTTAAAAACGCATGTGCCCAACTTGTCTGTGGTAGTCGTGCTGTTAATTATGAATTGGTTGATTATTACTTTAGAAATAAGAATTTTAGGAATTTTGAAATTATTGCACCAATAATTGCTTTTTGGGAGGATGCAGTTTCTAAAGAGTATGATGAGAATGGGAAAATTAAGTCGATAAAAATCCATAAGAAAAATCATAATCGGGAAAGAAACTATATAGTATTTAGTTTTTTTCTTACTATATTTATAGACTGGATGTTTATCAGAAATCATGATTGGGTTGTGAATCTTTTAATAAAATATTTGCCTCTAAATATTGCGATAGCAGATATTATTTTTGTCGTGTTGCTTGCACCATTGCTTTACTTAACATGGTTGGCATTCTTTGGGATGATGACAGTTATAGATTTAAAAAGTTATACGGAAGATGAGTCTTAGTTAATTGTATAACAGTTTCTCTATAATTAAGCTGAATAGAATTCACAAGATTTTTTAATGGTTTAATTGAAAAATAAAGGTATTTTAAAATGACAGTCTCATGGAAAGGTGGTTTCCTATATCGTTATCGAGAGTGGAATGAATATACTAAAAAAATATTGCTAGAAGAAGAGTTATTTTATGCATCCTTCTGTAGTTTAAATGACCCAAATGAAGGTAAGAATTTTTCAGATGAATTAATAGAACTTCACTTAAAGAAAATTATTGGTGAGAATAATATAGATCATAAAACTAGATGTAATATATTAAATGATTTGGATGGATACAATGAAAACAATAAAAGTGTTTTTAATAAATATAGAGATGCAGTATTAGGGGTTGTAGATAAAATGGGTGTAGTTTGTTTAACGGAGAAATATGATAATAATCCTATGTGGCATTTTTATGCAAATGAAAGTAAGGGGGTTTGTTTAGAATTTTATATTCCAGATATTAAAGATGAAAAATATGTACATTTATTGCCGCATTATGTTACATATGAAGATGGATGCTATAATGACGAAATTGCTGATAATGCAATTTTTAAAAAAAATTCAGATTGGAGTTATGAAAAAGAATGGAGAATGCTTGTAAGAAATATAAACACCAAAAATGATAGAGTGAAAAAATACCCAAGAGATAAAATGCTTGTTTCTATCATAGTTGGGCATAATATGAGTGAAAAAGATTTTAAAGAACTAAAAGATATAATAGATGAAATTAATTTAAAGAGAACTGAAAAAATTGATATCCATAAAAGAATAAATTCTAGTTATGGAGTGGTTTTTGAAGATCAAGATAAATGGAATAATCGAAAAAATGGTTTTCAAAAAATTATAAATAAAAATAGCTTGGATTGATGATAATTGGAAGCACCTCACGGTGCTTCTTTATTTTTAACTTCATTCTTAAATGCTTGAGCCATTGTAGTCATAGTTTCAAGAGCTTCTTTTGCAAAACTTACATCAGCATGTTTGAGAAGATAAGTTTCTGGCCACTTAATTTCAGAACTAAGCTGTTCTAATAAGATTGTAAAATCTTTATCACCCTTTTCTACAGTGACAAGATAAATCAGCATGTATTTATCAAAAATAGACTTAATTTTAGTCAAATATGTTGAGGTATCAGAAAAGCTTTTGTACTGACGTAGATACCAAGCGCTTATAAATTCTATGAAAATAAATACTAAAGAAGTCGAAACTATTCCATATATATGTTGAGTTTTAAATTCTCCAACGCGATATATATATAACTGCCATACAAAAGTAGCTAAGATAAAATAGGTAATACCAACAACAGAAAACTTTTTACCATTATCTAAAAGTAGAGAAGCTTTTTTATCAGAATCTATAGCTTTAATTTCTAGATAATTGATGACACTTATAAAATATTCAGAAAATCCAACGATTGATTTCTGAGTGGTTAGATTATTGTTATCTTTCCCACCTATGCTGATATCACCATTATTATTTACAATATTGATCACTCTATTTTTACTTTCTTCATCAATATCACTTAAATTCTTGTTTGAAACTGTTGTTTGTATTTTTATTTCAAAGAATAAAATCATTAGTAATGGGAGAAAAATATAAAATGCTAAATTTTCTTTTAGGTAATTTAGAAAACTCATTTTATTTTGAAGAAAGTAAAACATCATATTTAATGTTAAAAGTGCAGCTAATAGTAAGACTACGACTCTATAAACTAAAATACGTTTAGGATTTTCAAAAGCTTTTCTTAAAGATTTAAGAAATATTATTAATATACCATTCATGTTTATTTTGCCACGACACTAAACCCATCCAAACGCTTAGCCAACTCTTTCATCAAATCTTCAGTCGGTACGCTCTCTAAACTCTCAAAAGCTTTTTGTTCAAAACTTTCTTCAAGACGAGCCACAATATCGGAATTCATAGAGCGATTTAATTCTTTCGCAGATTTTGAAATTTTATCCTTCAATTCGGATGAAATACGTAAGTTGTATTGAATAGTTAGATGTCCACTATTGCTCATGTATATCTCATAGGTAAGTCAGTGGTGACTTACTATCATAGTAATATTAAGTGGGTATTGACAATACTACCCGAATAATAGTATTAATATTTATACCCGATTGATATTATTAGGCGGAAGAGCATGAGTGAGCACAAAAATCCTCAATATAATTTACGGTTACCTTCAGACTTAAAGAATTTTCTTGTAGATCAGGCGAAGAAAGACGGGCGTTCTCTTAATAATTTTATAGTGAAATCGCTAGAAGAACTTCGAGCAGAATTATTGAAACAATCAAATTGAAAAAGTGAAGCCCTGAGAACTTTGGACGGCAATCAGGGCTTCTGTCTAAACCATTAGGAGAGTAGACATGAATAGTCTAGCATTAACATTTAATGAAGTGAACTTGAACCCAGTTTCTACAAATGATGGGCAAGTATGGATAGGGGTAACCCAAATTGGGTTAGCCTTAGGATATGCAAATCCTGAAACCGCTATCACAAAATTATTTAATCGAAATATTGAGGAATTTTCATCTTCAATGACACGATTGATAGAAGTACATACCAATGGCGGTATTCAAACAATCAGAGCATTTACTTTGCGTGGTTGCCATCTCATCACATTCTTTGCCCGCACACCAGTCGCTAAAGAATTCCGCAAATGGGCACTCGATATACTTGAAAAAGAAATACAGCCCAAAGCCAAAACCATCATTGACGACCGCATCCCACTCGCCGAAGCAGTCGGGCTACTGGTCAGCAAGTCGAGCCTAAACACCGTAGAAGTCTACAAAATGCTGCATCAACGCTTTGACGTAGAACATGTGGAAGACATTCCACTTGAAAGCTTGCCTTACGCCGTGGAGTACGTGCATAACCTTACGGCTGTGGTGTCACAAAGCCACCAACTACAACGCCAAGACCAAAAGCAGATCCAACAGCTCGTTGAGGCGGTCATTAACCAAAACTTTAAAATGATGCATGTTTGGAATGCACTTCGACAGCTTAACCCGACTGAGTTTTTCAAATACTCAAGCCTGATCACCCGAGCAAATGAACTCGCGCTAGACGTGAGCAAACGCTACAACATGCGTGGCGCAAACAGTCAGCCACTCATTAGCAAAGACTTCCGTATTGTGAACATGTCCAACGGGGAAATCATGGACACCAATCCAAACTGGTTTAATGCGCCTGCATAAATGTTAGTTTGTTGACCATTGTCAACAAACTAAACTATAATTCAGTTTGCAGCAAAAGGATTAAAGATGAAAAAACATCCTAATAAGCATATTCGAGAAGCCATCGAATACGCGATAGATAACGGTTGGGATGTTGTAGATACAGGCAAATCAGGGCATGCATTCTGTCGCTTAAAATGCGTGCTCGGGCATGCCGAACATCAAATGAGTGTCTGGAGCACACCAAAAGACCCAGAAACTCATGCAAAACAGATCCTTCGTAAAGTTAAACAATGCAACGGAGATGAACTATGAATACATATCACTTCACCGTAGTGGTACGTGATGCACGTTCAGACCTAGCAGATCTCGAAGACCAGTTTTTTGAAGCAGGCTGTGACGATGCATTGCTCTGTAGCTATAACGATACCATCTATCTAGAGTTTGATCGGGAAGCCCCGAGCGCAGCACAAGCGATTACATCGGCTTTAGACAATATTCGTTCACTCGGCTTTTCAGATTTGATCGTAGAAGAACAAGGCTTTTCTACACTCTCTGAAATGGCAGAACGGGCAGGCATGAGCCGACAGGCACTTTCACTCTATGCCCAAAACAAACGCGGCGATGGAAACTTTCCAAGACCGATGTATGGACTGGCATCGAAGTCGGCTATGTACTCTTGGCCAGAGGTCGCAACCTGGTTATTTAAACAAGGCAAATTAGACAAAACACATTATGAAGTGGCGAGCACAGTGATTTAATTTCGTGCTATTTCAGATGTAAAAAGACTCTTTCGGGAGTCTTTTTTATGAGAGTTATTGGAGAGAGTAGTTTGTACTGTCCATATCTTTTCTAATGGCTAGTAGCTTCTGCTTTAGCCCGAGCCTCAGCTTTGGCTTTCGCTTTTTCAATTGCTTTGGCCTTAGCCTCAGCTCTAGCCTTAGCTTCTGCCTCTGTGAATGCTTGTCTTTTTGCGGTGTATCCTTTTTTATTTTCAATCGAGTCTTCGATTGATTTACACTTATTACCATGTACAGCATAATTTTCTTTTAAAAAGTATTTATCCAGATTTACAACTGATTGAGATACTTGATCTGTGAAAAATTCATGGTTTAACTCAACAAATGCCACGTAACTTTCACGTGCTCCAGTATTCATGCATAACTTAAGTAAAGATTCGTCAGAACTTTTATATTGATACGCGGGATAGACTACGGCATATCTTTCAGACTGAACTCGGAGCAAACGCTCTATATACTGTGCTTCAGCAGCATTGTTGGCCTTGATGGGTTCCATGAAATTAATAGAAGTCGATGCTGAAAAAGCCGATGAACTTATAAAAAATAATGATAAAAATGCAGGGATAAATTTCATAACTATAATTTTCAAGAATTTTTCGGTATTTAAACATATTTTAAAAAACCAAACGAACTCGTTTAATTGCAAATCTCAAAAGGGCTTTTGAGAGAGTCTTTTTTATTGCCTTTTTATCTGAAAATTTGTTACGTTTAAAGCATGTCAGAATGGTCAAAACTGCCAAAAACAGCACAAATAGTTTTGTCATTATTTTGCAGGAATTTTGCAGCCAGTCTTTTTAAAATGAAAAATAACGATATAATTTAAAAACTTACAATGAATGAAAAAATTGAAACACTTAATAGTATGTTAAGTGTTTAATGTAATTTAATATTTGTAATCATGGTGCTATTTCTCTCAAGGTGAGAGAAATAGCACATAATAAAAAATACTTAGTTTGCTCAAAAATGCTAATCTAAGAAATTAAAAGGAACATATTTAATTCTGACTTGAGTCCCAGTCTTATATTTTTGAATCTTCTTCTTAGCAGTTAAGAAACTGATATTTTCAGTCTTTACTTCATTGGTTGATGTATGAAATCTTAATCTGATATAAAAAAGCGATCTATATTGAACTTTGATTAAAGAATCAATGAGATATGTAATTTCTGCTGTTGTTATGATTCCTCGACGATAAAGACAAATTCGGTAGAAACATGCTTTAAAAATAATTTTCCAGAAAACATAAGTGATGATAGGGATTAGGCAGATTAAAAGAACAATTACAGTAATGTAGTGGAATGTCATTTTTAGAAAATTTCTATCTTGACTTGGATATCTCAATCAATTTATTGAGATTGCATAAGAGATTGTTATAGAACTCATAATTTAGTTTTGTTGATTGGTAACTTTATAATATCAATAATTGGCTTGCTATGCTGTTAAAACAATCATATTAAAAGTAAAGCATGTTGTTTTGAACCATAAGTACTACCCATACAATTAACCCTCATTTTTTAATTGTAAAATGGTTAATTATTTCAATATCTTAAGATTTTTATTTTTGATCTCTACTTTATAAGAGAATGCTTAAACGACTAAAAAAATTTCATATCAAAAAAATATGACAAAACATTCTATAACTTGTCCTTTTTATTATATTTGAGAATATCTACAAATTGTATTATTTGAAAAAATACAGATTAGACAATTTGTAGACACGATTTGAGTTGCTCCATACAATGGAAAAAAAACTCAAAACGGAGGGATTCTCATGGATAAGAAAGTCTTACTTGCAGAGACGTTGAAACGCCGAATCATCAGCATGGAGCTTGCACCTGGTGCGGTGGTTGATGAGGTGGCATTAAGTGAAGAATTCGGTCTTTCGCGTCCACCTGTTCGTGAATTGATTCGGCAGATGGCGGCAGAAGGTTATATCGAGCTTGAAGCAAATCGGGCGGCACGTGTGTCATCCATGAGTCATCAGGCTTTGCGGAATTTTTTCTTGGCAGCACCACTGATTTATATTTCTACAACTCAGTTGGCAGCGATCAATGCAACACAAAAGGATGTTGAGGCTTTAAAAGAAGTACAACGATTGTTTCTCGCAGCGATTGATCAAAATGATGTCGAAGGCCGAGTTTTCTATAACAATCAGTTTCATTTTGAAATTGGAAGAATAGCGGACAATGCCTATTTGTTGCCAAGTTTGCAACGACTTCTGATTGATCATGCCCGTTTGGGAAAAATCTTTTACAGAGAGCCGAATACCGTAGATATGCAACAAGATTTGGATTTGGCTGTGATTCAACACAATCAAATTATTGAAGCGATTGAACGACATGATGCAGGCGCAGCAGGTGAGCTTGTTCGCGTACATATGGATCTGTCACGTCGTCGCATGACGGAATATGTAGTACCAGCAGGTGTGGAAGTGCCTTTAAGTTATAAGGAAATTTCCACAGGCTGAAATAGTTGAATTCAGCGATAGGACAAGTCGCTGAAAGATCAATAAAAATGGAGTTTAGAAGATGCTTAAGGTTGCAGCATTACCTGCCGATGATAAAAATTGCGGTTGGTATCATACAAGTCCAAAACGACAAGTGAAACCAAAGCATGTGGGCAACAGCCATGCGCGTTGGGTGATTATTGGTGCAGGTTATACAGGTTTGGCGGCTGCTAGACAACTGGCTGTACGTTATCCAGATGATGAAGTGGTACTGGTTGAAGCACAAGAAGTTGGTTTTGGTACAGCAGGTCGTAATGCAGGCTTTGCAATTGACTTGCCACACGATATTGGTGCTGAAGACTATATTGGTGATATTGAAATTGCCAAAACCACACTCAAACTCAACTTGCTTGGACAGTCGATTCTTCATTCCTTGGTTCAAGAACACGGCATTGACTGTCATATGCGTGCCAGTGGTAAATATCAGGCAGCCGTTGAAAATCGCGGGATTGCGGTGTTGGAAGCGTATCAGCGCGGGCTAGATAAACTGGGTCAACCTTACGAAGTGATTAGCGGACAAGATTTACCGAATCACATTGGGACTTCATTTTACAAACGAGGTTTATTTACTCCAGGGACTATGTTGCTTCAACCATCAGCGTTGGTAAAAGGCTTGGCGGACAGTTTACCGTCCAATGTCACCTTATATGAAAATACCCCGATTACTGAAGTTGAATATGGCGAAAAAGTCATTTTAAAACATGAGTCTGGACAGATCACGGCAGATAAATTGATTTTGGCTAACAATGCCTTTGGTCAACGTTTTGGTTTTCTGAAACACACCATGTTACCTGTGTTTTTGTATGCCAGTTTATCTCGACCATTGACTGAACAAGAGCAAGCGGATTTAGGCGGGAAATCGTTTTGGGGTGTGATTCCATCTGACCCATTTGGTAGTACGGTACGCCGCACACATGACAACCGAATTTTGATGCGCAACAGTTTTAGTTTTAACCCGAATCAACAGCCAAAACAGCATTGTTTAGACAAGTTTGTACATCGCCATAAAAAATCTTTTGAGCGCCGTTTTCCAATGTTGCCAAAAGTTGATTTTGAATATACATGGAGCGGTTCGCTGGCATTGTCCCAAAATCATAAAGGCTTTTTTGGTCAGCTTGCGCCGAATGTTTATGGTGCACTGTGCTGTAACGGTTTGGGAATTACCCGTGGCACGGTGACAGGAACACTACTTGCAGACTGGATTTCGGGTGAGAGTAATGAACTGATCGATTTTCTACTCTCAACCTCTGGGCCGAACCGAGTTCCGCCAGAACCATTTTTATCAATAGGTGTCAATGCCACACTGTGGTGGGGGCAAATGAAAGCAGGACTAGAAAGTTAATCCTGTGACATCGAAATACAGTGTGATGGAAAGTCGTTAACAGGGCGGTTGATTGACCTAAACATCACAAAATCTTTAACCAAATAGATCAGCAAAATTAATCATTTAATTTTGCAGGGTTCGTTCAACCTAAATTTAGCAAAATGTGTAGGAAACACATCCACTTCGGTGGTCAAGGACTGGAGAGAACAATGACAAGAAATGATGTATCAATTGATGATGTGCCAATGAATGGCTTCCATCGATTACTCAGTATGCGTACAGGTGGTGGATGGCTACTTGACGGTTATGTGTTGAGCATTATTGGCGTGGCGCTGATGCAGCTATCGGCAGATTTGCATTTAACTAATTTCTGGCAAGGCATGATTGCTGCGTCTGCACTGATCGGGATTTTCTTTGGTGGATTTCTCGGTGGTTGGATGGGCGGCTTCATGGGGCGCAAAAAACTGTACTTTGTTGCTCCAATTTTATTTACGGTGTGTTCGCTTTCTCAACTTTGGGTTGAGTCGGGTATGGCGATTTTCCTGTGTCGTTTCATCATCGGTGTTGGAGTCGGTTTTGAATACACCGCAGGTGGTGCATTACTGGCTGAGTTTTTACCAAAACAGGCGCGTGGTCCACGTTTAGCGATGCTCACCATTATGTGGTTTGTCGGTGCAGCGTTGGCATACATCGTGGGTAATGCGTTACTCGGTCTTGGACATGATCAGGCTTGGCGCTGGGTGCTTGCGAGTCCTGCAGTCATTGGATTTATCCTGATTATCATGCGAATCGGCACACCTGAGTCACCACGCTGGTTGATTAGTAAAGGGCGTACTGCCGAAGCTGAAGCGATTATTAAACAAGTGTATGGCGCAAATTTCTCATTGGCGAATGTGCCTGCACAAGCCCCTGAAAAACAGTTGTCTTTCACTCAGGTCTTGGCTTCTGGTTATGGCAAACGTGTGTTCTTCTGTTCAATGTTCTGGGCGTGTTCAGTCATCCCTGTCTTTGCCGTGTATGCCTTTGCACCAAAAGTATTGGCTGCGCTGCACTTAAAAGGCGAATGGGCATCTTTAGGTTCAGTGATTATTACCATGATGTTTGTGGTGGGCTGTGTGATTGCAACACGTCTCATTAACAGCATGGGTCGCCGCAAAATGGTCATTCAAAGTTTCTTGTGGTCAGGTTTGGCATTATTAGGTTTGGGCATGTTTTCAGATAGCTCACAAATTCTGATTGTGGTGCTGTTCAGCTTGTATGCGCTGTTTATTGGTGGCGCTCAAGTGTTGCAGCTGGTGTATCCAAACGAGTTATTCCCAACTGAAATTCGTGCGATTGGCGTGGGGATGGGTACTTCATTCTCCCGTATTGGCGCTGCGATTGGCACATGGTTAGTCCCGATGTCTTTAGACACGATTGGAATCGGCAACACCATGTTTGTTGCGGCAGGTGTAACACTTTTAGGTTTGATTGTCTCAGTGGCTTTGGCACCAGAAACACGTGCAATGAGCTTGGAAGAAGCAACCTCTTTAAATTCTTAAGATGAGTGATATGCCATGAGCAGATCTCATGGCACTCAAGGAAAAAACGATTTTTGTGGAGAAAATACAATGAATTTTGACGGCATTTATACCCCAGTAATTACCCCATTGGCTGCGGATGGTTCAATTGATCAGGCAGGTTTTGCTGAGGTTTTAGAATATCTGATTGATGCCAAAGTCCATGGCATTATCGTGGCGGCAACCACAGGTGAATATTACGCACATACCGCTCAAGAACGCTATGACTTGGCGAAGTTTGCCAAAGATGTAATTGGTACACGTGTTCCACTCATGTTGGGTACTGGCGCAATCCGTACAGAAGATTCTGTGGAATATGCCAAAGTCGCAAAAGCAATCAAAGCAGATAGCATTTTAGTGACTACACCACCTTATGCTTTACCGACAGAACAAGAAACCGCAGTGCATGCTTTGACGATTGATCAGGCTGCTGATTTACCCGTGATGTTCTATAACTACCCAGCACGTATGGGAGTGTCGATGGGCAAGGAATTCTTTGACACGGTATTTGCTCAGTCAAAAAACTTTGTTGGTCTGAAAGAAAGTTCGGGCGATATGAACCAGTTACACATGCTGGCACGTAATTATCCAAACTTAAACATTTCATGTGGTTGGGATGATCAGGCACTCGAATTCTTTGCTTGGGGCGCGCGTAGCTGGGTGTGTGCGGGTTCCAACTTTGTACCACGTGAACACATTGCCTTGTATGAAGCCTGTGTCATTGAAAAAGATTTCGACAAAGGTCGCCGCATTATGGCTGCAATGATGCCATTGATGGATTACTTGGAAACGGGTCATTTTATTCAATGTATCAAATACGGCTGTGAGTTGAATGGCCTGCGCACTGGCAATGTACGTGCACCATTACAAGCATTACCTGAAGATAAAAAACAGGCATTTGCGGAAATTGTTCAACAGTTAAAACAAGATGTTGCTGCCATCACTGGAGGTGCTTAATGTCAGGGCTTTTGACGACAGCAGAATATACTGCAATCGCGAAAAATCTGAAATTTCAAACCTTGGCATTTATTGATGGCAAGTTTCAGGCTTCAGTTTCGGGTAAAACCTTTCAAACGAGCAACCCTGCAACGGGTGAATTACTGGCAGAAATTACTGCGTGTAATACTCAAGATGTAGATAACGCAGTCGCCATTGCCAAAGCCGCATTTGAAGATGGGCGCTGGCATAAGTTATCTCCAAACGAGCGTAAGCATACCTTACTCAAATTTGCTGATTTACTTGAACAACATACGGTTGAACTGGCTGTCATTGAAAGCTTGGATAGCGGTAAACCTGTGAGTGAGTGTCAACTGACTGACGTGCCTGAAATGATTCATACCATTCGCTGGCATGCCGAACTGATTGACAAAATCTATGACAATACTGCACCTGTCGGTTCAGATACGTTGTCGTTGGTGGTACGTGAAGCAATTGGTGTCGTGGGTCTGGTCTTGCCGTGGAATTTCCCATTGCTGATGCTGGCTTGGAAAATTGCGCCAGCATTGGCAGCGGGCTGTTCGGTAGTGATCAAGCCTGCCAAAGAAACCACACTGAGCGCACTTCGCGTGGCAGAACTGGCAGCAGAAGCGGGCATTCCTGCGGGAGTGCTGAACATTTTGCCAGGTGGTGGGTGTGAAGTCGGTGAGCCGCTTGGTAAACATATGGATGTTTCCATGGTCAGCTTCACAGGTTCAACCGAGACAGGTCGACTGTTCTTGAACTATGCCGCTGAATCCAACCTGAAACGCATTGTATTGGAATGTGGCGGTAAAAACCCTGCGGTGGTCATGAATGATGTCGAAGATATCGACCATGTCGCTCAGCACATTGTCAATGGTGCATTCTGGAATATGGGTGAGAACTGCTCTGCATCTTCACGTCTGATTGTGCATGCCGATGTTAAAGATCAGCTTTTGGAAAAAGTTGCCGTGCATCTTGCTGAATGGAAAATGGGCAATCCGCTCGATCCAGATCACAAACTCGGTTCGCTGGTTAGCCGTGCTCATTTTGAAAAGGTGAAATCCTATATTGAGCAGGCAAAAGCTGAACAACGCAACATCGTGTGTGGTGGCAATACTGAACAGGACATGTTTGTTGAGCCAACGATTGTTGATGGAATTAGTGCATCTGACACGCTCTTTAAAGAAGAAGTGTTTGGTCCAATTCTGTCAGTCACCACCTTTAATACGCTAGATGAAGCGATTGAACTTGCCAATGATTCAGTCTATGGGCTTGCTGCTTCTGTGTATACCAGCAATTTGCGTCACGCAATCAAACTTTCGCGCGCCATTCGTGCAGGTGTTGTGACGGTGAACTGTTTTGGTGAGGGAGACATTACCACGCCATTCGGTGGTTACAAAGAATCAGGTTTTGGTGGTCGTGACAAGTCAGTTTGGGCACATGATCAGTACACTGAACTTAAAACCATCTGGATTGATGTTTCTGAACCTGCATAAGGGTAGTGGTATCTATTCAATATAAATAATAAATCAGCCCTCCATCTTCCTTTGGCTCTGAATGAGTCAAAGGAAATACCCAATCACAGCATAAGAATTCGAAAGCCATGTGCTTTTGAAGGGCATTATTTTGTCAAAAATTCATTTAAATAAGGATATGTAAATGAAGCCACTCTATTTTCGATTAATGACAGGTCTATTGACCACGGGTTTAAGTGTTCCTGCTTTGGCAGGTATTACCTTGGGAGATGCCAATAGCGATTTAGGCGCACTCACCATTTCAGGGGCTTTGCGTGCCAATTATCAAGATAAAGACTATGGACAAGCGGCATCTGACCAAAAAATCAAATTTGATGCAGCCATTTTAAAACTGGATTATCAGGCTAAAAATGTCTTTGGACATGCTGAATATCGTTGTTACCAGTATGACACGCTCTGTGATTTTTCAACCCTTGTCGATGCGTATGCTGGCTATAAACTCAATAGCACCGATAACATTACGGTGGGTTTACAACCGATTCCATTTGGCCCATCACGTTTTTGGGACAGCAGTTTTTACGCAGGTATTAACAACACTATGGGGCTGCAAGATGCGCATGATTTGGGCGTGAATTATCACACTGAGCTGTCATCAGCAACCAAAGTCGATCTGGCCTATTTTGCTACGGATGGTGGCAACTATAAGGGAGCAAGTAAAGATTCGGCGCGTTATACCGCAAATATGGTCGAAACTTCTGATCCGCTGAAAACCAATCTACAAGAAAAGAACATGTGGATGGCACGAGTTGATCAGGATTTAAAATTTTTAAGAACAGATGATCTGAATGTTTCGGTGGGAGGAAGTTATTGGTACTCCGACATCGACAATCGTAAAACCTCTGCAACAGGTTCACGCCAAGTCTGGGCGCTGTTTAATAAAATCCGTTATAAAAATTTGAATATTGTGATGACAGGCGGCAAACAGTCGATGCATAACCAAGACATTCTGAGTCCAAGCATCTCGACTATCGGTTCATTTGACAGTGAATATGACATGGCAAACACGGGCTATTTTTATAGTGTCGATACCAGTTATACCTTCAAGAATGTCAAAGGCTTAGTCAACATTACGCCGTACTTTGTCTTAAGCGGTTATGACAAAAAGGACAAAGGCTTTGCAAATTCACAGCGAAACATTGTCGGGGTGTCTTTCGACTATAAAAATGTTTCGTTATACACCGAATATGTCATGGGCAAAAACGATCCTTTTGTTGGCGGCACAGCAAGTTCGCTGGCTGCGGGGGACGATGGGAAGTGGAACAAGCTAGTGAACGTGATGCTGGTTTATAACTTTTAAGTTCAGTAATCCAAGCCAAATAGACTCCGATTGACTGCGTTCAGGTTTGTATTCATCAGCAGCTTGAACGCAATTTTAGTGTGCAAAAATTATGAACCCGATCCGAACCATCCTCGTTGCCAACCGTGGTGAAATTGCCATCCGCGTGATGCGTGCCGCAGCCGAAATGGGCATTGCCACCGTAGCCATTTATGCCGAAGAAGACAAACTGGCCCTGCACCGCTTTAAAGCTGACCAGTCCTATCGCGTTGGCAAAGGACAAAAACCGATTGCGGCCTATCTTGATATTCAGGACATCATTCGGATTGCTTTAGAAGCCAAAGTTGATGCTATTCATCCTGGTTATGGTTTTTTATCTGAAAATCCAGACTTTGCCGAAGCCTGTGCTCAGGCAGGCATTCGCTTTATCGGGCCAAAACCCGAAGTGATGCGTCAGTTGGGCAATAAGGTCATGGCACGTAATGTCGCGATCATTGCAGGCGTTCCCGTCATTCCAGCCACCAATGCTTTGCCTGAAAGTCTAGATACATGCCAACAGCTGGCTGCCGAAGTGGGTTATCCATTCATGCTCAAAGCCAGCTGGGGTGGGGGTGGCCGCGGAATGCGGGTGGTTGAAAATCAACGTGAACTGGCGGATGCAATTACCGTGGCGCGTCGTGAAGCCAAATCGGCCTTTGGCAATGATGAAGTCTATTTAGAAAAACTCGTTCGACAGGCGCGTCATGTCGAAGTGCAAATTCTGGGAGATACCCACGACAATATCGTGCATTTATTTGAACGGGACTGCACAGTACAACGACGTAACCAGAAAGTGGTAGAACGTGCACCAGCACCTTATCTCTCAGAAGCACAACGCACAAAAATCTGTGAAGCGGCATTACGCTTGGCACGTACTGCAGGCTATAGCCATGCAGGTACCGTTGAATTCTTAATGGATGCAGAAACAGACGAATTCTATTTTATTGAAGTCAATCCGCGGATTCAGGTTGAACATACCGTCACTGAAGAAATTACAGGGATCGATATTGTCAAAGCACAAATACGCATCACCGAAGGCGCACAGATTGGCGATGCTGACAGTTTTGTGCCTGTGCAATCTGAAATTAAGTTACTTGGTCATGCCTTGCAATGCCGCCTGACCACAGAAAACCCCAAAAATGGCTTTATGCCCGATTATGGTCGCCTGACTACTTTTCGCAGTGCCACAGGCTTTGGTGTCCGGATCGATAGCGGCACAGCCTATACGGGTGCAGTGATTAGCCCCTACTATGATTCGTTACTGGCCAAAGTGACGGTTCGAGGGCGCACTGCCGTTGAAGCCAATGCCAGAATGCTTCGGGCATTGCAGGAATTCCGAATCCGCGGTGTTTCCAACAACCTGAACTTTCTGGAAAATGTAATTGCCCATCCGCTGTTTACCTCGGGGCAATGTACCACCCGCTTTATTGATCACACACCCGCCCTGTTTGAGTTTAAAGAAAAGCGCGACCGCGCCAGTAAAATTCTGGACTTTCTGGGCAATGTCACCCTCAATGGCAATCCTGAAATGCAGGGGCGAAGTATTCCTAAAATCTTGCCTCAAACCGCACAGTTGCCGGACTACCGCTTGCACCAGAGTATCCCTCAAGGCAGCCGTGATCTGTTTAAACAACTGGGTGCCGATGCCTTTTCCCAGTGGATGCTGGATCAGAAACGGGTCCTGATCACCGATACCACCATGCGTGATGCCCATCAGTCCTTATTTGCAACCCGTATGCGCACTGCCGATATGCTGGCCATCGCACCTTACTATTCCCAAATGGCAGATCAACTGTTTTCGATGGAATGCTGGGGCGGGGCAACCTTTGACGTCTCGATGCGCTTTTTAAAGGAAGACCCTTGGGAGCGCTTAGCCAAACTGCGTGAAGCCGTTCCGAACATCCTGTTTCAGATGCTGCTGCGTTCAGCCAATGCAGTGGGTTATACCAACTACCCAGATAACGTCGTCCGACACTTCATTCAACAGGCGGCTCAAGGTGGGATTGATTTATTCCGAATCTTTGACTCACTGAATAACGTCGATAACATGCGCGTGGCGATTGATGCAGTCCGTGAATCGGGCATGCTCTGTGAAACCGCGATTTGCTACACCAGTGATCTCTTCAACCACAGTCGCCGCTACAGCCTGAACTATTATGTCGATATGGCCAAACAACTGCAAAAAGCAGGGGTAAATATCCTGGCGATTAAAGACATGGCGGGGATTTGCAAGCCACAGGCCGCGCGTGAACTGATCAGGGCACTCAAAGAAGAAACAGGGCTGCCTGTGCATTTCCATACCCATGACACCAGTGGCATTGCAGCATCGAGTATTTTAGCTGCCATCGATTCAGGCGTAGATGCGGTAGATACCGCCATGGACGCCATGAGCGGACTCACTTCACAGCCGAGCATGGGATCAATTGTCGCAGCTTTAAAAAATACAGAACGTGACACTGGACTGGATCAACAGCATCTGCAACAGCTGTCAAGCTACTGGGAAGATGTTCGCCGAGTCTATGCCCCGTTTGAAGCCGACATGCGTTCCGGTACGGCTGATGTCTATCACCATGAAATGCCGGGGGGACAATATACCAACCTGCGCGAACAAGCCCGTTCATTGGGACTTGAAAAACAATGGAGCGAAGTCTCGGATGCCTATGCCCAGGTCAATCAGCTGTTTGGTGACATCATTAAAGTCACACCCACCTCCAAAGTCGTGGGGGATATGGCGCTGTATATGGTCGTGAACCGACTCTCGCCTGAAGATGTCCTGAGCCCGAAGACCGAAATCGATTTCCCTGAATCGGTGGTGTCACTGTTCAAGGGTGAACTGGGCACACCGGCACACGGTTTTCCAGAGGGTTTACAACACAAGATCCTCAAAGGGGAGACCGCCCTGACCCAACGTCCGGGAGCGACCTTGCCTGCGGTGAACCTTGCACTGGAAAAACAGCAACTGGGCATGATTTACGGCACCTCGATAAGCGAACAGGATCTGGCATCTTACCTGATGTATCCGAAAGTCTTTAGCGACTACCAGAAACATCAGCAGCAGTTTGGCAACCTGTCAGGGATTCCTTCCACGGCCTTCTTCTACGGATTATCGGAACAGCAGAACATCTCGGTTGAACTGGAACCGGGGAAAACTCTGGAAATCAAGCTACTGGGACGTTCGGAAGCCAAAGAGGGCCTGATCGACCTGTTTGTTGAACTAAACGGACAATTACGTCTGGTTCAGGTGCCTGTAAAAGCACAGCATGCACAAGGCGAACAACAGCAACAACATCCCCAGGTGGATCCGAACAACCCTGCACATGTGGGGGCATCCATGCCCGGCATGATTAGCAGTATTCCTGTGAAAGTGGGGCAAAGCGTGGTGAAAGGCGACACCCTGTTTACCATTGAAGCCATGAAAATGGAGCTTGCAGTAAAGGCGGATCGGGATGGGGTCGTGCAGGAGATTTTTTCTCAGCCGAATAAGCCGGTTAAAAATCTGGATTTGGTGTTGATGCTGGCATAAAAAGCAGATTTCGTCCCAACATGACGATGCTGCTTTCTCGCCACAACACGTAATTTTCAATTTATTGAGTGATTCAATGTGATGCAAAATAAAAGAAGCGCAACTTTAATTGGACTGATTGCTGTCCTGTTATGGAGTTCGATTGTTGGGCTGATTCGCAGTGTCAGTGAAAGTCTAGGTGCAACAGGCGGAGCCGCCATGATCTATACCGTTGCGGCTGTCTTTTTACTGCTCAGTGTCGGCTGGCGGCGTTTGTCTGAGTTCCCAAAACAGTATTTGATTTGGGGTAGCTTACTGTTCGTATCTTATGAGTTATGTTTATCGCTGTCGATTGGTTATGCCAATACCAACCGACAAGCGATTGAAGTGGGCATGGTGAATTATTTATGGCCTGCACTCACCATGGTTGCAGCGATTATTTTTAATCATCAAAAAGCCAATTTTTTGATCATTCCGGGATTTGCGATTGCAATTTGTGGGATTTGCTGGGTGCTTGGAGGGAATCAAGGCTTTGATTTGCAAGGCATGTGGCACAATATCCAAGACAATCCACTCAGCTATGGCTTGGCATTTTTTGGGGCTTTGATCTGGGCAGCTTACTGTACTGTGACGGCACGAATTGCGAAGGGTAAAAACGGAGTTACTTTATTTTTTATGCTGACAGCCGTAGTGCTCTGGTGCAAATATTTGTTTGTAGGCGGGAGCCCAATGCATTTTGATTTGCATGCCATGATCTATTTGTTATTGGCAGCAGCTGCAATGGGCTTTGGATACGCGGCATGGAATGTCGGAATATTACACGGCAATGTGACGATTCTTGCGGGAGCATCGTATTTTATCCCTGTGTTTTCGGCGGCGTTGGCAGCGTTGGTGCTGCGTACACCCTTGACGATGTCCTTTTGGCAAGGGGCAGCGATGGTATGTCTTGGCTCAATCTTGTGTTGGTTTGCGACTCGTGGCAAAAGCAAAACGGTTAAGCAAGCGACTGTTTCGGATTAAAAACCATATTTAAATTTGAGAAAAATCTTTTTGGCAAGTGGGCGAATGGCAATCCAGTTGGTTGAAATCCAGCAAATAAATGATCCTAAGGTGACCATTGCTGCACCTTGCCAGAAAGTTGTAGAGAGTGGAGAGTGCAATACAAACATCGCAATCAGTGAAGAAATAATTGGGGTGAAGTAAGACGCAATCACTAAAATCGTGATGTTGCCGTGAATCATCCCGATATTCCACGCGGCATAGCCTAAGCCAATCGCACAGGCAGCAACAACAATCGTTAGCCAGACCGACCAATCCATTGCGGGAATATGGATATCATGCTGAATAAACAATTTTAACCATAAAATCAGGGTCATCACCACAAAGAAGATTGAAACAGGATTGTGCCCCTGACTCATTTTCTTGGTGATCACACAATAAAAAGCCCAAATCACTGCACCTAAAAATGCAAGCAGATAACACAGCGGATTACTTGAAACATGTGCCATGACTTCTGCCAAGCTAAAAGCACCATCTCCTGTTTGAATAAACACAATGCCCGTGATGGAGAGTAAGAAACCCAAGACAATGAGGAACTGAAAGCGTAATTCTTTAAATATGACAAATGCCACAATGGTCAGGCTCGGCCACAGATAATTCACAATACTGACTTCGATGGCTTGTTGTCCATTTTGTGATAAAGCAATCGCAAAAGAAAAGCACAGCTCATAGGCAACAAATAGCAAAGTAGACAGAATCAGGTATTTTTTGGGAATGGCACGAAGGTTGGGAACTTTAAATACAATCAGCAATAAAATTGCGCTGAATGTATAAATGAGCGTTACCCCTAAATGTGGGCCAATCGCTGAACTGATATGTTTAATCAGCCCAACCATAGAAGCCCACATGATGATGGCGCTCAGACCAATCAGGGTTGCAAGATGTCTGGACATGGGAGAGTGTCAATAAAACGGGCGAAATATGATAAAGAAATATACAGGGATTCAATAGTGTTTTTAGGACAATTCATAGAATAGTTTAGCCAAATTATTGCAAACGTTCGGCTTCATGGCGGCGTTTACGATAAGAAAAAGGTGTTTCTCCATATTGTTTTTTAAACCATAAAATAAAATGAGAGGCATCTGAAAAACCACACTCAATGGCGATATTGGTAATGTAGTTATTGGTGTTGGCAAGCAGCTTTTTAGAATGATCAAGACGCAGTTTTCGCCAGTAATGTGCGGGAGACTCATGGGTATTGCTCACAAAAATACGGTGCAGTTGGCGTGGGTTGGTTTTTACATGCTCAGCCACTTCTTTTAAGGTGATGTGTGATGCAAGATTGTCACGCATATAGGCAATTGCTTGATGAACAATGATATTTTCATAAGTATTTGGTTGGTTTAAAGCAATTTGTTCAGCTTTTTGTTCGCTTGGTTTCTCACCGTTGACCAGTAAATATTCCAAAGTTTTATGTGCCCGAATATCACCGCAGTGCTGACGTATCAAATGTGCTGCCAAATCAATTGCTGTTCCCCCTGGGCAAGTCAAAATGCCTTGGTCTTCCACATAACTCTGGTCAACAATGGTGATAACTTTAGGAAAGCGTGTAGCAAACTCATCTCGGGTGGTAAAGTGAATGGCGCACTTTAGACCATCGAGTAAGCCTGCATTGGCCAAGACAAAACAACCTGAACATAAGGCAATAATCGGCACTTTAGCTGCATGAATCTCTCTGAGGGCTTCCAGTAATTCAGGAGAAGGTTCACGCGTTTCAGTCAGTAAGCCACCCGCGATCACTACATAGTCATAATTTTCTTTAAGTTCTTGTAAGTTAAATTCTTTTGTTGGATTGACCGATAAACCACAGCTTGCAGAAACCGATTGATTTGAAAAGGTAATCCAGTCCCATTTACAGTAAATTTGTAAGCTGCGAAAAGACTTGTCTGCTGCAAAACGTAAAGACTCAACCAATCCTGCAACAGGGGCGAGGGTGAACTGATTCATGAGAATAAACGCTACGCGCAGATCTGGATGGATCTGAGCCAGACTTTCTGCGGAAGGAGAAATGTCATCATAAGTATTTTGAGTCGAATAGGTCATGGCATTTATCCTAAGGCTAGGTCAAATTATTATAGCGATATATCGTGGAATACAGTCTTATAAACGATCACTTTTCGCCAAATTACAGGAACGGCATAACAGTTGAATGTTGCGTTCCGAGTTCGAACCGCCTTTGGAAAAAGGAATAATGTGATCAAACTCCAAATAAGACGATGCACCACATTCGACACATTTTCCCTGACAACGTTCCCACACGGCATTTTTCACCTGTTGAGCAATATGCCGTGTGTTGCCAGAGGTTTGCTGAAAGTCCAGTTGACGGTGGAAACGTTTAATCGCTTGATCTATATACGCTTCAACCAAATCGGCATCTTGCCCAATCCAGAATTCACCTGACGCTTTTTGAGTTTTCGCGGTAATGTAAATGGTGGCAGCATGACATTCGATACCCATAATCTGCGTAATCGGAATTTCTAACGCGGTATTAGACATATAAATCAGACGTTCACTGGTCACAAACAGATCACCGATGAGCGATTCTTTTTTGGCATGCAGTTTTTTGACTTGTGTCTGATGCAGATAACAGACTTCCAGATTTTTTAAAATGACCTCATTGGTTTGTATCGGTTGTACTTGCCCCTGACGAATCTGATAAATCTGATTGACCTTGCTAATTCGTGCCTGCAAGTCGCGTTCAAGTTGGGCGCTGACCTGTAAAAATTGGCACAGTTGCTGTAATTCCTGTTGTTCAGTCTGATCGACAAAACCATCAGCGCTCATACTTGCCAGTTGAAACTGCAAAAAGTTTTGAATGTCTTTGTGCATGCTTTGTATGAGCTGCGCTTTCGCTAATTGCTGACTGTGGCAAAGCTGATCGAGCGCCTGCATATTCTGCAAAGTGAGCTGACGTGAGTGAAGTGCTTGTTGCAGTTTTTGTCGAAATTGCTGTTCCGAGCTTTGTTTCAGCAAAGCATAGACTTGGTTTCGGGTTTTTTCGGTAGGGTGTAAAAAAGCCATCCAGCGGTCTAAGGTCGCTTTAGACTGCTTACTGGTCGCGGTAATTAAAAATAAATGAGTTTCTTGTTGAGAAAATTCCAAAGCTTCTTTGAGATCAAGCTGATGCTGCTGACAAAACTGAATGAGTTGTTGCTGGGTTTTTTCAGACAGATCTTGAGTTTGAAATAGGTTGCCAATCAATTGTTGAAAGGCTTTGAGGTGTTTACGTTTCTCAAAAATCTTGAGTGGATTTGACAAAATATCTGTAAAAAAGTTGGATGTTGGCGTTGGCGTTGCAAAGCTTGATTCAGATTCGTCTACAATGTCTACCCCAAAATGCTCTGCCAAAGGTTTGAGCCCACCATTAAAACCTTGCCCCACCAGACGGAATTTCCACTGACCTTTATAGCGGTAAATTTCTCCTAAAATCAGAGCTGCTTCTTGGCGGGACTCACCTAAAATTTTGCCCTGAGCCAGCACTTCATTTTGATTGAGTAATCTAATTTTTAAGAAGTTCATCGCTGAGAAATTACGGGAGACATCGGCGAGGGTGGCGCAAATCGCAATTCTTTCAATTTCAGGGGCTTGGCGCGATAAATCCACCATTAAACATGCACCCACTGCGCTTGAAGACAAACTTAAACTACGGGCTTGATCTTGCGGTTGCCCGTAAAAAATCATGTCATCGTCACCACGGACTTTCTGGCTCTGCTGAGCAAGGCGATAGACGCTAAAATCCAATTCTGCCGCACTTAAACCAAACACTTGGATGTCTACCGTCAGTTGTGTGGTGTTCAGGGCAGTATTGGCGCCAAGCGTCAGTTCTATCATTGGGTTACCTTGTCAGAAATTGTGTTGAATCTAGTTATTGTGTTCTTTGCACAATCTACCGAGCTTTGGCAGAAATAAAAATACAGATGGCGTATTTTGCAGTCTTTTTGCTGATTTCCTAGTCGATTCGTGAATTCAATAAAACATAAAAATTTTAATTAAAGTGATTGACAGGAATTTTTAAACATAATACATATAACATTATAGGTATTATTTTAAATGACTGTACATAGGGAATACGACACGTAATGAGCATACAAAAGTTAAAACATTTTATTAATGGGGAATATGTTGAATCGCTGGGTGGAACATACTTTGACCTTGTCAGTCCAGTGACAGGTGAGGTGTATGCCCAATCACCGAATGCCACAGAAGCGGAAGTCAACGCGGCGTATCAGGCGGCAAAATCAGCGTTTGCAGTGTGGGGAAAAGCAACGCCATCGGTTCGTCAAAAGGCACTGTTAGCCCTTGCAGATACGATTGAACAAAATTCAGAACGTTTAGTTGAAGCCCAAAGCCGTAATACAGGACAGCTCAAACATTTGATTGCTTCTGAAGAAGTGGCTGCCGCAGCAGATCAAATTCGCTTCTTTGCAGGAGCAGCACGCTGCTTGGAAGGCAAATCGACAGGGGAATATTTACAGGGAACCACCTCAAGCATTCGCCGTGAACCCTTAGGTGTCGTCGGGCAGGTTGCACCGTGGAATTATCCATTTTTAATGGCAGTATGGAAAATTGCTCCTGCTTTAGCCGCAGGCAATACCGTAGTGCTTAAACCAAGTGATACCACACCAGAAAGTACATTGTTATTGGCGGAACTGGCAGCGCCATTATTTCCAAAAGGCGTATTTAACGTGGTACTTGGCAATGCCGAAGCAGGTTCTTTAGTGGTATCGCATCGTGTGCCTGCACTGGTGTCAATTACAGGTTCAGTTCGTGCAGGTTTACAAGTGGCAGCATCAGCCGCAGCCAATCTTGCCAAAGCCCATTTGGAACTGGGTGGTAAAGCCCCTGTTTTGATTTTTGAAGATGCCGATTTGGACAAAGCCGCTGAGCATATTGCACTCGCGGGTTACTTCAATGCGGGTCAAGACTGTACTGCAGCAACCCGCGTTTTGGTTGCCGATCAGGTACATGATCAGTTTGTAGAGAAACTGGTGAATGCTGCCAAAAATACCCAGTTTGGTTTGCCAGATGACCAAGACGCTTTATATGGTGCGCTGAATAATGCAGGGCAACTTCAACGTATTCAAGGTTTTATTGAGCGTTTGCCAGCACATGCCAAAGTTGAAACAGGGGGCAAAAAAGCCGAGCAAGCAGGCTTCTATTTTGAGCCAACGGTCATCACAGGTTTGGCACAGCATGATGAAGTGGTACAAACCGAAATCTTTGGGCCAATCATTACCGTGCAGAAATTTAGTGACGAAGCTGATGCGCTAGACAAAGCCAATGATGTGGAATATGGCTTGGCATCGAGTGTCTGGACGAAAGATCACTCACGTGCCATGCGCCTATCTCGCGATTTGGATTTTGGTACGGTGTGGATCAATACCCATATTCCATTGACTGCAGAAATGCCACATGGTGGCTTCAAAAAATCAGGTTACGGCAAAGATTTATCGGGCTATGGCTTCGAGGAATATACCCGTATTAAACATGTCATGAGTGCTTACGAAGATTAATTTAAAAAATACATTCCAATCGGGGAGAGGAATATGCAACAGACAGTTCGTGCGTTTAGTTTTATGACCTTAATGGCATTGGTTGGCGCAGCACATGCCGCACAAGAAGATCCGCAAAAAGTCATTAAAGCCTATATGGCAGCGTGGAATGCACATGATGCTGAAAAAGCATCGAAATATCTGGCACAAGATGCCGTGTACTACGATGTCACCGTTGGCACACCGCAAAAAGGACGTGTAGCCGCACGCGATAATGTCATTAAAGTTTTTGTGGGTGCTGTACCTAACTTGAAATGGGAAATGACCAGTAAACCACTTGTCAGTAAAGATGGTATTTCGTTTCAATGGCGTTTTAGCGGAACCAATACAGGGGCATGGAGTAAAGAAACCCCTGCAACAGGCAAGCCGTTATCCTTTGAAGGGGTGAGCTTTGTCCGTGTTCATAATGGCAAAATTACCTATCAGGGCGATTACTACGACGCTTTAGGCTTTAACAAACAATTGGGTTGGTAAGATCGTCAGATGGGAATTGGGTTGGGGCATACTCAATTTCCATTTTGGCAATTCCGAGCATACTTGTTCTGATCTGCTTTTGAGCAAAGAATAAGGGCAATATAAGGAAATAACATGACAAAACATTCGATTAAAGAAGATGTGGGACTGGTGGTCGATGAAGTCAAACACATCGCACATGCAGTAGATCAAGAAGCCACCCAGTTTGAACGCTCGATTGGTCTGATTTCAAATTTTTCGTTGGGCTTTACCTATTTATCACCATTGACCGCCGTGTATTCACTGTTTGCACTGGCGATTACTCTGGCGGGACCACCATCGATTTGGTGGATTTTAATTGTTGCAATTGGACAGTTATTGGTGGCGATGGTATTTGGGGAAACCGCCTCACAATATCCAATTACAGGCGGATTGTATCCGTGGGCGCGGCGTTTATGGGGGCGTAAATACGCGTGGATGGCAGCATGGATTTATCTCTGGGCTTTGGTAGTCACAGTCACTTCGATTGTGGAATACAGTAGCGGTTTTGTGTTGTCATTATTGCATTTCGCTCCGACTGCCATGAATAGCCTCATCACATCCGTGATTTTGCTGTTGGTGATTATGGTGGTGAACATGTCAGGCACAAAAAACTTGGCACGTGTTGCGCGTATCGGGTTTTGGTGTGAAATCCTGAGCGTGATTGGCTTAGGTTTATACTTGCTGATTTTCCACCGTGCACAACCATTCTCTGTGGTATTTGATTCAATGGGCGTGTTGGCGAGTAATGGTTCTTACTTTAGCGCCTTCATGTCAGCATCTTTGTTGGGCTTGTTCATGTTCTTCGGTTTTGAAGCCTGCGGTAACGTAGCAGAAGAAGTGCAAAACCCAAGTCGTCAGATTCCTGTCGCCATGATTTTAAGTATCGTGTTTGGTGCGGTATCTGCAATTTTATCGGTACTTGGTTATTTGATGGCATCTCCAAACTTGCTACAAATCGTATCAGGTAAAATTACTGACCCGATTCCTGCAATTTTAAATGAAGCACTCGGCACAACTGGTGCGAATATCTTTATTGTGATTGCGATTGTCGCAATGCTGTCTTGTATCTTGTCATTACAAGCGGCTTTAAGCCGTTTGGTGTTCTCGTTTGCACGTGATGAAATGTTGCCAAATAGCCGTTGGATGGCGAAATTGTCAAAACAAGGTGTGCCTGACAATGCCATGATTGTAAGCTGTATCCTGCCGATTTTGCTATGTTTCTTGGTTTACTTCCAACCAGATAGCTTGGCACGTATTACTGCGTTTGCTGTGATCGGGATTTATTGCTCATTCCAAATGGTGGTTTTGGCGGCGTTGCGTCAGCGTTTCAAAGGCTGGAAACCAGCAGGTGAGTGGACTGTTGGTGCTTGGGGGTTGATCATCAATATCTTGGCACTGGCATACGGCATCTTTGCGATTTACTTACTGGCTCAACCAGCAACAGGTAATTCATTTGTCGATCGCTGGATTGTCTTGATTGGTCTTGGTTTTGTGATTGGCAGTGGTTTGGTCTATATGTTTGTGGCAAAACCTTATAACAAATCACAAGCGCCTGAGGGTGATGCAGTAGAATATGCTGCTCAGCTTCGTGCTAAATCTCATTCATAAAAAAATTGCAGGCGAAATGCCTGCAATTTTTGATTTTAAGTTTTCAATTTAGCTTAACTCAAATGTAACTGCGCCTGTGTGGCATGTTGTTGCAGCAACTGCACACTGGCAGCATTCAATCCACGAATTTCACAGTCCATTCCATTGCGTTTAAATTTGCCAATCACCTGATCTAGCGTTTCAATTGACGTTACATCCCAAAGGTGTGCCTGTTCCAAATCAATCACAATTCGATTTTGACTATGTTGATATTCAAACAATTGAGCAAACTTCTTCGCTGAGCTAAAAAATACTTGCCCTTGAATTTGATAGACGCGCTGTTCTTCGGTATCGGTAATTTGACACTGCAATTGTTTTTCCAGTTTGTTGGCAAGAAATACAGCTGATAACAAGACACCTGTAATGACACCTAATGCCAAGTTATGTGTTGCTAAAACCACAATCACGGTGGCAATCATCACCACATTACTGCTACTTGGGTTTTTATGAAATTGAGTGATCGACTTCCATTCAAAGGTACTGATAGACACCATAACCATGACTGCGACGAGTGCTGCCATTGGGATGACTTTCAGCCAGTCGTGAATAAACACCACCAAAATAAACAAGAACACGCCCGCAAAGAATGTCGATAAACGTCCACGACCCCCTGACTTAATGTTAATCATGGACTGTCCAATCATGGCACAACCCGCCATCCCCCCCATGAAACCTGTCACGATGTTGGCAACGCCTTGTCCCACACATTCTTGATGTTTGTTGCTGGTGGTATGGGTCATGTCATCGACAATGGTTGCGGTCATCATCGACTCAAGTAAGCCTACGGCTGCCATGGCTGCTGCATAAGGGAAGATGATCTGTAAAGTTTCCAAGTTCAAAGGAATATTTGGAATCAGAAACATCGGCAGCGTGTCAGGTAGTTTACCCATGTCGCCGACTGTTGGAACATGCACATTAAACAGCAAAGCCAAAGCAGTAATCACAATAATACAAACCAGTGGCGATGGAATTTGCTTGCCAATCTTAGGCACATAAGGGAATAGGTAAATAATCGCAAGACCCAGTGCGACAAACACATAGACCCAAGCGCTGACGTTGTATAAGGCAGGGAGCTGTGCCATAAAAATCAAAATAGCGAGGGCATTCACAAACCCAATTACCACAGACTTAGAGACAAAGCGCATTAGGTTGGCAAGGCGAATTTTCCCTGCAATGATTTGTAAAAGACCCGTCAAAATGGTGGTGGCAAATAAATATTGCAAACCGTGGTCTTTGACCAGCGTGACCATGAGGAGCGCCATAGCCCCTGTAGCCGCAGAAATCATGGCAGGTCGACCACCGACAATCGCAATCACAACTGCCATTGAAAAAGAGGCATATAAACCGATTTTCGGGTCAACCCCAGCAATAATCGAGAACGCAATTGCTTCAGGAATCAGCGCTAAGCCGACGACGAGGCCAGACAAAATATCGGCACGAATATGACCGAACCATTGCTGTCGATACGTTGAAAACATAGAAAAAACCTAATTTAAGAAGAAAAAACAATTAGGCTCGTGATGTGATATATAAGCACACAGACGACACCACATCACGAGTCAAATACTGGTGATGACAAAATTACTCAAGCAGAAAACGAGAAATTAAGGTGGCGTAACTTGCATGTATATAACGGAGAACAATTCTAGAGAATATAAAGCATAGCAAATTTGTTGGATTAAAGGTAGCTTTAGATTTGGCAAATGCTGATACCAAACCTAAAGCGTGTTTCTTATGACAGACTTGTTGAAGAGGAAGCCGCCCATAATGAACCTTGATCGGCTGTTTTTGAACGCCGTTTGGCTTGTCGATAAAAACGTAAAAACAATAAACCGATCAGTAATGCAATAATATCAATCCAAATCAGATCACCTGTGTAGTGCCACAAACCTAAACTTGGCATGATATAGGATACAATTGCGGTCAGTGGAATTGCGAGCAAGACCATTGCAATCGCCAGTAAAAATTGTGGTAATGCTTTGGCTGCACCAATTGCAAATGCATAGCTAATACAGCCTAAGAACACCACATAATAAATATAAATAAACAGTTGATTTAAAGTGACGGATAATGGGTTAAAGAGTGCATAACTCCATTTGCCGATTAACATGCTACTAAAAATCGCCAAGACACAACCTAAACAACTGCCAATTGTTAAGCTGGCTAATAAACGCACATCTTGACGTTGCTCAGGAATCGCATCATTCGGATTCTTGCGTTTACGAGCACGAGTTTCTACCCATAAAATATTGCCTGAGTAGAACAAAAATGCGCCCGCCAAGCCCAGTAAAACATACATCCAGCGAATCCCTGTGCCACCAAAACTACCAAAGTGTAGGCTGAACATCGAAGTGACGAGTTTATTCCAAGCACCTGTTTCAGTATTTAGAAATTTGTTGTTGTATTCACTGACTTTATAGGGGTTCATGGTCATAAAGTCTTGTGTTGCACCACGTAGCATTTGATCACTGCTATAAACTGCAATGCGTGCATTGGCTTTTTCAGGTTGGTTCAAGTTATTGAATTGAATATAGCTCACTGAATATTGAGGTGAAACTTTTTTGACTTGAGCTAAAATCTGATTGATATCTAATTTTGGTACAGCTTGATCAATGACATGTTCTGCTGGGGGCGGGAAAAATGATTTTTTCTGTTTAGATGCAAACTGTAGCGTGTCATAAAAAATATCATGAAATGCAAAAACTACTACAGTCACGCTAATGATGACATGAAAAGGCAAACTGGTAATCCCAATCACATTGTGGGTATCGAGCCAGAAGCGTTTTTTATTTTTCCCCGCACGAATGGCAAAAAAGTCTTTGACCAATGTGGGTAGTAGTAAAATCAAACCTGAAAATAAAGCTAGAAAATACAATACGCACACCACACCCATTAAAGTAACCCCTAAACTGTCATGTCCAAGTGTTCCAGGAATGCTCGCGGTTTCATGTAATTGCTCAATCAAATGTCCTGGTTGCACCAAAGGTTCTTGTTTGATGAGAGTCTGACCTTGTTCATCTAAGCTGGCAAGCCATGTTTTTTGAGTTGCATCGACAGCATGGCGTCCACCACCGCGACCTTCTGTCCACATCATGGGAGCATAATGAAATTCAGTCGAGTTGATATTTAAGGTAAAACTCTTTTGAGCTGCGGGGTGTTGCTGTTGAACATTGGCAATTAACTGATTGAGTTGCTGAACTTGCACGGCCGGCAGGACTTGATTAGGAGGCGTTGCCCACTGGCTCAGCTGATGCTGAAACATGCTTAAGCCGCCTGCAAAAAAGCAGATAAAGAGCAGAATCCCTGCAAAAATCCCAACCCATGTATGCATGCTTTTTGAAAGCTTCATGATATCTGCACGGACTTTCATACAGCACCTCTTAGTAAAAACACAGCTAAACCCGCAATCAGATTGGCAAACAGCATGATCAGTAAGGCTTGCCAACCTCTAGGAATGAAATAACAGGCAAAGAAAATCGGGAGCCAACTCCAAGGAATACTCCACATGGCAATTTGTGCTAAAACACTAGCATCAAGAAATGGTTGACCGATCAGAAAAACCAAACAACCTATCATCAGTGCAAGAGTAAATCCCAAGACTCCGCCAGCGATGGTTTTGCTCCACCAATCAGGTTGAATCGGGTGTTGAGTTTTAGCTTTCATGACCGACCTGTTAGTTTAAATAGAGGAACAAACGGCAAGAAACTCCACACGACAGTGATACAGATCAGCCACGATAAAACAGCCACGACTTTGGGTAGAACCCACCACAAAATCAATAGGCTACTGACAGAAAAAATAATGGCTAAACCACGATAAGTTTTGGCAAGTGGTTGCTTGAGTAAAGATTGATTTGGGTGGCAACAATACAGCACGCCACAACCGATCACAATCAACAGTAGTCCAAGAATTTTCATAAAGATACTCGGATAATTATGGTCTAACATTTAAAAAAGCCCCAAAGCATAAGCTCAGGGGTGTTTAAAGAACTTCAATTAAAATTTATAGCTGAGAGATGCGGTATAGCTAGTCGGATCTCCATAAGTAGCCGCCCAATAGTTCAGGCGATATTTTTCATTGGTGACATTGTCAACATTTAAAGCAACGCTTAATGCTGGCGTAAGCTGGTATTTCGCCATTAAATTGACCAATGCGTAGCCGTCTTGTTTATAGGCAATATATTTGGTACCTGAAACACTGCTGCTATAAAATGCACTTTGCCAGTTTACTCCACCGCCAATGGTCAGCTTTTTATCCCAAATCGGTAGATTGTAGGTTGTAAATAGTTTGAATTGATCTTCAGGAATGGTCGTGTTTTGTTTAATTCCGCTTTTGGTGGATTTGGCATGGCTATAACCTGCTTGAACATTCCAACCTTCTAGGATCTCACCTGAGGCTTCAAGTTCATAACCTTTGGTGATTACGCCATCAATAGCACTGTAATAACTACTGGTTGAACTGACAACACCTGTCAGGCTGCTTGGAATATTTGAGCCATAAACCGTCCCACTGTTGGCAACATTGTCCATTTTGGATTGGAAATATGCTGCACTGAGATTGATTCTGTTATCTAAGAAAGCTGCTTTTAAACCTGCCTCATAGTTGTTACCTTCTTGGGGATCAAGTAGGTTGTAGTTGTAATCCCGATAGGTTTGCGGCATGAAAATGTTGGTATAGCTCGCATACGCCGTGACATTTGGCGAAATGTCATAGGTAATACCTGCATAAGGCGTTAACTTAGCATAGGCACTCATGCGTGAGTCAGTGGTTTTGGTCGTGGTGGTAACATGTGAACGATAGGTATAGTCAGATAAACGTGACCCCAAAATCACATGCAAGCGATCAGTCGGGTTCAAGCGAGTTGCAGCATAGTAACCCACTTGCTGATATTCTTTATTGTTGACCCCAATTACACGGGTTGCTCCTGATGGTACGGCAACATTACCGTTCCATGTCGATAAATCTACCGTACAGGTATCGGTGCTTGAGTCACAGCCATTAAAGTTGTCATTGTTATTGCGGACATATTGATAGCTTGCACCAAGCATAAGTTCATGTTCACGTCCTAACAGTTGATAAGGTCCCGACGCTGAAACATCAAGGCTATGCTCTTTGGGATTGAAATTGTTTTGAGATGCAGCCAGAGAGGCAACATTGGTAGTGTAGTTGGCAGAAGCAACCCCAATGACGCCATAGAGCGATTTGATATCTTGTTCGGTATAACTATAGTTTGCCTGTAAAATCCAATTATTATCAAACTGATGTTTTAGTTGAGCAAAGGCATTGAATGTATCGACTTTGCTATATGCCCAGCGTGCACTGGAGTTAAAACTCGGGCTGTAGGGATTAATGCTGCCATCAGCCCCATACATATCTAAACCATGAACACCTTGCCCTGTAATTTTATTGCGGCTGAGCATGCCACCGACTGAAACGGTCGTTTGATCTGATAAATCGGCATCGACAATCCCATATAAAGTTGCTGAGCGATTGTCACCCCAGTCTTGCCATGAATCACCTTGCCCATATACAGCAACTGCACGACCGCGAACACTGCCTGACTGGTTCAGTTTGTCTTGCACATCAAGTTGGGTACGGTAGGTATTCCATGAGCCTGCGCTGACTTTGATTTCACCTTTTGGCTCGGTGCTATTGGCATGCTTGCGATTAAAATTGACGCTTGCACTTGGGTAGCCTGCGCCATTGGTTAAACCTGTTGCACCTTTGACAACGGTTACATTTTCATAGATAGCAGGATCTAAGCTACTGATCACTGAACCATTTTTACTGTCTAGCGACGGGGAGGTCATTACTCCATCGACTTGATAATTAATAATTTGCTTACCACGAGCGTAGTAAAAAGTATATTCCCCACCATTTCCAACAGCCCCTTTTGCTCCATAACGTTGCATAGAAACACCAGGTGTTTGATTGAGTACATCTTCCACGGAGGTAAGATTGGCATCTTCAATTTGCTGACTGGTAATGACACTGACAGATTGTGGTGTATCTTTCAGGGCTAAATTCAGTTTGGTGGCACTTCTACTTTTTTTAACGGTATAACTTGTGGTTGCATCTTGATTTGCATGCGCTGTAATGGTTGGAAGCGTACTTTCCTCACTGGCAAATGTTGCTGTAGATAGTAAAGAAGCAGAGATCCCGAATAATAAAATCTGACGAATTCCTAAAACAAGTTCCAAAGGGCGGAATTTGAATATATGTTGCTGCATAATTGTCATCGCTATGATTGTGTTACAAAAAACAAAACAATAATAAACTAAATAAAAATCATTATCATTATTGATAATGGATTTAATGATTTAAATAATCATTTATGTAGATTTAATATTTAATTAATTATTTGTTATATAAGTATTTATATTTTTTTATTAAGCTTTAATTTATATAGATAGTAAAAATCTATTCTAGATTTTAAGGGTTAAAACATGATGGAAATATGAAAAAGCCATTTTGATTGAGCACATCCCATCAAATCTGGGCTATTCAGATTGATGAAAATCGGGTATATGTCAGGTTCTTTGTGTAAATAATTATCATTCAAATATTGGATTTCATGAAATGGCTTATACATTACCTGAATTAGCATACGCTTATGATGCACTCGAACCGCATATTGATACTCAAACGATGCAGATTCATCACACCAAACATCATCAAACCTATATCAACAATATTAATGCGGCAATTGCAGGAACAGATTGGGAAAAATTAACGGTAGAAGCGCTGGTTGCTCAAGTTGAACATGTTCCTGAACAGTTAAAGGCAACGGTCATCAATAATGCAGGTGGACATGCGAACCATAGTTTGTTTTGGACAGTGATGAGTCCACAAGGAGGAGGAGAGCCACAAACTGAATTAGCGCAAGCAATTCAGCGTGATATTGGTGGTTTTGAAGCTTTCAAAGAAGCATTTACCAAAGCTGCGCTGACACGTTTTGGTAGTGGTTGGGCATGGTTATCGGTTACACCAGAAAAAAAGCTCATTGTCGAAAGCAGTGCCAATCAGGATTCACCTTTGATGTGGGGGAATACCCCAATTTTAGGTTTAGATGTTTGGGAGCATGCTTATTATCTCAAGTATCAAAACCGCAGACCTGAATATATTGCGGCATTTTATGAAGTAGTTGACTGGAATGAAGTTGCCCGCCGTTATCAGGCTGCACTGAACGCCTAATCAGGTTTTTTTGTGTGGAAAGTGCTGATGCATGATTTTGGTCCATGCTTGTACCGCAGGAGAAATGGCATAATTTTTTTTCCATGCCATAAATAAATGCCAACGAATATCTGGCTGTTGTAATGGAATCGCGGCAAATAATTGAGCATCTAGCATATTGGTATAGTACTGCGGTAAAAGAGCAATGCCCATGCGCTGTAAAACCATGTCAGCCAGTAGATTCCACTGACTGGTTTTACAGACAATATTCGGTTCAAAACCCAGATGTGTACATGCATTCATAATGATGCTATTTAGAGAAAAATTCTCAGGAAACATTAAAAAAGCCTGTTGCTGTAATTCTTCTAAACGAATGGATGAGCGGTTTGCCCAAAGAGAGTCGCGCCGTAACAGCACCATTAAGGGATAATCACACAGTTCAATCGCATTGAAAATATCAGTATCGAAGGGCTGTAATAATACGCCGACATCGAGTTCGTTATTTAACAGGGCTTGCTCGATACCACGTGAACCGACCTCTAAAAAAGACAATTCAATTTTTGACCATTGTTGATGGTAGTCAAAAAGGGCAGGCGTGAGCAGTTGAGCACCAAGTGGAGGGACACCCAATCTGAGTGTGCCAGTTTTCAGAGATTGATAGTTTTCAATTTCCTGAAAGATATTCTGCTGGGTTTGTAGTAAATCCAAAGCATGCTGATAAATTCGCTCACCAATTTCTGTCAGTTCAACTTGTCGTTTTCGTCCAAATTCGGCTTTGACCAAGAGTTGAACGCCAAGCTGATCTTCAAGCTGTTGCAACATTTTACTGATGGTGGGTTGGGTCAGATGCAGTTCATCCGCAGTTTGGGTAAAGCTTTTAGTTTTGACCAAAGTCACAAAACAGCGCAGTAATTTGAACGACAGCATAGGATGAATTTTATTATTCCAAATTGGCATAATTTTAAATTAAATAATTCATATTTGGTATACGGATTTGCATTTAATATGATTCTATCAAATGCAAAATGCTGTTTTAAACTCGCCATGAATACTAAGCTCAATATGGGTAAACAATTGCTCAAACTCTTGCTGCAACTGGGAGTTTTGGCCATTTTCTGGTGGTGTGGAAACCTCATCCATCAAAAACTAAGCTTGCCAATTTCCTCAGGTATTTTAGGCATGTTTTTATTATTGGCCTGTCTGTTTACAGGTTGGATTAAGCTCGAACAAGTGGCTTTGGGTGCAGATGCGGCATTGGCTGAGTTGGTTCTGCTATTTATCCCGATTGCGGTTGCTGTAGTTCAGTACAAGCAACTATTTCTAAGTGAAGGCTGGCAAATTGTCGTGAGTATTGGTTTGGGAACTATGCTGGTGATGTTGAGTACCAGTTTAACGATTCATTATGCCTATCGTCTTAAAAAATACTGGCATGCCCGTAAACGCTTGCAGCATGGTCTACGCTAAGGAGCAGTGACAATGAATCTTTGGGCTGGGTTATGTTTGGTTTGGACACTAGTTGCTTATGTCATCTCTAAAAAAATTTATAGTCGATATCCGAAACTTTGGCTTTCGCCTGCGATTTTAGTGCCTGTACTTACAATTGTTTTAATGATGATTTTTGGAATTTCTTACCAGACTTATCAGCAGGATACACAGTGGATTGTCAATTTGTTAGGGCCCGCAACTGTGGCTTTTGCAGTACCAATCTACCGCTATCGTGCGATGATTCGCCAGCATCTAGGGGTATTATCCTTGGCTGTTGTCGTGGGTATGACGGTCGGTGTGGTAAGTGCATATCAGTTGGCTGAATTATTTAAATTTAGTCCTGAAGTGACACATAGTTTAATGGCACGTTCGATTTCTACACCATTTGCAATTGCTTTGGCAGAAAATATTCACGGTTCAGCAGCTCTGGTTTCACTATTTACCATGATTACAGGACTATTTGGTATGGTCTGCGGTGACTTTGTTTTGGCCTTAACCAGAATTCGTTCCAATATTGCAAATGGTGCAGCCTTTGGTAATGGTGCACATGGCTTTGGTACTGTCCGTGCTCGCCAACGTGATAGTGAAGAAGGAGTGATTGCCAGTTTGACGATGGTGATTGCAGGAATTTTGATGGTACTGGTTGGGCCTACCGCGATTCATTTATGGTTTGCATATTTTTAGAATTTAGATGAAAAAAAGAGGCTTTTTACAAGCCTCTTTTTTAGATTCAAGCAACGGATTTATTATGTAAAACATCAATCACATGATGCATTTGTTCAAGCCGCATATCGGCTAGTTTAATTAAATCATCATTGACCCAATTTGGAATCTGATCGGAACGAATCCAATCTTGAATGTCATTCGTATCAATATTTAAAAAATCAGCGACTTGGCTTTGCCAGGATTCACCAAATAAAGCTTGTCCAATCAGAACAAAGTTTTCAGTTTTCATATTGTTTGTACATAGTCAAAAGACATCTATAGGATATCGGGCAAACATGTAGTGACAAGCTTTATTAGCAAAATTCAACAAAACCCTTAAATTTATACACCATTTCATGTCAACATTTTCGTGTTTGTTTAAGTGAATCTGGCATAAAAAAAGCCTCCGAAGAGGCTCTTAAAAATTAGTCTTTTTTAAGATTTTCAAGCAACAAAAATTCCATTAAGGCTTTTTGTGCATGTAGGCGGTTTTCTGCTTCATCCCAAACCACAGCATTTTTATGGTCAAGCATGTTTTCAGAAATCTCTTCGCCTCGGTGAGCTGGTAGACAGTGCATGAATAAGCAGTCAGGGTGAGCAAGGCTCATGAGGTGCTCATTGACCTGATAATCCGCAAATGCTTTTTCACGAATTTTTTGCTCTTCTTCCTGACCCATTGAAGCCCAGACATCAGTCACAATAAGATCAGCATTCACAGCAGCATCTTCTGCTGAGTCTACAAGTTCTGCACAGTGTGCAAATTCAGACAAAAACTCAGGTTTTGGTTCATAGCCTTTCGGCGCAGCGATTTTCAGCTTAAAGCCCCACATGTGTGCTGCTTCAATATATGAATTACACATATTGTTGCCATCACCAATCCACGCGACTGTTTTGCCTTCAATACTGCCACGGTGTTCAACATAAGTTTGAACATCGGCAAGAAGCTGACAAGGGTGGTGATCATCGGTCAATGCATTAATCACAGGAACTTTAGAGAAAGATGCAAAGCGCTCTACAATGTCATGTCCAAAAGTACGAATCATCACAATATCAAGCATGCTTGAAATCACACGTGCTGAATCTTCAATTGGTTCGCCACGGCCAAGTTGAGTATCTCGTGGAGATAAAAAGATTGCACTACCGCCAAATTGGCACATACCTGCTTCAAATGAAACACGGGTACGTGTGCTTGATTTTTCAAAGATCATGCCGAGAACTTTACCAACAAAAGGTTGATAAACCGTGTTTTCGTGTTGCAAGTGCTTTAATTCTTGCGCACGTGCAATAATGCGATTGAGTTCTGCTGTAGAAAGATCACGTAAGGTAAGGAAATGCCGTAGAGCCATGGTTACTCCACATAATTGTTGAATCGCGATGGCATCAACAATTAGTTGTTCGTTAAAGAAAAAAGTAATCGGCTACTATACTATAAACTGCTTGTTTTTCCAAAAACTTCTCGATATTGCAAGCCTTTTAGGAAGTGATCGATGCTATATTCAATATAGTCGGTAATTTCTTCTAGACTCTCTTGGGGATCAACGCCCATGAGCACTTGCCATTCAAAATGCCAGAGTATACCCAAATACATTTGTGCAGAGTTGATTGGTCGTTCACAAACAATCTGACCTTGTTCATGAGCTTGTTGTAGCCGATGACTGACTTTATGTAGAATTTTTTCTGGGCATTCTTCGTATAAATAAACTGCAAGCTCAGGGTTGTGCTTGGTTTGTTCAAAGAGTAGTCGGACAAATTTTCGATTTTCAGGTTTTAAAATATGTTGATAAAAATTCTGTAAAATGCTCGTTAATAACTCTTTTAACTCATTGTTTTGTAGTGATATTTTTAAAAATAATTCTTTAAAGAAAATATCACGGCGATAATCGCAAATCGCTTTAAATAAACCATCTTTGTTGCCAAAGTATTTATATAAAGAGGCTTTTGAACCTCCCGCGTGGTTAACGATGTCATCGAGTGAAACAGCGTCATATCCTTTATCTAAAAAAAGTTCTGTAGCAGATATTACAAAGGCAAGATGTCGTTCAAATCCACGTTTGGTTTGTGGAGGCACGTTGCAATAGCAGTGAATAGGATCTGACATAGAAAATTATTGAAGATATCACGATTGATTTTTAAGTATAACAAATCTGGACTAAAATGGCTCAAGACCAAGCTCTACAATTGTCCGCTTAAGGTCTATTTACTTTAATTTGTTGAAAAATAGATTGCTAACAAACACTTAGTGTTGGTTTTTTATGTATCTTTTTGCAATTTTCATTTAGGCTTCATCTCAATAAAAAAGCCATGCTGAGCATGGCTTTTCAAATCTCGCTGAACTTAGTCTAGTGTTGAGAGCTTTTGATCTTCTTCTTCATCGTCATCGGCAGAGTCCATACCGAGTTCTTTGAGTTTACGAGTCAGTGTATTACGACCCCAACCAAGGAGTTCAGCAGCATGGCGCTTGCGTCCTCTGGTTTGTTGTAACGCTGCATTAATGAGCGTGCGCTCAAACATTGGTGTTGCAATATCCAAAATTTTCATTTCACCATTGCGTAACTTTTGTACCGCCCATTGTGCTAAAAGTTCATCCCAATGCTGGATGCTGACACGTTCTTGGGTTGCGACGGCATTGCCAGCATCATCCGATTTCTGAATAGGAATTTGTTTTAGCTCATTCGGAAGATCTTCAGGATACACTTCTCGACCTGTGATCATCACCGTTAACCAGCGACAAGTGTTCTCTAATTGACGAACGTTACCCTGCCAAGGCAATTGCTGCATATAGCTAATGGTTTCTGGACGTAAGATTTTTGGACTAACGCCAAGTTCTTTGCCAGCTTGTGCCAGAAAGTGCTGCGCCAGCATTGGAATATCTTCACTGCGGTGCGCTAATTTTGGAATATGAATACGAATAACGTTGAGACGATGATACAAGTCTTCACGGAAACGACCTTCATTAACCAGTTTTTCCAAATCTTGGTGAGTTGCTGCAACAATACGTACATCGACTTTAACGGGGATATGTCCACCAACGCGGTAGAATTCGCCATCTGCCAAAACACGTAACAAACGGGTTTGCGTTTCAAACGGCATGTCACCAATTTCATCGAGGAACAATGTACCGCCATTGGCTTGCTCAAAGCGACCTTGACGTTGTGTATTTGCCCCTGTGAAAGCACCTTTTTCATGACCAAACAATTCGGTTTCAATCAAATCTTTTGGAATCGCAGCCATGTTGAGTGCAATAAATGGTTTGCTCTTGCGCGGTGAGTGGCGATGCAGTGCGTGAGCGACCAACTCTTTACCCGTACCTGATTCACCATTAATCAGAACAGTAATATGAGATTGTGATAAACGACCAATCGCACGGAAAACTTCCTGCATGGCAGGTGATTCGCCAATAATTTCAGTCGAATGAATTGGTGAGCTGGTTTTATTAGCAGATTCTTGTTGCTGTAATTTGGTAATGTGCAAAATTGCACGATTAACTAAAGCTAGAGCTTCGTCAATATCAAAGGGTTTCGGTAGATACTCAAACGCACCCGTTTGATAACTAGACACGGCAGACTCTAAATCAGAATGTGCGGTCATAATAATCACAGGCAAATCAGGATGGCTGCTTTTTACCTTGCCTAGAAAAGTTAGACCATCGATTCCAGGCATACGGATGTCAGTTAAAATAACGTCTGGAGCTTCATGAAGAAGTTGGTCTAAAGCGCTTTGAGCTTCCTCAAAGCTGGTGACATCAAAACCTTCTTCTTTGAATGTTTTTTCCAGCACCCAGCGCATGGCGCGATCATCATCAATGACCCAAATTTTATTTCGCGACATGTTGCGACTCCCAAGGTAAATATAGGCTAAAAACTGTTTTACCAGCGACAGAATGACAGACAATCATCCCGTTGTGCTGGTGCATAATATTTTGTGCAATACTCAAACCAAGCCCTGTGCCATTGGCACGGCCTGTGACGAGTGGATAAAACACGGACTCTAAAATTTCTTCTGGGATACCTGGCCCGTTATCTTCAATGTCAACTCGTACAGCTGAACGGTGCAAAATTCCGTTAATGGTGACAAGACGTTGAATGCGTGTACGTAAAATCAGTTCAGGCTTGTGCTCTTGGAAGAAATCCTTGTGCTCAAGCATGGCTTGAACAGCATTGACACTGATGTTGAGCATCACTTGAATCAATTGGTCTCGATCTGCCTTGACATCGGGTAGGGACAGGTCGTAATCACGGGTAATCTTGATTTTCTTTTTGGTTTGATTGGTGATCAGTGAGCGCACACGTTCTAACGGTTCATGGACATTGACATCGACATAGCTTGGTAATTGACGCGAGCCGAGCATGGTATCTGCTAATGTTCTTAAGCGATCAACTTCATTAATAATAATGTCAGTGAATTCATTATATTGTGGATCGTTTAAGCTGCGAGCCAGAAGTTGTGTTGCGCCACGAATTCCACCCAAAGGGTTTTTAATCTCATGTGCAACACCACGAATAAGCTGTCGAGTGACTTGATGTTGCTGAATCAGGTTTTCTTCTTTCGAAATTTTGAGCATCCGATCAATTGGATTGAGTTCAATCAACAATAAAGGATGATATGGACGACCTGCATTGAGCTGCGAAACCGAATAGTCCACATGAATGTCTTTGAAATTAACATTAATGATGGCTTCACGACGTGTATAGGCTTGACCTGTATTTAAGGTATTGAATAAAGCTTCACGCGTATCAAAAGTGTCATTCGGTGCTTGAAGTAGCTGAATGACAGGCATACCTGAAGCACGCAAAAGACTCATGTCAAAAAGTGCTTCACATGATGAATTTAGATAAAAAATGTTTAGATTTTTATCGACCAATAAGATGGCTGTGGTTAAATTATCAACCAATAGACGATAATCAATCGTTGGAGTAGGATCCATTAGCGTAATCTTCCTGATGTAAAATAGCGCAATGGCATCTTCTTCATTGTGGTTGCTCCCTGTTATGGAACATTTTCTAAAATTAAAAGTAGCCTAATTAAAGCAAAATGCACGCCAACTTTTTAGAATGACTTGTTTTCAAGCAAAAAAATGGTTTTTAAGTGATCTAAAATCAAACACGTGAGATAAACGCCTTAAACAGTATCAAAAAGGGGAGGTATGTGCACTATAATGGTGCTATAAATTTGTTTTGTTAAATAGTAAGCAATATTTTGGTGCGTGACTGAAACATTACCGTTTATACCTATGCTTATGCAGGGAAAAGTCATACAATACGCGCATTCTAGTGGAGTGTTGTTGCATGAAATCCCCCAAAGTCGGTTTTGTTTCTTTAGGTTGTCCTAAGGCATTGGTCGATTCTGAGCGTATATTAACCCAGTTGCGTACTGAGGGTTATCAGGTTGCATCAGATTATGATGGTGCTGACCTTGTTGTTGTTAATACCTGCGGTTTTATCGAGTCTGCGGTACAAGAGTCGTTAGATGCGATTGGCGAAGCCATGAGTGAAAATGGTCGCGTGATTGTGACAGGCTGCTTGGGGAAAGATGAAGACAAAATTCGTCAAATGCATCCAAATGTCTTGAAAGTGACAGGCGCAGCAGCCTATCAGGATGTTATGGAAGCCGTACATGAATATGTCCCTGCACCACCAAAACATAATCCATTTATTGACTTGGTTCCTGAGCAAGGAATTCGTCTAACGCCAAAACATTATGCATATTTGAAAATATCTGAAGGCTGTAACCACCGTTGTACCTTCTGTATTATTCCAAGCATGCGTGGTGATCTAGTATCTCGTCCAGTCGGTTCTGTACTTGAAGAAGCGGCTGCATTAAAACGTGCAGGCGTAAAAGAAGTGCTGGTGATCTCGCAAGATACCTCTGCTTATGGTGTCGATACTAAATACAAGTTGGACTTCTGGAATGGTCAGCCTGTTAAGACCAAATTCTATGATATGTGTGAAGCATTGGGTCAGCTTGGTATTTGGGTGCGTTTACACTACGTTTACCCATATCCACATGTTGATGCCGTGATTGACTTAATGGCGCAAGGCAAAATCCTGCCATATTTGGATATTCCATTCCAACATGCAAGCCCACGTATTTTAAAACTCATGAAGCGCCCAGCGCACAGTGAAAATACACTTGAACGTTTAAAAATTTGGCGTGAAAAATGTCCTGAGTTGGTGATTCGTTCAACATTCGTGGTTGGCTTCCCAGGTGAAACCGAAGAAGACTTCCAAATGTTACTTGACTGGTTGCAAGAAGCTCAGCTGGATCGTGTTGGATGCTTTACCTATTCTCCTGTAGAAGGTGCAACAGCAAACGATTTGCCAGATCATGTGCCTGAAGAAATCAAACAAGAGCGTTATGAACGCTTTATGCAGGTGCAGCAAGCGATTTCAGCAGCGAAGTTACAACAACGCATTGGTCAAACCATGACTGTATTGGTAGATAGTCTTGAAGATGAATATCCAGTTGCGGTTGCTCGTTCTTATGCAGATGCCCCTGAAATTGATGGCAATGTTTTTGTTGAAGACATTGATAAATCACAAATTAAAGAGGGTGACTTGCTAGAGGTCGAAATTACCGATGCAGATGAATATGATCTGTACGCTAAATTGATTAAAATTAAAGCAAGTTAATCAGCCAATATACACACATTTAACTTTATTCGAATGAAAACGCTTTCGGAGCACAGTCATGGCAGAAACAAATAGCCCTCGTTACTCACGTATTTTACTTAAGTTGTCTGGTGAAGCATTATCAGGTAACCGTGAAATGGGGATCGATGCTCAAGTTCTAGATCAAATGTCACTTTCTATTGCACATTTGGTTGGTTTGGGTGTGCAAGTCGGCATCGTTGTTGGTGGTGGTAACCTCTACCGCGGTAGCCAATTGCAAAAAGATGGTTTGGTTGGCCGTGTAACAGGTGACCAAATGGGAATGCTTGCAACTGTCATGAACGGTTTGGCAATGCGTGATGCATTGGTACGTCGTAACATTAAAACCCGTTTAATGTCTGCTTTGTCGATCGGTACAGTGGTTGAACCCTATTCAAGCCGCGATGCGATTCGTCATTTGAGTCAAGGCGAAGTATGTGTATTCGTTGCGGGTACAGGTAATCCATTCTTTACTACGGATACAGCAGCGTGTTTGCGTGGTATTGAAATTGAAGCAAATCTTATCTTAAAAGCAACCAAAGTTGATGGTGTTTACAATAAAGATCCGAGCAAATATGACGATGCTGTGAAATATGACCGTCTGACTTTTGACCAAATTTTGGATGAAAAGTTAGGTGTGATGGATTTGACAGCGATTTGTTTATGTCGTGATCATAATGTGCCGTTACAAGTGTTTGACATGAATAAATCAGGTGCGCTGCTTTCAGTGGTGATGGGTGAAAAAGAAGGAACTCTTGTTACGAAGTAATATACGTGACAGGGAAAGCTCTTTATACTAGCGCTAATTTTATCTATATCTTGAGAAAGTAAGGAAGATCATATGATTAACGATCTTAAAAAAGACAGCGAACAGCGAATGCAAAAATCAATCGAATCCTTAGAGCAAGGGTTTGCAAAAGTTCGTACTGGCCGTGCGCACCCATCTATCTTAAATAGTGTGATGGTTCCTTACTATGGTTCTGATGTGCCATTAAACCAAGTTGCAAACGTTGGTGTTGAAGATTCACGTACACTGATTGTTCAACCATTTGAACGTACAATGGTTTCTGCAATTGATAAAGCAATTCGTGAAAGTGATTTGGGTCTAAATCCAATTACTGCTGACGCAATTCGTGTTCCACTTCCAGCACTGACTGAAGAAACACGCCGTGATATGCAGAAAGTTGCGCGTTCTGAAGCTGAAAATGCCAAAGTTGCGATTCGTAATATTCGCCGTGATGTTCTGGGTGATTTAAAAGCATTGTTGAAAGAAAAAGAAATTTCTGAAGATGATGAGCGCCGTGCAAGTGAAGATGTACAAAAAATCACTGACAAATATGTAGCTGAAGTTGATAAACGTCTGGCTGCTAAAGAAGAAGAGTTAATGAAGGTTTAATGGATGACGAGTTTAGACGGCATTCACCATCTTCCTGAGCATGTTGCCATTATTATGGATGGCAACAATCGCTTCGCTAAAAAAATGCACCTTGAAAAAGGGGCAGGACATAGAGAAGGGAAGAATTCACTTGATCCAATCGTGGAACGCTGTCGCGAGCTTGGTGTTCAGGCGTTAACAGTTTTTGCTTTTTCAAGTGAAAACTGGAATCGCCCACAACCTGAAGTGGACTTGCTCATGCATCTGCTTGAGCAAACAGTCCATGAACAAATTCCACGCATGATCAAATTTGAAATTGCGTTGCGTTTTATAGGGGAGCGTTCTCGTCTTCCAATACATCTACAAGAGCTTTTAAATACAGCTGAACAACAAACTGCACATTTCACAGAGATGACCTTAACCATTGCAATTAGTTATGGTGGTATGTGGGATATTGCAGACTCAGCTAAACGTATTGCTCAAGATGTGCTTGATCATAAAATTACGGTTGATCAGATTAATCCGACATTGTTTGGTCAATACATTCATCTTGGAGATTTGCCTGCGGTAGATTTGCTGATTCGTACAGGCGGAGATTATCGCATCTCTAACTTTCTGTTATGGCAATCTGCGTATGCAGAACTTTATTTTACAAAAACATTGTGGCCTGAGTTTACAGTACAAGAACTCAATCAAGCCTTTAAGGTATTTGCAGAGCGTGAACGCCGTTTTGGTAAAACCTCTGAGCAAATCCAACAAGAGAACACTGAGAAATAATACATGTTTGAGCGGATTAAAACCGCGTTGGTCTTAGTAGCAATTGTTTTAAGCTGTATGTTTGCTACAACCTCGCATTACCCTATGCAAGCTTTGATGGTGATTGCTGCCACAATTGCTGGGTATGAGTGGTATAAATTAATGCCAAAGCAGGATGCATCAATACGACCTTTTTTTGTCTGGGGATATGCATTTATCGCGCTGATCGTTTCAGTTGTTGCGTTATATGTTCATGACATCACCATTCTTTTTTGGATTGCATCTATCCTGATCTGGTTAACAAGTACCTACTGGGTTAAAAACTTCCCTGAATATGATGGTTGGTATAACAAGAGCTTAAATCTTGTCGGGTTGATTTTAATTTCAGCAGCTGTCAGTGCTATCTTTTCCGTATGGGAACGTTCGCCATGGTGGTTGATGTATTTGTTCCTGTTGGTTTGGGGTGCAGATAGTGGTGCCTACTTCGTTGGCCGTAAGCTTGGCAAGCGTAAAATGGCACCAAATGTCAGTCCAAATAAATCTGTTGAAGGTTTAATTGGTGGTCTGATTACTTCAGGCATTATTGTGGTTATTGTTCAAAGCCAATATTTACATTTAACTTTATTACAACATTTATTATTCCTGATTTTATCGATTTTTACAGTGCTTGGTTCGGTTCAAGGTGATTTGTTTGAATCGATGATTAAACGTCGAGCAGGTGTAAAAGATTCGGGTCGGATTCTTCCTGGGCATGGTGGTGTGCTGGATCGTATTGATTCATTGCTTGCAGCAGCACCAATTTTTGCAACAGGAATTTATTTATTAAAACTTATTGGTGTAGATCTATAAATGTCTCAATCTGTTTGTATATTGGGCGCAACGGGTTCCATTGGTGAAAGTACTTTAAAAGTACTACAACAACATCCAGAGCAATATTCGGTTTTTGCGGTTACAGCGTATAGTCGACTAGAAAAACTGGTTGAAATATGTAAACAGTTTAAGCCTAAGATTGCAGTTGTTCCCTCTGTACAGCAGGATCGACTGGCACAGCTCTTTAAGCAGCATGGTGTTTGTAATGTTGAGATTTTGGTTGATGAAACAGGCTTAATTGCAGTTGCTGAACATCCACAAGTTGATATTGTTATGGCGGCAATTGTTGGTGCAGCAGGGCTTTTACCAACATTGGCAGCAGTAAAAGCCAGTAAGCGAGTGCTTCTTGCAAATAAAGAAGCATTGGTGATGTCAGGCGAAATCATGATGCAAGCAGCAGAGCAGCATCAGGCGTTATTGCTGCCTGTAGATTCAGAACATAATGCGATTTTTCAATGTTTGCCTAATGGATATTGCCAGTCAGAGCGTACAGGCCAACCAAAGCAAGGTGTTTCCCGTATTTTACTGACCGCATCTGGTGGGCCATTTTTAAATACACCATTAGATGAACTACGTGCAGTAACACCAACACAAGCCTGTAAGCATCCTAATTGGTCTATGGGACAGAAAATTTCGGTTGATTCGGCAACTTTAATGAATAAAGGTCTGGAATTAATCGAAGCTTGTCATTTATTTTCAATTTTAGAACATTTTGTTACAGTTGTTATTCATCCACAAAGTATTATTCACTCTATGGTTCAATATGTGGATGGTTCGACTTTGGCTCAAATGGGTAATCCTGATATGTGCACGCCAATTGCACATGCATTGGCTTGGCCTAAACGTATCTCTACGCCCGTAGATGCTTTAGATTTATTTGTGCATCAGCAGCTTAATTTTCAACAACCTGATACTACGAAATTTCCTGCATTGAATTTGGCGCGCCATGCGATGCAGGCTGGTGGTGTTGCACCAGCAATTTTAAATGCTGCCAATGAAATTGCTGTAGACGCTTTTTTACAACAAAAAATTAAATTTACAGCAATTCCTGAAGTTGTCGAACATACTCTAAATACAATGGAGAATGCACAAGCAAATTCGTTGGAGACTATTTTACAAGCAGATCAGTTTGCTCGTAATATAGCAACTCAGCGTGTCGATGCTTTGGGTCTAAAATAATGAGTATTTTATTTATGGTGGTTGCTGCAATTTTATTGCTTGGGCCACTGATCGCTATTCATGAATTTGGTCATTATTGGGTCGCGCGGAAATTAGGTGTTAAAGTTTTGGTCTATTCCATTGGTTTTGGACCGACATTACTCAATTGGACCTCGAAAAAATCAGGTATTCAGTATCGCTTGTCAGCACTTCCTTTGGGGGGCTACGTCAAAATGCTAGATGAACGTGAAGCTGAGGTGAAAACTGAGGAACTTCCACTTGCATTTAACCGACAAGCACCTTGGAAGCGTATTGCGATCGTTGCTGCTGGTCCTCTTATTAATTTAATCTTTGCGATTTTATTGTTTTGGATTTTATTTTTACCCAAGCAAGAACAACTGAATACACGGATTGGAAAAATTGTTCCTGATACACCTGCTGCAATGGCTGGATTGGAAGTTGGCGATAAAATTGTTGCGATTGATGGTCGGAATGCGACTAGCTGGGAAACATTAAATTTTGCTTTGGTCGATCGAGCTGGAGAAACTGGACAGATTCAGGTTCAAGCTGAACATCATGGTCAACTGAAAAATTTTAGTTTACCGATTCAGCATTTCTTAAAAGATCAAAGCCAGTCTGCTCTGGATACTTTGGGATTTTTACCTTATCGACCAAAAATTGAACCCATTATTGATCAGTTAGTGCCCGATGGTGCTGCGATTCGTCAAGGGCTACAAAAAGGTGACAAAATTATTGCAATAGATGGAGTTCGAACTCCAGATTGGTTTGATGTTGTCGATATCGTGCAAAAATCACCAGAAAAACTGCTTAAAATTGATGTTGAACGTCAAGGAAAAACCTTGCAGTTGCAAGTTATGCCTCAGGGTAAGCGAGACAACATGGGGAATGTGACAGGAATGCTTGGTGTGCAAACCAAGTCTCAACATGTGCATGTTCCTGATCAATATAAGCAAACAATTCAATATACGCCTGTACAAGCGTTTGGAAAAGCGGTACAAAAGACAGGTGAAATTTCCAGTATGATTTTAAACTCGATGACCAAAATGGTTCGTGGTTTAATTGGCTTGGAAAATCTCTCAGGTCCAATCACAATTGCAAAAGTTGCTGGACAAAGTGCTGAAATGGGGTGGCAAACTTTTATTTCATTTATGGCATTGATGAGTGTAAGTTTGGGGATTTTAAACCTGTTACCCATCCCAATGCTTGATGGTGGGCACCTAGTTTATTACTTTATAGAAGCGATTCGAGGTAAACCTGTTTCTGAACAAATACAAATGATTGGTTTTAAAATCGGGATGGTATTGCTTGGTAGTATGATGGTCCTTGCTTTATTTAATGATTTTATGCGTTTATAACAGAATTGACGGAAAATTCAACTTAGTGGAAAAATAGGCATGCGTCACTCACATTTTTTAATGCCTTTGGCACTGGTTAGTGCAATGGCAGCTGTACAACAAGTTTATGCCGCGGATGAGTTTATTGCTCAAGATGTCAAAATCGAAGGCTTAGTTCGCTTAACTCCTGCCAATGTTTATAGTATGTTGCCAATTAAAAGTGGCGATCGTGTCAATGATGCGACGCTTAATAACGCAATACATACTTTATATGACTCAGGTTTATTTGATGACATTAAAGCAACCCAACAGGGGAATACTTTAGTTTTTAATGTTGTTGAGCGTCCAATTATTTCTAAAGTTGAATTGAAAGGTAATAAGCTAATCCCGAAAGAAGCGTTGCAAGACGGTTTGAAAAAAATGGGGATCGCGGAAGGTGAAGTGCTGAAAAAAGCAACTTTACAAAACCTTGAAACTGAGCTTGAACAGCAATATAACCAGCAGGGTCGTTATAACGCTGATATTAAAGTGACAACAACGCCACGCCCAAATAATCGTGTTGACTTGACTATTGATTTTAACGAAGGTAAAGCTGCAAAAGTTGTTAACATTAGTGTGATCGGTAACACGGTCTTTAGTGATGATGATATTAAGCGAGCATTTTCTTTAAAAGAAAGCAGTTGGTCATCAATTGTCACGCGTAATGACCGCTATGCAAAAGAGCGTATGGCTTCAAGTTTAGAAGCTTTGCGTGCATTGTATTTAGATGCTGGTTATGTGAATTTTGCAGTAAATTCATCTAATCTCAACATTAGTGATGACAAGAAAAATGTTTTTGTTGAGGTTTCAATTACCGAAGGTCAGCAATTTAAAGTAGGTCAAACTAAATTCTTGGGTGATACATTATTTAAGCCTGAAGAATTAAAAACACTTCAGATTTATAAAGATGGTGATACGTATTCTCAAGCAAAAGTAGATGCGGTTAAAAACCTATTACTACGTAAATATGGTAATGCGGGTTATTACTTTGCCGAAGTTAATGTGGTTCCGCAAATTGACAATGATAAAAAGACCGTAGATCTAAATTACTATATTAATCCAGGTCAGCAAGTCACAATTCGTCGGATCAATTTCACGGGGAATACTAAAACTGAAGATCAGGTATTACGTCGTGAAATGCGCCAGATGGAAGGTGCTTTAGCAAGCAATGAAAAAATTGATCTTTCTAAAGTACGTTTAGAACGTACTGGATATTTTAAAACAGTCGATATTAAACCAGTCCGTATTCCAAATGTACCTGACCAAATTGATCTAGATGTTAATGTAGAAGAACAACATTCTGGTACAAGTACTTTAGCTTTAGGTTACTCACAAAGTGGTGGTATTACCTATCAGGCGGGTATTAGCCAGTCTAACTTCTTAGGTACAGGAAAAAGTGTAGGTTTCGACTTTACCAAGTCGCAATATTCAACCTCTTATAATTTAGCAGTAACAGATCCATATTTCACAATTGATGGAATTAGTGCTGGTTATAATGTTTACTATAAAGAAACTAAGCCTTATCAAGACTATCACGTCAGTGACTACTATTCGAAAACAGTCGGTGCAAACGCAAGTTTGTCTTACCCGATTGATGAAAACCAGAGTATTAGTGGGTCATTGGGCTTAGAAAGTACTGATATTTCAACGGATGCGTATGGTTCTGTTGCATTCAGAGATTATTTGCTGAGTCATGGTGGTAAGGTAAAAGCTACTGCAACAACAACTTCTGGCGGTGATACTTACGATAGTGAGTTTGAAGGAACATATCTAAATTACCTTGTAAATTTGGGTTGGTCATTTAATACTTTAAACAGACCAATGTTGCCGACATCTGGTCAGTTACATAGTGTTAACTTGGAAGTAGCGTTGCCTGGCAGTGATGTTGAATATCAAAAATTGACTTATAGTGCTCAAGCTTTCTTCCCAATTGGTGAAAAGGGTTGGGGAATTCATGGTTATGGAAAACTAGGCTATGGACATGATTTGCCATTCTGGAAAAACTATTATGCAGGTGGTTGGGGCTCAGTTCGTGGTTATGAGGATAATACTTTAGGCCCAGCTTATCCTGGTGTTTACTATAGCGCTAATAACTTGACTCAAAGCAGTAGTCGAGATTCTACAGGTGCAAATGCGCTTGTACAATTTGGGGCAGAATTGATTTTACCAGTACCATCAAAAGGTGATTGGGCGCGTAATGTTCGTCCAACTCTATTCGCCGAAGGTGGTAATGTATTTGATACTGACTGTAATGTTGGTGCTTTTAATATTGGAACAACAACATATACTGCTGCGGAAGCAAAACAATATTGTAAAGACAATTATGGTTTTGACTTAGGTAACTTGCGTTATAGTGTTGGTTTTGGCTTGACATGGAATACCATGATTGGTCCTCTTTCAATCAGTTATGCTTTCCCATTGAACAAGAAAACAAATGACCAAACTCAGGCTGTACAATTCCAAATCGGTCGAACTTTCTAAGTTCGACTCTGATTTGATCGTTTAAAAAGATATGATGATTTAAGTAAGGATATGTAAATGAAAAAATTAGCAGTAGCATTGGTAATGGCGGGTGTTGGTCTTGCAAATGTAGCTCATGCAGCGGGCTACGGTATTGTTGATATGCAACGTGTTGTAGAAAGTAGTACTTATTTGAAAGAACAAAATGCAAGCTTGCAGCAAGCAGTGAAGCCTTCAGCAAATCGCGTTGAGCAATTGAATAAAGATATTCAGGATTTACAAACCAAAGCGGCTACAGCTAAACCAGCAGAAGTACAACAGCTTAAAGCGCAATATGATGCAAAAGTAAAAGAAATTAACTCTTTAGAGCAAAATATTCAGCAGCGTGTACAGTCAACTTCTCAGGCAACAGGTCAAACATTTACGACTCGCGTTCAACAAGCAGCTGAACAATTGCGTAAAGAAAACAATTTGGATCTTGTTTTGAATAAAAACTCAGCACTTGCCTATGACGCTAAGAGCGACTTAACTGATAAAATGATTCAAAAGGTTAATGCGATGAAATAATCAATGATTCAGCGTTCATATACACTTAAAGATCTTACATCTTTAGTTCATGGTGAATTGATTGGACAGCCTGAAACGAAAGTTTCAGGTTTGTCTAGTTTAGAGCAAGCGACATTACAGCATATTTCTTTTGTCAATGGAGAGAAATATCTGGAACAGGCAGCAGTGTCTCAAGCTGCGATATTGATTGTCACGCGAGAATTACAAGTACAGCTGACGACGACCCATCAAAACTTTATTATTGTTGATAATCCTTACCTTGCTTTTGCAATTCTGACCCATGTGTTTGAAATTAAAAAAACAGATGTAGGCATTGAGAGTACTGCCCAAATCCATCCTTCAGCGATCATTTCTGATAGTGCTTATATTGGTCACTATGTTGTGATTGGTGAAGACTGTGTAATCGGGGATGAAACTTTTATTGAGTCACATGCCAAAATTGATGATGGTGTGGAAATTGGTAAAAAATGCTTTATAGATTCACATGTCACGATTACAGGCTTTTCTAAACTTGGTAATAATGTCCGTGTTCATGCCAATACCGTGATTGGTAGCGAAGGATTTGGTTTTGCGCCTTATCAAGGAAAATGGCATCGTATTGCTCAGCTCGGTTCAGTCAAAATTGGTAATAATGTGCGGATTGGCTCGAATTGTAGTATTGATCGTGGTGCATTAGATGACACAATTTTGGAAGATGGGGTCATTGTAGATAATCTTGTGCAAATTGCACATAACGTGCGTATTGGAGAAAATACTGCGATTGCTGCAAAAACAGGCATTGCGGGTAGCACAACGATTGGCAAAAACTGTATACTTGCAGGCGCTTGTGGGGTCGCTGGGCATCTAAATATTGCTGATAATGTGACATTTACTGCAATGTCAATGGTCACAAAAAGTATTTTTGAGGCTGGCACATATTCTTCAGGCACTGGTTTATTTGAAAGTGGGCATTGGCGTCGTACAGTTGTTCGCCTAAGACAATTAGCAGATGTGCCATTGACCCAAATTGTCAAACGACTTGATCATATACAAACTCGTATTGAGTCACTTGAATCAACTTTTAATATGCGTAAATGAATATGACTGAGTCACAAAATCAAGATTTGTATAAACCAGAATTACCAATGAATATTCAGCAAATTCGTGAGTATTTGCCACATCGTTACCCATTTCTGTTGGTTGACCGTGTGACAGAAATCACCGAAAACAGTATCGTTGGTTATAAAAATGTGTCGATTAATGAAGAATTTCTTCAAGGGCATTTTCCAGAATATCCAATTATGCCAGGTGTCTTAATTATTGAGGCATTGGCACAAGTTTCTGGTGTGTTGGGTTTCGTGATGAATGGCGAAAAACCACAGCCAGGTTCTTTGTTCCTTTTCGCAGGTGCAGAGAAAATTCGCTTCAAAAAGCAAGTTGTTGCAGGGGATCAGCTTGTACTGAAATCTGAGCTTGTGATGCAAAAACGCGGTATTTATAAGTACAACTGTACTGCAAGCGTAGATGGCATTGTGGCAACGACTGCTGAAATTATTATCTCTCATCAAAAAATCTAGAGCAGGCATGAGCAATAAAGAATATATCCATCCAACCGCTATTATTGATTCATCTGCAGTAATTGCATCTGATGTTGAAATTGGTCCTTACTGTGTGATTGGTCCACAAGTTACTATTGGTGCGGGGACTAAACTTCATTCACATGTCGTGATTGGCGGATATACTCGTATTGGTGAACACAATGAGATCTTCCAGTTTGCAAGCATTGGCGAGGTTTGCCAAGACCTGAAATATAAGGGCGAGGAAACGTGGTTAGAAATTGGTGATCACAATGTGATTCGTGAGCATTGCAGTCTGCATCGTGGTACGGTGCAAGATCATAGTTTGACCAAAATCGGTAGTCATAATCTATTGATGGTCAATACACATATTGCTCATGATTGTCAGATTGGTGATCATAATATTTTTGCTAATAATGTGGGCGTGGCAGGTCACGTTCATCTTGGAAGTTATGTTGTGGTCGGTGGTAACTCTGGAATTCATCAATTCTGTAAGATTGATTCCTACAGTATGATTGGTGCGGCATCTTTGATTGTTAAAGATGTGCCTGCTTATGTGATGGCTTCAGGAAACCCCGCACATGCTTTTGGTTTGAATATTGAGGGAATGCGTCGTAAAGGTTGGTCAAGACAAGTGATTCAAGGCTTACGTGAAGCATTCAAGCTTATTTATAAAGAAAGTTTGACAACAGTTGAAGCCATTGAGCGTATTCGTGCAGAAATTTTGCCAGAAGTTGCTGAAGTTCAGTTGTTGATTGATTCTTTAGAACAGTCTGAGCGCGGTATTTTGCGTTAAGCAAAATATTGTGTAAAAAAAGATGCTTGATGGCATCTTTTTTTATGGATAAATTATACGTTTACTGGTTAAGCAGTTTCTAAATAATGGTGTTGATTAATAATAGGCGTACCTGTTTTTTGCTGTACTTCATCAAACTCAACTTGATCTGCCAGTTCAATCAGCTTTAAGCCTTCTGGTGTAATATCAAATACGCCAAGGTCAGTAATGACGCGAGATACTACGCCTAAACCTGTGAGTGGCAAACTGCATTTATTCAAAATTTTGGCTTCACCAGATTTGCTGCAATGTTCCATTAACACCACAATTTTCTTTGCACCTGCAACCAGATCCATTGCACCGCCCATACCTTTGACTTTTTGTCCAGGGATCATCCAGTTTGCAATATCACCTGTCGCTGAAACTTGCATCGCACCTAAAATCGCAATATCAATATGCCCACCACGAATCATGGCAAATGATTCTGAACTACAAAACAGTGAAGCACCTTTTTTGGTGGTGATGGTTTGTTTACCTGCATTGATCAGGTCGGCATCGACTTCATCTTCTCGTGGAAACTCACCAATACCGAGTAAACCATTTTCTGACTGTAACCAGACATGGATATCTTCTGGAATGTAATTGGCAACCAATGTCGGTAGCCCGATGCCTAGGTTGACATAAAAGCCATCATGTAATTCTTGTGCGGCTCGTTGAGCCATTTGTTCACGCGTCCAAGCCATGAGGGTGCTCCATTATGCAGTTTCTGTTTTAACAGTACGAATTTCAATGTGTTTTGTTGGGTTGGCATTCACCACAATGCGATCAATATAAATACCAGGCAGATGAATTTCATCGGGATCTAGATCGCCAATTTCTACTAGATGTTCGACTTCGGCTATGGTGATTTTTCCTGCAACAGCGCAGTCTGGGTTAATATTTCGAGCAGTCTTACGAAAAACCAGATTGCCTGCTTTGTCTGCTTTATAAGCCTTAACGAGGGCAATATCTGCATGCAGCGCCATTTCAAGCAGATAGTCTTTACCATCAAAATTACGGACTTCTTTGCCTTCTTGTACGACTGTACCCACACCAGTACGGGTATAAAATGCAGGAATACCAGCACCAGCAGCACGCATTTTTTCTGCCATTGTGCCTTGTGGGGTGAGTTCGACTTCTAGCTCGCCTGCTAAATATTGGCGTTCAAATTCCTTGTTGCCACCAATATATGAGGAAATCATTTTTTTAACCTGACGAGATTCAAGTAACAGGCTTAAACCGATGCCATCAATGCCTGCATTGTTGCTGATACACGTCAGATTTTGGGCATTGGAATCACGCACAGTTTCAATCAGCATTTCTGGAATGCCGCATAACCCGAAGCCGCCCACAGCGAGTACCATATTGTCTTGAATAATATCGAAAATTGCCGATTGACTATCGGGATAGATCTTGTTCATTGCAGTTCCATTGTATAGTTTCAAATATCCATGAGTGTTGCGAGATGCTGATGCTGAAGAAACAACATCAGCATGATCATACTTAGTGCTCTGCTGCACGAGCAACCAAAGTGAGAATATCGTAAGTTGCGACCAATTCCTGACGCTGATTTTTCACTTTAATGTCCCATACTACAACGCCATGTGCAGGTTGTGTCGGGTCTTTTTGTGGTTTTGGCGTCTTTTGTTTGCAGGTGAGTTCGACCTGAATCGAGTCACCAATTTTAACAGGTTCGACAAAGCGTAAATTGTCCATGCCATAGTTGGCGATCACAGGTCCTTCGGCAGCATCGACAAATAAACCTGCGGCAGCCGAGACAATGAAATAGCCATGTGCTACACGCTCTCCAAAGAAGGAGTTAGCGGCAGCGATTTTGTCCGTATGGGCATAGAAATGATCGCCGCTTAGGCAGGCAAAATTCACGAGGTCAGACTCAGTCACGGTGCGGCGTGCAGTAAGTAGACGTTCACCAATCACCAGTTCATCAAAATCTTTCTTGAAAGGATGAACACGGTCTTCTCGGACATTAGAGCCTGCAGTCCATGCATGTGTGACTTGAGTTAGACTGTTGGGTGAGCCTTGAATGGCGGTACGTTGCATGTAGTGTTTAACTGCGCGAATACCACCCAATTCTTCACCACCACCTGCACGACCAGGTCCGCCATGAACCAAGTGAGGTAGAGGAGAACCATGACCTGTGCTTTCTTTGGCAGATTCTTCATCTAAAATGTGTAGGCGACCATGCCAAGGTGCAATTTTTTGTACCAGTGTTTCGATATTTTCATCGCAATTTTTAACGATTGAAGCGACCAGACTCCCTTCGCCACGCGCAACTAGATGGGCAAGTTGTTCAATGGATTGATAAGGCATGAGGGTACAAACAGGGCCAAATGCTTCAGTTTGATGGATAATTGAAGCCTGATCTGGCGTTGTGCAGCGGAGCAGGGTTGGCGGAAAAAATGCACCTCGTTCTGGGAATTCAGCATTAAATTCAAAATCGGTGTTACCACCAAATACAATCTCGGCTTCTTGCGCCAGTAGTTGAACTTTGTGGGCAACATCTTGTTTTTGTTTTAGGCTTGCCAATGCTCCCATTGTCGTATCACTTCGAGCAGGATCGCCAACGACTACTTTTTTGAGTTTGTTGATCAATTGGGTCTGAACGGTATCGAGTAGGTTTTCAGGAACAAAGGCACGGCGAATCGCAGTACATTTTTGGCCTGCTTTGCTGGTCATTTCTCGGAAGACTTCGCGGACAAATAGCTCAATGGTAGTTTCATTGGCTTCGGGACTTAAAATAGCACTGTTGACCGAGTCGGCTTCCATGCTAAATGGAATTGAGTGGTGGTTTAAGTGCGGGTGCTGACGTAATTTTTGTCCTGTATCGGCTGAACCTGTAAAGGTAACACAGTCTTGTGCTGAGAGTTGCTCAAACAAATCATAGGTTTGTCCACAGATGAGTTGTAAAGCACCTTGTGGTAAAAGCTGGGTATCCAAAATGGCATGAACTACAGCTTGGGTCAATTGTGCACCATCTGTTGCAGGTTTCACGATGCAAGGTACACCTGCCAAAAGTGTTGGTGCAATTTTTTCCAACATACCCCAAATCGGGAAATTGAAGGCATTGATATGTACGGCAACACCTGCTTTGGCAGACAAAATATGTTTTGCACCAAAGCTGCCGTGTTTTGAGAGTGGAATCCACGCATCTTCAGTAATGATTTTTTCATCATTCAGTTCACGACGAACCAAGCTTGAGTAGGCAAATAAAGTCTGAATCCCACCTTCAATATCGACCCATGCATCTTTACGCGTCGCGCCTGTTGCAGTTGCCAATGCATAAAATTCTTCTTTGCGTTCAAGCAGCGCCTGAGCAATTTGTTTGAGGGCGTTGGCGCGCTGATGAAATGTCCAGTTCGCAAGTTCAGCACCATGCTGTTTGACATAGTGAACAGCTTTTGCCATGTCGATACCGTGGCTGCTGACACGATAGATTGGCTCGCCACTAATCGCATGATAGACCTCACGAAAATCCTGGGTTGCATGGTGCCATGTCCCATATACAAAAGAAGCCAGATTTGGAATTTGCTGTTCAGCAGATGTTGAGGTGGCTGATGAATTGGGCTCAGCTGGATTGGTGGTGTCGAGATCTAGCATCTTAAAACTCCATTTTATGATACGTAAAATAAAATTAATTAAAAAATATGATTCATAATTTCTTTTAAAATTTTTCACTTGTCAATCGTATTTTAATTATTTTTGTACAAATATGATTTATTAATTTTATTTAAGTTGCTGTATTTTATATATTTATTTAAAATAATAAATAATTATAAAAAAGTGATACATAAAAATATATTGACATAATGATTGTTGTATCAAAAAATAGAAACATGGATATGAAGCAAAAAGGATTGCTGCTGTGGAAAATAAGTATCAGAAATTTAATGCCTGTATCGAACAGGATATTGCCATAGAAGCCAAAGATGATATGCCCGATGCCTATCGTAAGACTTTGATTCGTCAGATTGGACAGCATGGACATTCTGAAGTCATTGGTATGTTGCCTGAGGGGAACTGGATTACTCGTGCACCAACTTTGAAACGTAAAGCAGTGCTTCTTGCCAAAGTGCAGGATGAAGCAGGGCATGGTTTGTATTTGTACAGTGCGGCTGAAACGCTGGGTGCAGACCGTGATGACATGATGGAAAAACTGATTGCAGGGAAAATGAAATATTCCTCCATCTTTAACTATCCAACATTGTCATGGGCGGATGTTGCAGCGATTGGCTGGTTGGTTGATGGCGCAGCAATTGTCAATCAAGTGGCATTGTGCCGTACCTCTTATGGTCCTTATGCCCGTGCCATGGTGCGTATTTGTAAAGAAGAAAGCTTCCATCAGCGTCAGGGTTTTGAAGCCATGATGGCGCTAGCACAAGGCAGCGAGCAGCAAAAACAGATGGCACAAGATGCGGTCAATCGTTTCTGGTGGCCAGCACTGATGATGTTTGGCCCAAGTGATGATCATTCCCCGAACAGTGCGCAAAGCATGGCGTGGAAAATTAAACGTTTTAGTAATGATGAGCTGCGTCAGAAATTTGTCGATAACACCGTGCCGCAAGTATTGCAGCTTGGCTTGACCGTACCTGATCCAGATTTGCAATGGAATGAGAGCACAGGCCATTACAGCTTTGGCGAAATTAACTGGGATGAGTTTATGGCAGTGATCCAAGGGCAAGGCCCATGTAACCATGAACGTATCGAAGCACGTCGTAAAGCGTGGGAAGACGGTCAGTGGGTGCGAGATGCTGCCGCAGTGTATGCACAAAAACACACAGTCGCTCAAAGCAAAGTGGCTTAACTATACGGATTTTTGAATAAGGATATCAATCATGCAACAGAAAAATCACTGGTCACTCTATGAAGTATTTATTCGTAGCAAACAAGGTCTAAGCCACCGCCATGTGGGGAGCTTACGTGCAGCGGATGATGAAATGGCGCTGCAACATGCCCGAGATGTTTATACCCGTCGTAATGAAGGTATCAGCATTTGGGTGGTGCGTTCTGAACTGATTAAATCCTCTCAGCCTGATGAAAAGCCAGAATTTTTTGATCCGTCACTGGATAAGGTCTATCGCCATCCGACCTTTTATCACATTCCAGATGGCATTGAGCACATGTAAGCAAGGATGATCAAAATGACGAATTTAGCATTATCAAAATTCTTGCTGCATATTGGCGACAGTCAACTGGTACTGGCACAGCGTTTGGCACAGTGGTGTGGGCATGCACCTGAACTGGAAGTGGATATCGCACTGGCTAATATTGGATTGGACTTACTGGGACAGGCGCGTAATTTCTTGACGTTGGCAGGGCAACAACAAAACCCGCCACAAGATGAAGACCAACTGGCGTATTTTCGTCAAGAACGCGAATTTCTGAATTTACTGCTATGTGAACAGCCGAATGGTGACTTTGCCCAGACCATTGTCCGTCAATGGTTAATCGACCATTACCATGTGCTGTTAATGAGCACGTTGGCACAGTCACAACATGCCGAAGTCGCGGCATTGGCAACCAAGTCATTAAAAGAAATTAAATATCACCTGCGTTTTTCAACAGGCTGGATGGAACGCTTGAGCTTAAGTACAGATGAAGCCCATCAACGCATGCAACAAGCGCTGAATCAGTTGTGGCGTTTTAGTGCGGAGCTTTTTGAGTTGACGGTAGAAGAACAGACGCTGGTCGATACAGGCGTGATTCCTGATCTTGCATCGAATAAAACCCTTTGGGATGAACAAGTTGCTGCTGAGCTACAACGCTTTAGCTTGCAAACCCCTGAAACGGCATATCGTCGCGGTGCTAAACAAGGTTTGCATACCGAGCATTTGGGCTATTTGCTTGCAGAAATGCAATCCATACAGCGCGCTTATCCCAACATGGTGTGGTAGTCGAATCAGGGAGATGAGGCATGCAACGTATTCAACATTGTATTGAGCAGTGCTGGCAGATTTTGGAAAGTGTCAGCGACCCAGAAATTCCAGTGTTATCGGTGATTGATCTGGGAATGATTCGTGGGGTGGAGCTGAATGCCGCAAATGAAATTCTGGTACGCCTAACCCCAACCTATAGTGGTTGCCCCGCAACAGATTTGCTCAAACAGCAGATTCAGCAGGCACTGAATGAACAGGGTTTTGAACCCGTACAGGTTTTGCTGGATTTGTCGGAGGCTTGGACAACGGACTGGATGTCTGAGCAGGGCAAGCAAAAGTTGCAGGCTTACGGGATTGCTCCGCCACAAGGTCAGGCTGAACACTGCGGGACACATGTGGCATTGGTTGATGGTGTGGCTTGTCCGCATTGTCAAAGTCGCAATACCCGATTGCTAAGCGAGTTTAGTTCAACTGCCTGTAAGGCACTGTACCAATGTCGAAATTGCCTCGAACCTTTTGACTATTTTAAGTGCATTTGAGCCTGAAGATAAGGAAATCAGCCATGAACACATTTATTCCATTAAAAGTAAAAACCATTACACCGCAGACCGATCAGGCGATTTGTATTGCCTTTGATGTACCCAATGATGTGCAGTCCCAGTTTGATTTTCAGGCAGGGCAACATCTGACCATTCGTCATCTTACAGAGCAAGGTGAAATTCGCCGTTGTTATTCGATTTGCAGTCATGCTGCTACCGAAGATATCAGTATTGCAGTGAAAAAAATTGATCAGGGACAATTTTCCACATGGGCAAATGAGCATTTGCAGGTGGGTGATGTCTTGGAAGTCATGCCACCTCAAGGGGTATTTTTCCAGAAAGCGGCTAAACAGGGTGGTCGACATTATTTAGGTGTGGCTGCGGGCAGCGGCATTACGCCAATTTTGTCGATCATCAAGCATGTGTTGTTTGAACAGCCTGAAGCCAGTTTTACCTTGTTGTATGGCAATCGTTCATGGAAACAGACCATGTTCGCTGAACAGATTATGGATTTGAAAGATCAGTTCAAAACCCGTTTTCAGCTCATCAATATTTTTTCTCGCGAGATGAATGAAAGTGAGTTGATGAACGGGCGGATTGATGTTGCCAAGTTGCAACAACTGTTTGGTCATGAAGTGCTTGAACCGATTTTTGATCATTGTTTTGCCTGTGGCCCTGAAGAAATGATGCAGGCTGTAGAAATTGTGTTGCCTGAATTGGGCATCGACAAAACCCGTATTCATACTGAGCGTTTTAATACAGGTGAAATCAAACGCCGTACGGCAGAACAGCAGGCTGATCGTCAGGAGGCTCGGGTCAGTATTGTGCTGGATGGTCGTGAACTGCGTATTGATGTCGGGCAGCAAGATGACAGTATTTTAGATGCAGCATTGCGTGCGGGTGCAGACTTGCCATATGCCTGTAAGGGTGGGGTGTGTGCGACCTGCCGTTGTAAGGTCTTGCAAGGTGAAGTGGATATGCTGATCAACTATAGCCTTGAAGATGAAGAAGTAGCAAAAGGCTATGTCTTGAGCTGTCAGGCATTGCCAAAAACGGCCGATGTTCGCCTGAGTTTTGACGAGTAAGGGGAATGACGATGCAAGAACTGATCACGCAAAGTTACCCTGCTGAAAAAGTATTGCTACTGAGTTTGAATCGACTTGAAAAACGTAATGCCCTCAACAATGCCACCTTGCGCCATTTGGTCGAGCTGTTGCAACAGGCTGAGCAAAACCCAGATGTCGGCGTAGTGGTTATTACTGGGCATGTTTCCTGTTTTGCAGCAGGTGCAGATTTGGCAGAACTTGCCGATTTGGACATGGTGAATTTGCAGCTCGATGAGCGCCCACAGCTTTGGCAAAAAATTGACAGTTTTTCCAAGCCTTTGATTGCAGCGGTAAATGGCTATGCGCTAGGTGCAGGTTTTGAACTGGTACTGCATGCTGATATCGTACTTTGTGGGGAAAATGCCAAATTTGCCTTGCCTGAAATTGGTTTGGGCATGTTGCCTGGTGCAGGCGGTACGCAGCGCTTAGCCCGTCTGGTCGGGCAACAACTGGCAATGCGCTGGGCAATGACAGGTGAAATGCTCAGTGCCAAGCAAGCCCTACAGCACGGGATTTGTAGTCAGGTTTCACCTACAGCACTAACGGTGCAATACGCTGTAGAACTGGCAGGAAAAATTGCCCGACAGGCACCACTGGCATTACGTGTGATTAAACAATCTGTCAAAAATATTCATGAAACCAGTTTGAGTCAGGGCTTAAAACTGGAGCGGCAAAGTTTTGTCTGGCTGGCTGCCACCCAAGACCGCCAAGAAGGCATCAGTGCATTTTTTGAAAAAAGAAAACCCGTATTTAAAGGACAATAAGATGATGGATTATCAGCATATTTTAGTTAAAGAACACAATCAGGTGGGTTATCTGACCCTGAACCGTCCAAAACAGCTCAACAGTTTTAATGTGGCGATGCATCAGGAAGTTGCGGAAGTATTAAAAAACTGGACAGTCAATCCTGAAATCCGCTGTGTGGTGATGAGTGGAGAAGGTCGAGGTTTTTGTGCAGGACAGGATTTGAGTGATCGTGTGGTCGATCCCGATGCGGCTGCGCCAGATTTGGGTGTTTCGATTGAGAAATTTTATAACCCGCTGATTAAAACTTTGGTCAATATGCCCAAGCCTGTGATTTGTGCAGTGAACGGTGTCGCCGCAGGTGCAGGGGCAAATATTGCTTTGGCATGTGACTTAGTGATTGCAGCCAAATCTGCCAGTTTTATTCAGGCATTTTGCCGTCTGGGTTTAGTGCCAGATTCGGGCGGTACATGGTTTCTACCGCGTGCAGTTGGACATGCACGGGCGATGGGATTGGCGTTACTGGGCGATAAATTGTCTGCTGAAGATGCCAAACAACTCGGCATGATTTGGGATGTGGCAGAAGATGCTGAGCTTCAAGATAAAGTCACAGCAATGGCAGAGCGTCTGGCAAAACAACCGACATTTGGGCTGTCTTTAATCAAAAAAGCCATTCACCAGTCCAGCCATAACACGTTTGAACAGCAACTCACTTTAGAACGTGACTTACAGCGTATCGCAGGGCGTTCGGACGATTATCGTGAAGGCGTACAAGCCTTTATGCAAAAACGTGAACCCAATTATACGGGGTGCTGATATGGCGAATCGGGATTTGTCCAATGCGCGTATCGCGGTCATTGGTTCAGGGACAATGGGCATGGGCATTGTGCAGCTTGCCATTTGTCATGGTCATCACACTTATTTGTACGATACGGATCTGGCGAAAGCCCAGCAAGCCGTTGCAGCGCTACGCATGACTTTGGAAAAGCTGGTGGCCAAACAAAAACTGACTGCCGAGCAACTTGAACAGGCATGGTCACGTCTAGTTATTGCCAATGCTGTAGAAGAACTAAAAACTGTAGATTTGGTAATTGAGGCAATTGTCGAAAAACAGCAGATTAAACAGGCTCTATTTCAGCAACTTGCCGAGATTTGCCCAGCCAATACCATTTTTGCCAGCAATACCTCATCGATTTCGATTACCGCAATTGCTTCACAAGTCCCACAACCTGAGCGTGTCGTGGGACTGCATTTCTTTAATCCTGCGCCGATTATGAAACTGGTGGAGATTATTCAGGGTTTAAAAAACCCTGTGCAATTGTGTCAGGCATTACAGCAGTTGATGTTGAAGTGGCGCAAAGTTCCTGTTTTAGCCCAGTCGACCCCTGGTTTTATTGTCAATCGTATTGCTCGCCCATTTTACTCGGAAGGCTTTCGTGCCTTGCAAGAGCAAGTGGTTTCGCCTGAACAGTTGGATTATCTGTTGCGTCAGTGCGGTGGTTTCGCCATGGGGCCTTGTGAACTGACTGATCTGATCGGGCAAGACGTCAACTTTTCAGTCACTCAAACGGTGTATCAGCAATTTTTCTATGAACCACGCTACCGTCCGAGTCTGGTGCAACAGCAATTGGTCGATGCAGGCTGTTATGGTCGTAAAACAGGTCAGGGATTTTATAACTATAACGATGCAAGTCGAGCGCGTTATCAGCCAAGTTTGGCAAAAAGCACTTCTGCTGAATGGGATGATGCAACTTTGGCAGGGTCTTGGAACAATCAGTCTGCATTTGTGGAACGGATACAGGCGACTTATGAGCTTCGACAAGTCGCTGCCAAACACAATGTGTTGTGGATTGATGATATTGCCGTGATGTTGAGTCATGGTGAAGCTGTGAATTTCAGCGATCCACAGCAAAAAACCGTGGTTATGGACTGGCATGCCAACTGGCAGAGTGCCGAAGCGATTGCACTCAGTTATAACCTGTCTTGCCAGCCTGAAGATTTGGCGAAAGTTGAAGACTTTTTTGCAGGCTTAGGCGTTGCCGTCGTTTGGCTGAAAGATCATCCAGCTTTGCTGAGTCTACGCATCATTGCCTTGTTAATTAATGAAGCCTGTGAAGCGGTGCAGCAAGCAGTTGCCAGCCCTGAAGATATTGATAATGCCATGAAATATGGCGTGAATTATCCGCAAGGCCCATTTGAATGGTTACAGCAAATCGGTACGGCTCACATTTTAAAGACCTTGCAAAATCTATATGAATTTTATGGCGAAGAAAAATATCGCCCGAGCGTTTATCTCAAACAGTTATTGGCTCAACAACAGCAACTTTCACATTTGGCAGCTTTGCCCGCGTCAGTATAAAGGAATGAACTATGCACAATGTTGTAATCTGTGACCTGATCCGTACCCCGATTGGTCGTTATGCAGGCGCGCTGAGTTCAGTACGTGCCGATGATTTGGCGACCTTGCCCATTCAGTATTTAAAAAATAAACATCCCAATTTGCCGTGGGAACAACTCGATGAAGTGATTTTGGGCTGTGCCAACCAAGCGGGAGAAGATAACCGTAATGTGGCGCGCATGGCAGCACTGTTGGCGGGACTGCCTGAAAGTGTGCCTGCGGTGACCGTCAATCGTTTATGTGCTTCAGGCTTGGATGCGGTTGGACTGGCAGCGCGCAGTGTGAAAGCGGGTGAAGCAGAATTTATGCTGGCAGGTGGGGTTGAATCCATGAGTCGTGCGCCTTTTGTGCAGTCTAAATCGCAAGAAGCCTTTGCCCGCACCCCTGAAATCTATGACACCACCATTGGTTGGCGTTTTGTAAATAAGAAAATGCAGGCGAATTTTGGGATCGACAGCATGCCTGAAACGGCTGAAAACGTGGCAGAAAAATATCAGATTAGCCGTGCCGATCAGGATGCGTTTGCGCTACGCAGTCAGCAAAAAGCCGCAGAAGCCCAACAAGCGAAACGTTTCGATATCGAAATTATGCCTGTGGACATTACCAACCGTAAAAAACAGGTCACGCAGATCACGCAAGATGAGCATTTGCGTCCTGAAACAACCTTGGATGCCTTGGCAAAACTCAAAGCACCGTTTCGTACCCAAGGTGGAACAGTCACCGCTGGCAATGCTTCGGGTGTGAATGATGGCGCGGCATGTGTACTGATGACCAGTCAGGCATTTGCCGAACAGCATCAATTACAGCCTTTGGCACGCGTGGTGGGTTATGCCAGTGCAGGTGTCGAGCCGAAATATATGGGTATTGGACCTGTGCCTGCCATCCACAAAGTCTTGAAGCAAACAGGGCTTAGCCTAGAACAAATGGATGTGATCGAACTCAATGAAGCCTTTGCTTCGCAGTCGTTGGCAGTACTGCGAGAGTTGGGGTTAAGTGATGATGATGCACGCGTGAATCCAAATGGTGGTGCGATTGCGTTGGGGCATCCACTGGGCATGAGTGGTACGCGCTTAGTGATTACCGCAACCCATGAACTGAAACAGCGTCAAGGACGTTACGCCTTGTGTAGCATGTGTGTCGGTGTAGGACAGGGTGTCGCACTGATTCTGGAAAATCTCAGTGCAGTTTAAAGACCATTAAACAATAAAATAAAAATACTCAGGGAGAGTCATAATGCAGGTTCAACATACGGATATTCATGAAAACTTGCCACTTGAAACATTACGTCAGTTGCAATTTGAGCGTCTCAAGCAAACGCTGCATCACGCTTATCAAAACAGTGCCGTATATCGGCAGAAGTTTGATGCGGCGGGGGTGCATCCCGATGATCTGCACACACTGGCAGATTTGGCCAAGTTTCCATTTACCACCAAGCAGGATCTACGCGAAAATTATCCATTTGGCATGTTTGCTGTCCCGCAACAGGATATTGTCAGGTTGCATGCTTCATCGGGTACGACAGGCAAACCTACGGTCGTCGGTTATACCCAGCAAGACATTCAGACATGGGCAGACCTTATGGCACGGTGTTTGCGTGTTGCAGGGCTAGATCATTCAGATACGGTGCAAGTGGCGTATGGCTACGGTTTATTTACGGGTGGTTTAGGGGCGCATTATGGTGTGGAGCGACTCGGTGCAACAGTCATTCCGATGTCAGGCGGGCAGACTGAAAAACAAATTCAACTGATTCAGGATTTTAAGCCGACTGCCTTAATGGTCACACCATCTTATTGTGTCAATATTATTGAACAGTTAGAGAAGCAATGCGGTACAGCCAAGGAAACTTCCTTGAAAGTCGGAATCTTTGGTGCAGAACCTTGGACAGAAGAAATGCGCCGTGAAATTGAAACCCGTCTGAATATCAAGGCACTGGATATTTATGGGTTGTCTGAGGTGATGGGACCTGGGGTTGCTATGCAGGCCGCAGATGACACGATGGGTTTAACCATTTGGGAAGATCATTTCTATCCTGAAATTATCCATCCTGAAACAGGTGAAGTGCTGCCTGATGGTGAAATTGGTGAGCTGGTGTTTACCACCATTACCAAACAGGGTATGCCTGTGATTCGTTACCGTACCCGTGATTTGACCTGTCTGATGGCGGGACAGCACTGTGCCATGCGCCGTATGCAAAAAGTGGTTGGACGCAGTGATGACATGCTGATTATTCGCGGGGTCAATGTTTTTCCGACCCAGATTGAGGAGCAGATTCTTAAAATTCCACAACTGATTCCAAATTATGAAATTCATGTGTCGAAGAAAGGACATATGGATACATTGCATATCCGAACGGAAATGAGTCAATATACGCAAACCGCCGCGTTACAGCTCGCACAAGAGTTACAGCACAAAATCAAGACCATGGTTGGTGTTTCTGTAACGGTTGAAATTCTGGCTGAAGCGATGCTGCCGAGATCGGAAGGCAAGGCAAAACGCGTCATTGACTTAAGAAAGATCGCCTAAGCAGGATAACCTGCATATTTAAAAGTTAGAGAGATATGAGCGTACGTATTCAGCACATTATTCAGTATTTGATTGAACAAGAACCCCTCAGTGCGACCTCTTTGGTGTCGAGTATTTATGGGGATTCAATTTTGCATCGGGGCGGCAACATTAGTCTGGCGAGCCTGATTCAACTGGTTGAACCTTTTGGGTTTAATGATCGTGCGGTACGTACAGCCGTATTTCGTCTGGTAAAAAATGAATGGCTCGATTCACAAAAGGTGGGTCGTACCAGTTTTTATCGCATTACCGATGCCAGCCGCAAAGTCTATTTGCAGGCAGAGCAGCGTATTTATAACCATCAAATGCGTGAGTGGGATCACTATTGGGATCTGATTTTGCTGAGTTCAGTAGAGATGGAAAATAAAGTCACATTGAAAAAAGAACTGGAATGGCTCGGTTTTTCCAGTATTGCGACCAATGTGATGGCCTATCCAGGATTTGATCAAGCCAAGCTACAAAAGCTGCTGATTGAATTGAACATGATGGATCAGGTGGTGGTGTTTAAAGCACAAACACTCGATCTGTGGGCAGGTTCTTCCGATACGGTGGCGCGTATGCTGGAAGTGAACTGGCCGATAGACGAAATCAAACAGCGCTATTTAAAATTCTTGGAACAGTTTAGAGAAATTGCAGCCTTACTGAATCAGGAACAGGAAGAGATCAGTCCGCAGCAGGCATTTTTACTGCGTATTTTATTGATTCATCATTATCGCCGTATTTTACTCAAAGATCCGTCTTTGCCGCTCGAGCTGTTGCCTGCCGACTGGCCTGCGGTGAATGCCCGCAATTTAAGCGTGAATATTTACAAACGTATCTTTGAACAGGCCGATGAATATTTTCTGTCGATTGCCAAAACTGCCGAAGGTTCACTGCCTGCGATTAATTCCAATTTTTACAAGCGTTTTGGTGGTTTGGAACTTGCTGCCGCATCATAAAAAGGATGACCAGATATGCCATGTTATTCAATTGACGGGGTAATGCCTGTGGTTCACCGTCAGGCATTTGTACACCCAACCGCTGTGTTGATTGGTGATGTGGTGGTAGATGCAGGGGCATATATTGGGCCTTTGGCAGTCTTAAGAGCTGATTTTGGCGGTATCCGCATTGGTTACCATGCCAATGTGCAGGACAACTGTGTGATTCATGGCTTTCCGCAAAGTGTGACTGTGGTCGAAGACATGGGGCATATCGGACATGCTGCGATTTTGCATGGTTGTAAAGTCGGAAAAAATGCCATGATTGGCATGAACAGTGTGATTCTGGATGACTGTGAAATTGGTGAAAATGCGATTATTGGTGCGAACAGTACCGTAACGGCAAAGACCAAGATTCCCGCCAACAGCCTAGCACTGGGCAGCCCTGCAAAAATTATTCGGGAATTAAGAGCTGAAGAAATTGCATGGAAAACTCAAGGGACACAGCAATATATCGAGTTGACTCAGCGCTGTTTGCGTAGCCTGCAAGAGGTTACATCATTGAATGAGCAAGACTTGCTACTACCTCGTAAATCCTACTTGGATTTTCAGGCAGAGCACCACACAAAACAAAAATAAACGATACATTTTATTATGTAAAATTTAATAATGTGTTTTATTTAATACTGTGTATTTTATTTGAATTTTTTAAACTTTTAATCGCTATATTTGCCATAAATTCAGCACAAATTTTCATTAAACCGATAAATTTATTGTTTTTATTTTGCGTAAAAAATATGCAAAATAAATGTTGATTTTTTTACTTGTGATTATATGATATGAAATATATATTTTAATAAATAAAATGTATCATAAAAATCACGGAGTGATGGCATGAGTCAAAATGAGTTTGATTACATTGTATGTGGTGCAGGTTCAGCAGGATGCGTCGTGACTTCACGCTTGCTTGAACATAAAAAAGGAACCGTCTTGCTGCTTGAGGCTGGTGGAAATGACAACAGTATTTTTATTCGTATGCCTGCGGGTGTACAGCAGGTGATTGCCACCAAAACTTGGCAATACACCACTGAACCAGACCCGAGTACCTATAATCGTCGGATGTCCTGTGCCCAAGGGAAAGTTTTGGGCGGAAGTAGTTCGGTCAATGGCATGATTTATTTGCGTGGTCACAAGGAAGACTACGATGAATGGGAACAAAAATATGGCTGTGAGGGTTGGGGATTTTCTTCGATCTTGCCGTATTTTAAAAAAGCCGAAAATAATGAAACCTTGTCAGGCGAATATCATGGTACACAAGGGCCTTTACATGTCAGTGATAACCACTATCGTCATCCACTCAGTCGCGCTTTTATTCAGGCAGGGCAAGAACTGGGTTTGAATTATGTCACGGACTTCAACGGAAAGTCTCAGCAGGGCGTTGGATTCTTCCAAACCACGACACATAAAGGTGAGCGCGCCAGTACTTCAAAAACCTATTTGAATCGAGTCAAAGATAACCCCAATTTAACGGTACAGTTGAATGCATTGGTCGCACAGGTGATTGTGGAAAATGATCGCGCTGTTGGGGTGAAATGTATCATCAATGGCACGGAGCAGATCTTTAAAGCTCGCAAAACCGTGGTGGTCAGTTCTGGTTCATTGGGATCTCCGAAAATTCTGATGCTTTCAGGGATTGGACCACAGCAGCATCTACAGTCTGTCGGTATTCCAACCATCAAAAATCTGCCTGTCGGGCATAACTACCATGACCACATGCATGTCTCGGTCAATGCCACCATCAAACAGCCTATTTCACTGTATGGTGAAGATTTGGGCTTTAAAAAACTGGAGAATGGTCTGCAATGGTTGATGTTTAAAAAAGGTGTGGTGTCTTCCAATATTTTAGAAGCAGGGGCATTCATCGACACCAACAATGAAGGTCGTCCAGACATTCAGGCACATTTTTTACCTGGACTGGATACATGGGATGATCCAAGCGGTTTAGGTCAGGGCAAGACCCATGGTATTACATTTAAGAACTGTCATTTGCGCCCACGCTCACGTGGCAAGGTCAGCCTAAGTAGCAAAAATCCTGAAGATATGGTGAAAGTACAAGGTAATTTGTTACATGACGATTATGATATGGCAGGCATGATTCGGGCGACACAATTTGGTATGGACTTAATGAAAATGCCTGCCTTGTCGCAATATGTCGATGATGTATTTTCACCGACAGCTGATCGTAACGACACCCAAGCCATCGAAGAATTTGTACGTAGTACCTGTAAAACGACCTATCACCCTGTGGGCACTTGCCGTATGGGACAACATGAACAGGATTCGGTGGTTGATTTAGACTTAAAAGTACATGGTATCGACAATTTACGCGTCATTGATTGCTCGGTTTTTCCATCTGTACCGAGTGGCAATACCAATGCACCAACCATTGCCGTAGCAGAACGCGCTGTCGATTTATTGATTCAACAAACCTAAGCGGGACACATGAGCTTTTTAGAGGATGAATTTATGCTCAATACGATGATTTATCAGGGACAACACATACAAGGTTTGGAGAAGTCATTTGATGTACTGAATCCTGCGACATTAGATGTAATTGCAAGCTGTTCTTCTGCAAGTTCACAACAAGTGGATGAAGCTGTAAGTGGCGCAGTTGCCGCCTTTCAAACTTGGCAGAACACCAGTGATGTTGAAATCAGCCGAATGCTCGAGCAGATTGCCAATGATATTGAGGCAGATAAAGAAAATATTGCCCGACTCATTACACAGGAACAGGGCAAACCTTTGTTCTTGGCAGAACTTGAAGTGGATCTGGCAGTGTACTGGACGAAGATCACCAATCAGCTTGAGATTCCAGTATTAAAACATACCGATGAAAATGGCAAACATATGCAGGTTTATCATCGTCCACTCGGTGTTGTCGCTTCGGTTACGCCGTGGAATTGGCCATTTATGATTGCAGTGTGGCACTTGATTCCTGCACTGAAAACCAAGAATTGTGTCATTAACAAACCTTCAGAATTTACGCCGTTAAGTACCATTCGGCTGGTCGAGATTATTAACCGCCATGTGCCTAAAGGGGTTTGTAATTTGCTGCTGGGCGCAGGTGAGGTCGGGTCGCAACTAACCAATCATGTCGATGTTGCCAAGGTCACCTTTACAGGTTCAACGCCTGTAGGCAAAAAGATCTTGGCGGCTTCAGTTGAGCAGCTCCGTCATGTGGTACTTGAACTGGGTGGTAATGATGCCGCATTGGTACTAGATGATGTGGATGTTGATGAAATTGCAGCGAAAATTTTTATGAGTGCATTTTTTAATGCAGGGCAAACCTGTGCCTGTATTAAACGGGTTTATGCGCATGAAAGTGTCTATGATCGTCTCGTGGCAAAATTGGCAGAAATTGCAGACAGCCAAATTTTGGGAGATGGTTTAAACCCTGAAACCACACTAGGCCCTGTGCAAAATGTCAATCAGTACCGAAAAGTACAAGGTTTACTCGAAAAAGCTTTGGAAGATGGTGCAAAGATTGCCAATAAACAGCAAATTGCTGTGCCTGAAAAAGGCTACTTCTTACGTCCACTGATTTTGACGGATATGTCTGAAGACAGTGAAATTTTTGCAACTGAACAGTTTGGGCCAATTTTGCCGATTGTAAAATTCTCAGATTTGGATGACGTGATTGTACGTGCCAATCAATCGACATATGGTCTGGGTGGATCTGTCTGGTCGAGTAACATTGAACAGGCTGCTGCCATAGCAAGCCAGTTACAAACAGGAACAGTTTGGATCAATAGTCATTCTGACGTTTCTCCATATGCCGAGTTTGGTGGCTGGAAACAGTCAGGCTTGGGTTGTTCATTTAGTCTAGACGGCTTGCTGGAATTTACCCATAAACAGGCGATTCATATTCCAAAAAATTAGCAGTTTTTTTTTGATCAGTTGAAGTATGATATTCAGCTGATCGTTCAGCATGGGCATAAATTGAACATGCTGAAATGCACATCTTGATTTTGTTTAGGATTAATTGACTCAGGATGTGTCCGTTACTTACCCACTTGAATCTTCAGATGAGGGATTATCATGGATTTTCGACATTGGGTCGCTTTTGTGGACAACTTTACGACCTCTATTGCGCAGGTAATGCCTGTGGACAGCTTCTTTTCCTATGAGATGGCATCGCCTTCTTTTGCACATTCTTATTATTATCAAAATCTTCCTAAAACAATGGTTGATTCATACCTGAACAAGGATTATTTGCATGATCCTCTGTTTTTTGGTCGCCACTATGCAAACAAGGAAAATATGGTGGTGCTGAGTCAGCAGCCGATTACTACGGAATATCAAGAATTTATAAATGAAAACCAAGTGGTAGACAATGTTGAATTGTTCTTTAAGATTAACCAAGTGCCCATCAAGGGACTGAGTCTGATTCGGGCCAATCAAAAGCCATTTTCTGTCCAAGAATTGCAACTTTTGCAAGGTTTCTATTCACTGGCGAACTATCATTTTTCACAAACCTTTGAAAGCCCACAAAAAAGCTTGTGTCAGCGAATTGTTCAGGAATTTACCAAAAAAGAGCAGCAAGTTATTGAACTGATTATGCAAGGCAAGAAAAATCAGAGTATTGCAGATGAGCTTTTTGTGAGTTTACCGACCATTAAAACCCACATTCAGCATATCTTTCAGAAAATGCATGTCGGTAGTAAACAAGAGCTGATTAGTAAAATCATGCATTTGAGTTAATCTGATTGAATCGTGATCAGATTTCAGTTATTGTCAATTGCGATGATCAATGAGACTCTTTTTATAAATGTCTAGGGTCATCGCTTTGATGGATTAAAGTGCACCGCAACAAGGAATGCTGCGTTTAGGTGCATAAAAACAAAAAAACTGGAAGGATTAAGCCAGCATCTCACACAGAATGTCTTGGATTTTATGGCATGGGTTTTGCTTAATTCTGTTTTTCGTTGTTTGCATTGGAAAGTCTATGTTAAACAGTTTCATTCACAATTTGTATTCGCGCTGTGATGCGTTCGCATCTGCTAGCCGATACTATTTTTATTTAGTGCGTATTCAGCTAAATAAACGCTTTTCTTTATACAAACGCTTCTTCATTAATATTCTGCAAGTCTAATTTCCCACGCCCTCAAAAATCTCTACAGATTTTTCTTTTTCTATTGATCTAAGTTTCTAAGTCTGACGATGGCATTGCGGACTACGGCATAGATGTGTCTGCATTTTAGAAAATTGATCAATTCCAAATACGACAACAACATTCCTAACATTTGAATGGAAGGAAGGAGTACGTATGCAAGAAATACCCCAAAAGAAAATGGGCGTGAGCATATTAACTGCTTTTACTATTTGTGCAGTGATTGTGCTCGATACGTTAACGGCATCAGCCATGATAGGACCATCAGCATTTACGTGGTGGATACTTATGCTGATCGGTTTTGTATTGCCATATACCATGGTGGTTGCTGAACTTGGCACAACATGGGTGGCAGAAGGTGGGATTTACGACTGGGTTAAACGTGCATTTGGTGATGGTATGGCAGCACGTACCTCATTTATGTACTGGATTAATGTCGGTTTATGGATGCCCTCAGTTTTTATCCTGTTTGCAGGAAGTTTTTCGGCATTATATTGGCCAGATATGGGGATTACGGTACAAATCATCATGTGTTTGTTGCTGACATGGTTAACCATCTGGTTTTGTAATACATCAACCAAAATTAGTCTCAATATTGCCAAATGGGGTGCTTGGGCTAAGGTGTTTGTCATCCTTGCCTTAGGTGTTGCAGGGGTATTGCACGCCTTTCAATATGGTGTGGCAAACCATTTCACGCTGCAAAGTATGTTGCCAAAACTGAGTGAAGGCAGCAAATTTTTGCCTGTGATTATCTACAGTTTACTTGGACTGGAACTGGTTGCCTGTATGGGAAAACTAATTGACAGACCTGCACAGACCATGACCAAAACCATGCAGATTTCGGCCATTCTGATCGCAGCATTGTATTTGTTTGGAACTCTGGGAATTTTGGTTGCATTGCCACAAGATCACATTAGCTTGGTATCGGGGATTATTGATGCACTCAAGATTTTGTTTTCTGGAAGTTTGTTTGCAAAAGTAATGCTGCATTTACTGTGTATCTGCACCTTATTTAGCTTTATTTGCAATATGGTGACATGGACTTCGGGAGCAAGTCGGGCAGCAGCGGAAGCGGCACTGGCTCAAGATTTACCTAAATGGCTCGCCATCAAAAGTCCAAAATATGACACGCCAGTCGGGGCAAATAATGCAACAGGTGTGGTGTCGAGTGTGGTGATTTTAAGTTATAGCCAGTTTGCACAAGGCAATAATGATCTGTTCTGGTCGATCTTTTCATTTTCCAGTTGCATCTTTTTATTGCCGTATTTGTTTCTGTTTGCAGCGTGGTTCAGCTTGAGAAATAAATATCCCGATCAGCCGCGGCCTTACCGCGTACCTGGCGGTCAGTTCGGAAAATATCTGGTGTTGTGCTTAGGACTGTTTTTTATTGGGCAGGGAATTATTTTGTTTATTTTTCCTGATCTTTTAATTGGATCAATCTCAATGCAGCACAGCTTGCCAATTATTTTAGGCTTAGTCATTACATTGATTGTACAAGAGATTTGTGTTTACAAGACGCTCAAAGTACAACGAGATATTTCTTAGAAAAAATTTATATTTAGGTATTTATGATGAAAAAAGTTACCGTTGCAGCCACGCAAATGCAATGCACATGGAATCTTCAGGACAATATTACGCGAGCGGAAAAACTGATTCGACAGGCACATGCACAGGGCGCCCAAATTATTCTGATTCAGGAACTATTCGCTGCACCTTATTTCTGTATTGATCAGCATCCTGCACACTATGCGCTGGCTGAAGAAGTCGTAACCAGCCCGTTACTACAGCACTTTTCGGCATTGGCAAAAGAGCTTGAGGTGGTTTTGCCTATCAGCTTCTTTGAAAAATCCAATCAAGCATATTTTAATTCTTTAGCCATGATTGATGCAGATGGCACAGTGCTCGATATTTATCGGAAAACCCATATTCCCAATGGGCCTGCTTATCAGGAGAAGCAATTTTTTATTCCTGGAGATACAGGTTTTAAAGTCTGGAAAACCCGTTATGCCACGGTCGGTGCAGCGATTTGTTGGGATCAGTGGTTCCCTGAAACAGCCCGTAGTTTGGCATTAATGGGGGCTGAAGTTTTATTTTTTCCAACAGCAATTGGCTCAGAACCTGCCGATGCACAACTTGATAGTCGAGATCACTGGGTACGGGTACAACAGGGACACGCCGCAGCCAATATGCTACCTGTGATTGCATCGAACCGTATTGGCACAGAGCAAAGTAAGTTTATCCCAAACTATGAAATGACTTTCTATGGTTCGTCATTTATTGCCGATCAGACAGGGGCAATTTTGCAGCAGGCTGATCGTGATCAGGAAACTGTGTTAGTTCAAGCTTTTGATTTGGATAAGATTGCGCAGCAACGTGCCGCATGGGGGCTGTTCCGAGATCGCCGCCCTGAACATTATCAAATACTTTTAACTTCTGACGGCAAACAATAATTTTGAAAATAGGAAAATACACATGACAACTTTAAGCTTAAAACAACAAGGATTTTACATGCCAGCCGAGTGGCACCCACATGAAGCTGTATGGATGATTTGGCCGTACCGTACCGATAACTGGCGTGCGGATGCAGCACCAGCCCAGCAGGCTTTTGCCCAAGTAGCACAAGCTATTTTACAAACTACGCCAGTGTTTATGGCTGTATCTCAGAGCGAAATGCAAAAAGCACAACAGACCATGTCTCGAGAGGTTCAACTGGTTGCTATGGATAGTGATGATGCTTGGATGCGAGATGTTGGCCCGACCGTGGTGATTCATTCAGAAGGGCAACGCTGTGGTGTTGACTGGACTTTCAATGCTTGGGGTGGTTTGCATGGAGGGTTGTATAGTCCGTGGGACAAAGATCAGGAAATTGCCAATCAGGTTTCTGATTCACATCAAATAGATACACACTCGACCTCATTGGTTTTGGAAGGTGGTTCGATTCATGTGGATGGTGAGGGTACATTGCTGACCACTGCCGAGTGTTTACTTAACCCAAATCGTAATCCAGATTTGACTCAAGAACAGATTGAACAACAACTTGCCGCATGTCTAGGCGTAGAAAAATTCATCTGGTTGCCAGATGGTGTGTTTAATGATGAAACAGATGGACATGTCGATAACATGTGCTGTTTTGTTCGTGCGGGTGAAGTTGCATTGCACTGGACAGATGACCCGCAAGACCCACAATATGCGCGTTCACAACAGGCTTTATCAATTCTTGAATCAACAACAGATGCACAAGGGCGTAAGCTTAAGGTCTGGAAACTACTTGCACCAGGCCCATTGTATGCAACCTCTGATGAAACGGCAGATGTTGCTTCTGGCCCAGCCATTGAACGAATAGAAGGGAATCGTTTAGCGGGTTCTTATGTGAATTATTTGATCACTAATCAACAGATTATTTATCCATTGCTAGATCAAAGAACCGATCAACAGGCGCATGAATTATTTTCTGAGATGTACCCTGATTATTTAATTACAGGCGTACCTGCACGTGAGATTTTGTTGGGTGGTGGCAATATTCATTGTATTACCCAACAAATTCCAGCCCATGTAAATAACATATAAATATGTAACTTTGACCAGTGGCTAAGGTTGCTGGTCAAACTTATATCATCGTATAGCCAGTAAGATTTGCTTAAAGTTAACGAAAGTTAATCATTTGGCAGCAAGATTTTATGTTGCATATACACATTCGCAAACCAGATGCTTTAAACTTATCGAAATGGTGTTTCCGAGATAACTAGATGTCTGAGTCCAAAGACAACTCAACAAAAATTAGTGCAGATGAACATAAACAAAACATTGATTATATTTTTAATGAAGTTGGGTTTAGTTTTTTTGTACTGAAAAACTTTTTATGGTTTTTCTGGTGGTTGGACTTAGGAATGTTACCTGGGAAAATTATTTCTTATCTCTATTCGAATCATGCGACATGGCTGTCTTATGATTATGATTTAAGAAGTTACTCATGGTTAATGCTCGATAAGACACCAACCTTAAGTTATATTGGCTGGTTTTTTATTGCCTTAGCGCTTTCTAATCCAAAAACGATCCAGCAGTTATTTTATCGGATTCCCATTCTAAAAATTAAAATTACCCGTGATTTGTTAAGTCCACAAACATTGGTTTATGGATTTTTTATCGGATTTCTCGCTTCGCATTTGTCGAGCGTTTTGATGGATTTACCAGATATTCTGTCTGCATATTCCCTTGACTATCTTCGAATTTTTTAAGATCTATAACTGAATTATATGAAAAACTATCAATATGATAGTTTTTTATCGCTTACATAGTGTTTACATGGATTTATACAACAAAAAGCCACTTAGGATTAGTACACCTAAGTGGCTTTTAAAATTTGGTGGGCCCACACAGACTTGAACTGTGGACCAACGGATTATGAGTCCGCTGCTCTAACCAACTGAGCTATAGGCCCTATAAGATACAAATGCTTGTATTTTAAAGCATTTATTTTGATTCGCATCATATATAAATTTGTTGAAAATTACAAGGTTTTTAACAAGTAAAACCAATTGTAAATTGCAAAAAATGCTGAATATATTGCGTTATCTCTTGCGCTTGCAGATTTTAGATGATGCATGGAATAAAAGTAAAGCTAAGTTAATCATTTATTGATCAATCTATACGTAGACATCCTGATTGAGACAAGCTGTTGATGCGCTATGAGGTCAAGTCAGATCTAATTTAAATAAGAATAATAATGAAATTCGGTAGAATCTGGTCAATCAAATCTAGCTATAAATTCCTAAATTCTTCAAGAAATTTAAGTTAGTATGGACACATTAATATCGAGTTCTTAATAAGTTACAAATATGGATCGATTGGAATGTAATCGCATGTTGATTGCGGTAATTGAAAAGGGAAGCTTTGCTAAGGCTGCTGAACTACGATTTACCAGTGTTGCCCAAGCTTCCAAATTAATTGCACGATTAGAAAATGAGCTTGGTGTACAGTTATTACACCGTTCAACACGCGCGTTACGGACTACAGAGATTGGTCAGGCCTATTATTTACAAGTTAAACAGTTAATGGCTGAGTTTGATGAGTTGGAAGTGAGTGTCAAGAATCAGTCACTAACTCCAAGTGGACGTATTAAAATTAGTGCGCCAAGTTCATTTGGTGTCAATCAGTTAAGTCATGCCTTGGTCGAATTTGCCCAGTTATATCCTGAAATTGAGTTGGATGTTAGTTTTACAGATCGTTTAGTGAATGTGATTGATGAAGGTTTCGACTTGGCAATTCGAATTGGGCTTTTAGAAGACAGTAATTTGATTGCCAGACATTTACTGGATATACAAATTATGCTCGTGGCATCTCCAAGTTATTTGCAGCAGACGAATTTACCTGAGCATCCACAAGATTTATTGCAACATCAATGTATTATCGATCGAAATTTTAAAGAACCAGAATTATGGCGATTTTATCATGTCGAACAGCCCTCACAGCGAGAAGCCGTACAGGTGCATGGTCGGATTAGTTTTGCCAATACAGAAGCTTGTAATACTGCGGCTTTAGCGGGGTTAGGAATTTGTCGTATTCCAAGTTTTATTTGTGAACCCTCATTAAAGGCACAAAAACTCATACCAGTGATGCCAAATTATCGAATCCAAAGTAGCGGGTTATATGCGATGTATCCGCCATCACGACATTTAGCGAACAAAATTAGATGCTTGATTGATTTCTTAAAAAAATATTTTGAAGATCGGGCATGGGGCTAGGTGATTTGATTGAATTAATTGTTTCTAAAATGGAAATAATATTTTGCTTATAGACTGATTAATCTACTGAATAAAAATAATTATGCTATTCCCATAACGTCATCGTTGAAGGAAATGATTATGCACACGACAAGCGCAAGCACAGCACCTTATGCAGCTCTATTACTCCGAGTGAGTCTGGCAATTTTATTCTTTGCGCATGCGGGATTAAAATATTTTATTTTTACCCCAGCAGGCACAGCACATTTTTTTGAATCTGTTGGTGTTCCAGGCTGGATGGCCTATGTCACTATGACATGGGAATTCTTGGGGGCAATTGCATTACTGGTTGGTTTTATGCCACGTTTAGCTGCACTGGCACTTATTCCTGTATTGCTTGGAGCAATTTTTACTGTCCATGGTGCAGCAGGATTCTGGTTTACTAATCCAAATGGTGGTTGGGAATATCCAGCGTTCTGGATTATTGGATTAATTAGCTTGGCATTGATAGGTGATGGACCGTATCACTTAAAAGCTTCTTTCAAATCATAAAATTAATCATAAGTGTGATGGAATTTCATCACACTTTTTCTGAATTAAAAAGGTCGCACAATGTTAGTCAATGGGCAATGGGTAGAAAACTGGCAACCCGTACAAGGCGTGGATCAGGAAGGTGGGTTTGTACGCCAACAGTCTACATTCAGAAACTGGGTTACGCCTGATGGACAGGCAGGTCAAACTGGAGAAGATGGTTTTCAAGCGGAAAAAGATCGATATCATCTTTATGTTGCATTAATTTGCCCGTGGGCTTCACGTACTTTAATTGCACGTGAATTGAAAGGTTTAACAGACATTATTTCTGTTTCTGTCGTTGAACCTAAATTGAGTGATTTTGGCTGGCGTTTTGGAGATGCTTTTGCAGCAGATCAGGATGTACTGAATCATAAGCAATACATGCATGAAATTTACACCATGGCAGAGCCTAATTTTACAGGGCGAGCAACAGTACCTGTGTTATGGGATAAAAAACGTCAAACAATTGTGAATAATGAGTCAGCAGATATTGTACGTATGCTGAATAATGGGTTTTCAAACCTAGTTCAGACGGATTACAACTTATATCCTGAACATTTACAGCACGAAATTGATGTTTTAAATGAGCAGATTTACCACAAGTTGAATAATGGGGTATATCGCGCTGGTTTTGCCACGACACAAATTGCTTATGAACATGCAGTCAATGATGTGTTCGACATGCTGGATCTGCTAGATGAACGTTTAGAAGACAGACGTTATTTGTTTGGTAGCCAGTTTACAGAAAGTGATATTCGTTTGTTTGTTACACTGATCCGTTTCGATGTGGCATATCATGGCTTGTTTAAATGTAATGTAAAAATGTTGAGTGACTATCCACAATTAAGTCGCTACGTTCAAGATATATTGATGATTTCTGGTGTTGCTAAAACGGTAAATTTTGAGCACATCAAGCAAGGCTACTATTCAATTAAGTCCTTAAATCCTTTAGGAATAGTTCCCGTAGGGCCACAAAGTAATTTCCAGTTTCCAACTTCAGGTGTATGAAATGAGTATTAAGCTGATCATTTTTTTACATGGTGTTGGTAGTCAGGGAGATGATTTACGACCTGTTGGACAATTTTGGCAACATTATTTTCCTAAACTTGAGATTACAACACCCAATGCACCCTATTCTTTTATGAATAGCTCAGAAGCCTTTCAATGGTTTAGTATTCAGGGGGTGACTGAAGAAAACCGCCTGCAACGCATTGAGCAAGCACGTGCCGCTTTCGATCAGACAATCCAAAATATTCTAGAGCAGTACCAATTACAGGATCATCTGGATCAGGTGCTATTTTGTGGCTTTTCACAAGGTACGATCATGGCATTAGATGCTGTTGCTTCAGGACGCTGGAATGTTGCAGGTGTAATAGGATTCTCTGGAAGATTAGCCACACCAATTCAATCGGATTTGGCTCATAAACCTAAAATCTTATTGTTGCATGGTCAGGACGATTCAGTCATTCCTGTAACTGAATCCATTCATGCAGAACAACAGCTCAGACAAGCAGGTTTTAACATAGCACTTCAGACATTTGAGAATTTAGGACATTCAATCAATCAGACGGAATTACAACAAAGTTTGTCTTATATTCGTTCATTCTGATTGGAATACAGTAAAAGCTCAGTCATGAGTTTTTACTGACTCAGATAAAGAATTGAATAAATCGGATTCAATGAATTATAAGATAAGATTCCGGTTATAAATAAAAAAATAATCAAGGGAGTTGATATTGAAAGTTTCTACGTCACCTAGAAAGATAAGATCTTTATTACAATTCTTCGTTTTAAAAATAACTTATAAAAGAGGTTGTCTCATTGAGATAAAAAATAAATTAAATTATAAAATACACATAATAAATATATGGATTTAAAAACTACTTTTTATTACCAAAATACAACATGGAGTTTATAAATTTTATCTAAAACTTATCTTATCGTTTTGAATTTTTTCTACACAATCAAATAAATATAATTCGGACAAAGATATCTCTAATTATTAAATACTTCTCATTTTTTATTATTAGCGTGATTTTAAATACGATTAGGGAATAGAGTAATGTAATTTTTATTCATTTAAAATTAAATCTAAAAATGATCCATTCCATGTACGTGTTAAAAAAATATAAAAATAATATATTGATAGATTTGATTTTTTTGATTAATAATCAGAAAGATTTTATAAATGTAAAATAACATTGTGTTTCTAAGATCAGAAATTCGATGTTTTTTTATTTTTAATTTTTTAAATATCAATATTTTATTGCTTGAGCACTACGTGATGATGAGCGTTTTTGAAAATAGTCGAAAGCATTTTTTGCCATGGATCATGGGCTTATTTATGGCAATTTTATTTTTAGTTGTCACGCATGCTTTTTGTTATTTGATGGCGCGGCGAAATCTTGATCATTATGCGGCTGAAATTTTAACTTTAGCAGATCGAATCGCATTGCAATTACAGCAGTCTATTGATGAGTCTATTGCGCTTGGAATACATGACTGTTCTGAACAAAATTTAGTCAAAATGCGAATGATTTTATGGAATAAGCATTTTGTCAATGATATCGCGGTAGTGAAGGATCAGCGTATTATCTGTTCTGCAGTTTGGGGGGAAAAATTTAATAAAACTCAGGCATTCTCTAAAGTCGGATTTATTGATCAAAATGGTTATAAAAAAATCGAAAATAAAGGGGGATACTTGCCATTCCACAGCTCAGGAAACATAACAACCAAACAAGATATAGCTGTGGTCACAGCTCCTTATGCATTTGAAAATATTTCCACACTAGCAAACAAGTATGATATACGCCTGACTACACCGAACGACCAGTATGTGTTTTTTCAGACCAAGCCTCATCCGTATAGTCTCTTGTCGTTTTTACCCTTGCAATCTATAGACACAACGACGTGTTTAAAAAATACTTTTTTTTGTGTGCACATGCAGGACAATCAGGCGGGAATTGCCCATTTTTCATGGGTGGTTTTATGGATGATAGCAATAATTGGTGCTTTTTTTGGTGTAATTACAACGTATATCTTAAGTTATACTTTAATGGGGAGAAATGCACTATCAAACCGATTAAAGCGAGCAATCAGGAACAAAACAATTTATGTTGAATATCAACCTATTGTTGAGATGAAAACACAGCGTATTTCTGGTGTAGAAGCTTTGGTGCGTTGGAAAGATAAAAAATATGGACAAGTATCACCTGAATTATTTATTCGATTAGCTGAAAATGCCAATATTGATGGTGAAATTACAAAATTAGTTTTAAGTCGAACTTTAGCTGATTGTGTGAATTATATTAAATTTGATCCAAAATTTTCGGTCAGTATTAACTTGGGAAAAAGTGATTTGACGACTGATGGTTTTATTGAGTATGCCCATCAAAAAATTCAATCTTATTTTATTAATCCTCATCAAGTTGTATTTGAAATTACCGAACGTGTGAATATTGATATTAAAGATTTAGAAAATAAAATTCAGCAAATTAAAAATATTGGTTGTCGAGTAAGTTTGGATGATTTTGGTACGGGAACTTCTAATTTATCTTCTCTATCTGGGTTGTCATTTAATTTAATTAAAATTGATCGCATGTTTATTCGACATTTTACAAGTAATCAATATTGGGAAAATATTTTAGATGCTATTTTATCTCTAGCACAAGAAAATAATCATCCTATTATTTTCGAAGGGGTAGAAACAGTAGAGCAATATAATTATTTATCAAGTAAGGCATCTAATGGTTTTATACAAGGCTGGCTGTTTTATAAATCAATGGATAAACATAAATTGCATGATGTCATCACTAAAAATCATGGATATCATTATTGAAAAATTATTAGACTTCTTTCATAGTTACTTACACCCTCTTTATTTTTCTCCCATAGGGAGAAATAAAAAGGACTTATGCAAGAAGTCTATTCAACCGTGATGGTTTTTAAAATGTAATCTGCCTTTTAAATCTTTGCGCTGAGGTGATAGATTGTTGCATTGATGCAACAAAACGTTTTATCTATAAGCATGCAATCTATTGCTGAATGTTTAAAATGTTGGTATGACTTATTCGTTTGCGAGACAAACAAAATGAACTTGAAAGCATTATCTCTTGGTTTAGCTGTCGCAGTTGCAAGCTCACTTACTGTTGCTGCACCAGTTGCATACAAAATTGATCCAACTCATACAGCAACAGTTTTTTCATGGAGTCACTTTGGTTTTTCTACACCAAGTGCGAACTTCTCTGCAATTCAAGGTGTAATTAATGTTGATAATGCAAAACCTGCAAATTCTTCAGTAAATGTTACAATTCCAGTGAGCAGTGTAAATACTAACGTACCTGCTTTAGATAAAGAATTTCAGGAAGAAGGTTGGTTTAATGCTGAGAAGTATCCAAACATTACTTTCGTAAGTACTAAAGTTCAGACTACAGATAAAAAACATTTTAAAATTACAGGTAATTTGACTGTTAAAGGAATTACTAAACCTGTTGTTTTAGATGCTGTTCTTAACAAACAAGGTATTCACCCGATGACTAAAGATGAAGCTGTAGGTTTTAATGCGACAACCAGCTTCAACCGTTCGGATTTTGGTCTTGCGAATTATGTCCCATATGTTGGTGACAAAATCACTGTAAATATTACGACTGAAGCGCATGCAGCGAAGTAATACTGATACTTAAATTAGAAGCTTGCATTTAAAAGATGCAAGCTTTTTTTTGTCTAGAATAAATTGAAATTATTAGACTTCTTTCATAATTGTTTACAACCTCTTTACTTTTCTTCCTGAGCAAATTGAAATATATTTCAATGCAGCGTAAGAGAAATAAAAAGACTTATGAAAGAAGTCTATTCTCTTTAAGAATGAATAATCAGCTAGGAAAAAAACTACTTTTGTCATTAAATATTTAAAAATTATAAGATTGATCTTTAAACTTCTTTAACTCTAAAACTTAAAATTATTTATAAGTAAAAAAATGTTTGTTGTAACTGATTTATTGAAGTCTATGGCATATAGTTAAAGACAGATACATTTTAGTCATGCATGAAAATACACCAGATCGAAATAAATCATCTATAAAATTCATGAAAGAGGTTAAATTCTGATTAAAAAAATAATGCCATTTCTTATTGTCACGGATTTGGACGGTTCTCTATTAGATCATAATGACTATAGCTGGTCTGCCGCAGAACCTTGTCTAAGCCGATTAATTCAAATGAACATCCCTATTATGTTTTGTACCAGCAAAACACGATCTGAAGTACATATGTTACAAGTGCAGATGGGTTTGAGTGGTCAGCCCGCTATTTGTGAAAATGGTGCAATATTATTGGTTGAGGGTAAAACTAAAATAATTTCTGCTGATTGCGCTAATTTGAATTATTGTGAAATCACTCAGATTTTAGATCGAATTCGGGCTGTTTATGGATTAGATTTTACTGGATTTCACGATGTTGACACGCAACAAATCATGAAGTGGACTAACCTACCTATTGAATCAGCAAGGTTGGCTCAGGAACGTTTAGCATCTGAACCGATCATATGGCAAGGTACGTCCTTGCAGTTTAAGCAATTTCAACAGTGTCTTGAAGAATATCGGCTATGCTTGATTCAAGGCGGCCGATTTTGGCATGTTATGAATATCGGGAGTGATAAAGGGGCCGCTTTATCTGCTTTTTTACAACAAGAAAGGCATCAGCAAAGATATTGGAAAACAGTAGGCCTAGGAGATAGTCCGAATGATCTTCCTTTATTGGAAATCACTAACTTTGCAGTCGTAATTCGCACAGGGCAATCTAATGGGATAGCCTTATCTCGTAAAGACTTACAAAACATTTATTACAGTGAATATTATGGGCCTAAAGGCTGGTGTCAGGGTATTCAGCATTTTTTATGTCAGTAGTGAACTTTATAAAAAAGGAGATCACGATGTCAGATTTTTACCAAAATGGATCATTTACGAATTTTCATAATTTAACCTCTCGTTCAGTGGGTGAATTGGAACAAGAACTGATCGGGTTTTCGCGGCGTAGAAAAATGGGATTAATTTTACCTTCACTATTTTCCGAACTGGAAGGCCCTGCATTAGACAATATTATTCAAGAGCTGACCAAAGTTCCTTATTTAGAAGAAATAGTGATTGGTTTAGACCGAGCCAGCCGAGATCAATTTTTATATGCTAAAGACTTCTTTAGCCGATTACCCCAGCGTCATCGTATTTTATGGAATGATGGGCCACGCTTAAGAGCGATTGATGAAAAATTACAAAGCCAAGGACTTGCACCTTTAGAAGCAGGGAAAGGGCGGAATGTCTGGTTTTGTATGGGATATAACTTAGCTTCAGATCGTACTGATTGTGTTGCTTTACATGATTGCGATATTTTGACCTATGATCGTTCTATGTTGGCACGACTGATTTATCCTGTAGCCAATCCTACTTTTCAATATGTGTTTTGCAAGGGGTATTATTCCCGTATTGCGCAAAATAAATTAAATGGGCGTGTTTGCCGCTTGCTTTTGAGTCCTTTATTGCGTTCTTTACAGTCAGTCTATGGCCACCATGATTTTTTAGATTATTTATCTAATTTTCGTTATGCACTGTCGGGTGAATTTGCAATGCGGACACGCGTGTTAAATAGCATAAAAATACCCAGTGATTGGGGGTTGGAAATTGGAATGTTGTCTGAAATTTATCGTAACTACAGTCCTAGACGCAGTTGCCAAATCGACATTCTGAATAATTATGAACACAAGCATCAGCCTTTGGCAAATGAAGATGGAACAGGTGGCTTAAAGCGCATGAGCAATGACATTATTTTGTCTTTAATGCGAAAATTAGCGACTCTTGGAGTCAATATTACCAATGATTCTTTTCGTATTTTAAAGGCCACGTATTATCGCAATGCCTTGGATATGATCGAAATCTATCACCATGATGCAGTAATGAATGGATTAAGCTTTGATTTGCATACTGAAGAGGTAGCTGTGGAATTATTTACCCAGTGCATTCTCGAAGCAGGTCAGGCCTTTATTGAAAGACCCAATGATCAGCCTTTTATTCCAAGTTGGAATCGGGTTGAATCAGCATTTCCCAATATTTTTGAAGAACTGTACGATGCAGTTGAAGAAGATAATCTTGGGCGAGTTTAAGCGAATGATGCATTTAGATAACAATTTTCTGTCAGATTCAAGCTATTGATGATGCTGAGTACTCAATCTGATTGAAACATTACATTTTAATTTTCTTCAACATATCACGACATTTATATAAATATGTTCGAAGAGAAGCACCTTACATTATGACTATGAAAGGTGCTGATATGTTTAAATTTTAAGGTTCGTCACATAGTGTTTGAGGACTTCTGCTGATTTTGACATGAGTGCAGGAGCATAGTTTTGATTGTCCTCTCGCAACAATGGAATATTGATATTGGCTTTACGTAGTTCGCAGGTATGCCCAATCAACCATTTTTCTAAATCTTCTTCTGCTACCTCAATATGAAACTGCAAGGCTAGAATGTTATCCCCAATTTTAAATGCTTGGTTCGGGTACAGTGCAGAGCTTGCCAATAATTCAGCTTGAGCAGGTAAGTCAAACGTATCTCCATGCCAGTGTAAAACAGCCGTATCTCCGAGTGTTGCTAAAGGATTATCCACAGCTTGAGATAAAGTGAGAGAACTCCAGCCAATTTCTTTAGCTGGTCCAGCATAAACAGAAGCACCAAGTGCATGAGCAATCAGTTGTGCACCTAAACAAATGCCCAGTGTTGGTTTGTTGGCTGCAAGGCGTTGTTTGAGTCCTGCGATTTCATCAATTAAAAATGGATAATCATCTTGCTCATAGACACCGATTGGGCCACCTAAAATTACAACCAAGCCATCATAATTTAGAGCTGTTGTTAAATCATCAACACCAGCATCAAAGTAACGAACACGATAACCATATCGATAGAAGACATCTTCTAGAGCACCTAAATCTTCAAAAGCAAGATGCTGGATGGCATAAACTGTTTTGGGCAAATTAGGATGTAATGTTGTTGTCATGATCTTAAAAAGAATGTAGATAAAATCAAAACATAAACAATCAGCAGAAAAAATCAAGTTGATCTGACATTATTTGATACTGAATTTTGCGATCAAAAGATCGGGCATAAAAAAGCTGATTTCAACCAAACAATCTAAAATTGTATTGTGTCTAAATCAGCTTCGAATAAAAAATACAGCGAATCGAGGTTCGCTGTATACCGTAGCAAATACGCTACAAAAGGCTAAATCAGAAGAAACCTAACGCTTTAGTTGAGTAGCTGACCAACAAGTTTTTAGTTTGTTGATAGTGGTTCAACATATCTTTATGGTTTTCACGACCGATACCTGAACGTTTGTAGCCACCGAACGCTGCGTGAGCAGGGTAGATGTGGTAACAGTTTGTCCAAACACGACCAGCTTCAATTGCACGACCCGCGCGGTAAGAAGTGTGTGCTGAACGAGACCATACACCTGCACCTAAACCATAAATGGTGTCGTTTGCAATTTTCATTGCATCATCAAAGTCTTTAAAAGTGGTCACAGACAGTACAGGCCCAAAGATTTCTTCTTGGAAGATCTTCATGCTGTTGTCGCCTTTGAAGATTGTTGGTTCGATATAGAAACCACCTTCAACGTCATGACGAGGAGAACCACCTGTTAATATTTGAGCGCCTTCATTGCGACCTGTTTCGATGCAACCCAAGATTTTATTTTGCTGTTGAACAGAAGCTTGAGCACCGATCATGGTATCTGTATCAAGAGGGTGGCCTGTTCTGATACGTTTTACACGTTCAATCGCTTTTTCCAAGAATTTGTCAGCAATGCTTTCTTGAACAAGTGCACGAGAAGGACAAGTACAAATTTCGCCTTGGTTCAATGCAAACATTGCAAAGCCTTCAAGTGCTTTGTCTAAGTAGTCATCATCTTGATCCATAACGTCTTCAAAGAAGATGTTTGGTGATTTACCACCAAGTTCAAGCGTTACAGGAATAATGTTTTCTGTTGCATACTGCATGATCAATTGACCTACAGCAGTAGAACCTGTGAATGCAATTTTTGCAATACGTGGGTTAGTTGCCAATGGGCGACCTACTTCCGCACCAAAACCGCTCACGATGTTCAGGATACCTGGTGGAAGAATATCTTGGATCAATTCAATTAAAACTAAGAGACTTACAGGGGTTTGCTCAGCTGGCTTCATAACGATACAGTTACCTGCTGCCAATGCTGGTGCAATTTTCCATGCTGCCATCAAGATTGGGAAGTTCCAAGGAATGATTTGGCCTACAACACCGAGTGGCTCATGGAAGTGATAAGCGATGGTATCTTCATCGATTTCAGAAATGCCACCTTCTTGTGCACGAATACAGCCTGCAAAATAACGGAAATGGTCGATTGCTAGTGGGATGTCTGCAGCCAATGTTTCACGGACTGGTTTACCGTTGTCCCAAGTTTCTGCTACTGCAAGAACTTCAAGATTTTCTTCTAAACGGTCAGCAATTTTAAGCAACAAGTTAGAACGAGTTGTAGGAGATGATTTGTTCCATGAAGCTTTTGCTTTATGTGCAGCATCTAACGCAAGTTCAACATCTTCAACGCTTGAACGTGCAACAGTTGTAAAAACTTTACCATCTACTGGAGAACTATTTTCAAAATACACGCCTTTTACTGGTGGAACCCATTCGCCACCAATAAAATTTTCATATTGAGATTTAAATTGAACTTTTGAACCAGGTTGATTAGGATCAATATAGCGCATGTGAAAATTCCTTTGCTTTATTTTATATCATCTAACAAAAGCATACTGCTTCTGATAAAGTACTTCTGGTACATTACGGATATAATAATAATCATAAATTAGGTTGGAAAAAGGTTGGAATCTTTCAAGCATACAAGGGAAATACAAATGTTTACGAAGAAAGATCTTTCGCACCATCGTGGTGCGGTTGAGCAGTTAAGACAGAGCATTACATGGTCTCCTCAACAAGCTCAAGAAATAGGCCAGAGCATCATGAGTTCTTGGCAACGAAGCGTTTCTGCATGTATTCCAAAAGAGCGCATGGCCGCGCCATTGGTTGAGAATACTTCGTTTAAAGGCAATACCTTAGCTTCAGCACTACAACGCTGTGAGTCTGAATTACGACACGTTGCAGAGCAATCTTCAATGGTCTTAGCCATTGGTGACGTTGGTAGTACTATTGTCTGGACAGCAGCGAGTCGTGAGATGCAATCTCAAGCAGAACAGGTACATTTTGTATCTGGTGGTAAGTGGAGTGAGGATGCTGTCGGTACAAATGCACTAGCATTATCATTGAAAACTCGACAGTCATGTTGTGTATTTTCAAGTGAGCACTATATGGAATCTGTGCATGATTGGGTGTGTTATGCTACGCCAATTGTCGATCCATATTCCCATCAGTTACTTGGTGTTGTAGATTTATCCACGACTTGGAAAAATCATAATACTTTAGGCGTACTCGCTGTGGAGCGCTGTGCATCAATTATTCAATCTGCCTTGCTAGAGCAGCAAAAACAGCATTTATATATTCGTGCGTTTTCTGTATCGCAAGTGTTATTCAATGGCAAGGTTTTAGTATTAACACCCCGTCAATTTGAAATCATGACGATACTGGCGCTTTGTCCACAAGGATTGAACCTCGACAAGCTTCATAGTGCATTGTACGGTGAACGTAAAGTGAGTATGGGGACACTTAAGGCTGAAATGTCACAGTTACGTGACCTGCTTGGTGGAATGCTAGGATCACGTCCATATCGCTTACTGGCGCAAGTAGAAGCGGATTTCTTGCAGGCAGAAAAGGCGCTTGATGCAGGCTATCTAGAGTCAGCCTTACGTTTGTACACAGGGGTATTTTTGGCGAAAACAGAAAGTCCATTTTTATGTGCTTGGCGTGATTGTCTGGAATCACGGTTAAGTGATGCGATTTTTAAAGCAAAAGATACTGATACATTGCTTAAACATATTGCACATGTACCTGATGCGATTGATGCTGTTGAGCGTTTAATTGAGCTATTACCAGAAACGCATCCAGCACATCAAGTATTAGAAAAATATAAAGATTCTTAAAAATAGATAAACAGTAATAAAAATGTTAATCAAATAATAACAAGAATAAATTTTGCGTTGCTCAGGCATCGCATTGTCTTTTTTTGCCTAAAATAAAAAAGACCTCCCACAAAGTGAACTTTGTGAGAAGCCTACTGGAGAAAACTTACAGCCTATGATTCAAATCATCAAAATTACAAAGCAGCTTTAAAGATATCTACAACTTGAGCATGTGTTGCTTTACGTGGGTTAGTCAACATACAAGCATCTTTCTGTGCATTTTCAGCCATAACAGCAAGATCTTCAGTTTTTACACCAAGCTCAGTCAAACCTGAAGGAATTCCGATTGATGCTGATAATTGACGGATTGCAGCAATCGCAGCGTTAGCAGCTTCAGTTACTGTCAAGCCATGTGTATTTACACCCATCAATTGAGCAATACGTGCATAACGGTCAGGGCAAGCAATTAAGTTGAATTCACAAACGTGCGGTAGAAGTACTGCGTTACATACACCGTGTGGCAGGTTATAGAAACCACCTAATTGGTGAGCCATTGCATGTACATAACCTAAAGATGCGTTATTAAATGCCATACCAGCAAGGTACTGTGCGTAACTCATTGCATCACGAGCTTCAAGGTTTTGACCATTTGCAACAGCAGGGCTTAACCATTCGCTAATCATGGTGATTGCTTTTTCAGCACAAGCATCAGTAATTGGGTTTGCAGCAGTAGATACATAAGCTTCAACAGCGTGAGTCAATGCATCCATACCTGTTGCAGCAGTTAAGCTTGCTGGTTTTGCTAGCATTAACTTAGGATCGTCGATCGCGATAAGTGGAGTACAACGCCAGTCAACAATTGCCATTTTCACGTGTGTATCGGTGTTGGTAATGATACAGAAACGAGTCATTTCTGAAGCAGTACCTGCTGTTGTGTTGACTGCAATAAGCGGAGTCATTGGAACAGTACTTTTGTCGATACCTTCATAATCACGGATATGACCGCCACCAGCTGTAACGAGGCCAATACCTTTAGCACAGTCGTGTGAAGAACCACCACCTAAAGAAACAATAAAGTCACAACCGTTGTCAGTATATTCTTTTACACCGTTGTGGACGTTAACGTCAGTTGGGTTTGGTTCAGCACCTGGGAAAATGTGGCTTTCTACACCAGCATCTGTTAAGTATTGAGCAATCGTATCTGCTACACCAAACTTAAATAAACCTTGGTCAGTTACGATTAACGCTTTTTTAGCACCGAGGTTTTGTGCTTTTGTACCAATTTCTTTGGCACAGCCTGGGCCAAATAATGATACGCATGGGATGTAAAAACCGTTAGTTTGGTCAGCAATATTTTTAAAAGCCATGGAGCGATTCCTTCTTCCATTATTCCATTGTTCTTTTGCAGGTGATCAAGTTCACCATGTCGCTAGTATTGTTAGACGCTCAAAAATTTCCTACCTACCAAATACCTACCAGCCCAAGATTAGGTTGGTTGATTTTTTAAGGTATTAAATTTAATAGAATTATTTTTTTATTTTCAAAAAAACTGATTAAAAAACTCAGATTTTTAGTTGATTTGTGAAGTAAAAAAATAATCGTTTTAGATCAAAATTTCCCTTATGTTTCGAAACTCGTTAAGCTATGCCAGATTGTTGAGATTTTGATAGGCTTATGAAACAAGAGACAGCACTGAAACTTTTAAAAGCAGGCGAAAATGTTTTTTTAACAGGTTCAGCTGGTGCAGGTAAAACGTATACACTTAATCAATATATTCAATATCTTAAAATAAGAAAAGTGCCAGTTGCAATTACAGCTTCAACAGGCATTGCTGCAACGCATATGAATGGCATGACAATTCATACTTGGGCAGGCATTGGCATTAAAGATAGCCTAAGCGAAGATGATTTAAAGCGCATGAAAGAGCGTAAATATCTTAAAGAACATTTGGAAAATACCCAAGTGTTGATTATTGACGAAATTTCAATGCTGCATGCCAAACAACTCAATTTGGTCAATCAAGTTTTAAAATATTTTAAAGAAAATGATCAAGCCTTTGGTGGTATACAAGTCGTTGTTGCGGGTGACTTTTTCCAGTTGCCACCTGTGGGTAAAAACGAAGAACGGAATCGGGATAAATTTTGTTTTATGTCAGAGGCTTGGGTCGAAGCAAAATTTCGTATTTGTTACCTGACCGAGCAGCACCGCCAAGATGATGAGACTCTAAATCAAATTTTAAACGCGATTCGTGCACAAAATTTACAAAACCAGCATTTTGATGCATTAACCAGTGTTCGTAAGCAAGATATTGGCGAGACGTTTACCCGTTTGTATACGCACAATATGGATGTTGATAATTTGAATTTTCAACATTTAAATGCGATTGATGGAGAAAGCCATCAGTTCAATGCAGTACTCGATGGCAATGAAAAACTCCTCGAAACGCTGAAATCTTCAGTACGTGCACCAGAAGAATTAACCTTAAAAAAACATGCTAAAGTTATGTTTGTTAAGAATAATTTTGACATGGGCTACATCAACGGAAGTTTAGGCGAAATCATTGGATTTGAAGAAGATGACGAGCATGGACTACTTCCAAAAGTTCAATTAACAGATGGCTCTGTTTTACTGGTTGAGCCTGAAACATGGTCAGTTGAAAATGATGGTGGCAAAGTAATTGCCAGTTTTCAGCAAATTCCACTGCGTTTGGCATGGGCAATCACCATTCATAAAAGTCAGGGCATGACTTTGGAAGCTGCTGAAATTAACCTGAGTCATACCTTTGAAAAGGGTCAAGGTTATGTGGCGTTGTCCCGTTTAAAGTCCTTAGAAGGACTTCGTTTAACAGGTTTTAATGATCAAGCTTTGGAGTTAGATAGTCTAGCGATTAAGGCAGATCGGCGTTTTCAGGAACTCTCTGAAGAAGCAGAGCAGCATTTTGCCAATACTGATTTGGCTGCACAACATCAGGCTTTTATTCGTCACTGTGGCGGCACACTCAATCCGAGTGAAATTGCACGTAATGAACGTAAGTTTGCAAAGAATGCTGATAAAAATAATTATGCCACCAGTACTTTGGAAGAAACCAAAGAGCTGTTTGAAAATGGCTATGAAATTATGGATATTGCACAAGAACGTGGATTAACGCCTGCAACGATTATTAACCACTTGGCGCGGTTACATAAAGAACAGGGACTCGATATTTCAGTCGCACATCCTGGGGATGAAGTGGTTGAGCAAGTTCGAAAGATTTATAAGCGTTTGAAAAAAGGGCAACGTACTGAAAACTTTAATGAAGATGGTTCGATTAAGTTACGTCCAATCGTTGAAGCAACGCAACCGAAAATGGGCTATGATCAAGTGCGGTTAGCGTTATTGTTTATCGAATAATAAGGAAAAACATATGCCACATTTAGTGATCGGATATTCACGTAATATTCATAATTTAAGCCAAGAAAAACTCCTTAAACATGTCAATCATCAACTCATCGAAACGGGGTTGTTTGTAGCAAAAGATCTAAAATCACGTATTCATAAAGATGAGGTTTTTGTGATTGGTGATAATGATGATTCACAAGGCTATATTCATGCGCAGCTGTCGGTGCTGAGTGGACGAACCGAGGAGCAAAAGCAACACCTGAGTCAAGTTTTGTTAGAAGCATTGCTGAGCTTTAAGGATTATGAAGCTTATACTTTATCGGTACAGATTTGTGCAGAAATTTTAGAAATGCCACAAACACAGTATGCAAAACAAGTTGTTGAATACTAATCATAAAAAAAGGGTGAATTGAGTTTCACCCTTTTTTTAATCTCGTGCTAAACGCAAGCCTAAAAGAATCAAAATGCTGCCGCTTAAATAGCGAAAAATCTGTTGACCACGTGTAGATGTTTTAAATTTTTTCAGAATGAAATCTGCACAAAATACACAAACCACATCTGCTGAACTAAAGGCCAAATTGACGATTGTTCCAAGAATCAAAAATTGTAACCAAATTGGAAATGTTGCCTGCGTATCAATAAATTGCGGCAAAAAGGCGAGATAAAAAATAGCCGTTTTGGGATTGAGGATTTCAACCCAAATGCTTTCAGAAAAAGCGCGTTGTTGCTGATTTTTCTGTAAATCTGACGATGGTTTTGAGCTGCGAGCAAATAGCATTTTTAATCCAAGCCAAATCAGCCACAGAGCACCGCCAATTTTGACCAATGTATAAGCAACTGGAATCGCATGAAATAAAACAGTTAGACCTGTTGCAGCGATCATGATATGGGTATAACCACCGAAATGAATCCCGAGAGATGCCATAAGCCCAGCCTTACGTCCGCGAGCTAGCGTTTGTGCTGCTGTATACAACATCGCGGGGCCGGGTAAATAGGCAAAAATTAATGTGGTAAGTAAAAATGTACTGAGTAATTGGAATGAGGGCATTTTATTGTTCCTGTTATTTTGCCCAAATTCTACACACAAATACTGAGAATAGTTCAGTTTTCTAGCTTAACAATTCAATATCAGCAAATTCAGCAATTTTCTCAGCATTTAAACTAAACAATTCATCCATAAATGCTACGGCAAATTGTCCAATGAGTGGCGCACGTTGAGCAGCTAATTTACCTGCAATCGCAAAATGTACATGTGCAGCAACACAGGCGAGCATCGGTGAAGTTACTGAACAGTAAGCTGCAATCAGTGCACCTAAAGCACAACCTGTTGCAGTAACTTTAGGTTGTAGGGCTGAACCACCATTGATTTTAATCACTTGAGTGGTTTCATGATACAAAATGTAGTCGCTTGCACCCGAAATGGCAACGCAGTCACAATGTTGTAGAAGGTTTTGAGCTTGCATATAAACCGCATCACTACTGAGCGTACTATCCACACCTTTAGATGAACCTTGGTTTCCTGCCAATGTACTGATTTCAGACGCATTGCCACGAATCACGGTTGGATGATACTTCAGTAGAGTATCCGTCATATCACTGCGCCATTTTAAAATTGGGCTATAACCTACAGGGTCGAGCACCCATGGTTTTTGATGTGTTTGAGCAGTTTTAGCCGAGATTTGCATGGCTTGCATTTGTTGCTCAGTCGGTGTGCCCAAGTTAATACTGAGTGCTGAGCTAATTTGGGTAAAACTTTCAGCTTCAAATGGATTGTCAATCATCGCAGGGGATGCACCACAGGCAAGTAAAACATTTGCAGCATAATTACTGGCAACTTGATTGGTAATGCACTGAACGAGTGGGGAAGTTAGTTGTAATTTTTGCCAAGCATCTATGATTTGTTCAATAAGTAGTGTGCGTTCAAGCATAAAAAATCCTGTAAATACTGAGTTTTAATGTGTGAAATAGTGATCTTGATGCTGGCATTTACGACAAGTGAGCGTGACGTAATGTCCAGCATCATATTCGACATCAAGTTCGTTAGAGCCACAATGCATACAGCGCTTATCTGAATAAAAATTGAGTCGAGGCTGAATTTTTTTCCAAAGATGCCAAACAGGTTGATTGAAAATTCGTTGATCGTAGTTGAGAAAACGATAATATAAAATTTGACTCATTCTGCTCAGAGGTAAATGCTCTGGACGCATAAAGCTTGGTGTTTCCCACTTTTCTGCAATAGCACGTTCCCGATACTGCAACATGGTCTTTTTTAAACGATGCGTATTTACAAATCCATCATTACGCGCGGCAAGTGCTTTTTGTTCGTATAAAAACAACAAACCCGTATGTGCTAAATAAAAAATTTGCTCGACGGAAAGGTGATCTAACAGTCGATAACAAAGCTGTTGAAATGAGGCATGTGAACTGAATTGTACTTGCCACATTTTACAGATGGATTGAATAAACTGAATAATCTCTTGATACAGCATTTCATATAAGACAGCTTTAACTTCCTCACCATTTTTAAATGGAATTCCGAGTGTTAAATTGAAGTAGAACCAATGGCGTAATTGCTGGGTAATACTAAATAAACTGGGTTCACTATAACCATCTAAACGAACATTAATATAAAAGGTTGTTGGTTCATCAATAGCTGTTGTTGCAACAAAGATATTTTCTTTCTGTAGCTGTTTCACCAATTGATGCTGAAAATGATAGGTGGGTGAAATGCTAAAGAACTTTATTTTCTCCCAATGAATGTATTCATCATGCTGAGAATCCTCACGAACCTGATCATCGAGTAAAGCAAGTAGGAATAGTTTCTGTAAAAAGCTAAGTTGTTCTAGCGATGGCGCTAAAACTTCTTTTTTTCGATATTTTTGATGTTCTTGATGACGTGTTTCTTTCAGAATCTTTTTACGTTGTTGCTGGCAACGAGTACAGTGGCAAGTATATTTATCTTCTTTGAAGACTCGATGTTCACAATAACTACATTGGTGAAATTGAACGTCCTGATCAAATTGTTCAGCATCAACCCAAAACATTGCAGCTTGGCATAAAGGGCACCGAGTACTGGCATCAAGCTGTTTATTTAAGATCTGGAACAAAGTGATTTATCCGTTCGGAATGAATTAGAACTGGAAATTATACACCGCTCTATCGAAAAAATAAGAAAAAAAGCCAGTCGCGTGACTGGCTGAAGATTATACAGGGCATGGTAAGTTGTCGTCATGTTGTCCCATTTTTTTGGCAACAATCATGGCTTGAATTTTTTTCTGAGGTACTCTAATTTTACCGCAGTCATCATACAGGTGAATGAGTAGTGCTACATCTTGTTCGCTGAGTGGAAGCCCCTCACTGGTCATAAATAGGGCAATCACTTGATGCTGAATTCCTGCTTTATGCATGCAGTGTAAAGCTTTGAGGTTTTCAATGCGATAGATTTGATCCTTAATCAACATGGTTTTGACCTCCTTGATAAAAGAAGCTCATTCTACTTTGGCATAAATTGTAGGAAATACCATGTGTAGAAATGTAAGTGTGGAAAAAATTTATAATTTACAAATGTCAAGAGTTTTGTTTGAAATGTAATAAAATGTGTTTAATTTCTTAAGTTTTATCTAATTTTTAAATAGATTTAAAATTCAATTGGTTAATTTATAATAGTTAAAATAATGTGATTATCCATTATGATAGCCCACTGAAGTTTAAACAATAAAATGGGATTGAAGATATGCCAGCGACTTTTAAAAAAGTGATATGGGGATTGGCAATTTTGATGTGCTGTAAAAGTAGTTATGCAGAATTAAACGCTGAATTGAAGCAAAACGTTGGGCAGAGCTGTCAAGGAAAGTCAGAACTTGCTGCTCAAATTATGTCTGAGCATCAAAATGGTAAATTATTTGTAGATATGGTGCAAACTGCGGCAAATATGCAGAAAAATGCAACAACAGATGACCAGCATGCATTGGCACAATTTTATGCTGCGATAGCATTGAAAGTTTCTCGCTTACCCGTTGAAAGTAGCAATAGTGCAAAGAAGGTTAAAATAGAAGAATTACGCCAAATGGTTTTGACTTCATGTCAGCAAAACCAGATTTAAAGTTTTTTAATCAAGTTCTAAAATGAAATAAAACCTACTTGATGTTAAGAAGTAGGTTTTTTCATTTCTAAGCTGCCTATATGGCAGTGAACCTGTTGAAATGCAGGCTTCAGGTGATCGTTTTTTTCTAAGCTGCCTATATGGCAGTGAACTTCATTAAGTCCAGTTCCTTGCAGCAACTCACTTTCTAAGCTGCCTATATGGCAGTGAACACTTTCAATACTCGTGAATTACGAATCGCATATTTCTAAGCTGCCTATATGGCAGTGAACTATGTGAGGTTTTTATGGGTTTACAAGTTTGTTTTCTAAGCTGCCTATATGGCAGTGAACTGGTGCTTCTACAATTAAAAATGCATTGTCTTTTTCTAAGCTGCCTATATGGCAGTGAACAAACCCTTGCAGCAAGTGTGCGTGTGGCCATCTTTCTAAGCTGCCTATATGGCAGTGAACTTCCTCGCAAATACTTGTTTGCATCAACAAATTTTCTAAGCTGCCTATATGGCAGTGAACTTTGAATTTCCCCAATAAATTCAGCAGCACGATTTCTAAGCTGCCTATATGGCAGTGAACGATTATTACAACGTAACTTTAAGATTTGTCGATTTCTAAGCTGCCTATATGGCAGTGAACTGGATTTGTCATGCTACTATCCGCACCAAATTTTTCTAAGCTGCCTATATGGCAGTGAACCGATCTGCGCTTTTTGCATCTCAATCGAAAGTTTTCTAAGCTGCCTATATGGCAGTGAACTTCACGCTCGAACTTTGCTTTGTCAGTTTCTCTTTCTAAGCTGCCTATATGGCAGTGAACCTATCCTGGTATTACTGCACTGCCAAGCGCAGTTTCTAAGCTGCCTATATGGCAGTGAACATCATCATACGAAAACCGACCACTATTGCTCTTTTCTAAGCTGCCTATATGGCAGTGAACGATCTGTTCCAGTAGTTTTTAACCATCTTTTATTTCTAAGCTGCCTATATGGCAGTGAACTGTTTCTCACCCTTGGCTTTATCGTGATAATATTTCTAAGCTGCCTATATGGCAGTGAACAACCCCTGCACTGGTATAAAGCTCACCGCCTTTTTCTAAGCTGCCTATATGGCAGTGAACCTTTTTACGAGCAACTTCGATTTCCTCTTTCGTTTCTAAGCTGCCTATATGGCAGTGAACTGCTGAATAAATAGACGCTTGATTTCCAGTGATTTCTAAGCTGCCTATATGGCAGTGAACTTGATACAGTAAGCAATAGTGCTGACTTTACTTTTCTAAGCTGCCTATATGGCAGTGAACAGTAAAAATATTATCAGAAAAATAGAAATAACAAAGGCTTAAATATAAAAAGTCTTAAAAGACCCAAATTTTTCAGCTAAGTTATAACTAATTGATTTTATTAAACTGTTAAAGAATTTAAAAATATTGGGTCAAAAGGCATGATCTGTCAAATTAAAAAATACGTAAAATTTACATTGATCGAGATGATCATTTGTCCAAAGACACTATAAGCATTAAAAATCAGGCTAAAACAGGGTAGAATACCGAGCATATAAATTTATAGATTTGGAGTTCTGAGTGGAGCGATTGACGATTAGCCCTGAAAGTTTAAATGAAGCGGCTGAAAACTTAAGCACGATTCGTGATTTTATTCGCTTTGGGGTCACAGCACTGCGTCAATACGATGCTCATTTAGGGCAAGGTACAGAAGACTTTTTTGCAGAAAGCTCAGCATTGGTATTGCAAACCTTGTCTTTAGACTGGGCAGCCGATAACGAAATTCTCGATGCAAAACTATTACCAAGCGAAAAAGCAGAATTTTTAAGCCTTTTAGAACGCCGTATCAACGAACGCGTTCCAACCTCTTACTTATTGAACCTTGCTTATTTCTGCAATAAACCATTCTATGTTGATGAGCGTGTTTTGATTCCACGTTCACCAGTTGCAGAACTTATCGAACAACGCTTTGCACCTTACTGTTTAGATGAAAATGGGCAAATGCGCGAAGCATTGAATAACTTACCTGAAAATACAAATCCACAAACCCCACGCCGTATTTTAGATATGTGTACAGGTTCGGCTTGTATCGCGATTGCACTTGCATACGCTTACCCAGAAGCTGAAGTCGATGCAACGGATATTTCTCGTGAAGCACTTGAAGTCGCTGCGATTAACACTGAACACCACAACATGCAGTATCAGGTTGCATTGTTAGAATCTGACTTGTTCTCAAAAATTCCTGCTGAAAATCAATATGATTTGATCGTCAGTAACCCGCCATATGTCGATGCTGAAGACATGGCAGATCTACCTGAAGAATTCTTACATGAGCCAGAATTGGCACTTGCAGCAGGTCAGGACGGTTTAGACTTGGTTCGTAAAATGTTGGCTCAAGCCGCAGATTATTTGACTGAAGATGGTCTTATTGTGATTGAAGTGGGTAACTCTGAGTGGGCAATGCGCCAAAACTTTAATACAGTTGACTTCCATTGGTTAAAATTCCAAAAAGGTGGTTCAGGTATTTTTGCTTTGACTGCTGCACAATGTCGTCAATATCAACAATTATTTCAAGATTCAGTAAATGCATAAGGAATTGTCATTATGGCAGGAAATAGTATTGGGCAACTTTTTCGTGTAACCACCTGTGGTGAGTCGCACGGTGTCGGCTTAATGGCGATTGTCGATGGCGTTCCCCCTGGTCTTGAATTGGTTGAAGCAGATTTACAACAAGATCTCGATCGTCGTAAACCTGGCACATCAAAATTTGCGACGCAACGTAAAGAACCTGACCAAGTTGAAATTATCTCTGGTGTATTTGAAGGTAAAACCACAGGCACACCGATTGGTTTGTTGATTCGTAATACGGATCAAAAATCAAAAGATTATGGCAATATCGCGCAGACTTTCCGCCCAGGACATGCAGACTATACTTACACACATAAATACGGTTTCCGCGACTACCGTGGCGGTGGTCGTTCAAGTGCGCGTGAAACTGCTATGCGTGTGGCAGCAGGGGCGATTGCGAAAAAATACCTCGCTGAAAAATTTGGCATTGTCATTCGTGGACATGTGACCCAAATCGGGACAGAAGTTGCTGAAAAACTGGATTGGAATGAAGTTCCAAACAACCCGTTTTTCTGTGGTGATGTCGATGCCGTTCCTCGTTTTGAGCAACTGGTGACTTCACTACGTGAGCAGGGGACTAGCTGTGGTGCTAAGCTCGAAATCTTGGCTGAAAATGTTCCAGTGGGTTGGGGTGAGCCAGTTTTTGACCGTCTGGATGCAGACATCGCGCATGCCATGATGAGCATCAATGCGGTGAAAGGCGTAGAGATTGGTGATGGTTTTGCAGTAGCGGGACAATTTGGTCATGAAACCCGTGATGAACTGACTTCACAAGGTTTCTTGGCAAATCATGCTGGCGGGATTTTAGGTGGGATTTCGAGTGGTCAAGACATTCGTGTTGCGATTGCACTTAAACCGACAGCCAGTATTACCACATCTGGAAAAACCATTGATATCAATGGTCAAGATGCTGATGTATTAACTAAAGGTCGTCACGATCCTTGTGTAGGCGTACGTGCGGCTCCGATTGCGGAAGCGATGCTTGCAATTGTGCTGATGGATCATTTCATGCGTCATCGTGCGCAAAATGCTGATGTGGTCGCGCCATTTGCACCGATTGCACCATAAAAAGATAGCGAAAAGAGCAATAGCTTCACTTCGGTGGAGCTATTTTTTTAGTTGTTGTTTATTCAGACAGTTTATACATAAATGACGTTCCCTTTCTCTTTTAAACCTGTTAAAACAAAAATAAAGCCTAGAGAAAAAGGGTCATAAATGATGAAAACCACAGTGAAATATATTGCTTTAAAAAGCAAGGACTACCAATTAGGCCGCCCACTTTTTGAAGAAGAAATCGAGGAAACAGGTGATTACTTTGACCGCATTCCAAGCCATATTCAATTTCAAAACTTACAGTTTAAAGTGAAATCTAAAGAATTAACGCGTAAGCAAATTTTTGATGAATTTGAAGAATCTCAAACCATTATTGTGAAAGTCATTCCTGTATCTGATTTGGGTTAAATCTTTTAAGCCTTTTATCACCTGAAAATACGGAGGTGCAGCATGACCCAAGTGGAGGAGTTTTTACATTATGGGCAGCAATTGCAAACTCAGCTTTTAGACTTGGCAAAAGAGTACAATGTGCGTTCAGATGAATATGAAATTTTATTGTGGGAAGCGGATATTGTCGCCGCCCATCTACAATCTGTTCAGTTAGGACATGAAATTTCGGAAACTTTACAGCATTCAGTGCTGTTGAGTGCATGGGGGAAAGATACAGCAAGGCATCATCCTGAGTTGGCACATTTTACTCAAAATTTTTACCAGCAGTTTGATCTGATTTATGCTTCACAATTTTTGAGTTAATTTAAATAAAAAAGAAGCGAACGAGTCGCTTCTTTTTTTGAGACCAAGAAAAGAATTAAGCAGATTTCTTCTCTTCTGTCGCACCTTCAAGCTGTTTAAGAAGATGAGTTTCTAGGTAGTGAATATCCATCGCTGTTTCACAGAAATCTTTGTCTTGTAAGATCAAGTCTTTATGTAATGGAATGTTGGTTTTCACACCTGTCAAAATCATTTCATCTAATGCTTGGCGCATACGAGCAATCGCAGTATTACGGTCTTTACCATGTGCGATCAATTTCGCGATCATAGAATCGTAATAGGGTGGAATGCTATAACCAGAATAGATATGAGAATCTAAACGGATACCTGCACCGCCTGGCGCATAGAAGTGTTCGATACGACCTGGAGATGGTAGAAATGTTGTTGGATCTTCAGCATTGATACGGCATTCAATCGCATGACCACGAACTTCGATGTCTTCTTGGTTAAGGGTTAAACCTAAACCAGATGCGATACGAATTTGCTGTTCAATGATGTCAACGCCAGTGACCATTTCAGTCACAGGGTGTTCAACCTGAACACGTGTGTTCATCTCAATGAAGAAGAACTCGCCATCTTCAAATAAGAATTCGAACGTACCTGCGCCACGGTACTGCATAAGTTTACATGCATGTACACAAGCTTCAAGAATGTCAGCACGTGCTTGCTCAGGCAAGTCTGGTGCAGGCGCTTCTTCAAGCACTTTCTGGTGACGACGTTGTAAAGAACAGTCACGATCGTACAGGTGAATCGCATGACCTTGACCATCTGCCAAGATTTGAACTTCAACGTGGCGAGGTTTTTGTAAGAAACGTTCCATATAGACCGTGTCATCACCAAACCACATTTCAGCATCACGTTGAGCTGCTTGTACAGACTCAAGCAAAGTGTCGATGCGTTCAACAATACGCATACCACGACCACCACCACCAGAAGCGGCTTTAACAATCAGTGGGAAACCGATTTTCGCTGCTTCTTCTTTTGCATTTGCAGGTGTTACTGCGTGTTGAGAGCCTGGTACTGTGGGTACACCAGCTTTACGCATTGCGGTAATTGCCGAAACTTTGTTACCCATCAAACGGATGTGTTCTGGGCGTGGACCAATAAAGATATAGCCCGAAGTTTCAACCATTTCTGCAAATTCAGCATTTTCAGACAAGAAGCCATAACCAGGGTGGATGGCATCTGCACCTGTAACTTCAGCAGCAGTTAATAATGCTGGAATATTTAGATAACTTTCGCTGGTTGTACCAGGACCGATACATACAGCTTCATCGACAAAACGCAAATGCATCAAGTCTTTGTCGGCGCTAGAATACACACCAACGGTTTTAATGCCTAAGGCTTTACAAGCGCGGGTGATTCGCAAGGCGATCTCACCACGGTTTGCAATCAGAACTTTTTGCAACATTGTGAGTCCCCGTAATTATGCGCGGTAACGGAATAACGGTTGACCAAACTCAATCACTTCGCCATTTTTTACCAAGATTTCTTCAATTACACCGCTTTGAGTTGCTTCAATCGGGTTCATGATTTTCATTGCTTCGATAATACCAAGTGTATCACCAGCAGAAACTGTTTGACCTACTTGAACAAATGGTGCTTCGCCTGGGCTTGACGCTGCATAGAACACGCCAACCATCGGTGCAGTTTCAACAACACCACGTGGTGCTTTTGCTTTTGGAGCAGCAGCTTCAGCAGCAGGTGCTGGCATTGCAGCAACACCCATTTGGATTGGTGCTGGGCTACGGCGAGTTAAAGCAATCGATTGATCACCTTCTTTTACTTCAATCGCGTGAAGATCAGATTCAATCATCAAGTCGATGAGTTTTTTGATTTTACGAATATCCATGGTGTTCGTATTCCTTATGAAGATTAATGAGAAGGTTAAAGTTGAGAAATCGCATAATTGAGTGCAAAGTGATAGCCTTTCGCACCTAGGCCACAAATCACACCGACGGCTTTATCGCTGAGGTATGAGTGATGACGAAAGGCTTCACGGGCATGCACATTGGATAAATGCACTTCAATAAATGGAATATTGACCCCAAGCAGCGCATCACGTAATGCAACCGATGTATGTGTATATGCTGCTGGGTTAATAATGATAAATTGCACACCTTGTTCTTGTGCTAAATGAATACGGTCGACAATCGCACCTTCATGGTTGCTTTGAAATGTATCTAAAGAGCAATCTTGTTGTTTGGCTTGTTCAATCAGGCTTTGATTAATGTCGTTTAAAGTGAGGTGCCCATATACTTCAGGTTCGCGCTTTCCTAGCAAATTTAGATTTGGTCCGTGAATGACCAAAATACGTGAAGTCATATAGTGCGCTCCAGTCAGAAATTGCAATCATTTTTTGCAAGATCTTTACAAAGTTGGCTGATTTTTGCTTTGAATTCTGTAATTATTTTGCAAGTTGTACTTATCTATACAGAATAAACAAATCAAATTATGCGTATATCTTGTAAATTTTTGGGAAAATTAACAATGTTAAAAAGTGCCATTTTGAAAACATAAAACTTGTATGTATCTTTAATTTTTTGGAATGTTTAGAAATCTTATGGTTGTTTACACTAACACTAAATAAAAACAATTGGAATGGTGGAATTTATAACAAAGTTGGGTTTCGTAGTCACTTTGATTTTAAGCTATTTGCAAGGTTTTAAATTATTAAGCATATGAATAAATTAAGTAAATTTTATAATTTTCAAGATTTTTAACAAGATATATTTAGAATGATATCCACAAAATTAATCCCTTGATTAGGGGTAATAGCCTAAGTATTTTATTGAAAATGACTTTGAGTCCTGAACAAAACTTGCAGAAAGCGTACTTTTGTCTGAACCAAATTGTCCTCATAAACTAAAAGGCATTGACCATTTTGTTCAGATTGAACGTGTGTTGAGTGATAAAACAGCAGTGTAAGTGTTTATAGAATGTGCAATAAGTTGTTACATGTAGAATGATATCATTTCCAATATCTAAAGAACTGATATTTGAACATGATTTTTAAATGATTTTCTTATGGATCTGGATTTAAATACTTGAATAGAATTAAGCTTGGTAAGCCCTAAATGACTTACCGAGAGATGTATTTAGCGAACAGAAAATTTCTTGGCAAAGCTTACACAGCCTACCACCAGTAAACTGGTTAGAAACATTGACCAGCCGACAGGTTCATGCAAAATAATTGCGGATAAACCCAGACCCAAAAAAGGCTGTAGTAGTTGTAATTGCCCCACTGCAACGACACCGCCTGTGGCTAAGCCGTGATACCAAAAAATAAATCCAATAAACATGCTAAATAGAGACACATAAAGTAATCCTAAAGATGCGCTGAATGTGACATGGCTAAAGCTCTGAGGGAAATAATAGATGCTGCCAAATAACATAAAGGGAAGAGTCAAGATCAGCGCCCAAGAAATAACATGTAAACCACCCAAATCTTTCGATAAACGACCACCTTCGGCATAACCTAGTCCACAAAGTAAAATTGCTGCCAGCATATACAAATCCGCAGAAATCGGGTGTTGTGTCTGCGGTGACATATAGATGAAAGCAATAATGCTACAACTGCCAAGCATTGCAAACAGCCAAAATTGATAAGGAGGTTTCTTCTCACCCAATAGGATGGCAAAAATAGCAGTTGCTAAAGGCAATAATCCAACGAATACAATCGAATAAGATGCACTCATTTGTTTGAGCGCTAATGCTGTAAATAAAGGAAAGCCCAATACGACTCCAATGGCGACCAGTATGAGTGATCTAAACTGAGTGATAGAGGGTAAACGCTGTTTAAAGCAAAGTACGGTACATAAAGCCAAAATGCCTGCAATTAGTGCGCGGATTGACGTTAAAAACTCAGGGCTAAATCCGACAACAGCCAAACGTGTTGCAGGCAACGAACCTGCAAAAATACACACGCCACAAAATCCACTTAACCAACCACGTGAAATATTCAACATTGATAAACTCTCCATCCAATGATCTGAATGTATAAAATGAGAGGCTTGTTGAAACAGTCACAAAGCCATACAATTGAATAAAACTGTTAGGGTATAAAAATTAAAACTGTTATGGATGAGTTCGCTGCATCGAGTAAAATTGAACGGGTAAAAGCCCATGTTCATCAACAAATTGAAAACCGAATTTTGGTTGCAGGGTCACGTTTGCCATCACTTAGGCAACTTGCGGAGCAGCTGGATGTGTCTATTTCAACGGTCATAGAAGCCTATGCGCGTTTGGTCACAGAGCAACGGATTGAGGCTAGAGCGGGGTCTGGTTATTTTGTCACTGGCATTCGTGCATCTTATGCCTTTACGGCAATCGCACCCCGTTTAGACCGTGATGTCGATCCATTATGGATTTCTCGGCAGTCTTTAGAGGCCGATGCAAGTCATTTAAAACCAGGCTGTGGCTGGCTTCCTGAACACTGGATGCCAGAAGATCTGATTCGTAAGTCTTTACGAACAGTTTCAAGATCGACAACATCGTATTTGGTGAGTTATGGTCAACCTTTGGGTTTTGCCGAGCTTCGACATTTAATTGCCCAGCGCATGCAGACCACAGGTGTAACGGCGCATCCTGATCAAATTTTATTGACCGATAGTGGTACACATGCCATTGATTTAGTTTGTCGACTTTTTCTCAATCCGAATGATGTTGTACTGATTGATGACCCTTGTTATTTTAATTTTCATGCTTTGCTAAAAACTCATCAGGTCAAAACCATTTCGATTCCTTGGACGGCGACAGGCCCAGATCTGGAACAGTTTCGAGAGGCTTTAGGATATAAACCGAGACTTTATATCACTAATTCAGGTATTCATAACCCAACGGGTGGTCAGTTGTCGCTTGCAACAGCCTATCAAGTTCTGAAAATGGTCGAGCAAACCGATTTAATTATTGTTGAAGATGATATTTTTGCAGACTTTGAATATATGCCTGCACCGCGCTATGCGGCATTGAATGGTTTTGCTCAGGTGATCCAAATTGGGAGTTTTTCTAAAACACTTTCTGCTTCAATGCGTTGTGGTTATATTGCGACGCAACAACAGTGGATTGAGCAATTAATTGATCTGAAAATCGCGACCAGTTTTAACAATAATCAGCTCAGTACAGAACTGATTTATCATGCCTTAACCGACAATGCTTACCGAAAACATGTGGAGTGGTTAAAGCAGCAATTGGCATTGGCGATGAGTAAAACCATACAGAAATTAGCCCCTTTAGGTATTCGTCCTTGGTTGATTCCTCAATCGGGAATGTTCTTATGGTGTCAGTTGCCAGAAGGGTATTCAGCACAGCAAATTTCTAAACTTTGCTTGCAAGAAGGCATTATTTTAGCGCCTGGAAATGTGTTTAGTGTGCGCCAATCGGCTGACCAGTTTTTACGTTTCAATGTGGCACAGTCAGCAGATCAACGGATTTATCAGGTATTGCAACGTGTGATGCAACAGCTTGGTTGATGAATGATTAACGTAAAAATAGACGGAAAATCAGCTTTTGTAACCATGTGCCATACGGTGGATAGATTAGTTTCATCAAACTGAATTTTGGACGGACAAAGACGGACTTGGCATGACTAAAGGTCAAGAAACCTTCATGTCCATGATAATGCCCAAGCCCTGAAGCTCCAATACCACCGAACGGTAAGTCGTCCTGTGCAACGTGAACCAGGGTTTCATTTAAACAGACCCCACCGCTATGTGTGTGCTTGATAAAGTACGGCTGCTCATTTTTGTCGTAACCAAAATAATATAGCGCTAATGGGCGTGGACGCTGATTGATATAGTCGATCACTTCATCAATATGCTGATAAGTTAAAATTGGCAAAATCGAACCGAAAATTTCATTTTGCATCAGTAACATATCATCATGTACATTTTGTACCAGATAATATCCAAAATGCTGCTCAGTTGCAGGGTAAAGCGAGGTAATCTTTGCACCTTGTGCTTGTGCATCATCTAAATAGCTCTGTAGACGATGGGCTTGACGTGCATTGATAATTTGACTGCAATCTGGATTGTGAGCGAGTTCAGGATAAAATTCCCGCATGACATTTTGATAGGTTTCAATAAAGCGATTGAGCAAGTTTTCTGGAACAAAAACATAATCAGGTGCGACACAGGTTTGCCCAGCATTGATGGCTTTGCCAAACGCAATACGTCGTACAGATTCTTCAAAAGGTGCATCTTTACCTAAAATGCTCGGTGATTTTCCTCCCAATTCTAAAGTAACAGGCGTTAAGTGTTCCGAGGCTGCTTGCATCACTTGTCGACCAATCACGGTTGAACCTGTAAACAGTAAGTGATCAAAGGGCAGTGTAGAAAACTTGGCAGCGATTTGATGATCGCCAATGACGACATGAACCAAATCTTCAGGAAAAACTTCAGCCAGTATGGTTTTAAATAAGGCTGAGAAATTGGGAGTAAATTCACTCATTTTCAGCATCGCCCGATTACCTGCGGCTAAGGCTTGGCAAAGCGGGCCAATCGCCAGAAACAAAGGGTAATTCCACGGCACAATGATGCCAACCACACCCAAAGGTTGATACAGCACATAAGCCTGAGCAGGTTGAAACAAAATACTGACTTGACGGTGACTTGGTTTCATCCACTTTTTAAGATGTTTCAGACTGTGCTGAATACCCATAATGCTCGGCAGCATTTCCACCAGTAGGGTTTCATCGTTACTTCGATGTCCAAAATCGGCAGAAATCGCAGCATTAATGGCATTTTGGTGCTTGAGCAATGCAGTTTTTAATTGTTTTAGCCAAGTGCGGCGTTGTTCTAGCGTGGGGTATTGTTCGGCTAAAAAAGCCTTTTTTTGTTGTTGGAAAATATGATCTAGGTATTCTGCTGAATCAGTCATTGTGCCAAAAGTCTTGGAAAGTATCACTGCATACTAACTGAAAAAATTGTGATATCGAATGGGATTTGTGAATCCTGAGTTTCCTTATTGGCGATATAGAAATTAAAAAAAGTGCATGATTGAGTGTCTTCTTAGACTAAAGTTGCAAACCATTCTTAAAAATAGTCAATTAAACGTATATTTTTTCTATCTTTATGATTATTCAATGAATTATAAATTTAAAATCATTCTTTTAAAAGAAAAGTGAAATAAATCTCTATTTATATTGGTCTGACCATTATTTAAATATTTAGACCGATGTTGATCTTTTTGGTGTGAATAATTACTATTCGGCAACAAATCAATGCTTTTCTAAATAAATTGGTATGACCAATACTAAAAGCATTGGATGTCTATAAATATCGCCGAAGCATTTCAAGGAGAAGAGAATGCTACAACAATGGCAACAAATTTATGATCCTGTTGGTAATGTCTGGCTATCCAGTCTAGTTGCCTTGATCCCGATTATTTTCTTTTTCCTTGCTTTAGCTGTATTTCGTCTGAAAGGTAGCGTAGCAGGGACAATTACTGTCGTTTTGGCATTGCTGGTATCGCTATTTGCTTACCATATGCCAATCAGTATGGCTTTTGCATCCATCATTTATGGTTTCTTTTATGGGCTTTGGCCAATTTCTTGGATCATCATTGGTGCGGTATTCCTTTATAAAGTCTCGGTAAAAACTGGGCAATTCGATGTAATTCGCTCTAGTATTTTGTCGATTACCGAAGATCAGCGTTTACAAATGCTCTTGGTAGGCTTTGCTTTTGGTACTTTCCTTGAGGGTGCTGCGGGCTTTGGTGCGCCAGTTGCAATTACAGCAGCACTATTGGTTGGATTGGGCTTTAAACCAATTTACGCAGCTGGTTTGTGCCTGATTGTGAATACTGCGCCTGTGGCGTTTGGTGCGATGGGGATTCCAATTATTGTTGCGGGTCAGGTTTCAGGTGTTGAAACGCATGAAATTAGCCAAATGGTCGGTCGTCAATTACCGTTTGTTGTGCCAATTGTCTTAATCTGGATTATGGCGATTATGGATGGCTGGCGTGGTGTGAAAGAAACATGGCCTGCGATCTTGGTCGGTGGTGGTGCATTTTCTTTGGCTCAATACCTGACTTCAAACTTTGTTGGCCCAGAACTTCCAGATATTACCGCTGCAATTGCATCTTTGGTGAGCTTAACTGTCTTACTTAAGTTTTGGAAACCAAAACATATTTTCCGTTTCTCGAATGAAGATGGTGCTGTTGACAGTGCAATTCTAGAACAGCAAAAGCAACAACATACTGCGGGTCAAATCTTTAAGGCTTGGTCACCATTCATGATTTTGACAGCAATGGTCACAATATGGAGTATTAAGCCATTTAAGAGCTTATTTGCAAAAGATGGGGCTTTGCATGACTGGATTATTGCCATTAAAGTGCCGTATTTACATCAATTGGTACAAAAAATGCCACCAGTTGTAGGTAAGGCTACTGATTATGATGCAATCTTTAAATTTGACTGGTTCTCGGCGACAGGGACAGCAATTATTATTGCGGCAATTATCTCGATTATCGTGTTGAAAATGCGTCCTGCAGCAGCAGTTGCAACTTTTGGTGAAACCTTAAAAGAGCTAAAAACACCAATCTATTCAATTGGAATGGTGCTTGCATTTGCCTTTATCGCGAACTACTCAGGTATGTCAGCAACATTGGCATTGGCTTTAGCACATACAGGTCAGGCATTTACGTTCTTCTCGCCATTCTTAGGTTGGATGGGTGTGTTCTTGACAGGTTCGGATACATCTGCAAATGCCTTGTTCAGTGCGTTGCAAGCCACTACTGCACATCAAATTGGCGTGCCAGATGTATTGCTCGTTGCTGCGAACACTTCAGGTGGTGTAACAGGTAAGATGATTTCACCTCAATCGATTGCAATTGCATGTGCTGCGGTAGGTTTGGTCGGTAAAGAATCTGATTTATTCCGTTTCACGGTGAAGCACAGTATCGCATTTACTGTGATGATTGGTATTATCATTACCCTTCAAGCCTATGTTTTTCCATGGATGATTCCATGAGTTGCAGATTGACCGAAGGAAAGTAAGATGAAAATAGCCGATCGCGTAGTACAAAGCCTGTATGACTTGATAGAAAAGCAGAGTATGCAGGTGGGTGATCGGCTGCCTTCAGAACGTCAATTGTGTGAACAACTTAGTGTTTCACGCTCCTCATTACGTGAAGCACTACAAAAACTCTCAAGCCAAGGTGTGATTGCGAGTCGTGTGGGGGCGGGAACCTATTTGGCAAAACGCCCTCAAAGTGATTGGTCTGACCAATTTATTATTCAGCCTCTCAGTGATCTGATTGATCAAGACCCGCTATATCGTTTCGATGTTCAGGAAGCACGACTGATTTTAGAAGGTGGAACAGCTTGGTATGCAGCTCAGCGTTCAACTGAAGAAGATCGCGCCAAGATTCATCATTATTATGATCAGGTTTTACATTTCCAGTCGATTGGTGATGCAGATAAAGCCTCGGCATCGGATGCAAACTTTCATTTGGCGATTGCTGAAGCCTCTCACAATATTGTATTGACGCAAATGATGCGGAGTCTGTTTGACTTGTTGCAATACAACGTAGTGCTGGGTCGTCGAAAAATTTATACCGATGCACATCAATTTGGACAATTACATTTGCAGCACTTTCAGGTGATGGATGCCATTGATAAACAAGATCCCGAATTGGCACGTTCATCGGTTTGTGGGCATATCGAATTTATTATTCAACAAGTGCGCGCCATTGACGAAGCTGAAGCTCGTCTAAAACGCTCATCTCGCTTAAAAAGGATCGATTTAAAATGATCATTTCCTCTTCAAATGACTACCGCGAAGCGGCACGACGTCGTTTGCCACCATTTTTGTTCCACTATATCGATGGTGGTGCTTATGCCGAATATACTTTAAAGCGAAATGTCGAAGATTTATCTCAAATTGCACTGCGTCAGCGCGTGCTGAATGATATGTCTCAACTAAGTCTTGAAACCAAGATTTTTGATGAAACATTATCTATGCCTGTGGCGCTGTCACCTGTGGGGTTGACAGGCATGTATGCACGCCGTGGCGAAGTGCAAGCTGCAGTTGCTGCCGATAAAAAAGGCATTCCATTTACCTTATCAACAGTTTCTGTTTGCCCAATTGAAGAAGTTACTCCAGCGATTCAACGTCCAATGTGGTTTCAGTTGTATGTACTGCGTGACCGTGGCTTTATGAAAAATGCCTTGGAACGTGCTAAAGCGGCAGGTTGTTCAACATTGGTCTTTACGGTGGATATGCCAGTACCAGGGGCGCGTTACCGTGATGCTCATTCGGGTATGAGTGGGCCAAATGCATCGATGCGCCGTTATTTACAGTCTTTTGCACATCCACATTGGGCATGGAATGTGGGCTTGCTCGGTCGTCCGCATGACTTAGGTAATATCTCTAAATATTTGGGTAAACCGACAGGTTTGGAAGATTACATTGGCTGGTTAGGTGCAAACTTTGACCCATCTATTTCATGGAAAGACCTAGAGTGGATCCGTGATTTCTGGGATGGCCCAATGGTGATTAAAGGCATTTTAGACCCTGAAGATGCCAAAGATGCGGTACGTTTTGGTGCAGACGGGATTGTGGTCTCCAATCATGGTGGTCGTCAGCTCGACGGTGTGTTATCAACAACACGTGCTTTACCTGCGATTGCAGATGCCGTGAAAGGTGATTTAAAAATTTTGGTGGACTCGGGTATTCGTAATGGCTTGGATGTCGTACGTATGCTGGCCATGGGTGCAGACCTGTGTATGTTAGGACGTGCATTTGTCTATGCACTTGGCGCAGAAGGTGGGCAGGGAGTGTCTAACTTACTGGAACTGATTGATAAGGAAATGCGCGTCGCAATGACCTTAACGGGTGCGAAAACCATCCAAGACATCAATTCAGATTGCCTTGTGAATTTAGATCGTCTAGCAAAATAAGAGAATACTTATGTTACACGCAAATCACGCTCAAACGATTCAGCAGTTAAAAAAAATCGTGGGTGAGCAACATGTGCTGACCGATGATCAGCACACGCGTTTGTACCGTCAAGGACGCCGTTTCGGTGAAGGTAAAGTTTTGGCAGTGGTTGTGCCAGCAAACTTGCTGGAGCAATGGCAAGTTTTGCAAGCTGCCGTAGATGCGGATTGTATCGTGATTATGCAGGCCGCCAATACGGGCTTAACAGGCGGCTCAACACCGTATGGTGATGACTATGATCGTCCTGTAGTGCTGATTAGCACGCGTCGTTTGGCGGGTATTCAAGTCATTAATGACGGCAAACAAGTGATTTGTTTACCAGGTGCAACACTGGATGCCCTTGAGCGTGAATTGGCTCAATATAACCGCGAACCTCACTCTGTGATTGGTTCATCGTGTATTGGTGCATCGGTTCTAGGTGGTGTGTGTAATAACTCGGGCGGGGCTTTGGTACGCCGTGGGCCTGCTTACACTGAGTTAGCACTTTATGCACGTGTGACAGAGCAGGGCAAGTTGGAGTTAGTGAACCATTTGGGTGTGAACTTGGGTCAAACCCCTGAAGAAATTTTGACACGCTTACAGCAAAATCAATATCAATCGAGCGATGTTGAAAACTCGGAGCATCGCTGTGCATCAGATCAGCATTATGTGCATGATGTTTGTCAGGTCGACGAAGCAACACCTGCACGTTTCAATGCTGATCCAAGCCGTTTGTTTGAAGCTTCAGGCTCGGCAGGTAAAGTTTGTGTTTTTGCAGTACGTCTAGACACCTTTGAAAAAATCAAAAGTCAGGTGTTTTATGTGGGTTCAAACTCTATTAATGATTTGACTGCAATTCGTCGTTTCTTGTTGCAAGATTTACCTCGTATTCCGATTGCGGGTGAATATATTCACCGTGTTGCGTATGACATTGGCGCTGAGTACGGTAAAGATACCTTTGTTTTTATTGAGAAGTTTGGCACAGCTAAAGTACCACAAGCCTTTGCCATGAAAGACAAGGTTGATGGTTTCTTGGAAAAATTTGGGATACGTGGCTTGACGGATAAAGTCTTGCAAATCATGACCCATTTTATGCCGAATCATTTGCCGAAGCGTATGAACCAGTTCCGTGATTTATACGAGCATCATTTGATTTTACGGATTGAAGATCAAGATGTGGCTCAGGTTCAGCAGTTTTTAGCGGGTTACTTTGCTGAGCATCGTGAAACTGGCAACTACTTCTTATGTGATGCCGATGAAGGGCGTAAAGCGTTCTTGCATCGTTTTGCTGTTGCAGGCGCTGCGATTCGTTATCGGGATACCCATCGTAGCGAAGTCGAAGACATTGTGGCATTGGACATTGCGTTACGCCGTAATGACCGTGATTGGCTAGAAACTTTACCTAAAGAGATGGATGAGCAGATTATCCATAAACTTTATTATGGTCATTTCTTATGTCATGTCTTCCATCAAGACTATATCGTTAAAAAAGGTGTTGATCCTTTAGATATGGAACATCAGATGTGGAAACTGCTTGATCATCGTGGTGCTGAGTATCCAGCAGAGCACAATGTCGGACACTTATATGTCGCAAAGCCTGCCTTGAAACAGCATTATCAGAAGCTTGATCCAACCAATAGCTTTAATGTCGGGATTGGGCATACTTCAAAGTTAAAATACTGGAAGTCCTAATTGCGATTTAGAGGAATAAAAAAACCGAGTTGCTACTCGGTTTTTTATTATGATTTTTTCAGATATCCAGCTTCTTTGGATTTGGGATATTGCTTCAGCAGTTGTTGGCGATAGAGATTGGCAGAGACATTATTTCGATCGACATTTTTAGCAATGCTATAAAGTTGATACAACGCATGCGGTGCTTTCGCTGATTGAGGGTAATGCTTCGCAACAACCTCATAGTTTTTCTTTGCTTCTGAATAATTGGCAGGTTCTATTGCTAAATAGAACTCTGCGAGCCAGAAGTGTGCATTGCCAATATAAATGCTGTCAGGATAGTTCTTGATAAAATTCTGCATCGGTTTGATGGCTTGTTTAGCGCCACCTTGTTTGTAGGCATCGAGTGCTAAGGTATAGGCATCCTTCTCACTCAGCGGCTTTTTTGCTGGGGGTGCTCCTGTAGCTGTTGTTGATTTGGCTGGTGCTGGAGATGCTGGGGTTACACTGTTCGGTGCTGTTGCATTATTGCTTGGAGTTGCATTAGACGCACTACTATCGTCACTGGTGGCATCTTCTGAAGCTGCTGAACCATCATCTCCGTCGACTTTTTGTTGAAGGAGTTGTAAGCGCTGGTCTAAATCATTGTAATGATTGTCTAGGTCTTGGCGCTGCTGATCAATTGTGTGTTGTTGTTCTTCGATCATTCCTCGCATGTTGCGCACTTGATTCTCAAGTTGATCAATACGCTGCATAAGTTCCCAGTTCACATTGGTTGGAATGTTACTGGTTGGAGGATTAGTTGTTGTGTTGCCAGTTGAACCGCTACTGTTATTTTGACTTAGTGAAACATTTTCAATTGGCGCAGCAAGTACCGCAAGTGTTGTGGTACAGGCTAGCAATCCAAGTGCTAACTTTTTAAGCTTCATATGAAGAACCTAAAGAAATCGGAATAAGAAGTACAAGCCCGAAGGGTTGTTTAGATTTTAGCGTTTATTTATCAACTTTGCTTCGTTTAAAGCAAGCAGGCTTTACAATAATTCAGCATTTCTTCTATGAATTTTCAAATAAATTGCGTTGTATGTGTTCGAAAATCATAAAAATGTTTTATTAATAATCAAACGGTTCGGATTTTGTGGAAATTGGCTGATTTTATATTGCATGTTGATTAAAAATCTCTATACTTGTCCTTGCAATGGTAGCCCTGCTGGTAGCTTCGCAATTGTACTCTGTGAACCCCGCCAGGACCGGAAGGTAGCAACGGTAACAGATCTATGATGTGCCGAAGTTTCGCTAGTAGGGCTGCCACCATTATTCTTCTTGTACACTTCTTCGTACAGCCTTTAAAATCACATCCATATCATATCCTCGATATTGCAAAAACCGAATTTGCTTTGCCTGTAATTTTGGATCTTTCTCGACCGCTGTTCCATATTTCTTCACTTTAAGCTGGTAAGCATGCTCTAGCCAATCAGTTTCTTGTACTTGTTCTTGAATATAGTCTTGATCAACTTGCTTTTGCTGTAAAGTTTGTAGAATTCGTCGAGGGCCTTTGCCTTTGCGTATTTGACTCACTAAAACTTGTTCGGCGACACGCTGGTCACTTTGATACTGATATTGACTAAACTCTTCAAGCAGTCGTTCTACTTCATCAGGATCTTCAGCATACTGATTTAATTTAGCTCGTAATTCAGCTTTTGAATATTCGCGCTTGCACAGCAAAGCATAAGCATAACTACGTAGGCGGGCGCCTTTCATGGTTTTTGCAGGTTGTTGATCGGTATTAAAATGTCGCTTTTGCATTTGGGTATCCCATAAAAATCAAAAACGCCCCGTAGGGCGTTTCATTATCGGGTGAATTAGCTTTCTAGAAGCTCGGCAGGCTCTTCATCATCCTGCACAGGAGCATTTGTCGTAGTGAGAAGTTGTTCGCGAATCATACGTTCAATTTCTTGGGCAATTGCAGAGTTTTCTTCTAAATAACGAATGACGTTATTTTTACCCTGACCAATTTTATTGCCTTGATACGAGTACCAAGCACCTGCTTTTTGAACAAGCTCTTGTTGTACTGCGAGATCAACCAATTCACCTAACTGGTTCACGCCTTTACCATACAAAATTTGGAAAATGGCTTCTTTAAATGGAGGTGCCATTTTATTTTTCACAACTTTGACTTTGGTTTCAGAACCAATAATTTCGTCGCCTTCTTTGACTTGACCAATTCGGCGAATGTCTAGACGGACAGATGCATAGAATTTAAGTGCATTACCACCAGTTGTGGTCTCTGGGCTGCCAAACATCACGCCAATCTTCATACGAATCTGGTTAATGAAGATCACCATACAGTTCGAGCGTTTCGCATTACCTGTGATTTTACGTAAGGCTTGGCTCATTAAGCGCGCTTGTAAACCCATATGCGAGTCGCCCATTTCGCCTTCAATTTCAGCGCGTGGTGTCAGTGCTGCAACTGAGTCGACAACAATCAGGTCGATTGCGCCTGAACGGACGAGCATGTCTGCAATTTCAAGGGCTTGTTCACCATTATCAGGCTGAGAAACCAAAAGATTGTCAATGTCTACGCCAAGCTTACGCGCATATTGAGGATCGAGAGCATGCTCGGCATCAATAAAGGCACAAGTTCCGCCAGCACGTTGGCATTGTGCAATTGCTTGTAAAGTCATGGTGGTTTTACCAGAAGATTCTGGACCATAGATTTCGACAATACGACCTTTCGGTAAACCGCCAATCCCTAAAGCAATATCTAGAGTTAGCGAGCCTGTTGAAATAGCTTCAACAGCTTGCACAGTGTTGTCGCCAAGGCGCATCACGGTGTTTTTACCGAACTGTTTTTCAATTTGACTTAAAGCGGCATTCAGCGCTTTACTTTTATTCTCATCCATCTTACAACCTCAAAACGATGTAAATGTCACTATATACTCAAAGTGGATGTCTTTCATCAATCTCGTTTCCACAAAACGCATAGTGACAGAATTCATGTGTATTTTCTATGTGTAAATGATGTTTAGGCGACATGATATGTCGTACCTAAATATCATCTTGATATGACCAATATTCATCATACTGCTGATCATTTTCTTGTTTAAATTTACCAATTTGTCTTCGATCTTTTTTACTTGGCCGATGATCTGGTCTTGCAAGATTATTCATTTTTCTTTGCGTTGCAATGAGTTCCCGACGAGCAACGCTGACGACAGTTTCTTCATAGAGTTGTTGTGCAACAGGCGCAGGACCACGAGTCTCAGACAGGGCAGTCACCATCACGGTTTTTTTGTCAAAACCTTGCTGAATTGTTAATTCCATACCAATACGGATTTCTTTTGAGACTTTGACCCGTTCACCCTGATGATGCACTTTACCACCTTCAATGGCAGCTTTGGCTAGAGAACGGGTTTTGAAAAATCGTGCTGCCCAAAGCCATTTGTCAACACGCATGCTATCAGCAGAAGGGGTTTCATGCTGTTTTGTCATGGATATCCTTGTTTGTATTTAATGAAAATAAATCCAGTAAATCGGGGAGTTGCTGGAGTGTTGGATAACCTAGTGTAGCACTGTCACGAGCAGGCTCAAGACTAGAGGGTTGACTAATGCTATACAGTTGTTGAATTCCAAAGCGTTTGGCACTATCGAGTACACGGACGGTGTCATCAATAAAGATGGCCTGTTCAGGGTTAAACGGATAGCGTTGTTGCAGGGTTGTCCAGAACTCGGGATGTTCCTTCGGGAAACCAATACTTTCACTGCTAATAATGAGTTGGAAATACTCATCAAGACCTGTCATCTGGAGTTTTAATTCTAGGCTTGCACAATCAGCATTGGTTACAAGCCAGCAGAGGTGTTGTTGCTGTCTTAATGCTTGTAGTAATTCATGGCAACCCGATCGAGTTTGAATTTTATGGCGAAATTGATGCTGTAGCTGAAGAACATCACTACCAACAACTTGTGACCAAAATTTAGATGAATACCATTGAAGTGTATGTTGATGTTTTTGATAATACTCAAAAAGCTTGGCTTGACTGTCTTCTAATGAGCATTGATGTTGGTTTGCATAATGCTTTGGTAGATGTTCGTTCCATATGAACTGGTCAAATGCTAAATCTAGTAGTGTGCCATCCATATCGAACATGACGATAGTTTCATTCATTTTTCATATCCCAAAAGGCATTCAACGCGTTATCTTGATAAATCGTATATTAATTTTTGAAAGATAACAAAATAATGAATGTTTGATAGCATATTAAACCTTTATCTTTTTTTATTGTTTTTCCTAGAAAATTTCTGAGTAAGGAACGGTTTGTTTGTTATGTAAATATGAAGCGATAAATCAACTAAACAATAATTAGTACATTGGAATTTTTAAAAAAAATTACAGAGTTAGATTTTGCTAATGTGAATTTGGTCACATTTTGCTTGTGTGATACATGGGTTTTAATATGATAAAGATATAAAAATTTTACATATAATACAAATATATAATTAAATTTATGACTTTGTAAGTGTATTGACGTTTAGATAATGCTTTGAGTATTAATAAATTATTAAATTATAGTTTTTTGTTGTTGAATTGTTTTTGAAAGTATTGTATAAAAAATATTCAACTTGCCTAAGATAGATGGGTGGGATATGACAACTTTAGAATTATTATTAACTTCATCATCTGTATTAACGCTAATTATTGTTGTTTATGCGTTTGGTCAGATGTTTAACTGGGCTATGTAATTACCTAATAAGGCACCTTCGGGTGCTTTATTGCTCATATTATGAAGAAGTAAACTACAGAAATTGGCGATTTATTCATATTTTCTCTTGGATTGTATGGCTTAATAACAACATAAATTCCAAGACTGGATATGAAGCCATGTTTACAAAAAAATTATTTGCAGTGACCGCTCTTTCAGTTGCGATGTTAGGTTCAAGCATGGCAACAATGGCAGCGCCTTATGATGATCATTCTGATCGCGATGCTGGAGGATATAGTTCTCAGCACATGAATGATCGTGATCATCATGATGCACGACCATCTCAAGACTGGCAGCGTGGACAGCCATTACCTCATGGTTATGATAATGGTCGTTATCAAGTAGATGACTGGCGTGGTCGTGGTTTACCAGAACCTCCACGTGGACATCGCTGGATGTATATCAATGGTGAATATGTACTCACAGCGATTGCAACAGGTGTCATTAGTGCCATTTTACTTGGCGCAATTTATGGACCTGGACATGATGGTCGTTAATACCATTATCTAAATCTAAGGAATGATAAAAAAGCGCTAACATGCGCTTTTTTTATTTGTAAACAAATTCAAAATTTGAAAAAGATGTTTTGAAAAAATACTATACACACATTGAATAAAGAATTGAGTAAATCAATGAATCTCATGCTGTCAGCATATTTACTACTTGCTTTTGCAATCGTAGCCGAAGTTTTAGGGACGGCATTTTTAGTTAAGTCAGATGGCTTTAGTAAATTGATTCCATCATTGCTGGTTATCGTTTGTTATAGCCTATCTTTTTATGTTTTATCACAAGTCACCAAAACGCTGAATATTGGTGTAGTCTATGCGATTTGGAGTGGGGTCGGTATCATTTTTACGGCGTTAATTGGTTATTACGCCTTTAAACAAACATTAGACACACCTGCACTGATTGGAATTGGATTTATCATTGCAGGTGTTTTGATCATGAATCTATTTTCAAAAACACTTGGTCATTAAATCGTTGAAAATGCGAGTTTTGCACCAAATGTTAAGAAAAGTAAACCTACGCTACAGGTTGCAATACTTGCAAGACGTTGTTGCTGAGAAAAGTAACTTGCGAGTTTACGGCCACCAAAAATCAGGCTGGTTAAATAGCTAAAACTAATCAACTGTAAAATCACAGCCAAAATTAAAAAACTGAGCATTGGCGCACTGCTGCTCGGATCTACAAACTGTACAAAAAAAGACAGGAAAAACAAAATAGCTTTAGGGTTGAGTAAGCTAATGGTTAATGCTGTACGAAAGGGAGATATCTGTTTTGGATCAGACTTGATATTCGTCTCTGTGCTATCAGCAATTACACTTGATTTGGTCTTGGCATTTTTCCAAATACCAATACTATGTAGAAAAAGCTTGATACCGAGATAACCCAGATATCCTGCACCTAAGACTTTTAAGACTGTAAAAATAATGGGATAGGCATGAATTAAGGAAACTGCACCAAGTACAGTTGCTAAAATTAAAATACTATCGCCTGTCAGAATTCCTAAAGCAGCTTGATAGCCACGTTTAATGCCATAACGTGAAGCAATTGCTAGCAAATAAAGTGAATTTGGACCAGGCAGTAAAACAATTAAAATAGTCCCAATAATAAATCTTGGGAGATCAATAATCCCGAGCACAATAAACGACCATAAAGAAAACCGAAACAGTTTAAGCCTGTTTCGGTGTGTAAAAAGATAAGGTTATATTATTACTTTAATTCAGCATTTTCACCAAAAGATTGACGCAATAATGCACTCAGTTGATCGCGTGCTTTAATGAATCCATCAATTCCTGATTGAAGTAATTGAGAAGCCATTAAATCGTGTTGAATCGACTCTTTAAATTCGGATTCAGACAATTCAGTTGTAATTTGAGCTATAGCAGTTGGTGCAATTAATTGTTCGGTTACAGTGCGTTGATCTTCATAGAGTTGTGCCAATAAATTTGGTGCAACGGTAAGTAAATCACAGCCTGCTAATGCCAATACCTGTTCTGTACTGCGGAAGCTTGCACCCATAACCTCAGTTTTAACGCCATGTGTCTTATAGTAGTCAAAAATGGCCTTTACGGACAAAACACCAGGGTCTTGCTCAATTGGATAGTGGTCAACATTTTCTGCTTTTTTATACCAGTCTAAAATACGCCCAACAAATGGTGAAATAAGCGTAACTTTGGCATCAGCACAAGCTTTGGCTTGGTGTAACCCAAATAAAAGCGTTAGATTGCAATGCACACCCTCAGCTTCAAGTGCTTTAGCAGCTTGAATACCTTCCCAAGTTGATGCAATTTTAATGAGAATGCGATTTTGATCAACACCATAATCTTTATATAGTGCTAATAATTCTTTGGCTTTTGTAATTGTAGCTTCGGTATCGTAAGACAGGCTTGCATCGACCTCGGTTGAAACTCGGCCGTCAATCAGTTTGAGAATTTCAACACCAAACTTGACTGTTAAAATATCAATTGTACGTTCAATTAAGGCATCGTGAACCAAGCCTTCCGATTTGGCTTGATGATAAGCCGCTTCAATTAATTCACGGTTATTGGGCTGAGAAGCTGCTACTGTAATTAAAGATGGGTTGGTGGTTGCATCGAGAGGGCGGAATTGTTCAATGGCGCTCAAATCGCTGCTATCAGCAACAATTGTGGTTAATTTTTTTAATTGGGATAAAGCTGAATCTGTCATTGTCTTAAACTATTTAATCGTGTTTTGAATCTATCTAGTTATAGCATAGCTTTTCAAAAAAAAAGAGGTTCACAGCACTTTTTTAAGGCGCTGTTGTCGTACATAGTCAATTAAAAATCGGCTGGCTTGCCCTAATTGGGCTTCTTTATTCCAAACCAAATCAATGTAGTAATCGAGTTGAGGGGTAATGTCTAAAATATCTAGAATTTTAAGCTGGGTATATAAATGTGGGTTTTGCTCGAGCATGGTTAAGGGTAAAAGCCCCCAACCTAAGTTTTTTAGAATAAGAGACAAAGCCAATTGATGGTTATCGGTTCGCCAGTATTGTTTTGAGAAGAGTAATTCGGGCTCAATCCGCCGATCACGTGCAGTCACAATCACCTGTCGGTAGCGTTGTAACGTTTCAAGGCTAATTTGCTGTTGCTGTGCCAGAGTATGTTGCAGGCTGACCACAGGGACAATGGTTTCGCGTTTGAGTTCAATAAAGGACTCTCGATGATCAAGTGATTCACGTTCAAACATTAATGCAAACTGCACTTCACCCTGCATCAGCATGCGTAAAGCATCTTCTTGCGGTGCAGAAAAAATATCAATTTGTAAGGTTGGGAACTGGTGTTCGAGTAGCGCAATATAATCAGTCCATTCCGTATGAATAAGTTCGGAAACAACGACAATGCCTAAAGTAGATTCTAGACCTGTACTGAGTGCATGCGCATGTTGCACCCATTGCTGCATTTCAGTGAGTAAAAAAAGCGTCTTTTCATATAACACCTGAGCTTGTGCGGTGGGTTTTGGCTCGCGGCCAACGCGTTCAAATAGCTGTAAATTCAGGTCAAGTTCAAGGTTGGCAATCGACATGCTGACCGCAGAGGGGACTTTGCCGAGCTGTCGTGCAGCAGCAGAGAAAGAGCCTGTTTCGATTACGGTCTTGAAGATATTGAGTTGTTCTTGATTTATGTTCATCTATCAATTTTTCTGAAAGAATCTAATTAGACTCATCAGAATCATAAAAATAAAATAGATTCATGCCAAGCAAAAAAATGAGTTTTTTATGTTGATGTCAAAGAAAAGATGGGTTCATGCATTAAGTTATGAAGGTATTTTACTGTTTATAATGACTTTTGCGCTCAGCTATATGTTTGAAATGCCAGTGGAATTAACAGGTAGTTTCGGACTGGCAATGGCCATCATATCTGTATTCTGGAATATGCTGTATAACAATCTCTTTGAAAAAATGGAACATTTTTTAACCTTAGAGCGTGGAGTGAGAATACGCATTTTACATGCAGTGGGTTTTGAAGGTGGATTATTGTTCATTAGCGTACCTTTGATTGTTTATAGCTTAAACCTAAGTCTTTTAGATGCGCTCTTACTTGATGTGAGTATTACTTTGTGTATTCTTGTTTATACTTTTATATTTCAATGCTGTTTTGACGCGATTGAAAAAAGATATTGTCTAGATTAAATCTAGACTTCTTCTTAATTGAATTTAAAAAAAGTAACTGATCAAAAAGATAAAATTTTGAATTTATGTTGAAAGTCCATTATTTACAAAACTATAAAGAAGATGAAGATTAACTGACTAGAAAATAAGTGTTTCTGTTCACATTTTATATAATAAATTATAAGTCATATTTTATTATTAATAAATTAAATTAAACAATAACTTATATTTAATATGAATTAAAAAATATAATATTTCTAAACAAGAAAAATTTAAGATTTCTCTAAATAACATCAAATATTTGCCAATGGTCTGCACATTTGTGTGAGATTAAAGCAATTGTTCGATTTATTTTGAGGAATTTATCATTGATTTTTCAAGAAACAACATCAATTTAAAAACGATTTGCTATAATCCCAGCATTCATAAAACATTCAGAGATGATGTGTTAGGCGATTAAATACAAGTCAGTTAAGTTATTTACGCTCATCATCACAAACAGAAATGGAATTTCGGCAATATGGACAAATTGCATATTGTGCCTAGAAACAATAGGGATGACTGGTTTTATGGAGAGCTTTTTATTTTTTAGCCTACCTTATCAAGTATGAAGCTTGATTTAGATGAGAACGAGCGATGACAGCACACACCGTTATATATGCACCAATCGGTCAGGCGACACGTTCTGAACAGGTCGTAGAACGATTAGGCAATGCAATTATTGCAGGGCTGCTTGAAGCAAATGAACAGCTTCCAAATGAAGCTGATTTATCGCGTCTTATGGGAGTGTCACCTGTAACAGTGCGCGAAGCACTCAATACATTGCGTGTAAAAGGCCTCATTGATACTCGCCGTGGACGAAACGGAGGTAGCTTCGTTTGTGAGCTTTCAGCAAATCAGGTGTTACAGCAACAACCTTTACGTCAAGTCAGTAATGAATATATCGCCGATTTATCTGAGCTGCATAGTGCGATTTTAGCGCATAGTGCCAAACTTGCGACCCAGCGAACAACGCTTCCACAATTGGCTAAATTGCATGAACTCATTTTAACTTTTCAAGATGCAGAGCAGCCAGATATACGTGCCCAGACAGACATGCGCTGTTTGTTAATGGTTGTTGCTTATGCTCAGTCATCAAGATTGGCGAATCAGGAACTTGCAATTCAAACAGAATGGTTGCCACTGGTTGCGACATTGTATAAAAACGATAAAATCCATAAGCAGACCGTTGCTGAATATCTAAAATTATTCGAATGTTTGCAACAGCAGGATGCTGAAGCCGCTGCGCAACAGGCACAGAATTTGCTTTATGGATTAACAGATGAAATGCTTGAATTTAAGCTTACATTGTAAAGTGAAACAAAATTCTGATTCTGTTTGGCTGTGGTAAGAGAAAGTATATTGAAGGAAATAAGCATGAAAGATATGCAAATCGAACAGATTCAAAATTTACTGAACCAAGTCGTTAATGAAATTACCCAAGCTGCACAGGATTTGGCAATTGAAGCAAGCCAGTTGTTATCAGCGGATTCGGTACTCACTCAAGGTGGCGTTAAGTTGACTGAAACTGATCGGCATCAACTACAAGCGCATATTCAGACTGCATTACAAAAGAGTCAGTATAGTCACGGAATGGGTTTTGCAAGCTACTCTGCTGCAACTAACCAGCAACAAGGCTACTGGACACTGGAATGGTGGTATAAAAAAGATCAAAAAATCCAGCAAGCAGAACTGGAAAGTTATCAAGAATTACAACAACGTCTAGATTTTCGGTTATTTGACTGGTTCAACCATCCTGCGAAAAATAAACAGCCTTATGTTGAAGGGCCTTATGTTGATTATATTTGTAATCATGCTTATACGATTACCTTTTCGCATCCTGTGATGATTGATCAGCAATTTGTTGGGGTCATTGTGATTGATTTGTTGGTTTCAACGTTAGATCAATTGGTATTGCCGAAGCTTAAAACCCTTGAGCAAACTGCGGTTGTCACGAACGATGATGCTCGAATTATTTTGTCGAATACATCAAAGTATCGTACTGGTGCATTATTTAAAGAAAAACCACCACAAAAATTTAGCGATTCACATCATCCTTTTCAGGTGATACTCGTGCAAAGTTATTGCTAATGGCTTAACTTAGAAATATAGATTTATGTATATTGGTCAATTGGCTATCTGTTGTAATACTACGCCCAAGGCGATTCGCCATTATGAACAATTAGGTTTATTACCTGAACCAAAGCGTTTGGGTAAATACCGAATTTATTCTGAAATGGATGTACGTTTGGTGAAAATGATTCGCCAAGCTCAAGCGGTAGGTTTTAGCTTGGCTGAAATTCAAGAGCTAGCCCATATCAAAGCACAACAACAACGCTTTCCCTTAGATGTTGCCAAACTGCTGATAACAAAAAAATGGCAAAAATTAGATCAACAAAAACAGCAGATTATTCAGTTGCAATATGATTTATTGCAGCTTGATCAACAGCTATCTGAACTCTACCAGAGTGAAGCACAGCAATCTTGTTCAGAATTTTCTCAAAAATAAAAACTTGACTCTGTCCTTAGGGGCAGGGTTTATGGTAATGACTCATTCATATTAGGTTAGAAAAATGAGTCAGATTTTAAAACAATTCAAAAATAAAACTGCGTTGATTACGGGTGCGTCTTCTGGAATTGGACATGGTTTTGCTGAATATCTGGCAAAACAAGGCATTCATCTGATTATTGTGGCGCGTAGTACTGAAAAGTTACAGCAATTGGCACAGCAATGGCAAAGTGACTATCAGATTCGAGTGACGGTAATTGGTTTGGACTTATCCCACTCAGATGCTGCGTTACAACTTTTTGAACATATTACCCAACAAGATTTATCGGTTGATATTCTGATTAATAATGCTGGTTTTGGTAAATGGACAAACTTTCTAGATCAAAGTCCTGAAAGTTATCAGCAGATGATCATGTTAAACATACTGACATTGACGCAATTGACCCGGTTGTTTTTGCCAAGCATGTTACAGCGGCAACAGGGGATTATCATCAATATTGCATCGACAGGTGCATTTCAGCCTTTACCCTATATTGCCGTGTATGGCGCGACCAAAAGCTATGTTTTGAATTTTACAGAAGCCTTAGCAGGTGAATATCAAAATTCAGGGGTGCAATTTTTGGCGCTTTGTCCTGGAAATACCCGCACCAATTTTGCAGAAGTTGCCCAAGCCAATACTCAAGGTATGCAAGCTATGACAGTCGACGAAGTGATTTGTTTGGCAATTCTTGGTTTAGAAAAGCAAAAAACTGTAGTGATTACAGGAAAATTGAATTATATGACAGCGCAACTGGCTCGGATTGTGTCGCGTCAGTTTATGGTCAACTTGATCGCAAAAATGTTTAAGAAACGCGTTGCAATGGTTTAAATCAAAAAGCCCCTCAAAATGAGGGGCTTTTTAGATATTAGCTAATCAGAAGATTAGATTTTACCTACTAGGTCGATAGATGGAGCAAGTGTTGCGTCACCTTCTTTCCATTTAGCTGGGCAAACTTCACCTGGGTGAGCGTGAACATATTGAGCAGCTTTAACTTTGCGAAGAAGTTCTTGAGCGTCACGACCAATACCACCTGCGTTGATTTCAACGATTTGGATTTTACCTTCTGGGTCGATTACGAAAGTACCACGGTCAGCAAGACCAGCTTCTTCAATTAACACTTCAAAGTTTTTAGCAAGTGTCCAAGTTGGATCGCCAACCATTGGGTATTCGATTTTTTTGATTTCAGCAGAAGAATCGTGCCAAGCTTTGTGTGTGAAGTGCGTGTCAGTAGAAACTGCAAAGATTTCAACGCCTAATTTTTTGAATTCAGCGTAGTTGTCAGCAAGGTCGCCAAGTTCAGTTGGGCAAACGAAAGTGAAGTCTGCTGGATAGAAGAAGAATACAGACCATTTGCCTTTAAGATCAGCTTCAGTGATGTCGATAAATTGACCGTTGTGGTATGCAGTTGCTTTAAATGGTTTAACTTCAGTATTAATTAAGCTCATCATTATCTCCGTAAGATGGATGGAAGTAGTAATCTGTTTACGAAATTTAGAATAAGAAAAAAAACATCATTGGTAAAATAGTATTTTTTAATGCAATAAATCGGAAAAATAAATCGATGATTTTTGCAACACCTTTCACCTATTACAACAAGGATTGTTAGGGTCATCTATTGCATGGTGATGACAGTCACAATCCTATTTCGCATCACTGTGACTAAATATGAAGATAGACAGCTTTAAATTCAAGAGCTTTGTTGAAAAAACTTGGAAATGTAATTCTTTCTATCAAGATCAGAGTCGAGTAAACTAGCCTCTTTTATGTATGAGGATAGCATTCGGTGCAAAGTGATTTAAATATAGATCAATTGGTTATGGTGCGTGACCGACATCGTTTAAATCGACTAGGCAAGACAAAGGATGCAGATCAACAGCAGTACCAAGCATTATTTGAAAAATCCAATGCACAAGTCAAAGCGCGTTTTCAGCGCTTACCAAAAATTAAGCTGAATCAAGATCTTCCTGTAACCCAATATGCTGAACGCCTGATTACTGCCATTCAGAAACATCAGGTGATTATTGTTGCGGGTGAAACAGGCTCGGGGAAAACAACACAATTACCACAAATTGCCATGCTTGCAGGGCGTGGCTTGACAGGCATGATCGGGCATACCCAGCCACGTCGTTTGGCTGCACGTAGTGTGTCACAGCGTATTGCCGAAGAAGTTAGTGAAAAACTGGGCGAGTCGATTGGCTTTAAAGTTCGTTTTAATGAACAAGGTTCCAATGATTCGATCGTCCGTTTAATGACGGACGGGATTTTATTGGCAGAACTGTCAAATGACCGATTTTTAAATAAATACGATACGATTATTATCGATGAAGCACATGAGCGTTCGCTCAATATTGACTTCATCATGGGTTATTTGAAGCAGTTATTGCCAAAACGCCCCGATTTAAAAGTCATCATTACTTCGGCGACATTAGACGTTAACCGTTTTAGTGAATATTTCCGTCAAGCGCCAATCTTTGAAGTCGAAGGTCGTAGCTTCCCTGTAGAAGTTCGTTATCGTCCAATTTCTGAAATGAATATTGGCGGTAGTGATGACGATGCCTTTGATGATTTTGAAGAAAATTTGCCGCGTGCCGTTGTTCAGGCTGTTGAAGAATGTTTTGCCGATGCCGCAGAAAAAGGGCATCCTGAACACGCCGATATTCTGATTTTTGCTAGTACTGAACAAGAAATTCGTGAACTGCAAGAAACTTTGCAGAAATACGGCCCACGCCATACCGAAATTTTGCCACTTTATGCACGTTTAGCACTGTCTGAACAGCAAAGGATTTTTAATCCCGGTGGGGCAGGTCGACGTATTATTATTGCCACCAACGTCGCTGAAACTGCACTGACTGTACCGAATATTCGCTACGTCATTGACAGTGGTTTTGCACGTATTTCGCGTTATAGCTATCGTTCACGCGTACAGCGTTTACCAATTGAAGCGGTGTCACAAGCGGCAGCCAATCAGCGTAAAGGTCGTTGTGGTCGTATTGCGGCGGGTGTCTGTATTCGTTTATATAGCGAAGAAGATTTCCAAAGTCGTCCAGAATTTACCGAACCTGAGATTAAACGAACCAACTTGGCATCGGTGATTTTACAGATGCAAAGTTTAGGATTGGGAAACCTTGAAGACTTTGATTTTATTGAACCACCTGATCATCGTTTAGTGAATGATGGGCGTAAATTATTGGTGGAATTGGGGGCACTGACAGAGAAGAATCCTCCTAAATCCTCCTTTGAACAAGGAGGACTTGAACAAGCCCCACTTTCTAAAAGAGGGGTTGGGGGAGATTCTCTGACCAAAGTCGGGCAAATGATGGCAAAAATGCCAATCGACCCACGTCTGGCACGTATGATTGTTGCAGGTTCGCATTTTGGTGTGCTCAAAGAAATTCTGGTGGTAGTCAGTGCACTGGCGGTGCAAGATCCACGGGAACGTCCTGCCGATAAACAAACCCAAGCGGATCAGAAACATGCGTTATTTAAAGAAGCAGATTCTGATTTTCTATTTTATTTGAAACTTTGGGACACGCTACAAAGCAATCGCGAAGCAATGACGGAAAACAAACGTCGTAACTTCGCTCGTCAGCATTTTCTAAGTTGGTTGCGTTTACGTGAATGGCGACAAACCCATCAGCAGTTGGTTGAACTTGCAGAAGGTTTAAAACTGTCATGGAATGACAAGCCTGCCAGTTATGAAAATCTGCATCGTGCTTTATTGACAGGATTGTTATCGTTTATTGCCAATAAAACCGATGAACGTAATGTTTATATGGCAGTACGCCAGCAAAAAGCCCGAATTTTCCCTGCCAGTAGTCTGCATAAAGCAGGTGCATCGTGGGTGATGGCCTTTGAAATGGTCGAAACCTCGCAGGTGTATTTGCGTACCTTGGCGAAGATTGATCCTGAATGGATTTTGCTTGCCGCGCGTGATTTGCTGAAATACCACTACTTTGAGCCGCATTGGTCGAAGAAGTCAGGCATTGTGAATGCCTATGCACAAATTTCATTGTTTGGTTTGATTATTGAGCCAAAACGCCAGATTAATTTTGAAAAAGTGGATCATGCGGCTGCGCATGAAATTTTCCTGCGTGATGCTTTAACAACAGGTCAATTGGGGATTACACCACCATTCTTAAAGCACAATTTACTGAAACTTGAAGAAGTCGAGCGCGTTGAAGATAAATTGCGCCGTCGCGATTTGGTGGTGGATGAAGAAACCATTTACCAGTTCTATGCAGCGCGAGTGCCTGAGGACATTGCCAGCCGTCGTACTTTTGAAGACTGGCGTGCAACGGTTGAACCGAAACAGCCACGTTATTTGTTTGTAGAAGATGATGCACTTTGGCAAAGTGACCGTCCAACCACACAGCAATTCCCTGATTATCTGCACAATGGCGAGCTACGTCTTGCGACCAGTTACCGTTTTGACCCAAGTCATGATCAGGATGGGGCAACAGTCAAAATTCCCGTACAAGCCTTGCCGCAGGTCGATGAAAATATCTGGTCGTGGGGAATTCCGGGTTGGCGTCTGGATTTGATCGAAGCTTTACTGAAAGCTTTGCCAAAAGATAAACGCCGTAATATCGTGCCGATTCCAGATACCGCTAAAAAATTGCTGAGTGGTGTAGATGCGGTGCATTTACGTGAGCATATTTTTAAGTATTTGGCATTTGCGCTACGTGGCGAGCAAATCACTGAAAAAGATTTTTCATTTGAGCGTGTTGATCCGTACCTCATCCCATTTATTGTGGTGGTGGATGAAAAAGGTCGCACCATTGAAAAAGGACGTGATCTGTCTGAACTTAAGGCGCGTTGTCGTACTGAAACCCATCGACCAGTCAAGCAGTCTAAAGGGGAGTTCCAAACTTTCCCTGAGCAATTTGTGTTTGAAGCGGCTCAGAAAGTTACGGGCGTGGTGGTCAAGCAGTTTCAGGCACTGGTTCCGACCAAAGCTTTTTCTAAACTAGATGCCAAAGATGAATCGGGTGTGGTGATTCAGACCTTTAATGATCAGGCTGAAGCGATGCATCAGCATAAGCAAGGGGTGATTCGTCTGATTCATTTACAATTGGGCGATGCGATTCGTCAGTTGAAAAAACAGATTTCCAAGCCACTGGCTTTGGCATATTCGCCACTCGGTGATAAAGCCAAACTGGAACAAATGTTGATTTATGCCACTCTGGATGAAGCAATTAATGAATTGCCAGTCGATGCCAATGCATTTGCAGAATTGCTGGCTCAGGTGAAAAAACAATTTTTGACGCATGGTCAGCACATCTTAAGCGTGCTCAATGACGTTCTTATTCCGTGGCAAAACATTCGCCGTCAATTACTTACGCTTGATCAAAGCATTTTTGGCAAGAATATGGATGATATTGAAGACCAGTTAGACTTGATGCAACTGGATAATTTTGTCTATACACAACCTTTGAGCTTATGGCAAGAGTTCCCACGCTATTTGAAGGCACTCATGATGCGACTGGAGCGTCTACCAAATAACTTGCAAAGAGATACTGCTGCCATTGATCAGATCGATGCTTGGATGGAAAAATTATTCAAATATAAAAATGACCCAAGATTGCGAGAATTGTACACCATGGTCGAAGAGCAGCGAATTTCATTATTTTCGCAGCCCATGAAAACCAAGATGCCTATTTCTGAAAATCGTTTGCAAAAACACTGGCAACAGTTGGGTCTTTGATTTGATTTTTGAATAATTGAGGAATTTGACATGAGCATTCGTATTACAGGGACAGGGTTATTTCATCCAGCCGAAGCAATCAGTAATCAGGAACTGGTCGCAAGCTTGAATGCTTATGTAGAACGCTACAACCAAGCCCATGCTGAGCAAATTGCCGCAGGTGAACGTGTAGAACTGCATGGCTCAAGTGCAGAGTTTATTGAAAAAGCATCGGGCATTAAAAGCCGTTATGTGGTCGAAAAATCTGGCATTTTAGATATCGACCGTATGTATCCACGTTTGGCTGAACGCAGTAATGATGAATTGTCATTACAAGCGGAGTGGGGCGTTATTGCGGCCAAACAGGCCATGCAGCAAGCGGGTGTCACGGCTGACGAGATTGATGTGGTGATCTTGGCATGTTCCAACATGCAGCGTGCTTACCCTGCGGTGTCAATTGAGATTCAGTCGGCATTGGGCATCAAAGGCTATGCCTATGATATGAATGTGGCGTGTTCTTCAGCGACTTTTGGTTTGAAACAGGCGCATGATGCCATTCAGGCAGGTGCGCGCCGTGTCTTGATGGTGAATGTTGAAATTACTTCGGCACATCTCAACTTTAAATCACGCGATTGTCATTTTATTTTTGGTGATGTGGCGACTGCGACCATTATCGAAGAAAGTTCGGACAAAGCAGGTTTTGAACTGGTGGATTTAAGTTTGCAAACCCAGTTTTCGAACAATATCCGTAATAACTTTGGCTTTTTAAACCGTTGTGAAGATGCCTTTGGCGATGCTTTGTTGTTTAATCAAGATGGACGTAAGGTATTTAAAGAAGTCTGTCCATTGGTCGCGCAGATGATTAATCAGCAACTTGAGAAAAACCAGTTGGTTGCCGATCAAGTAAAACGCTTTTGGTTACACCAAGCCAATGCCAACATGAATGAACTGATTTTGAAATATGTCGCGGGTAAACAGGCAGAAGCTGAACGTGCCCCGATTATTTTAGATGAATTTGCCAATACTTCTTCAGCAGGCGTGATTATTGCCATGCATAAAACGGCACATGAAGTTGGTGAGGGTCAATATGCAATTTTAAGTTCATTTGGTGCAGGTTATTCGGTCGGGACAGTCTTGCTCAGAAAAGTTGCTTAGTTGAATGCCTTGCAAAAAAAGCCCACTCGTTGGGCTTGTTTTATGGGTGATCCCTCTGGAGCAGCGTTGGTCAGGACCGTGAAGAAAATATTAAACTTAAAATTTTAATGCTAGATCCATACAAGATAGCGTCATTGAGTGTCGCTTTAAAATGAGAAGAGGTTTTCTTTATGATGAGGGTTGCATAGAATCTAATTCACAACCTATTAAAAAGATAAAATATAAATGGAACAACTGAATCCATCAGACTTAAAAGCAATTCTTCATTCGAAACGTGCAAATGTCTATTACCTTGAACATGCGCGTGTTATGCAAAAAGATGGTCGGGTGCTTTACCTGACTGAAGCTAAAAATGAAAATCAATATTGGAATATTCCGATTGCTAACACGACAGTGATTTTACTGGGTACAGGCACTTCAATTACTCAAGCTGCCATGCGGATGCTTGCCAGTGCAGGTGTTTTGGTGGGTTTTACAGGCGGTGGTGGAACACCTTTATTTATGGGCTGTGAAATTGAATGGATGACACCACAAAGTGAATATCGCCCAACGGAGTATATGCAAGGTTGGATGCAGTTTTGGTTTGATGAAGCGAAACGCTTACAAGTCGCAAAACAGTTTCAGTTCGCTCGTATCGAATTTATTCGAAAAATTTGGGCAAAAGACCGAGAGCTACAAGCAGAAGGGTTTTACCTCGACGATCTTGATATCGAACAAGCCCTTGCTCAGTTTCAAAAGAAAATTCCACATCAGGAAAAAGTCGGTGACTTGTTGCTTGTTGAAGCTCAGACCACCAAGCAACTGTACAAAGTAGCTGCGACACGTTGCAAACTCGGTTTTGAGCGTAATCCTGAACAAGGCGACTTGGCCAATGATTTTCTTAATCATGGTAATTATTTGGCTTATGGGTTGGCGGCGATCACGCTTTGGGTACTGGGGATTTCGCATAGCTTTGCGGTGATGCATGGCAAAACCCGCCGTGGTGCTTTGGTATTTGATGTTGCGGACTTAATTAAAGATGCGATTGTGCTGCCGTGGGCATTTATCTGTGCCAAAGAAAAAATGACAGAACAAGAGTTTCGTCAGCAGATTTTGCAGAAGTTTACCGAGCATAAATGCTTAGACTTTATGTTTGATCAGGTGAAGGAAAATTCAAAATTTACTTATTAAAAGTAAAACTTTATAGGTTGATTTTATTTATAGGTTATTTTACAGTCATAAACTGAGTGTTTTTTACTCATTTGGTTCTAATTTTTTTATAGGTGATCTAACTTATGACTAATAAATCAACACATGTTGTGCCGAATAAAGATGGTGGCTGGGATGTAAAACAAAGTGGAGGACAGCGTTCCTCTGGGCATTTTGATACTAAAAAAGAGGCTACAGATAGAGCTAGAGCAATTAGTCAAAATCAAAAGACAGAATTAGTCATTCATAACAAGGATGGCAAAATTTCAGGAAAAGATAGTCATGGAAATGATCCATATCCACCTAAGGGTTAATCTGCTTGGTTTTATAAGTAGCTTAGAAATATAAAGTATTCCTTTTAATAGATATATCTACTGCCATATAGGCAGCTTAATTAAAATCTTATGTTGAATTATTTGAGAATGGTTCAACACAACTTATTTCAAATTAGGATAATAATAATGATTGTCACGTTTATTTCTCAATGTGAAAAGAAAGCGATTCCGCGTACTCGCCGTGTGTTGGATGCCTTTGCTGACCGAATTGGAGATAACACATGGCAAACAGTCATTACCGAAGAGGGGCTAATTGCAGTTAAAAAACTGCTGCGTAAAACCGTGACCAAAAGTACCGCAGTGAGTTGTCACTGGATTCGTGGTAGACGTCGTAGTGAGCTGCTCTGGATTGTGGGCAATCGAAATAAGTTTAATGCACAGGGCATTGTTCCTGTGAATACGACGCAAAAAAAATTAGATCAAAATAAATGGGAAAATGATTGGCATTATTTACCCCTGATAAAAGCGTTAGTAGCAGTGTCTGCACTTTTACATGATTGGGGTAAGGCGACAGTTTTATTTCAAGAAAAATTAGATGCTAAAAGTAGAAATAGTCATAAAGGTGATCCTATTCGACATGAATGGATTTCCTGTTTATTACTCAATGCCTTGGTGAAATCATCGGGAAATCAGCAAACGGATGAAGGTTGGCTCAATCTTTTAATTGAAAACACTTGGGATGAAGAAATATTAAAGAACATCATTTTAAAACATACAGACCAAGCGAAGGCTTTAGAACAGCTACCACCATTTGCTCAATTGGTGGCATGGCTAATCGTATCGCATCATCGTTTACCCGACTTAAAAGATGAAAAACAACGAAGTGGTTTTAGTGCCGAACCTATGCAAAACAGATCTGATTTATTTGAGTATATTGAGGTAGGTTGGGGGTATCAAAATAAGTTTGATGAACAAGACTATCAACGTCGATTAAAGCAGTGTTTTGAATTTGAGCAAGGCTTATTGAGTCAATCTAAACACTGGATGAAACAGATTCAGAAGTGGTCGGCTCGTTTATTACAAGAAACACATAACAATCGGATAATTTTTGAAGATGGCTGTTGGCGAGTCATTTTGCACCATGCACGTTTATGTTTGATGTTGGGCGATCATTACTATTCATCCTGTGATGCAGATAAAACTTGGACAACGTCGTTGAGTTTAATTGCAAATACTGATCCTAAAACCAAAAAAGCCAAACAGTATTTGGATGAGCATTTGGTTCGGGTCAGTGAAAAAGCGATGCGCGTCGCACAGTCCTTAAGTCGATTGGCCGATGAAATGGAACTTGCCTATGATATTCAAAAACTCAAGAAAAAAAGCCCACTAGGTTTTGAGTGGCAAGATCACGCTGTTAAAGGAATTCAGCAGTTTATTCAGAAGAATGAAGATGCACAGAAACAGGGTTGGTTCATTGTCAATATGGCAAGTACAGGCAAAGGGAAAACCATTGCCAATGCCAAAATCATGCAAGCACTTTCCGTAAATGCAGATTCTTTACGTTATATTTTGGCTTTAGGCTTAAGAACCTTAACCCTACAAACAGGTGACTCATATCGTCACGATATTGGTTTGCAAAATGATGAGCTTGCAGTTCTTGTAGGTTCTAAAGCTGTACAGGAATTACATGCACAAAATCATAAAAACCAAGAAACTGAAGAAATAGCAATAGACGAAATTGGCTCAGAATCATTAGAAGAATTATTAGAAAATGAGCTGAATTATGAGGCGATGCCACACGCTGAATTTTTAGATGCTTTATTTCCACAGCATCAGGCAGAGAAAAACAAGGCATTTTTATATAAACCTGTTTTAACCTGCACGATTGATCATATGATTGCTGCAACAGAAACTAAACGTGGTGGAAAATATATTCTACCAAGTTTACGGTTATCTTCATCAGATTTGGTGATTGATGAAGTTGATGATTTTAACGGGCAAGATTTAATTGCGATTGCTCGCTTGGTACATTTGACTGGTATGCTTGGACGTAAAGTCATGATTTCTTCAGCAACTATTCCACCTGCATTGGCTGAAGGTTTTTTTAATGCTTATCAACAAGGATGGGCTTTGTACTGTGCATTTAAAAAAATAAAAAATACTGATGCAGTTGCCATGTGGGTGGATGAGTTTAAAACCCAAGTTCAAATGATTCCTTTATCAAGCCAAGCACAATGCATTGAAATTTATAAACAGGTACATCATCAATTTGTCCAGTTTCGAGTCGATGCATTAGTCAAACAAATAATTAAACATAAAGCTTATATTGTGGATTGTGCAGATTTAGTGGCTGAAAAAGAGCAACGGCAACTTGATGAAAGTTTACAAAATCAATATTTTGAAAGAATGTTGCAGCAAGCAGAACATTTGCATCAATTACACCATACCTTAGATCAAAAAACAGGGAAGAAAGTTTCATTTGGTGTCATTCGTGTCGCCAATATCCAACCTTGTGTTGGGTTAACTCGATATTTACTGAATGCTGAATGGTCAAAAGGAATAGCTCCACGTGTGATGGCATACCACAGTCGACAAGTGATGCTATTACGCAGTGAACAAGAGCGACATTTAGATCAGGCACTCAAACGCAAAGAAAAACAAGGTGAACAACCTATTGCATTTTCAAATGAAGTGATTCGTCAGCATTTGGACAGCACAGATGTCGAGAATGTCATTTTTATTTTGGTAGCGACACCTGTGGAAGAAGTTGGGCGAGATCATGATTTTGATTGGGCGATTATAGAGCCATCATCTTATCGTTCGATTATTCAATTGGCTGGGCGAGTTTTACGGCATCGAAAGTTAGAACAAGATATTCAGCAACCCAATATTGCACTGATGCAATACAACTTAAAAGGGCTTCAAGGCGCTAAAGTAGCATTTGAGAAACCAGGCTTTGAGATCAATAACGATAAATTTAAGCTAGTGACTAAAAATTTAACTGAATTACTCGATAGTAGTGATGTCAATTTTGCAATTAATGCGATTCCGCGTATTCAGGAAAATCAGCCGCTACAAGCGACAAAAAAACTGGCTGATTTAGAACATGCAGCGTTGGCAGATGCTTTAACCAGTTATAAAAAACTGGGGGCGAAGCCTTTAAATGCATGGTTAACCCAGTATTGGTTTCTAACAGCATTACCACAGCGATTTACACCGTTTCGACAAAGTTCGCCCAATATTCAGCTTTTCGCAGTATGGAAAAATAATAAGCTTACATTTTGTTTAAAAGATGATTTTGGGCAATATATTGATCGGGCAGGGTTCTATCATATTGAATACTTAAAGTTAAATGAAATAGAGCAGCAACGACTATGGTTAAATCGAAATTATTACGACATTTTATGTCGTACGGCGGTTGATCAATTGCAAGAAAATGAAGATATTGATGCAAAGATAGAAGAATTATCAAAACGCTATGGGGAAATCATGCTACCTGAATATGATGAAAATAAACGATTGATTTATTCTGAGCAGTTTGGGCTTGTAATTTCAGACAAAAAATAAGAGAAAAAAATGATAGAAAATATTGACGCTTTTTTAAATGAACGAAAAGAACTGTGGCTCAAAGACCGATTAAAGAAGGCGGAAAATGAAACTGCAATCGCAGAGTTGCAACAACAAGCGAATGAAAAATTTGATTTGAGCGAGTGGCTACCTGATGCTGCAAAGCGCGTTACACAACTTTCTATGGTGAGTCATCCAAGTAAATTTAGCCATCCGAGCGCCAGAACATCGAGTGTCATTGTTCGAGCAAAACAGGCGAATGATGGGTATTTACGTAGTGGCAATGTTGATTATCCTTTAGATGTATTTGGTAATGCCGCTGCAATGGATGTTTATAAATTTCTATCTTTACAATTGACAGATCAATACACTGTTTTAGATGGTTTTGAACAAGATCATCAAGACTTGATTCAACATATTGAGCAAGCTTCTCTTGATTTTAAAACATTAAAGCAAGCATTTTTAGTTATCAAGCATGGAGAAAATGTTAATAAAACGGATCATTTGATTAAACAGGTTTATTTTCCAATAAAACAGGCTGAATATCATTTATTGTCTATATTGACACCTTCTGGTTTGATGACTCAATTAAAGCAAAAAATTGATGCTCTACGTTTTTCAGAGCAAACCAAACAAGCCAAAGAAAAGCGTAAGAAAAATGAGCATGATGCTGAAGGTTATGCTGATATTTATGATTTAACGGTAACGGCTTATGGTGGTACTCAACCCCAAAATGTCAGTGTTTTAAATAGTCAAAATGCAGGACGAGCTTATTTATTATCAAGTTGTCCACCCATTTTAGAAAAGCGAATGATTCGATTGCCGAAAACTGATTTTTTTGCGCAATGTTTATATCGAAAAAATTATCAAGAAAGTTTTATGCAACTCCATAAGTTTATGCAGTTAGATTTAAATAATATTGATATTCGAACAGCAATATACAACATCATTCAGTTCGTGACAGATCAAATATTGTTACAGGCATTAAGAACTAGAGAATATGCAACTGAAGGTTGGTCAAATCAAGATTATTACGCAAATTTACCTAAAGTACAGCGTATTTGGTTAGATAAAATTCATCAAAAAGAAAGAGAAGCAGATAATGACTGGTGTGATGAGTTAAGTAAAGAAATTGCTCGTTGGATATTACGGAGTTATGAAAAAATCATTAGCGATGCTTATACATTAGGAACAAGTGAGTTGCTTGATGTTAAACAACATGTAGAAAAATCACTACAACAGGCAAAGGAGTTTTTTTGATGCGTTACTTTCTTTTAATTCCTCATTTAAAACTTCACAATGCCAATGCCATGAGCAGTCCTTACTCGATTGGATTTCCTGCTATGACAGCTTGGCTAGGTGCAATGCATGCTTTGCAGCGTAAGTTACATGCACAAGGTTGTGAAGTTGAACTCAGTAAAATTGCGGTGAGTTGTCATGATTTTAATTTACAGACCTATAAGGGGCGTGGTGACTTTGTTCACTCGATTGTGAGTACCGCAAACCCTTTAGATAAAGATGGTAATCGTCCTGCATTTATTGAAGAAGCACGTTGTCATTTAGATGTTTCGTTGCTGATTGAACTAGAAGAATGTGGTAATAAAAAGCGAGCGCAAGTGCTGAGTTGTATTGATCAATTGATTGGCAGTATGAAGTTTGCCAGTGGCGATGTTTTGTCTTTTAAAAAGCCAGAAATTTTAGAGTTTGATGATGATGAAGATCAGGATCAGCAGCTTCGTCCTATTTTAAATAAATTGATGCTTGGGCATGTGCTCATTGAGCGCCGTGATTTGATGGTTGAAAGCATGTGTACAGGGCAAGATGCGCTTGATACTTTATTAGATTATTTAAAAGTGACACATAGTTCACAGATTGATGAAAATCAAAAAGTCACTTGGACATCAAAACGTAAAGCCCAAGGTTGGCTAGTTCCAATTGCTGTCGGTTTTCAGGGGATTTCTGAACTTGGACAAGCTAAAAATCAACGAGATGCCAATACGCCACATCGTTTTGCCGAAAGTATTTTGACCTTAGGTGAATTTGTGATGCCATACCGAATTGAAAGTCTAAATCAACTGTTATGGCAATATCATTTTGATTTAGAAAAAAATTTATACCTTTGCCAAAATCAAACAACAATCTAATTTATACGATAAAGAGGAAAATCATCATGGCTAAGAATGAAAAAACAGTTGCAAGCGTACTTGCCTTTGAAAAGAAATTGGTTCCATCGGATGCTTATTTTTATGGCACTTCTTGGAATAATCGAGAAGAACAAACGGCATTAAAATTGATTGAAAAATCGGTTCGAGGAACGATTTCAAACCGCCTTAAACCTGCGGTTGCGAGTGATCCTTTAAAGCTGAATGCAGAAGTTGAGAAAGCAAATTTACAAAAAGTTGATGCATGTGCTTTAGGTGAACATCAAGATACTTTAAAGCTTTCATTTACATTGAAAGTACTCGGTGGGATTGAACAACCTTCGGCATGTAATAATGAAATATTTTTAAAGTCTTATCAGCAAGTTGCTCAAAATTATATTCAGCAATATGGTTTTACAGAGTTGGCTAAACGCTATGCACTCAATATTGCCAATGCACGTTTTTTGTGGCGAAACCGTGTGGGTGCTGAAAAAGTTGAAGTGATTGTAACTGTGAATGAGCAAGAGTCTGTGACATTTAATGCGTTTGATTATCCTCTACATGATTTTGATATCACAGATACAAAGGTTAATGCTTTAGCTGAGCAAATTGCCAAAGCTTTAAAAGGTGAAACAGCTTATTTGTTAATTAAAGTGGAAGCATTTGCTCTTGTGGGTAAAGCACAAGAAGTTTATCCAAGTGAAGAACTTGTATTAGATAAAGGTAAAGGCGATAAGAGCAAAATTCTTTACCAAGTGAATCATGTTGCTGCCATGCACTCACAAAAAGTAGGGAATGCATTACGTACAATTGATACATGGTATCCAGATTTCGCAGAGCAAAAATCGGCAATTGCAATTGAACCCTATGGTGCTGTGACTAATCTTGGAAAAGCGTATAGAACACCTAAAGATAAAGTCGACTTTTTCAACTTATTTGATAAGTATGCTTTAGGTGAATCATTAGCTAATGCTGAACAAGAGCATTATGTAATGGCTGTTTTGGTTCGTGGTGGAGTATTTGGTCAAAGTGGTAAGGAGTAATCAATGGATTATTACCAAGAAATTACCTTGATTGATCAAGCTGAAATTTCTCCTTATGTGATTTGGTCAAAGCTCTATCAGCAATTGCATATAGCTTTAGCTGAAATTAAAGATGCAAATAATAAGGTCAATATTGGTGTGTCTTTCCCCCAATATATTTATGAAGAAAAAACAGATCATCAAAAATCTAAAGTCAATTTGGGCAAAAAACTTCGCTTGTTTGCCACATCTGAAAATAGTTTAGAGCAGTTAAATATTCGTAAGTGGTTAGAACGCTTGGTTGACTATGTTCATGTCAGTTCTATACGTGAAGTGCCTGAGAATAAAGTCACAGGTTATACCATTTATAGACGTAAGCAATTTAAAACTAATGCTGAGCGTTTGGCACGTCATCGAGTAAAACGTGGAGATATTGGGTTTGATGAAGCACTCGCTCGGTATAGCCATGTCGTGAAGACCACCAACTTACCGTATATTGACATGTTGAGTTTAAGCACTTCAGATGAGCATGATAAAAAGCGGTTTAAGCTGTTCATTGAAAAGCAATCTGCTGAAAAATCTGAAACTCAGGTTTTTAGCACCTATGGGTTAAGTTCAGAAGCATCTGTACCCGAATTTTAACCCAATATTTTTTGACTCTTTAACAGTTTAATAAAATCAATAAGTTATAATGGTGAGTAAAAACTTGGGTCTTTTACTAGATTTTAGGTTTAACTCACTGTTATGGCTTTATTTTTTGTGCTAATTTTATAGTTCACTGCCATGTAGGCAGCTTAGAAATGCCAATTCAGCAGCTTCAGAAACTTCCAAGCGTTCACTGCCATGTAGGCAGCTTAGAAAATAATGTGATGCCATAAAATAAAACAGCCAATGTTCACTGCCATGTAGGCAGCTTAGAAATTACGAATCTTTGCCGACAAATTTTACAGGTAGTTCACTGCCATGTAGGCAGCTTAGAAAACAAATCACGGAGTTTTCTTCAACGACAAACAGTTCACTGCCATGTAGGCAGCTTAGAAATGTGGAGAAGTCAACGTAAAACAGCACCATCGGTTCACTGCCATGTAGGCAGCTTAGAAATGTCCAGTGCCGTCTACCTGCTGAGGAAGAAAGTTCACTGCCATGTAGGCAGCTTAGAAAAAGGTCATCATTAGCTTTGAGAAAGCACTCTCTGTTCACTGCCATGTAGGCAGCTTAGAAAAATCCAGTAGCCAAGCTAACAACACCCAAGCAGTTCACTGCCATGTAGGCAGCTTAGAAATTCTGCTATTGAAAACCCATCCATTCAACTTCGTTCACTGCCATGTAGGCAGCTTAGAAATTTTCCATTGGGACGTTTCCAGTTGCCTTTATGTTCACTGCCATGTAGGCAGCTTAGAAAAAGCAAAAAAAATACAAGGACTATAACGCCGTGTTCACTGCCATGTAGGCAGCTTAGAAATGTCAAATTAGCCATCGATTATGAATCATCAAGTTCACTGCCATGTAGGCAGCTTAGAAATGATTACTGCGGACGCAGTTGTATTAAAAAATGTTCACTGCCATGTAGGCAGCTTAGAAACAGACTCCTCAACCGCACGAATTAACTCAGGCGTTCACTGCCATGTAGGCAGCTTAGAAAAATGCCCTGCTCCTGCGATATCTCCTGCAACTGTTCACTGCCATGTAGGCAGCTTAGAAAAAACCAAGCTGCAACTGAAAATGGCTTAAAAGGTTCACTGCCATGTAGGCAGCTTAGAAAGAATAGTACCTATCTTCTTTTAGTCGCTCTTTGTTCACTGCCATGTAGGCAGCTTAGAAATTGGTATCTTCCCAGTATCGGATGTTAGCTTTGTTCACTGCCATGTAGGCAGCTTAGAAAATACAGGTTCCACATGGCAGCTGATTCATACTGTTCACTGCCATGTAGGCAGCTTAGAAAAAAGGAAATGCCAGCCTTGCCCGCTAATTTAGGTTCACTGCCATGTAGGCAGCTTAGAAATAATCACGAAATAAGGCATGAGAAAAACAAGCGTTCACTGCCATGTAGGCAGCTTAGAAAACTGGCTGCACATCTTCTGACAATCATTTTAGGTTCACTGCCATGTAGGCAGCTTAGAAATACGGAACATGGTACAAAAATAGTAAAGGTGAGTTCACTGCCATGTAGGCAGCTTAGAAAAATCTTAGGCACAATTCTTGGGGTAATGGGAGGTTCACTGCCATGTAGGCAGCTTAGAAAAACAACATGTATAACGTGTTTCGTTCCATCTAGTTCACTGCCATGTAGGCAGCTTAGAAAAAAATCTATTACACTTTCAATTTCAAATGATGGTTCACTGCCATGTAGGCAGCTTAGAAAAATACACCTAAGTAACTCATTACCCCAAGTCCGTTCACTGCCATGTAGGCAGCTTAGAAAAGTAGCCGCAGCATCCATTAAACCTTGAACAAGTTCACTGCCATGTAGGCAGCTTAGAAAATTTAGAGAAAAGATCGAATAAATCTAGTTTTGTTCACTGCCATGTAGGCAGCTTAGAAACGAACCTGTTGTAAGTGTAAGCATCGCAGGGCGTTCACTGCCATGTAGGCAGCTTAGAAAACTTCACCGCATTATTATTTGCGCTGACAATGGTTCACTGCCATGTAGGCAGCTTAGAAAACCATAAAGATGACCTCCGCCAAAATTAAACTGTTCACTGCCATGTAGGCAGCTTAGAAATCGTAAGCATGGTCTATTGTGGCAGCAAAGATGTTCACTGCCATGTAGGCAGCTTAGAAATCTTGGAATACATAAAGCCAATCCACCAACCTGTTCACTGCCATGTAGGCAGCTTAGAAATATCAAATGATCATAATCATTATTGGGAATCTGTTCACTGCCATGTAGGCAGCTTAGAAAATCCAATCATTCTGACCATCATCAGCAATATCGTTCACTGCCATGTAGGCAGCTTAGAAAAGGACACAGGAACGATTAAGAGTGGCATCCGAGTTCACTGCCATGTAGGCAGCTTAGAAATAAAGAAGATTTGAATATTTCAATGCTGCCGTGTTCACTGCCATGTAGGCAGCTTAGAAACAGCCAAAGATATTGACCAAGTGAATATGAAGGTTCACTGCCATGTAGGCAGCTTAGAAAGTAGCGCGTTAGAAACCAATCAAACTGCCGAGGTTCACTGCCATGTAGGCAGCTTAGAAAAACTGTCCCCCAGAAACTCCAAGCATTGCCGAGTTCACTGCCATGTAGGCAGCTTAGAAAACGATTTACGATAGCAACATGATTTCCGTGTAGTTCACTGCCATGTAGGCAGCTTAGAAAAGCACATCACGACCAATAGGGTGTGCTTCAAATGTTCACTGCCATATAGGCAGCTTAGAAAGATGAATAGTAATTGCCTGTGTCAGCGACAATGTTCACTGCCATATAGGCAGCTTAGAAAAGGGCGGGATTTTAAAAGGTGGGAAGAAAGATGTTCACTGCCATATAGGCAGCTTAAAAAGAGAAGTTATGACTCATGTTCACGATTATGTAACAGGGAACAAAAGCTATGAATACTGTAAAAGCGTCTTTGAAGTTTCATTATATTTCTACACTTGAAATAGCTTAAAAAAAGAGCAATATAAAAATTAAATGCCTTCCTCATTACCACAAAACAATAAAACAATCTGTGCGATAACAAAAGGACAGACATATGCCAAACCTACAAGTCAATACAGTCGATCTTTCAAGATTTCATCGTAACTACTGGCGAGTAGATGGCTCACCAAACATGTCTTTTGCGCTGACGAATATTGAGGATGGCTTTCAGGTCGAATTTGTTGCTCGAACCAATACCGATCGGCTGGAAATTATTTGGGACAGTGAAGATGTTAAAGATCATCAATTTTTGAGTTATGCAACCCAGCGTGATTACAGCAACTTGATTTGGGAATTTGACTTAGAGTTATCTGAAAATATGCCTGAATTGAATGATCCTGTGTTTTGTCCAAAGCTGATGGTGGTGTATGAAGACGAGGGTATTCAACAAACGGCAGAAGTTGCTTTGTTTAATTATGCAGATATGTCAAATCTTCACTCAGCACATATTTATATTGACTGGAATACACTTAAAAGTGGGCTCAATGCAGATGTGACATTTCCAGTCACACAGATAGATCAGATTTATTTTTCCTGTATTTGTAACAACAATGAGGAAAGTTCGAATTCAAAAGTATTGATCACCCCAAAATCGGGATATTTAAAAATTACCCATAGTGAAGTTTCAGGCGAACGTGCAATGCTGGAACTGAAAGAGGTAATTGTTCCAATCCACGAAATCGGCATATTGACAGATTATGATGAGGTTTATGATTTAAACCCACAGCGTATTGTCGATAATTTATTGACCCTAGGATATATGGGGCAAATTAATCACGATTGTGGAAGTGGGCATTATCCAGAAATTGTTTGGAATAGCCAAATTGAAAAATTTCATACAGTTGATCCCTTAACGACACCATCAAGCGTTGTAAATGCACCAGCCATGTCATGGCATCGTACTTATGCCGACGCATTGCAGAAAGCGGGGCTAGAGCCGATATTTAGAATCGGTTTTGAAATCTCGGCAGCGGTCGCTATTCCAGAATGGCTACAACGTGAACATGACCATACATTGGGGACTACGATTGATGAACCATCACGGAATTTCTTTAGCCCAACACATCAACATGCGGTTGCTTACTTAAAACAAGTCTTTTTTGAATTTGCCCAAGTTTTGCAAGATACGGACTGCACTGTAAATATGCAGATCGGTGAACCCTGCTGGTGGCATAATTCTGATACTTTAAACCCTTGTGTCTATGACTATCATACCCGTTTGGCTTTTCATGCCGAGACAGGCCTTTATGCTCCTGATCTTGGAACGATTTATATGTCATTACAAAAAAGTGGAGCACCGTATGATGAATTTAGAGCATGGCTCAGCAATCAATTGGGACAAGCCTGTTTAGCGATTCGGAATGAAATTCAAACTCACTTTATAGGTTCAACAGTGAGTTTATTGATTGATCTTGCTTCGATGAACGAAAGTATCCCAAACGTCTTACAAGAGATTAATTTGCCTGTTGATCAATTTATGCATCCTGCTTTTGATACGATAACAGTGCAAACGTATGCGTGGACATTGCACCAACCACCACAGCTCAATTTGGTACAGTCACATATTCACGATATTGTCATGCAAAAGTTAGGCTTTTCTGCCGATCAGGTGGCGTATATTTCAGGTTTTGTTCCGACAGTAAGTACTGCATATTTATATGAGTTTGACTATACGCAACCATATCAAATTTCGATTTGGCAGCACATGATTAGTACAATAAAAAACAATCAGAAATTTGGACTCGGTAAGCAATTTATTTGTGGATACGCACAACTTATGCGAGATTCGATTACTTTAAATTATTCTACTGAATTCTCTGGTTTTTTTGCAGGAGATCAGTATGTTGAATTTATTTTTGGTCATCTTTCATATTCTAAAAATATTTTAATTTAATATATATAAATATAATATTTAGTCAAAAATGTGATCAAAATATGAATTTCATATTACTTTAAATCACGAAAATAAATTTTAAAAAATGCTGAATTTGTATACTATGACATTAAGATTTTTTTGTAGGTTTTTAACATGAATAAGATACTAATTGAACTCCTTCAGCCAATTAAACATGAAAAAGAAGGCTATGAGCCAAAATTTTATCATGAGGGGACATTGCTAAAAGTCATTCATGAAGCAACAGATGCTTACCTAGTGAAAGCAGATGACGAGTTCTCATTTTCTATTCGTAAGGCCGATGAAGATGTGACTTGGTCAAAACTTTAATCTCCTGTTGAATTATTTCTGCCCTTTGTTTTAGTCCAGACAAAGGGCTTTTTTATGCTCGGCTTGTGTGTTGGTTGTTTCTTAATCCGTGTCGACAATCCTGAATTTTTAGTATAAAAAATAATCTAATTTGACAGTTCATAGCACATTAGTCGTAGAGAATAATTTATATTGTTGACAATATCTTGTTTTTTGCTAAAAAATAGGCATCATTCAGAGATCTTTAATAAGAATTGTCAACACTATGCAGAATTTGTCAGAAAACCCAATCGAGAAAGGCTACCAAACGCTGACCGATCAGATTTTTGATAAAATCCAGTCCGCGATTATTTGTGGTGAACTTGCCGCAGGAAGCAAGATTTCTGAACCAGAACTTGCGCGTGTTTATGGAATTAGCCGTGGTCCTTTGCGTGAAGCCATTCACCGCCTAGAAGGGCAAAAACTGGTTGAACGAACTGCTCATGTCGGTGCACGAGTGGTTTCACTCTCTCATCAGCAGTTGCATGAACTGTATCAAATTCGCGAAAACCTTGAAGGTCTCGCGTGTCGTCTCGCTGCACAGCATATTGATAAAAAACAGATACTAACTCTAAGAGATATTTTAAAGCGTCACGCTGAAGACGATGCGTTTAAAGCGGGTAAGGGATATTTTTTGCAGGAAGGTGAAGATGACTTTCACTATTGCATCATTAAAACCAGTGGTAACAAAACCTTAGAAAAAATGCTGTGTGATGAGTTATATCACCTGATTCGTATGTACCGTATTCAATTTTCCAAAACGCCAAATCGCCCGCATCAGGCCTTTAACGAACATATTCGTATTTTAGATGCGATTGCCGATGGCGATGCCGAACTTGCCGAATTGTTGATGCGCCGTCATATCGCTGCATCTTATAAAAATATTGAATCCAACTGGATTCAAGCTCAAGGAGAAAAACATGTCTAATTTATCTGCGGGTCAGCGTTTCCGCGATGCTGTTGCGGCTGAAAAACCGTTACAGGTCGTGGGTACGATCAACGCCAACCACGCCTTACTGGCAAAACGTGCAGGCTATAAAGCCATCTATTTATCAGGAGGTGGGGTCGCCGCAGGCTCATTAGGTTTGCCCGATTTAGGCATTAGTAACTTGGACGATGTGCTGACCGATGTGCGTCGTATTACCGATGTGTGTGATTTACCGTTATTGGTCGATGCAGACACAGGCTTTGGTGCTTCGGCATTTAACATTGCACGTACCACCAAATCCTTAATCAAGTTTGGCGCAGCAGCCATGCACATTGAAGATCAGGTTGGAGCAAAACGCTGTGGACACCGCCCAAACAAGGCGATTGTTTCACAACAAGAAATGGTTGATCGTATTAAAGCCGCAGTAGACGCGCGTGGTGATGATAAGTTTGTGATTATGGCGCGTACCGATGCTTTGGCAGTCGAAGGTTTGCAAGCTGCGATTGATCGTGCAGGGGCGTATATTGAAGCGGGTGCAGACATGCTGTTCCCTGAAGCGATTACTGAACTGTCGATGTACAAACAATTTGCCGATGCTGTCCATGTACCAATCTTGGCGAATATTACCGAATTTGGTTCTACGCCTTTATTTACCACAGAAGAACTGGCTTCTGCCGATGTCAGCATTGCGCTGTATCCACTGTCTGCATTCCGTGCCATGAACAAAGCGGCTGAAAATGTGTATCAGACTTTGCGTCAAGAAGGCACACAGAAAAATGTGGTTGATACCATGCAAACTCGTCAGGAGTTGTATGACCGTATTAACTACCATCAGTTTGAACAGTATTTAGATGCCTCATTCGCTAAAAATAAATAAGCATCTGACACTCAAATTGACCCCCTAATTTTTACAACAAGATCAAACAGACAAAAGGAAACTGTCATGAATACACAAGTTGAAAAAACAGAATTCAAACCAAAGAAATCAGTGGCGCTCAGTGGTCAAGTTGCTGGCACCACCGCGCTATGTACGGTAGGACGTAGCGGAAATGACCTGCATTATCGTGGTTATGACATTTTAGACTTGGCGGTACATTGCCAGTTTGAAGAAGTGGCGTATTTACTGGTGCATGGCAAACTGCCAAATACTGCGGAATTGAGTGCTTATAAAGCCAAGCTCAAGGCATTACGTGGTTTGCCAGCAGGTTTAAAAACGGCCTTGGAACAATTGCCACCGTCGGCGCACCCGATGGATGTGATGCGTACAGGGGTTTCAGTTCTCGGTTGTTTAACGCCAGAACATGAAGACCATAATTATGCAGGCGCACGCGATATTGCCGATAAACTCATGGCGAGTTTGGGTTCAATGTTGCTGTACTGGTATCACTTTAGTCATAACGGCAAACGCATTGAAGTGGAAACCGATGACGACTCAATTGGCGCACACTTCCTGCACTTGTTGCATGGTGAAAAGCCGTGTGAGCAGTGGATTCAAGCCATGCATACCTCTTTGATTTTGTATGCTGAGCATGAATTTAACGCATCGACATTTACCTCGCGTGTGATTGCAGGCACAGGCTCAGACATTTACTCGACTATTTCAGGTGCGATTGGTGCATTACGTGGGCCAAAACACGGTGGTGCAAACGAAGTCGCATTTGTCATTCAACAGCGTTATAACTCTGCCGATGAAGCTGAAGCTGATATTCGTAAACGTGTTGAAAACAAAGAAGTGGTGATTGGTTTTGGTCATCCTGTCTATACCATTGCTGACCCGCGTAATGATGTGATCAAGAAAATTGCTGCTGAACTGGCCGATGCACAGCGCAATAAAAAAATGTATGTCATCGCGGAGCGTTTGGAATCCGTGATGAAAGAAGTGAAAAACATGTTCCCGAACCTCGACTGGTTCAGTGCAGTGAGTTATCACCTGATGGGCGTACCAACAGCCATGTTTACCCCATTGTTTGTGATTGCACGTACCGCAGGCTGGTCGGCACATGTGATTGAACAACGCCAAGATGGCAAGATTATTCGACCAAGCGCACATTATACAGGCCCAGAAAACCTGAAATTTGTGCCACTTGCGGAGCGTGATGCATGAACACCCAGTACCGTAAAAAGTTGCCAAATAGCAACTTAGATTATTTTGATGTGGTACAGGCAGTGGAAGACCTGCAAGCAGGGGCTTGGGCAAAACTGCCGTATGTCAGCCGTGTGCATGCTGAAAATATTGTACGCTGTGCTGAACCTGAAAAAATCAACGATTATTTGCTGCAAATTATTCAAGGCAAACAGGAATTGGACTTTCCGTGGTTTCCTGCGCGTGTGGTTTGTCATGACATTTTAGGTCAAACCGCACTGGTTGACCTTGCAGGTCTACGTGATGCGATTGCCGATAAAGGCGGAGATCCATCTAAAGTCAATCCTGTTGTGCCAACTCAGCTCATTGTCGATCACTCTTTAGCAGTTGAATATGGTGGTTTTGACCCAGATGCATTTTCCAAAAACCGTGCGGTGGAAGATCGTCGTAATGAAGACCGTTTTCACTTTATTGAGTGGACAAAAACGGCTTTTAAAAATGTCGATGTGATTCCTGCTGGCAACGGCATTATGCATCAGATCAATCTGGAAAAAATGTCACCTGTGATCCAAGTGCGTGATGGCGTGGCATTTCCAGATACTTGTGTTGGTACAGATTCGCATACGCCACATACCGATGCTTTGGGTGTGATTTCGGTCGGTGTCGGTGGCTTGGAAGCTGAAAACGTGATGTTGGGTCGAGCATCTTGGATGCGTCTGCCAGACATTATTGGGGTTGAGCTAACAGGTCAACGTCAAGCGGGTATTACCGCGACGGACATCGTACTTGCCTTGACGGAATTTTTGCGTAAGGAACGTGTGGTCGGTGGCTATCTCGAATTTTTCGGTGAAGGCGCAGACAGCATGTCAGTGGGTGATCGTGCTACCATTTCCAACATGACTCCTGAATATGGTGCAACCGCAGCCATGTTCTATATCGACCAAAATACCATTGATTATTTACGCCTGACTGGTCGTGAAGATGCTCAAGTTGAATTGGTTGAAACCTATGCCAAACACGTTGGTTTATGGTCAAGCAGCCTGAAACAAGCTGAATATCCACGTGTTTTACGTTTTGACTTGTCGAAAGTGACCCGTAACATTGCAGGGCCATCGAATCCGCATGCACGTGTTTCTACCGCTGATTTGAAAGAAAAAGGCATTGCAGGTGTGGTTGAACAACGTACCGATGGTTTAATGCCTGATGGTGCAATCATCATTGCGGCAATTACCTCATGTACCAATACTTCAAACCCAAGGAATACAGTTGCCGCAGGCTTGTTAGCACGTAAAGCCAATGAATTGGGTTTAACTCGCAAACCGTGGGTGAAATCGTCTTTTGCCCCAGGTTCTAAAGCGGCTGCGTTGTATCTTGAAGAAGCAGGCGTATTGCACGATCTTGAAAAGCTGGGTTTTGGTATCGTGGCGTATGCCTGCACAACCTGTAATGGCATGTCAGGTGCGCTTGATCCGAAGATTCAGCAAGAAATTATTGATCGTGACTTGTATGCCACAGCGGTACTTTCTGGTAACCGTAACTTCGATGGTCGTATTCACCCATACGCAAAACAGGCATTCTTGGCATCTCCACCACTGGTTGTTGCGTATGCAATTGCAGGAACCATGCGTTTTGACATCGAAAAAGATGCACTGGGCACAGACAAAGACGGTAATCCGATTTACCTGAAAGACATTTGGCCAAGTGATGCTGAAATTGATGCACTGGTTAAAGAAGCGGTGAAGCCTGAACAATTTCGTAAAGTCTACATTCCAATGTTTGACTTGGGCGAAATTGAGCAAGCCAAAAGCCCACTTTACGACTGGCGTCCAAAAAGTACTTACATTCGCCGTCCGCCATACTGGGAAGGTGCTTTGGCTGCTCCGCGCACATTGGCAAATATGCGTCCGCTTGCCATTTTGGGTGACAACATCACCACAGATCATTTATCGCCATCCAATGCGATTTTGATGGACTCTGCGGCAGGTGAATACCTCCACAAAATGGGTGTACCTGAAGAAGACTTCAACTCATATGCAACGCACCGTGGCGATCACTTAACGGCACAACGTGCGACATTTGCCAACCCGAAACTGTTTAATGAAATGGTACGCCGTTCTGACGGTACGGTAAAACAGGGTTCAAAAGCGCGTGTCGAGCCTGAAGGCGAAGTGATGCGGATGTGGGAAGCGATTGAAACTTACATGAACCGTAAGCAACCGCTGATCATCATCGCAGGGGCGGACTATGGTCAGGGTTCTAGTCGTGACTGGGCTGCCAAAGGGGTTCGTCTTGCGGGTGTAGAAGCGATTGTCGCAGAAGGTTTCGAGCGTATTCACCGTACCAACCTTGTAGGTATGGGCGTGTTACCGCTTGAGTTTAAAGCAGGGGTGAACCGCAATACTTTGAAGCTTGATGGTACTGAGCTATACAGTGTGATTGGTCGTATTGCACCACGTTCTGACTTGACTTTGGTGATTGAGCGTTCAACGGCAGATGGGCAAAATGAAGTTGTGGAAGTGCCTGTGACTTGCCGTTTAGATACAGAAGAAGAAGTGTCTGTGTATGAAGCGGGTGGTGTGTTGCAGCGTTTTGCTCAGGACTTTTTAGAAGGTCAGGAGCAGAAAGAGCCATTGACTGCTTAATTAAAAGTGTTTGAAATTGTTTGAGAAAAGCCCTACTGTGAAGTGGGGTTTTTTTATGTTTGGAATTAAAATGACAACTAGTTTTTCAGATTCTTATAATATTGAGTTCTCAGCATATGATGCATTGGGAGCTTTAGACCCAATCTTGGGTATCGATACTAGATTATTTATTGATCCTTTATTGGTCAAAAATACAAAAATTCCAGAGTTCCAATCGGCAGCGAGTAAAATAGAAAAATATTTTGAAAGTATTCTAACGTTGTTAAAAGCCAGTCAAAAAGAAAAAGATATTTTTTGGAATCAGGCATTTAAAAATTTTAAGTCGAGTGAAATTAGTGGGCTATCAATTGGATATGGTAAGGATAATGATGGAGGAGGTGGAATCGGAAAAATAAAGAAATTAGAAATATTAAAGAATCTAAAACAAATTTTAGATGCTGGAACTGATGATCCCACGATTTTTGAACTTATTGGTGGATTCCAAGATGGTGTTGGACCAGATTTAATAAGTGACTTAATCTCAAATATATTAATTGATGATCTTATTACTTATACTCAACGTATTTGTTTGGAACTGAAAATTCCTTTAACTGAATTGAATTTTTCTAAGAGCTATGAGCCACAAAAATTACCTAAAAATCTATTAAATGGTAAACCTGTAATTCTTGTTCCTAAAGAATTTTTGAGAGATTTACCTATCGCTGATAGCTTTATGGATATTGATTGGATTTGTAAACATAATGAGCAATTAAGAAGATATCTAAATTCTGTTATAGAGGGTTCATTTAAAAAAATAACAATCAAAGAGCAAAAAGGGCATATTAGAAAAGCAATAGTTGATGATCCCGAGTTTTTAAAAGAAATATTGGAAGCTTATAGGAAACAATCACCTGAATATTATAATTTTTCTGATGATCCAAAAGGTGAAACTATTTGGTATGAAGCTTCAAAAAACTATGCAAAAGAATATCCATTAATTTTACAATTATCTAGTCAACCAACAATTGATGATATTTATAAGATTGTAGAGAAAATATGTGAACATTTTAAAGTCTTAATTGAAGATAATCAGTTATGTAAATTACTTTATGATAAAGATGGAAAGCGCAAACCAGAAGCGGCCGCCCAGCTTCTATTTTTTGGTATAGCGAATGCTTATTGTTTAGCAAATAATATAGATATTAGTCCTGAATCTGATGCAGGCAGAGGACCTGTAGATTTCAAATTTAGTAGTGGTTCTAATTCAAAGGTCTTGGTAGAAGTTAAGTTAACCTCTAATAGTAAGCTTAAAAAAGGATTTGAATCTCAATTACCTATTTATCAAAAGGCAGAAAAATCTCAAAAAGGTATTTACTTAGTCATTCATAATATAGAAATTTCAGATAAACGATGGGAAGACTTCTTAAAACTCACACAAAATAGCGGTTTATCTAATTTAAAAATGATAGATGTCGATGCAATACCTAAGCCATCAGCTAGTGTTGCAGATGAATAATGCTATAAACATAGAATAACTTCTATTTTGTATTCAATGCAGACACCGCGTTTACTTAGAAATTGGTACAGACTTTACTTCCGTATACCAAATGCCTTGGCAAGCAATTTAACGATAAAATTGCTTAAGCTATACAAAATGTAAAATCCACTGTTTTAACCAACGCCCCAACCTCACGGGGCTTATTTGTATCAAAATTTAAGACTTTAGGCTGAGTTACAAAACTCTTAATTGCAAATTTCTCAACCAAGAAAAGCAAAACTAAAAATTCAAGATATTGAAAAATAACAGTAATATTAAAAATAAAACAAAATAAATTAGTGAAAATTCCATCTTTAATTATTTATTTAAATTATATGCTCATTTATATTTAAAATAATGTATAGACAGGTTTTTTGTTTTGCCTATACTTTGATCACCATTTCTAAAATCATGGAGAACAAAAATGGTTATTGCTGGCTCTCAACCTGGAACAGGCTTCTATTTTTGTGTCCAATGCGGACATCGCGTTTACTTAGAAATTGGTACAGACCGTTTACCTCCGTGTACCAAATGCCTAGGCACCCAATTTAACGATAAAATTGCTTAAGGCTACACAACATTAAAAACAGTTACCTTCTGTTTTTAAACATAAAGCCCGATTCATCGATCGGGCTTTTTACATTTGAGCTTACATGGTTTTTATGCCGAAAAGTGTGAAGGTTGTTTCTATCGCATATTTTTAATGATCGGCATTAAATAAAAGCTTTAGGTTATCTTTAAATAAACAGTCCAGTTCTAGCACATCATTCGGATTTAAAATTCGGTTGTGAATCATACCTGTCCACATCGGGCTAACAATCAACAAAGCAAACTGTTTTGCAGAAGTCTGTGCAGGCAATTCATTTCGCGAAATAGCAAGTTCAACCAACTGTTGTAATTCATGCTGAATCGGGAAAAAGATTTTCTGACAGTAAGTATTGAGAATACTCGGAAAATTTTGACCTTCACGTAAAATTAACAACGCCATGTCAGCACGACCTGTTGACTCTAGCGTTAAAACACTCGGGATGATTTGCCTACAAATAAAATCATAAACTGTTTCATGATCTTGAATTTCATGCGCTTTGATTGGGCGAAAAGACTCATTAAGAAAGGCATCAATCACACCTTCAAAAAGTTGTTCTTTGGTTTCAAAGTAAGAATAAATTGTACCTTTGCCAAGTTCTGCACGCTTGGCGATCTCGGAAATCTTGCTACGGGCAAACCCTTCTTGAATAAAGTGGTGCAATGCGGCTTCGAGAATTTTATGGCGAGTTTCCTGTGTTTTTTCAATGCTTGGGCCGCGTGTTCTTGGTTTTTCCATACTTTATTCAACCATCGTCTTAACCGAAATAGCCTAACATAAATTGACCTTGGGGTCACTTTTGACTAAAATCGACCTAAAAGTCATTTTTGGCTAAGCCAATGCAAACACCAAAATCCAGTGTGCAATACGCCATTGTCAGTCTAGCGTTATGTCTTGCGGCATTAAGCACCGCACTGGCAAGCCCGTTATATGCCCTTTATGAACGCACATGGGGGATTAGCACCTCACAAGTCGGTTATGTATTTATTGCTTACATGCTTGGCGTGGTGTTTTCGCTGCTGTTTTTAAATAAGCTCAATGCAATTTATAGCTATAAGCAAATTATTGTGTTTAGCCTTGGCTTGAGTATCGTTGGTCTATTTTTATCGGCTTCCGCTGGCTCAGTTTGGCTGTTAGGCATTTCCCGATTTCTGATTGGGATTTCATCTGGGTTGATTACCACAGCGGCCATGGTGGGCTTGAAAGATCAATATCCTTTTAAAAACCGCATGCTGTCAGAAAAACTGACTTCAATGATTACCATTTTAGGTTTTGCTTTAGGGCCGTTGCTTGGTGGTGTATTGGCTGATCATACGTCACAGCCTTTGGTCGACCCATATCGAATTATTGCACTGTTTTCGGTTGTGGTTTTAGTCAGTGTGTTTTGGGTTCGACCAAAAACGGTCTTACCACGTCAGCAGAAGATAGTGGATTTATTCAAAGTTGAAGGTTTGGTTTTACCTCAAACAGCATCAAGCAAACTGTTTTTGATATGTAGTATTACTGCGCTCTGTAGCTTTGCGGCATTTAGTTTATATGCGGCATTGGCAGGGACATTTATACACGAATTGCCTATTCGCTCATCTGCAACCCTGACAGGTGTATCGATTTCCATCATTTTATTTGTCTCGGTCTTGAGTCAGGTTTGGTGTAAATCATACAAAGAAATCAATGTGTTGTACTGGGGTCTAGCTGCACTAATGATGGGTACAGTCAGCCTTGTGATGGCTGAAATTGGGCACTATGTGTGGTTTTTGCTGCTGAGTATTTTATTGACAGGGATTGGGCACGGCTTCTCACTCAGTGCAGCTTATTATTTTATGGGCAAAATAATTGACCGTGAGAAAAATCCGCTGATCTTCTCCAGTTTTCTGTTTATTGCTTATCAGGGCACGATCTGGCCCGTGATATTTTCCAGTTATCTCATTGAATATGTGGGATTGGTACAGACGCTATTGTTGATTGCGGTGGTGTTGATGGTCACGATTATCTGGTTGGTTTATCAAATCAAATTGAAGCTTGAGCCATTGTTGGCTTGTCACAAGTAAATCGGGAGAAACAGGGACGAAAGATACAAAAAGGATGAACGACCTTCTTGCTCTAAAGGAAGAAGGTCGAATGAGGGAGAAAATAATTAGATATGGATCAGGTTAATAATTGAGGCGATGTGGTTTGCAGTACTGATGAGTGCAGGTGCAAGTTCTTCAATGCGTTTGGCATTTAAGCGCACAGAAGGGCCTGCAATACTGACCGTGGCAAAAGGTTTGCCTGTTTGAGGGTTGAGAACAATTCTCGCCATTGAAGACATGCCAAGTTCATAGGTGTCATTAATCAGACCATAACCGCGTTGTCGTGAGGCTTGTACCATCTGCTCAAGTTCAGCAAGGTTTTTAGGCGTGTTCGGCCCGAAGTTTTTGGCTTTTTCAAAACCTTCACGCTCAACCAGCCGCGAGAAATCTTCCGATTCAAGTGCAGATAGATAGGCTAAACCACAGGCAGAAGCTGGCAAATAGGCTACATTGCCCGAATCAGGGTCGTATTTCAGACCAGACTTTGCGCCTTGAGCTTTGCCAATCCAGATAATTTTTTCATCTTCAATCAGACCTAAACGCACCAACTCAGACGAGGTTTCTGCAAGTTCGTTGAGATAAGGCTGGAAGGTTTCAGTAATTGAGCGAGAAGACAGGTAGCTCAAGCCCATTGAGGCAATTTTAAGGGTGAGTTTGTAGTGCTGTGAAACTTCGTCTTGGTAGATATAGCCCATGTCTTTCATCGCAGTCAGAATGCGATGCATGGCAGATTTGGGAATATCCAGTTCAACCGAAAGATCACTGAGCGCACGTCCATGCACTTCTTTTAATAACGCTTCAAGGATGAGTAAAGAACGATCGTTATTGCTGAGCATAAAAATCCTAATATTATTTTTTGGAACAGTGTTCCAAAAATGAATAAAACCAATTATAGTACCTGTAGATTTTATCCGAAATGCAAATGAGGTAAATCGATTCGTCAAGAAAAGGTGGTTTCTTGGCTTTAAAAATTCATGACCTGAATGAAAACAACAAAACCAGTCGTGCGATGGAAAACGCATATTTTTACTGGTGACACTCAAGGGAGTAAGTGCATGACTCAACAGGTGAATTTAAGGGAGTTTATCGATGAAAGTCGGATTTCTCCGCTGCAAAGATTAGTTATTTTTCTATGTTTAATGATCATCGTTGTCGATGGTATTGATATTTCAGTGATGGGCTTTGTTGCTCCTGTACTCAAACATGAATGGGGCATCACGACCAGTGACCTTGCTCCTGTAATGAGTGCGGCATTGATTGGTCTGGCTGTCGGTGCAGTGGTCTCAGGCCCTCTTGCAGATAAATTTGGACGTAAAAAACTGCTGATTACCAACTTGGTTGGTTTTGGAATATTTACTTTACTGGCTGCGCTTTCGAGCCATGTCAATGAGTTGATGATCTATCGTTTTATCGCTGGCCTGTTTATGGGGGGTGTAATGCCTCAAGCGGTGACTTTGGTAACGGATTACTCATCCATGAAAGTGAATGCCCGTTTAGTGACGATTATTTTGAGTGGTTTTACCATTGGTGCGGCAATTGGTGGCTTCCTTGCGGCATGGGTAATTCCACATTTTAGCTGGCATGCGATGATGATCATTGGTGGGATTTTACCTTTAATTTTGGCAACGATTGCAGTTTTCAAATTGCCAGAATCCATTGGTTATAAAGTTCTCAAGCACCATCCGAAAGCAGAAATTGATGCCATTATTCATCAGATTGCACCAGATTTTGATACCAGCAATAAGGTCTTTGTTTTACCGCAACCTAAAACAGATACCGTAGATAATCCTGTTAAAACCGTACTCAGCCCATTTTACTTACTCGGTAGCTTTTTACTGTGGTGGAGCTATGCATCGGGTCTGTTCGTTGTTTACTTGCTTGGTAGCTGGTTGCCAATGATGAGTAACGAATTTGGTTTTAGCATCAGTGAAGCATCTGTGATTACTGCCATTTACCAACTCGGTGGGCCTGTGGGATGTATTGTGTGCGGTTATGTCATGGATAAGATCAGCCCGCACTTTGGTTTAGCCATTTCTTATGGATTGGCTGTGATTTTCATGGTGTTAGTGGGGGAAGTGGGACATAACTTTACCTTATATAGCTTGATGTGTTTTTTCATCGGGATGTGGATGAATGGTGCGAATGCAGGCATGAACAGCGTTTCAAGTTCTTTCTATCCAGTATTTGCCCGTGCAACAGGTAATAGCTGGATGCACGGTATCGGACGCCTGGGTGCTGTGGGCAGTGCTTTTGCAGGGGCTTATTTTCTCAGCTTAGGTTGGGCAGCCAGTAAAATTTTCCTGATTTTATGTTTGCCTACTGTCGGTATTATTCTCGCCCTGTGCATTATGAAACTGGCATATTCACCTAAAAAAATGCGTCAACAAGAACTGAACAAAGTTCAAATCTAAAATTTTCTAAGTCTAAGATTTTCAAGGAGATTGAATAATGGATATTCAATTGAACGGCTCAACTCGTCTCTATTTTGTGGTCGGACACCCGATTGTACAAGTGAAATCACCTGAAGGTGTGACTATGGAACTGTCAAAAAAAGGCTTGAATGCACTGGTTGCACCTGCCGATGTTGCACCTCAACATTTTGCCAGTTTTGTTCAGCAAAATCTGTACTTGAACAATACCGATGGACTGATTGTGACTGTGCCACACAAGATTTCAGCTTTGGGCTGCTGTCAGAAACTCACGCCACGTGCGCAGTTTATTGGAGCGGTCAACACCATTCGTCGCTGTGAAGAGGGTTGGGAAGGCGACATGCTCGATGGTAAAGGCATGGTGCAGGCGATTCGTAACCAGTCAATTGAACTGAAAGATAAGCGTGCCATTTTGGCGGGTGCTGGGGGTGCAGGTAAAGCCATTGCTTATGAATTGCTGCTTGCAGATGTCGCTGAACTGGCAATTTTTGATGTCGATCAAACCCGTCAACAACAACTGGTCGAGCAGCTGCAACAGTTGGGTAAAGGCAAAGTAACAGCACATGACAACGACCCGACAGGTTTTGATGTGGTAGTGAATGCAACCCCGATGGGGATGAATGGTGATTCATCAGCAGCATTTCAGTTAGACAAACTGACTGTCAGCATGTCGGTGGCAGATGTGGTGACTAAACCCGAAAATACGCCGTTTATTCAGCAGGCTGAAGCTTTGGGTTGTACCGCAGTGAAGGGGACAGACATGTTTGTGCAGGTACGTGACCTGATGGTGGCGTACTTACTGAAAAGTGAACAGGAGCAACAGGATGCCGCGTGAATACTCACTTTCTTTTTTGACGGTGGCAGATGTTAGCCCTGTAGAAGCCGTCAAAATTGCAGCGCAGTGTGGCTATGCAGCAGTGGGCTTACGCCTGCTGCCTGCGGCACCCAATGAAGCTGACTATCCGATATTGACCCAGAGTCAACTGATTCGCGAAACCCGTGCAGTCTTGAAGGATACAGGGGTGCGCGTGGCAGATGTTGAAATTGTACGAATCACACCAGACTTTGATTCAAAAAAATATCTGCAATTTTTAGACGTGGCACAGCAGCTTGGCGCTCAACATATTTTGGTTGCAGGCAATGACCCTGAACAGGCACGCCTGATTCAGCACTTTGCCGAATTTTGCGAACTGAGCAAACGCTATGGTTTGAGTTGTGATCTGGAATTTATGCCGTGGACTCATGTCAAAAACTTGGCGCAAGCCGAGCAAATCGTGTCGGCATCGGGGCAGGACAACGCTGCGATTTTGATTGATGCGCTGCATTTTGCTCGTTCTGATTCAACGCTTGAACAGGTGAAAGCACTGGGTCCAGCACGTCTGAACTATGTCCAGCTCTGTGATGCACTGGCTGAATATGATCCGAGTGATGAAGGGCTCATCAAGATTGCCCGAGGCAATCGTTTGGTGCCAGGTCAGGGCGAACTTGATCTGGTAGGGCTAATTCGCGCCTTGCCTGAGAACTTAATGTTCGCTGCGGAAGTACCGAATCAGGCTTTGGCAGCACGACCTGCACTGGAACGTGCACAAATCAATTTTAATGCCATACAGCAACTTGTTGCGCAAGCCCAGCAGGACGCTGTTGCGGGGTAACTCTTATGAATGCGACAACCCAATACTCATTGCAAATGCCATTGCTCCCGATCCGCAAACAATACGAATGTGATGTGCTGGTCATTGGTTCGGGAGCGGGCGGGCTGTCTAGTGCAGTTACCGCTGCACATGATGGGCTGAAAGTGATTGTGGCGGAAAAAGCCAGTGTGTTTGGTGGTACTTCAGCCGTTTCGGGGGGCTGGTTATGGATTCCCAATACGCCACATGCCGAGCGTGAAGGACAGGCTGAACCGATTGCTGCACCCAAGCAATATTTAAAGAATGTTTTGGGTGAACAGTATGATGAAACCAAAATTCATACCTATCTCACTCAAGCACCGAAAATGGTCGAGTTCTTCGAAAAAAACACGGAGGTGAAATTCGAGATTGGTCGTGCAGTGCCTGATTTCTTTGATGTATCAGGGTCACGTGTTGGGTGGCGTTCAATAGTGGCTGCACCCTATGATGGTCGTCTGCTGGGACAGCATTTGCATGTGTTGCGCCCAGCGATTCCTGAAACCACTTTGTGGGGAATGGGAATTGCTTCGGGTGCTGACATGAAGCACTTCATTAATACGTTTAGTGCCATTTCTTCCTTTGTTTATGCAACCAAACGTGTATTACGACATTTTATTGATCTGATTTTCAGAAAGCGTTCGACCCAGATTGTGAACGGCAATGCGCTTGTGGCACGTTTACTCAAGTCAGCATTTGATCAACAGGTCGAGCTTCTGGCAAACCATGCCATGACTGAACTGGTTTGTGTGAATGGTCGAGTGACGGGTGCATATTTCTCGACTCCGACAGGTATCGTCAAAATCACTGCCAAGCATGCTGTGGTTTTGGCAACGGGTGGTTTTCCGCATGATGAACAGCGCAAACGCAGTCTATTTAAGCATGTGGCAGAAGGTACACCACATCACTCGGCAGCACCTGAAACCAATACAGGCGATGGTTTAAATGCTGCCGAAGCCATTGGGGCGGAAGTTGAACAGCATTTGCCGTGGTCGGGTGCGTGGGCACCTGTTTCTCTCATACCGCGTTTAGATGGAACCTTAGGACGATTTCCACATTTGGTCGAGCGTGGCAAGCCAGGGCTGATCGCCGTTTTAGCCAATGGTCGCCGTTTTACCAATGAAGGCGATTCTTATCCAGCCTTTATCAAAAGTTTGTTTCAGCAGACTGCATCGGGTGAACAGGCCCATTGCTGGCTAATCTGTGATCATCAATTTATCCGCCGTTATGGTCTGGGTGCAGTCAAACCATTTCCGATTTCCATGCAGACTTGGCTGGACAACGGTTATTTGAAGTGTGGTGAGAATCTACAAGCACTAGCAAATGCATGTGGGATTGATCCTGTGCAATTCCAGCAAACCGTAGCGCAATACAATCTGCATGCCCGAAAAGGGCAAGACCCTGAATTTCAACGTGGCACAACACCGTACCAAAAGGCACAAGGCGATGCTGATCACAAACCAAATCCTTGTATTGCTCCGATTGAGAGCGGGCCATTTTATGCGGTGGAAGTGGTACCAGGCAGTCTAGGGACATTTGCTGGATTAATCACGGATGAATCCGCACGTGTGCTGCACAAACAAACCCGACAACCCATTGAGGGCTTATATGCTGCGGGCAATGACCTGAACAGCATTATGGGTGGGCAATATCCAAGTGGCGGAATTACCTTAGGGCCGGCCATGACTTTTGGCTATTTGGCAGCGAAGAAAATTGCAGAACACGCTCAGGCTGCTGCTCCATTTGAAATGTCATAGCAACAGATTTAAGGAGAAATCAAAATGGATAAACAGGTCGATTTATTGGTGATTGGTGGCGGTGCGGCAGGCATGTCGGCTGCGCTGTTTGCCAAATTAAACGGATTAGAAGTGCTGCTCTGTGAAAAGGCAGGGCAAGTGGGCGGAACATCGGCAACCTCGGGAGGCACTGTTTGGGCACCGGGGTCGCATCTGAGCGTACAGGCAGGCGTTCCTGATGATGTAGAACAGGCGCGTATTTTTCTAAAGTCCGTGGTTGGAAATCGCGGTGGCGAAGAATTACGCGAAGCATTTTTAGCATCTAGTGCCGACATGATTCGTGAACTGGATGAAAAAACCACAGTCAAACTGAATGCTTGTCTGGCACATCCAGATTACATTAAAAATCAGCCAGGTGAAGCATTGGGTGGACGAGCTTTAGCGCCTGCCGAATTCGATGGTAGGGTTTTGGGGGCAGACTTTCAGTATGTCCGCCCACCACGTCCTGAATTTATGGGCTTGGGCGGGATGATGGTTAACCGCAGTGAACTGAATGCCTTGCTGAATCCGCTGAGTAGCCTGCAAAACCTGATGACGACTTTTAAAGTGGTGCTGCCATATTTTCTGTCACGTCTACGCTTTTCACGCGGGACACGTTTGGTCATGGGGAATGCCTTGGTGGGTAGCCTGTTTTATAATTTAAAACAGCAGCATGTACCTGTCTGGTTCAATTCACCGTTGCAAGAACTGCTGCTGGAAAATGGCAAGGTGGTCGGCGCAAAAATCCAGACTGAACAGGGGCTACAAACCATTCGTACGCGTCAGGGGGTGGTACTGGCAACAGGTGGTGTCGGCTGGAATACGCAGCTTCGTGAGCAATTATTTCCTAAAGCCATGCTGAAAGATTCTTTATCACCCACTTCAAATACAGGTGATGGCTTGACACAGGCGATAGCAGTAGGTGCAAAACTCGACCCGTCTGTAGACAGTAGTGTGCTGTATTTTCCTTGTTCGATTCATACCCATGCCAACGGATATAAGGCGATTTGGCCACACATCATTTTAGATCGAGCCAAACCAGGTGTGATTGCTGTCAATGACGATGGCAAGCGCTTTGTCAATGAATCTGACTCTTATCATGATTTTTGTATGGCACAAATCCGCAGCAATCAGGGCAAAGATAAAATCCAGTCCTATTTAATCTGTGATCATACTGCGATACAAAAATACGGTCTGGGTTTTGTTCTACCTGGTGCAAAACAGCTCAATTATTACTTAAAAAATAACTATCTATATTCAGCCAATACACTCGACGAACTGGCAAAAAAAGTCGGCATTCAACCCCAAGGTCTGGTGGATACCGTTCAGCGTTTTAATCATTTAGTAGAGCAAGGCGAAGACACCGATTTTGGCAAGGGGACTGGGGTTATGAACCGCTTTAACGGTGACCCAGAAGTAAAGCCAAATCCGTGTCTGGGCAAAGTCGAACAAGGGCCTTTTTACGCATTAGCAGTAACCCCGATGGACTGCGCCAGCAGTGGCGGTTTGGCTGGAGATATTTATGGTCGGGTTCTCGACCACAATAATCAGGTCATTTCTGGGTTATTTGCCTGTGGAAATGATCTCAGTTCAATTTTTAAAGGCACATATCCTGGTCCAGGAACAACGCTTGGCCCAGCCATGGTCTTTGCGTGGCGAATTGCTCAATTTGCCGCAGGAAAACTTGTCGAACAACCAATATCAAACATGCAACAACGGAGATCCGCATGAAACTTTATCAACTCATCAATATCACCATTAAAATGGGAACAACGGCTGCTGTTGCGCAAGGCATTCAGAGCTTTTATCAGGATGCTGCTGCACAAGGTCGGCTCTTGGGGGTATTTTTTTCGGATATTGGTCAATTAAACCAAGTGGTGATACTACGCAGTTATGCTTCCCAATCTGAGCTGGATGCTGAGAATGCACGTTTGGCAGCGCAAGAGCAGTTATTTGGTGCGGCTGAAAATATCATTCGTTATTCGGTTGAAAATTTTGCAGGTTTTGACTTCTTGCCTGAGGTTGAACTTGGCGAATTTGGCCCTGTGTATGAAATTCGAACCTATGAGTTAAAACATGGTGGCGTACCACATGTTCTTGAGGCATGGAAAAATGCCGTGCCAACACGAACCGAATATTCAAAATTGACTGTAGCAATGTATGCACTGGACGGCACACCGCGTATTGTGAGTATCTGGCCGTATGCTTCATTGAATCAGCGCTCTGAAGTACGTACTAAAGCTGTAGCAGATGGAATCTGGCCACCAAAAGGTGGGCCACAGTGGTTGACACATGAAATGCAATCGATGATTGCTTTGCCAACAGCAATTTCGCCGTTGAAGTGATGATTAAAGATTGAATCTATTAAAAAAGCGAGTGGGAAATCACTCGCTTTTTTAGGTTTTTATTACACTAAATTGAAATGCTTAAATTTTAAATAGAATGAGGCGAGCAACCATCAACATTCAATCGCATTGACGGCTAAACCACCTTTAGATGTTTCCTTATATTTATCAGACATATCTTTGCCTGTTTCCTTCATGGTCTGAATCACTTTATCGAGTGAAATAAAATGCTCACCATCATCATGGAGTGCCATTTGCGCCGCATTAATGGCTTTCACCGCAGCAATCGCATTGCGTTCAATACATGGAATTTGGACTAAGCCACCAACAGGATCGCAGGTCAAACCTAAGTTATGCTCCAGACCAATTTCCGCTGCATGTTCGACTTGGGCTGGGGTTCCCCCTAAAATTTCGGCTAGACCTGCCGATGCCATAGAGCAAGCTGAACCGACTTCACCTTGGCAGCCGACTTCAGCCCCTGAAATAGATGCCTGCAACTTACATAAAATGCCGACTGCTGCTGCACTCAAGAAGAAATTCACGATTTTTTCTTCGGACAAATCTTGTGAAAAAGTCACGTAATAATACAAAACCGCAGGAATAATGCCTGCTGCGCCGTTGGTCGGTGCTGTGACGACACGACCACCTGCGGCATTTTCTTCATTGACGGCTAAAGCAAATAGGTTTACCCATTCCATCGCAGTAAAAGTCGTATCAATCAGGTTCGAATTTTTCTTTTGAATGAGCTGTTGGTGAATTTTTTTGGCGCGTCGTCTGACATTGAGTCCACCAGGGAGAATCCCTTCATTTTGCAGACCATTTTGAATACAGGTTTGCATCACCTGCCAAATATGCATAATTTTACTGCGAATCTCAGTTTCACTGCGCCAGCATTTCTCATTTTCGAGCATGAGCTGGCTGACACTTAAATTATGCTGTTTGCAGAGTGCAAGTAATTGTTTGGCAGTACGAAATGGGAAAGGAATTGGAGTATCGTCATCGACCACGTTTCCGTGTTGACTTTGACTTTCATCCACAATAAAACCACCACCCACAGAGTAATAAGTATTTTGATATACAACCTGATCTTGAGCACCATATGCGGTTAAACGCATCGCGTTAGGATGGTAAGTCAGTGGCTCATCAATAAAGATCACATCTTGTGAATAATCAAATGCGATACGTTGTTCACCATTAAGTGTCAGGTATTTTTGTTCGAGTGTGGTTTTGATTAAATTTTCAGTGAGTTGAGTATCGATACTTTCTGGCTCATATCCCATGAGTCCTAAAATGGTTGCTTTGTCGGTACCATGTCCAATGCCTGTTGATGACAGTGATCCAAACAACTCAATTTTGATGTTGTGCACTTGTGAAATCTGATGATGTTCTTTTAGATCTTGGCTAAACGTGAAGGCAGCACGCATCGGGCCAACGGTGTGTGAGCTTGATGGTCCAACACCTACTTTAAATAAATCAAATACACTAAGAGCCATAGTTACGTCCTTATAATAAAATATGGGAGAAAATTGCCTAAAAATAAAATCTTAGCGCTAAAAATCACAATACTAAACTTATGTGACATTCGCTAATATTATATTTATCTTAAATTTCAATATTGATGTGAAAGATGATTTTTCAATCAAAGAACAAAAATTGAATCTGAAATTCAGGCTCGAAAAAAAGGTCTAAAAAGCGTACATTAGCCACATTCGAAATTTAGCTTCATTTGGATGTCATGATTTGGATTTTATTTACCGTAATGGCTGCGTTTATGCAGGCATGGCGTAATGCGTTTCAAAAGCAATTGAGCACTACGGTAGATGTTTATGGTACAACGCTTGCCAGATTCTTATTTTCTCCAGTCTTTGCAATCAGCTACCTCGTTTTTCTATATCACCAGCATCCAATCAGTGCTCAAGTTCATTTAAGTCATCAGTTCTGGATTTATATTTTTGTTGGTGGGATTAGTCAAATCTATGCAACAGCTCTCATGGTGAAGTTATTCCAGCAAAGAAATTATGCCATCGGAATTGGTCTTGCCAAAAGTGAGGCGATTTTAGCCGCGATTATCGGTGTAATCTGTTTAAATGAACATCTCACCGCATGGGGCTGGGTTGGTGTTGTGATTGGCGCAATGGCTGTTTTTCTATTGAGTAAAGGTAGCCATCGTACTGAACTCTCCATAAAAACCATATTGATTGGTTTGGGGAGTGGATTGTGTTTTGCCATTACTTCGCTCTTGGTTCGTCAGGCTAGTCTAGAACTGACAATGCTGCCTGTTTTGCATCGGGCAGCGTGGGTGCTGTGCTGTCTGATTAGTTTTCAATGCGTGATTATGCTGTTGTATCTGGGAATTTTTAGCCGAAAAACCCTGTACAATATGTGGCAACGGGTTGGACTGACATTTCGGGTGAGTGTCAGTAGCTTTTTAGCTTCACTTGGCTGGTTTAGTGCCATGAGTATGCAATCTGTCGGGATTGTGAAAACATTGGGGCAGATTGAAATTTTATTCAGTTTGCTGATTTCAGCATTTTTCTTTAAAGAGAAGTTGGCGGGTTCAGATCATTTGGGGTTAGCGCTGGTGATTGTCGCAGCGATTATGGTGATATGGGCATAATGACAATCGAGAAAATAGCATTCGATTGTCATTACAAAGACCGTCATTCAAGCTAAAGTCAACACTGCATCATTTAATGTTGTAGTGGTAAAAAAATAATAAATATTGAGTTTAAGTGTAATTAAAATTCGAATAAATTTTATAAATTAAAAATATTTTCTTTTATTTAGTGTTTTGTTGGTAAAAATTTTCAAAATATCTAAAAAAATCTCTGACTAAGAAAAACAATCCCACCCTGAACTCCCTAAACTATATTTCAAGGGTGTGAAGGGGATCGAAAAGAGTAGCATGCACCAATGCGTATAACGCAAGTGTGTACTCACCCAAAAGGTCTCGATTCGGCTTAGGACGCTATAAATCAAGAGTTTATAGGCATTAGGTCATCACTTACAAAGTCATGGTTGTTGAAGTTATTCCCCTGACACCCTAAAAATTTCTATGATTATAAAATCTTCAAAATCTTCAAAATCTTCAAAATCTTCAAAATCTTCAAAATCTTCAAAATCTTCAAAATCTTCAAAATCTTCAAAATCTTCAAAATCTTCAAAATCTTCAAAATCTGAAATCAATCCATTTAATTTTTATTTTTAAAAATAATTAGACTGCTTTCATAAGTCCTTTTTATTTCTCCCTCGGGGAGAAAAATAAAGAGGGTGTAAGCGATTATGAAAGAAGTCTATTGGACAAAAAATTTCTTTTCAAACCAGTAAATGAGTGCCCAGTTACAAAAATATTAGCTGAAATTAGCCGATACAAGGCTTCTGAAAAGGTGTAATACATTTGATGGATCGATTAATTTTTAGACATTCTAATAAATATGAAATTAAATAGAGGTAATTATTCTTTTTTCTAAATAATAGCATCATAAAAATTTATACAGAGATCGTAGAATACAGCAAAAGTCATTAAGACCATCGAATGGTTTTTTTTAATAAGAAAAACAGTAGATTAGAAAATAAGCAAATATTGTCTAAATAATAGACATGTATTGGCTTATTTATTTTGATATTCAAAGGATTGGAATATGAAGTTTTTAAAAAGAAGCATTCTTGCTATCTCCGTTTGTTTAAGTTTCTCTCAGGCTTTTGCTGTTGATTTGGATGCTGGGGATTATGAATATGCGCCAAGTGGTACAAATCTGGCCATGTTGTATTATCAGCATGCTTCACGGGATTCGCTTTATGGCGGAAGCGATAAGGTTTCGGGTAATTATGATCTGACCTCAGATGTGGGTATTGCACGTTATGTGCACTATACCGATGTTGCAGGCATCCACATTGCGCCTCAAATCTTGGTTCCTTTTGGGCATGTAGACGCGGGTAAAGATATTTCTGAACTCGGTTCAAGCAGTGGCTTGGGCGATATCATTTTAGCCAATATTTTCTTTTTATATCACGATGCCAGCACACATAGCAGTTTCGGGATAACTCCTTATTTGTTTTTGCCAACAGGTGAGTACTCTGCAAATAAGGCATTAAATTTAGGAGAAAATCGCTACAAATTTAATATTCAGGCAGCTTATACAACACGCTTGTTACCAAAACTGGCTTGGGATGTCTCTGCCGATATGACCTTTTATGGCAAAAATACCGATGCGCTTGGTGGGGACATTAAGCAAGATGTGGGTTATCAGGTACAAACCAATGCACGCTACTTTTTAACTGATAAAGTGGATTTACGCGCTGGGGTTTCGTATAGCAATGCAGGTGATGTTAAACAGGCTGGTGTCACTACAGATGCGATGAAACAAACCAAATTTTGGGTGGGAACAGGAATTAATCCAACACCAACAACACAATTGATTGTGGCATATGGACGTGACATTAAAGTCGAAAATGGCTTTAAAGAAGACAGTCGAATTAACTTGAGATTTTTAAAAGCATTTTAATTTAAGTATTTAAAATATAGCGTTTATTTTAGAAATAAAAGTTGTCTATATTTTTAGCAATTTTCGGTTTATGCTCATGGTATCTACTCCGTCGGAGAGAGACCATGAGTTATGAGTTTATAAGGCATGTTTTACAATACACCACCCTAATTAATTACATTATTCTGATTTTTTGGTTTTTGATGTTTGTTTTTGCTCGACCATTTCTAAAACATATACATACACAATGGTTTAACTTGTCAGATAGCCAATTTGACACGATTAACTATGCAGGAATTGCTATCTATAAAATCTTGGTGATTGTGTTTAATCTGGTTCCATTATTGGCGCTCTATATTGTCGGGCATCCATAACGGTAAGTGATCGCATGATGATTGCCATAAAACGGTCAAATATTGCTATCATGATAAACATAAGATTAAGAACATCAGCATATTATGGATACTCGAATTCCACTTCATTATTGTGCGGTTTGTAAAAAACAATTTCCGTTTAGGGCACTTGTTCCAAGCGAGGCGATTCGCGATGTGATTAGCATGGAGATCCGTAAGGATTGTCCTGAGTGGTCATCGGATAGCTTTATTTGCCACCCAGATTTGACGCACTATCGTATTCAGTATGTTCACTCTTTACTGAGATCTGAAAAAGGTGAATTGACCGATCTTGAAAGAGAGGTCATTAGCAGCATGCAGCATCATGAACTGATCAGCAAAAATATAGAAACAGAGTTTGATCAGAATTGGACATTTGGAGAAAAACTTGCCGATAAAATTGCCAGTTTTGGTGGTAGCTGGACATTTCTGATTTTTTTCGCGGTATTTCTTGTGGCATGGATTCTGATCAATACAATAGTTTTTATCATTCATCCTGTTGATCCATATCCATTTATTTTGCTGAATCTGGTGTTGTCGTGTTTAGCGGCAATTCAAGCCCCCATTATTATGATGAGCCAAAATCGACAGGAAGCTAAAGATCGATTACGCTCGCAACATGATTATCAAATTAATTTAAAAGCAGAGTTGGAAATTCGACATTTACATGAAAAAATTGATCATTTGCTTTCAAATCAGTGGGAGCGTTTGACACAAATTCAGGAAATTCAACTGGATTTGCTCTCTGAAATGAATAAAAAGCGCTAAGTTTAAGTGGGAGGCTAGGAATCATGGCAAAGTATATAGTGAATAGTTATAGGATCTTGTTTGATCGACCAGAGATTTTATTAGCGAGAGCCGATTTGCCTGAACTTTGTCAGCAAGCAGAAAAATACCGTATCCGATTTATTTCTCTGTGTGTTTTTATTTTCTCAATTGGTGCAGTGGGTATGCTGATCTATCACAAAATTCCTTTTGTGGAGATGCCTAAAATTATGCTAGGACTGCTGGTTGCCTTTTCTTTGAGTGCGATGTTTGCTTCTCGGTTTTCAAGGTTATGCAGCATTGAAACCCATGCACGATTTGCGATGAGTATTCGTAGTATGAGTAAAAAAAATCCGTATTGTGCTGAATATTTAGCACAAGTCCGACAACAACAACGTCCATTTACACGTCTGGACTTGGCGGCTATGTCACGGATTTATCTGAGCCATTAGTCATCACTCTGGATTGCTTTTTAGTCTCCATAAAGTTTTAGTCCAAGAACCATTCCATCAATGATTGACAGCCGAAAACAGCATTGATATGTTGCCTGCATTTCTCCTGTTTGAATTGTGTTATGTCCAGTCCTGCTCCTTTTGTGTATTGTCCACCACAAGAACCATTACAAACCGTCTATGAAGATCAAGATTTGCTGGTAATACATAAACCAGCAGGTCTGTTGTCTGTGATGGGGCGATTGCCAGAACATCAGGACAGTGCATATCTACGGGTGCTAAAGCAACATCCACAGGCAAAAGTGACGCATCGACTTGATATGGCGACATCAGGTTTGTTGATTTTTGCAAAGCACCGTGAGGCTGAAGTTGCGGTCAGTAAAATGTTTCAGGCACGCCAGGTGACCAAACACTATATTGCTTTGCTACAGGGGGAAATTCAGCTTGATGGTTCGGTTGATGTGCCACTCATTACCGATTGGCCAAATCGCCCGAGACAAATGGTCAGTTTTGAGCATGGTAAAACAGCAAAAACACTTTTTGAACGCATCAACTACAATGCTGAAACCGATATTAGTCGCGTCAAACTAACACCAATTACAGGTCGTTCCCATCAACTGCGTGTGCATATGGCACATATTGGACATCCAATTATGGGAGATGGTTTATATCATCCTGAACCAAGCCGATTTGCTTTACCGCGGATGGCCCTGCATGCTGCATATTTGGCATTTCAACAACCGTTAACCCAACAGAAAATCGAGCTGGATTTACCCGCGCCATTTTAACTGGGCTGTAAGTGTTGAAAAGCAAGATTGTCGACAATATTTTTTGTTTGACATATCGTCAAACTGCAATAAAAATGAGCTAAGCTGTATTTTATAACAATAGCCAGTACACAATAAGGACACAACAATGACACGCGATTATCAGCAATTCCCAGACGATGAAAACGGCAACTTACTTTGGCAAATGGTTGAAGATGGTAGTGATCTCACTGAGCCTTATGAAGTCGAATTTTCAATGGCTTTTGAACAACAGGAACAGGCAGAGAAATGTGCCTTGCATTTGTTGCATCAAGAGCAAAAAGTATCGTTATATCAAGAAGATCAACATAGTGATCAAGAGAATCTATGGATATTGAATGTGCATATCAATATGATTTTGGAACATCAAGATGTGGTAGATCTAGAAGAATGGTTTACCAAGATCGCTAAAGAATATGATGGAGAATACGATGGTTGGGGTTGTATGAGCTATGTATTCGAATATGAAGAAGACGAAGAGTAATCTGTTTGATTAAAACGTCTAAACTCAGAAAAAAGCCTAAGTTTACTTAAAACTTGGGCTTTTTTATTGAATAATTTTTTATGCACCCAATGATATTTTTAACCTAATTCCCCCATAGTCGAATAGAATTGTCGACAATTTGAGTTCATGATGTGATTCAGATTCATGCAAGGTGAGTCGTTTTTACAATATAGAAGATAGGAAAATAAGGAAATGGCTGCTCAGAAACAAATGACAATTCCCGCAACATATATGCGCGGAGGGACCAGTAAAGGTGTGTTCTTTAACCTGAAGGATCTACCCGAAGCGGCTCAAGTTGCAGGTCATGCGCGGGATCAGATTTTACTGAGAGTCATTGGAAGCCCTGACCCATACGCAAAGCAAATTGATGGCATGGGTGGGGCAACTTCAAGTACCAGTAAAACAGTTATTGTGACGAAAAGCCAAAAGCCTGAGCATGATGTCGATTATTTGTTTGGGCAAATTGCAATTGATCAGCCATTTGTTGACTGGACAGGGAATTGTGGCAATTTATCTGCGGCAGTAGGGCCATATGCGATTCATCAAGGGTTAGTTGATGCTAGCCGAATTCCTGAAAATGGTGTCTGTACAGTTCGTATTTGGCAGGTCAATATTCAGCAAACGATTATTGCACATGTGCCGATTGTTGATGGGCGTGTACAGGAACTGGGTGACTTTGAATTAGATGGTGTGACATTTCCAGCGGCAGAAATTCCGCTGGCATTTTGTGAAGAGGTTGACCCTGAAGCAACTACAGGCATTTTTCCGACAGGAAAACTCAAAGAGCAGCTTGATGTTCCAGATATTGGCTCTTTTGAAGTAACCATGATTCAGGCGGGTATTCCAACGGTCTTTTTACATGCTGAGGATTTGGGTTATACAGGTACAGAACTACAAGAAGCAATTAACAGTGATCCTCAAGCGCTTGTCAAACTTGAAAAAATTCGTGCATATGCTTCACTCAAAATGGGACTGATTTCTGATTTGGCAGAAGCAGTAACTCGTCAACATACCCCTAAAATTGCTTTTGCTGCTCCTGCACAGTCATATGTGAGTTCTAGTGGTAAAGCTGTCGATGCATCTCAAATTGATCTGGTTGTGCGTGCCATGTCGATGGGTAAACTGCATCATGCCATGATGGGAACCGCAGCCATAGCAATTGCAGCGGCAGCTTGTGTACCAGGCACAATTGTTTACGAAAAGCGAAGTTCAAAAACTGGCAATAAAGTCTGTTTTGGTCATCCATCTGGAACATTAACTGTGGGTGCAGAAATGGTCGAACACAATGGTGTTTGGCAAATGCAGCAAGCGATTATGAGTCGTAGTGCCCGTATCTTAATGAAAGGTGAAGTGTATCTCCCTGAGAATACATTCTAATTTGAATAAAAAAACAGCCTCATCATGAGGCTGTTTTTTTTGCTACTTATTGATTGATTTGAGGGGCTTGGTATAAACCATGCTGGATTAAATGCAAACGTAAAATACGGCGTAGTTCAAGCACTGCCTCAGGTGTTTCCTGAATGGAGTGTCCGCCATGAATAATTTTCTCCGATGCAGCACCATCTAAATGTGCACTGCTGTATGGAACGACACCATCTGTAATTTTTGCTGGATCGTTACTTTTGGTGTCATTGCCAATGATTGAATGAAAAATAAAGCCTTTAGGCGGATTTACATTTTTAGTTATCGCAATAAATGCAGATTTATAACTCAAGTCACTTGGCCCATTTTGAATGATGTTCTGGTCAAGTTGCTTTAAGGTACTTTTATTGAGATCACCTTGTAATGTCGTTCCGATAGCACTCACAAATACGCTAGGAACGCGGATGATACGGCGGGCCATTTTGGTGAACCAACGATCAGCAAAAGCTGTTCCTTTATTTGGGGAAGATAAGAAAATTGCTCGATCAAAATTGGTGATAGGCTGGATACGTAGACGTTCTAGTACAATTGGATCATTTCGATGTTTTTTTAGTAAACTTGGGCTTTTTAATGTCTTAAATGCCTGACTGCTAAGATCTGCATGACTAACCAGTAGGCGTGCAATAATTCCACCCATAGAGTGGCCAATCAGAACAGAATCACTATAGGCAGGTGATTTCGGGTCAACCAAAGCAAAGGACTGTTTTAAAAGTGCATAAATCTGAAAACGGCTTTCCATAATCGGCATGTTGGTCGAGTAAAAAACCTGCCAGACCTGATAATGCTCTCGTAAAACAGGATCTCCCATGATGTCATTGGTCAATCGGATCCAAGCCTCAGGGCTGCTGGCAAGACCATGAATCAGGACAATCACTTTTTTGTTCGGGTTAAATGGTTCCAGCATATATAAATGAGGCATCGCCAGATTTTGATCTTTATCGATTAGACTTAAATATGCCGATTTGCCTAAGTTATTTTGTGCAAGCCATAAGCCATAAGGTGCAGAATAGTTTGCCGCTAGTGGATAAGAGTTATTTTCGATGTTGATGCGGTCTGAACGATAGGGATCATGAATTTTAATTACCATCGGAGAGTTGTTTAGCAAATCTTGCAGACTGGTATTTTTTTCAGGTTCAATGGTAATGGTGCTAGAAAGATAACGCGGAGAGCGAATATTAGGATTAACACCATCTTTAAACTGGTAATGTAGTGGATCTAAAATATATTGGTTTTCTTCATCAATATGCTTTTTAGGTAAGATGACAACAAATTCTGAACCAAAACCGTCACGACGGTTAATTGAGCGCAAGCCTGAAAAATTTAAATTGTAACTCGACATATAGCTTTCGATGGGCTGACTGGCCAATTCGGGATAATCACTAAAGTCTAAGCGATAGTTGCTTTCTCCCATTTTAACACTCTGCGGTAAATGCTTTTGTACATCGACCGCTTGGGCTGGATATGCTGAGCCTAGTTTAGCAATCGCTTGATTATAGAAATCTCGAACCTGAACTTGGCGGTTATCAAAAATACGTTGTTGTGGCTCTCGATTTGAGCGGAAGAGATAGGCATAGCTGTAGCGAATACTTTTATCGAGCATTTCACCTTCTTCAGTAATACAGCTCACATGCAGTTGTTGTTGGTGCAGATGTTTTTTAGATGGATTTTTTTCTAGTTTTGGAATGTTCTTACAATCCTTTGAACTTTCAAGTTGTTTTGCTTTTGCTAAATACAACTCACTTGCTGTTGAAAACAATTGTTCTTCTGGAATTTGTGGCATTTTTTGAATGAACTGCAAACAGGCTGCTGGATCGTTGGCACATCCTTTGGCTTCACGTCCTGTCATGGATAAGACATTCAGGCTGGCTTCACTGAGTTTGTCTCGGGTGAGAATACTGTCACGTTCATTTGAAATAGTAATATTCAAGGCTTGTTGTTTGACATTGACAACCTGACATCCTCCTAAAATTAGACTACTGAGCAGAGGAATAAACAGAAATGTAGATTTCAACAGTTTTGCATGCATGGTATCTAATTTCGCAGCAGAGAAGAGATTAAGACAAGCATACGAAAATGTTGCCATTTTTCAATGTGAAAAATATAAAAGGCGACCAAAATAGTCGCCTTTTATGAAATTTATAAGATCTTGGTCAGTTTAGTAGTGACCTTGTTTCATTGCTGTGAGGTTTTCCCAAACATTGGTACGGCCTTGCTTTTCAATTTCCATGACTAAACGATCAACCACTTTACTTTCTTCAGGGTATTTCACTTTATAAGTATGCAATGTAGACAGTGCATTTCTGCGTTGTTCAAGGAATAAGTAATTATTCACTGCAGACAAGTAGGCTTCTTGTACGCCACCTTTAATTGCTTTGTCTAAATAAGGAATTGCTTCACGCTGACCACCCCCTTCAGAGAGTGAAAAACCAAACCAGAAGTTCGTTGTTGGGTCATTCGGACTCATTTTAATGAGGCGCTGAGCGTATTGTAGTGATTTAGTGGTGAACTGCGTACCCATATCAAGGTTACGCGCCATGACGCTCACCTTAAATGCACGAATCAGCACATCATAAGAAGCATTGCGGTTTGCAGCTAGGGCATCAAGCTGAACACTAATCTCTCGTAGCTTGGTCTCAAAACCACGACGTTCGTTGCGGTTTGTGAATTGAGGTGGGTAGTGACGTGCTTTACCTTCAACTAACTGTAAAAAGTCATCAATTTGGGTCACATCAAGTTCATTGTGCCCAGCAGCAGGTGCAAATTTCATATTTGCTTGATTGCTATCTACTGTAGGAACAATTAATTTGTTTGCATGCGCTTGTTTTAAATCAACTTCAAATGCTGGCGGAGCAGCATAGTTAAATGGATTTAATGCATAAAACGGTGGTGTAACCGCAGGTTCAGTGAACACAATCGGCGTATTCTGAGAATTATTATTTTTTACAGCAACGCCGCATGCCGAAAGAAGAGTTGCTGTCATCAGCATCGTTGCTATAGCTTTTAATCTCATTTTGATTTCCAGAATAGTTGAGGGAAAACGATTTGTTCAGCAGTCTAAAAAAAAGCAAAACAGCATACAAGTACAAGCGTGTAACAGTATGCTATTTGGAGCTTTTAGACTTGTGATTGTCGAGTTTGAGATTCACACTCGCGGCGCACTTCCTCAATAATTTTTAACTCTTCTTCGCTGTAAGGTTGCTGTTCAGTTTGTTGCTTTTTGAAGGTTGGATCAAGTAAAGACAGGCGTTGGCAAAGGGTGTTCATACGTTGTTCATTGCTTTGCATACGATCCATTAACACACGAATGCCTTCTAAAATTGGATCGGTCTGGTCTTGAGATGCTGCATAAGGTTGAAAGCCAATTTGCTGTGCGTAGTCTCGACGACGTTCTTCTTCTACATTCTTGTCTTTATCTTTAAAGATATAGCGGGCAGGGTTACCAACAGCTGTCACACCTTCAGGAACTTCTTTGGTAACAACCGCGTTTGAACCGACTTTGGCATTTTTATGCACAGTGAATGGCCCTAAAATTTTGGCACCAGCACCAACAATCACACCATCTTCAAGTGTCGGGTGGCGCTTGCCTTTGTTCCATGTCGTACCGCCAAGCGTAACACCGTGATACAGGGTGACATCATCACCAATTTCAGCAGTTTCACCAATCACCACACCCATACCGTGGTCAATGAAGAAACGCTTACCAATTTTTGCGCCAGGGTGAATTTCAATGCCTGTCACAAAACGGCTAAAGGAGGATAACGCACGTGCACTGCCTTTACAGTTTTTTTTCCAGAGTTCATGAGCCATGCGATGCATAATTAATGCATGGATACCAGGATAAGTGGTCAGGACTTCTAAGGTGTTGCGTGCGGCTGGATCTCGAGCAAAAACAGCATTGATATCTTCTTTGAGCTGCTTAAACATGGGGTTGATCCTCCTTATCTGTTGATTTTTTCCATTTGCCTTGGCTGAGAGCTTGTACACGGGTAAAAATTCCACGTAACAAGTTGTATTCCATACGATCCAGTTGAATTCTGCCGAATAAGCGGCGCAAGCGTAATGGAAGTAGCCTTGGATTATTTAGATCTAAAAACTCAATTTCTTCAAGCATTTTTTCTAAGTGTGGATAAAATTGTTGCATCTGTTCCTGTGTCACCAATGGCTCATCCCAGTGCATATCAATCTGATTATTGACAGGCATGCTTTGTTCATCAGGATTGTCGTGTTGTTCGTATGCTAGCGTTGCCATACGCAGTTCATAACAGATGATTTGAATGGCTTGAGCCACATTCAACACACCATATTCAGTATTGACAGGAATGGTGACGTGGAAGTTCGCCAGCGCGAGTTCTTCATTGGTCAAACCACGATCTTCACGTCCGAAAATAATCGCGATTTCTTGCTGTTGATGAACAACAGCCTGTAATGCTTTCTCACTGGCAGGACGAACATCCAGCAATGGCCAAGGAATGGTACGGCTACGCGCACTGGTACCAAACACCAAATGACAGTCGGCAATCGCATCTTCAAGCGTTTCAACAATTTCAATCTGTTCAATTAGATCTGTTGCACCAGCGGCTAAAGCATCAATATCGGGATGAGGATAGGTCTTTGGTGCAACCAGAACCAGTTTGCTTAAGCCCATGGTCTTCATGGCACGTAAAGCGCTACCAATATTGGCAGGTAAAGTGGTGTTGACCATGACAATACGTACATGGTTTAAATGCGATGACACCATCGCATTATCAAAAGTTTTCATAGTTATTCCAAGATCTTACGAATATTGATTGACTTCAGCTTGATATAAATCAAGAGCTTCGTCCATGCTCATGTCGGCAGGCGGTGGTGGTACATTCACCACTTGAGCTTCTTCAAGGCTAATGGCTTTTGCTGCTTTAGACTTGACGTGGTATTCCACATAAAGGGCATCTTTCCCAAAATAATCCCGCAGTTTACGCAGTGCATCGTCCGTTGGTGCAATTTTCCAGTGATCAGCGAAATGCAGTTCTGCCTGTGCGTAGCTAAAGTCGAGCTTAAGTACCACAGGAATGTGTTGATAGTCTGGCAATTGCTTAAACGGTTGCAATAATTGCTGCAAATCTGTCGATAAGCTTGGGCTAAAGCTGTGCTCGTCGAGCTTGACTTGAATGTTTTGTGCACGTTTTTGACGAACTTCGTTTAAATCAAAGGCTTTGGTTAAACGCGCCATTGGGCGTTCAAAGCCTTCACGTTCATAAATCTCACCTTCAATGATCACCACACGCTCATTTTGAATGACTTCTTTAAAGCGTTGGAAACGTTCGTGGTTACAACTGACTTCAATACGTGCAGTACCGTCATCGAGGGTTATCATCATACGGTTCGGGAAGTTGGCAACATCCATGACTAAACCTGCAAACACGGTGGTTTGACCACGACGAGTTGGGCTGAGTTCACTGATTTTGCTTGGAATAAAGGCTTTTAACTCAGGACGATAGACATCAATCGGGTGACCTGTCAGATACAAACCAAGTGTATCTTTTTCACCTTTGAGACGAACTTCGTCTGACCACGGTTTAACGGGTTTTGCAGGCTTACGTTGAACTTCTTCAACTTCACCAAATAAATCCATAATCCCTGTTTCACGGTTTTGACGAGCCTGTTCAGCCGCTTGTACCGCTTCAGGAAGTTGAGCCATTAGACTCGAACGTTCAATGCCTAGACAATCTAGCGCACCCGCACGAATTAGCGCTTCGAGAGTACGCTTATTGATTTTTTTCAGGTCAATGCGGTGACAGAAATCGAATAAATCCTGATAAGGGCCATCTTTTTCGCGTGAATCAATCACCGATTGCATGGCTTGCTCACCCACACCTTTAATTGCCCCTAGACCATAGACAATGGTGCGTTCAGCACTGGCGTGGAAATGATACAGCGACATATTCACCGATGGTGGTAACACGTCAAGCCCGTTGGTACGGCAGTCGTCAATCAAGAACACCACGTTGTCCGTGTTCTGCATTTCCGATGACATGACCGCTGCCAAGAATTCAGCAGGGTAATGGGCTTTGAGCCATGCAGTATGGTAGGCAACCAGTGCATACGCTGCAGCATGTGATTTGTTGAAACCGTAGCCTGCGAACTTTTCCATATAGTCGAAGATGTGGTTGGCTGTGGCTTCATCAATATCTTTTTTGGCTGCACCTTCAATGAAGATTTGGCGCTGTTTGACCATTTCTTCAGGTTTCTTTTTACCCATCGCACGGCGTAGCAAGTCTGCACCACCGAGGGTATAGCCCGCGCAGTACTGCGCTGCCTGCATTACCTGTTCCTGATACACCATAATGCCATAGGTCGGTTCGAGGACACCTTCTAACAGTGGATGTAAATACTCGAACTCGCCGCCGTGCATACGGTGAATAAAGTCAGGAATCAGATCCATTGGCCCTGGACGATACAACGATACAAAGGCAATAATTTCTTCAAATTTGCTTGGGCGCGCTTCTTTAAGCATGCGCTTCATGCCGACGGATTCAAACTGGAAGACCGCGGTGGTATTGGCTTCAGCAAAGATATCGTAGGCTTTCGGATCATCTAACGCCACATGTGAAATCAGCAACTGATCGTCAGCAGCACGACGCTTGTTAATGTTCTGTACCGCATCTTCAATGACGGTCAGGTTACGTAAACCCAAAAAGTCGAATTTGACCAGACCTGCGGATTCAACATCATCTTTATCGTACTGGGCGACGCGGTTTGTGCCATCGGCATCACAAAGTACCGCAGAGAAGTCGGTAATTTTGGTCGGTGCAATCACCACACCACCCGCATGTTTACCTGTATTTCGGGTAATCCCTTCGAGTTTGAGAGCCATTTCCCAGATTTCTGAGGCATCGTCATAGTCAGGGTTCGATGGGTTGGTCACTACATCCTTGAGTTGTGGTTCCATCTCAATCGCAGTGGCTAGGTCTACACCGAGTGGTTTGGTCGGCACCATTTTGGAAATACGGTCAGCAAGACCATACGATTTTCCTAAAACACGCGCTACGTCACGAATCGCACCTTTAGCCGCCATCGTACCAAAAGTGGCAATTTGCGATACCGCATCACGGCCATAGTGACGGGCAACATAGTCAATGACGCGGTCACGCCCTGCAATACAGAAGTCGACGTCAAAGTCGGGCATCGAAACACGTTCAGGGTTCAAGAAGCGTTCGAATAGCAAATCGTAACGCAGTGGGTCAAGGTCGGTAATTTTCAGACTGAATGCCACAAGGGAACCTGCACCTGAACCCCGTCCTGGGCCAACGGGAACGCCGTTATTTTTCGACCACTGAATGAAGTCCATGACGATCAGGAAGTAACCTGGGAAACCCATTTTGAGAATAATATCGACCTCATAGCGGATACGTTCATCATAAGGTTTACGAATTTCAGGCCAGTCCTCGTCACGTTTGGCACTTGGGTAAAGCTGTTCCAGACGTTCTTCCAAGCCTTCTTTAGATAAGTGCTCAAAGTAAGTGTCGATGGTGAAGCCATCAGGAATTGGGTAGTCAGGCAAGAAGTATTTGCCCAAACGTAAGCTGACATTACAGCGTTTCGCAATCTGAACCGTGTTGTCAATCGCACTAGGAATATCGGCAAACAGTTCAATCATTTGCTCGGCAGTCTTAAAGTACTGCTCTGTGCTATAAAAACGTGGACGGCGATCATCGGCTAAGACATAACCATCGGCAATACATACCCGCGCTTCGTGTGCTTCAAAATCTTCTTCAGTAATAAAGTGCACATCATTGTGAGCGACGACACCGACCTGATATTTGGCAGCCAGTTTAATCGCCTCATTAATAAAATCTTCTTCGTTCGGGCGGTTAGTACGCGTCAGTGCAAAGTAAACCCGATTGCCAAATTTTTCATGCCATTCTTGAAAGAGGGGTTCAGCTTTTTGCGGATTGGATGAGCAGAGTAGTTGACCGACATCACTATGGATACCAAGCAGGACAATAATGCCTTCGTGTTGATTGAGTACCCATTCTTTTTTCACACAAGGAATATCGAGTTGCTGGCCTTCAATAAAACCTTGGGAAACCAGTTCGGTAATGCTACGCCAGCCGTGGTTGTCGATCGCAAGCAAGGTGGCTTTATGGTCGGCATCGTTCAGACGAATCGTGCTGCCTAAAATGGGCTTGATACCTTTGCTTAGGCAGGATTTATAGAACTTGACTGCTGCATGCAGATTTGACAGGTCTGTCAATGCCAAGGCCGGCATTTCTTGTTTTACCGCAGTTTTAATCAGATCAGGTATACGAACAATCGATTCGGTAATCGAAAATTCTGTATGAATACCAAGATGTACAAACTGCTGCATAAAAACGTCCTTCGCGAAAGCAATGGCTATTTTAACATGCTATTTCTACAATTTAAGCCTGTAATTTTTCTTTGTGGAAAATCTATGCAGTTTTTATTAAAAAAATCCCGAAGCCAGAGACTTCGGGATCTATGCATTTGTTTATAAATTAGTATTCATAGAACATGCGTTGGATTTCTTTTGCATCTGTGGTTTTAGTCAGTGCTAAAGCAGTGAGCAGGCGTGTTTTTTGCGGATTTAGATCATGTGCTACGACCCAGCCATACGTATCATCGGGTTGTTCAGCATTACGAATCACAAAACCTTGTGGTACATGGGATGAACGGATGATTTGTACACCTTCCGATTGCAACTTATTTAAAGTGGGTACGATGTAGTCGGCAACAGAGCCATTGCCTGTTCCAGCGTGAATAATCGCTTTTGCACCCGCCTGTTGTAGTACCAGATATGATTGCGGCAACATATTATTTGCACCATACACAATTCCGACTAATGGTAAACTGTCACCTTCAATTGATTCGATATTGAATTCGGAAGAACTGTTATGGCGTTTGGTACTTTCGCGGAACCAGTACGGTTTCCCTTCGACAATAGTACCTAATGCACCCCATTGGCTAACAAAAGCATTGGTATGGATATTAATGATCTTGCTGACATCACGTGCGGCAAAGATTGTATCATTCATCATCACCAAAACCCCTTTTCCTTTTGCAGTATCGGAAGAGGCTAAAGCCACAGCACTATAAAGATTTAATGGGCCGTCGGCTGATAGTGCTGTACCTGGACGCATGGAGCCAACCAAAACAATCGGCTTGTCACTACGGATTACAAGACTTAAGAAGAAAGCTGTTTCTTCCATAGTGTCTGTGCCATGAGTAACCACAATTCCGTTCACATCTGATCTTTTTGCTAAATCGTTTACTTGACGGGCAAGGTTAATCAACTCCTTGTCAGTCATACTCTCTGATGCAATTTGTAAGGCTTGAACCCAACGAATATTGGCTAAATCCTGAACTTGTGGAATGGCGTCAATTAAGGCATCAACAGGAATTTTTGCCGCCGTATAGCTTGCGCTGTTGGTTGAACTTGCGCCAGCACCTGCAATTGTGCCACCAGTAGCGACAACGACAACATTATTTTTTTTATAAGTTGAAGCAGGAGAATCGGCAAGTAAATCGATTGCTAAATTTGAAGTTCTGATTGAGTTGGTCAACATCGAAAAATATCCTTATGAAGTGACAAAGACAAATATTGGGGGTTAAATTGTTGGTTCTTGCTGGGAATTAATCACAACTTGTTCCGGGGTTTCTTCCATTTCTGTCACTTTATCGCCTTCAAGTTTGGCTACTACAGCAGTTGCGATACTATTACCAACAACATTGGTGGCAGTACGTCCCATATCAAGGAAATGATCAATTCCTAGGAGGAGTAAGACACCCGCTTCAGGTAGATGGAACATGGTTAATGTTGCTGAGATCACCACAATTGATGCACGAGAGACGCCAGCAATACCTTTGCTTGTGACCATTAGAGTTAGCAAAATTAAAATTTGCTGTGTGAAGCTAAGATCAATATTGTAGGCTTGAGCAATGAATAGCACTGCAAACGTGGTGTACATCATTGAGCCGTCAAGGTTAAATGAATAGCCTAAAGGCAGTACGAAACTGGTGATTTTCTTTGGTACACCAAATTTGTTCAATGCTTCCATAACTTTCGGGTAGGCTGACTCACTTGAAGCTGTTGCAAAAGCCAGTGTGACAGGTTCACGAATCAGCTTACCTAAGCGAAAAATATCTTTTTTCAGAACAATTGCACCAACAGAGAACAAGACAATCCAGAGTAGGAATAGACCAAAATAGAACTCTGCAATCAGAATGCCGTAATCAACAATCAAACCTAAACCTTGCACAGTAATTGCTGAAGCAACCGCAGCAAATACGGCAATTGGTGCAAATGACATGACATAATCCGTGATACGGAACATGACTTTGCTGAGTTCTTCAGTTAAACGAATAATGACAGATTCTTTACCATGACTGACATAGGCAAGGGCGGAACCAAAGAAGATGGAGAATACAAGGACTTGTAAAATATCATTATTTGCCATCGATTCCGCAATGCTGCGTGGGAAGACATGGGTCATGAATGATTGCAGTGTAAAACCAGATGTTGCTGGAAGTGCTGCGTCTGTGACTTGCTGAGCAGTTGGTAAAGCTAAATGTAATGCCGCACCAGGTTGGAGAAAGTTGGCAAGTCCCATGCCAATAGATAAGGAGACAAATGAAGCGGTAATAAACCACGTCATTGATTTAAGAGTGATACTTCCTATAGATGAAGATTTCCCCATCGATACAATGCCAGAAATAATGGTTGCAAATACCAATGGTGCAATGATCATTTTGATCAGGCGTAAGAAAATATCGGTGACGATATTGAAATAAGATGCAATTTGCTTAAGTTGCTCACCTTCATTGAAGAAGTGATGACAAATCCAGCCAGTCAAAATTCCAAGTAAAATAGCAAGTACAATATACTTGAGCAGTTTCTTTTGATTCATGTGAACCTCTTTCATTTGATTCAATCACAATCTGGTACGATAGAAATGATTGAAGACTTCCCTGATACGTTCAGTCAGTTTTACTGATTACATGTCCTAAATCGGTATTTGGACTGACTGAGTTGAGTGTTGTATTTTTTATTGGGATGAATTGTTGCTCTATTTTGGGGCATTGTGAAATGCAAAAAGATAAAGATGCATGCATTTTTTTCATACTATGGACTGTACATATGGTAAAAGTATCAAGAATTGAAAGGTGTATTTAAAAGAATAAATGCGAGCTAAATTGATTTTTAAAATTAAAAAATATGATGATTTATAAGGGTTTAATTTTTATTTTGAAATTGACAGAAAAATTAATCTGGTTGATTGAGTAAAAATAAAATATGAACTGTTTATAAAAAAGCAGCATCTATATAGACACTGCTTTTTTTATATCGAAGAAAATAAAGTTTAACGTAAAGTAGCTAAATAACGCCCAATTCGAGTAATTGCTTCACGAAGTTCATTTTCTGCTGGCAAGAAAACAACACGGAAATGGTCTGGTGTTGGCCAGTTAAAACCTGTTCCTTGTACCAATAAAACTTTTTCTGCACGTAGCAGATCAAGCATTAGCTTTTCATCATCCTGAATTGGATAGACTGTTGGATCGAGACGAGGGAAGCAGTACATTGCACCTTCAGGCTTAACACAACTTACCCCTGGAATTTCATTGAGCATTTCCCACGCAATGTTACGTTGCTCATACAGGCGACCATTTGGACGAATCAAATCATTAATGGATTGATAACCACCAAGTGCTGTTTGAATCGCATATTGGGCCTGATGGTTGGCACAAAGACGCATTGAAGCCAACATATCTAGGCCTTCAATATAGTCAGTTGCACGTGATTTATCACCTGTAATGACCATCCAGCCTGCACGGAAACCTGCAATACGATACGCTTTAGACAAGCCATTAAATGAAATACAGAGTTGATTGCCTGCAAGCGATGCTAAGGCAACATGTTCAATACCGTCATAAATGATTTTGTCGTAAATCTCATCTGCGAATAAAATCAGGTCATATTTTTTAGCTAAAGCCACGATCTGCTGCAAAATATGACGTGGATAAACCGAACCTGTTGGATTATTCGGATTAATCACCACAATCCCGCGGGTATTTGGAGTAATTTTGCTTTCCATATCGGCAATATCAGGATACCAGCTATTTTCTTCATCACATTTATAGTGAATTGCTGTACCGCCTGATAAGTTCACTGCGGCTGTCCAAAGTGGATAGTCCGGCATTGGAACCAGCATTTCATCACCGTCGTCGAGCAAACCTTGCATTGCCATAACAATCAGTTCAGATACACCATTGCCGACATACACGTCATTGACGTGCATGTTGAGAATGCCTTTTTGTTGGTAATACTGGCAAATCGCTTTACGTGCAGGGAAAATACCGCGAGAGTCTGTATAACCAATCGCATTGGGTAGATTTAAAGCAACATCATTAATAATTTCTTGGGGGGCTTCAAAGCCAAACGGGGCGGGGTTGCCAATATTGAGCTTGATAATCTTATGCCCTTGTTCTTCCATCTCATTGGCCGCTCGTAACACTGGTCCACGAATGTCATAGCAAACATGCTCAAGTTTTGATGACTTTTTAATTTCGCGTGGGGTTTGGATCGTGTTCGTCATTTTGATGGTCTCGGAAGGAGTGGGGTTCACTTTTGCATAACGATATAAATAACTTTTAAATGTTTCAGTTGTTACTAGGTCAAGATCATGTTGATCTCGAAGTAAGCTAACAATTTTTTCATGCGTAAATCCTGCCTGCTGATATTGTTTGATCACAGGCAGCAGGTTTTTAAAAATAACGCTCTTTTTTTGCGACATTTTTTAATCCTAAGCAAGAATGGCTGTAAGAGTAACACTAATACTGCTTACAAAAAAGCATTTCATAAACTAATTTGCTTACTATTATTTTTAAATTTGCTTTCTTTTTGCTTTTTTATAATTTATACATCTTTTGTAATTTGTGAATTTAAGACTAGAAATTTTAGAATGAATGACGTAAATATAGGATTATCCTATTTTAAACAGCAAAATAGACAGGGATAGAATCATGGGAAAACTCAATAAAACACCTAGAGAATGGCAAAGAGAGTTATCGCCAGAAGAATTTAGAATTACACGTCAGAAAGGTACTGAAGCTCCATTTACTGGAAAATATTGGAATACTAAACAGTCTGGGGTTTATACTTGCCGTTGTTGCGGTGAGCCATTGTTTGATTCGGAAACGAAGTTTGACAGTGGTTGTGGTTGGCCAAGTTTTTATAAGCCAATTAATAATAGTGCAATAGAAGAACACGATGATTTGAGCCACGGAATGGCGCGAGTTGAAATTGTGTGTCATCACTGTGATGCACACTTGGGACATGTCTTTGAGGATGGCCCTCAACCAACGGGTTTACGTTACTGTGTGAACTCTGCGTCGTTAGAACTAAAAACACAAGAAAAAAGCGATGAGGAAACTTATCCATGACAAAGATATATCAACTTGAAGCAGAGCGCCTCGATGGTCGTATTCAGTCTATGGCTGATTATGAAGGCAAGGTACTTTTGATTGTAAATACTGCCAGTAAATGTGGTTTTACACCTCAGTTTGCAGGTTTGGAAAAACTCTATAAAAAGTATCAAGATCAAGGTTTTGTGGTTTTAGGTTTTCCTTGTAACCAGTTTGGCGGACAAGATCCTGGTAGTAATGATGAAATTGGTGCTTTCTGTCAGCGCAATTATGGCGTAAGTTTCCCGATGTTTGCCAAAATTGATGTAAAAGGCCCTGAAGCACATGCAATTTTTAGACTATTGACACGCGAAGCCAAAGGTGTGCTTGGCAGTCAAACCATTAAATGGAACTTTACCAAGTTTCTTGTTGGGCGAAATGGTGAAATTCTGAACCGTTATGCACCAACAACTAAACCAGAAAGCTTAGAGCAGGATATTGAACAAGCCCTTGCAGTTACCGAACTCGCTTGAGTTCTGGTCTGACCCTCGCATGCCCTATGTAGAAACACGGCGGGCATGCCAAAGCCGTATTTGCTATAAAGCGCATAGCCATCCCACCTTATCGATTGGTGCTGTTGATGCAGGGCAAAGCCACTTTTATAGCGCCTTCACAGATGAAGTTTCTATTCAACAGGGGAGTCTGGTTGTCATTCCTGCACACATTGAGCATTCCTGCAATCCTTTGCCAGAACAGCACTGGAGTTACCAGATGTTGCATATCGATGCATCTTGGTTAGAGCAACTCTCAATAGAAGCACATACCTCATTGCTTGAAAGCATTGAAATACCACAATTGAGACCTTTCGTGCTAAATGACAAGACACGTTATGATGCTTTTTGTAGAATGAATCAGACACTCTTTGATTCAAACACGCTGATTGTTGAAAAAGAACATGCCTTAATTGTGGGCTTAACTCAGCTCTTATTTCCTTATTTTGATTGGCAACAATTGCCGCAACAGACTTATTTTCAAAAGCATTTAAAAATATTGATGGAATTTTGCCAGCAAGCACAGGGTTTTTTATCTTTGCAACAGCTTGCAGAAAGGATTGGGGTCAGCCGTTACGTGGTGATTCGTTTGTTTAAAGCACATTTGGGTTTAACACCACATTTGTATCAATTGAATCTGAAAATCCATCAGGCACGTCAGCATCTCAAGCAAGGTGCGCCAATTAGCTACTTGGCGACAGATTTGGGGTTTAGTGATCAAAGTCATTTTCATAAAGTCTTTAAAGCACATACAGGCGTTACCCCAAGACAATATCAACATGGCTTTTCCCGCACTTTTATACAATAAATAGAAATCACAATTTTCTAAGCTGCTATCACCTTATTTTTAGAGTGTGATATGAAGTTTTTTATTGCAATTGCGGTGACTCATTTTTTGGCTTTGCTTTCTCCTGGCCCAGATTTTTTCCTGTTATTTACAACCTTGCTGCGCTATTCACGTCAGGCAGCTTATAAAGTTGCATGGGGAATTACCTTGGGAAATGCTCTGATTTTATTGGGGTTGATGCTTGCACTCAGTCAGTTGGGCCAATTGAATGCTCAGGTTTTTATGAGTTTACATTATGTGGGCGCAGCATATTTGCTGTATTTGGCATATTTGTGCATACGCTATGCAAATCAACCCCTTGAACTAACATCATCTCCAGATTCAAAATCTCAAGACATCAGCGGATATTACTTATTGGGATTAGGACTACAATCGAGTTTACTTAATCCTAAAAACTGGATGTTTTATACCAGTCTAATGGTTCTGCTTGCGGAACAGAGTCATTTACTCAGTACATTGGGACTTAGTGTGTGGATGGTTGGCGTGGTGACTATTTGGAATCGGGGTCTAGTAGAATTGCTCACACATCCACGATATTTAAAAAAATTACAGCAATATACACGACATATTCATTATCTTTCAGGGATATGCTTTTTGACTTTTTCTGGAATACTGTTTGCTATATAAGAATAGGAGATCAAGATTGCTTGATCTCCTATATGAATAATTTGGTATTAAGATAGTGCTTTGGATTGGCGTTTTGAGATTGCAATCAGTACAAAAATTACAGCAATCAAAGTGAAAGATGCACCAAAGCGACTTAAATCTAATCCACCATGAGCGATGGGTTTGTCGAGAAAATCTCCTAAAACTGCACCCAGAGGTCGAGTTAGAATAAAGGCACTCCAAAACAAGAATGTATGTGAAATTTTTGTCCAGAAGTAGCAAAGGGTCAATATGAATAAAATGCTGCCAAAAATAATTGCTGAATATAAATAGCCTAAGCCTTGTGTGTCTGCAACCCAATCGCCTAAAGCAGTACCCAATGTTTGAGAAAACATAATGGTCACCCAGTAGAAAATTTCAGATTTGGCGGTTTGAATATTCTCAACGGAAAGCGTGTGCTCACTGTAATACCAAACTGCCAGAGAACTCAACAATAAGGAAAGCAGAATTAGGCTGCCACCAAAATAACCCAGACCTAAGGAGCGGTCGACGAAGTCTGCAATTGTGGTGCCTAGTGTGGTGGTGGTGATAATTGTGAGCCAGTACAAATAAGGATGATATTGTTTGGCTTTAATTTGTAAGCTGACAAAAATGGCAAAAAGCACGAGGAAAATGCCACTACTAATGATGTAGCCCAGATTGAGTGACATTGAAAGTGCATCACCCGCAGTCTCGCCAAGCGTTGTTGCAGCGATTTTAATAATCCAAAAGATTAACGTAACCTGAGGGACTTTGTTGAGCATCTAAATATTCCCATTTCTTGTGAGTAAAAATAGTTTAAAGAGGCTAGATGAAGACTTACTTAGTTGAAGTGTTTTTTTTAAATATTGAAAATCATTATTTATTTTATAGTTTTTTGGTTTTCTTAAACTTTATTATGGATAGCCTACATATAAAAAAACGAGATTTAAATGCTTAAATCTCGTTTTAGGTGTCTTCAACTTAGCAATTAGGCATCTAATTGTTCAAGGACATCATCAGAAAATTCAACGTTGGTATAAACGTTTTGAACGTCATCTAAATCTTCAAACATATCAATCATTTTTACGATTTTTTTCGCTTGATCGATGTCAGAAATTAAAGCTTTTGTTGAAGGGTTCATAACCACTTCAGCATTGTCAGATTTTAAACCTGCTGCTGTTAGCGCATCTTGAATGTCACCAAAAGTTTCTGGTGTGGTGATGACTAAAATTTCATCTTCTGCCACTTCAATATCTTCAGCGCCAGCTTCTAAAGCCACGTCCATGATTTTGTCTTCTAAAGAGACATCTTCAAACGTAATTTCACCGCGTTTAGTAAACATATACGCCACTGAACCAGCAGTCCCTAAGTTACCATCTGTTTTAGAGAAACAATGGCGAACATCAGGTACGGTACGGTTTAAGTTATCTGTCATGGTTTCAACAATAACAGCAACACCGCCAACGCCATAACCTTCGTAAGTCACTTCTTTTAAATCAGCATTTTCTTCGCCACCAACACCGCGCTGAATTGCACGGTTGATCGTATCACGTGTCATATTTGCGACTAATGATTTCTCAACGACAGCACGTAAACGAGGGTTAGATGCAACATCACCACCGCCTAAACGGGCAGCTGTAACGATTTCACGAATAAATTTTGTGAATACTTTAGCGCGGCTCGCATCTTGTTTTGCTTTACGATGCTTAGTATTAGCCCACTTGGAATGACCCGCCATGCAAATATGCTCCTTAAAGATTGGTCTATGCCATATCAAAATGCAGAGATTCTACCACAACGCTATTTTATGAAAAATAGTGATTTCCCAAAACCCGACATTCTATAGGCTTTTTGCTGGAGGAATGACGATATCTAAACCAGTTAGACGCAAATACATCTCCTGAATTTGCTTCATATCTTGGTCAAAGTCATTCGGGTAAATCTTACCAATGATCCCGCCTTGTTTGGTCTTGGCATTGGCATACATCAGCACGATTGGGACATTCGCTGCTTTGGCAATATGCCAAAAACCTGTACGAATGGGTCTGCGGGATTCACCATTTTTAGCACGAGTTCCTTCTGGGGCAATCACTAGATTAAACTTTTCGTGACTTTGGAACTCTTGAACCATTTGCTGAACAAGGTCTTGTTTCGCCTTTCGATCTACTGGAATTGCTCCAAATGCTTTTAGCACAGGAGAAAGCGGGCCTTTAAATAACTCTTTCTTGACGAGCGTGTGAATTTTAATGCCTAAAATTTGAAAAAGTGACCAAGACAATATGCCATCCATGATGGAGGTATGTTCAAAGCCAATCAGTACTTGTTTATCTTCAAGAATGTCATCTTGAATATGATAGGTCCAACCTGAAAGTTTAAAGGTGAGCTTTCCAAGTTGTTTTTTCATGAGATTACCTTGCATCTTGCCTTTTAGGAAAATAGCGACAAGCGCCCAAAAAAAGATGCTGGATTGTATGACTCTAATGAGATTTCGACAAGTTAAATCAGATCGTACTTAGGTATCGTCTGAGTTAAACATACCATCGTCAAATAAATGGTTGGATTCGACAATCTTCTTCGCGATGTAATAGGTTTCACGCATACGAATTAAGATAATTTGCGAATGCAATTCGATTTCACCGAACTCAGAACGCACCTGAACATAGTGTAATTGACCGTACTCATCACGGACCCGTGCTTGAGCAGTACTTTCAGGGCGAGCATTACCATTACAGATGGTCGCAAGTCGACCGATCAGGTTTTTTTGTTTACGTTCGAACTGGGGGCGAATCACCTGATCGAGGCAGTGAATCATAAACACAGTAAAAAATAGTGCAATGACGAGCGTGGGGAGAAGTAAGTAAATAACAGGCGCAAATTGATTTTGATAAGCAAAAAAGAACAGTTGCAGAAAATAACCCGCAAAACTGAAATTAATCAGAAAAAAAACCACGATCAGGATTTTGGAAAACTTAATGTCTAAAAGCGGTGTTTTGATCATATTTGGAATCAGGTGCTTTAAAGTTGTAGATGGACGCCCACCGAGATAAAACCCAACGGTTTCAACTAAACTCAAAATCACCAATGCCATTACACTGGCGTGAAATGGCATCAATTCATAGCTGGTCAAAAAGGCATGAAGACTCGTCATGAACATCTCAGGATAAGTAAATACCGCCATCGGAATGGATTTGAATCCCGACTTTTTGTAGAGATTCACCTAGACAAGGTCCAGAAATACATTCACCAGTTTCGACGTTAAATAATGCACCATGAGTGGAACATTCGATGAACTCACGATCTTGATCTAGAAATTGGTTTTCTAGAAATTCCAGTTCGACTTGCAAGTGTGGGCACAAATTTTTATATGCATAAAACATTCCATCACGTTGCGTAATAAAAATCGGGTTACCTTCAGTGGTATCGAAGGCACGTGATTCACGCTCAGGAATATCTTCGGTCATACAAATTTTTTGGGTCATTATGCAAGATCCAGTTCAATGCTTTGCTGTAGTCTAGCATATTTTTCAATCGCAAGACGTGGTCCAAAATGAGCAACGACTTCACTTGAAATCAAAATGGCAAGCTCTGCTGCTTGTTCTAGGCTTGAACCTTGATGAATTGCGTAAAGGAATGCGCCTGCAAAGGCATCACCAGCACCATTGGTATCAACCGCTTTTACTGGACGACCTTCTACATGGATTTTTTCGCTTTGGCTAGCAACCAAGGCACCTTTTGCACCCAAAGTAATGACCACATTTTGGTTGTTTTCAAGCAAAACTGAGAGTGCAGCATCGATATCTGCTGTTTCAGTGAACATCAATGCTTCTTGTTCATTACAGAACAGTAAATCAACACCATCAGCCAACAATTCTGTTAAACCTGCTCGTGCATATTGCACCATTGCTGGATCAGACAAAGACAATGCAATTTTGACATCATTGGCTTTCGCAATTTGACGTGCTTGAGCAACGGCTTGGCGTGCAGTATCGCTGGTCGATAAATAACCTTCGATATATAGCCATTGAGCCTGCGCTAAAGAACTATAGTCGATTTGATTGACAGAAAGCTCAGCGGTAATTCCTAAATAGGTATGCATGGTACGTTCAGTATCTGGCGTAATCAGTACCATACAAGTACCAGTAACACCTTCACTTACAGACTGCTGAGCAGTGAAAATACCTGCATCATTTAAACCATCTAGATAAACTTGACCAAGTTCATCGTTACCTACGCGGCAACCATAAAATGCACGACCACCTAAAGCACTAAAAGCAACTGTTGTATTGGCCGCAGAACCACCACTTGCTTGACCTTTGTAAACTTGAGATGCTTGTAGGTTCTGATACAGCGCTGCTTGAGTGTCACCATCTGCCAATTGCATGGTGCCTTTTTGCAAGTTTTGTGTAGCTAAGAAATCATCGGAAACCTGAAACTCTTGGTCAATTAGGGCATTACCAAGTGCAAAAAGGGCAATTTTTGACATGTGTGGGCTCATTGCAAGTTTTTAAGGCTGAACATTTTACACTAAGCCTAAACATTACAGTAGATAAGATGAATAAAATTCAGGTTTTTATTCGAAATTTGATTATGAATATATAGGATGAATTGCTGAAGTAATGATCTAAAATAGCCTAAGTTTTTTTGGTGAGCTTTAACACAAAAACGCATTTAGAATATCAAGTCTATTTTATAAATTCCTTTTATTTTCATTATGAGAGAATCACAAAAAGAATTTTTTTTGAAAAATCCGATTGAATGTTTAACACGATTATTGGTTAAAACTGAAAATCAGATTTGATGATATTGAAAGAGTAAGAAAATGAACCGATTTAATCGTAAAGAACTGATTAATTTGATTATACGTATTATGAATGCAGAAGGTTCAGACGCAGAGCTAGATGCTGATATTGAACAGTTAATTCAACTTTCTGAAATGCCAGATGTCACCAATCTGATTTTTTATCCTGAAACTGATGATGTATCAGCAGAGGACATAGCTGATACCATCATCAATTTTAGACCGATACCGCTTGAATAAGGTGTTTAGTCTTAATTTGGATTAATTCGTCCTGAAACCTTAAAGTCTTTTGCTTTCACCCAGCCTTCAGTATCGACACCATTGTTACTGATATACATGACATACAGCCAAAGCTCGTTTTCATTTTTAAATTCTTGGTAAGCAATCACCGAATCTTTTGGAATGATAAAAACATTCTTCATTTTACATTTCTCGGAAGGAGCAGTATGAAAGTAGCTGCGATAACCTTTAGGCCCTTTGACCGTGTAGCTATATTTTGTGCCATAGTTTGCACCATTATCATCAGCAATTTTGGCAAGCTGATCACAGTTTGGGCTTGCATATAAACTGCTTGAAATCAGACAAGAGATTGCGAATAAGTAAGATTTTTTCATTGTCATCTACACTTTGTATTTTTACATTGATTAAATGGATTATTTTCGTTGTAAATTTGATCTGCGCTTGCCTAATATGAACCAAAATACTCAAGTTTTTATATGAAAAGCGACAATATCTATCGCATAATAACAAAATACGATTGAAGATGATTTTTATTTAGGAGAGCACATGACTGTAGATGTCACTGAAACCATTACTCAAACTATTCATCCTGCGTTTCAGCTGTTACGTCAGCATCATGTTGAGGCTTTAGACATCGATGTTTATGAATATAAACACAAAGTGACTGGTGCTGTGCATTATCATCTTGCAAGTGAAAATGATGAAAATGTATTTCTAGTTGCATTCCGTACACAGCCGATGGATTCAAAGGGTGAAGCGCATATTTTAGAGCATACAGCGTTGTGTGGCTCAGAACGTTTTCCTGTGCGTGACCCATTCTTTTTAATGATTCGCCGTTCATTAAATACGTTCATGAACGCATTTACCTCAGCAGACTGGACAGCATATCCATTTGCAACACAAAACAAGAAAGATTTTCAAAACTTGCTCTCAGTTTATTTGGATGCTGCATTTGCTGCGAATCTCAATCCGCTTGATTTTGCTCAAGAAGGGATTCGTGTTGAGCTAGATGAGCAAGGCAAACCTGTATTTAAAGGTGTGGTCTTTAACGAAATGAAAGGTGCGATGAGTTCACCTTCAGATCAGTTGTATCATCAATTGGCACATCATTTATTCCCGACCACAACGTATCACTACAATTCGGGCGGTGAGCCAAAAGACATTCCAGATTTAAGCTATGCTGAACTGCGTGAATTTTATCAAACGCATTATCATCCGAGTAATGCAGTGTTCATGACCTTTGGTAACCAAACGGCGTTTGAATTGCAAGAGCAAATTGAAACTCAGGCATTGCATAAGTTCCAAGCAGGTAAAACTTTACATTCAACTCCTGAGCAACGCTTAGCAGCGCCAATCGAAGTGACTGAAACTTATGCGGTGGATGCTGAAGATCTTAAAGACAAGACTTATCATGTGTTGGCGTGGTTGTTGCCACAAGCCAGCGACATCAAACTGCGTTTAGGTATGCGTTTGGTTGAAGGGATTTTACTCGAAAACTCAGCTTCTCCATTACGTCATTATTTAGAAACCTGTGGTTATGCCGATTCGACTGGTCCATTTATGGGTATAGATGACAGCAACTTCGAAATGACTTTCTACTGTGCAGTCCAAGGTTCAGATCCTGAACATGCAGAAACCTTCAAGAATGGTGTATTGAAAGTTCTACAAGAGGTTGCATCTCAACCTGCTGACTCGGAAGTGGTTGATTCAATTTTACATCAGATTGAGCTGCATCAACGTGAAGTCGGTGGAGATGGAACGCCGTATGGTTTAAGCCTGATTTTAAATGGTTTAAGCAGCGCGATTCACCATAGTGATCCAGTGGATGTTTGGGATGTCGATGCTGCAATTGAATCGGTCAAAGAAGAACTCAAAGACCCAATGTGGTTGTCGAACCTGATTCAGACTTATTTGTTGGATAATGCCCATCGCGTGCAGCTAACGCTTGTTCCAGATGCGAATAAATCAGCAGAAGAACAGCAACAAGAACAGGCACGTTTAGATCAGATTGAGGCGAGCTTAACAGACGCTGACCGTGCTGAAATTATTGCCAATACCGAAGCACTCAACAAGCGTCAGGAAACACCTGATAATTTGGAGCTATTACCAAAAGTTGGTTTGGAAGATATTCCCGCGGAAATCCAGATTGTACAAGGTGAGCTACGCGAGATTATTAGCAATAATTACGACATGCCATTGCATTTGTATCATGCTGGAACCAATGGTTTGTACTATCAACAAGTGATTGTTGAAATCCCAGACGCTGTGGTGCAGTCGCCGTATTTCAACTTGCTGTCGATTTTGGTTGGTGAAGTTGGTGCAGGTGAATATGATTACTTAGCTCTGCAACATGTACAAACTGCGGTAAGCGGTGGCTTGGGCATGGGTGCATCGTTGCGTAGTGGTTTGAACGATAAAAATAAAATCAGTGCATTTTTAACCTTAACCACAAAATCTTTGGCGGATCGCCTAGATGCGATTGGTTTATTGAAACTGGCTTTTGAAAAACTGCGTTTCGATGAAAAAGACCGTATTTTAGAATTATTGCAACAGCGCAAAACACGTTGGCAGTCACGTTTGTCAGGTTCAGGGCATAGCTATGCCATGCAAATCGCATCGCGTCATATGAGTGCCTTGGCTGAGCGTGATTATTTCAATACAGGTTTAGGTGCGCTGAACTGGTTGGCTGAGTTGATTGAGCGTATTCAAAAAGATGAACAAGCCTATGTGGCATTCATCCAAGAGCTTAACAATATTCACCAATTGTTGTTACAAGCACCAAAACAGTTCCTGCTCGTTTGTGAAGATATGCATAGCCAAAGACTGGTTGAGCATGTACAGGATGTATGGAACAAGGTCGAAGTTGAACATCAGCCAATCGAGCTTCAACAAGTAGAGCGTGAAAACTCAGCGCAAGACCAAGCTTGGTTAATTCAAAGTAATGTTCAGTTCTGCTCATCGGCTTATCAAGCGGTTGAAGTGTCACATCCAGATGCGGCTGTGTTTATGGTCTTGGCAGGCTACTTGCGTAATGGTTTCTTGCATAGCGCGATTCGTGAAAAAGGTGGTGCTTATGGTGGTGGTGCAAGCTACGATGGTAATGCCTGTGCATTCCGTTTCTATAGTTACCGTGACCCTCGCTTAACTGAAACTTTCCAAGACTTTGAAGCCAGTTTAAATTGGCTCATGACAGCACCTCAGCAGCCACATCAACTTGAAGAAGCGATTCTTGGTTTAGTGGCAGGTATGGATAAACCAGGCTCTCCGGCAGGTGAAGCGATTAGTGCATGTTATGCTTTATTGCATCAGCGTTCACCAGCATTTAGAACCCAGTTACGTGCTCGTATTTTAGATGTGACTGTGGATGACTTGAAACGAGTGGTTGAACAATATTTATTGAATCATAAGGCAGTCAAAGCAGTCGTTGCGCCATTTGCTAAACGTGAGCAACTCGAACAACTTGGTTTTGAAATTAAACAAGTGAATTAATCGACTTCTTTTGTTTATCGAAAAATGATGATTCATGCTAAATAAAATGAATATTGGATGTTCCTTCTCCCGTTGTGGGGGAGGAACACTGTTCCGCAAGAGATGAGCAGATTTTTCATAATAATGATTTATTATTTAAAAAAATGGACTTATGAAAGAAGTCTAATCTTCTAGGAGTTAGCCTATGTCGTTCACAGTGCTTGAACGTCACTATCAGGCACTGAGATGGATTCCAGTGCTTGGTAGTAGCATATTGAGCTGCTCACTTAGTTTTGCTGTAGAGCCAAATACACCTGCAAGTTTTCAACCTTCAAGTGGACAGGCTTGTGCAGGAATTATTGGCGATGCAGATCGGCTCGCGTGTTATGACAGCTACTTTAAGCCGAAAGCATTATCGGATAATGTGCCTGCTAGTGCTGCTACAGCATTGGCATCTGATAGTCAGCAAACACAAATGAGTTCAGTATCTTCTGTAACAGCAGATGATGCGGCAGGAGTCAGCTTAAAAGACAAGTTTACGCGTTCTTTGCGGTATATTTATTCAAACGATGCACGTCAACCGCTCAACACACAGACCTCTTTACTCGATAGTCGTTGGGAATTATCTGAAAAAAGTAAATTGGGAACGTGGAATATTCGTGCATATAAGCCGATTTATATTTTACCTGTGTTTTGGACCAGCAAGCGCAATGAAATGCCGAGTAGTCCAAACCCAGTCAATACCGTTACACATCCCCAAGATTTAAACTCGACAGAGTCTAAGTTTCAAATCTCCCTGAAAACCAAAGCTTGGGAAAATATCTTTGGAAATAACGGCGACTTGTGGCTTGCCTATACGCAATCATCGCGTTGGCAAGTTTACAATGCTGACAATTCACGACCTTTTCGTGAGACCAACTATGAACCTGAAGCCAGTTTGATGTTTCGGACGAATTACAATCTGTTGGGGCTAGATGGTCGGTTGTTTGGTGTAACGCTGAATCATCAATCTAATGGTCGTGCTGATCCACTTTCAAGAAGCTGGAACCGCGTGATGCTGAATTTTGGCTTTGAGCGTGGAAACTTTGCCATGATGATTCGTCCATGGTATCGGATACCTGAAGCCGCTCAAGATGACAATAACCCTGATATTGAAAATTATATGGGACGTGCTGACATCACGACATTTTACCGTTGGAATGACAATGACTTCTCGTTGATGTTACGCCATTCTTTGCGTACGGGAAGTGCTTCACATGGTGCGATTCAATTTGATTGGACATTCCCCATTAAAGGTAAATTACGCGGGCAACTCCAGTATTTTAACGGTTATGGCGAAAGTATGATTGATTATAATCATCGGGCGAACTACATCGGTGTGGGCGTGTCCCTCATGGATTGGTTTTAGTCAACGCATAAAAAAACCATGCTGAGCATGGTTTTTTTATGATGAACCTTGAAATAGCCTAAGTAAGAATAATAGATTCGTGACTTTAAACTTTGAGAATTCAATTTAAAGTTAGATCATTAACCAATCTGGATTTCAGTTGTCGGATGTTTTAAACGGCTTTTCTTCGGTGTTGCAATTAAATAAGCCAATGTTAGTGGCCCTAAACGTCCTGCATACATTAGTAAACAAAGCAGTGAAAGTGCAGAGGGGCTGAGTTCACTTGTGACACCACGCGATAAGCCAACGGTACATGCAGCAGACATTACTTCAAACAGCAAATCGAGAAAATTTTTGTTTGGCTCTAAAATGAGCATAATAAAAAAGCCGCAGAAAATGAGCATACAAGTGATCAACGTTACAGCGAGTGCTTTAAAGGCTGTTTCATTAGAAATAGAATGTTTAAAGATTTTAATTTCATCACTGCGCCGTAAAAAAGCAACGACACTAAAAGCAAGAACAATAAAAGTGCCGACTTTGATTCCGCCTGCGGTACTTAAAGACCCACCACCAATAAACATAAGTAACATAGTGAGTAGGGTGGTTGAATTGTGCATTTGAGCCAAGTCAATGGTATTAAACCCAGAGGAACGGGGGACGGTAGCGTGTACCCAAGCATTGACAATTTGATCATGCACAGGCATATGACCTAAAGTCAGTGGATTATTGAACTCTAGTAACCAAATCAACAAGAATGCGCAGATATTTAATCCTGCCATAGTCATCAATATTAGTTTGCTGTTCAGGCTAAGTTTTTTCCAGCGGAACTGTTTTTTGAGATCCATTAAAACTAAAAAGCCTAAGCCACCAATCATGTATAAACAGCTAATGGTAAAGCAAATCCAGTAATCCTGATAAAAGTCGACGAGTCCATGCGGGGATAAAGCGAAACCAGCATTATTGAAGGCAGAAATGCTGTAAAAAACAGCAAAGTGCAATGACGTCACGAAAGGGAATTCTTGTAGCCAAAATAGCGTTAGGGTAACGATTCCGATTAACTCAAAAAACACAGTATAAATAAAAACATTTTTTGCGATTAAGATTGCTTTGCTTAAGCTGGTTTGTCCTAAGGTATCTTGTGCCATCAGTTGTTGGCGTAATCCCAAATTGGGCGACAGGCTCATTGCTGCAAGCACTGCAAAAGTTGTAAATCCTAAACCACCAATTTGTATGAGTGTCAGTAAAACAACCTGGCCGAAAGGGGTTAGAGACTGCCCGACATTAATAACAGATAAACCTGTAATGGTCACTGCCGACGTTGCTGTAAAGAGTGCATCCATCCATGACAGCGCGCCGTAATGTGCAAAAGGTAATTTTAGTAATATCGTCCCGATACAAATAAAGCTTAGGAAACCGAGTGCCAGCAGCTTGGGAGGACTTAGATTGACCGTTTTTTTGGGGGGAGGTAGATTATCGATATAAATCATGAGCTGAAACTCTCAGAAAGACGCTGTAAATCGCTTTGTAGGCCTTCAAGAATTAACAAATCGCCTTGCTGTAATGTGGTGAAGTGTACATTTGTTTCATAGTAGGTGCTTTTACCACGTTTAAGCATGAGTACTCTCACAGCACTGCTCTGGCGCATCAGTGCAGGTAAATTTGCGCCATGAAGATGTTCTGGGATAATGATTTTTACAATAAAGCGATCATCTTCAAGAGACATATAACGACTTACAATCGGATAGCTGAGCGTATGTGCAATTCTGATTCCCATATCTTCTTCAGGATGAATAATTTTATCGACACCTAAATGCGACAAGATCATGTGATGAGACTTGGTCTTGGCTTTTACCCAAATTTTTTCCACGCCCAAATTTTTTAAATTGAGTACACATAAAATACTGGCTTCAATATCTTCGCCAATCGCTACAATTGCAGCCTCGCATTTTTGAACATTGAGTTCTTCTAGCACTTTTTCATCTGTTGCATCGGCAATTACGGCATGTGCGATACGATCTGCAACATTTTCAATATTACGTTGCACAGTATCAATGCCGATCACATCATGATTGAGTCGGGTTAATTCGGTTGCAATAGTTTCACCAAAACTACCCAAGCCAATAACAGTAAAAATTGCCATAATCATCCTTTTTATCAAGAGGCTTCGCATTATAAAAATATCTTAATTATTCTGTGGTTGAAGAAAAAGAGAGGGAATGTAATAAATTTATTTTTGAAAGGAGTATAAATTCTTTTAAAATAGTGCTTGATGTTAAATAAATAAAAAAGAGCAAGTATGATTAATCAACTATATTCAGCACTACAGCAAAGTTTTAGTCCACTGCAAGTTGTGAACTTACCTCAACAACAAGATGATTTTAATGAGTTTTGCAATTGGCTGAACCACCATGGTTCGAATTTACAATATGTTGAATTAAAAGAATATTATGATAATGGAATAGAGCAATGTCTTTTACTTCAACAACATCAAGTTGATATAGATGCGCTTCAAAATAAAATTGAAGCTGAAATTGAAGCAGCTTTTCCTGACGAAGCAGATGAAATAGAAAATGTCGAAGATCAATATATCGATTTTTATGATACTGCGTTCGACACCTTATTTGACAATATTAAAGTGGTCGCAGATTCATTGGGATTAAAACTTCTGGTTATAGTGCGTGAAAATCCCTATTGGATGGTTGTTCCGAATCACGAAGAAAATATCCAACAAATCATTCAAGCCTTTAATCATGTTTTCGCCAAAGATGATCTATTTTTGGTTGAACACTAAAATAGATTCGACTTTATCTTATTCGGCTGAAAATAAAAAACCGATGCTAAAGCATCGGTTTTTTATAATGAAAGCACTTATTTTAAGAAGCGTTTATAGCCTAAGTTCTGGCTAATTTCTTCATACGGATAAGTAATTTTTTCTAAAGTTTCAATCAACACATCTGGCTTCTCATCGGCATCGGTTGCTTGTAAGCCAACCAAAACACGTCCTTCAGCGGCACCGTGGTTACGGTAATGGAATAACGTGATGTTGTGTGTTGGGCCTAAGCGTTCAAGGAAGGTCAGTAATGCACCTGGGCGTTCAGGGAATTCAACACGGAATAAACGTTCATTGTCGATATTGGCATGACCACCGATTAAATAGCGAATGTGTAGTTTTGCGACTTCATCGTCAGATAGATCATCAACATCGTAATTGGCTTTTAGTGACTCAAAGATTTCCTTACGCTCAGCCTGACCACCTTTTAAGCTAATACCCACAAAGACTTGTGCAGAATGCTCATCATTACAGCGATAGTTAAATTCAGTAATGTTGCGACCTTGTAAGGCACGGCAGAAGTTAAGGAATGAACCTTTTTCTTCTGGAATTGTGACTGCATAAATGGCTTCGCGGTGTTCACCAAGTTCTGTACGTTCCGCAATATAGCGTAAACGGTCAAAGTTCATGTTGGCGCCACACACGATAGACACCATGTTTTTGCCTTGGATATTGGTTTCAGCAACGAATTTCTTGATTGCAGCGAGTGCCATTGCACCCGATGGTTCAACAATACTGCGTGTTTCGTCATAAGTGTCTTTGATGGCTGCACAAATTTCATCTGTATTTACGGTAATGATTTCAGGCTCAATCACTTTGCCCGAACCATCAGATTTGTCCATACGTAAGATATCAAATGGCAATGCACCAATTTGTGCAACTGCTGTACCGTCAGCAAATAAACCCACGTGAGGAAGAACAACACGCTCATTGGATGCTAGAGCGGCTTTTAAACATGCAGATTCATCATATTCAACACCAACGACTTTGACATGCGGTGCAACTTCACCAAAGTAAGCGGCAATCCCTGAAATCAGACCGCCTCCACCAACAGCAACAAAGATGTAATCGACTTCGCGCCATTGGCGGTGAATTTCGTTGGCAATCGTTCCTTGACCAGCGATCACCATTTCATCGTCATACGGTGGAATGAATGTAAGACCTTCTTCTTGTGCACGTTGCTGTGCGTATTTGTTGGCAGCATCAAAAGCATCGCCGTGTAGCACAACTTGTCCACCCAAGCGTTTTACAGCTTGAACTTTAATATCTGGCGTGGTTTGTGGCATTACAATAATGGCTGGAATATTCAGTTTCGCGCCAGACAAAGCCACACCCTGTGCATGGTTGCCTGCTGAGGCTGTAATTACACCACGCTCTAACTGTTCTTTAGGGAGTTGGCTGATACGGTTATAAGCACCACGCAGCTTGAAAGAAAAAACAGGTTGTAAATCTTCACGCTTCAGACGAATGTTATTGTTAAGTTTTTGACTAATTCGTGGTGCTGCTTCGAGAGGAGATTCAATTGCAACGTCATAGACTGTTGCTTGTAAAATTTGTCTTACCAAGCGAAACAACATGTTCATATTCCATTTAACAGTTTAAAATAGGCTAGCATTGTAACAAACCGCTTGTCTTTTGGGCGGCTAAATTACGCTAAATCTTTCATCATTTGAGATATTGAGTTAAAACCATTATGAGTCTATATGCAACCCAAGATGCTAAAAAACAAGCCGCAGCAGAAGCAGCGTTGAAACATTTGCCAAGAGGCGGCATTTTAGGTGTTGGTACAGGCAGTACCGTCAACTTCTTAATTGATTTATTACCAGAATTACAACTCGAAGCAGCTGTAGCAAGCTCAACAGCAACTGCGGAACGTTTAACTAAACTTGGTATTGAAGTGATCGATATGAACCAAGTGGGTAGCCTCGATGCTTATGTCGATGGTGCAGATGAAATTGACCGTCACTTACACATGATTAAAGGTGGTGGTGCAGCGCTGACTCGTGAAAAAATTGTGGCATCGATTGCCCGTAAATTTGTTTGTATTGTCGATGACTCTAAATGGGTTGAGCAATTAGGTCGTGAGTTCCCACTGCCAGTTGAAGTGATTCCAATGGCACGTTCTGCGGTTGCCCGTAAATTGGTTTCTTTAGGTGGTGATCCAGTATTTCGTATGAATGAAGAAGAACATGCGGTCATGACGGATAATGGCAATGTGATTTTAGATGTTTATAACTTAAATATTCTGGATGCGTTGGAGCTTGAAAAAACCATTAATAACATTCCAGGTGTTGTGACCAATGGTATTTTTGCTTTAAACAAGGCAGATATTGCGATTGTTGCAACCAACAACGGCATCGAAGAACGTTTCGCCGTTTAATATGTCGCAGGTTAACTTACCTGAAGTTAAGATTGTACGTCATGCAAGGGCAACTCAGTTGCGCTTGCGTGTCTATACCCATGAAATTCGTTTAACAGTTCCTCTGCGTTGTCGACCGAAGCAGATTCAACAATTCCTAAAAGACTCGGAATTGTGGTTACAAGAGACTTGGCAAAAAGTACAACAACAAAGCCCCGTTCATTTTCCTGAAAACATATCACTATTACACTATCCTCAAGTCCAGATTGTGCAGCGAGAGCAGCGAGCTGGTTTTAGCTTTAAAGCAGAACAAGCAATTGTTTTTGTGAATCAGCAGGCACCCGAACAAGCTTTGAAAAGTTTTGTGATTGCTTATGCAAAACAAGTTTTACCTGATCTTTTAAAAGAAATCAGCCAACAAATTAGTCTGCCATATCAATCTTGTCAGGTACGATTCGCCAAATCACGTTGGGGAAGTTGCAGTACACAACAGAAAATTATGCTGAATGCCGCACTGGTTTTATTACCTAAAGAAATAATCCGTTATGTTTGTGTGCATGAGCTTGCACATACCCGTTATTTTAATCATAGTGCAGAATTCTGGCAGGAAGTTGCGCGCCATGATCCAAATTTCCAACAGCATCGTCAGACTTTAAAAAATGTACAGTGGTCAAGCTGGTGGCTGACTTGATGTAGTCGTGTTTCTACAATGTCTCATTTTAAAATCTATGCAGTTGATTATGAAATAGGTTTAGAAAAGCTCATCTTCCTGTCATACTAGGCTTATTTTTCAAAAGCACAACATGAGGTAGCACAAAGTGATTTCAGTCGGTATTGTGGGTGGCACGGGTTATACAGGCGTTGAACTATTACGTCTTCTGCTTAAACATACGCAAGTACAAGTGCGAGTGCTTACATCACGAACTGAAGCTGGTAAACGTGTTGCCGATATGTTCCCAAGCTTGCGTGGACATACCGATTTAGAATTTTCCGATTTAGATTTAGACGTCCTTAAACAATGTGATGTGGTGTTCTTTGCTACGCCTCATGGTGTTGCCATGCAGCATGCGCAAGCATTGACCGAAGCAAACACTAAAGTCATTGATTTGGCTGCTGACTTCCGTTTGCAGAATTTAGAACAATTTGAAAAATGGTACGGCATGCAGCATGCTTGTCCTGAATTATTAAAAGATTCTGTTTATGGTTTGTCTGAATTAAACCGTGAGCAAATCAAAAATGCCAATGTAATCGGTAACCCAGGTTGTTACCCAACGACGGTTCAACTTGGTTTGGCTCCAGTCCTGAAAGCTGTTCAAGATTTGATTAAACCTGAAAGTATTATTATTGATGCAAAATCTGGTGTATCTGGTGCGGGTCGTAAAGCAAGCCTTGGCATGATTTACTCAGAAAATGCAGATAACTTTAAAGCCTATGGTGTTGCAGGGCATCGTCACCATCCAGAAATTGTTGAAGCACTTGAAAATATCTCAGGTAAAAAAGGTGTATTTGAACAGATTATTTTTGTTCCGCATCTTGTTCCAATGATTCGTGGCATGTTGAGTACGATTTATGTCGATTTGACAGAAGCAGGTGCAGCAACTGATTTACAGGCGTTATATGAGCAATTCTATGCCAATGAAGCATTTGTTGATGTCATGCCAGCAGGAAGCTCTCCAGAAACACGTAGTGTACGTGGTGCAAACCAATTGCGCATTGCGCTACACAAACCAAGTCCAAATAAACTGATTGTACTTTCTGCACAAGATAATTTGGTGAAAGGTGCAGCAGGTCAAGCCGTGCAAAACATGAATATTATGTTTGGTTTTGCTGAAGACGAAGGCTTGGCTGGTATTGGTTTATTGCCATAATTTTTTAGAAAAAGATGTGCCATCATGGTGATGGCACAGTAAAAACGAGCATTCGAGATGACAGATCAAACTACAGAATCGAATAATCCTTTAGACTCATACACTGAGCCAAAAACTTCCTTTTTACAATCCAATAAATTTTTACTATTGGCTGGCTTTGTACTGCTTTGTGGTGGGGCAATACTCGGATATTCTGTAGGGCACAGACAAGGGTTATCTGTGGTTGGTTACGATGCAGATGCCCAAGAACTGATCGAAGTTCTACAGAAGCAAAAAGATAATCTTAGTAGCCTGAACAAAAGCTATAACATGGCAATTCAGGAACGGGACGTTGCAGTAAGTAACACCAATAATCTGACCGATGCTTTAAATCAGGCACAGAGTGATCTGTCAATTGCACAATCGCAAAGTCAGATTTATCGTCAGGTACTTCGTCAACGTGGTGGTCTAAGTCTTACTGTTCAAAATTTAAATGTAAAACCATTGCCAGAAAATGCTTATGAATATCAGCTAGATTTGGCACAAGTGAGTCCAAACAACAGTCGTGCTGTAGGCTCTATTGAAATTCGTCTCATCCGTGGCTCTGAAGTATTGGCGGTACCTATGGAAGACAGTAATTTTAATTTTGTAGATTTTGAACGACTCACAGGTCGCTGGACAATGCCAAAAGGCTTTGTACCGCAGTTTATTGAAGTGCATTTGAATGGGGCAGTACCCGAAGTGAAGCGTTTTAGCTGGCTACGTGGTGAAGAAGTTGCAAAACCATCGGCTTTTGTTTCTGAAGTTCCACAAGCAGAAGCACGGGCAGAATAATGATGAAACCAGATGTTATGGCAAGAATGAAACGTAAAATTTGTTTAAATGAAGTCAAAGCGACTTTTCAACAGTCGGGGTTGGTAGACTGGCATTTCAATCCAATGATGCATGATTCAACAGAAGAGGGTCATCCAGATTCTGATCTTGCTGTAAAAACGGCACCACCCGAATTAAAGCGTCCACCGTTGTATGCCGTGGTGTTATTGAATGACGATTACACGCCAATGGACTTTGTTATTGAAATTTTACAAGAATTCTTTGCAATGAATCTTGACCAAGCCACTCAAGTAATGCTAACTGTACATTATGAGGGAAAAGGTGTCGCAGGCGTCTACCCTCGAGATATTGCTGAAACCAAAGCAAATCAGGTAAATAATTACGCTCGGTCTCAAGGTCATCCATTACTTTGTCAGATTGAGCCAAAATCATAATAAGGGGGTCACATGCTCAGTCGCCAATTAGAAGTATCATTGCGTTTAGCTGTAAGCATGGCTCGACAAAAGAGACATGAGTTTTTGACGGTTGAACATCTACTCCTTGCATTGCTCGACAATGATTCTGCTGTGAATGCCCTAAAAGCATGTGGAGCAGATGTTGTTACGCTTCGCAAAGAGTTAGAAGAATACGTTGAACAACATACGCCAAAACTCGGTGAAAATAGTGAGCAAGCACCACACCCAACAGAAAGCTTTGACCGCATTTTGCAACGTGCAATTTTCCACGTTCAATCTAGTGGTGGAGATCGTACAGTTGAAGGTGCAGATGTCCTTGTAGCAATGTATTCAGAACGGGATACTTTTGCTGTTTATTTATTAAAACGTCATCAAATTAATCGTTTAACTTTAACTCAATACCTTTCACATGGCGCTCGTAAAGATGAAATTCAGGTTGAAGAAGAATCTGATGACATCGAAGGTGAAACTACAAATACAGCAGCAGGCCCATTAGAACAATATACAACTAACCTGAATGTTGAAGCGGCTAAAGGTAAAACTGATCCGCTGATTGGACGTGAAAAAGAAATTGAACGGACTGCGCAAATTCTTTGCCGTCGCCGTAAAAACAATCCATTACTTGTGGGCGATCCTGGTGTTGGTAAAACCTCAATTGCGGAAGGTTTGGCATGGTTGATTGTAAATGGTAAAGCACCACAACCATTGGCAAAAGCCGAAGTTTATAGTTTAGATATTGGTGCTTTGGTTGCAGGTACAAAATATCGTGGTGATTTTGAAAAACGTTTGAAACAATTGTTGGCTGCGTTGAAGAAAAATCCAAATGCGATCTTATTTATTGATGAAATTCACATGATCATTGGTGCAGGCTCAAGCATGGGCAGCACCATGGATGCATCGAATTTGATTAAACCTGCACTGGCGAATGGTTCTTTACGTTGCATTGGTTCAACAACTTTCCAAGAATACCGTCAAGTATTTGAAAAAGACCATGCATTGTCTCGTCGATTCCAAAAGGTTGATGTCAATGAACCAAGCATTAGTGAAACCATTGAAATTTTGCGTGGTTTAAAAAGCAAATTTGAAGAGTTTCATCATGTTGAATATGATGATAAAGCTTTGGTTTCAGCGGTTGAATTATCTGCAAAATTTATTAACGATCGATTCTTACCAGATAAAGCAATTGATGTAATTGACGAGGCAGGGGCACAACGCCGTTTAAAACCAAAAGATGACATTCTGATTACTGTTGAAAACATTGAAGATATCGTGGCAAAAATTGCACGTATCCCGCCAAAAACAGTGTCTAAAGATGATAAAAGCATCTTGGAAAATCTGGAACGTGACTTGAAACGTGTGGTATTCGGTCAAGATGAAGCGATTACTGCTTTGGCTTCAGCGATTAAACTGTCACGTGCTGGTCTAAAATCTCCAGATAAACCAGTGGGTAGTTTTGTTTTTGCAGGCCCAACAGGGGTAGGTAAAACCGAAGTGACTAAACAATTGGCTAAACTTTTGGGTGTAGAACTGGTTCGTTTCGATATGTCTGAATATATGGAACGTCATGCAGTTTCTCGTTTAATTGGTGCGCCTCCTGGTTATGTTGGTTTTGACCAAGGTGGTCTACTCACCGATGCGATTCATAAAAATCCGCATTGCGTGTTGTTGCTTGATGAAATCGAGAAAGCACATCCTGATGTTTATAATTTGTTATTGCAAATCATGGATCATGGTTCATTGACCGATAACAATGGACGTAAATCAGATTTCCGTAATGTGATTTTGGTGTTGACTACAAATATTGGTGCAGAAAGCATTTCACGTTCTAGCATCGGATTTATGGAACAAGACAACAGCAATGACAATCAGGATGCAATGAAACGCGCATTCTCACCTGAGTTCCGAAATCGTTTAGATAGCGTAATTCAGTTTAAAGCATTGCCAACAGGAGTCATTGATTCAGTTGTTGATAAATTCTTAACTGAATTGCAAGCTCAGCTTGATGACAAAAAAGTGGTGCTTGAGGTTGATCAAAGTGCACGTGATTGGTTAGCAACCAATGGTTATGACCGCTTGATGGGTGCTCGTCCAATGCAACGTCTGATTCAAGAGCATTTGAAAAAACCGCTTGCTGAAATGATCCTGTTTGGTGAACTTGCAGAGTACGGTGGTAATGTCGCTGTAACTGTGAAAAAAGAAGATGGTAAAGATGTTGGTTTGCAATTGACTGTATTTGAGGATCAAACTGCTGAACCTGCATAATCTATGAATGAAACCTTATCGTTAACCCAAATACTTCGTGTATTTGGGTTATTTATTTTAACAGCCATCGCTGAATTATTGGGTTGTTATTTTCCATACCTGATTTTAAATCAGGGAAAATCCGCATGGTTATGGATACCAACGGCAATAAGTCTGATGATCTTTGTCTGGTTGCTGACTTTACATCCAGCAGCATCAGGCAAGATTTATGCAGCTTATGGTGGTGTTTATATTTTCACTGCATTGTTATGGCTGCGTTTTGTCGATCAGGCTGTATTAACTCGGTGGGACATACTAGGCGGTATTATTGTTTTGATTGGTGCAGCAATCATTATATTACAGCCACAAGGTCTAGTTCGTTAATTTCCTATTTGTGATTAAAATAGCCTAAGTAATTTAATAATTAGAACTATTCTAAAAATAAAAAATATATTTAAAGCAAAAATTTTATTCCAATAAAAACTGATTCACATTTCATTCACATCCTTTCTAGTAAAGTCAGAAAAATATAAAGCTAGGCTAGGGGATGGTCATGGCGAAAATAAAATTATTGGCACTGTCTGCGTTGGCAACTTTGGCATTAACAGCCTGTAAAAATGTTGAAAGCTATTCAGATGACTATGCAATCGCCAGTCGAAATCGAGTCGGAATTACATTGACAGATCAACAGGCTGAGCAAATTGCACAACATTTTGTTGCAACATTCAATCAGCTTGGAACACCACAATTTTTAGCAAAAGCTAATGAGTTATATGCAGATTCTTTATATATTAATGATACCTTGTCTCAATTTTCCTCTAAGCCCGAATTGATGAAACATTTTCAAGGAATGAATGCACGTGTGAGTCAAGTTGATGTAAGATTAGTGAGTGTGACACATCAAAAAGACTCAGCATATGTCCACTGGTATATGGCCTATCACTTTAAGATGTTTGGAAAAAGTAAACCGATGGCATCTTATGGAATTAGCCAGATTAAAATAAACCAACAACAACAAATTATTTTCCAACAAGATTTTTGGGACCCTGCTGATGGTTTATATCGGCACTTACCATATATGGGAAGGGTATACGCATGGCTACTACCATTCAAAAAAAGCTAATACAATGCTGCATAGGTTTAATCTGTTTATATAGCCCAGTACTTTGGGCAAATACACTCAATAAATGTAGTACAGCACCTATGGAAGTCACAGGGCAAACAGTCGGCCAAGCCAGTTACTTCGCTCAGAACTGTACTCAGGCATGGCACTCACAGAGTATCCGTCTGGATTTTATTTATTTTCGGTCGATCCCCGAATGGGTACTGAAGCGTGCAGCAAATAACTTGCTGAGTAAAAACTGGGCAGGCTATACGGATGATTCGGTTCTGAATAAGCTGACCCAAATGTTGCGTCCAGTCAAAGCTGGTGATCATTATGCGCTGTTGTACTCAAAAAACACACAAACCTTGACCTTGTTCTTTAATGAACAAGTTTTAGGTAAACTTCAAAATACGCAGGCGAATCAGTATTTTCAGATTTGGTTTGGACCATCGCCATTTAGTGTTAAATTGAAACAACAATTATTAATTAGTCGCTAATACTTAGAATATGAATCATCATTTTATTTTAATTGTTGAAGATCATTATGAATTGGCACAAACCTTGTGCGAGTTTTTAGAAACACATGGTTATGTTGTCGATCATGCAAGGAATCTGGAAGCTGCAAAGCATTTTCTCATCCAGCAGAATTATCATTTGTTGCTGTTAGATATTAATTTGCCAGATGGCTCTGGCTACACTTTGTGCCAATGGCTTAGACAAGAGCGGTCTTTGTCATTGCCTGTGTTAATGCTCACTGCACGGGATCAGTTAGATGATAAATTGCAGGGTTTCGCTGCTGGTACAGATGATTATCTGGTTAAGCCATTCGATTTTCAGGAGCTGGTTGCACGTGTACAGGCACTGATTAAACGTGCTCTAGGTGAAGTTACACAGAAAATTTTACAAGTGCATGATCTGGTCTTGGATCATCAACAAAAAATGGTGATACGGGCTGGACAGCGTATTGAACTTCCACCTATTCAGTTTAAATTGCTCCAAATTTTGATGCGGCATTCACCGAATGTGATGTCTAAACAGGACATGGTCATGGCGCTTTGGGGCGATGAAGAGCCTGAAAGTGATGCTTTGCGCAGTCATATCTATCATTTACGCAAACTTGTGGATAAACCATTCGACGACAAGCTAATTCATACCGTTTCTGGAGTTGGGCTACGTTTGGCTTTTGAGCCTTTAGTTTGAGCCCAAGTATACTAAAACAATCAATCCTGATCGGGTATTCAGACCAAAATCTGGATGATGCTGCGTGTAATATTGCCGATCGAACAACTCTACACGCCAACCCAATTGCTGGCAGAGTTTTTGTACCAACTGTAAGCCAATTCCATGACCTTTGGCATGTTGTTGTAATTGGGGATGGATAGAAAACTCCTGCTGTGAATCGGCATCACTGAGTTGGATGCCAATGCCATTATCCGCAATAATCACCATGTTTTTTTGTAAAATAACTTCGATTTCAGTGCCTTGTGAGTAATTCAAGGCATTGCGTAAAATATTGCCAAAGACCATTTTGCTCATCGAAATATAGAGCGCACGCTGTGGCTCGTGTATGTCACCTGTAAATAAAATCTGAATGCCTTTCGCCTGACTGGTACTTTCCAAATCATCAATCAATTGACGTATTAACTGTGAGATAAAAGTCGGCTCGGTTTGTAATTGTGCAACATGATTACGGGAAATGGCCAACAAGGTGTCAACGAGAAGTTCCATATCTGACAGCGTATTTTGCAGTCGAATTAATGCCCGATCTTCCCCATATTTTGCAATACACAGTTGTAAGTTACCTTTAAAAATCGTCAATGGTGTCCGCAGTTCATGACTGACATCACGACTAAACTCACGTTCACGCAGAATAAACTCACTGAGTACATGATGATATTTTTCTAAAGTTTCCTTGAGATATGCAGCCTCGGTATTACCTTGAGGATCTATATCTTGAAATGGTGACATGGTTTTGGTTTGAGGGTTTTCCCAGTCAATTTGTTCTAAAGCTTTGGCAATACGCGTAATGGGAGAGAAGTAGCGCTTCGCCCGCCGATGTGACCACCACAAAAAACTATACAGAATAAACAGGCTTAACATGAGAGGTGCAAGACCGTAAAACCAAACCAGTTTATTGACGTTACTTTCACCAAATACCAGAAGCACATGTTGCCCATATCGTTCACCATAAACGGTCATACGCTCTTTACCATCGATAAAAATACGATGTACACCTGATTTTAGGGTCAGGTTTTGTAAATGAAGCGGACGATTGTTGTTCCAGCGATAACCGTATAAGTTTTTTGTGTCAGGCAAGTCTGCTTTTGGGTTATGTTCAACACGTTGCCAATAATGAGCCATCTCTTGTTCAAGTGCTGTTTTGAGCAATGAGCCTTTAATGACCCAAGCACTGCATACAATGCCGATAATAATCGACAAAGCAATTAAGGCAATTTGAAACCAATAGTGGCGATTAAAAATTTCGCTAACACGATGGTTTGTGTGTGTAGAACGCATTTTGAGCATGGCAATTCCAGTGTGCCAAAAGCAAATTATGGATTGGCTTTTTTAAAACGAAAATGACCAATCACCCATTCTCGACCTTCATCGTAGCCAAATAGCTCGGCACATGCCATAAAGAAAATACGCCAACGTTGCCACCAAATATCAGCCTGTTTACCATAAATGCTTTTGAAGACAGGTTTAAGTTCGGCAACCTGAGCATCCATATTGTTGAGCCATGCATTGGCCGTACGTTGATAGTGTACACCAGACCATTGCCACTGTTGATCGAGGGATAAATCTTGCTGGAAGTGTAAAAATGTCGTGGTTGCAGGCATTAAACCACCTGTAAAAAAGTATTTAGACATCCAGTCGTATTGGCTACGAACTTCAAAAGGGTAATGTAGAAAACGATGACAAAAGATATGACACCAAAGCAGTCCATTGGGTTTGAGCCAATTGCTAATTTTAGAAAATAACTTTTCATAATTGCGGACATGTTCAAACATTTCTACAGAAACCACACGATCAAATTGCTGTGGATCTAACTCTAAGTCATTAATATCACAGGTAATGATTTTTAGGTTGGTGAGCTGTCTCTTTTTTACCTGGGTTTCAATGTAATGACGTTGTGTAGCTGAATTAGAAACAGCAGTAATTTGGGAAAAGGGGAAATTCTCAGCCATCCATAAACTTAAAGATCCCCAACCACAACCAAGTTCTAAAACATGTTGACCATCTTTAAGTTCTGCACGTTGAGCATACAGGTTCAAACTGATGTCTTCTGCCTGATTGAGTGAAGCATCTTCGCTGGGAAAATAACACGCGCTGTATTTGAGGTGTTTGCCTAAAACAGCTTGAAAAAATGCGGTAGGAAGCTCGTAGTGTTGTTCGTTGGCTTTGTCAGTATCGAGGGCAATCACACTGTGTTTGAGGTCATTTAAAACTTGCATATAACGTTGTGCAGCCCATTCTGGGTCATCACGACCTTCCTCGGCTAAACGCCTTTTACAAAGGGTTCGAATTGCACCTCGAATCATTTGATCGGGAACCATACCGCGTTCAACGGCTTTGAGCGACTGCTGTAAAATAAAATCCATGATTGCCACCTCTTATTATCTTATTGTTTTGGTTTCCATGGAATGAACATGGATGTCCGTTGTTGATAATCTAGATAATTTTGTCCACGATGTTGAATTGCCTGACGTTCATTAAATGGAATGCCTGTCAGGTAATATAAAAATAGCCACATCAGAACAGGATAGATCCAGAGCAGCCATAAGCCGCAGGCACTGGCTAAAATCGGGTAGGTAAACCAATGCAGCCATTCAAAAAAGTAATTAGGATGCCGTGAGTAACGCCATAAGCCTTGATCCATGGTTTTTCCATGATTCTCTGGATCTTGTTTAAAACGATATAGTTGTTGATCTGCAATTGCTTCACCAATCAGTGCACAGCTCATCAACAATGCTGCAAGTAGCGTGAGTGGCACAGTCCATGTATTCCAACGGTCACTAGGTGTTTGCAGTAAAAGCAGCATGGGGAGTGAAAATAAAAATGCCAGTCCTGCCTGAAACATAAAAAAAGCAAAAAATCCCAAATTTTTCCAGCGTCCCATCGCTTGACGCATATTGGCATAACGTCGATCTTCCTGTTTCTCTTTCAGATAACGTCGCAATAGATGCCAACTCAGGCGTAAAAACCAAACACTGCTGCCAAGACCCACCAAGATTTGTACAATGTAAGGTGCTTCGTCAAATAACCAATAGCAAAGCAAAATATTGCAAGCAATACTGATGCTCCATGCGACATCGACAATACCTGCTCGGTGGTTGTACATACAGATAAACCAACATAACAGCATGATGAGCACATCGAGAAAGAATAAAGTGAGCCACATCTTCTTCCTCTCCTATATGAGTTAATAACGAACGAGCTGATTAGCGATAGGGACTTGCTTCAAACAGCATATGGACATCACTAATCACACCTTCTCGAAAACCGCCTTCGCAGTAACACAAATAAAAATCCCACATCCGTATAAAAGCATCATCAAAACCAAGTGCTAAGACTTGCTGACGTGCTGCTAAAAAGCGTTTACGCCAGTGTGCCAAAGTTTCAGCGTAGCTTTGTCCGATGTCATCAAGTTGTTTGAGTCGTAGCTGTTGTTCAGAAGCCTTTAAAGTCAGCACCGAGACGCACGGAATAAAGCTGCCAGGGAAGATGTAACGCTTGATATAGTCAATGCTATGCAGTGCTTTTTCATAGCGGGCATCTTCAATGGTAATGGCTTGTATCAACGCTAAACCATGGGGTTTTAAAAGATGTCTGCATTTTTCGAAGTAGGTTGATAGATACTGTTCACCCACAGCTTCAATCATTTCAATTGAAACCAGCTTGTCAAATTTACCCTCAAGTAAACGATAGTCTTTGAGTAATACTTGTACCCGATGTTGTAAACCTGCTGCGTGAATCCGTTGAATGGCTTCATCGTACTGTGCTTGGGAAATGGTAATGGTTGTGACTTGACAACCGTAGTTTTGTGCGGCATAGATCGCAAAACCACCCCAACCGCTACCAATTTCAACCAGATGATCGACAGGTTTTAATTTGAGCTTTTGACAGATCAGTTCTTTTTTTAAATCTGATGCTTGTTCTAAGGTCATGTCGGGCTGTTGAAACACCGCACTGGAATACATCATGCTGGAATCAAGAAATAATTTAAAGAAATCATTACTCAGATCATAATGTTCAGCGATATTTTGCCGACTACCTTTAAGTGAGTTTTTACGGGTTCTATGCCAGACTTTTAACAGTTGCTGACTCACTTGAGCCAATGGATGTTGGTTCATTTTATCGAGCAGGTGACGGTTACGTGCCAAAATCTGAATGAGCTGAACTAAGTCAGGACTTTGCCAATAACCGCGAATATATCCTTCGGCTGCGCCCAAAACACCATTTTTAAAAATCAGATCCAGTAAAGCTGTATCGAGGACTTCAACAGTCGCAGTTAAACCCGAATTTTCGCCAATCGTGCCATTCCACATGCCTTGAAAGCAGATCTGACCATGGCGCAATTTGACCAGACTACGTAGCACAAACGGCAACTGATCTTGTCGATTAGAAATCATTGTTTTCATAGCGCTCCTTGCGATGTTTTGCATTTTTAGGATGTGGATGAAACCGAATGCCTTTACACCATAGACAAAATGCTTGCCAGTAAATCGCGCTGAGCATTTTGATGGGTGCGATTGCATTGGTTAAAGCATAACGATATTGCTGTGAAGGAAGTGTGATGTGTTCTAGCTGGAAACGCATCGTTGCGTCAAAAATCAGTTTTTGATTGTCAAACAGTTGCATATGAATGAAATACTGCTGCTGTTCAGACAAATGAAAATGCCAGCGATACTGCAAGTTCATCGGCATAAAAGGGGAAACGTGAAAGTCTTTAACAAAATCAAAATGCAGACCGTGCAACTTATCGGTACTTTGCCATTGGGACTGGCAATCATGGACATAGACATGTCGTTCATTCCAAGGCGTATTGGTAATTTCACTGAGAATACAATAGAGATTTTGCTGTACATCAAACACGTAGTAGAACACCACGGAGTTAAAACGTAAGCCTAAGCAACGCGGCAAAGCCAAAACAAAAATCTGATGTTCAACATCAAGCTGAAGCGTACTTTGAGAGGTCAAGGCTTGGGCAACTTTCTCACGAAGAGTGCCTGTGTATTGAGTAAGAAAATCATCAGGATTGAGCGTCAGCACATTCCAGTTTCGACTCGACCATAATGCTGAATTTTGAGTGATTGAGTCGATCTGATCGGCATCGAACCATAAATAATCGAGACGAGCCAAGAACTCATGTGCTTTTGGCACATAACGCCGATGACGAATCTTGGCAGATGCGATTGCAAGCGTATGAAGTTGCATAGACCCTCAACTTGATTCAGATGAATCAGACAGTGTTCGTAAATGCTCGACTACACGTGCTGCGCTACGAGCGCCGTCTTCGTGAAAGCCCCAGCCCCAATACGCTCCACAAAAGGAGCTGCGTTGTTGTCCATTGATTCGCGCCCAGTTTTGTTGTGCTTCAATGGCTTTAGCATCAAATACAGGATGTCGATAATGACGTTTTACCAAGACTTTACTTGGATCAATCTTAAAATTAGGATTCAAACTGGCAAAAATCTGGGTTTTGCACGGCAAATTTTGCAACTGATTCATCCAGTAGCTAAAACTATAATGTGGTGTGGAATTGGTAGCTGATGTTGCTGTAACATGGACATGCCAACTGGCCCAAAGCGCACGCCGTTTCGGCATGATGGAACTATCATGATGCACTACCATCATATTGTCTTGATAACTAAACTGAGAAAGCACCTGTTTCTCAATTTCACTCGGTTGAGCTAAAAGCTGCAAAGTATCATCGGCATGTGTCGCAAAAATTACCCAGTCAAATGTCTGCCGCTCGATCGTCGTTTCTACAGTTACCTCATTTTCATTGCGCTCAACAGATATAACGCCTTGTTGATGCCAGTAAATTTGTGAGCATTGTTGTCGAATTGCTCGAATATACTGCGATGAACCGCCTTGTACGGTTTGCCACAAAGGACGTTGTCTGAGTTGTAACATACGATGATGCTGAAAAAAACTCACCACAAACTTATAAGGAATCTGCGCCACTTGCTCAATCGGACTAGACCACAGTGCGCCACACATCGGATACAAATGTTCTTCACGGAAAGCTTTGGAATAACCGTGTTGATCAAGATATTGCTCAATGGTGAGATCACTCTCACATGCTTGTACATTAATTCCCTGATTCCGCCGATAAAAGCGCAATAGATCACGTAGCATTTGGCGGAAATTGGCATTTAAAAAATTCTGAGGTTTTGCCAGCAATGACCATTTTTGAGAAGGATTATATTGCAAACCTGTCACCTGATTATTTACCGAAAAGCTCATATCACTTTGTTCTGAGCCTACTCCAAGCTGTTGCAGCATTTCGGTAAATAATGGGTAATTGTGCTGATTAAATACAATAAACCCGCTGTCTACAACAACCTGCTGTCCATCAATCATTAGATGATGAGTATCGGTATGACCACCAAAATATTGATTTTTTTCAAAGATATGAATTTCATGCTGCTTTGAAAGTTGCCACGCTGCATACAGCCCTGAAATTCCTGAACCAATGATTGCAATTTTCATGGCGAATTTCCTCGTGGCTGATCTGTTATCGGATTGGAACTTTGCTGTTTATGCGCAATGTACACGCGCTCAGGCACAGGTTTTAATCCCCAAACCAAGCCTAAATAGGACATCATTTTTAATCCATAATACGTTAAATCTAGTTGCCACCAGTAAAAGCCTTGTCGTGCACTTCCTGCATAGTAGTGATGATTGTTGTGCCAGCCTTCACCCAAAGTAATCAGTGCCAGCCAAAGATTATTTTTGCTGTCATCTCGTGTTGCAAAATCACGCCGTCCAAATAGATGAGCAAGCGAGTTAATACATAAAGTTGCATGAATGACGAGAATGGTGGATATACAAAAGCCCCAAATCAACAGTTGCAGACCATTGGTATGCAGTTGTGGCGCATAGTGGGCGAGGGCTTCACCTAATCCAAAAATACTGGCTGCGGTCATCAGCACAATCGGCAAACTAAAGCGGTCAAGCCAGATTAATTCAGGATATTTCAGCCAGTCTTTCACCATTTCCTGACGAATGACAAAATTTTGCTGATTGAGAAACCAGCCAATATGGCTATACCAAAACCCATATTGGGACGAGTGGGGGTCTTGGGTGGTATCTGCATAACGATGATGATTTCGGTGATGTGCAGCCCACCAAAGCGGCCCACGCTGTGCGCTCATCGTGCCGATTAGCAAAAATAAGAATTGAACAGGACGAGAAGTTTGAAAAGTTTTATGTGATAAATAGCGATGAAAAAAACCTGTAATCGCAAACATGCGAATCAGATAAAAAAACAGCATGAAGCCAACAGCAAACCATGAGATTCCTACCCAAAAAATTGCCAAGCAGGAGAGGTGCAAAATAATAAATGGTAGAATACGAAACCATTGAATTTTATTATCTTTTATATCATTTTGAGCATCAGTCAATTCAACAGAATTGACTGACCAGCTATCTATCCATCGCCACATTATTCTAAGCATAGGTTTGTCCCGATTTAACCTGACTTATCAGCAGTTAAAATCAGTCTAAACAAGCCTGCATGAATTTTGTGTGAATTTTTTAAGCCAAGATCCGATCGATCAGGGCTTAAAAATACTTATTAAAATAGCCTAAGTAAATCTGAGAATTTAAAATCAAACGTGCTTCAATTCACTTTCATCATAACGAATGCCTTCAAAATCATAAATCTGGCGAATCGTCTCAAAAAGTCCATAAATATAGCTACTGTCATCCATATTTCGAACCGTAATAAAAATAGGGCTTAAAGCATTTGGATCAAGTAAAGGGATGTAATTTAACTGTGCCATCTGAATACTATTGCTACTCTCAGGCACAATACAAATCCCTTCACCCGCAGCAACTAACCCCAGCGCTAACTGAATTTCACGAACTTCCGTTAAGTTTTGTGGGTCTAAGCCATGCTCAGAGAAAATGGAAAGAACATGCGTAGAAAAGTTAGGTTTGGTTGTATTGGGATAAAGCAAAATATTTTCATCAATTAAATCGGCTAAATATACGCCTTGGGTTTTGCTTTGATTAAATGGATGACTGGCATGTGTTGCGACCATCAGTTTTTCATTTCTGAGTAAAACACGCTTAATGGCTGGATCACTCATGCGAAGTCGGCCAAACCCTGCATCAATTCGCCCATCCTTTAATGCTTCAACCTGAGCTTGTGTGCCCATTTCAATCAGTTCAATTTTAAGTTGAGGATGTTTTTGCCGATATAAATAAATAATTCTCGGCAATAACCCAAATAAAAGTGAGCTGACAAAGCCAATTCGAATGGTGGTTTGGACGGCATTAATACGCTGAGTCATGGACACCATCTGTTCAGCATTCGACAAAAGTTTGAGGGCATGTTGATAGAAAAATTGTCCAACTTGCGTGGTTTTTACAGGTCGGCTACCACGTTCAAGTAGTTGTACACCCAATTCTTCCTCAAGATTTTGAATGGTACGACTCAAAGGTGGTTGAGCAATAAAGAGTTTTTCTGCTGCTTTGGTAAAACTTTGTTCTTCCACAACAGCAACAAAGTATCTGAGATGTCTGAGTTCCATATATACCTTTTTGGTATTTTAGTATGCCAATAATGTCTTTGAAAATATTTAACCATTCTTTTAAAGTATAAACAAGTAAAGTTCTAACAGAAGATGTGAAGGATGTATAAATCTGTAGAAACCCTGCTTGTGGACATTCCGACCATTCGCCCACACAAGCTTTCGGTTGCAACCATGCAAAAACAAACTTTGGTGTTGGTGAAAATCACAACTGCCGATGGATTTGTTGGATGGGGTGAAGCCACAACGATTGGTGGATTAAGCTACGCGGGTGAAAGCCCTGAAAGTGTCAAAACCAATATTGATACTTATTTTGCTCCTTTGCTCAAATCTGTAAAAAATTTGAACGTGGCGCAAACCCTGCAATTGATCCGTAAAACCATCAATGACAACCGTTTTGCCAAATGTGCGATTCAAACGGCATTGCTCGATATTCAGGCGAAACGCTTAGGTTTGCCAATCAGTGAATTACTGGGTGGCCGTTTACGTGATCATCTATCGGTACTTTGGGTATTGGCATCGGGTGATACTGAAAAAGATATCGCAGAAGCAAAGAAAATGATTGAGGCAAAACGCCATAATATTTTCAAACTCAAAATTGGTTCACATCCAGTTCAGCAAGATGTTGAGCATGTGATTGCGATTAAAAAAGCATTAGGGCCAGACATTAGTATCCGTGTAGATGTAAACCGTGCATGGTCAGAAACTCAGGCAATTTATGGTATCCAACAACTGCAAGATGGTGGGATTGACCTGATCGAGCAGCCATGTGGAATTGAAAATATTGACACCTTGGCACGTTTAACTGAGCGTTTTGATGTCGCGATTATGGCAGATGAAGTTCTGACAGGCCCAGCAAGTGCCTATCGAATTGCGAAACGCCATGCGGCTGATGTGTTTGCAGTGAAAATCGAACAGTCAGGTGGTTTGATTGAAGCTTGTGAAGTCGCAACGATTGCCAAACTGGCAGGCGTGGATTTGTATGGCGGCACGATGCTTGAAGGCCCTGTTGGCACAATCGCTTCTGCACATGCATTTTCAACTTTTGAAAATCTAGCATTTGGTACAGAGCTGTTTGCACCGTTGTTACTCACTGAGCAAATTTTAAAAACACCGTTGCAGTATGAAAACTTTCAATTGGCTGTGCCAAAAGCCGCAGGCTTAGGCATCGAAATTGATGAAGACAAAATTGAACAATTGCGCCGACATTAAAACAAGGAGCCGAGATGTTATTTCAAGTTCGCATGGATGTGCATATACCTCTTGATATGCCTAAAGAAATTGCTGATCAGATTAAAGCCACTGAAAAGGCTTATTCACAAAATTTACAGCAGCAAGGTAAATGGCGCCATATCTGGCGGATTACAGGACAGTATTCCAACATCAGTATTTTTGATGTCGAGAGCAATGAAGAATTGCATCAGATTTTGCAAGGTTTGCCGTTGTATCCCTACATGAATATTGAAGTGATGGCGCTCAATCGACATCCATCATCCATTCGTGAAGATGACCGTTAATCTGGATTGATACGGGTCAAATAGGATTTTTTTTAAACAAGGACGTGGTTAGCTATATTTGCCAGCATTTAGGATGAGCTCGCCACAATAATTAGCCAGCATTCATACCCAAGGAGACAGTGTATGAACCATCAGGAAATTAACCAACTCGTAAAACAAATGAACGTTGATACTGCAACAGGAGAAGTGGATCAACGTATTCAAGACATCGTGGTACGTCTTGTCAGTGATTTGTTTAAAGCAATTGAAGACTTGGATATTCAACCAAGCGAAGTATGGAAAGGGATTGAATATTTTACCGATGCAGGTAAAGCCAATGAACTCGGCTTACTCGCTGCGGGTCTAGGTCTAGAACATTATCTTGATGTTCGTGCCGATGAAGCAGATGCAAAAGCAGGTGTTGCAGCAGGCGGTACGCCACGTACCATTGAAGGTCCACTTTATGTGGCAGGTGCGCCAGAGTCAGTTGGTTTTGCCCGTATGGATGACGGTTCTGAATCTGACCATGTCGATACCTTAATTATTGAAGGAACGGTAAAAGATACGGAAGGCAACATCATTCCAAACGCGAAAGTTGAAGTTTGGCATGCCAACAGCATGGGGAATTATTCATTCTTTGACAAAACTCAGTCGCACTTTAACTTACGCCGCACGATTTTCACGGACACTGTCGGTCACTACACAGCATTAACAACGATGCCTGTTGGTTATGGCTGCCCACCTGAAGGTACGACTCAAGCGTTGTTGAACAAGTTAGGTCGTCATGGTAACCGTCCATCACACGTGCATTACTTTGTTTCTGCACCAGGTTTCCGTAAGTTAACGACTCAATTCAACATTGAAGGCGACAAATACCTGTGGGATGACTTTGCCTTCGCAACACGTGATGGTCTGGTCGCAACTGCGGTAGATGTCAATGATGCAGCAGAAATCGCTCGTCGTAGTTTAGACAAACCATTCAAACACATTGATTTTAATATTGTACTTGTCAAAGAAGCTGATGCTGAAGCAGCACCAAGTACTGAAGTTGATCGTCGTCGCGCAAGCGCTTAATCGTTGTGGTACCCGAGATCGGTTTGATCAAGATCTCGGTATCTCTTGAGTTTTTGGAGATTCTTTTATGGCGCGTATATCTGTACTCAATGCGACTCATCTTGATCAGATTGATGACTTGCTTGTCGATGATTTTGAAACGGGTGAATTCAAGCTACATCGCTCTGTATTCACCGATCCAACGCTGTTTGAGTTGGAAATGAAATACATTTTTGAAGGTAATTGGGTATTTTTGGCACACGAAAGCCAAATCCCAGATAACAACGATTTTTACACCACATATATCGGTCGTCAGCCAATTATCATCGCACGTAATCGTAACGGTGAGTTGAATGCGATGATCAATGCCTGTTCACACCGTGGCGCACAGCTTTGCCGCCATAAGCGTGGTAACAAGGCAACCTATACCTGCCCATTCCACGGTTGGACATTCAATAACTCAGGAAAATTACTGAAAGTTAAAGACCCAAGCGATGCAGGTTATTCAGACTGCTTCAACAAAGAAGGCTCGCATGACCTGAAAAAGGTGGCGCGCTTTGAAAATTACAAAGGCTTCTTGTTTGGCAGTTTAAATCCTGATGTGCCTTCTCTAGAAGAATTCTTAGGCGAAGCAGCAAAAATTATCGACATGATTGTAGATCAATCTGCCGATGGTCTAGAAGTTCTCCGCGGTTCTTCGACCTATACCTACGAAGGCAATTGGAAACTGACCGCTGAAAATGGTGCAGATGGCTACCATGTGTCGGCTGTACACTGGAACTATGCAGCAACTACGCAGCACCGTAAAGAAAAACAGGCAGATGACAAAATTCGTGCCATGAGTGCAGGTGGTTGGGGCAAACAAGGTGGCGGTTCATACGGTTTTGAACATGGACACATGTTACTTTGGACACAATGGGCAAACCCAGAAGACCGTCCAAACTACCCAAAATATGCTGAATATACGGAACAATACGGTTCAGCGATGGCGAAATGGATGATTGAGCGTTCGCGTAACCTCTGTCTTTACCCAAATGTTTACCTGATGGATCAGTTTGGTTCGCAAATCCGTATTTTACGTCCGATCAGTGTCGATAAAACCGAAGTCACGATTTACTGTATCGCACCAAAAAATGAATCAGCTGAATCACGTGCCCGTCGTATTCGTCAGTATGAAGATTTCTTTAATGCTTCAGGCATGGCAACACCAGATGACTTGGAAGAATTCCGTGCATGTCAGGCGGGTTATGCAGGCATTGCCCTTGAATGGAACGACATGTGTCGCGGCTCAAAACACTGGATTCAGGGTGCAGACGATGCAGCCAATGAAATTGGTTTAAAACCATTGCTCAGCGGTATTAAAACTGAAGATGAAGGTTTGTATTTGGCACAGCACCAATACTGGCTCAAAACCATGAAACATGCCATTCAACAGGAAAAACTGGCGGAACAGGCAGAGCAAGGAGCATTGGCATGAATGCAGTACAACATGTAAATGCAGAAATCAGTTTAGAAAAAGTTGCTCAGTTTTTATATCGCGAAGCACGCTTTTTAGATGATGAGCAATGGGATGACTGGTTGGAATGTTATGCACCTGAAGCATCTTTCTGGATGCCTGCATGGGACGATAATGACACTCTAACAGAAGATCCACAATCTGAGATTTCTCTGATTTATTACCCAGACCGTCAGGGTTTGGAAGACCGCGTGTTTCGTATTAAAACTGAGCGTTCTTCAGCCACCATGCCAGATACACGCACCAGCCACAACATCAACAATGTTGAAATTGAACAGGTGGATGGTTCGCAAGTCACTGTACGCTTTAACTGGCATACCTTAAGTTTCCGCTACAAAACCAACTACAGTTATTTTGGTATGTCGCGCTACGTAATTGATTTTTCAGGTGAACAGCCAAAAATCCTCAGCAAATATGTGGTCTTGAAAAATGACTATATCAACCAAGTGATTGATATTTACCATCTTTAAGACACATTTCATTTGCAACTCTCAGCCAAGGAGTTTGGCTGAGAATCTGTAACACTTTTAAGGGATTCTCGCTATGTCGAATCACAATATCGCACTTCAGTTTGAAGATGGCGTCACTCGTTTTATTACAGTTCATCAGGGCGAAACCCTGTCCGATGCAGCTTACCGCCAACAAGTCAACATTCCACTCGATTGCCGTGAAGGTGCATGTGGGACTTGTCGCGCATTTTGTGAGTCGGGTCAGTATGATATGCCTGAAGAAACCTATATTGAAGATGCTTTAACCCCAGAAGAAGCTCAGGAAGGTTATGTGCTGGCTTGTCAGTGCCGCCCAACGTCCGATGCTGTTTTTCAAATCAAAGCATCTTCTGATGTCTGTAAAACCAAAGTACATACGTTCCAAGGTAGCCTTGCACAGGTCAACAATATTTCTGAATCCACCATCCAGTTTGAAATCCAACTCGATGAAGGTCAGCCAGATATTCATTTCTTGGCTGGACAATATGTCAATGTCCGCATTCCAAATAGCGATGAAACCCGTTCATATTCATTTAGCTCAAAACCAGGTAATCGTTTAACAGGTTTTGTGGTGCGTAATGTGCCAAATGGCAAAATGAGTAGCTTTTTAAGCCAAACTGCGCAAGCAGGTGAACAAATGCAGTTCACTGGGCCTTTTGGTAGTTTTTATTTGCGAGATGTACAGCGTCCAGTCTTGATGCTGGCGGGTGGTACAGGTATCGCACCATTCTTGTCGATGCTTTCTGTGTTGGCAGAAAAGTCGGTGCCACAACCTGTTAACTTGGTCTTTGGTGTCACCAATGATTTTGACTTGGTTGCCATTGATGAATTAGAAGCCTTTAAAGCAACACATGACTGGTTTGATTATCGAACTGTTGTTGCCCATACAGACAGCCAGCATGAACGTAAAGGCTATGTCACTGCACACATTGATGCTGACTGGCTCAATGCTGGTGATGTCGATATTTACCTGTGTGGGCCTGTCGCGATGGTCGATGCTGTGCGTACATGGTTAGATCATGAAAATGTAAAACCAAAGAACTTCTATTTCGAAAAATTTTCAGCCAACTAACGGGAGTTAACGATGTCACAAAGCTCTCGTTTTCAGGGAAAAGTTGCCATTGTTACAGGTAGTGCACAAGGAATTGGCCGCGGGGTGGCATTACGCCTCGCTGCAGAAGGTGCAAAACTGGTACTGGCAGATCAATCTGAACTGGTGAATGACGTTGCAGCAGAGATTCGTCAATATACCGATCAAGTCACCACCATATTGGCAGATTTAGAAACTTTTGCAGGTGCACAAGCTGTTACGCAACTTGCCATGCAAACCTATGATCGAATTGATATTCTGATTAATAATGTTGGCGGTGCTATTTGGATGAAACCCTTTCAGGAATTTTCTGAACAGGAAATTATCAAAGAAATTCATCGCTCATTATTTCCAACATTATGGTGTTGTCATGCCGTACTGCCCACCATGATTGCCCAGCAATCGGGTGTGATTGTGAACGTTTCTTCTGTCGCGACGCGTGGAATCAACCGTATTCCATACTCTGCGGCAAAAGGTGGTGTCAATGGATTAACAGCATCACTGGCATTTGAACATGCGCAAGATGGCATTCGTGTCAATGCAGTCGCAACAGGCGGAACAGAAGCTCCACCACGCAAAATTCCACGGAACGGTGCAGCAATGTCGGATCAGGACAAAGCTTGGATGCAAGATGTGGTTGATCAAACCGTAGATCGTAGTTTCATGAAACGCTACGGCACAATCGATGAACAGGTCAATGCCATTACTTTTTTGGCATCGGATGAAGCATCTTACATTACAGGTACCGTGTTGCCTGTAGGTGGTGGTGATCAAGGATAATCACAGGGATAGATAAGGGGGCTAGGATGCTCAGTCTATTGCAACAATTGAAACGTGATTGGTCAATTTCAGCCACAATCGCAGGTTTTCTGGCCGTCCTGATTTCATATTCAGGGCCGCTGATTATCTTTTTCCAAGCTGCTCAACATGCTCAAGTCGATGCTCACATGCTGAGTTCATGGATTTGGGGCATTTCGATCGGCGCTGCTGTTTCTGGCATATTTCTTTCGATTCGCTATAAAGTTCCGATCATTACCGCATGGTCTGCACCTGGAACAGCCTTACTGGTGACCTTGTTTCCGCATATCAGTTTAAATGAGGTTGTTGCAGCCTATATCACGGCAGCCGTAGTGATGCTCATCATTGGGGTGAGTGGTTCATTTGATACCTTACTGCGCTGGATTCCATCTGGTATTGCCGCAGGCATGATGGCAGGAATTTTATTTCAATTTGGTTTAGGCGTATTTCAAGCCAGTAATCATATGCCACTGATTATATTCATTATGTTAGTGGTTTATCTGTGTGCTAAACGTTTTAACCCGCGTTATAGCATGCTGTGGGTTTTATCGACAGGGATTGTGCTCAGTCTGTTTTGGGGACAATTGCGCCCAGTGTCATTGAATTTTGCATTGACCATTCCTGAATGGATTAGCCCGCACTGGACATGGTCATCGACATTGAACTTTGCGTTACCGCTGATTCTGGTGAGTTTGTCTGGACAGTTTTTACCGGGTATGGCGCTGTTTAAACTGAATGACTACCAAGTTTCTGGACGAACCATTATTGGAACGACCAGTTTGGTGTCTCTTTTTGTCGCTTTCACTGGCGGTATTAGCATTGTTCTCGCATCAATTACTGCATCGTTGTGTATGGGTGAAGATTGTCATGAAAACCCGAAACGCCGCTATATCGCAGGCATCACCAATGGCTTGTTTTATCTACTTGGTGGCTTGTTTTCAGGCAGCATCGTGCTGCTGTTTAGTCTGTTTCCAAAAGAGCTGGTTGCTGCTTTGGCAGGCTTAGCCTTGATTAGTGCCATTACCTACAATCTCAATATTGCACTTAGCAACGAACAGCAGCGTGAATCGGCTGTCATCACCTTTCTTGCCAGCGTTTCAGGCATGCATTTTCTCGGTTTAAGTTCGGTGTTTTGGGGCATCTGTATTGGCATGCTGGCGCATTTAATTTTAAGTTTCAAACCCAACCGTTCAGTTGAAAATGAAAACCAAACATAGTCAAATTTGATGAGGACTTTTTATGATTGATAAAAGCTCAGGCAGTCTTCGTGCCGTGATTGAACAGATTCAAGATGGATCAACCATTATGATTGGTGGCTTTGGCACCGCAGGACAACCTGCTGAACTCATTGACGGCTTGATTGATTTGGGCATCAAAGACCTCACCATCGTCAGCAACA
>NZ_POVU01000019.1 GCF_003261585.1 Acinetobacter sp. MB5 | reverse complement strand
AGAAGTGAAACCTCTTAGCGCTGATGGTAGTGTGGGGTTACCCATGTGAGAGTAAGTCATCGCCAGCTCATTATTCAAAGCACCCCAATCTCTATAGAGGTCGGGGTGCTTCTTTATGCGTAAAAATTAAGAAAAAATGAAAAATGAGAGAGTTAGGTTGAGTTTATTAACCAGTCGTGAAAAATTTGTGCTGCGTCACTAAGTTTTCGATGCTTTTCATAGACTAAAAATTCTCCATTTCCAGTGTGACATTTGAAAGATGTCACTTGTTGAAGTTTTCCTGTATGTACCAATTCATCTGCTATAAAGCTCCATGCTAATCCTATACCCATTCCTTGTTGCACTGCATGAAAAGCCAATGTTAGTTGATTAAACGTTGGGCTGCCTGAGGCAATTTGATAGGACATATCAAAGTGTTGGAACCAGTCTTTCCAGTCTAAACAATCCCATGCGCTTGCATTAATTTGAACTAATGGAATTTTTGCTAAGTCATTTAAGTTATGAATTTTCGAAATATCAAGATCAGGATGAGCAACAGCATAAATGACTTCTGGGATCAGGCGTTGGCTATGTAAAGATGACCAATGCCCTGCACCATATAAAATACCAAGATCATATTGGGTAAAGCTCGATTCATCCATAGTATTGATCGCATCGACATGTACAGTAATGTTGGGATAAGCTTTATGAAATTCGACCAATTTAGGAAATAACCAAAATTGGGTCAGTGCATGTGTTGCAAGAATAGTGACACTATTGGATTGATGAATTGTCTGTAAGCGAATGATTTTATGTTGTAATTTCTCAAATATTTGCTGAGTTGTTTGATGTAATTCTTCTCCAGCAGGGGTCAATACCACACCGCGAGGTTTACGTTCAAATAGTTGAATTTTTAAGGTGTCTTCAAGTTGCCGAATCTGTTTGCTGACAGCACTTTGAGTCAGATACAGTTCAGTTGCTGCTTGGGTAAAGCTCCCGTGCCGCCCGACAGATTCAAAGGCAATCAAGGTTTCAAGAGGGGGTAATTTTTTAATATAAGGACTCATATTTTTTACCGTTGCTATTCCTCTATGGAATAGATTAATTCTAAATGATCTTTAGTCTTTTTACTGTGATCTCTTTATGCTGCTGTTTTATTTTTAGGGAAAATCAGTATGCGTCAAGGCATTATTTTCGCGATTTTAGCCTGTGCTTTGTGGGGAGGAACGATTGTTGCTCCCTGGTTTATTCCTGAATTTAATCCCATTCTGATTAGTAGTGTGCGCTTTGTTTTATATGGGCTAATTTCATTGCTTGTGGCATTGCCTACCTTAAAACAATTGATTAAAAAATTAGATAAAGCCGATATTTATAAACTGATTCAGTTGTCGATTGCAGGTAACATTTTATATTTTGCCTGTATTGGTACTGCTGTACAGTTTGCTGGTATCACCATGACATCATTAATTAATGGCTTAATGCCTGTATCAATTGCCTTTTTAGGACGAGGTGAACAGTTGAGTCTACCCTTTTCACAACTCAAGTTACCGCTATGTGTTGTGGCATTTGGCTTGATTTTGATTAACTTTATTCCTGATGTATTTTTTGGTGTACATTCGAGCACTGGGCAACGAATTTTTGGAATGGCATGTGTTGTTGCTGCAGTCGGGAGTTGGTCATGGTTTGCGATTCATAATGCACGTTATTTGAAAGAAAGTGCATTTAACAGTCGTGAATGGTCGAGTTTAATGGGTATTATGACGGGATTAATCGCCTTACCTGCGGGGATATTAACGGTAATTTTGATGCCGAAAACGTGGTTTTTACAGCAAACTACAGAGCAATGGGTGACTTTTGCAATGGTCAGCTTATTTTTGGCAATTGCGGGTTCTTGGATCGCAAATGCCTTGTGGAGTGCTTCAACCCGACGCTTGCCAATTAGTTTGGGTGGGCAGTTGATGGTGTTTGAAACCCTGTTTGCATGTAGTTATTCCTATGTATTTGCTGGACGTTTTCCTAGTACCTTAGAAGCGATTGCAATTGGTTGTATTTTAGGTGGAGTGTTTTGGGTGATTCGCTTGTATATGCGAGTACAGCCAGAAAAAACATCGGATCCATCTGCGATTTCATAGAATCAAAAAAGCCTCAACATCCTGTTGAGGCTTTTTTGATTCTTCACCGAGGGTACAACTCCTGTCATACCATAAGGTTTCCATACCTAGATTTTTTATTCTTTTAATAAGAAAAATCCTGTTTCTGTATGATTTAATCATAAGAAAAAAATGAATGATGCCATAGCCGCTAATGGCGGTAAGCGTTGTAAGAGATTGCTGACAACGCTGTAATCATTACACCAGAATTGCTTTGAATTCTGCAAAATGCGAATGCTCTAAACACTGTTTCTTCTTGGTTTTTTGTTTAGAATATTGAAGATATGCCATTAGCCGAGATCAGCATGCAAAAAATACAAGATTCCACTGCGATTGTTCATCAAAATACGCAGGATTATTTGCACTGGTTTCGTCATTCCGCACCTTATATTAATGCGCATCGTAATAAAACCTTTGTGGTGATGTTTGATGGTGAGGCCATCCAGCATGAAAATTTTCAATATATTATTCATGATATTGCGTTACTGCATTCCCTTGGCATTCGCTTGGTTTTGGTTTATGGCGCACGTCCACAAATTAATGCCCAACTGCAAATTCAGCACCTTGAAACGCCTTTTGAGCAGTCACGTCGTGTCACAACCCGTGAAGCATTGCCTTGTGTGATGCAGGCAGTCGGTGCTGTGCGTATGCAGATCGAAGCACTTTTGTCGATGGGGCTTGCCAATTCCCCCATGTTTGGCGCGCGGATTGATGTCGTTTCGGGCAATCTGATTACTGCCAAGCCTTATGGGATCCGTAATGGTATTGATTTTCAGCTGACAGGTGAAGTTCGTGCGGTGGATGTAGATGCCATGACGCGTTTGCTGGAACGTCACAACATTATTTTGCTCGGGCCTGTGGGCTATTCAACTACGGGGGAAGTCTTCAACTTATTGGCAGAAGAAGTGGCTACCAAAACCGCAATTGCGCTCAAAGCAGACAAGTTAATTTTTTTGGGCAATCAACGTGGGGTACTCAATCCGCAAGGGCAGTTACAGCGTGAAATTGCACCGCATCTGCTCGATCAATATATTGCTCAATCTCAGCAAAGCCAAAGTCAAATGGCGTTGTACTTACAAGGGGCAAAAGATGCGGCACTCAATGGTGTGCAGCGGGTGCATGTTTTACCATATGCGCATGATGGCGCTTTGATTCAGGAATTGTTTACCCGTGACGGGATTGGAACCATGGTCACGGATGCACATTATGAAGAAGTGCGTATGGCGAATATTCAGGATGTCGGTGGTTTAATTAACTTGCTACGTCCGCTCGAAGAGCAGGGGATTTTGGTCTATCGCTCACGCGAGCGCTTGGAAACCGAGATTGATCAATTTGCAGTGATTGAGCGCGATGGAACGATTTTGGCTTGCGCTGCTTTATATCCGATTCCAACGACTGAAAATGAAATTGCATCGGCTGAAATTGCTTGTGTTGCGGTGCATCCAAGCTATCGTAAGTCAAACCGTGGCAGCCAGATTTTAAACTTCTTGGAAGAAAAAGCCCGAACTTTGGGGATTCGCCAACTCTTTGTATTGACCACGCGGACGGCACATTGGTTCTTGGAGCATGGTTTTAGCCATGCAACAGTCGATGATTTACCAAATGCTCGACAAGCCCTATATAACTATCAGCGTAATTCCTTGGTATTTAAAAAGATAATCTAAAATTTCGATGCTTTTTTTAAAACCCATTTTATTTTTATGGATTTGTGCATTTATCGATAAGATAAGTGCACAAAGTCACAGAATTGCTCTACAATCAAATTCATTTCTCTGAAATTGTGTTGGCAATGGAACTAAAGAAAAGTACGCAAAAACGTAATCAACTTTTAAATGCTGCCTTAGATGTATTTTCTGTGTACGGCTTTAATGGGGCGAGTCTGGATGAAATTGCCCAGTTGGCACAAATGCATAAGTCGAATATTTTCTATTATTATGAAAATAAAGAAGCGCTGTATATTGAAGTGCTGATGTCAGTTCTTCAGAAATGGATTGAACCTTTGCAACTGTTTGAATCAGGTTTAGAACCTGAAGAAATTTTAACCCAGTATATTACGCAAAAGATTGAATTTTCTAAAACCAATCCGAAAGCCTCTAAACTGTTTGCCTTAGAAATTATTCAAGGTGCACCGTATATTCAAACGGTACTGAAAGGTTCGATTAAGAAACACGTCAAGCGTAAGCTGAAAGTGCTACAACACTGGCAGGCTGAAGGGAAAATGTCAGCACATATTGATCCTGAGCTGTTTATTTTGAACTTATGGTCAATTACGCAAAGCTATGCTGATTTTGATGCCCAGTTTTCTGCGATTTTAGGCAAAACCTTGCGTAATCGTAGTTTTCATCAACGTGCCATTCAACATACCATTGCGATGCTATTACATGGCAGTATGACCTCACCAGCGCAAGAATAACGCTGGTGTTATTGCTTTAAAAATGTTGTTGGTAGAGCTGCAAGAGCTTTTCTGCCCCCACTTTTAGATTCTCTTGCCAGTCGAGATGCGCGCTATCATCTGCGCCATCGGTAATATATTTGACTGAAATCAGGCGTACACCCAGTTTTTTGCAGACTTTTGCCAGCGCATAGCCTTCCATGTCGACCACCTGACATTGCACTTTGGGTAAGCCTGTTTCAAAGGAATCACCTGTACCACACACGGCATAGGGAAGTTCCAGAAAATAGCGTTCCAGTTCAATTTCAGCAGGATGCTCGTCATCCATGGGTGTCGTTCCGACAGGAAAACCAAGCGGAGAGACATCCATATCGCGTTGTACAAATTGCCCGATTTCAACTAACGCATGTCGTGGAAAACTTGAACTGCCTGCGGTACCAAAATTGATCAGGGTTTTGCAACCTGTACGCTGAATCACGTCATAGGCTTTAAATGCCGCATTGACCTTACCAATACCACTATAGTGCACGGTAATGCCATGATTTTCGAAATAACCTTGAGATTCGCTCGGAAGTGCCATGATCAGGGCATGGTCATGCAAATTGTTCAAATGATCTACTCTTTGGGGCTGAAGTTGCATGTTTAGTATAACCAAATTGTATTGATCTGTAAGAGTGACAGTAAGTTGGATGGGTTTGAAATAAATTGAGATTTTTATTATTAAATATATGTTTTTAAACATTAAAATTTGATAAAAACAACCACAAGACGAATTGATCAGAATATGGCACAATAGTTGGCTTTGAAATCATCAATTTTTAAAAGTGCCATGAAGCTACTTCGTTTGAATGCATTGCCAGCCGATTTAGATTTGCCAAAGACAGCCGTGACGATTGGCAACTTTGATGGTGTGCATCTTGGGCATCAGTCGATGATTGCTCAGCTCAAACAAGCAGCGCAAGCCGAGCAGTTGAAAACTGCCGTGATGATTTTTGAACCGCAACCTTTAGAGTTCTTTAAAGGTTATCAAGCGCCGCCACGGATTACGTCACTGCGTGAAAAAGTTGAATATCTCAGTGAGTTGGGTGTGGATTATGTGGTGATTGCCAAGTTTGACAATCATTTTCGTAGCTTGAGTGCGGAACAATTCTCAGAACTTTTAAAACAACAACTCAATGCACAGCATTTGGTGTTGGGTGATGATTTTCATTTTGGTAAAAACCGTCAGGGCAATGCCGAGTTTTTACGCCAGTATGGTTTTGGTGTCACCAACTTGCATACTGTGGAACTCGATGGTGAGCGTGTCAGCTCAACCCGTATTCGTGAAACCTTGCAAAAAGGTGATCTGGCTTTGGCTGCGCGCCTGCTTGGTCGTCCGTATAGCATTACAGGTCGGGTACAATATGGCGATCAGATTGGTCGAACCATTGATTTTCCAACGATTAATGTACGTTTAAACCGCCATCGTCCATGTATTAACGGGATTTACGCAGTAGATGTCTTCTGTGAGACGACCGCACTGGATGCCAAAGTCCGTCAAGACTCACCTGAGCAACTCGGTGTCAAAGGTTATCAACCGACGGCACTGTTTGGGGCAGGGCATGTTGGCACGCGTCCTGCGATTCGTCAGGAACACCCGCAATGGCGTTTAGAAGTACATTTTCCTGAGGTTTCTGCTAATCTGTATGGTTTATTAATGCGAGTGACATTCTTACACTTTTTGCATGGTGAACGGAATTATCCTTCTTTAGAAGCACTCAAAGCAGGAATTCAGGATGATGTTGTACAATTACGCGCATTCCGTGAGCAACACCACGAATTCCCTTTTTAAATTTTAGTTTTAATTTTGATGTTACAACGTGTCGGCGTGAGCGCAGACAGAACTGGAAGCAACTTGCATGAGCGATAAGCAAACACCTGAAAATGTAGTGGATTATAAAGCCACATTGAATCTGCCAGGTACTGAATTTGCAATGAAAGCAAATTTGGCAGTACGCGAACAAAAATGGTTAGAAGAGTGGTACGCCGACAACATTTATCAGCAGATTCGTGCTTCGCGTATTGGCAAGAAAAAATATGTGCTTCACGATGGCCCTCCGTATGCCAATGGTCAGATTCACCTTGGGCATGTGGTGAACAAAGTTCTTAAAGATATTATTGTCAAAAGCCGCACTTTAGATGGTTTCGATGCACCATATGTACCCGGTTGGGACTGCCACGGTTTACCAATTGAACTGAAAGTTGAAGAGAAAGTCGGTAAAGTCGGCGAGAAAGTCGATGCTGCAACTTTCCGTAAGCACTGCCGTGAATATGCGCTAGAACAAATTGATATTCAGCGTAATGACTTCAAACGTCTGGGCATTTTGGGTGATTGGGACAATCCGTATTTGACCATGAACTTCAAGCAAGAAGCCGATATCGTACGTGCTTTGGGTGCAATCCAGAAAAATGGTCACATTCAGCCCGGTTTAAAACCAGTGAACTGGTGTTTGGACTGTGGTTCAGCATTGGCAGAAGCTGAAGTTGAATATGAAGATAAAAAATCTGACGCGATTGATGTTGGTTTCTCTGTGGTTGATCTTGCAGATTTGTCAGCGCGTTTAGGTGTAGACGTTCAAGATCCAACCGATTTGGTGATCTGGACGACGACGCCTTGGACTTTGCCTGCCAACCAAGCAGTGGCACTGCATGCTGAAATTGAATACCAATTGGTTCAAGTACAAACCGATCGTGGCACACAAAACCTTGTCTTGGCAAAAAGCTTGGTTGAGTCTGCATGCGAGCGTTACAAGTTAGAAAATCCTGTGGTGCTTGCTGACTTTGTTGGCGAGAAACTGGAAAATCTACAACTGCAACATCCACTGATCGCAGAGCGCCAAGTGCCTGTCATTTTGGGTGAGCATGTGACTGCTGATAGCGGTACAGGTGCAGTGCATACGGCACCAGGTCATGGTGTAGACGACTATAAAGTAGGTTTGATCTACAACTTGAAAGTGGACAATCCTGTGGGTGGAAATGGGGTGTATTTACCAACTGCCCCGATCTTTGCAGGCGAGCACATCTATAAAGCCAATCCAAAAATTATTGCAGCATTAGGCGAAACAGGTCGTCTTTGGGCACATAACCCGATTAAGCACAGCTACCCGCACTGCTGGCGCCACAAAACACCAATCATTTTCCGTGCAACACCACAATGGTTCATCAGCATGGATCAACAAGGTCTACGTGACGGTGCATTGAAGGCGATTGAAAATGACATTCAGTTTGTACCGAACTGGGGTCAAAACCGTATTCAATCGATGATCGATGGTCGTCCAGACTGGTGTATTTCACGTCAACGTACTTGGGGCGTGCCAATCCCGTTCTTTGTGCATAAAGACACCAACGAGTTGCATCCGCGTACGCCTGAACTGATTGAAGATGTAGCGAAACTGATTGAACAAGAAGGCATTGATGCATGGTTTAACCGTGGTGCTCAAGACTTCTTGGGTGATGAAGCTGAACAATACAATCCTGTACGTGACACTTTAGACGTCTGGTTTGACTCGGGTACAACCCACTATGCGGTACTTGAGCAACGTGATGAGTTGGAAAGCCCTGCGGACTTGTACTTAGAAGGTTCAGACCAACACCGTGGTTGGTTCCAGTCTTCATTGTTGACCTCTATGGCGATCCACAACCGCGCACCATATAAAGCGTTGTTGACGCATGGTTTCACGGTCGATGAGAAAGGTCGTAAATTGTCTAAGTCTTTAGGCAACTACATTCCGCTTGAAGAAATCATCAAGCAGTTGGGTGCAGATGGTCTACGTTTATATGTCGCATCGAGCGATTACCGTTATGAAATTGCAGCATCTAAAGAAATCTTTAGCCGTGTCAGCGACAGCTACCGCCGTATTCGTAACACCTTACGTTTCTTGTTGGCGAACTTAAACGGTTTCAAACCAAGCACAGACTTGTTGCCTGTTGAAGAGTTGATTGCACTTGATCAATACATCTTGCAACGTGCTAACGAAGTTCAAAAAGTCATTACTCAAGCTTATGACGAAATGAACTTCCACGTGGTGTGCAGTGCATTGACTAACTTCTGTATCAATGACTTGGGTGGTTTCTACCTCGACATCATTAAAGACCGTCAGTACACCACCAATGCCAATTCGCAAGCACGTCATTCAGCACAAACTGCGTTGTATCACTTGGTACAAGCCTTTGTTCGCTGGATGAGCCCAATCTTGAGCTTTACGGCACAAGAAGCATGGCCGTTGATTCCAGAGCAATCTGAACAGTATGTGTTTACGACGGAGTGGTATAGCATTCCAACGGTGACAGCAAATTTACTTTCAGAAGCAGATTGGCAAACATTAATTCAAGTAAAATCAGCAGTAAATAAACAGATTGAAGTGGCGCGTAACGCTAAACTCATCGGCAGTAATTTGTCAGCGAAAGTAGAGCTTTGGGCGCAACCTGAACTTGCAGCAGTCCTTAACAAACTGGGTGATGAACTGCGTTTTGTATTGATTACTTCACAAGTGGCAGTGCATGAATTTGCAGAACAAGGCGAAGCAACTGAGCTAGACGGATTACGTGTTCAGGTGTCTGCTGCGGAAGGTGAGAAATGTGCACGTTGCTGGCATGTTTTACCAGATGTCAATACACATGCAGCGCATCCTGGTTTATGTTCTCGTTGTATTGTGAATGTTGCCGGTTCTGGCGAAGAGAGAAAGTATGCCTAATCCTCAAAACAAGGGTTTAGTATTTCACGCGCATAATATCCTGTGGCTTGGGTTGTCTGCCCTCGCCATTGGGCTGGATCGATGGACAAAACACATTGCCAGCACCGATCTAGTCTATGCGCAACCTGTCCATGTAATGCCATTTTTAAACTGGACATTGCTACATAACTATGGCGCAGCCTTTAGCTTCTTGTCCGATGCAGGTGGCTGGCAACGTTATTTGTTTATGGGACTTGCTGGGCTCGTGTCTTTGATTTTTGTATTTTGGCTGATGAGAATGCCGAAATCCATGAAGGTTTTACCCGCCGCGATTGCCCTGATTTTAGGTGGTGCGCTCGGTAACTTAATTGATCGGGTAACTCTGGGTTATGTTGTAGATTTTATCCATGTATATTATCAAAATCACAACTTCCCTGCGTTTAACATAGCCGATAGTGCGATTACCTTGGGAACGATTTTGTTGCTGATCGACACGTTCTTTTTGGAAAAGCAGCGTAAAGCAGGTGTAAAAAGTTAAGATGGTTGAAATTATTAATCCCAATGAAGAAACGCGCGTTAACGAAGGTTCAAAAGTCGATTTGCACTTTTCAGTAACCATTGAAAATGGCGTAGAAATTGACAATACCCGTAGCCGTGAAGAGCCTGTGAGCTTGGTGATTGGCGATGGTAACTTGTTACCAGGCTTTGAAAAGGCATTGTTTGGTTTACGTGCAGGCGATCGCCGTACTGTGCATTTGCCACCTGAAGATGCTTTTGGCCCTTGGAACCCTGAAAATGTTCAGCGTTTTGATACAGTTAAATTTGAACAGCGTCCAGTCGTTGGGCACATGATTGAATTTGAGGACAAAGCCAAAGCGAGTTTGTTCGGTGTGGTGAAATCGGTCAATGAAGATATTACCGAAATTGATTTTAACCATCCACTTGCTGGAAAAAACATCACTTTTGAAGTCGAGATTTTTAAAGTGACCCCAGCAGGGCAGCAAGGCATTAAAATCATGTAAGAAAAAAGCTCCTTAGGGAGCTTTTTTTAACGCACTTGAATAATGGTATTGTCATCATTAATCAACAAATAGTCATTGTTGACTTTATACCACTGTTGTCCACGTGCAGGTTTTGGCAGATTGTAGTGACCATAATCGACTTTGTAGCGGTCACTGCGATAGTGTTGAGGCATGGTATAGCCTGTTTGCCATTTCAGTTGTTTGAGCCGTTGAAAACCGCGTTCTTCACGGGCACGGCGGCGTTCTTGCAGATCTTGTAATGAATAGGCATCGTTATAGCCATCGTTATTACGATCAAAAAAATGATCACCACCGTTTCCACCACCAAAACCACCGCCACCATGTGGCCCTGCGAAAGCAACAGGAGTACTTAGCCAAACAGTTAAGCACAGTGCTATCGCTGTTAAACTCTGTTTCATGTTGCATCCTCAAGTGTATTGCGTGTTATGCCAAGTGTGGCTGTATTACTGTATAAAAAAAATGCAGAGAAACTGTGAAGATCATGGCATGATTGTTTTAAAAAACGTGCAGAATTTCCTATACATTAGTTTCTTATACAGATTTTATTTTAAGAATTCGCCAAAAATCAGCACTTGAATTTTAAATTGCTGATTTTTGGAGAGAGTATGACTGATGCCATTAGCCTAAAGATATGATTAATCTTGAGCATTAATGCTCTGGCCATTCATGCCAATACTGTCTTCACCCATGAGGTACAGATAGGCTGGCATCAGGCTTTCTGGCGTTGGTAGGCTCAGTGGATCTTCCTGAGGGAAGGCTTTAGCACGCATTGCGGTGCGTGTTGCGCCAGGGTTAATGCAATTGTAGCGAATATTGGCAAAGCTATTTTCACTGGCAAAAATCTTGTTCATGGCTTCAACCGCAATTTTTGAAACAGAATAGGCACCCCAAAATGCGCGAGCTTCACGTCCAACACCTGAGGAAGCGAACACGACAGAGGCATTTTCTGATTTTTGCAGCAGTGGCAACAGGGCCTGTGTCAGAAAAAATGGTGCACGTAAATTGACAGCCATGACTTCATCCCAGACATCGACAGGGTAGTCGGCCAATGGAACCCGTTCACCCAAGATGCCCGCATTGTGCAAGATCCCATCTAGGCGACCAAATTGATGCTCAAGTGTATCGACAAGATGTTCATATTCACGGCTAGAAGCACTGGAAAGCTGTAAAGGTAAAATCGCAGGTTGCGGTGCACCTAGGCTTTCAATTTCATCGTAAATCACTTCAAGCTTATTCAGTGTTCGGCCATGTAGCACCACGGTTGCACCATGTAGGGCATAACTAATTGCTGCAGCTCGCCCGATGCCATCACCTGCACCAGTAATTAAAATAATTTTGTCTTTTAATAAGTCATTACGAGGTTGGTATTCTGAATATTTCATTATGAAACCTCCGTTTATCATTGGTTTATGGAAGTATTAAATTGCGAGGTGCTGTTGCAAGATATCTTGAAGCTGTGCAACATTTTCAATAATGCAGTCTGCTTGCCAAGCCTGTAAATCATTACGATGCTGTTCGGGTAAATACCCATAGGCAGCCAAAATGGTATACATGTCAGCATTACGACCCGCTTCAATATCGCGAGGATGATCACCTACATAAATAATCTGTTCAGGATCAATTTGCAATTGTTTGGCTGCGAGAAACATCGGTTCAGGATGTGGCTTGGCGTGGGTGACATCGTCAGGGCAGACCAAAACCGAACAACGCTGTTGCAAATTAAGCGCTTCTAATAGTGATTCACTTAAATTACGTGGCTTGTTGGTGACAATACCCCACGGAATTTGATGCTGTTCAAGCATACCGAGCAGGGGATACATGCCTTCAAACAGGTCTGTTTCCACCACAATCTGCTGACCATAACGATCGAGAAAATCCTGACGATGTACCAAGAAAGTGGCATCATCAACTGCCAGTTCGGGGTACACCAGTTTCACCATGGCACGTGCGCCTTCAGACACCTGACTACGAATGGTATCGGCATCGACCACAGGGCGCTGTTGTTCACGGCACATGTCTTGAATGATACGGATAAAATCTGCTGCGGTATCGATCAGGGTACCATCGAGATCAAAGAGAACTGCTTTCATGCTTTAGCCCAAATTCTGTGTATACACCATGTAGTTCACATCAACATTTGGCGCAAGCCAGTAGTGTTTAGTCAGTGGATTGTAATGTAACCCCGTCATGTCTTTGAGCTTTAAGCCCGCAGCTTCAATATCGGTCGCCAGCTCAGAAGGGCGAATGAATTTATGATAATCATGTGTGCCTTTTGGCAGCATGCGCAGTAGATACTCAGCCCCAATAATCGCAAATAGATACGCTTTAGGATTGCGGTTAATGGTGGAGAAAAACACATGGCCATTCGGCTTGACCAATTTCTGACAAGCTTGAATAATCGAGGCAGGGTCTGGGACATGTTCCAGCATTTCCATACAGGTCACGACATCGTATAGTCCTGCCTGTTCTTCTGCCAGTTGTTCAACAGGCACTTGGCGATATTGAATATTGGTCACCTGTTCTTGTTCAGCATGTAAACGAGCTACAGCAAGTGGTGCTTCGCCCATATCAACACCCAGCACTTCTGCTGCACCACGACGTGCCATACTTTCTGCCAAAATACCGCCACCACAGCCGACATCGAGAACTTTTTTGCCACGTAAGCCACCCGACAACTCATCAATCCAGTTTAAGCGTAAAGGATTGATTTGATGCAGGGGTTTGAATTCGGAATGCTGATCCCACCATTTGGCTGCGAGAGCTTCGAATTTTGCAATTTCTTGTGGATCAACATTCAGCTGTGACATGACCTTCACCTCAGTACAGTGCTTCATTTTTAAGAGATTTGTTTTCAGTGTTAGTGTAGCGTGTCTTAAGGAAAAAGTGATCAAAGCTGCAAAAAAGTTGACACAAACAAAACGTTTTTTTTTGCATAGATGTTTTATAGTTAGCAGCTAAGCGGGTCAAAATGCTTATACAAGGAAAACTTAATCAATGAAAAAATTCATTATCAATGGCTTGGCTGTAGCTGTGATGGCATTCTCTGCGAATGCAATGGCAGAAAACTTTGTGGCTGGAAAAGACTATACGATTCTAAAAAATCCAGGCAAAGTGGATGTTCCCGGGAAAATCGAAGTTCGTGAATTCTTCTGGTATGGTTGCCCACACTGCTTTCGATTAGAACCACATATGCAGGCATGGTTGAAAAAATTGCCAAAAGATGTGAATTTTGTTCGTTCACCAGCAGCGATGAACCCAGTTTGGGAATCAGGTGCACGTACTTATTATGCTTCAGAGCAATTAGGCATTCGTAAACGCACTCACTTGGCCTTGTTTGATGCGATTCATTTACAAAACCAACAGATTTTTGACCAAGCATCGGCAGCCCAATTCTTCACAAAATATGGCGTGCCAGTTGCTAAATTCAATGCAGCCTATAGCTCGTTTGCTGTGAGTGCTAAAGTAGCTCAGTCTAACCAGTTAGCGGCTCAATACCAGTTAGCAGGTGTCCCTGCTGTTGTGGTGGATGGCAAATATTTAGTACAAGGTGAAGATGGTAAAGTTCCTAAAGTGATTGATTTCCTGATTAACAAAGAACGCCACAGCAAATAAGTCATAAGCTGAGTTGAACCTTTAAAAGCGTATATTGATATACGCTTTTTTTATATGTGGCAAGGCAAATGAACAAATTTAAGCTGCTGAATAAAACATTGTAAAAGCTGATTTTTTTGGGTTTCGTCATGGCAATGCAGCCATTTAATAATCCACGCAAAATGCAGTTCAATATTCAGTTCTGCCAAAGCTTGTAACTGTTGGGGTTGAGACAGTTGTTCGCCGTATTTTTTGCTTAAAATTTGGGTCAAATCATCGACTAAAAAAATCTGTTCCTGACTGATTTTTTCTCGCAAAGGTGGATCACCCCCCCAGCGTTCGACAATAAAGAAATGCCAGTGAGCTGCCTTTTGCTGAACCTGATTACAAAACAGAGTTAAGAGTTGTTCTAGGCTCTCTTTATTTTTAGGCTGTACATGTTCAGCAATCTGATTGAGGTGGCTCTTGATCATTAAGGAGGTTTGGTCAACCAGTTCAACGGCCAGTTGTTCTTTATTGGGGAAAAAACGATAAAAAGCGCTCGGCACCATGCCAACGGCCTGTGCGAGTTGTCTTAAACTGATGCTATTAAAACAATGACCAGCATAGTTTAGCTTTAATACTTGTTCTAGAATTGTTTGCTGACTCTGCAATTTACGCTCAGCACGTACTGACATGGCAAGTCCATCCCTGCGATCGTTTATCTTATGTACTTTGTCTCGATTATAGCGTTTCTTGTGCAAATATAATGTGTGTTTTTGCTAAATATTTAAAATTATTAAATATAAATCATATAGTTATATATTTTTTTATTCTAGCAATTAATCTAAATGAAAAAATAGTGTGCTGAAACGATGGCATGGAAAATTCTGAGTTTAAATCTGTCTTTGAAACAGGATTATTACTCAATTTTGGATGAATTAAACATTGAATAAACAACAGATATTCAGGTGGCTTGATAGGTCAGGATAATAAAATTTACATCTTTAAAAAATAAAAACTAAATATTAAAAAGATAATAAAATTCAATATATTGAAATTATTTATTGGGGGTGGAAAACAGATTGATGGGATCATTCTCCGAAATGTCACTGCGAGTCTGTTATACTTCGCACGAAATTTCTGGCTGAAAACTGAAGGAAAAATTATGCGTATTGACCAACGCACATTAGACCAATTGCGCGATGTAAAAATTACTCGTAACTATACACGTTATGCTGAAGGTTCGGTTCTCGTTGAGTTTGGTCATACCAAAGTACTGTGTACGGCAAGTATCGAGAACAGTGTGCCACGCTTTTTGAAAGGTCAAGGCCAAGGTTGGGTGACTGCTGAATATGGTATGTTGCCACGTTCAACACACACACGTTCTGACCGTGAAGCGGCACGTGGTAAGCAATCGGGTCGTACCCAAGAAATTCAACGCCTGATTGGCCGTAGCTTACGTGCTATGGTTGACCTGAAAAAACTCGGTGAAAACACCATTACGATTGACTGTGATGTGATTCAAGCCGATGGTGGTACACGTACTGCATCCATTACTGGTGCAGCGGTTGCATTGGTCGATGCGATGAATGTGTTACTTGCCCAAAAGAAAATTAAACAAGATCCACTCAAAGGTTTGGTGGCTGCGATTTCTGTGGGTATTTTCCAAGATGAAGTCTTGCTTGACCTTTGCTATGAAGAAGACTCGAACTGTCAAACTGACTTGAATGTGGTAATGACCCAAGCAGGTGAATTCATCGAAATTCAAGGAACTGCTGAAGACAAGCCATTTACCCGTAGCCAATCGAATGCCATGTTAGAAATGGCAGAGCAGGGGATTCAAGAGCTGATCAAGAAACAGCAAGAAGCTCTAGGCTGGTAAGTAAAAGAATAAAAAAAGACTCCATCAGGAGTCTTTTTTTATTTAAAGAGCAAAATTCCTGCCCACGTAATCGCCATCATACTTAAAGCGACAAACTGTGCTGCACTGCCCATATCTTTGGCATTTTTAGCGAGCGGATGGCGTTCCAGTGAAATACGATCGACCACTGCTTCAATTGCTGAATTAAATAATTCAACAATCAACGCCAGCATGCCGACTAGAATCAGCACAATATGCTCAAGCTTGCTGAGATTAAGCCATAAATTAATCGGGAGTAATAAAACATTGAGTAAGACAATCTGGCGAAATGCTGCTTCATAACGAAAGGCCGATTTAAATCCTGCGATTGAATAACTTGCAGCATTAATGATGCGCTTGATCCCGGTTTTGCCTTTCAGCGGCGAGTACTGATCCATGATAGTCTACAGATAAAGAAACTGTCATTATGTTAATCAACCTCTTTGCAAAAGTAAAAAATAATACTTTTCTACTCAGAGCAAGCGTGCAAAGTACATCAGGGCTGGCTTGAGTCAGTTAAAATGTCCTGATGTGACTTGAAATGGGAATGAAGATGTCAAACCAGACAAAATTTGCAGTGATTGATGGTGTATTACAAGGTGTGCAGCAATTACCCTCTCCCAATTTCAATCAGCGTCCTGCCAATACCCAGATTCAGTTGGTGGTGATTCACAATATTAGTTTGCCACCTTCACAATTTGGTGGTGGCTATATTCAGCAGTTTTTCCAAAACCAGTTGGATTGGAATGCTCATCCCTATTTTCAAACGATTGAGGGGATGCAGGTTTCAGCCCATCTGCTGATTTTAAGAACAGGGGAAGTGATTCAGTTCGTTAACTTTAATGATCGGGCATGGCATGCGGGGCGTTCCAGCTATCTGGGTGTACCTGAGTGTAATGACTACTCGATTGGTATTGAACTCGAAGGTAGCGATGATTTGCCTTTTGAAGCGGTGCAATATCAGTCACTTGTCCAAGTGGTTTCAGCTTTACAACAGACTTATCCTAAAATTCAGCAGCATATCGCAGGGCATTCCGATATTGCTCCACAGCGTAAAACTGATCCAGGTGAGCATTTCCACTGGGCAGATTTTCGTGAATTGTTACACAAAGAAAATCACACAAATTGAAGAATTAATAACGAAATTGTTCGGGCTTTTCTTTAAAATAGCGACTTCCAATTTGACTTAGGTGTAAGCGATGGCGCTTTGGCGGTCGACCTTTATCGTGAGTGCTATGACCATGTTGTCCCGTATTTTGGGGCTGGTGCGTGACATGGTCTTGCTGAACGTGTTTGGTGCAGGCAAAGAATTCGACGTCTTTGTTGTTGCATTTCGCATTCCCAATTTTTTCAGGCGACTGTTTGCCGAAGGTGCATTTTCACAAGCGTTTATTCCTGTATTGACCGAGTACAAAGCTGGGCGGGCCCATGCGGAAGTCCAAATCCTGATTAGTCGGGTGTTTGGCTGCTTATTGGTGGTGATGTCATCAATTACCTTGTTGGCGATGATCATTGCCCCTGCGGTGGTGTATATCTATGCCCCAGGTTTCCATAACGACCCTGACAAATTCGCCCAAGCGGTTGAAATGTTCCGTTTGACCATTCCGTATTTGATGTTTATGTCACTGACGGCATTTGCCAGCAGTATCTTAAACAGCTATGGCGCGTTTTTTAGCCCGGCATTTTCACCTGTTTTATTGAATATGGTGATGATTGCTGGCGCGTGGTGGCTCACGCCGTATTTGCAAACCCCAATTATGTCTTTGGGTTGGGCAGTCTTGGCAGCAGGCTTTATTCAGCTTACGATCCAGATTCCTGAGTTATGGCGTAAAAAACTGCTGATTCCACCTCGCATTGATTTTAAACATGAAGGGGTTGAGCGCATTCTCAAACTGATGCTGCCAGCGTTGTTTGGTGTATCGGTGACACAAATTAACTTATTGCTGAATACCATTTGGGCATCGTTCATGCAAAGCGGTTCAGTGTCTTGGTTGTACAGTGCTGAACGGATGACCGAGTTGCCATTAGGCTTGATTGGGGTTGCGATTGGGACCGTGATTTTACCATCGTTGTCTGCACGCCATGCAGAACAAGACCTAGAACGTTTCCGTGGCATGATCGACTGGGCAGCGCGTGTGATTATTATGGTGGGGGTGCCTGCCAGTGTTGCGCTATTTATGTTGTCGACACCGATTATTCAAACCCTGTTCCAACGTGGCGAGTTTACTGCTGAAGATACTCATATGACGGCATTGGCCTTGAAATGTATGAGTGGCGGCGTGTTGGCCTTTATGCTGATCAAGGTTTTTGCCCCAGGTTTTTATGCCCAGCAAGATACCAAAACGCCTGTGCGCGTCGGTTTGATGGCAGTGGCAGCCAATGCCATTTTAAACGTGATTCTGATCAGTTTCTTCAAGATGATTCACTGGAATGCTGAACATATGGCACTTGGAATTGCATCTTCAAGCTCTGCCTTTGTCAACGCAGGCATGCTCTACTATTACTTGCACAAGCGTAATGTTTATCGTTTCGGTGCACATTGGAAAAAGATTTTTGCGCAATACGGTTTTGCTAATCTGTGTATGATTGGAGCGTTGGCATACGGCTTACATTTCTATAGTAGCCATGCATCAACATGGATGAAGATTGCAGAGTTAAGCGGATTGTGTGTGGTTGGTGCAGTCGCTTATGCGGTAGGATTGTTGCTTTCAGGCTTCCGCCCTCGACATTTACGTCCCGAGCATTAAGTATTTAAAAACCCGACAAGTGTCGGGTTTTTTATTGGAATTATTTCACTTTAATCAGTTCAACATCAAAAATCAGCGTGCTGTTTGGCCCAATTGCATCGCCTGCGCCAATTTCACCATAGCCGAGTTTGGATGGAATGAAGAAACGGGTTTTACCACCTTCTTTCATGGTGAGTAAGCCTTCGGACAAGCCTGAAACCACTTCACTCACACGAAAATCAACGGGTTGCTCACGGGCAATCGAGCTGTCAAACACCGTGCCATCAATCAAACGACCTTCATAGTTGATTTCAACCGTGCTGTTTTTGTTGGGGCTTTTGCCTTCGCCAGCTTTCAAAACTTGATATTGTAAACCTGAAGCAGTGGTGACAACGCCAGACTGACGTGCATTGTTGGTAAGAAATGCAGCGCCTGCTTTGGCATTGATTTCAGCTTGCTGTTGATGGGCAATCAAGTCTTTGGCTTCAGCCTGTTTTTTATATAGAGCTAGGGCATTCGCCATTTCCTGCTCAGACAAAGCAGGATTCTGGTTATTGGATGCTGTTCTTAGCCCTTCAATAAAGGCATTCAGATCAAGGCCCTGTAGGGCCTCTGCATTACTTTTTCCCAAAAGGTAACCGAAACTATAACCTGCTTGTGTACTTAGTGAACTATTTGCATTGACTGTACTTGTTGTTGCCGCCCAAACAGGCGTGGATAAGCAAGATAAAGCACATATGACGCTCAGAATTTTTTTCATTATCGTCTTCCTAAAATATGAATGGAGAGTTATTACTCTCCATTTTTCTCATTATTTAACAGCCAGTAAATCGACTTTAAAGATCAATACGCTGTTTGGTGGAATGGCTTGGTTGCCTTGTTCACCATAAGCGAGATTTGCTGGAACGTAAAGCATGATGCTACCGCCTTCCTTAAGCAGTGGAATTCCTTCAATCCAGCCTGGAATAGTACCAGCTAGTGGGAATTCAGCAGGTTCGCCACGTGCATAGCTGCTGTCAAAGACTGTGCCATCAACCAGTTTACCTTCATAGTTGACTTTAACCGTCGAGTTGGCAGTGGCCTGCTTACCTGTACCTTGTTTGATGATTTCATATTGCAAACCAGAGGCTGTGGTTTTTACCCCTGCTTTCTTCGCATTTTCAGCCAAGAAAGTTTTGTTCTTTTCCTGCAAGCTGTTGAGTTTGCCTTGTAATTCTTTTTGATAGTTAAGAACAGCTTCTTTGACTTGCTGGTCGTTATAGGCATGTGGTTTGTGTTCACGTGCATCACGTAAGCCTTGTGCAAATCCGTCAATGTCCATCTCAGGAGAGACTTGACCACCCATTTGGTAGCCTTGCATATAGCTTAGAATTTTTTTCGGCTCAGAAGAGGTGCTTGCTGATGCGCGTTGTGATTTTGCTGGAGCAGGGTGTTGAGATGCATAGAAAACAGGAACAAGTGCAGCGCCGCCTAAAATAACTGCAACAGCAACGGGTAAGGCTTTACTCATAAGAGGGATCCAATTTTATTCGATTAACATAGCTTGCCTGATCATGCAGGCATGAGTGGCTGTTAGCATATAATGGATTGTAAACAAACGGTATGTTTTTTGTGTGAAGTAACCCAGCAATCTTGCTGAAAACGTGTTCTAAATCTGTAAATAAAGCCAACTGGTCATAAAGCGTGAACCTGCTTTTTTATCCCAAAAAATCAGTGTGATTTCTGTTATATTAGTCAGCCTGTAAGGATCATCAATTATGATCCTCTTTTACTTTATTGATTAGGATCGGACTGTCTATGTTGCAACGAGATCAACTCAAAATCGCGATTGTGGGTTTAGGCTATGTGGGACTGCCACTGGCTGTCGAATTTGGTAAAACTGTCGCAACAGTCGGGTTCGATATTCAGCAAAAACGGATTGATGAACTTCGAAACGGTCAGGATCATACTTTAGAAACGTCGCCAGAAGAATTACAACAGGCGAGCCATTTAAGCTATACCACACAGATTGATGATTTACAGACCTGTAACTTCTTTATCGTGACCGTACCGACCCCGATTGATCAGTATAAACAACCCGATTTGACCCCGTTGGTCAAGGCGTCAGAGAGCATTGGCCGTGTCTTGAAAAAAGGCGACGTCGTGGTGTACGAGTCAACCGTGTATCCAGGTGCGAGCGAAGAAGTCTGTATTCCTGTACTGGAAAAAGTGTCAGGTTTAACCTTTAACCAAGATTTCTATGCAGGCTATAGCCCAGAACGGATTAACCCAGGTGACAAAGAACACCGCGTCACCAATATTCTAAAAATTACCTCAGGGTCTACGCCAGAAATCGCAGACTATGTCGATGAAGTTTATAACCTGATTATTACTGCGGGTACACATAAAGCGCCAAGCATCAAAGTCGCTGAAGCGGCCAAAGTCATTGAAAATACCCAGCGTGATGTCAACATCGCCCTGATCAATGAGTTGGCTCTGATTTTCAATAAAATGGGCATCGATACTGAAGATGTACTCAAAGCTGCAGGTACCAAATGGAACTTCTTACCATTCCGTCCAGGTCTGGTTGGGGGGCACTGTATCGGGGTTGATCCATATTATTTGACCCATAAAGCGCAGGCGATTGGTTATCATCCTGAAATTATTCTGGCGGGTCGCCGTCTGAATGATGGTATGGGTGCGTATGTGGTGACGCAACTGGTTAAGACCATGGTGAAAAAGCGCATTCAGGTCGAAGGTGCGAAAGTCTTGGTGTTGGGTCTCAGCTTTAAAGAAAACTGTCCAGACATTCGTAACACCCGCATCATTGATATTATTCATGAATTGCAGGAATACCACATTCAGGTCGATGTGCATGATCCTTGGGTGGATGCTGCCGAAGTACAGCATGAATATAGCTTGGAACTGACGGAACAGCCAAAAAACCATTACTACGATGCGGTGGTGTTGGCCGTTGCCCATCATCAGTTTAAAGCCTTGACCCGTGATGATATTGCCAAGCTGTGCAAAGCCAATTTTGTCCTGTATGACTTGAAATATGTACTCAACAAAGACAGCGTGGACATTCGTCTGTAAGCGACCTCATGAGTAAAAAAGTCTATCTCAATTCACTGTGGATGATGGCTGAAAAGCTGTTGTCCATTTTTGGATTGATCTTCGTGACCTCGTTTGTGGCGCGTTATATTGGGCCTGCCAATTTTGGTAAGCTGACCTTTGCCACCTCGATTTTTGCGATTGTGCAAACAGTGTCGTTATTTGGCTCCGACAACCTGATTTTTCAAAAAACCAGTCAGAATCGTAAAACGGGTGAGCATATTATTTTTGCCACACGTACTTTGCGGAATCTGTTCTTTGCGGTGTTTGCCAGTCTGGTACTGCTGTATCTGTATTTAACGGTTGATCCTCTGACCTTTATTTTCTCGGTCGCAGCGTGTATCGGGGTATATTTTTCCCTGCATGACACGGCTTATAGCATTTATTTCAATGCCACCTTGCAGTCACGTTTTAATACTATCTGTAATGTCACCGCGATTTTGGTCAGCCTGATTGTGCGTTATGGTATTGCTGAATTTCATTTACCTGTCAGTTATTTAAGTATTCCGATCGTGTTGGTCACCCTCGTTCCATTTTTGATGCGTCGGGCGATTTTTGCACGTAAAAAACTCAGTAATCCAGAGCGGATTGCCGAGCGTTTACAGCAGTATCGTGGGTATGTGCTGAAAGTCGGGCGTAAACTGGTGCTGTATACATTGTCGATTGCGATTTTTACCAAGACTTCACAACTGTTTTTGGGAATGAAATCGCAACATGATCTAGGGATTTACTCGGTCGCGATGACGTTGGGCAGTAGTTTTTATTTTGTGCTCAATGCTTTTATTTCCTCATTTCTCACCCAAATTTATGCGGAAAAAGATTTTGATCGCAGCCAAAATATGGTGGCGCGCTTAAACCTGATGGTGATCGTGATTGCTTCTTCGGCTGCGGTGTTTTTTGCCTTGTTTGGGCACTGGATTATTCAGTGGCTCTACGGCTCTGCCTACCAACAGGTCAATGATATTCTGATTATTGCGGTGTTTGTAACGCTGTTTTCAGGCATGTCGACCGTGGCAGAAAAGTATCTGATCAAGTTCAATGCCTATGATTATTTACATCACAAAACTATGACTTTGGTGGTGTTTAATGTCGTGGTGACATTTTTGGCGATTCATTACTTTGCTTTGTATGGGGCAATTTTTGCGATTCTCGCCACAGAAATTTTGTCTTTAACGCTCTTTAATTACTTTTATAAGCAGGGTTTAATTTTAGATACGCATATTCGTATCTTTAAACCATCCACCTATTTCAAACGCTGAGAATACCCCGATGAAGCTGAGCTTGATCATCCCTGTTTATAATGTTGAAAAGTACATTGAACAATGCCTGACCAGTATTTGCCAGCAGTTGCCTGTGCCCGATGTTGAGGTAATAGTGGTTGATGATGGCAGTCCAGACCAGTCGGTGGCCAAAGCGCAGCAGTTTTTGGCACAGCAGCCTGAAGCGGTACAGCAGCAATTTCGCATCATCAGACAAAAAAATCAGGGTTTGAGTGGGGCACGCAATACAGGCATTACGCAGGCTCAGGGTGAGTATGTGGCATTTCTAGATTCGGATGATTATCTCAATCCGCAGTATTTTGCTGAAGTGTTCAAAGGCATTGAAATGGGGGCTGACATCGTGCAGTTTGCAGTACAGCGCGTGGATGATCAGGGCAATATCATTCCGTTTTTACATTCTATGTCGAAACAGGGTTTGCAAACCTTGAACCAAGATATCCTACTGGAACTCTCCAATCGTTCGGCGTGGTTTGCATGGCTGCGGGTCTATAAGCGCGAGTTATTTAAAGACATTCGCTTTCCAGTCGGTAAAAACTATGAAGATGCTTACACCACGCCGTTGTTATTTTTCGCAGCAAAAACCGCCTATTTTAGCCCTGAAGTGTTGATCAATTACCGCATCAACCCGCAAGGCATTACCGCGACCAAATCCCGTAAAAATATTGATGATTTGGGTGGCGTGCCGCTGTTTTATCTAGCGCATATTGAGCAGCATCCTGAACTGGTGGCGACCATGATCGCTGTGAGCCAGTCCTATATTATGGATGTCTTGAATGTCGATGGCGTGAGTGCAGCACAACAGTGTTGGAAAAATTTAAAACAGAAAATGCGTCAACATCCACTCAATGAAACCATGATCCGTAACCGTGGTAATCGTCTGTTTTTCCAGTATGGCGTAGCATTTTTATTGTTTGATCGTACATTGCGCCATTTGGGTCTAAAAAAATGATCGGCAAAATCTGCTTTCTGATTGGCAATCTGAATCTGTCAGGTGGCACAGAGCGCGTTACTACACTGGTGGCGAATGCTTTGACGGCACAGGGTCAGCAGGTGTGTATTCTGAATCTGTCGCAAGGTGAACGTCCGTTTTTTGCTTTGGATGCCCGTGTGGAAAACCATGCACTTTATCCACAGCCTGTGTCGATGAAAAGCCATTTACTGGGGACAATCTGGAAAATCCGCCGTTTTGTCCAGCAGCAGCAGATTCAGCATCTGGTGGTAGTGGACAGTATTTCCTGTATTTTTACGGTGCCTGCGCTGTTCGGTTTGAAGGTACAGCATATTTGCTGGGAACACTTTAATTTTGAAGTAGATTTGGGTGTACGTCTGCGCCGTGTCGGGCGGGTTTGGGCTGCGCGTCATGCCGATGCTGTGGTGACTTTAACCGAGCATGATCGCCAGTTATGGCAGCAGGGCATTGCCAAAATTTCAGCAAAAATCCAAGCGATTGCCAATCCATCGCCATTTAGCATTGCTTCACAGTTACCGAGCCTCAGCCATAAAACCGTGCTTGCCGTTGGGCGGCTACGTCTTGAGAAGGGTTTTGATCTGTTACTGGAAGCGTGGCAATTACTTCGTGCTCAATATCCTGACTGGACACTGCGGATTGTGGGTGGTGGCGAGCAGGAACAGGTACTCAAACAACAGGCACTCCAGTTGGGGATTCAAGATTCTGTGGACTGGGTGGCAGCGACACCTGAGATTGCCCAGTATTATGCACAGGCATCGATTTACTGTTTAAGTTCACGTTTTGAAGGTTTTGGGATGGTTCTGCTCGAAGCCCTGAGTTTTGGTTTGCCAATCGTGGCTTTTGACTGTCCGATTGGGCCGCGTGAAATTTTAGCCAATACGTCAAATTCGTTGGTTGCCCCTGAAAATGCGCAGGCTTTGAGTGATGGATTGGCACAGATGATGGCGCTAGAAACGACGCATTATCAACAGATTGCTAAACAGAATCAGCAATATGTGCAACAGTATTCGACCGAGCAGATCGTGACCCAATGGCTCGATCTGTTTGCCCAAGCCTGAGTGAGTTCAATATGAAAATTTTGCTGCTGATTACAGGTTTGGGTTTAGGTGGTGCAGAGAAAGTCGTGACCAGTCTGGCTGATCAACTCTTTGAAGCAGGGCACCAAGTCAAAATTGCCTATCTGCGTGGAGAGATTGAGGTTCGACCACAACATCCCGAGATTGAACTGATCTCACTGGGACTCAATTCAATAGCGAATTTTTCACAGAGTGCCCGACACTTTGCTCAACTGATGCAGCAGTTTCAGCCCGATGTGGTACATGCCCATATGTTCCATGCGATTTTATTTGCCCGCTTGCTGCGTCGCTCGGCACAAATTCCTTATCTGATTTGTACCGCACATAGTAAAGCGATTGGCGGTAAAGTACGACAATGGTTATACCGCCTGACCGATGGCTCAAGTGATCTGAATACCAATGTCAGTCAGGAAGCCACCGATTTTTTTGTGGCGCAAAAAGCCTTTAGCGCGGCAAAAAGTACTGCGGTCAGTAACGGCATTGATACGCAAAAATTTCAATTTTCTGCAACCGAACGTCAGCAGCTTCGTTCGCAATTTGGTTTTTCAGATGACATTCCTGTGTTGATGGCGGTCGGGCGTTTGATGCAAGCCAAAGATTATCCCAACTTGATTCAGGCATTTCGCTTACTACTCAACACGCAGCCGAAAGCACAGCTCTTGATCGTAGGGGATGGCGTGCAACGGACTGAGTTGGAACAGCAAGTGCAGCAATTAGACTTGAGCCATCAGATCCATTTTCTGGGGGTACGGCATGATGTTGCTGAACTCCTGTCCACCGCAGATCTGTTTGTCTTGTCCTCGGCTTGGGAAGGATTTGGTCTGGTGGTGGCGGAAGCCATGAGTTGTGAACGGGTGGTGGTCGCAACCGATTGTGGTGGCGTGAAAGAAGTGTTGGGTGAGCCTGATTGGCTGGTTCCACCACAAAATGCAGAAATGCTCAGCAAAAAACTCGTCCAAGCGTTACAATTGTCGACAGAACAAAAAGCCCAATTGGGGCAGCAGCACCGTCAGCGCATTCAGCAACATTACTCGATGCAGAGCATGTTGCAACAATGGTTGGCACTTTATCACCTCAGCACTGAGAGAACAGCATCATGAGCCAATATCAACAATGTTGTGAACAACTACAACAGCAGCCTAAAACGTGGTTAATTACAGGCGTTGCAGGATTTATTGGTTCAAATTTGCTGGAAAAATTATTGTTGCTGGGTCAGCGTGTGGTGGGTTTAGATAACTTTTCGACGGGCTTTCAGCATAATCTCGATGAAGTGCAAGCCACCGTATCGGCTAAACAATGGCAGAATTTTAAGTTTATTCAGGGTGATATTTGCAACCTTGAAGACTGCCAAGCCGCGTGTTCAGGTGTGGATTATGTGCTGCATCAGGCAGCGCTCGGTTCAGTGCCGCGTTCGATTGAAAACCCGATTGCCACCAATGCATCGAATATTTCGGGTTTTGTAAATATGCTGGTCGCAGCCAAAGAGACTCAGGTCAAAAACTTTGTTTATGCAGCAAGCAGTTCAACTTATGGTGATCATCCTGCTTTGCCTAAACAGGAAGATATTATTGGCAATCCGTTGTCGCCGTATGCCGTGACCAAATATGTCAATGAGTTGTATGCCAGCGTGTTTCAGCGTTGTTATGGCTTTAACTCGATTGGTCTGCGTTACTTCAATATTTTTGGGAAACGCCAAACCCCAGACGGTGCTTATGCCGCAGTGATTCCAAAATGGACGGCTGCCATGATTCAGGGCGATACAGTTTATATCAATGGCGATGGTTCAACCAGTCGCGACTTTAACTATATTGCCAATGCCGTGCAGGCTAATCTGTTGGCTGCAACAACAGAAAATACGGCTGCATTGAACCAGATTTACAATGTCGCAGTGGGTGGGCGAACTGATCTCAATCAACTGTTTAATATGCTGACCGAAACCTTAGCTAAAAATGCGGTGAACTATACGCAAGCCGCTGTATATCGCGATTTCCGTGCAGGCGATGTGCGTCATTCACAAGCCGATATTTCCAAAATTCAGACATTGTTGGGTTATCAGCCGCAGTTCAATATTGCACAGGGCATTGAACAAGCTATGCCGTGGTATGTCCAGCATTTACAGGGTTCGGCACAATAATCTATGAAGTTCTGTATTATTTCCAACGACCTGCATACTGTGCGAAATTTTCGGGGTGACTTGCTGAATAGTATCGCTGCCCAAGGCTATGCGATTCATATTCTTGCCCCAAATATTGAGTTATATCCTGAAGATCAGCGTTATTTTCAGAGTATAGGGTTTAGTTTGCACAGCTACCCTTTACAGAAAATGGGCACCAATCCTGTTGCAGATTCGAAAACCCTGTTGGCGATTTATCAGCATCTTAAGGTCATTCAGCCCAATAAAGTCTTGAGCTATACCATCAAGCCGATTTTGTATGGCACGATTGCGGCTTATTTGGCGAAAGTGCCAGAGCGTTATATTTTACTCAGCGGTTTGGGGTTTGCCTTTCAGGATGACCAATCCTCAGGGCGCTTTAAATATGTAAAGCAATTGTTTAATAAAGTTTTTCGCTTTGCGCTACGTCAAGCGACCGCGGTGATTTTTCAAAATGCGGATGATTTGGCTTTGGTACGTGAACTTAAGCATTTGCCACCGCATATCCCGACGCATATTGTGAATGGCTCTGGGGTAAATACCGAGAAATTTGGTCCTCAGCCTTTACTTTTGGATGAACTGGGTCATCCTCAACCGATTTTCTTGATGGTGGGACGATTGCTCAAAGACAAAGGCGTGTATGAATACATCGCGGCTGCCAAGCAAATCAAGCAGCACTATCCGCAAGCCCATTTTCATTTGGTTGGCTGGATTGATGAAAATCCCGCAGCCATTGCCCAAGAAGATTTGGAAGAATGGATGGCATCGGGTTTGATTCAGTACTGGGGCAAACTCAGTGATGTGCGTCAGGCGATTTGCCAAGCCAATATTTTTGTGTTGCCTTCTTATCGTGAAGGGATTCCCCGTTCGGTACTTGAAGCGATGGCAATGCGCCGTGCGATTATCACCACCGATGCACCAGGTTGTAAGGAAACCGTGATTGATGGACAAAATGGTTTTAAAGTGCCTGTGCGTGATGCCGATGCACTGGCTCAGGCGATGCAACGCCTGATTGAGCAGCCTGCCCAAATTGAATGGATGGCAGCTCAATCTCTGATTTTGGTTGAGCAGCGTTATGAGGTTGAACGGGTCAATCAACAGATGTTACAGGCGATGCAATTTGTGACAGATTCATCAGCCCATACGCCCTCGACATGAATGGCAGTTTTGCCCAAGAGTTGATAAAATACGCTTTTTAAAATTGATCTACCATTTCGGCAGACCAGTGTTTCAACAAGGTTCAATTAAATGTCTACTATCGCTATGCGATGTGATTTCGGTGGATGGGTAAAATAATCATGCTCAAAAGACTTGTCGATATCATCATTGCTTCAATTGCATTTACGATTTTGTTGCCTGTGTTTATTTATGTTGCCTTCAAGGTCAAAAAGAATCTGGGTTCACCGATTTTCTTTTACCAAGAGCGTCCAGGGAAAGATGGCAAGCTGTTTAAAATGATGAAGTTTCGTTCTATGAAAGATGCACTTGATCAACATGGCAATCCACTCCCAGACGAGCAGCGTATCACGCCGTTTGGTCAAAAGTTACGTTCAACCAGTCTCGATGAGATGCCTCAATTGCTCAATGTGATTAAAGGCGATATGAGTGTGGTTGGGCCACGTCCGATGCTCAAAGAATTTGTTGAACATTATACGCCTGAACAAGCACGTCGCTTGGAAGTCCGTCCAGGTATGACAGGTCTGGCGCAAATTAGTGGACGTAATGAACTGGATTATGAAGAACGCTTTAAATGTGATGTTTGGTATGTCGATCATCACAATGTTGCGGTGGACTTCAAAATTATGTTTAAAACTGTATCCGTGATGCTGAAAAAAGAAGGGATCAATGCCCCAGGACATGTCGGCCCATCGCTGTTTACAGGCAATGATTCTGATGCATCAAAACAAAGTAAAACCTAAAAAATAGTGAATGAATGCATGATTAAAAAAGCCATTTTGCCTGTCGCAGGTTTAGGAACCCGTTTTTTACCTGCGAGTAAATCTATTCCCAAAGAAATGGTAACCGTGGTTGATCGCCCTGCGATTGAATATGTCGTTCGTGAAGCCGTTGAAGCAGGTATTGAGCAGATTATTTTGGTGACGCATTCTTCTAAAGCCTCGATTGAAAATTATTTCGATCGTAACTTTGAGTTGGAAACGACTTTAGAGCAGAAGAAAAAATGGGACTTATTGGCGGAGATTCGCCAGATTGTGCCTGAGCATGTCAGTATTGTTAGTGTCCGTCAGCCACAACCTTTGGGCTTGGGTCATGCGGTGTTGTGTGCTAAGTCGATTGTGGGTGATGACGCATTTGCCGTGATGTTGCCTGATGTTTTAGTCAAAAATCAAAACCAGCAGAATGATTTGGCTCGCATGGTTGAGCGTTATCAGCAAGCACAAGCGGCACAAATTATGGTGGAAGCGGTTCCCGAGAATTTAGTTGATCAATACGGCATTGTTGATGTGGCAACTGTACCTTCAGAAGGTCAAAGTATTCATATGCAGGGTATTGTTGAAAAACCGGCAGTGGGTACTGCTCCAAGTAATTTATCTGTAGTGGGACGTTATGTCCTTCCTGCCAAGATTATGCAGTTATTGGAACAAACGCCGAAAGGTGCAGGCAATGAAATCCAGTTGACGGATGCGATTGCCATGTTACAACAAACAGATAGCGTAGAAGCCTATCGTATGTCTGGTGTGACCTTTGACTGTGGTAGTAAGCTCGGTTATCTCAAGGCGGTCTTACACTATGCGGTTGAGCATCCCAAATTGGGTCAGGAAGTTATCGCTTTAATTCGTGAACTCGACATCTAAATTGGAGCAATGCCATGAAAATTGCAGTTTTTGGAACGACATTGCATGCGGGTGTCATGGCGGGTTTATTTGCAGAGTATGGGCACCAAGTCTATTGGTGTTTGACCACATCGGATCAACATATCAGTACAACGCATTATCAGGAACAGGTTGTTAATCAACTGATTCAGCAGCAATTGATTGCTGAGCGTTTGCATTTAAAAGCATTAAAACAGATTCCGTTGACGGTCGACGCTTATTTCTTTGCGTTTAATTGCAATGAACAGCATCAGCTAGAGCAGATTTTAAATTATTTGCAACAGCAGCCCATGATTCATCCTAAATTGATGGTGAATGGTTCGAGTTTTGGTCTTGGTGGGACTCGTCAGTTGATGCAGCTACTGCCTCAGGATGACTGGTGTTATTTCCCTGATATGGTACAAGAAGGGAATGCCATTAATAGCGTGTTGCAGGTCAAGCATGTGGTGGTTGGTGCAGAAACGACATCAGCTCAAACAAAAATTCGTGAATTGCTGCGTCCCTTTTTTAGCTATAACCATAATTATCTGTTTATGCCAATTTTGGATGCTGAATTTACCAAGTTGAGTGTTTCTGGCATGTTGGCAACCCGTATTAGTTATATGAATGATTTGGCACAGGTTGCTGAAAAACTCAATATTGATATTGCCAATGTCCGTTTAGGACTGGGTGCGGATAACCGAATTGGGTCGAGTTATTTGGCTGCAGGTGCGGGTTTTGGCGGTGAAAATTTTTCGCATGATATTTTGACCTTATCGCAAACGATTGCAGAAACTGGGGTCAAAAGCCAGTTGCTAGAACAGGTCTGGGATATTAATGAACAACAAAAAGAAATTTTATTCCGTAAGTTGTGGAATTACTATCACTGTGATTTAAAAGGAAAAGTAATTGCGATTTGGGGAGCCTCATTTAAAGAGGATACTCCACGGACCAATTACTCCCCAATTCATACCATGCTCAAAGCCCTATGGGCACAAGGTGCGATCATTCGCTTACATGATCCGCAAGCCTTACCATTGATTGCAGAACAGTACGGTTCGCGTGATGATCTGATTTTGTGTGAAGATCAGTATGAGGCAACACAAGGGGCTGAGGCGTTGTGTTTACTGACCGCTTGGAAACAGTATTTAAGTTTGGACTATCGCCGTTTGCATCAGTTGATGCAGCATCCGTTGATTTTGGATGGGCGAAATATCTATGATCCCGAATATATTAAGGCTCAAGGCTTTGCCTATGCAGGAGTCGGTCGCCAATGACAGAAGAAAATATAACCCATTTCCCTAAGGTTCAGAGCAATTCAGCACAGCAGCAATTGAGCCATTTGGCTGAAGCGATGTCACAATTACATCTAACCGAATTGTTTGCTCTCGACTCTCAGCGCTTTCAACGGTTTTCTGTACGCTTTGAACAACTCTTTCTCGATTATAGTAAGCAGCGTCTGGATCAGCAGATTGTACAGCAGCTCATCCGTTTAGCTGAGCAACAACAACTTGGGGAGTGGATTCAGGCATTATTTTCAGAGCAGTGTATTAACTATACCGAGCAGCGTGCAGCCATGCATTGGGCACTACGTCTGCCTGAACAGTCGATTGAATTTCCTGAGTTGAGCGAACAAGTCCAGCAGCAATTACAGCGTATGTATAAGTTGGTGGAGAAAATTCATGCGGGACAATATCGTGGGGCGACAGGTGAAGTCATTCAGGATGTGGTCAATATTGGGGTAGGGGGATCAGACCTCGGTCCGCTTATGGCGACGCATGCGTTGTCAGACTTTAAAGTGAAAACTGCAAAACCATTGCAGGTGCACTTTGTTTCGACGATGGACGGTAGTCAGTTATCGGATTTACTGCATCAACTACGTCCTGAAACCACACTGTTTATTATCTCCTCTAAATCATTTGGCACGATTGATACTTTATCCAATGCACAAACCGTGCGTTTGTGGCTTGAAAAAGCTTTGGGTCAGCAAGAGAAAGTGGTTAAAAGTCACTTTATTGGCGTGTCAACCAAAGCCGATAAGATGACGGCATGGGGAATTGCCCCTGATAAACAGTTTCTACTTTGGGACTGGGTCGGGGGACGTTATTCACTCTGGTCATGTATTGGCTTGCCAATCGCTTTAAGTATTGGTGTTCAAGGTTTTCAGCAATTCCTGGCTGGAGCACATGCGATTGACCAGCATTTCCGTTCTGCCGAGTTTTCTCAAAATATTCCTGTTTTAATGGGAGTGCTGGGCATTTGGAATACCAATTTTCTAGATGTCCAAACCCATGCGGTGTTGCCGTATGATGGTCGCCTCAAGTATTTTGCGGCGTATTTGCAACAGCTCGAAATGGAGTCGAATGGCAAATCGATTCAGCGTAATGGTCAGAAAGTGAGCGTAAACACGTGTCCAATCCTTTGGGGGGAAGTGGGGCCAAATGCGCAGCACGCCTTTTATCAATTGCTGCATCAGGGCACACATACGGTGAGCTGTGATTTTATCGCACCAGTCCAGCGTTATAATGCCAAGCAATTTACCTATGTTGAAAATGCTAGCGCTCTGGTCGAACAGCATCATTTGGCTTTATCCAACTGTTTGGCACAATCACGCTTGTTGGCATTTGGTAATCAAGCATTGGATAAAAGTGAGCTGGATCATTTACCCATTTATAAACAGTATGCAGGGAATCAGGGCAGTTCAACCTTGCTGGTCAATGAACTGAATCCTTATAGTTTGGGCATGCTGATTGCCTGTTATGAACATAAAGTGTTTGTACAGTCTGTGATTTGGAATATTAATCCTTTCGATCAATGGGGCGTTGAAAAAGGCAAAGAGATTGCCAATCAACTGTTACCGATTTTAAATGGGCAGCAGCATAATTTGCCACCGCTTGATGCTTCAACCCAAGGCTTACTCAAGATTTTGTTAGGAAAATAATATGACAAAAGTTTTAGTGACGGGTGGTGCAGGGTTTATTGGCTCGCATACTTGCGTTCGTTTGCTGGAAACAGGGTATGACGTTGTCGTGCTGGACAATCTCAGTAACAGCTCGCCTGAAGCATTGAAACGTGTACAAGAACTGACAGGAAAGACACTTAAATTTATTGAAGGTGATATTCGGGACAGCCAAGTGCTGGATCAAATTTTTGCCGATCATGCGATTGATGCGGTGATCCATTTTGCTGGTTTAAAAGCTGTCGGTGAAGGTCAGCAAATTCCTTTAACCTATTTTGATAACAATATCTCGGGCAGTATCAATTTAGTCCAAGCGATGCAGCGGGCAGGTGTATTCTGTTTGGTGTTTAGCTCATCGGCAACGGTTTATGGCGATGCTCATCCATCACCATTGCAAGAAACCATGCCAACCGCGATGCCGAATAACAATTATGGCTACACCAAACTGGTGGTTGAGCAAATGCTGGAGAAATTAGCAGCGGCAGATGATCGTTGGTCATTGGCTTTATTGCGCTATTTCAATCCTGTGGGGGCACATCCAAGTGGTCGAATTGGTGAAGATCCGCAAGGCATTCCGAATAACCTGATGCCATATATTACCCAAGTGGCGGTGGGTAAACGCGAAAAACTGTCGATTTTTGGCAATGACTATGCTACCCCAGATGGTACAGGTGTGCGTGACTATATTCATGTGGTGGACTTGGCAGAGGCACATGTTTGCGCACTGAAAAATCGTTTAACCCAACAAGGCTGCCGTGCATGGAATATTGGTACAGGGCAGGGCGTTTCGGTTCTGGAAATCAAAAGCAGTTTTGAGCAGGTCAATGCCGTGCCGATTGCCTATGAGTTTGCGCCACGTCGTGCTGGTGATGTTGCCACCTGTTTTGCAGATAATACCCGTGCAGTGACAGAACTGGGATGGCAGCCAAAATATCAGCTTGAAGATATGCTCAAGCACAGTTGGAACTGGCAAAAGCAAAACCCTCAAGGTTATCGTTAAATATGAAAATGGCGCATTCAAGCGCCATTTTTTCTATAATGATAGCCTCAGGGCTGCTTATTTTTTGATATAATTTGCCGCCTGTTGAATCAATTCTTTCTCTCCTGCCTTATGAACATCTTACGCCAGCAAATTCTCTTTTTGCTTGTGGCCTGCTTTTCTACATTTTTTTCGATGTACCTCGCATCAAGCTGGAATTTCTTACTTGATGGTTTCTCTTCCGTCCGTCTTGCCAAGACACTGATGTCCTGTCTGTTTAATTACAGCCTGATTTTACTGTTTGCTGCCGTATTAAGGCGCCAATATACCGCATTGGTACTCAGCCAGATTTTTGTAGGGCTGATTGAATTTATTAATTTTAAAAAAGAAAAATATCTCTCCACCAACTTCAGTCCCGATGATATCTTGCTGTTTTCAGAAGCTTTTAAAGCTGCGCCAATACCACTGAAAGTTGCTTTTTTTGCCTTTATTGCAGCGTTCTTGGCCGTGCTGATTTTCTGTTTCAGAAAAGAAAAAGCCACACCCATAAAGACTTATTTGGTGCAGTTGTTGCTGAGCGTTGTGATGTTCTGCTCAGCCATGTATATGAATTATATAAAAAGTCCGATTGGGGCATGTAGTAAACCTAACTATCCAAAGGTTTGTTTAACCGTTTCGGGTTTCCCTAATACACGTAGTGACTGGATCGGAGATTTTCGCAAGATTCAAAATTTTGGTTTTACCACATTTTTTATGTCGAAAATTTTGGATAATTTAACCGAAACTTTTTTACCACATGAAACTGTTTCACGTGAAACCATTGAACAGATTTTTAAACCATTAGAAACCCCTACAGCAGCAAGTGAGCCAGCATCATCGACGACAGAACAACCGAATATTGTGGTGGTGATGGATGAGTCGATGTGGAATCCACGCTTGCTCGATAAAAAATTACCGAAGAATCTGACGCCATTTACCAATCAAAATCGAGTGTCAGCATTGCTTTCACCTTCTTTTGGTGGTGGAACTGCCAATGTTGAATTTGAAGCACTGACCAGCTTAAACACGATTTTCTTCCGTAACGAACTGGTCTATGTTGCCAAAATTCATAAACCGATTTATTCATTGCCATTGTATTTAAATAGCTTGGGCTATGACACAGTCGCCATGCATAACAACTGGCGTTACTACTACAACCGTAATCGTGTTTATCAACAAATGGGTTTCAATAAATTTATTTCACTTGAAAATATGATGAATTCAGCCAACCGCTCGACCATCTTTAATCAGGCAGGTTGGGCCAATGATGATGTGATTTTTAATTCCATCAAAACAGAATTGAGCCTTGCCAGTGATCAGCCGAAATTTATTTATGCGATTACGGTTGAGAACCATCCGATGTATTCAGATGACCGTTATGGGGCGCAGTCTTATAAACTCAATCCGAATCTGTCTGAAAGTGCCCATCAGAAAATGGCAACCTATACGGCTGGGGTGGCACGAGCAGATCAGCATATTCGTGATCTGACCGATTTTGTCAAAACATTAAAGCGTCCAACCATTGTGATTGCTTATGGTGACCATTTGCCGAATCTGCAAAATGTATATGATGAATATCATTATTTTGACAAAGACCCAAATCGCGAAGAGCCGAATGCCTATGAAACGCCAATGGTGTTATGGAGTAATTATCCTGTACAGCGGAAAATTTTTGCGCAGCCATTTATTCCAGCCAGCTTTTTAGCGCCGAAAATTCTGCATCTGGCCAATTTGCCATTGTCGCCTTATTATCAGTTTATTGAGCAGGTCTCTTCTTGTTACGATGCGATTCATCAGAAATTTATTCGTGAAAAAGCATCATGCAAGTTTAATAAGGAGCAATTGTTAGATCAGTATAAATCGTTGAATAACGATACCTTGAATGGACATAATTTCACCTATCAAATGCTGAAACCTCAAATAGCAAACTGATATAACATCAAAAAGCTCGGCATGTGACCGAGCTTTTTTATTGCTGTAGATGTAAGAGATTAGCTTTGGATCATGGCTGACAGTTCATCGACATAAGCTTGCATCGCACGTGGCTGAAGCTCACTACGACTTTCAATATTTAAGCGAAGCAACGGTTCGGTATTGGAAGCACGGATATTTAAACGCCATGTACCAAAGTCCAGACTGACACCATCGGTACGGTCAATCACAGGATTTTGCTCAGCATAATGATCAAAAATCTTTTGAATGGTGATTTGGCTATCGGCAACTTTAAAGTTGATTTCGCCACTGCATGGGAATTTGGCAATCATGTCTTCAACTAAGCTTGATAATGATTGCTGAGTTTCAGACAGTAAACTTGCCACCAATAACCATGGAATCATGCCACTGTCGCAGTAAGCAAAATCACGGAAATAGTGGTGTGCGCTCATCTCGCCGCCATAAATAGCATTTTCTTCACGCATGATTTGCTTAATGAAAGCATGACCAGACTTCGACTGTACGGTTTGCCCTTGATATTTTTCAACAATATCTTGCGTGTTCCAGACTAAGCGAGGGTCGTGCACGATTTTTTCATTCGGATGTTGCAACAAGAACGCTTGTGCGAGTAGACCGACAATATAATAGCCTTCGATGAATTGGCCTTTCTCGTCGAACAAGAAGCAACGGTCAAAGTCACCATCCCAGGCAATCCCCATATCAGCTTGGTGGGCAATCACTGCTTGCGAAGTGCTGTCACGGTTTTCAATCAGGATCGGGTTAGGAATGCCATTTGGGAATGTGCCATCGGCTTCGTGGTGAATTTTGATAAATTCAACAGGCACATTCAGCGCTTTGAACTGAGTTTCAATGGCATCGATCACATGACCTGCTGCACCATTGCCTGCATTGACCACCAGTTTGAGTGGGCGAATTTTGGCAGGTTGAATGTAACCCAAAAGATGCTGCACAAATTCAGGTAAAATATTGTAGCTTTGTGTGCTGCCTTTTTGGCTGACTTCTGTAAATTCAGCACTTTCTGCCAAGGCCTGAATTTCTTTTAAGCCTGTATCGGCACTGATCGGGCGCGCATTTTCACGGACCAGTTTCATACCGTTATAGTCCATCGGGTTGTGGCTTGCCGTCACCTCAATACCGCCCTGAACATCGAGATGGAAAGCAGCAAAATACACTTCTTCTGTGCCTGTCATACCTAAATCAAGGACATTGACCCCTGCATCATTTAAACCGCGAATTGTGGCTTGTTTGAGACTTTCACTGCTGAGACGGACATCACAACCCACCGTAACGGTTTTAGGCTGATAAATCTGACCGTAAGCACGACCAATTTTATAGGCGATGTCTTCGTTAAGTTCGGTTTCGAGTTTGCCACGAATATCGTAGGCTTTAAAACATGTCAGTTGGGTCATGATCTGAATGAGGGTGCTGTTATTAGAAAGCCATATTATAACGGGCTTTTGGGCTTTATTTTGCATTCCTGATATAACTAATGAATCTATAAAAAAGGGTCTTTTTCTTGAAATATAGAGGTATTGAACAGTTAGACTTTTTTCCGATCAAAAAAAATGGAAATTTTTAAAAAAAAGAAATTAAATTTTTAAAAAATAATAACTTATTGTTATGTTTTTTAATATTCTATTCATATGATTTAATATGTTTTAGTGAATTATTTATAAATTCTTAATAAAAAATTAAAATTTAGAGTCAATATAGTGCATTGAATTTAAAATATATTTTAATTTTTTATTGTCACTCCATGCATGATACTCAATTTTTTCTGTTGACGAGAGAATAGCCCCTGAGTAGAGTAGTCCCCGTTTTTAATGGAGCGGCCTCGAAATTGGATTTCGACTTATATGCTTTATTCTTTTCCATCTTCCGTTGTTAATATCTGCCCAATTACTGTAGATAACTAACTAGATCGTATAAGGTCTTAGCCTATGAACAAAGTAAAGATTAGTCTTGCTTGGCAAATCTTAATTGCATTGATTTTGGGTGTTGTTGTGGGAACCATTTTGCACAACCAACCCGATATTCAGCAAAGTGTTGTGAATAACTTTTTGAAACCAGCCGGTCAAATTTTTATTAACTTGATCAAGATGATCGTTGTACCGATTGTGATTTCAACTTTAATCCTGGGTATTGCTGGGGTTGGAGATTCTAAAAAACTTGGAATCTTGGGTGTAAAAACCATTCTTTATTTTGAAGTGATTACCACAATCGCCATTGTTGTCGGCATTTTGTGTGCCAATGTCTTCCATCCTGGTACAGGGATTGATATGTCATTGCTGCATAAAGTGGACATTTCTCAGTATGAACATACTACTGAAGAAGTGAAGTCACAGTCACATGGCTTAGTACAAACGATCTTGTCGCTGATTCCATCGAACATCTTTAGTGCGATGGCAAGCGGACAAATGTTGCCGATTATTTTCTTCTCAGTAATGTTCGGGATTGGTTTAGCTGCTCTGCCTGTAGAAACGAAACAACCATTACTCAATGTGTTGAAAGCGGTTTCTGAAACCATGTTCAAAGTGACGCACATGATCATGATGTATGCCCCTGTGGGTGTATTCGCCTTGATCGCTGCGACAGTGACAACTTTTGGTTTTGCGTCATTGGTACCTTTGGCAAAATTGGTGGTGTTAGTTTACGCGGCAATTTTGTTCTTTGGCATTGGTGTCCTTGGCCTAGTTGCAAAAATCTGTGGTCTGAACATTTTTACCCTGATCAAGATTCTCAAAGACGAACTGATTTTGGCGTACTCAACGGCGAGTTCTGAAACGGTATTGCCACGTATCATGGAAAAAATGGAAGCATATGGTGCACCAAAAGCGATTTCGAGCTTTGTGGTTCCAACAGGCTATTCATTCAACCTTGATGGTTCAACCTTGTACCAAAGTATCGCGGCAATCTTTATTGCTCAGCTTTACGGGATTGACTTGTCCTTGACCCAAGAAATCGTGTTGGTCTTGACCTTGATGGTCACTTCTAAAGGGATTGCAGGTGTTCCAGGCGTATCTTTCGTGGTGTTATTGGCGACCTTGGGTTCAGTCGGTATTCCACTTGAAGGTCTTGCGTTTATTGCAGGGGTTGACCGTATTCTGGATATGGCGCGTACTGCATTGAACGTAGTGGGTAATGCCTTGGCTGTACTGGTGATCAGTAAATGGCAGAAGCAATTCGACGAAGACAAAGCAAAAGCATATGAAGCATCTTACAAATAAGATGATCTAGACTTCTTTCATAACTGCTTACACCCTCTTTGTTTTTCTCCCACAGGGAGAAATAAAAGGGGTCTATGAAAGAAGTCTGATTTATGCGAAATAAAAAACGGCTCATCAGAGCCGTTTTTTATGTCAGTACTGGACTAAGATAATGATGGGTCACTGGCAAGGCGTTTCTTATGTTTGAAATAGCTATAGCCAAAAATAATCAGACCGACCATGTAAAGCTGTACAGAATCCCACAGTAAAGAAAGATCTGCGGCATACAGTAACCATAGGGCATAAATGGTTGCCACGAGTGCAATCAAGATATGTTTCGGCTGTTTATTTTTACCCGATTCTTTTAAGTAGAATGCGGATACCAAGAAATAAGGCAACAGAATCATGACCGAAGAAATCATTAACAACCACGTGTAGTTTTTATTGAAAAAGTACACGCCAATCAGTGCTGCCTGCACCACAATTGAGGTCAGCCATAGCGATGAAATCGGCACATTGTTGGCATTGGTCTTGAGAAACGTCGCAGGGAATGCACCATTTTTCGCAGCCAAAAATGGAATTTCAGTGGCAAATAAAGTCCAGCTTAAATATGAGGATGCCACGGAAATCATTAGACCGACAGTAATCACAATGGTGCCTGGCAAACCAATCAACTGGGTCAAAAGAGTCGCCATAGATGGGTTATGCATATCTGCAATGTCGGCACGACTGGTGACACCGTAAGACAACACCGTGACCATCACATAAAAGGCCAGTGCCAATAAGACGCCGAACACCGTGGCTTTACCAATATCATTACGGTTACGCGCACGAGAAGACAGCACCACTGCACCTTCAATCCCTGTAAACACCCATAAGGTGATCAGCATCAAGTCTTTGACCTGTTCCCAAACGGGCATTTTTAAGGAGAAGTCATGCAAATTGAGTTTGAAGACATCCAGCTTGAATGCGACCAAACTACAGGCAATAAACACCACCATCGGTACGATTTTGGCAATCGTGGCAATCAGGTTGACCACAGCCGCTTCTTTAATCCCACGACTCACCAGCCAATGCACCAACCAGACAAAGATCGATGAGCCAATCAGCGCATAAATGGTGTTGCCATCACCAAAGATCACATGCTCTTTAGTATCTACGAATGTACCGAGACTTGAGAATACAATCACCACATAACCGACAATGCCGATGGTGGTACACAGCCAATAGCCCCATGCCGAACAGAAGCCAATCAATTCGCCAAAGCCTGCACGGGCATAGTTATAAATCCCACCATCCAGTTCAGGGTACTGACGAGATAAATACAACAATGAAAATGCCAAGAATAAAATACCGACCCCAGTGATCAGCCATGCAATCAGCAGGGCTGAACCATTGGCAACGGCTGCCATGTTCTGCGGCAAGCTAAATACCCCAGAGCCGACCATGGAGCTAAACACCAGTGCGGTCAGCGACAGTAAACCAATTTTTGCAGAAGACATATTTTCTTATTCTTTAAAAAACGCAGACAGTTCAGCAATATGTGCAGGGGTAATTCCACAGCATCCACCAATCAGTGAAGCTCCTGCATCTTGCCATTTTTTGGCAAAAGCCAAGTAAGCGGTTGGGTCAAGGTCTTTACGCACTTCATCCAAGCCATCATTGGCTGTTGCAGATTCATCTTGTGGCGGGAATGCATTGGCATAGGCACCAATGGTCAATTCAGGCGCCAATTGTTTGATTTCCTGAATCGCTTGCAAAATCACTTCAGGCTGACAGCAGTTAAATAACACCGCTTCTGCACCGATACGACGAATCACGTCTACCGCTTGTTCAAGGTTTTCACCTGAACGTAAGTAAGCACGATCTTGCTGCAAGACATCTTGCAGAGTGAAAGAGACCCAGTACGCTTTGCCATCTTTTGGCAGTAGGTTGTGCACCATTTCCACTTCTTTGAGGCTGGATTGGGTTTCAGCCAGCCAGAAATCGACTTGACCTGCCAAGGTTTCAATAATCGGCAAAGCCAGTTCACGCACATGATCTTCTTGGAATAAATCGGCACGGTATGAGCCAAACAGTGGCGGTAGGCAACCTGCGATTTTGACATCACGACCGCTTTCTTGAACGGCTTGTTTCGCTTGATCTACAGCAACTTGAACCAATTGGCGAACTTCGGCATCGAAACGTTCTTGACCAATATGGAAAGGAACAACCGCATAGTTGTTGGTGGTAATGACTTCTGCACCTGACTGAATAAAGTCGAGATGTACATCTTTTACAATTTCAGGAGCTTCCCAAAGGGCAAGAGCAGACCACTCAGGTTGACGAAATGGTGCACCACGACGCGCCAATTCACGTCCTACACCACCATCTAAAATTTTCATCGTACAGGTTCTTCTAGCGTTTTAAAGCGCATTAGTATACTCAAAAGCCGATTTCGCTGTTAATGGACTTTTTGATAACCATATTCAGTAAAACCATGAAGCTTAAAAGATTATTTTTACATAGTTTATAAAGCGCCAAACTGTTGCCATGATTCGCCTGTATGAAAACTGGCGTAGTGCTGTTGTAACTGATGTAAATAGTTGCTTTGCAGCATCAGGAAAATGATCAGGCATAGACTGAGTAAAGCCGCTGTCCATAGATGTTGGGCAACCGCAATATGTCTGGTGCGGCGATAAAAATAATAAGCGGATAGGCTCAGGTGAGGTAACAGCAACCCGATAAAACATAGATGCAAATATAGATACAGCAACAAGCCAATCGGCAAAATTAGCAAACAGCCACTACGCAACAAACTTTGCTGGCGTTGCAACTGATAAATCACAACCAAGCAGAGGTCGAGCCAGAAGAAGATTGTCGTGCCTCCTAAAATCGCAATATAGCAAGCCTGTAAAATCACAATCGCAAAGAGGCTATACAGTAAAACGCCACTGATTTTTGACCAAGACATAAAGCGCAACATATTCAACCTGATTTAGAAAAAGAATGATCAGTAGACTGATCACGGGTTTGCCGATAACTCAGCACGACTGTGAATAAAGACAAACTAGAACCCAGTAACATCGCAGGGATAATACTGAGTAGCTGTACCATTAGACTCGATTGCAATGCACCAAGCTGATTGCTCGAAGTGACAAAAATGCCATTAATCGCTGCGATCCGACCGAGCATGTCTTTGGGGGGAATCAGTTGCAGCAAGGTTTGTCGAATCACGATGCTATAACTGTCACAAGCACCCATCAGCAGCAAAATCAGTACCGCAAGATAGAGATGTCGACTCAGTGCAAACGCAAAGCAGCAACAGGCAAAACCTGCAACTGCAATCAGCATTTTTTGCCAGAGTTGCTGTTGGGGTGGAAACTTCACCAACACACTCATCATCAGCAAAGAGCCACAGGCAGGAGCAGCGCGTAACAACCCAAAACCATCAGCATCAAGATGTAAAACATCCTGAGCAAAGATGGGGAGCAGGGCAACTACGCCACCAAAAAAGACCGAGCTGACATCGAGCAGCATTGCCCAAAACAGCACTCGGCTCTGTCTTAAAAATGCCACGGCTTCTTTGAGGCTTGACCAAACAGAACTTTGCGCAAGCTGTGGAAATTCTCGCGCTTTGAGCTGCCAGAGCGCCAGACTGCCCAATACAAACAAGGCCATTACCGCCATAAATGTGGTGTGTAAACCGAAATGGGTGAGTAGCAATCCTGCCAAAATCGGGGCAAGTACCGCATTGATTTGCCAGCAGAGCGCTGTCCATGTTGAGGCATTGCTATACAGCTTTTCAGGGACCAGAAATGGACGCAACGAATTAAAACACGGGCTATAAATGCCGCGAATACAGCCAAAAAGGAAGATGATGCTATACACACTCACGAGAAATAACGTGTCAGTGAGAAGCTGTTGTTGGTGACTGGAGAAACATAACCACAGCAGTCCTGATAATGGAATCGAACTGCTAAAACTCAGTTGTAAGATCCGTTGTCGGTTAAAACGATCGGCAATATAACCACCCCAAAGCGAGAGCAGTACAAAGGGTACAAACTCTGCCAATCCGACTAAACCGAGCATCATCGGGTTATGCGTGAGCTGATATAAATAAAAACTCAGCAACACTTCCTGAATCAAAATCGCTAAGGTCAGACAGCACTGATTCATGGTCAGCAACGAGAAATCGCGACAAGTCAGGGCAGCAAAAGGTGAAATTTTGTCAGACATTAGAGATCTTAAAAGTCAAAAGTAACAAGGTTTTAAAATGACAAAAGGGATGAATGACTTCATCCCTTTTGTTTTCAGTGACTTAAATTACTTTTGTGCTTGTTGGGCAACAGGTGTGTAATGTAAGCCCAGTGTTGAACTGGTGTACTGACGCACTTGGTCAAGCAAGGCAGGGTTTTCACCCAAATCTTGTTGATAAGAGCGAATAATTTCATGCAACTTACCGTTCCACTCACCTTTGGTTTGTGTTGGGAACGCTTTTTCCAAGACATTCAAAATAATGTATGGAGACGTTGATGCACCTGGTGAAGCACCCATCAATGCTGCAATCGCGTGATCTTCAGAAACAAACACTTCAGTACCAAACTGCAATTTTGCAGGTTTACCAGGTTCTTTCTTGATGATCTGTACACGCTGACCACCTTGGCTCAAGTGCCAGTCTTTCGGATTGGCATCTGGGTAGTAGCGTTTCAGTTCACGGAAGCGGTCTTCATCAGTCATCATGACTTGGCTAATCAAGTATTTCACCAAGTCCAGATTTTGGATGCCGACAGCTGTCATTGGCAAAACATTGTTTTTGTTGGTGTTCGCAATCAAATCTAACTGTGAACCATTTTTCAGGAACTTGTTTGAGTAAGTTGCAAATGGCCCAAACAATACATATTTCTTACCGTCGATATAACGAGTGTCAATATGCGGTACAGACATTGGAGGCGCGCCGAAGTCTGCACGACCATACAATTTTGCTGTGTGTTGTGCCGTGATTTTTGGATTGTCTGTAATCAGGAATTCACCGCCAACAGGGAAGCCTGCATATTGTTTCGCTTGTGGTAGACCTGTCATTTGCAACATTTTAATCGCTGCACCACCTGCGCCAATAAACACAAAGCGTGTTTTGACATGATCCACTTTGCCTGTTTTTAAATCTTTAAATTCAACAGACCAAGTTTTGTCATCATTTTGGCTAATGCCTGTCACTTCAGTTGAGGTTTGTAACTTGAAGTTTGGTGACTTTTCCAAATGACCGACCAATTGGCGAGTGATTGAACCGTAGTTCACATCAGAACCAATTTCCATGCGGGTTGCCGCAACTTTCTGGTTCGGATCACGTCCTTCCATCACCAAAGGTGCCCATTGCTTAATCTGGTTTGGGTCTTCAGTAAATTTCATGCCTTGGAAGAATGGGCTTTTGATCATGGCTGCATAACGTTTTTCAAGGAATTTAACGTTGTCATCCATCACAAATGCGTGGTGTGGCACAGGATTGATAAAGCTTGTTGGCTCGCCCAAAACGCCCTGTTTGACTTGATATGACCAGAACTGCTTGGCAACTTCAAATTGGGAAGCGACTTTTTCTGCTTTAGAAATGTCCATTTTACCGTCTTTTTCTTCGGTATAGTTCATTTCCATGAAGCCTGAGTGACCCGTACCTGCGTTGTTAAAGCCATTTGAGCTTTCAAGTGCAACGTTATCGAGGCGCTCGTACATACGAATCTGCCAGTTTGGCTGTAATTCGTTGAGATAAGTCCCGAGTGTTGCACTCATGATACCGCCGCCAATCAGTACGGCATCAACAACAGGTTCACCTTGGGTGGTATTAATTTTTTTAGACGCAATCGGTCTAAACAAAAAGATCACAGCAAGGATGATTAATACCAAAAGCAGTATTAATAATGCCTTTAAAAACTTACGCATTCAATTTCCCTAAAAAATGAAAGGTCTTGCCAAAAGCGTGGCAAAAAAGTGGACATTAAAAATGTTCAAAAATGCTGGGAAAAATCAAACTGACTATTTACAAAGCAAAAATTAAAATGAACGAAATAAGACTTTAGTATAACAATTGTGTAGATCTATTAACAGACAGGGATTTTAATATAACCAACTGAATTAATCGGAATTTTTAAAAATTAAATAATATTCAATTGGTTATATTTTAAATTTTTTTGAATATCATGTGTTATTTTAAAGATCGGATTAACTTCTGATTTAAAATTATGAAAAATATAAATAAATATGAATTATGGTAATTATTTAGTAAAAGTTATAAATAGGTCTAAATATCCACTTTGGGTTTATGGATGGATAAATAGCTTTAAATCTTGCCATTGATGAAAGTATTTGTGAGCATAAAAGTTTGGGGGTATGGTAAGGCCATTTTATAAAGATCAATCAGCACAAAAGAGATGCTGAAAAGGGGAAACCAATGGGGTTAGATCCAACCACCTTGCTGTTAGCAGGTCTGGCACTGGGTTTTATGTTAATTTTTTTCTATCCAAAAATTCAACATAATCAGACATGGCGAGCCACAATCACACCGCTTGCCTCTATTATTGGCAGTGGTTTTCTCATCGCTGCACCATTACTTTATGATTTAAGTGGTGACGATGCTGTTTGGGTCATGCTGGGTTTGTGTGTCTTTGCATTTGCCATTGGACAAGTTATTCGCTGGAATATTCAGCAGGTTGAACCCGTCTTGCATGAGCCACGCTACCGTGCGGTACAACGCACAGAGCAATGTAGTGATATCGCGTTGGTTTTTGCTTATGTATTGTCTGTCAGCTATTACCTCTATTTATTTTCTTCTTTTATTGTCAGGGCATTTGGCTTAACCAATGGCTACCCTGAAAAGCTGATCACCAGTGTTGTCTTGGTGTTTATGGCGGTTTTTGGTTTCTGGCGTGGCTTTAAGGCATTAGAGAAAATCGAAGTTTACTCGGTGAATATCAAGCTGAGCATTATCTTGGTTTTTTTACTGGCTTTAGCATGGTTTAACCTGAAAACCCCCGCACCGAATTGGCCTGAGAAAACCTTTAACCCTCAGCATATTCCGATGGTTTTGGGGTTGCTGATCATGATTCAGGGTTTTGAAACCAGCCGCTATCTGGGAAAAGAATATAGTCCCAAGTTACGCATCAACAGTATGCGTAATGCCCAGTTGGTTAGCTCTGCGATTTATATTTCATTTATCTTGCTGTTTACACTGGTCTTTCGAATCCACCCTTTAACTACAGCCATTACCGATACCTCGGTTATCGATGTCGCTCAGTTTGTATTTGTTGCCGCACCGTTATTTTTAATGGTTGCTGCCGTAGCCAGTCAGTTGAGTGCGGCATTGGCAGACTTTTCTGGGAATGGCGGGTTAATCAACGAAGTCAGTCAGCAAAAAATTCCGATCAGAAGTGCTTATGTCATCATTGCTTTGTGCTGTCTGGTCTTGGTTTGGCAATTTGATATTTTTGAAATCATTGATTTCGCCTCCAAAGGTTTTGCACTGTTTTACCTGTTCCAGTGTGCCAGTTGCATGTGCATCAACTTCCGTGTTCGCCCTTATCGTTTTTATTTTGCCGCCTGTGTGGCTTTGGGTTGTTTGTTGGTGATTGTGATGGGACAACCTTTTGAAGGTTAACTGTGCTTAGTGCCAAATTAAGCGCAGGGCGATTCCCCACATCACCAATCCAATAACGGCATCCAGAATTTTCCAAGAAAGCGGCAGTTGAAAAATCGGAAGCAGTAGTCTGGCACCATAGGCAAGGCTGAAGAAAAATAGCCATGAGGCGAGAATGGCTCCAACGCTAAACAGACCAATGCTCGGTGAAAATTGCGTGGAAATTGAACCGATGAGTAACATGGTATCCAAATAGACATGTGGATTGAGCCATGTAAAGGCCAAGCACATTCCAATAATTTTGATCCAGCTTTCTGGTTCAAGCTGACTCGGTGTTAAAGCGGCATTTTGATAAATCGCCTGATAAAAACTGCGGAGACCGTAAGCAAATAAAAACAAGGCGCCTGCATATTGCGCAATCAGCGGAATTTGCGGAAATTGGCGAATGATCTGGCTAAATCCTGAAATTCCACCAAAAATCAGGATGGAGTCAGAGACAGCACAGATCAGTGCTACCCAGAACATGTATTGTTGTTTAAGTCCTTGTTTGAGGACAAACGCATTTTGTGCCCCAATGGCCAGTAACAGGGAAAAGCCCGTACCTAGGCCATAAAAAAATGCTGACATCACCTATTTCAGTCCAATTCAATTTTCAGCATTATGATTTTTAAAAGCGGTCAGAGCATTAAAACTAAAAAAATATCGGGATCACTAAGTTTTTTTAAGTTTCGAAGAAAGGACTTTTTAAAATTTGAGTTAATCTATTAGACTAGGCAAAATTTTATAATAAATTGAAAGCATGAGAAAAATACTTCTGTTAGGCCTGTTGCTGTGTTCATCATTCACTTGGGCAACCTCAAATCCTACTGATATAACGCCAGCCCACAACATGACTTTAGTGACGAATTCACAAGTCTATTGGGAAACCAAACCACAGCTATCTCAACATCTACTGAGCAAATATATACCTGTAGGGGAATACCATTTAAAAGTTCGTATTTGGGCTGACGCAGATGGTCAGATGGAGAAATTGGGGCTAGATCAGAGTTCTGGAAATACAAAACTGGATCAGCTGGTTTTAGATAGTTTGCATCATGCAAAGCTACATCATAGCGATAGCAAGGAGATCGTTCTTGTACAACCTTTTGACATTAAGGTTTCAAAACCAAAACGACCTTGGTGGATGAAATTATTTTTGATTTTTTAAATTAAAAAAGATGATGAAACTTTAAAATCCGTACATTGATAAATACATGGCGGATTTTGTTGATGTAATAAGCATAAATAAAAACACTTAAACTATTTGTAAAATGTGAAATAGTTCACATAAAATCACTTAAAAAAAATATGTGTATTATGGGAAAAATGACATAAAAAGATGCTACAAAAAATATATAAATTACATTTATATAATATTTAAAATAAGAAAAATACTTAAATTCAGTTATTTACATTTTATATAAATTATTTTTTCTGTCACAAAAGCTCAACAAATGAACAAAAAAATTGTGTGAAGATTAGTTTAACAAGAATTCCAATAAAAACAGTCGGGAATAAACTATGGCGAACACGATACAAATAATTTCAAAAGAGAGTCATAAAGTATTAGAAACCATTAATTCTAATCATGTCAGTGTGACTCAAAATTCGGTCGTTGTTGTAGATGTCAGGCAGCAGGACGTTGCAACCATTACAAGAGATGGAAACTCGGCAGTGATTACCCTAAAAAACGGGGATCAAATTGTCATTCAGAATTTCTATAACACCAATACACCAGATAATAGTTTGGTTTTTCGTGATGATAACCATGAGCTATTGGTGATTGAGCATAGCGCAACAAGTGAAGTCAGTTATCTCCCTATAGAATCTATAGATCCTCTTTTATATACAGATAGCGCAAATGCTGTTGCAGGTGCAGCTGGACTAAGTGCATGGGGAATTGGTGCAGGTCTGGCCGCAGGTGTAGTGGCTGCTGCTGCATCTGGAGGTAGTAGCAGTGGTTCATCGGGCGTAAAAGATACAACTGCACCAGATGCACCGACAGTGAATGTTACAGCGAATAATAATGGGACTTTGACAGTTACTGGTCAGGCAGAAGCGGGAAGTACGGTCACGGTGACTTTCCCTGATGGTACGAAAGCGAATGTCATTGCGGCGAGTGATGGTAGCTATACAGCAACCTCAGGGACACCGCAAACGTCTGGTGATGTTTCTGCAACGGCTACTGACCATGCAGGAAATACCTCCGATCCAACCACAGTGTCTTATACCGATACCACAGCACCTGAGGCACCAAGCATTGATCAGGTGACAGCCAATGACGACGGCACGGTAACAGTGAGTGGTCAGGCTGAAGCAGGTAGTACGGTTACGGTGACTTTCCCTGATGGTACAACTGCAAGTATTGTTGCGGGCAGCGATGGCAGTTATAGCTTGACTTCAGGCAGCCCACAAACCTCGGGAGATGTCTCTGCGACAGCAACTGACCATGCGGGCAATACTTCTGATCCGACTACTGTAGTCTATACCGATGTCACAGCACCGCTGGTGAGTATTGATGAACTTACACCAAATGATGATGGCACTCTAACAGTGAGTGGTCAGTCTGAGGTCGGCAGTACGGTTACGGTGACTTTCCCTGATGGTTCAACTAAAAATGTCGTTGTAGCAAGTGATGGTAGCTATTCAGTAACATCAGATATGCCCCAAACGTCAGGAGATATTTCGGCTATTGCAAAAGATGCTGCGGGTAATACATCCAACCCAGCGACAACAACATATACTGATACCACTCCGCCTGAAGCACCAACAATTGATCAAGTTATTTCAAATGACGATGGTACTGTCACAGTCGGAGGTCAGTCTGAGGTAGGTACGACCGTGACTGTGACCTTCCCAGATGGTACAACTCAAGATGTACTTACTGCGAGTGATGGTAGTTATACTGCGACATCGGTCACCGTACAAGATTCAGGAACTATTGTTGCGATTGCAGTAGATCAGGCTGGTAATTATTCATCACCAACTTCAACTGACTATGTGGATACAGTAGATTCAACTTCAGAGTCATTATCTGAATCGACTTCATTGTCTGAGTCAGCCTCTGAGTCCTTGTCAGAATCGCTATCAGCTTCTGAATCTGAGTCTGCTTCAGCCTCTGAGTCCTTGTCTGAGTCTTTATCTGCTTCTGAGTCGGCGTCGCTTTCAGCTTCAGAGTCTGTTTCTGAATCTTTATCTGCTTCTGAATCGGCATCACTTTCAGCTTCTGAGTCTGTTTCTGAATCTTTATCTGCTTCTGAG
>NZ_POVU01000018.1 GCF_003261585.1 Acinetobacter sp. MB5 | reverse complement strand
GTCAGTTTGCGGCACAAGGGGGCATCAAACAGGTGGCAGCCAAAGGCAAGGTAGAACTACAGGCACAGAATGACGGACTGGATGCGATTGCACGTAAGGGCATTCAGATTATCTCGACAGAAGATGAAGTTATTATCAGAGCAAATAGAAAGATCACACTTGAATCAGGAGGATCACGTATCGAAATCAGTAGTGCAGGTATTCGAAATGCTACAGGTCAAGTCTTTGAAGTGAAAGCTAGTCAGCATCAGTTTAAAGGTGGGGAGCAAAAAGCTTATCCTGAATATAAATTACCCGTTTTACATGAATACAGTCAAAAGTTCTTAATTAAAGATTCAAACAATAAAATATTAAAAAATATGAATTATTTAGCTGTCACTAAAAGCGGTGTCTATTATGAGGGTAAAACGGATGAAGAAGGTTATACCAAGCGGATATACCGACCTGAATCCGAAGGCATGCAAGTCTATTTAGGGCAAGAAGCTGAAGAAAAATTAAAAGAAATAAAAGGGTGATCTAATGGGTATTAGACCGAATGGCAAAGGTACAACGGCTTCAAATAAGCCAATAACAGAAATTAAAACAGATATTTATTATGTTGTAATTATGATTGATGCTTCACATCCAGAAAAAGCTTTAATAAAAACTCTAGATGGTTCGACAGCTCATAATCCTATCGCAGAACCAGGGCACGCATTATATTATGTCGTTAAAAATGGCATTATTCAGTCCGTCTTAAGCTTTGGTCCCCGATCTGCTGCTGCCGCTGCAATAGGACCTGCTACCGCGGACTGTACGATGAAAAACATGGTCTATGCTTTTAAGTATAATTTAACTAAAGTTAAAGCAGAGAAACTTATCGAGGAAACTAATTCATGGCGAAACTTAATTACGAACGGTAGTATTTTTTCTAAGGAAGGTAGAATCGTATATAGCGGAATAACAAATGATACATGTGCTGAAACATCACTGCAAATATTAAGACCATATATACCAAGCTTACCAAAAGGTAAAGGTAAAACAGGAACTTATTATGCTTATATCCATGCTATTACCCCTTATTGGCTTTTTGATGATTTAAAAAAAGCTGGAGTACCATATAAGACTTATCCAATTGGTGAAAAATATTATACCAAAGAAGATCCTAAAAAATTAATAAATGAAATATTGCCAGAAAAAAATAGAAGGGATGAAGTAATATGGTAAATAAAATTACTTTAAGTTTAGTAATAAGCTTGTTTTTATTGGCTTGTAGCCAACCTTCTCATATGAAAGAGAATATGAATAGTACCAAAGAGGAACATAATGTGTCTAAAGTTCAAATGACAAAAGAAGAAAAAAATATTGCTGATGAGCAGTTTTTAAAAAGTTTAGAAAATTATCAAATTGCTGAAGAAGACTTTTTATTAATTGCAAAATATGTAATTGAAACAGCAAAGAAATCTGATTTTAAAGAAACGGATCCCATTTTAGGAAAGAAAGAAAGAATGTATAGTAAGGAGTTCTCAGATCCTGAGGTTTCATATCGTTATGAGAATATGCCTAATTATCCTGAAATTGAAGTATATTTAAAATATAGAAAAGAAAATAATAAACTAACTTATATTAGCTTAGCCTATTCAGGATCTGCTGGAGCTTTGAATTTAAAAGAATATAAATTAAATATATTAGATCAACTAGGTTTAAAAGTTATCAAAAAAGAACTTCCAGATGATTCAAATCAAATCTTTGAATACCAATTAACAGATGGAAAATTTAAATATCAAGTTTATGGAAAAGATAATATTGATAATGCTCCACCAAAAGAATTTTATATATTTAGAATATATGTAGATTAAATGACTTTGTTGCATAAATATTTCAAAGGCAGATTTCACCTAGTCTCACCAAAATTAAGCTACAACTTGGGTGTGAGGTCTGCCTAATTTTTATACTCATACACAGTAAGAGCTGATCTTCCAAGAAAAGCATGGTTGGTCTACTTTTTATAAGGATCTGTTTTTTCATGTCTTCAACGATTAAATCAAAGGTTGACCATGAGATGCCTGTGTATCGCTTAAACTGAGTTTCAGGAAGCTTTTTAAAGTCGAGATATTTCATGGGGCGATTATGCTTCAAAATCTGAAACTTTGCAGAATGATTTTTTAATCTAAAAGTTGGGTGTTTTTTGATTTATGAAAGAGGTCTAATAGTGGATCAAATCAATTCCCAAATTTAAATTTTGAAAATGCATTGTATATAATAAAAAATTATAGAAAACTATGGTTATATATCAATATATATGGTGTGTCAGGTTTAATTTTTTCAGGTATGGGTTGCTTTCTTTTAATCTTGGCTAAATTGTGACTGAAAAACTATTAAATAATCTGTATTAAAAAATAATCAAATTCCTGCAAAAGATAAGGAATTATTTTATGAAAATATGAAAATATGAAAATATGAAAATATGAAAATATGAAAATATGAAAATATGAAAATATGAAAATATGAAAATATGAAAATATGAAAATATGAAAATATGAAAGATGATGAAGATTTGTATGATAAAAATCTAAGAATGAGATTTATTTTAAGAATCGCTAAGGAGTTTCATCAAGTCATGAAAAAGTATGAAAAGAATATGTCAGGCTATCTCAGTCATATTGCAAATAATAATATTGTAGATGGAGCAGGTATTTATGATTAAAAGAATGAGGTATATTTTAATTATATCTGCCATAGTAGCTTTAGGATTTGGTTTAAGTATATATGCCGATACAACATCTCAACATGTAAGTAAAAAAGTTATGCCAGCACAAAAGAAAAATGGATATTACGAAATAAACCTTAAGATGGGTGGTTCACTTAAGGATATGTATATACAGAATTCGAGTATATTTGAAGGTGAGCCTCCAGTAGAAACAGCTCCTACATCTGATATTGGCGTTAGAATAGATCGACCCAATATACCAATGTCTGAAGATAAACTGATTAAACTACAACTTCAAGATCAACAAGGGCGTACATTATTTAATATAGATCATATTCGTGATTTAATGATTACAAGTGATCGTAATCATTTTAAAGAAGGGATTACAGATATTGACTTTAGTTATGTATGTAGTGATCGTAGTGAGATAGGTATGGAGGAAATGTACCAATGCTTTAATGGTTTTGTATCTAACTTAAAAGAGAATGGCTGGAGAAATTATTTTCCTTTAATGGATGCAAGGATAAAAAGAAAAGATACTGTGAATCCAAAATTAAAAGATATAAATACTGGTGTAGATGTTTTTTATTTTGATAATTTTGATAAATGGAAAGATTATTATAAAGATATAGAAAATATACGAGATATTTGGCTTTTAGAAAAAAATGGGATTGTTTTAATTTTTTCAAAAGATGTTGCTGCAATTGATACAGCTTTTAGTGTTCAATTGTTAACACAGTTTAGTCGTTACTATTATCGATATGATATAGATGAAGATATTCGAGCTAAAGAATGGAAAAAATATTTACAAAAAGATTTACAGAAATGGAAAAATGAACGTAATTTTGATGAAGAAAAAGTAAAACGACTCGGTTTTGAGATTGATGAAAGTTATCAAGATACGCCACTTAAGTTTGCTCAATAGAAATAAAAGCCCTGATTGGGCTTTTTATTTTAAATAAATTTGTTTATAGGATATGAGTTTTTAAAATAATTAAGCACTATATTTAATAGTGACTAAGGATTGGATACCTTGTAATGATGGAAAAATTTAAATCTTATTTCAATCTGACTTTAATTTTAATATTGGGATGGTCTTTTGTTGGTTGCCAACCCAGTACAAAGCATAGCGAGAATAATACAGTGAATGAGCAACCTTATATTCTACATTTAGGCCAGCAAGGCATTAGTGATTTTGTTAAATATAATGATGGTCAGGTGGATCGTCAGCCAGCTGGAGCAGGCTTCAGAGAACTAGATTTTTCTCCTCCACATTTAGGCAAAATTAGAATTGAGAATGGCCCAAATAGTTTTGTGATTGATCATATTTTTTCTGTTTTAGGTACATCTTTCAATCAGGCCGATGGTATTCAAGGTTTAGATATTGATGCAGGTTTAAATAAAGACGAGTTTGTGAGTCCAGAACAAGCCTATCAAGGCTATGTAAATTTAATGAAGCAATTAAATCAAGCAGGATGGAAAAATTATTTTTATAGAAGTGATGCCAGAATCTCGATTAAAGATAACATTAAGTATCTACTTGAATGGGGAGATATAATTGATCCGAATTATATTTTTAATTATGAGGAGTGGAAAAAAATTGTTATTTCAAAGCGTAATGGAAGCTTAGGATATACGTTGTATGCTAATGGTGTCATCTTAAAATTGAGTATAGATAAAACAAATGAAAAAGATGGTAAAGAACAATATATGGTGCGCTATGCTTTCGATACTGTCCGCTATAATCAAAGAAATTTGATCGATGATGCCGAACATAATATTGATACATATAAAATGACAGCGACGGAATTAGAGCAAGCATTTAAAAAGGAATTAGTATTGGACAAAAAGGCAAGAGAGATTGATGAAAAAGAAGCCATTTCAAAAGGTTATCACATAGATGAGAATTATGTTGATCCTGATATTTGGCCGTATGTGAAATAGTAAAGATTCATCCTAGCTTAAAACTATCCCGATACTTGTCCGCAGGAACTTCTACCTTTGAGAATTCAGCCAGAACCTAAATATGGTTGTTAATCAACTAGGTGTATTAGATTGGGTTAAAAAAAGCCGACTGGTTTCCAATTGGCTTTTTTCTGGGTTTTTAGTGCGATGAAAATATTTTAAATTTTTGATTTAAAACACACAAAAGTTTAGAAGTTATGAATAGCCAGCAAAGGTTATTTCACCTGTTTTGACCATTGATCTAGGCCGAGTGTAGTATCATGCTAGAGATAAAAATGAACAAGCACAGGCCGTTTAGTATGGATCAAAGTGTAGAACCAGAAAAAATTAAACATGATCATCAACTTTCTTTTGATCTTATTGAAGCCCAATACCGCCTGCGCAATAGCCGTGGTTCAGACCACAGCAAAAGTGTCCTGATTATTGTCAGTGGGATTGAACTTGCGGGTAAAGGTGAAGCTGTCAAGCAACTGCGTGAATGGGTCGACCCGCGTTATTTATATGTCAATGCTGAGCCACCACAGTTTTTCAACAACAAGCAACCCTTTTGGCAGCCCTATGCACAGGCGATTCCTGCTCAAGGGCAGGTGGTCGTCCTATTTAGTAACTGGTACAACGACCTGCTGAATACCGCCATGCATGTCTCTAAACCTTTAAATGACACCATGTTCGATGCCTACATTCACCAAATGCGTAAATTTGAACAGGATCTTAAAAACAATCAGGTCGATGTAATTAAGTTCTGGTTTGACTTGTCGTGGAAATCTCTACAAAAGCGCCTCGACAATATGAATCCTTCCGAGGAAAAATGGCATAAATTACATGGCTTGGACTGGCGCAACAAAAAACAATATGATGATTTGCAACGCTTACGCCAGCGTTATAGCGATGACTGGATCCTGATTGACTGTGAAGATAAGCATCAGCGTAACCGTGAGTTCGCACAGCATTTATTGCTGGCCTTTAAAGACTTACCCAAACATACAGGCTTGGTATCTGAACATTGGCCCCAAGCCACAATCCCAGAAAACTTGTTCAATATTAGTCATCCAGAAATTAATAAAAAAGACTATAAGACCGAACTGAAAAAACTGTCACGAAAGGTCGGGGATTGTTTACGCAACAACCAACATCGAGTCGTCATTGTCTTTGAGGGAATGGATGCAGCAGGTAAAGGTGGAGCGATCCGTCGTATTGTCAAAAATCTCGATCCACGTGAATACGACATTCACTGTATTGCTGCTCCTGAGCGTTATGAAAAACGCCACCCGTATTTATGGCGTTTCTGGACAAAACTGGAAAAATCCAGCCCGATTACTATTTTTGACCGTTCTTGGTATGGTCGGGTGTTGGTCGAACGGGTAGAAAGCTTTTCGGCAGATTTTGAGTGGCAACGGGCCTATGAGGAAATGAACCGTTTTGAAAAAGATTTGGTGGATACACAAACCATTGTGATTAAATTCTGGCTGGCGATCAGTAAAGACGAGCAAGCTGACCGTTTTAAAATTCGCCAAGAAATGCCACATAAGCGCTTTAAAATCACCAGTGATGACTGGCGCAATCGTGCCCGATGGGATGATTATCTAAACGCAGCATCGGATATGTTTAATTTGACCAATACGGTGTATGCGCCGTGGCATATTATTTCGACTGACAGCAAACGTCAGGCGCGGCTAGACATTATGCGGGTGATTTTAAAACGGTTAAAGGCGGAGTAATCCGCCTTGTGGTTTAGCTGACAGGTTGGGCTTTTTGTTTCAGTTGAATGCGTTTTGCCAGTTGATAGCAATCTTCGACATGGGCAGAGGCAATTTTCTTAAATACCAAATAGCCCAGACTGGCTGCAACCACTTGCCCACCCAGTGGAATAAATTTAGAGACTTGTTTAGTCAGCATTTTTCCGACAAAGCCATTAAAGGATTTTTTAACTCCAGTGCGCGCCACCATCAGCCCTGAAAATTGTACACCACGTTTACGTAGTTCCTGCCAGTGAATTTCACGGGTTTTCGGATCATAGACGCTGATGTGTTCGCGGTCGAGTCCAAACTGTTCATTAATTTCAGGAATCAGTTTCGATAAAATCCCGACATCGACCACCACATCTAAAAATGGCACAGGAATGACCGCAGCACCCGCAGACAGGCAGGCGCGTTTTCGGGCGAGACCTAAACAGAGACGGCGAATTTGCTCTAGATTCAAGTCAGGGTCAATTGAATCGGGAATATGCTCAATTTTCATAAAGTCCTTACCTGTTTTTGCATTATTTTTACTTGCAATTGATTCATGCTGATCACAACATATTGTTTTTTAAAATGACATAATTCAAGTTGAAGAAATAGTCTAATCTGTGTGTCAATTTGTGCAGATTGCAGACATTCTGCAAGAATAGAGTGAGAAAAGTGATTTATGGGTATTCATGTTTGTCAAAGCCAGCGTTTAGAACTGTTGTTGCAAACCCTGTTAGCCCAGATCAGTCAGGCAGAACGCCATCCCTTACAGGTGCTGAAACAGCAGCATTTTGTGGTGCCGAGTGCAGCCGTCGAGCAGTGGCTAGAGCAGCAAATTTCGCAGCATCATGGGATTAGTGCCAATCAGCTTTATCATCAGCGCATACAGACGTTTCAGTGGTATGCCTATCAACAAGTCTTGGACAATAAAGACCAAGTCCGCCAAGCCAACATTCCCCGACTGGTGATGCAGTGGCGCATTTATGAAGCTCTGAAACCGTATATAGAACCTGAACAGCTCAGTGTGTCGGCCGAGCATCCGCTGTATAGCATCGTGCAGCGCATTTATGACAGTGCCGCACATTTAAGCCAAGGTCTACAGCAGCAACTCAAAAAACAAAACATGCTGTACTGGGTGGCAGAGCAGGTGTCGCGGGTCTTTAGTCATTACATGATTTATCGGGGGCAATGCCAGCACCACTGGCATGAGCCGTGTAGCTGTCCACAAAACTGGCTAAAAGCGTGGGGCAATAACCGTGAACTGAACATCGAGCAACTCTTCCAAGCCGATGAACACGGCATTGCGCTGTATCAACTGGAGCAGGTACAGCAGCTTGAAGCATGGCAGCGCTGGCTGTGGCAGGAAGTCTTTCATGCCGACTTTGTGCAGATGCAGCAGATTGACCGAGATTTCTGGGCAATTTTGGATGACCCAGAACGCCGTAAAGCAGCACTGAAACGTTTGCCGCAACAATTACTGATATTTACCGTACTGGATTTGCCACCGACTCAACTGCAATTTTTGCGTCGTTTGGGGCAGTACTTAGAAGTGGTGATTTTGCACTATAACCCTTCGCAGGAATATTGGGCGGATAGTGTCGATCCGAACTGGAAAAAACGCTATGACCTTGGGGTCAAACAGCGCTTTTTGCAAAAGCATCCCCAAGCATCGGATGCCGATCTGCAACGTTTCTTTGATGAATTTACTCTCAATTTTAATGCCGAAGCGCGTGAATCCCGTCATCCCTTATTGACCCGTTTTGGTAAGCAGGCACGTGACCATTTCTCGTTGTTGTCGCATTTGTCTTCGGGGGAAGAAGGGCAATGGGTCGATCTGTTCGATGAAGATTATTCCGACAGCTTGTTGGGCAAAATCCAGTCTGATGTGTTGTATCTAATGGAGCCTGAAAAGCATCAGTTTGAACTTGCCTCTGATGATCAGTCTATTCAGGTGCACGTCTGTCATTCGGCATTACGTCAGCTCGAAGTGTTAAAAGATCAGTTGTTGCACTGGCTTGCAGAGGGTACAGCACAACAGCCACGTCGACTGGATGATATTCTGATTTTAACCCCGAACATCAAGGCGCTCGAACCACATATTCGCAGTGTATTTGCACCGCCACCACGTTTGCAAAACGCACAGCAAGCGCCGTATTTGCCTGTCAAAATTGGTGGTGTGGCTCAGCTCGATATGACTCAGGCATGGCAGGCGGTGTATGGGCGGATTCAGTTACCGCATGGACGTTTCCAGTTTGAGCAGTTTGCTGACTGGCTCAGTTTACCTGCCACCCAGCAGCGTTATGCCTTGGATATTACTCAGACGCAGCGTGCCTTGCAGTTATTGACCCAAGCAGGTTTTAAACGCGGTTTAGATGAAGCACATCTGGCGCGTCAGCTCAGTCCCGATGATCAGGATTACCGTTTCAGTTTTAAATTTGCCCTTGACCGTTTGGCACTGGGCATAGCCATTCCTGAACATGTGCTGTTTGAAGGCACGTTGAGCTATGCAGAGGTATTGCCAAGCGACTTTGAACTGATTGCCAGTTTGATCGAGATTTATGAAGATTTGGCGCTGCGTCGGGACTGGCTGATTTTGCATGAACTTGGGCAAAACCATACTGTTGAGCACTGGCTGTATCAGATTCAGCAAGATATTCACGAGTTTCAGCAGGCAGGCGTGACTGCGCTCGGTGCAGCCTATGAAATGGTGCGTAAACAGATTCGTATGCTGACCCTGTCGGTGCATTATCAAAAACAGCAACACTCGCCACAGGTCGCCTTGCAGAATTTTAGTCTGCCGCTTGGGGTGATTTTGCAGGAAATTCAACAGCAGCTCGACAGTCAGTTGGATCAGGCTGAACCGAGCGGACAGATTACTTTTAGTCAGATTGGACAGATTCGCCCGTTACCGTATCGTTTGGTGGTGATGCTGAATTTGGATAGCGGGCAGTTTCCAAGCCGACAGACCCATACCCCATTTGATCTGATGCAAAGTTTGCGTCCACAACTCGGTGATCGTTCCCGTCTGGAAGATGATCAGGGTGCATTTTTAGATGCACTGCTCCTCGCCAAAGAGCAGCTCTGGTTATTTTACAATGGCTTTGATGTCAATGATGGCGAAGTGCGTCAGCCATCGAGTGTGTTGCAAGAACTGCTAGACCATATTGCCTTTATTGTGACATCGCAACAGCCCGATGCTCAAATTGCGCCGACTGTGGAATATGCAGGTCTGGACATTCCGCAGCATCTGCAAAGTCTGTATCAGGTGCATCCACTACAACCTTTTGACCTACAAGGTTTCACACCTGAGCATCTGCGTTATCGGGATCAGTGGTTTACGGTGGCACAGCAAATTCAACACGCGACAGGGCAACGTCAGCCGTGGAGTAATCAAACTTTTGAAATATCTGACAGTGATGTGATTATGCTGAATAGCCAGCAGTGGCTCAATGACATGACTTTTCCTGCGCAGTTGTATCTGAAAACGCTTGGCGTGGAAAATCTGCGCATGCAGGATTTGCCTGATGAAGTCGAACCCTTGCTGCTTGATGGTTTGGGGCGCTATAGCCTGCGCGAATTTTTACAGCAGCAAGACACGGCAAGTACCGCATTGCTACAAGACCGTTTGCCTGTCGGCAAAACGCAGCACAGTGCGTGGCAACTCAGTCAGTTAGAACATCAGCAACTTCTAAGCCAGTTACAGCAATATGCCCCTGCACCGAGTGCCACCACAGGGCAAACGTTGCATTTGCGGGATAACTTGCACATGCGCATCGTGATTCCTAAACTGCATGAACAAGACTGGGTCAGTCTGAATCCATCGAGTGCCCGTGCCGAGCGCCGTGCCAAAACATGGCTCGAATATTTGCTGTGGCTGAGCTACTTAAATTTGGGTGAACAGGGCACAGCCTTGAAACGGATTGTGGTGTTTAGTGATCGTACCCTGATTTGTCAGGGACTCAGTTCGGCACAGGCACAAGCTTATCTGCAAGAATGGTTTAAGGCGTGGGATTATGGACAAACTACGCCGTTGGTGTTGCCTGCGGCATTGCTGCTCAAACCACTGGAAAGTGGCAAAGAGCTTGAATGGCAAGCCGATGAACAGGGCAAGATGCAGCTGGTTGAACCTGAAAAAAATCTATTCAAACAATGGCAAGGCAGCAATAATTACAACAGCCTCTTTTCAATCACAGAAGATTGTTCAACCCAGTATCACGATGACTGGCAGTTTATTTTGCAGGAGCAAGATGCCGACCTGTTATTGCAGGATGCCTGTCAGCGCTTTGCTTATGCCTTATATGCGCCGATTTACCAGTACCAGCAAGCGGTGGAGCATGCCTAATGAACACGACTCGCATTTCAACCACCCCGATTCACGATATTCAATTTAAAGGCTTACACTGGATTGAAGCTTCGGCAGGTTCAGGCAAAACCTTTACCTTGTCGAGCCTGATGGTACGGATTTTACTGGAACAATATTTACCGCGTCAGGTGATTGCCACCACCTTTACCCGTGCGGCAGCAGCCGAACTGAAAAGTCGTATTCGTAAACGTCTGCAAGAAAGTTATGTGTTTTTTGATGCACGGCGCAGTAACACGGCAGAAGAAAATCAGGGTTTTGCCGAGCAGTGCAGTGATCCCTTACAAGCCAAAATCCTGAGTCAGTTTGCGCATCAGGTCGGTTATGCTTGTGAAAGGCTGAAACTGGTGATTGACCAGCTCGATGAACTGTTTGTCGGAACACTGGACAGCTTTAGTCAAAAGTTGCTACGGGAGTTTGCCTTTGAAAGTGGCAAAATTGAGCGCGCCGAAATTACGGATCAAGCCAAACAGTACACACGCCAATTGGTGCATGACATTTTACGCGAATGGATTCAGGCACAGCCGCAGCAGTTGATTGACTGGCTGTATATCAGTGGCGAACTTGGACGAGTCGACAGTTATGTTGATGTGGTAGAAAAGAGCCTGAATTTTAGTAATGCTCAGTTTCAAAGTGTGCAGACTACTGATTTTCAGACCGATGAACTCTTGCAGCAACGTCAGCAGTTGAGTGGGTTTGATGTCAGTCATTTGACGGCATTTTATTTGCCGACAGGTGAATATTTTAAAGGTGTGAGCGGCACTTATTTTAAAAAAGACAGTTTTACGGTGCTGTTGAGTGAACTGATTCCAAGTGCAGTGTCACTGATTTTAAACGAAGACGGTCAGGGGTTTTTTAACCCAAGTTTTAGCGAAAGTCGCAATAAACTATTCAAGTTTGCAGACCTGTTTCAACAGCAAAAAATCTTCTCTAAAAAATGTCCTGTGGATGCTGCCGAGCAATTCTATGCCGATGCACAGCTTCATGCTTTTTTGAAGGTCTTAGAATGTCTATCTAACATGCAGCAGTCTTTGCAAGATACGGGCACATTTCTGAAGTTTTACCTGTGTCAGGAAGTCAAAAAACGGCTGCCACAGTTATTACAACAACATGGTGAAACCACCTTTTCGCAGCAAATCCGTACACTGGCAGAAGCTTTACAGGGCGAGCAGGGGCAAAAATTTGCGGCTTTTGTACAAAGTCGTTACCCGCTGATTTTGGTGGATGAGTTTCAGGACACCAACCAAGATCAGGACGATATGTTGGCGAGTATCTGGCGGCATCCACAGCGTTATAGCCAAAGCTGCATGATTATGGTCGGTGACCGTAAACAGGCCATTTACGGCTTTCGTGGCGGAGACATGCTGACCTTTATCAAGGCGCATCAGGATGTAACGCAAAAGGCAGGTCAGTTTTATCAACTGGTGTTTAACCAGCGTTCGATTCGACCACTGGTTGAAGTGGTGGATGCTTTGTTCCTGCGGCAGCCCGATTTTGGTGAACAGGTCATCTATTATCCTGTGCAGGCGGGGCATCGTCCGCATCCTACTCTGATTGATCGTGATCAGGAAAATCCGCAGCCGTTGCGCTGGCTGAGTATTCCTGAAAAACAGCCTGCCCCTGAACAGGTGGCGTGGCAAATTCGTCAGTTGTTGAATCAGTCGGCACAAGGGCAACTGTATTTTGCCGAAAGTACAGGCTCACGAGCGCTGATCGCCGATGATATTGCAGTGCTGTCCAAGAATCATGATGGTTTGGATCAGGTGCAATATGTACTGGAGCGCATGGGGATTCGGGTCAATCGTCCTGCTAAACGCAGCGTGTTTGATAGCTCAATGGCTAAAGATGTTGCGGCAGTCCTCACGGCAATTTTAGAGCCTTACCACGAAGCCAAACTGAAACGAGCTTTATTGAGTCGTCTGTTTGGTCTGACATTGAAACAACTGGTGGAGCTACAAGCCCAAGCCGATGGCTTGAGTCAGTATATTGTTGAGTTTGACCATGTGCGTGAGTTGTGGATGACACGCAATTTCCTGACAGCATGGCAGTATTTGTTGCAGCGTTTTGACGTCTGGCAAACTGTAGTCGCAAGCCAAAGTCGTGACAATGAGCGGGTGGTGGTGAATTTACGTCATCTGACTGAATTGCTCAGCCAGCACAGTGGGCAATATCAGGGTGCACAGAACCTGTATCACTGGTATATGACGCAGCTCCAAAAACCAAGCGATCGGGAATGGGAACTCGAACGCAAGTTGTCCAGTGCGGCAGGCGTGCAACTGATGACTATTCATCAGTCCAAAGGTTTGGAGTTTAAAATTGTCTTTTTACTCAATGCCGATGGCAAGTTTAACGAGCAAAATAAACAACTGAATTTCTCGATGGTCGAACAGCTTAATCCGCAGACACAGCAGCTCGAAGCGCAGCGCGTGATTGCGATCCATGATAAAGAAAAATTGCTACAAGCCGATTTAGATCAGCATCAACTGCGTCTTGAAGCCGAACAGCATCGGCTTTGGTATGTCGCGCTGACCCGTGCCAGTTATCGAGTCTATGCCGTGTTGCAAGACCATAAAGGCAACTCCACCACAGGTTTGGCATTTTGGAAAAATCAGGCAGGAGCGTTTCAACACCCTGCCAGTGCCGATGCCATCTTGTTAACTGAATGTCCTAAGCCAATTATTGCGACTGAAACTCAAACTGTGACTAAGCTACAGGCTTTAGCTTTGCCGAATAAACGCTTTTATCCAAGAGCGCGCACCAGTTTTACAGGATTGGCGCAGCATCTATCTCGGCAGCAAGCCAAAGATGTATTGGCAGAATATGTCGGAGAGCAACAAGCGGCTGAAGATGAATGGCAAGCGGTCTCACCACAAGTCCAATTTGCAACTCAGCAAGAACAGTTGCCGTGGATTCAGCGCCAGTTTCCACAAGGCACCCATGCAGGGAACTTTTTGCATGGCGTTTTTGAGCATTTAGATTTTCAGCAAAATGAAGACTGGGCGTATGAAATCCGCCGCCGTTTTAAAAATGATGATATTTATTTATGGCAGCAGTTATTGGAACGTTATCAGCAGCGCCATGATCTACCGAGCGATACGGTGCTAGAAGATTATGCCTTAAGTGAAGTCCAAGACTGGTTGGCAAAAATTCTGGCGACTCCGATTCATGCTGATTTTTGTTTGCAGCAGTTAAGTCCTGAACAGCATTTGGCTGAGTTTCCATTTTTTATGGCGCTCTCCGATCAGGTCTTTGCGGTACAGCGCCTGCATGCTTTGTTTCAAGAATACCAACTGTATATGCCTGAGTTTAATCCCGCCGAATCAGCACGCTATTTAAATGGTGCAATTGACTTGGTCTATGAGCATAAGGGACGGTTTTATATTGCTGACTATAAGAGTAACTATTTGGGTGATCGCTTGCAGGATTATCACGCAACAGCGATTGGGCAGAACATGTCACAAAGCAGTTATTGGTTACAGGCGAGTCTTTATTTGGTAGCACTGCATCGTTATTTGCAGACACGTCTGGAAAATTATGCGATTGAGCAGCACTTGGGTGGGGCCAGTTATTTGTATTTGCGAGGGATGTCGGCACAAGCAGGATTCGGCAGTTATTTCTGGCAACCTGAGCCTGAGTTTATTTTGCGACTTGATGCAATTTTAGGCTATGCAAAACCGCAGATGTTGGAAAATAAAAGTGCATAAAATGATTAAGTGTATAAAAAACAAATGTTTAAATTGTGGACAACTTTGGGTATAACTCTGTTGATATCTATGTGTATAAGTCTGAGGATAACTGAAGGAAAAACAAGATGATGCCAGAGCAGCAGGAAAATTTAGTCTGGGCTGAAAAGTGGGCAGAGTATCTGACAAATCGAGTGGCAAAGTCAAGCGAAAATGTCGAAGTAATCACACATATCCGTCAATTGTTTTTGGCGAAAGCCCGTGGCGATAGCTGTGTAAATTGTAGCCATGATCAAGCGCAGCAATTAGGCTCATTATTGAGCTCCTCGGCGCAGCCGATTGCACCATTTGTTTATGATGGACAAGCCTTATTTTTGTATCGTTATTTTGCTTTGGAGCAGCGGCTTGCCCAACAGGTTCAGCGCTTATATCAACAACAACCAACAACTGTTGATACCTCAGCATATACGTCATTGTTATCCGATCAATATCAGCAGCAAGCATTGCAAAGGGTCGGGCAGTCGGCACTCAATATCATTACAGGTGGGCCTGGAACAGGAAAAACCTATACGCTGGCGCGAATCGTAGCCGTGCTAAATCACAGTTTGCCTCATTTACGGATTGCTATGGCTGCACCGACAGGGAAAGCAGCGCAGCGGATGCAGGAAGCCTTGCAAGGATCTTTTAATGATCCAGAGTTACAGCAACAAGGACTCATTCAGCAAGCGCTATTACTGCTAAAACCTGTCACCTTGCATCGTTTACTCAGCATTGGGCAACAAGGCAAAGCCAAATTTACAGCGCAGCAACCTTTGCCTTATGACCTGATTGTGGTGGATGAAGCCTCAATGCTGGATCTGAATTTGGCCACTTTATTGTTTGAAGCCATTCCTGATCATGCTCGCCTGATTTTACTCGGTGATGCACAGCAGTTGGCATCGGTCGATGTCGGTTCAGTACTGGCGGATTTACAGCAAACACAAAAGTTACAAGACTGCCGTGTCAACTTGGTGACGAGCCGACGTTTTAGTGATGATGCTTTGATTGGGAAAATGGCACGTTTCATTCAAGAGGTGACTGCCCGACAGCTTGATGCAACACAGGTCTTGGCTCAGTTTGAACAAGAAGTAGTGAGTGCAGGGCAGTTACACAGCATCGACCTGCCTCAAATTGTTAAAGATCATATCCAGCTTCAGTATTTAAATGCGGAGACTTCGACTGAGCAGGCCTTGCAACAGCTCTGGACAGGCTTTCAAAGCTATCAACGTAGCCTGATTGCCTATTTACAAAGTGAGCGTTCGAAAGCCGATGTTGAACAGGTGATAGCGAGTTTTGATCAGTACCGTATTTTGACTGCTATTCACCACGGAGAGTTGGGGTTAGAGCAGATCAATCTGTTTATGCAAAGACAGTTATTGGCTGCATTACTTCCTTATACGCAAGAGGTAGGTGATTGGTATGTTGGAAGACCCGTCATGATGACAGAAAATGATGATCAGTTAGGACTTGCCAACGGTGATATAGGCATCTGTTTTTTACACCGCACAGATGCTCAGCAGTTTGAAGTGTTTTTTCCGAGCTTGCAAAAATGGATCATTACACAGCGCTTGCCTAAAAATATTGCAACCGCATTTGCACTGACGATCCATAAATCGCAAGGCTCTGAATTTGCACATACCGCTGTGGTACTTGATGCCCCTGCTGAAAAATTGTTGAGCCAAGAACTGATTTACACGGCCATTACTCGTGCCAAGAAAGCCGTGTCATTGCTCGTCGATCGGGCTGCATTTGCTCAGGCATTAACCTGCCAGACAGTTAGACAGAGTGGTTTGGTTAGAAAAATTGAACAATTAAGAGAATTATAAAGTATAGGTGAATAATAACCAGTTGTGTAAGCAATGGCTTACACGAAATAGAGAAATTGTCGCATGGCCTACAAAGCTTGATGTTCAGTACTATGGTTTTGCTAAATGATTTAGCACGGATCGCTAAGTCACAATCGCATAAAAATAAGAATAGTCTGATTGACAGCGAACTTACAGGATGTGAGTCACAAGCAGGAAACTTACAGCCACTAAACCTTGTAGTTTTGGGAGAGACTACAGGGTTTTTTTATATTCTTCATATTTAATATTGTAAACAGTTATGAATAGTTGAAAATGAACCTGTCGGTTTTTTTTGAATGAAAAATCTTTAATTTTTGACTGTAAGTTTTTGTATCAAATGGTCAATACAATTAAATATATAAAATCATATGTATAATTTTAAATTGTATTATAAATCATTGAAAGTAATTATCTTTTTTTAATGAATGTGGAGGTGGTGTATTTCTTGAGTATTTTAATCGTGTTTTTTTTGTAAGTTTTTGCTTACATTAGCTTAAGAGAACGCCCATATGTACCTCACGGTTTTTATGAGAACATTACTCACATGGAAACACAAGCTCAAGTTAGGATGTTGACAATTCACCTAAGAAGCGTGGGTTCGACCGCTCATAAAAATAACTAGCTTAAAACAAGAAACTACAGCGTACAAAAGCCCAAACATAATACCGTTTGGGCTTTTGCATTTTTTTTCTGATTTAGATAAAAATACTTTCATACTATGCTTTTTTTGCAATCGTCTAAAATTTCACTTAAAATAAACCCCTTGCTGTAGTGATGCACGGCAATCAATTAGTTAATTATTTTAACTTTTTGATAAATATCATCTTTTTAAATTTTAAGCATCTCGGAGAAATCGAATGGCTTTAACTAACCAAGACCGCGCAGAAATTATTGCTAAATTTGCACGTGCAGAAAATGACACTGGTTCACCAGAAGTACAAGTTGCTTTGTTAACTGCTCAAATCAATGACTTACAAGGTCACTTCAAAGAGCACAAACACGACCACCATAGCCGTCGCGGTTTGATCCGTATGGTTAACCAACGTCGTAAGTTACTTGACTACTTAAATGGTAAAGACCACGGTCGTTACACTGCATTGATCGGTGCTTTAGGTTTACGTCGTTAATTCGATTTGGGCTTACTTTTCGGTATTTCGAATGTTTCTGACTTCGTCACTGAAAATCGAGCTAGGCTTAGCTTGCTAAGCTATTCTAGAAGGGGCGAATATTCGCTCCTTCTTCGTGTCTAATATCTAGTGAGGTCGGCTTCTAAGCTTTGTCATTTATTGCAAAATTGTGCTGTGAATGCCAAACCTTAGGGGTCTCCACTAGAAAAACTGTTCAAAAAGAACTAGGAAAATACAATACATGTCAATGTTTAATATTGTTCGTAAAGAATTCCAATATGGTCAATACCCAGTGGTTTTGGAAACGGGTCGTGTTGCTCGCCAAGCCAACTCTGTATTGATCACAATGGGTGGGGTAAGCGTACTTGTTGCAGTTGTGGCTCAGCCAACAGCGAAAGCAGGTCAGGATTTCTTCCCACTGACTGTTAACTATCAAGAAAAACAATATGCTGCGGGTCGTATCCCGGGTGGTTATGGTAAACGTGAAGGTCGTGCTTCTGAAGCTGAGACGTTGATTTCACGTTTGATCGACCGTCCAATTCGTCCGTTGTTCCCAGAAGGTTACTACAACGAAATCCAAGTCACTGCAACTGTTGTGTCTTCTGACAAAACTATGGATGCTGACATTGCAGCAATGCTCGGTACTTCTGCAGCACTTGCAATTGCAGGTACACCATTTCGTGGTCCAATCGGTGCAGCGCGTGTTGGTTTGATCAACGGCGAATACGTACTTAACCCAAGCTATGAACAATTGGCTCAGTCTGACCTTGACCTTGTGGTTGCAGGTACAGAATCAGCAGTGTTGATGGTTGAATCTGAAGCGAAAGAACTTTCAGAAGATCAAATGCTTGGCGCTGTATTGTTCGGTCATGACGAGCAACAGATCGCCATTCAAGCGATTCAAGAATTTGCAGCAGCAGTAGGCGCAGCAGCATCTACATGGACTGCACCTGCACACAACGAAGAATTGCGTGCAAAATTAAAAGAAGCATTTGAAGCGAAAATCTCAGAAGCTTACACCATTGCAGTGAAACAAGATCGTTATGCAGCGCTTGATGAGCTTCATGCTGAAGCTGTTGCTCAGTTTGTACCTGCAGAAGATGTTGACGGTATTGCTGACGAAGTTGACTTCTTGTTTGAAGATCTTAAATACCGCACCGTTCGTGACAACATCTTGTCTGGTAAACCACGTATTGATGGTCGTGACACCAAAACTGTTCGTGGCCTAGATGTACAAGTGGGCGTGTTAGAGCGTACTCACGGTTCTGCGTTGTTCACACGTGGTGAAACTCAGGCACTTGTGACTGCAACTTTAGGTAACACTCGTGATGCCTTGATGGTTGACACGCTTGCTGGTACAAAAACTGACAACTTCATGTTGCACTACAACTTCCCTGCATACTCTGTAGGTGAAACTGGCCGTGAATCTGGTCCAAAACGTCGTGAAATCGGTCATGGTCGTTTGGCTCGTCGTGGTGTTCAAGCGGTTCTTCCTCCAATTGACCGTTTCCCATACGTGTTACGTGTAGTTTCTGACATTACTGAATCTAACGGTTCATCTTCAATGGCATCTGTGTGTGGTGCTTCATTGGCATTGATGGACGCTGGCGTTCCATTGAAAGCACCTGTTGCAGGTATCGCAATGGGTCTAGTGAAAGAAGGTGAGCGTTTCGCAGTTCTTTCTGACATCTTGGGTGACGAAGATCACCTTGGTGATATGGACTTTAAAGTAGCGGGTTCTGCAAACGGTATTACCGCACTTCAAATGGACATCAAAATCGAAGGCATCACTGAAGAAATCATGGAAGTGGCATTGAACCAAGCATTTGCTGGTCGTATGCACATCTTGAATGAAATGAACAAAGTGATTTCTCGTGCACGTTCTGAAATTTCAGCTCACGCGCCAACATTCGAAGTAATCACGATTAACCCAGACAAAATCCGTGACGTGATTGGTAAAGGTGGTGCAACCATCCGTGCCATTACTGAAGAAACTAAAGCTGCGATTGATATCGAAGACAACGGTACAGTACGCGTATTTGGTGAATCTAAAGCGGCTGCACGTGCAGCGATTGCCAAGATCCAAGCGTTAACTGCTGAAGTTGAACCAGGCAAAATCTATGCTGGTAAAGTGATTCGTATTGTTGAATTTGGTGCGTTCGTGAACATCTTGCCAGGTACTGACGGTTTACTTCACATCTCTCAAATCTCAAATGAGCGTATTGCCAACGTGACTGACGTATTGACTGAAGGTCAAGAAATCAAGGTTCAAGTTGCAGATGTTGACAACCGTGGTCGTATCAAATTGACCATGAAAGATGTAGAACAAGCATAATCTTCTGATTAGTTGTTAAAGAAAGTCCGCTTGAAGCGGGCTTTTTTTATGGCATGATGAAAATTGCCCAAGTATTTTCGAATGTGAGTTTATGCAGATTTATTACTTTTACCGTCATCCCGAAGACAATTATGCCTTTATTAGTCAAGAACCTTCCGATTTTTATATTCTTGATTTTGTTTGGGTAGATTGTTTAAGGCGTGATGTTGTTGGTAAAAGTGAAGAATGGCAAGAACAGCTACATGCGTTGGCAAACCTAGCCCTCAATGAATTTCATGTACAAGATGTTTTAAATATTGAACATCCCTGTGCATTTGATGCGATGGAAGAGTATGACTTTTTGATTTTCCGTAAGCTGATTACGCTAGATGATAAAATCAATCTGAGTGAAGTCAGCACCGAAAAACATAATAGTGATTTTGGTTTGGTGACTACGCCTGTGGCATTTTGTATGAATTCACGTGCCTTGGTTACGGTGCGTGAAAATGGCAATAAAGCGATTGAGAGTTATATTGAGCGCCTGAATGGCTTTATGCAGCGACCACCTGAAGAACAAAATCGCCTGCGAAAACTCCCGAATACACCACTCAATTTATCATTACGCATTCTCAATAGCATGATTGATGATTATTTAGGATTGCGAACACCTCTAACACGCCGTGTGGAATACTGGCAGCGTGAACTCTTACAAGGGCGTCACAACTTTAAGCAGTGGCATCAGTTGTTGCAGGAAAATACCGCATTTCAGCAGGTGGAAAACTTATGCGAAGAGCAGATTGAAACCTTGCAAGAACTGAGAGATGAAATTGTGGAAAATTATCATCATTTGGTCGGGGAGCAACATCGTGAAGCCTTGGATATGGTCTTGGTGCGGGTCAATGATCTGGTCAGTCATATTGAGCGCATTCAAAAATATACCGCGCGTTCACGTGGTTCGATTCAAACCGCCATTGATTTGCATTTCTCGGCTATTTCCAATCAGACCAATGAGAATATGCGAATTTTGGCGATTATTACTGCTGTTTTTGCACCATTAACGCTGCTTACGGGTGTCTATGGAATGAATTTTGAATTTATTCCCGGGGTGAAATCACCAATTGGTTTCTGGATCATGCTGATCGTGATGCTGCTGTGTACTGTGTTATTGGTGGTGTATTTTTATCGTCGTCATCTGGTTGGGCGTGGGGAAAAAAGTGTGATTGATATGTTGGCACAGCAGCATCACCATCGCGGTATTAACCTGTTCTGGTTTTTAGACTATGAACCGATTAAACAGACTTTGAAAGAAGTCGAGAAAATCACCAAATTTAAATAAGCCATTGATGGCTAAATTTATCGTGTGTGCTGAGTTGATAGCGAATAGGCGCGATGGCTTGGGTTTCTTTTGAACACCATTTTCATGATTTAAAAATATTAGAGGGAGTGCCGCATGCAAATCGATTTAAATAGTGATTTGGGTGAAAGCTATGGGGCTTGGCAGATGGGGAATGACTCACTGATTTTAGCTGTAGTGAGTAGTGCCAATATTGCTTGTGGTTTTCATGCGGGTGACCCTGCGGGCATATTTAAAACCTTAAAACAGGCGGCTGTCTATGGAGTGAATGTCGGTGCACATGTCTCTTATCCTGACCTTGTTGGTTTTGGGCGCCGCAATATGGATCTGTCCTATGATGAGCTACTGGCCGATGTCATGTATCAGATTTCAGCACTGCAAGGATTGGCCAAAGCTGCTGGTACACAAGTGACGTATGTCAAACCGCATGGAGCACTGTATAACACGATTGCCCACAATTTACAGCAAGCGCAGGCGGTGATTGATGCCATGCAATTGCTTGATTCAGAGTTGATTTTGGTTGGATTGGCAGGTTCTCCGCTGATTGAATTTGCCCAACAGCAAGGCGTGAAAGTGATTGCCGAAGCTTTTGCTGACCGAGCGTACAATGCCGATGGATCATTGGTTTCTCGACGTTTGGCAGGGGCAGTTTTACATGATGTTGAGGAAATTGCAGAACGTGTGGTCAGTCTGATTCAAAAAGGTGGTGTGACTTCAATCGATGGTCAATTTACCCCGATTCAGGCGCAAAGCATTTGTCTGCATGGCGATACGCAGGGCGCAGTTGAAATGGCCCAAGCCATTCGTCAGCGTTTAGAGCAGTCAGGAATCCAGATTCGGGCATTTTCAGGAGATTAAAATGCGATTTTTGTCGGTTAATCTGGACAGTTTTTTAATTGAACTCAACAGCTTGGAAGAAACCCTTGCACTGTATCGGCAGCTACAACAGCTTGGGCATTCTGATATTCGTGAAATGATTCCTGCTGCACGGACGATTCTGGTGTATTTCGATCGATGGCAAATTCAAGCCAAAGTTTTGATGGATTGGATTGCTCAGCAGCCTGTACAAAATCAGGCACTGGACGTAGGTCGTGAGCGGGTGATTGATGTCTGCTATGACGGAGAAGATTTAGCCCCTTTGGCGGATCAGTTGGGGTGGTCAGTGACCGAGTTGATTCAGCGACATACTCAAAGTCATTGGCAAGTGGCGTTTATTGGTTTTGCACCAGGCTTTGCTTATTTGGTCAGCCCTGAGCAGCAGTTTCAAAATATTCCACGACTCAGTTCCCCACGCAAAAAAGTGCCTGCGGGTTCGGTGGCACTTGCCAATGATTACACGGGGATTTATCCCAAAGACAGCCCAGGGGGCTGGCAGTTGATCGGGCGAACCACAAGTCGAATGTGGGATGAGTTACGTGATCCTCCTGCATTGCTGTTGCCGAGTGATCGCGTGGTATTTCGTGATGTGACCCGACAGCCAACACAGGTGTTTCTGAATGAAAGCATTGCCCCAAAAACTGTTCAGACCCATCAGGTCAGCGCTGAAAAAGCAGTGCTCAAAGTTCTGAAAGTCGGTTTACAAACCCTGATTCAAGATCAAGGGCGAGACCAAGTCGCCAAGCTTGGTGTAGGACAGGCGGGGGCCATGGACAAAACCGCTTTAGCCTCTGCCAATGCTTTAGTCGGAAATGTAAAAACCGCCGCTGCCTTGGAAATTTTAAATGGTGGCTTTTCTGCGGAAGTGTTACAGCCGACTGTGATTGCGGTGACGGGGGGCATGGGGTCGCTGTGGGTGACTTATCCTGATCAGAGTCGTGTCGATGTCGGTTGTTATCGTGCCATTGCTTTAGATGCTGGCGATCGGATTGAGATTGCAGCACCAGAGACGGGGCTACGTCAATATTTGGCACTGCGTGGTGGTATTGCTGCACCGCTGATTCTGGGGAGCCGAAGTTATGACTCGCTTGCAGAACTGGGCAGCCCTCCTTTACAGGTGGGTGCATTACTGGAGCAGGCCGATGGTGAAACGCTGGCGGTGCAGGTTGAACCACTTTCGACACCGACTTTGCCTCGGGTGGGAGAGACTGTAGAGCTTGATATTGTGTTGGGGCCACGTACAGATTGGTTTAGTTCGGAAAGTGTGGAGTTGTTACTTGAGCAGACTTGGCAGGTGAGTGCCGACAGCAATCGGGTTGGGCTGCGGTTACAGGGACAACAGGCATTGCAGCGCAGTCAAATGCAGGAGTTGCCGAGTGAAGGCACATGCACGGGTGCACTCCAAGTGCCGCCGAATGGGCAACCTGTATTGTTTATGAATGATCATCCCCTGACAGGCGGTTACCCCGTGATTGCAGCCGTTGCAACCCATCATTTGTCGTTGGTCGCACAAATTCCTGCGGGCTGTCAGATCCAGTTTCGCCAGATTTCCGAATAGATAAAGATTGAGAAAAAATAATGACACAGCAGCATAAAATTTTAATTGCCAACCGTGGAGAAATTGCGGTGCGGATCATTCAGGCCTGCCGCGATTTAGACATCACCTCAGTCGCGTTGTATGCCGATGATGATATTGACAGTCTCCATGTGCAATTGGCCGATGAAGCGTGGGCACTCTCAGGGCAAACAGCCAAAGATACCTATTTAAATATCGACAAGATTTTAGCGATTGTCAAGCAGTCACAGGCCACCATGTTACATCCAGGCTATGGCTTTTTATCGGAACGTGCTGATTTTGCACAGGCAGTACAAAATGCTGGATTGATTTGGATTGGCCCATCGCCTGCCAGTATCGAACAGCTAGGCGATAAGATTTCGGCACGTAAACTGGCACAGGCCGTGGGCGCACCGTTGGTACAGGGAACCGATGAGCCTTTGCAACAGGCACAGCAAGCCGTAGATTTTGCTAAACAGTATGGTTTGCCGATTGCCATTAAAGCCGCATACGGTGGCGGTGGTCGTGGCTTGAAAGTGGCGTGGTCACTCGATGAAGTTGCAGAATTATATGAGTCAGCCGTGCGTGAAGCCACCGCAGCCTTTGGTCGGGGTGAATGTTTTGTCGAGCAGTATCTCGATCAGCCACGTCATGTCGAAGCGCAGGTGATTGCCGATCAGCATGGGCATGTGGTGGTGGTGGGAACACGGGATTGTTCGTTGCAGCGCCGTAATCAGAAACTGGTTGAAGAAGCGCCTGCACCATTTTTAACAGCAGAAATTCAGCAGCAAATTTTAAGCTCGGCGCAAGCCATTTGCCGTGCAGCGGGTTATGTGGGTGCGGGAACTGTAGAATATTTGTTGAGTCGAGATGGCAAGTTGTCCTTTTTGGAAGTGAATACCCGTTTGCAGGTTGAGCATCCTGTGACGGAGCAAACCGCAGGTTTGGACCTGGTGGCTGAGCAAATTGCGATTGCTTTGGGACAACCCTTGTCGATTCAGCAAACCCCTGTCGCACAAGGGCACAGTATTGAGTTTCGCATCAATGCCGAAGACCCGGCACGAGGGTTCATTCCCGCGTTTGGGACACTGACCGCATTTCAACCTCCTTCGGGTATCGGTGTGCGTTTAGATACGGGTGTGCGTTCAGGCAGTCTGGTGTCGAGCCATTTTGACTCGCTCATGGCAAAACTGATTGTGACAGGGGCAACCCGTGAGATTGCCATTCAGCGGGCAAAACGTGCCTTGAAATCTTTTCAGATTGAAGGTGTGGCATCGGTGTTGCCATTCCATCGGGCTGTGTTGGAACATGCCGATTTCACAGAGGAGTTTAAGGTGCATACCCGTTGGATTGAGCAGGATTTACAGCATGATTTTGCGGTTGCACCACGTAGCCAGTACAGTCATCAAAATGTTTTGCAGCGTTATCCGATTGAGATTGATGGCAAGCTGCATCAGGTCGGTTTGCCCGCAGCATTGCTCGGGGCAATGCAAATGAGTCAGCCCGTTGAACACGTGATGACAACCCAAACACATCAGCCACAGCAGTTACTTGCACCGATCAATGGGGTGATCAGTTCGTGGAAAGTCACTGAACAGGATCAGGTTCAAGAGGGTGATGTGGTCGGGGTGATGGAAGCCATGAAAATGGAAGTGCCGATTGTGGCACATCGTACTGGACATATTCAGCAACTGGCAGCAATAGGACAGACCTTGCATGCTGATCAACCGATTGCAGAAATTGTGTAGTCAGATTAAATAATTAAAGCGTCATTCATTCATTTTGTGTGACTGATTGATGCTTTTATAACAAAAAACTAAAAATATTCGCCTTTAGTCTAAAATTTTTCACAAAAGCGCAATCTTTTATGTGCATAATGAAGTAAAACCGAAATGAACAAATCTCCCAAACACACAAAAGATGAGGTGTAAATGACAGTTAAAATTATTGCAGTAGATATGGATGGAACTTTTCTTAACGAAGAAAAAGAATATAACAAAGCACGCTTTTTAAAACAGTATCAACAACTTCAACAACGCGGTATTCATTTTGTTGTCGCCAGTGGCAATCAACTCTCTACACTCAAAAATTACTTCCCTGAAATTGCTCACCAGATTGCTTTCGTCTCAGAAAATGGCGCATACGTCATGGATGCAGAAGAAGAAGTTTCCTTTGCACATTTTTCTTCGGACTTGGTTGAGCGTATGCGTACGCAAATTTCAGAGCGTTATGCCAGCTCACTGATTTTATGTGGTAAACAAGGTGCGTATATTGATCATGCAGTACCAGAGAAAAATTTAGAAAAACTGAATAAATACTTTAAGTCCCTGCAACAGCTTCCAGATTTGGCAGAGGTACAAGATCAAATCTGTAAGGTGACTTTAGATACCCGAGATTATGATTTTGCTGAACTTTGCGAAGACTTGCAGTGGTGTGACTTTATTGCAGATGGTTCGGTTAAAATGGTGTCGAGTGGTTTTGGCTTTATTGACCTGATTGTGCCAAATCGTCACAAAGCACATGGTTTGCAGTTGTTGCAACAACGCTGGAAAGTCTCGAATGATCAAGTCTTGGCGATTGGTGATAACTACAATGACCTTGAAATGGTGAAACAGTCGGGTTATGGCTTTGCGGTTGCCAATGCCGTTGATGAGCTGAAACAGGTGGCGAGCTTTATCACTGAAAAAAGTAACCAGCAAGAAGCAGTTCTGGATGTGATTGATCAGGTTTTGTTTGGTGAAGAACTGTTTCAAATGTTACATAAAAAGAGTGCTTAAATACGCGGTTTGAGTTTTGCACGAAAATTCAGACAGCAATTTTCTTCTATACAATTCGTTTCTAAGTTGGCATGGTAAAGCCTCACTCTGTGGCTAATCATACATGCTGATGCAGGAACGCACCCATTACTTTCACTTCAATGAGCTAGGCGGGCTGGAAATGCTCAAAGCCCAAGACCTGACTTTAGAATTTTCTCGGCATGTGCATGAAGGATTTTGCATTGGTGTGATTGATGATGGCGCACAGCGTTTCTTTCGCAGTGGTGCCAATCATGTTGCACCGCGTGGCGATATCATTCTGGTCAATGCCGATGAAGTGCATACAGGGTCTTCTGCTTTGGACTCGGCTTGGAGCTATCGGGCGATTTATCCGACCCCTGAAATGTTTCAGGAACTCACTCAAGATCTAACCGTGTATCAGGGCAGTGTGCCGTGGTTTTCACAAGCCGTAATTCACGATGTCGGTTTATCTCAGCAGTTGCGCTTTTTATTCAATGTTCTAGAACAACCTGAACAGCATAGTTTATTTAAAGAAACCCTGTATTTATCGACCTTGGCTTGTCTGGTCAGTCGCTATGGGCAGAGTCGTAGCAGTCAGGTGGCTGTATCTGATCATCCTTGTGGGGTAGCGCGAGTGAAACACCTTATGGCAGATCAGCCTGAGCAGGATTATAGCTTGCAGGAATTGGCGCAGGCAGCTGGTTTGAGCCAGTGGCATTTTCTACGCCAGTTTAAAAAATATGTCGGTATGACTCCGCATTTGTGGTTGGTGCAGCATCGTATTTTGAAAGCCAAACGCTTATTACGCACAGGCGAACCTTTGGTGAATATTGCCATGCAATGTGGTTTTGCCGATCAAAGTCATTTTACCCGTCATTTCAAAAAAGCCTTGGGCGTCACGCCGCAAAACTATCGACAACAGCTGATTTTGAACTGAGCAATTTTGTTCAAGCCAGCGGCATCTTTGCTTCGCATAATCGGGCTTCACTGGGTTTTGGGGCGCAGACATGTCATCTTCAACAATTTCGACACTGACGACAGCAGCAGAAATTCGAGCAGGAATTTTTAAGGTTTTTCCGTTGTGTATTGCGGTGATTCCTTGGGGAATTTTGGCAGGTTCAATGGCGATTCATGCAGGCTTGCCTCCTGTACAAGCTATGTTGATGTCGGTGGTGATTTTTGCAGGAGCAGCACAGTTACTCAGTCTGAGTTTATTGGGTGTTGGAGCAAGCGCACTGACCATTGTCATTTCAGTATTTTTTATGACGGCACAGCATTATTTGTATGCATTGACGCTACGTCCACATGTTGAGCAGAAACAATCCAAAATCCGTTTGCTGATCGGCTTTTTACTGACCGATGAGTTGTTTGCTGCTTGCGCAGGGCGGCAGCGATTGTCCACGCCGTTTATGCTAGCAGCAGGTTTGATGTTTTATTTGGCTTGGAATCTGTCCAGTTTAGCAGGTGTGGTTTTAGCGGCTTCAGTGCCCAATTTGGCTGCTTATCATCTGGATTTCTCGATTGTGGCAACCTTTATTGCCATTGTAGTGCCTTTTGTGCGTAGTTCACCTGCATTGGTGGGTGTCACCGTGAGTGTGTTGTTGGCTGTCATTTTCCATGCATTGCATTGGCAAAGTGGTACGGTGATCGCAGGTGTGTCGGGCATGTTGGCAGCCAGTCTTTGGGAGTCACGCACATGACTTGGGGATTACTGTTGATCTTGGCTGCTGTGGTGTTTTGCAATCGTTATTTGTTGCTTGAGCCGCGTCTGCCTTTGCGCTTTCCAGATCGCTTAAAGCGCAGTTTAAATTATTCAGCACCGTGTTTACTGTCTGCGGTGGCTGCACCGATTGTTTTTGAGCAGAGTCAAGCATTGAGCTTGAATGCATGGAATCAGCCGTACTTGTGGGGAGCAGTTGCCTGTATTGCTTTAGCGTATCGGCTGAAAAATACTTTATTGGTGATCGTGCTGAGCCTGTTGGTTTTTTATGCACTGGTTTACATGCAATAAACCCTTAAATTTTATCTTTTGGTAAACTATTGAGCATGTACTTGAAGTGCATGCTCTCCTGAAAAAAATAGACTTAAAGACCATGAAAACACAATTTCTCTGCTGTATTTTGGCAGCAACAACAGTCAGTGCCTGTCAAACTCAACCCTCTGTAACCGCTGTACAGCAGCAACAGGTCAGTCAGACCATTCAGCAGCAATTTAACAACGCCCAAACGACAGGGGTCTTTGTCAGTTACGACGGTAAGCAGTTTCAGCATTATGGCAATGACCTTAGTCGTGCTAAGACTCAGTATGTGCCCGCATCGACCTTTAAAATGCTCAACGCCGTGATTGGCTTAGATCAGCATAAAGCTACCACGACAGAAGTATTTAAATGGGATGGGCAAAAACGCAGTTATGCGATGTGGGAAAAGGACATGACCTTGGCAGAAGGTATGAAACTGTCTGCTGTGCCTGTGTATCAGGAACTGGCACGCCGAATTGGTTTGCCTTTAATGGTGGAACAAGTCAAAAAAGCACAGTTCGGGAATGCCGAGATTGGACAACAGGTCGATAACTTCTGGCTGGTTGGCCCACTCAAAATTACCCCTGAACAAGAAGTGAAGTTTGCTTACCGTCTCGCGACCAAACAACTGCCATTTTCCCAGCAGGCACAGCAAGATGTGCATGACATGTTGCTGGTTGAAACAGTGAATGGCAGCAAAGTTTATGCAAAAACAGGCTAGGGCATGGATGTACAGCCACAGGTCGGTTGGTACACAGGTTGGGTCGAACAGCCCAATGGCAAGATCACTGCATTTTCATTGAACCTCGAAATGAAACCGAAAATGTCGGGAGCAGTTAGAACTCAAATTGCTCAGGTTGCCTTACAGCAATTGGGCTTAATTTAGATCGCCTGTGCTGAGCGCTCGGCGCATTTTTCAGATAGCACCAACATAAAAAGACGGGAATGCCCCGTCTTTTTATGTCAGCGAAGTCTAGTTTGATTATACATCGTCTGCGCGTTTCAACATATCGTACAGTTCATCTTTCAATTTGAGCTTTTTCAGCTTGAGCACTTCGATCTCGTCCAAACTTGAAGTGACAGGGTCTTGTTCTAATCGAATGATTTCATGGTCAAGCTCATTGTGTTCTTCAAACACTTTAGAAAAATGAGCATCTTCCTGTTTTAACTTGCTAATCAATGCACGATATTCTGGAAACATGGTTGCCCCTCGTGTGAGTTGTTGGTTTGCCGTATCGGCAATACTGTTGTTATGTGGAATAAGTGTGATGTTGTAATTCCATATAAATATTATGGGATATTTTTAAGCTTTCATAGAGCAAAACCACAAAATACATAATTTTTTTAAGGGATTTTGGGGCAGTACTTTTTTACAGCCCCATGGATGCTATTCAAAATGGGCGTGTCTGACCTGTTTGCGTAGCTGTTGTACTTCGTCAATCAAATCCAGCATCATCGCGACGGCTGAAAAAGAGGCATCGAAGTCACGCTGTAAACGGTAGGCTTTACGCGCCCGACTCAGGTCTTCACCCAAAAATACGTGTTCGGTTGTTTCGGAACGGGTCGGTAAAATGTCATATTCGAGCAATTGCAAAATCCATTCTGGTGGTTGCCCGCAGCTTTCAGCAAACTGGTTTAAGGTGAAACTGAGTTGTTCATCAATTATTTCTGAGTCAGCGCAGTCATCACAGAGAATTTCACGATAATAAATTGTAGTCATAGCTCAACTCCTTAGCCTTGACGCGGATTAAAGTCAGGAAAACTTGCCGCTAATTGTTGATAGGCATGCTGCTGTTGCTCATTGTGAGCGCTTGGAAATACGATATTGAGGATGAGATATAAATGTCCTGCGGTTTTATTGGGAATGCCTTTATCTTTTAAACGTAATTGTTGCCCCTGTTTTGCATTTTTTGGAATGTTGACTTGTAAAGCCCCTGCGGGTGTATTGACCGTAATGCCATGACCGAGTGCCGCTTCCCACGGGCTAATCTGTACAGTGAGATAAACATCGCTGCCTTCAACCCGAATGCTGTCTGTATGTTGGTAACGAATCTCAATATATAAATCGCCATTGGCACCGCCACGAATCCCGACCTGACCTTGACCTGAAAGCCGAATTTGCTGACCTTCTTTCATACCTTTTGGAATTTTGACTTCTAAGGTTTTACGCTGAACTTCGGGTTCGCCATAGGCATTCATGGTTGGAATTTGCAAGGTAATCTGTTGTGTTGTCCCGTGATACGCCACATCAATCGGCACTTCTATGCTGGCATGCTGATCTTCACCGCGATAGGACGACTGCTTACGCTGAGCGCCGCCAAAACCTGATCCAAAACGACCGAACAGATCTTCAAAGCCATGAAAGTCTGAGGCATTTCCTTGACGGTAGAACTGGGCTTCATCAAAACCACCTTGACCTGCTTGTCCGCCAAACCCTGCAAAGCCTTGTGGATGATCGAGCATCTGATCATATTCTGCTTTTTTTTCAGAGTTGCTCAGGGTGTCATAGGCAACATTGATGGCCTGCATTTTGGCTTCGGCATCACTTTCCTTGCTGACATCGGGATGATATTTGCGTGCCAGTTTGCGATAGGCTTTTTTAATTTCATCCGCACTCGCTTTGCGGCTGACTCCTAGTTCCTCGTAATAGTTCTTTGACATAGGTTAATCGCTGTTTATGGTTATCTTTTCCTCATTATGAAACGATTTTTATAGATTTCAACAGCGATTATGCAGAAGACGAGATCAAGTAAAATTCTTTCATCCACCCTTTGGCTTTCTCTTGCACTGTATTGAAATAGATTTCAATTTTGCTCAGGGAGAAAAAGAAAGAGGGGGTAAGGCGTGATGAAAGAAGTTTGATGTTTATGACAGAGATTGGTATTGCACACTGACTTGCCAACTCAGTTGCTGGTGCTGCTGCAATAAGCTTAAACCCAAATGCTCTGGGAAATGGTGAGCATTAATCGGGTGGCTGACAGGTTCAAGGCAGAAAAAGGGTTGTTGGGTTGGGCAATAGACAATCAGGTGATCGACATCGGGACAGGATAGGCAAAGCTGGTAATCATGATCAGGTTGATAAATCACAGACTGCCCTGACCAACCTGAAAAGGCGTGATCAATTTGTTCATTTGGAAGTGGTTTTAATTCAGAGAACTCCCATGTTTCAGGAATCTGGACTTGTTGTTTAGAAAGCCCTTGAGCATCGGATTGCCAGAGCGTTTTGCACGGACTCAAGACCTGTGTTGCAGCCGTTCGTATAAAAAACGGATGCCAGCCATAGCCATGCCAAAAAGGACGTGAATCTAAGTGTTCAACCTCAAACTGAAGCTGTAATTTTCCATTTTCTAATTGGATCCGCTGTCTTGCTCTTAACTCGACAGGTTGCTGGCTATAGCATTCCAAAATGACATGTTGTTTTGAGCTTTCGATCACCTGCCAAACCGCTTGCCATGTTGAACCATGCATGGCAAATGGGCTGTTGGCGGTATTGGCAGGGAGGGGAAACCAACCTGCGGGTGTAGAAATACCCCCCTGATCAATCCGATTTGACCATGGAATCAGGGCAAATGCACCGAGTTGTCGGGCGGTTAGTCCAGAGGTATCTACAGGAAGGGGGCGCAAGAAATTCAGCCCATCATGGCGGCGTTGCCAAGATGCGATTGCAGCGCCAAGTTCAGGTGCAATCGTCAGTTCGGTGTATTCATCTTCCAGTCGAATCAGGTTGAGCATGTCAGAAATTCACAGCGGTTTCAGCAAGACCTTGGACACCGACATCTAAAGCGAAGACCGCGCCTGAGAGCATATCTTGCTCGCTGTTTGCCATATCGGGACGCAGTGAGGTCACAAACAAAGTGTCTAAATTGGCCCCGCCAAAAATACATTTGGTCGGTTTACTCACAGGAAGCTCAAAACTTTCTAAAAGTTGACCTTGTGGGTCGAAGCGTAAAATTTTTCCTGAATCAATTGCGCAGCACCAGTAACAGCCTTCGGCATCGACCGTTGCACCATCGGGGCGGCCGTCGTAATGTTGCATATCGACAAACAGTCGTTGCTGGCTGATCGTTGCGGTGTCTGGGTCATAATCAAAGGCCCAGATTTTCTGGACACTTTTATGTGAATCGGATAAATACAGGGTGCGACCATCGGGGCTAAATACCAAACCATTCGGAGTGCATAATCCGCTGAGTTTGAGGCTGAGACCTTCTGTACTGTAACAATACAGACTGCCAACAGGGCTGCCGTTATTGTCGAGATGCATACTGCCGACCCAAATCCGTCCTTGTCGGTCACAGGTTCCATCGTTAAAGCGTAAATCGGGATGAGGATGTGACACCTGTAACTGCTGTTGAATCTGGACTTTCGCTTCAGTCATTAAGCTGATGCGGTTGATCTGATCTTGCTGACAGACCATCCAGTCACCTGAGGCATGCGGCATGATGCAGGCCGCAACCTGTTCGGTTTGCCAGTGGCTTACGCCTTGCTCGGCATGCCAGCGAAAGATTTGCCCTTGCGGAATATCGACCCAATACAGCGCCTGCTCAGCAACCGACCAGACAGGGCTTTCACCTGTTTGGTTTTGGCAGTTGGCAACAATACGATAATTCATATTCAGTTACCAAAAGGCCCGAGTTCGGTAAAACCGCCACCTTGATAGGCGGCACCAGAGTCGGCTTGTCCAACGCTATTTTTGAGAATTTGTTCACGATAGACTTCAACCGTATCGACAGGTTGATAGCCCAAATGAGCTGCCAGGCGGTTGTCCCACCATGTATCTGGATTATCGGAAGCCCCAAAAATAACGGTATGACCTACATTTGGCGTGGTCAGCCCTTTATAAATGATCTGTTCTAAATCGTTGTAACTGAGCCAAGTCGAGAGCATGCGAATATTATTTGGTTCAGGAAATGCTGAACCAATACGGATGCTGACGGTTTCAATGCCATAGCGGTCATAGTAAAACGTCGCAAGATCTTCACCATAAGATTTGGACAAACCATAATAACTATCGGGTTTGCGTGCACAATTCGCATCGAGGATTTCCCCACGGCGATGAAAGCCCACGACATGATTGGAACTGGCAAAAATCACACGGCGAATGCCATGAACTCGGGCTGCTTCGTAGATATGATACGTTCCGCAAATATTGGCTGCTAAGATATTTTCAAAAGCCTGCTCGGTAGACACCCCGCCAAAATGCACAATGGCATCGACCCCTTGAGCCAGTTGTTGCACAGCAGTTTTATCCGCCAGATCGCATTGCACAATTTCTTCGTGTGGCTGTGCAGGATAAAGTGGATCCACCTGAATGTCAGATAAACGTAGCACTGTGCTGTACTGGGCAAGGCGCTGACGCAGTTGGCGTCCTAAAGCGCCTGCTGCACCTGTCAGTAAAATTCGTTGGAATACGGGATGAGCAGACATAAGCATTCCTTAGCTTTGTTGATGAGAAACTTCAGTGGAGTGGAGTGCTGGGTTTGGGCTGAGTTCTGATTTTTTGAATTGAGTTACAGTCTTCCAGACCAAAATCGCAGCGACGATATCAAAGCAAGCCAAAATCACAAACAACGGCCCATAACCAATTTGTGTCACTAAAATACCAAATAACAGGGTAAAACTCGCAGCACCCAAATAACCGAACATACCGCCTAAACCTGTTGCAGTTGCCACTTCATTTTTTCTAAATGAGTCTGACGTAATGGCATATAGCGCACCCGATAATGTTTGGTGTGCAAAGCCGCCAACGCAGAGGAGTAAAATAGCAATATAAGGGCTAGCAACCAAGCTGACACAGGCTGGCCCAACCATGCACAGTGAGCCAAAGAGCATGACCATTTTACGTGAGGTCTCCATGGACACCTTACAGTATTTCATGAAAAATGGGCTGAGATATCCACCAAGGACACAGCCTAAATCGGCAGCCAAAAACGGCAGCCACGCAAACATCGCAATTTCTTTAATGTTCATATGACGTTGAGTCATTAAGTACAATGGAATCCACGCGTTAAAGGTTTGCCAAGCGGGTTCAGTCAGTAAACGTGCCAGTGAAATACTGTAAATATTGCGGTTTTTGAAAATATTACGCCATGTATTGCCACTTTGTTTCGGGGCATTCGCATCTTGAACATGTTGCTCCTGACCATCGACAATATATTCATGTTCTTCGGCAGAAAGCTTTTTGTGTTTGTTGGGGTGTTTATAAAAAATTGCCCAGATCACTGACCAAACAATACCGACTAAGCCTACAATCACAAATGCAAATTCCCAGCCGCCGTGTAACATTGCCCAAACCACGAGGGGCGGTGCAAGCATGGCGCCGATACTTGAGCCGATGTTCATCCAGCCAATTGCAACAGAACGCTCTTTGGCAGGGAACCATTCAGTTGCAGTTTTGACACCTGCGGGCAAACCTGCGGCTTCGGTAATACCCAATAAGCCACGGAAAAAAGCCAGCCCTTGCCAGTTGCTTGCCCAACCTGCGGCCATACAAGACAGTGACCATGCAAAAGCGAAAATGGCAAAGCCCAGTTTGGTGCCAAGAAAATCAATAATCCAGCCCGCAATCGGCTGCATAAAGGCATAACACAGTTGCCATGCCGATACGATGTAGGCATATTGTTGTGTGGTGACCCCTAAATCAGTCATCATGCTGGCAGCGGAAACGGAGAGGGTGTTACGTGCGAGATAGTTGGTCATTAAGCCAAGCGTCACGAGGCCAATCATCCACCAACGGATTCCTTTGAATTTCATGTTTGATTCCCTTTAAACATTAGTTGTATGTCGTCATACAACATCTTTAGTATATCGAGGAGAATTTTTAGACACAACACTTTAAATTGGATAATTTGAAAATGAGAAGATGATTTTTTATTAAGCTTTTGTTTTTAATTAAAATATATTTTTATATTGTGGTTGTGTAACGATAGGTATGATTGCTAATGAAATTATGGAATACCTGAATACAAACAATGTGTTGAGTAGAATCGAATAATATTTAACGTGTTAATCGAATTATTGATATATGATATCATACAATTGTTTTGAATCTTGGACATCCCTATGCAGCCTCTAAAAATTACCTTTACAGATAAGTATCTGTTTCCTGAAGAGCAATTCAAGTTTGCCTTTCCTGTTGAATATACTGAACATCATCAAATGACGCAGGAGCAATTAGAAACTTTGGTTCATGATCAAGATGTCTTGATGGTCAGTGAGTTAGAGGTGAATCAGCAGGTGCTCGAACATAATCCAGATTTGAAATTACTGGCGCTATGTTCAACAGGTTATAACCATGTTGATCTGGAGCTGATGCAACGTCATGGTGTCAAGGTCTGCAATATTCGTGGTCAGGCAACCGATGCGGTCGCAGAACATGCCTTTACCCTAATGATTAACCTGATTAAAAACTTTCCAGCACAATGTCAGGCGGTAGAACAGGGCAAATGGTCAGGTGATGCATCATTTTACTTGGCGGCTCCGATGCGTGAACTTAAAGGCAAAACCTTGGCGATTTTGGGCAAAGGGACAATTGGTTCGTCTCTCGCGGAAAAGGCACGTGCTTTTGGTATGCAGGTGATTTTTAGTGAGCATAAACAGGCGACAACTTGCCGTGAGGGTTATGTGCCATTTCAGCAGGCAATTGCCCAAGCCGATGTGGTGTCTTTGCACTGTGTGCTGAATGCAGAAACCGAGCAGATGATGGACTTGGCTGTATTTCAGCAGATGAAACCGAATGCCATTTTAATCAATGCAGGGCGTGGTGGACTGGTGAATAATCAGGATCTGGTCACTGCACTTGAACAAGGTCTGTTGGCAGGCTATGGCGCAGATGTACTGGATCAGGAACCACCACCAGCCGATCATCCATTATTAAAAGTGCAGCGCCCAAATGTCATGATTACGGCACATATTGCTTGGGCAACCGATGAAGCCCAGCAGCGTCTGTTTGATATGTTGCAGGACAATGTGAATCAAAATATGCAGGGGACTGCACAGAACTTGGTGGGATTTGTTCAGTAAATCTTAGCTTTTAAATTTCTTCAAACTCTTGCCTAAATGCGCGCGCATCATTTGCCGCGCAAGGGCAGCATCCTGATCCAAAATGGCTTTAAAAATATTCAGGTGCTCTAAATGCACGTTATTGAGATAGTCCAGACGAGTATCGGGATTGAGCTCAATTGAACGCAGTCGTGCGCGCGGAATGATCTTTTCCCCTAAATATTTCAGAAAATCAACAAAGTATTGATTGCCCGAGGCTTCAGCAATCGCGATATGAAAATGGTAGTCGGCAAGTACCGTACCATCGAGGGCAGAGGAATGAATGTGCTGCTGAAAATCCTGCAAGGCACGCTGCATTTTTTCCAAGTGCTGTGGCTGTCGCCGTTCGGCAGCCAAAAACACCGCTTCGGTTTCTAAACTGATGCGCAGTTCGAGTAGCGCCAAAATATCATTGAGTGTAGCAAGGCTGGCATTGGAAAGCAGAAAAGACTGGGCATCGGGCTGTTCTTTGACAAAAGTGCCAATACCGTGTCGGGTTTCGACAAAGCCCAAAGAGCGCAGTTCGGTCACGGCTTCACGAATCACAGAGCGGCTGACATCAAACTGAGTAATCAGTTCCAGTTCGCTGGGAATTTTATCGCCTGTTTGATAGTGACCAGACTGAATCTGCTGAATGAATTGTTCCACAATGGCATGACTGAGTTTGACGGTATTTTTATTTTTTGCGAGGTCTGTCATTGGCAATGTCCTATCCATCGGTCATTGAAAAAAAGATAGCCAGCTTTCAGAAAAACTGGCTGTCTTCTATTGGGACTTAAAGTGCAGCCGCATTCCACTGACCATTGACCAAACGGACAATGCCGAGCGGGTTATGGTCTTGTAGTGCAGCAGGTAACAAGGCTTGTGGTGTGTTTTGGTAGCACACAGGACGCAGGAAGCGCTCAATTGCCGCTGTACCTACCGATGTCCCTCGTGAATCACTGGTTGCAGGGAATGGACCACCATGCACCATCGCATCACTGACTTCTACACCCGTCGGGAAGCCATTAAACAAGACACGTCCTGCTTTATGGCTAAGCAATTGTAGGAGTTCGCCTGCTTCTGCCAAATCGGCATCTTCGGAGATGATAGTTGCTGTCAACTGACCTGCAAGTGCTTGTAAGCCTGCATGTAAAGTCGCAACATCATCCACCGCAATTACAATTGACACTGGGCCAAAGACTTCGTGCTGCAATTTGGCATTGCCTGACAGCAAGACACTTTGCTCTGCCTGAAATAAATGTGCTGTGGCTTGTGAAGCTTGCTCGGCAGTTTGACCTTGTGCAAGACAGCTGAAACCTGCTTCTTCATTTAACGCTTGTACGCCGTGTTGATAGCTTTTCAGTGTTCCTGCATTCAACATGACTTGTGGCGCAGCCGCTTGTGTTGATGCGACTAACTGTTGAATAAAGGCATCAAAGGCTGGACTTTTTACCCCGACAATCAGACCTGGTTTAGTACAGAACTGACCACAACCGAGGGTAAACGACGCCACCGTATCTTTAGCAATCTGTTCGCCACGTTGTGCCAAGGCATTTGGTAACACCACCACAGGGTTAATGCTCGACATTTCGGCAAATACAGGAATCGGCTGTGGACGGTTCTGGGCAATATGATACAACGCCATGCCGCCTTCCAGAGAACCTGTAAAACCGACCGCTTGAATCTGTGGATGTGCCACAAGATCTGCACCGACACGCGCCCCGAAAATCATGTTAAAGGTGCCTGTTGGAAGCTGACACACTTCAATTGCTTTCACAATCGCTTGTGCCACAAGGTCAGCCGTTGCCATGTGGCCAGAGTGGGCTTTAAATACCACAGGGCAACCCGCAGCCAGTGCTGCAACCGTATCACCGCCAGCAGTGGAGAAAGCCAACGGGAAGTTACTTGCACCAAAGACGGCAACAGGGCCAAGGGCAATTTTGCACTGACGCAAATCGACGCGCGGTAAAGGCTTACGCTCAGGCAATGCCAAGTCGATGCGCGCCCCTAAAAAATCTCCACGACGTAATAAGGTAGCGAATAAACGTAATTGCCCAGTCACGCGACCTGTTTCACCTTGCAGGCGTCCGAGGGGTAAACCTGTTTCAACGACAGCCACTTCTTGTAGTTGGCTACCCAAGGCTTCGATTTGTGTAGCAATTTCTTCTAAAAAAGTGGCACGCTGTTCAGGTGATGTCTGGCTATAGACAGCAAAGGCGCGCTGTGCAGCAGCAACCGCAAGGTTCACTTCATCCAGTGTCGCTTGGCAAAATTGATGCCCTGTTGCGGCATAACTGCTGGCATCAATACTGTCCAGAGCAGCAGCATTTGCTGCCACACGTTGCCCATCAATAAATTGTTGCCCTAAAATCTGTAACATGGCTAACCTCGTTAAATTATTGTGGACCTAATTTTTCAATCAGTTCAGCCAACATTTGCATTTCTGTTGCATCCAAATCGCTGAGTGGTGGACGAACTGGGCCTGCATCGTGACCGACAATTTTCGCGCCCGCTTTGACAATACTCACGGCATAACCTTGTTTACGGTCACGGATTTTAATGTAAGGCAGGAAGAAATCATCCAGTAAACGGTTGACAGTCGCGTGGTCTTCACTACGAATTGCATGGAAGAATTCCATCGCAGTTTTTGGAATAAAGTTAAATACTGCTGATGAATAAACTGGCACACCCAAAGCTTTATACGGCGCTGCAAAAATTTCAGCCGTTGGTAAACCACCCAAATACGCCAAACGATCACCCAAAGCATGTGTGACTGAAGTAATGGTGTCGATTTGACCTAAACCATCTTTAAAGCCCACAAGGTTTGGACACATTTCAGTGAGTTTCTGCAATGACTCAACAGAAAGTTTAGACACGCTGCGGTTATAGAAAATTACGCCAAAGTCAACAGAATCACAGACTTGTTTGACATGTTCGATCAAGCCTTCCTGACTTGCTTCAGTCAAGTAATGTGGCATAAGCAAAATACCGTGTGCACCTAAACGTTCAGCTTCTTGTGCATACGCAATTGCTTGGCGTGTTGGGCCACCAGCACCTGCAATAATCGGTACTTCACCACGGCAAGTATCGACCGCAGTTTTGATCACTTGGCTGTATTCATTGTTGGTCAATGAGAAAAATTCGCCTGTACCGCCTGCAGCAAACAGGGCGCTCGCGCCATAAGGTGCAAGCCATTCTAAGCGCTTGATATAAGATTGCTGGTCAAAGTCGCCTTGTGCATCGAAATCGGTGACAGGGAAAGACAATAAACCATCAGAAATAATATTTTTTAACTCCAAAGCATCCATGTGCAGTACTCCGTATTTGTGTCTAGATTAGGGTAGATGTCAGACATCTTATAATATAAATTTTCTTCATCCAAGTGCTTTTTAAATACGGAGCAGGATAAAAATGAAAATATGATTTTAAGTTATTTATAAATAATCATATTTTTTATTTAAATTATTTTTATTTGCCCTGTTGTATTGATCTGATGACCGCGTGAATTTGAGATTTTTGTAAGTCGGATATAAAAATGACTTGCAGAAAAAATGCAAAAAAACATAAGATGTCATATCAGTTAAAATCATTCACACATGAAACAGCTGGTGTTGGCTCACTGAAGTACGGCACAATCTGCTTCATACACGTTCGGGATGATTTCGTGTTGGATTGCTATTAGGGAATAAACATGCAAAGACCACTCTTAATTCAAATTCACGCTCAGGACAATGTGGCTATTGTGGTCAATGATGGTGGATTGCCCAAAGGCACTTATATCGAGGAACATCAGATCACTTTGGTGGATGATATCCCGCAAGGTCATAAAGTCACTTTAAGTCATTTAAAACTTGATGATCCCATCATTCGTTATGGGGAAATTATTGGCTATGCCAATGAAGACTTACCGCAAGGGCGTTGGGTCAATGAAGCCGTCACTCGCATGCCGACACCGCCAAATCTGAATGAACTGGAAATGGCAACCCGTCCAGCGCCGAAACTTGAGTCGCTGACAGGTTATACGTTTCAAGGTTATAAAAATGCCGATGGCAGCGTGGGAACCAAAAACCTGCTGGCAATCACCACCAGTGTGAACTGTGTTGAAGGCATTGTGGATTATGTGGTGAAAATCATTGAACGCGAAGTCCTGCCAAAATACCCGAATGTCGATGGTGTGGTGGGTTTAAACCATTTATATGGTTGTGGCGTTGCAATTGATGCACCTGCGGCAGTCGTGCCGATTCGCACCATTCACAACCTTGCACTGAATCCAAACTTTGGTGGAGAAGTGATGGTGGTGAGTCTGGGCTGTGAAAAATTACAGCCTGAACGTCTGTTAAATGAAGTCGATGCCAACAGTAAACGGATTCCAGTTGCCGATGCAGACATTGTACGTTTGCAAGATGAACGGCATTTGGGCTTTCAGGACATGATTGATCATATTTTGGCAGTGGCTGAAATTCATTTGCAAAAACTGAATCAGCGCCAACGTGAAACAGTTTCGGCTGAGCATTTAGTGGTCGGTATGCAGTGCGGTGGGAGCGATGCCTTTTCAGGAGTGACCTCGAATCCCGCAGTTGGTTTTGCTGCCGATTTGATTGTGCGTTGTGGTGGTACGGTAATGTTCTCGGAAGTCACTGAAGTACGAGATGGGATTCATTTACTGACACCACGTGCAGCCGATGAACAGGTGGCCAAAGATCTGATTCGTGAAATGCAGTGGTACGATGATTATTTGGCGGCAGGACGTGTAGATCGAAGCGCCAACACCACACCAGGCAATAAAAAAGGTGGTCTGAATAACATCGTGGAAAAAGCCATGGGATCAATTGCCAAATCAGGCACTTCAGCGATTGTGGAAGTACTTTCCCCTGGGCAAAAGCCAAGCAAAAAAGGGCTGATCTTTGCGGCAACGCCATCGAGTGATTTTATTTGTGGTACGCAGCAAATGGCATCGGGGATTACGGTTCAGGTGTTTACCACTGGGCGCGGAACGCCGTATGGTTTAGCGGCTGTGCCTGTGATTAAAATGGCGAGCCGTAACAACATTGCCAATCGTTGGTCAGACCTGATTGATATTAGTGCAGGGGATATCGCGATTGGGAAGAAAAGTATTGAACAAGTTGGCTGGGAATTGTTTGAACTGATTTTGGCCGTCGCCAGTGGGGAAAAACAAACATGGTCAGACAAGTGGGGTATTCACAACTCATTGGCGGTGTTTAACCCTGCACCTGTGACCTGATTTTTTGCGTTCAGATGAATTGAAGTCTGACTTCAATTCATCTTTTTTAAGATTTAACTTAAATGCTCGCCAAACAAGCCCAATGCTTCTTCAGCCGTAAATAAATATTTATGATTGCAGAATTGGCAGTCCATCTCGATTGGATTTTGGAATTCAAGCGTCTCTTTCACAGCCGAAATACCAATCTGAATCAGAGCATTGGCACACTTATCTTTCGAGCAGGTGCAGCCAAACTGAAGCTGTTCAACTTCAGGCAAACGCACATCTTCTTCGTTGTATAAACGATAGAGAATTTCGTTGGCGCTAAGATCGGTCAGTTCTTCGGTTTTCAGCGTTTGGGTCAGCATAATCAGACGTGGCCACAGGTCTTCATCGACAAATTGCTGTTCTTCTTCGCTGTTACGTGGAAGGAGCTGAATCAATAAACCACCTGTACGTTTTTCTGTACTTGCCAAAACAATACGCGTTGGAATTTGTGCAGATAAATCATAGTACTGCATCAAACAGCCAGCCAAAGTTGGTTGGTCTAAAGGCACAATCCCTTGATAGCGCTCACCAAATTCAGGCTCAATATTGATAAACAAAACAGGTTGGCTGAGTGCTGCCAATACCGTGCTGCTGTCGGTTGCCTGCTCAAAACGCGGGTCTTGTTCAAAGTCAGCTAAAGCACGAACTTCACCCAAGTGATTACATTCTGCCATCGCCCATTTAAACGTGCCTTGTGCCTGAATTTGCAGGCTGATACGACCTTTGATTTTTAAGGTGCTAGCAAGCAACGCTGTCGCGCTGAGCATTTCACCCAATAAAATCTGTACGGCTTGTGGGTAGTCACGCTTTTGCAAAATGGTATGCAGTGCTTCTTCAAGATGAACCACTTCGCCGCGAACAGGGCAGTTTTCAATATAAAAACGTTGACGTAAATTAGACATATATTTCTCCAAGACCCTGTCTTAATGGAGATGATCTTCTAAAACACAAGTTACTCAGACTCATCTCGCGTCACATTGATGCGTTGCTGATCTAAACCACGGCGCAAATTGACATCTTGGTTCTTTTTCTCAACAAAGGCATCGCTCTCAAACAGGTGCTCAAGCTCTGCTAGGGCATTACGATGCGTTTCAAAAATTTTCTGTTCATCATTATAAATATTTTGCTGTTCCAGAAGTAACTTTTCATCACAATCTCGAAACACTTCAATTTTCTGATAGGCCGTAGCGTCATCAATTCCCAGTTCACGTAAGGCGCGATAGGCCATCCCGAGCGAAGATAAATAGGTTTCCCGCCAAATAAAATTCACGCCCAAATCACGCAGTAAGTGGACATGATGGCGGTCGCGTGCCCGTGCCAGTAAGGTAATGTTGGGATAATTCAGGGTAATATGCCGAGCGACATTCAGTGAATCTTCCACATCATCAATTGCCAGAATAAAGATTTTGGCATTTTCGATGCCTGCCGAGCGCAAGATCTCAGGTTGGGTGACATCGCCATAGTACAGCGTACTGCCATACTTTCTGACGAAATCAACCTGTTGCAGGCTATGGTCAATTGCGGTGAAGGGAATATGTTGCAGACGTGCAATCCGCGCAATGATTTGTCCAAAACGACCAAATCCCGCAATAATCATCGGATTGTTCTGGTTGGGAATGTCGTCATAAGCGGGCTGTTCCTGACGGTCAAAACGTGGCGCAATCCAGCGACTCACCACCCAGAACAATAACGGGGTTAAGGTCATCGATAACGTCACAATTAGACTGACAGGTTCCAGTAAATGATTGCCCAGTACGCCTGAATCTTGTGCAGCGGTCAGTACCACAAAAGCGAATTCTCCGCCTTGAGCCAAGCAGGTTCCGAGTAATAAACTGTTTTTCCAACTGTTGTGATAAAAACGCCCGATCAGGGTCATGATGCAGGCTTTAATTAGCAATAATGCCACCGCACCCCCGATAATGACTTCGGGCATGGTTTGTAGCAAAGACAGTTGTGTGGTCATGCCCACGGTCATAAAAAACAGACCGAGTAACAGCCCTTTAAATGGCGCGATACTGGCTTCAAGTTCATGCCGAAACTCAGAGTCGGCTAACAGCACGCCTGTTAAAAATGCGCCAAGCGTGACACTAATTCCAAGGGTTTGCATCAGCAGAACCACAGAAAGCACAATAAACAGCGCCACCGCAGTAATCAGTTCGCTGGCGCCACTTTTTGCCACAAAGCGGAAAAATGGACGCATCACAAAACGGCTAAATAAAAACAGGCCGCTAAAGGTGGCAATAATCGCAGCGAAGTAGGCGATCCCGTGATGTGTCGACTGGTTGCCTGCCAAAATTGGAATGGTCGCCAGTAAGGGAATCGCGGCAATATCTTGAAATAACAACACCGAAAAGGCTTTTTGCCCGTAGGTGGTATTCAGTTGCTGTTTTTCTGTGAGGAGTTGCAGCACAAAGGCGGTTGAAGAGAGTGCGAGAGCAAAGCCTATTACAAAGCTACTGGCAACCGACAAATGCAGGGCAAAGTACAGAATCGGCATAATCAGTAAGCCTGTGGCAAAGACTTGCAGGCTGCCCATGGCAAAGATCGATTCGCGTAACTGCCATAAACGCTGTGGGCGCAGCTCCAGCCCGATCAGGAACATCAGCAAAATCACGCCAAACTCAGCCATGTTCATAATGGCATCGGCATCACTGGCAATATTAAAGACGCTCGGCCCTAAAATAATGCCCGTGAACAAATAGCCCAGTACGGTGGCCAGACCAAAGCGTTTCCCCAAAGGTACCAGAATTAAGGCGGCACCCAGAAAAATTGTGATTTGCAAAAGTAGTGACATGAATCAGCCTTAAATAGCAAGCACAGAACCCTCACCCAAAACCACGTTGAGCAATGGTGCTCTTTATCTCATTGATCTATAGATTATAAACATCAATATTTCAAGCAATGGTCGTAGTTGTGTTAGTTCATTTCTTGCGGGTCAACATCCAGCGATAGTCTAAAGCCACGAGGTTGCTGCTGCATGACATTGGCCCACCATGTGTTGACATGCATGTGCAGTTGTACCCGATCGGAAGCCTGTAAAAATAAATGTGCCTGATGTCGACCTGCCTTACGTTCCATCGGGGCGGGAATTGGCCCCCAGATTTCAATGCTATTGCCTGCAAGCTGACGCAGTTGGGCAGCAATTGTCGTCAGGAACTCTAGGTTTTCTGTGGCATTTCGGGCTTGGCTACGCACCAGCATGCTGTAACGAAATGGCGGAAACTGCGCCAGTTGCCGTTCTTTGAGCGTGTGTTGGGCAAAGTAACGATAGTCCTTTTCCAGTAACATTTGAAATAAAGGATGCTCAGGACGTAAAGTTTGAATCAGCACATCACCTTTATGTTCCCCTCGTCCTGCACGTCCTGCGACCTGAATAATCAATTGGGCAGTGCGTTCTGTGGCGCGAAAATCTACACTGAGTAAGCCTGCATCAATATCGAGTAGTGCCACCAAACTGACATAAGGGAAATGATGTCCTTTGGCTAGCATTTGTGTGCCGAGTAAAATCAGCGGTTTATTTTCTTGGATTTGATCATAAATTTTCTGCCAGCTTCCCACACGACTGGTACTGTCCCGATCCACCCGTAACACGGGATAGTCTGGAAACAGTTCTTGCAAGGCTTCTTCAATTTTGACAGTGCCCAAACCAATCGGTTTTAAACTGTCATGGTTACAGGCAGGGCAGTGATCGGGCAGACGTTGAATCAAACCACAATGATGGCAATGTAAGTGCTGATAGGGTTTGGTATGCAAGGTAAAGTGCGCGTCACAATGTGGGCAGTTGGCTTGCCAAGCACATTGTTCACAGAGCAGCACAGGCGCATAACCACGCCGATTGAGAAAGATCAGCACTTGCTGCTGTTTGTCGAGACGCTGTCGAATTTGCTCAATGAGCTGCTGACTCAGTCCATGCTGTTTTTGCGCAATTTTCAGATCCAGCACATGCATTTTAGGCAGCACCGCATGTCCTGCGCGTTGGTTGAGCTGCAAATGGGTAAGCTTGCCTTGCTGAACCAGTGCATAGCTTTCAATACTTGGTGTGGCTGAACCTAAAATAATTGGGCAACGTTGCACATGCGCCCGATACAGTGCCACTTCGCGGGTATGGTAGCGGAAGCCATCTTGCTGTTTAAACGACAGATCATGTTCTTCATCTAAAATGATCAAGCCCAAATTTGGCAGTGGGGTGAAAATCGCGGAACGTGTTCCTAAAATAATTGAAGCACGTCCCGTTTGCGCCTGTTGCCATGCCTGTAAACGCTGCGTGTCACTCAGACCCGAATGCAGCATCACGGTATGACAGTGAAAACGTGACTGGAAGCGGCTGATGGTTTGTGGAGTCAGCCCAATTTCAGGGACAAGCACTAAAACCTGTTTACCTTGTTTCAGGACTTCATACATGACTTGCAGATAGACTTCGGTTTTACCGCTGCCCGTAATCCCATCAAGTAAAAAGGCCTGAAACTGATCTTGTGCCTTTAAAATGCTTTGAATGGCTTTGCTCTGATCAGGGTTGGCTTTGAGGGGCAGTTGTGCCAGTTGCACAGCTTCGGGCTGCATATTTTGTTGATGATATTCCGCTCGAATAATGCCTTTTTTTGCTAAAGCTTCAAGGGTGGAATTTTCAACATCATTGGCATTTAAAATATGTTGTGGTGTGCCATGTGGAGAGAGTTTTAGGATTTTATAGGCATCTTGTTGGCGTGGTGCTCTATTTAAATTGACCTCCTGAAGATCAGGATTCAGTACCCAGACTTTTGCCAATAAATCATTGGATTTACCCTGACGTAGCAAGGTTGGAAAGGCCACAGGCAACACTTCACCAAGTGGAAAATGATAATACGATGCCACCCAGTGCATCAGCTTAAGGCAGATCGGATCAAGCAAACTGTGCTGATCAAGTAAATTGAGAATGCCTTTTAATTCAAACCGTGGGTCAAGTGGCTCATCGGGACTGAGTTTCTCGACAATAATCCCGACACAATGCCGCGCCCCAAACGGCACATAGACGCGCGCGCCAAGCGCAGCCTGCTGATATTGAGCTTCCGTTAGCGTGTAGTCAAAGCAGTCATATAAATGAACAGGAATGGCAACTCGAATCCGAAACGGTAAAGGCATAGAGATCACTTATTTTGAATTTGACAGCACTATGCAAGATTTATTTGAGTGTTGACAAGTCTAGGCTTAAAAAAATGCCAAAAAGGCTCGAAAAGCATAAACTAAGAATGATTTAACATCTTAATTTAGAACAAGAATAATTCTCAAGAATGATAGTTACAAGAAACTCCTAAGATGAAGATAAATCAGGCTGTTTCTTATTTTTAAAAATTCGCATAATGCAAAAGACAATGTTTTTGTCGGAAGGGATAAAACATGAAAACCTTATTCTTAAATAGTGAAATTCATGAATTGCATTGGAAAATGCTCAAAGCCAGTTGTTTAATTGCGGGTTTATTACCTGCACAACAGATTGCCGATATTTTATGGCATGTCAGTGATGCCGAAAGCCAGATCGTATTGGGGTTCTTTGCACTGAGTCTATTTTCAGCCTGCGTCAGTTTGGGATTTATTGCGGCACTGCAGATCTTAAATTCATCTATGACGCTAGAGCGTAATTCCATTGAAAAATTGATGATCAAGGTCTATCAGCATGTGCCAATGTTATTTTTGGCAGGTGTGGTGAGCTATTTGGTGGTGAATTTTCAGTATTAACATGTTGGCTGCTCGAAGCAACCAACATGTTTATTGATCTTAACGACGTGATTTATACGACACATTTATTTGCCGTGGGCGATAACGTAAGCTGACCAATAACAGCAGCACACACCAAATCAGAATAGGATAATTGCCTAAACGGTTATATAGCGTTTGCCCTGTATAAGCGGGTAACTCACCACGTAAGACAAATGCTTTGTCGAGCGGCGCTTGTTCTACAATATGGCCTTGAGCATTAATAAATGCGGTCACACCAGTATTGGTCGCACGAATAAACCAACGGCCATTTTCCTTGGCGCGCATTTGTACCATTTGCAAATGCTGCCAAGGGCCAGCAGTTCCTGTAAACCATGCATCATTGGAAACCGTGATCATAAAGTCACTATGTTCCGCATTCAGGCGAGTCAGATTCGGATACGCCACTTCATAACAAATCGCAGCACCGAGATTGTGTCCTTTTACAGACAGCGGTTGTTGTCCTGCTGGGCCAGCGGTAAAGCCACCCGCACTGGCATCATTTTGTAATGAAGGTAAAACCCATTTTAACAAACCTGCCAATGGAACATATTCCCCAAATGGCACAAGACGTTGTTTTTGGTAAAGCCCCGATGTATGGTCGCCAGATGCCATGAGTGCATTATAAAACAACGGTTTTTTCGCTTTGATTGAACCCGCTTCATCGTAGTAGGGAATCCCTGTGACCCATGCCGAATGTTTGGCAAGTGCTTGCTGGGTAATGTCGTTTAAAAAGGGTTCAATGGCCGTTTGTGGCATTGGAATCGAGGATTCTGGCCAAACCACCAAGTCTTGTCCCCATTCGGGCGCACTCAGGTCATGATAGATTTGCAAGGTTCGATCTTGATAAGTCGTGAGCCATTTCAGGTCTTGAGGAATGTTGCCCTGAACCAAAGAAACACGTAAGGGTTTTGCCGCTTTAGGTTGCACAAAGACCGCAAAAGATGCGGCCCAAGCACCGACAAGCAGTACCGCAATCGGTACAGCCCAAAACCATTTTCTACGAATGATTTCAACCAAACCACAGGCAATGGTCACTGCAACAAATGACACCCCAAACACACCAAATAAAGGCGCGTATTGATCGAGCACGCGTTCAGTGAAGGCATAACCGACAAATAACCACGGGAAACCTGTAAATACCCATGTTTTTGCCCATTCAAACAAAATCCAGATCGGAGCAAAAGTCAGTGGGGTTTCTGGGAAAAAGCGGCGATAAACCCAAGCCTGTAGCGCACTAAACAGCGCCATGATGCTGGCCATAATCGCAATCAGTAGCACGCTGACCGCAGCACTGGTATCGCCGTATTCATGAATCGAAGTGTATAACCAGAATGCACCGACAAACCATAATCCGACACCATAGCACCAGCCAATCAGCATGGCTTGCGGGGCAGAGCGTTGTTGCAAGCAGGCATATAAAATTGCAGGGCTAATCAGTGCCAGCCACCAGTAATAATAGGGTGCAAGCGCCAGACTAAAGATTCCACCTGCAATCAGTGCAATCGCACTGATCAGCCAAAGTGGAAGGTTTGATGCATTTTTTTGATTGGGTTTTTTGTTTGAGAATTGACTCATTGACGAACAGCCTGAATCAAATGAATAGTACGGGCATCGGCTTCTAAAATGGTAAATTGCCATTGGTTGAGCTCAATCACCTGACCTTGTAAGTCATTGACCAGTCCAAGTTCCTGTAGCAGTAAGCCACCAACAGTTTCAACTTCATCATCGGAAAAGTTAGCATCAAGCACAGTATTAAAGTACTCAATCGGCGTGAGTGCCTGAACAAGCCACGCATTGGCAGTTTGATGTTTTGGATCGGGTACAATATAACTGGCTTCTTCATCTGCCGTGTCATGTTCGTCCTCGATTTCCCCCACAATTTCTTCAAGAATATCTTCTAAAGTCACCAAACCTGATGTTGCGCCATGCTCATCAATCACAATTGCAATATGAGTCTGGGTATTTTTGAGCATACGCAAGACTTGGTCAGAACGGGCACTTTCAGGCACAAAGACAGGCTGACGCATGATTGCACGAATGTCGAGCTTCGCTTTTGGGTCAATCAAAAAGGGGAGCAAGTCTTTAGCCAGTAAAATTCCGACCACATTTTCAGGCTGGTTATTTGAAAAGACGGGAAAACGAGAATGTGCTGAATCAATCAGGATATGCAAAATATCGAGAAGTTCCTCATCTTCTTGCAAGCTAATCATGGCGGTGCGTGGTGTCATGACTTCGCGAATTTTGGTCGCTGGCAAGTCCAGTACGCCTTCAAGCATTGCCACTGTATCGGGTTCTAAAAAACGGCGAGAATCTTGGACAAGTTTTAATAATTCATCTCGGGTTTCAGGCGCTGTGCCTAACCATTTTCTTAAGCCTCGCATCCCCCACGATGGGCTTGATTCCTCGTGCATGATTGTTCCTAAAGCAGGTGTTTTTATGACTAAATGGATTTCAATCATACCGAAGAAAAAAACGAGATGCATCTAATAAACCGAATCTTGCAACGACAATACAACGAATTGAGAAAAATTCGGGAAGATTGTGCTTTATGCTAAAATAATGCCGATTTTTTATCTTGGGTTTGTTATGTCTGACGTTCCTGTTACCCCTGCAATTCAACTCAATACCCGTGGGCTGCGTTGCCCTGAGCCTGTCATGATGTTGCATCAGGCGATTCGTAAAGCCAAGTCTGGCGAGGTGGTTGAGGTGTTTGCCACAGATCCATCGACTTCGTGGGATATTCCGAAATTCTGTATGCATTTGGGACATGAACTTTTGTTGCAAGAAGAGCAACTCGATGAGCATCAGAAAAAGGAATATCACTATTTGGTGAAAAAAGGCTAAACCAGAAGCTGCCCATTTGAGTTAAAGCAATATACAGCTTTGCTCAATGAGGTTAAGTCACATTTAATCTGTCGCATACATACTTATGCGGCTTTAAATCGTCATGATTGTATTGGCTGATGCTTTTAGGGTGGAGGAATCTTACCCTTATTTATTTTTGATACACGTTTTTGATCTCCCAAAGGAAAGTATGATGAACAAATTACATAGCATGACTTCTGTAGCTGCATTGCTTGCATTGTCGGTAACAGGTACAGCAGTTCATGCTGAGAATCAACCAGCTCCAAACAGCAATATTCAAGGCAGCAAAACGCAAGTGAAAAAAACAACTGCACCTAAAAAAGCTGCTGATGCGTCTTGTGGTAACCATAAAGCGGGCGATGGCTCATGTGGTAGCAACTAAGTGCTATAAAAAAGAAGCTGAATGTGACTGAACCATCGGCTTCTTATTCTTTGCTGATCTGAGGCGAGCCATGCACGAATTGACAGGCGTAGGGTTGGGCTTAAGGCGTGAACTGATTGGCGATTTTTTGCAGGCAGAACAGGTGCCTGATTTTATCGAAGTTGCTCCTGAAAACTGGATGGGCTTTGGTGGTCGCCATGCCAAGCAGTTTGCCACTTGCGTCGAACGTGCACCGCTGATTTGTCACGGACTGTCCTTGTCGATTGGTGGGCCACATCCACTCGATCTTGAATTTATTAGGCAAATTAAGCAATTTCTGAAACAGCATCAGGCTTTGCTGTATTCAGAGCATTTAAGTTATACCCACGATGGTGGCTATCTGTATGATTTACTGCCTATTCCGATGACTGAAGCTGCGGTACGTTATGTGGCTGAGCGCATTTTAAAAGTCCAAGACCAGCTCGGACAACGTTTAGTCATTGAGAATGTCTCCACCTATGCCATGCCTGCTGCTGAAATGACCGAAGCAGAGTTTGTGGTGGGCGTACTTGAAGCGGCTGACTGTGAATTGTTGCTTGATGTGAATAATGTCTATGTCAACAGCATCAATCATGGATCAGATGCACAAGCCTTTATTCGTGCCATGCCTACGGAGCGCGTGAGATATTTGCATATTGCAGGGCATGAACAGGCAAGTCCAGATTTGTTGATCGATACCCATGGTGTAGCAATTGTTGATCCTGTTTGGGATTTATTGAGATATACCTATCAGCACATGGGTGTTCGTCCTACCTTATTAGAACGCGATTTTAATTTGCCAGCATGGTCGGTATTACAACAAGAATTACAACAGATCCAACGGATTCAGCGACAGGAACAACACCATGTCGACTGAACAGGATTTTCAAAAGATTCAGCAGCAATTTTGCCACGCTATTCGCCAAGCAGATTATGCTGCAATGCCACAGGTACAGCCTGAACGTTTGCAATTGTATCGGGCGCATTTATTGAATAATGTTCGCAGTTTTATTGATCGGGTGTATCCGATTGCGCAAAGTCTATTGCCTAGTGAGACATGGACGCAACTGATCAACGACTTTTTTAAAGAAGAACAATGTCAGTCACCTTTTTATAATGATATTTCCCAACAGTTTCGAGACTATATTGAGCAGCATCAATCAGCTATGTTGGAACAATATCCGTGGTTTGCTGAACTGTTGCAATATGAATGGTTAGAGTTGTATCTCGATACCATTGAACTGCCTGAAATGATCTTGGAAAACAACCTGTCATGGCAGCTCATTACACCAGTTTGGGTGCTGGTCTATCAATATCCTGTGTATCAGTGGCAGGCGGGAATGTCAGTAGCAGATTGCCAAGTCCAGCCGAGTGCAATTCTGGTCTGGCGAGATCGGGAAGATCAAGTGCAAGTCCGTGTCATTTCGACGGTGTGGGCGATTTTGATTGAACAATTAAGTCAGAGCTTACAGTCATCGGAGCAGTTAATTGATGTATTAGTGCAATATTTTCCAGAGTGGAAGATGGCGCAATATGAGCGGCAATTGGATGAATTGTCGACTTATTTAAAGCAACAAGCATTACTTTAATGCATCAGCGTTCATTGATTGTATCGTGTTATAAAATAAAAAATCCCTGATGAATCAGGGATTTTTAAATTACATATTTGGATAATTTGGCCCACCACCACCTTCAGGTGCAACCCAAGTAATGTTCTGTGACGGATCTTTAATATCACAGGTTTTACAGTGCACACAGTTGGCTGCGTTA
>NZ_POVU01000017.1 GCF_003261585.1 Acinetobacter sp. MB5 | reverse complement strand
TGTTGCTGACGATGGTGAGGTCTTTGATGCCCAAATCAATCAAGCCGTCAATGAGTTCAGCAGGTTGTCCTGCGGTGCCAAAGCCACCAATCATAATGGTTGATCCATCTTTAATTTGCGACAAAACCTCGCGAAATGAGGTCGCACTTTTATCTATCATTTGACAACTCCACTGTGCATCATGAAATGATTAATTGATTGGAACTAGAAATTAGGCAGGATGAAAGAAGCCCTTTGGCTTAATCTACTCAATCCCGAGTAATTTAATTAGAATTCCTTTGTCTGCTCATTTTTTATAATTTTCGTCTAAACTTCTAGCATTAAAACACGCTATTGTTCGATTACAAACAATATTGTTCGACTATCGCACAATAGTTATTTTTTTAGATATCCTAGAAAATACAGATTAGAGTCATTAGAAGTGGTTAGTGCGATGGACAATCCAAATCAAAAACAGGACAAAATCCTGCAAAATCCAGAAAATAAAAAAATCATTCGTCATGAAGATTTTATTGCTGGCATGGGTAAAGGTCTTGCGATTTTAGAAAGTTTTGGAAATGGGCGTCATCGCTTAAATATCTCCATGGCAGCTGAACGTACAGGCTTAACTCGAGCAGCAGCACGCCGACATTTATTGACCTTAGAGTACCTCGGCTACCTAGAACATGACGGTCATTATTTTTATCTAGCGCCTAAAATCTTAAAGTTTTCAGGTGCATATTTGAGTGGAGCTCCCCTCCCTAAAATTTCACAACCACTGCTCAACCTGTTAACCAATCAAACATCACTTATTTTTTCAGTGATGGTGCTCGACGGTTATGAAGCAATTACTGTGGCTCGTAGCGCAGCCCATCAACAAACGGATCGCGTTAACCCTTATGGTTTACATTTAGGTAATCGTCTACCTGCTCATGCAACTTCAGCAGGTAAAATTTTATTGGCACATTTAGAACCCGAGCAACAACTAGAATGGCTTGAAAAATATCCTCTGAAGCGCTTAACCAAATATACTTATGTTGATAACGCAGAATTCCTGAAATTACTAAAAGAGTTAAAAGAACAAGACTGGTGTTATTCTTCTGAGGAACATGAGCTTGGCGTCCATGCGCTGGCTGTTCCTATTTATAATGGTAATTCTAGAGTCGTTGCAGCACTCAATATTGTATCCCCAACGATGCGTACAACCAGAGAATACCTCATTCAACACATTCTACCGTTACTGCAAGAAACAGCACGAGAACTTAGAAATGTGCTTTAAATGTTTGAAACAATCTTATCAGATTCAACTTCTGAAGTTGCATCAGGACGTAAAACTTTTCTTTGATAATTCTTCATCCATGGAGACAAGCCGTAATAAGCTCCATTTAATTGTGAATAAACAATCAGCTCATGACGAAAGTGATTAAAATACACACGATCAACTTTACCTGGATTTTTCCAAAATTCCGATAAAGCACCCTGATAAGTTAAATCTGGCAAGTTATAAAGTGCACGTCCCAAAACTTTCACTGGAATATTATGAAATAATGCCTGAATTCCAGTGGTGCTATTAATCGTAACCATACCTAGACTCTGTTTTAAAACAGTAGGTAAATGTACATCACAAAAATAATGTACACGTTTCTCTACACCAAACTTTTGGGCATATTGTTGAATCAGTTTCGTATAGTTTCGATATCCCCGATCCATAGGATGATGTTTTAATAACAAACGATGTTCAGAATCTGCATGTTCTGCAAAACTTTCAATGACGCTCTCAATATAACTTTCAACTTTCTTTAAATCACTATGTATCCGCACCTGAAAATCATTATGTACCTGTAATGCAAACACATAATATTGATGGTTATTTTCATTTAGAAAATTATAAAAACGCCTATCTTCTACTAATCTATTTTTAAAACGTCGATATGCTGACACTAACCAACATTTCAATTCAATTAAAGGTGAAATACCACGATGATGTTTATAATATGGATAGAGCAGCGTTCCTAAAACCCAAATAAAATAATAAAAAAGTGCACTTCTTAGTATTTTAGCATAGTTAGTTTCAACAGGAATGAAATCATCCTGAGCAATATTTTTTTGTGGACGTGGTTGAGCGTTTAAATGCAAGGCAAAATTTGAAAAGAAATTTACCCCTTCTTGTTCAAAGGTAATATAATTTGGACGAATATAACCTTCTTCAAATGCAAAAAATTTAATATTTAATTTATTGGCGATTTGATTTGCAATTCGGTGATATTTTCTACAATCGCCGAAACAAACCATACTGTCGATTTGGTGCGCATTTACAAAATGCTCAATCCAATTAGAAAAATCTCCAACTCGACCTCGAAAATGAAAAATATTGGGCTTTGAATGATAATAAAGCCAATCTCCAGCATTTAAATTAAGTTTATAACATTCAATACCTTGATCAGTGAGCCATGTTGAAAGCTGACTAAAGAAGTCTCCCATTGGGCCTTGTAAAAGAAGCACTTTTTTTGATGAAAGCAACTCATCTAAATGAACTGACATTTTAAAGTCTATTTCCTAATTCTTAGACGCCTAAAACTTGTAAAAACTTTACTAAAAAAGGATGGTGAATATATTTTGGGTTGCCTAATTAATGGCTGTAAATAATCAATTACATGTTCAGGCGTAACAAGTGGAATACGCATTTTTTGCGTAGCCTCGATATTATACACAGGATACTGGATTAAAGACAGATATACCAACTGTTCAAAAGTAAGTTGTTTTTTCCTTCTGTGACAAATATGTCGATCTTGTGTTAATCCCCAACCTGCATAAAAAGGAAGTCCATAACAATAAACTTTTAAGCCTCGTAATAATGCTTCAAATCCACTTAAAGAAGTTATTGTGTGAACTTCATCACAAATTTTAAAACATTCTAGAATAGATGCCTTTAATTCAATTTGATTTGCGTATTTTAAAGCCAAATCTTCTAAAATATGTCCAACACGTAATCCTGAATAAACATCTGGATGTGGTTTATAAATAATATAACTATCGGGATTATTAGCTCTAACTGTTTGTAGTAAAGTGAGATTCTCTTTAATATCTACACCACCAAGCTGAATTGACATATCATCTTCAACCTGTCCAACAACTAGAATAACCTTATCGACATTTTCAGGGCGAACTAATTTAATATGTTCACCAACGTTATATTTTGAAATTTGTAAATCAACTAATTTTTTAATTAGTTTTTGACTTCTTAAAATTTGCTCGTGGTTTAATTCAACTTCATTTAATAAATTTTCAAGTCGAGAGGCTCTGGTCGCATCATAATAAATTCCAACATCATCAAAAACCAGTGAATGTGGACGAACTAAAGCTGCGCCTAAACCTAGCGACCGAATAAAACCATCTTCCACGGTCATCACATTCTGATATTGCTTTTGTTTTAGAAGGTATGCTTTTTTTCCCCACGCTAAAATATTTTGCTCTTTATTAGGTGAAAGTAATTTTTTAAACATCAGCTTTGCTTTAGGGAAATCTAAAAAACTGGCTATAAATTTTCTTTTCCAACGGCTAAACCCCACAGCAGCCAAATTGAGTTGTAAATTTTTTTGAAACCCAATATTTGGAATTAAAACGTCAATAATCTCTTCTAAATCACAACGCTGCTGAGTAATGGGTGATACATAGCGAGCATAGTGAAAATAAGCACAGGCAAAAAGATGCTCAAGGCTTTTCTGCTTCTGACGTCGCCCTTTTAATATATGTATAGGTGCGTACTGATCTTGCGTAAGCCCCCAACCGGCATACCATGGCACTCCAAAACAATGTACCGTTTTCCCACATAAAAGTGCTTCAAACCCAAGTTGTGAACTCACAACATAAACATCATCCATATATTGTAGCAATTCAATTGGGTTGTAATTTTCACTACATATGTGTATTTGTGGATGCTGCAATTCAGTGGAAGAAAAATGTCCTTTTGCTTTTCCTGCTATAACATCAGGATGCACTTTAACCCAAATGGTTGCATCTGGATGATGCTCTAATGCAACTTTTAACATCGCTTTAAAGCTGTCTACATTTGCACCTGCATATTGAATAGATTGGTCACCAAAAGTTTGATCAGCGACTAAAATATGCTGTCCTGTACTGAAATAATTTTCTGGAATAGGTACAAATTTTTGATTATATTTAGTAATGCCATGATCTAAGATTTGTTGAATTGCTCGCTTCGCACGAAAAATATCATGCTGATTTTCAGGCTGTTGAATTACTTTTTCTAGATCAGAAACTTGGGTTGCATCAAAGTAAATGCCACTTTCATCAACAACCAATGATAGAGGTGGATAACCTTCTTTTCCTAATCCAAGAGAACGAATAAACCCATCTTCTAAACTGATACATTGTAAATTATGTTTTTTTGCATACTCTTTCGCGTGAAAATAGCTCGGCTTACGCCCCCAGCCAACAACAGCCTTATGATCACATCTGCCATTTAAGAAAACATGAAGATTAGCGATTTTTGAAATTTTTTTATTAGGAAAAATAAACATCTATAACATCAAATTAAGAAAATTACTTAACAAAGTATAAATGATTTTCCATCAAAGTAAGATTTTTCTTGTTATGAGAAAGCATGACTCGCTACATGCAATTCAATGATGATCTGCATCACGCAGAGTATCAATCAATAGCTTGTACACAATATATCCAATGATAACGATAACTACAACAGCAATTAAGAGTACTAACATATAGCCCCTTTCCATTCCTTTGCCTCTGATCAAAATATCACATTTTTTTGCACAAAAGTATACATTTAAGATAAAATTTGCACACAATTTATCAATAATGAGGATTAATCAACTTATAATAGTTACAAATAAATGCTTTATATGACACTGAGTAAAAATTAGTACTATAAGAAGTATATTGAAGAAATCAATATATTAAAATCACCAGAAATGGTGGTTTTTCTAAAGAATGGATAAGATACAATACTGAAAAATATTTCAGTTTTGATAACCTTAACATAGTTGTTTTATTGGAAATTTATGAGTTGAATCTCTTTTTTTAAATCGAATTAGACCCTCTAATATGTTTAAAGTAAAATTTTTCCAATTATATTTTTGAACCAATATAGAATTAATTTCTAGTGTTAGATTTTCTGAAATTTTTCCCCAGTCACTCCAGTTGATTGACTTAGAAAATTCAATATGACTTATCTTCTGTAATAGATCTATGTTAATAGCTCTACTTGGAATAAACACTGGTGCACCGCTCATTGCAGCTTCAAGAACACATAATCCAATCAACTCAGTATGCGTAACAAAAAAAAATTAGATGATGCTAGGGCGTGTCCTCATTTGGCTTTACACCAAATCAACATGTAAGCAATGTAAAACATAGACTGATAATTTCGTGCAAGCTTATCAAATCAAGTCGCTACCGCTCTGAAATGTTTTAATATTACAAAGGCATTTTCTATTAAATACCTGATTATAGCCTTATATTAGCGATCAAATAATATGCCTGACCGATCTCACAAATTAACTGCTTTGCAACTTAATATTCATGGACTTCACCCCAGTGATTTTAAAATCAATCACTAATCAATGCGTGTCGGTTTCAAGATGGATTTTGTGGTTCATCCACCTCTAGACTGGCCAATTGCTCGCTCGAAACCATGCCGAGTTCCACTTACATGCTGGTGCGTGGTATGTAGCTTCCGTCAATGAATACCCATTCTAGATCCAATACGTTTCGTAGTTTAAAAAGTGATTCCATAAACACTTACTTGTCCAATGATTAAAGCGGTTATGTACTATTTTCCAAGGCCAAAATTTTTCAGAAATATCATGCCATATCGCACCTGTATGTAATTTCTATAAGATATCTTATTGATATGTATACTTTTTTCTTAAAAAGAATAATCATGCAACTGCATAGTAAATTGAATCTGTTGCCAAATATTATTAGTAAATAGAGCATGTACTATTGAAAAAATATACAAATAAAAATGATCTAAAAGAACTCATTAAAACGAATTTTTCAAATTAGAATAGGCCTTAAAATCAACTTAATAATTAGTAGTAAATAATTCTAAAAATATTATAAGATATAAGTAGAAATTTTGAAGTAAAAATCAAATCTACTTAACAATTGAATTCATTGTACAAAATCAGGCATCAAACTCATGATATATAGCTCATTTGATTTAAGAAAAAATCATATATTAAAGCATCCACAAGTCCAAGTAGTATTACACAAAAATAATAAGAAATTAAATTTCAATATTAGAAAAGATTTTTTTGCACAAGAAAATTTTGATTTAAACGAATATTCTAAAATATTTACAGATGAATATCCAACTCCAGAAGTATATACAGCATATGTAAAAAATATCTTAGTATCACCAAAATCAGTTGGACTACCAAGATATTGGGCCATGTTCTTTGACAATCATTATATTTATAATTTTATTAACGAACATGCTAAAAATTCATTCGAATCAAGAAATATTTTTAAAAGATTACCTGAAGACAAAATAGATTTTCATTCCGAAAAAATTAAACCAATCTATATTCCCGGTAAAAGTGTCTGGCTTTATACATTTAAAAATATGGATCATTTAGTCCGAGAATGTCTACCTGCTCTATTAACCCTGAAAGAGATTAATGAAGATTACAAAAACATAAATTTCATCATTCCTACTACCAATCAAGATATATTAGAAATACTTTATGCATTAGATATTCCAAATGATAATATTATTCAAATAGACAGTAAATGGATAAAATTCGAAGAACTAATATTACCATGCTTTAGTAGCTTTGGGCATCTACACACCCCAACTGATTATTATCTTAATACATCTAAGCTTTTGAAAGATGAAATTTCTAAAATGAATATAGAAACAATTCAGCCAAAAAGGTTATATATATCAAGAAGAAATGCGAAGATGAGACGTTTATTAAATGAAGATGTTCTTCATGACGGGCTGAAGAGCCGGGGCTTCACAATTATAGAGCCTGGAGATTTTTCAAAAATTGAACAGATTAATCTTTTTTCAAATGCAGAAATCATTGTAGGACAGCATGGTATGGGAATTGCGAATGCTGCTTTTTCTGGGGAATTAAAATTGTTAATTGAAATAATGTCGACTACATATAATCGTGTAAGTTATTTTAGAACAGCACAGCTATTAAATTGCAACTATTCTGCTTATTATGTAGAACCACAAAATAAAAAATATGCTTTCCCAAATGATCCATCAGGAGATATTTTATTAGAGCCAAATTTATTTTTTAAATATCTTGATGATCAGCTAAATAAGATATAAATCAACTAAAATTATAAAGTGGCTTGCTATAAAAAGCCCCTTATAAATCAGGGGCTTCTCAATTTTACTTCTGCTTAATTGCCTTATATAAATGTCCTATTTTCCTAAAAGCTTGATATTTAGAATCACCAAAAAATCTCTCTGGATTATATATAAGTTTTGAAATCTTCTTTTCAACTCTTACAAGGCTAGAACCATCATCATTAATCATTTTGGTTTCAATTTGATCTTTTTTCGAAACTTTCATTTCACTTACTACATTTGGCTTCTTATCAACATCTGATACCTTAACTTTATTTTTAACTTCAGCAATTAACTTAGGTTTATCATTGTTAACTTTATTTATTAGGTTAACACGATCCATAGGAGAAAAAATTTCTCTCAAATTAATATAACCAGAAGGATTCACAGAAACCAAATGCTTAAGTAAAAATTTAACTAAAAATTCAGTATAAGAATTAAATTCATTTAATGATAAAAAACCAACTTGATTATTCAAAATATCAGTAACAATATCTAAATCATTTACATCAAAAGTAAATCCTTTTTCACCATAAAAGGCTTTCCCAATTTGAATTGGTTTCAAACCATAATAAGCTGCTTCCAACCCCGCTTGTGAGCAGAGTGTGATAACATGAGAAGAATTAGAAAAAAGCTTTTTAATATTATAATCCTCTATAATTTTAATACGCTTTTTATCATCCTCATTGAAAAGATTTATAAAATCAGATAAAGAATCTTTAGTTAAGCTTTTATAAATATTAATTTTATTTAACTCCCATGGATGGGCCTTAAAAATAATATTAAAATTAGTCTTATCTAAAATTTCTCTAATCATTTTCTTATACGTAAGTAATGAATTATATTCATTTAAATCAGATTCCAAAATTGAAAAATCATTAATAACCTGACCTAAAATAGTAACATTTTTATTACTATTCTCAAATTTAATATCATCACATGTACTTTCTAATGGCTGAACAACATTCTTATTGTTCATTAGCCTAATTTTATTAATAGCTTTATGTTCATCTTTCTTATATAAAAAATAATCATCATAATCTAATTTAATATTCGAATAATAATTTTTATACCCAATAACTGAATTATTAGGAATCACATTATATTGAAATTCACAATAGTAATCTAATCCTGTAAAACTTGATTCAAACAATAAAGGGTTTGTTACCCTAGTCTCCAAACACTTTAACAATACTTTTGAATAAATCAATGCACCAGAAAAAATACAACAATAGCTATATACTTTATGTGCATCTAAATAGCTTTTCCAAAAATCAAACCAATAGCATACAGCAGCCATATTCAAAAGCAGAGGTTCTTTATTTTTTTTAAGAATTTCTACAAACAATTCATAGTCATAAACAATACTGCTATCAACCCATTCTTCTTTAGGAATTAGATAGGAAAGTAATTCAGATCTAGCTATATGAAAAACATTATGTCCATCGATGCTGAATTCATACAAATCCTTTGCATCCATCTTCTGAAGCAAATCACAATATATACCAAGATTACTCTTTTTGGAAAAATAGTTACCATATAAAGATAACCATGATTTATCTATATTCACAAAATCATATTTAATTTTATTTTTATTAAAAAAATCAAATAAACTTTTGAAATTTCGATCATGAAAATGCAAATTATCTGCAAATAATATACTTAATTTATCTAAACTCATTTTATACTTTCTCTGAATCTAAGAATATATTTTCTTGAATGGCTGTAAGCTTATCATCTTCTGGAACTAACTCTCTATAAACATCTATGTTCTGCTTAATTACTTCTTGCCAAGTATATAAATTATTTGGAATATCATTAGAAAATTTCAGCATAGATTTATATATTGAATCTTTCTTTGAAATATCATTAATTCTTTCTGAATCACTCTTTATATTTCCAGATAGAATTATTCCATTTAAATTATCTTTCAAATAATCTGTTACCATCCCAATATTAAAAGAAATAATTGGAGTTTTACTAGCGATTGCTTCTGGTATATTTGCAGGACCACCTTCAAACTTACTTAACATAAGCAAAAAATCTATTTTATTATATAAATCCTGAAAGCAAGGGTATGGCAAATATTCATATACATCTACTTCATATCCCCATTGATTTAGATAACTAGCATCTTCTAAACGACCCTCACCTACTAAAATAAATTTAAATTTAGTATTATCCAAATGTTTGATTAACTCATATAAATATGCTTCACCTTTTACCTTTCTTCCATATCTTTTTGAAATCAAACCAAGTGTTAACTTTTCTTTTTTTTGATAATTTCTTTTTTTGTTTATATTAAAAATATCACTATTATAACCATGTGGTATAACAACTGTTTGTGTTATTCCCAAATCATTTAATATTTTCTCTTGATTACTATTTAAACAAATTATTTTTTTTGCTTCTTTATAGCGATCAATAAATTTATCAATACTTAACCAACTATCAGAATCATTTAGATCATGATGTACAGTAACAACTGAGTTTTCCTGCAATTTCTTTTCTAGATGTGGTCGATAATAGTGATAAATATCCATATTTTCCAATGGCTTTTCACTGACATGAATTTCACATTCATTACTATATCTTTGAAAATATCCAACAATTGCTTCATATATACCACTATTCACATTATTAGACATCACATGATTAATTTTCATATTTTATTCCTATAAATCAATCGCATATTTAGTTGCTAAAGCGATTTTATATAAAACTTCTGTAATACCACGAGCAATTTCAACTGGTTTTGCAGTTACTTTAGGTAAGACTAAAATTTCATCACCTTGTTGGATCTTATAACGCTCGCCAACCAGTAATGCTTCCCCATTTTGATGGAAAACAATAATTTTTGATTTATTGGATTTCTGGCTAAAACCACCTACTTGTGCAATATAATCTTTCACACGCATGTTCGGTTTGTATTCAACACCATTTGGGAATGTGACTTGACCATTCACCATAACAACCGATGTTTGTTCTGGAATAACAAGCACATCACCTTGTTGTAAGATCACATTATCCAAATGTTTTGGATCGAGCACGACCTGACCTTTTGGCTGAACAGAACGTGCTTTTTGCACAAATTTTTCTACTAGTGCCGCATCTTTCGTACGCAATTCTGACTCTTCTTGGGTACTTGAATTCACATTTAATGTCGACTCTTCAAGTTTATCCAACAAGGTGTTGAGCATTTCTTTTTGGCGTTGAGCAACCGAAGGTCTAAAGAGCTGGATTGCTCCCACTTCAGACAAAGCATTTGGTTTAATCTGCTTCAGTACTTCGGACAATTTTGAACCATATGGTAAAACTACTGCATGTGCACCTTTATGTGCACCCTCTACACGCACCTGAATAGTGCCTGCATAACGATCTGCAGTGACTGTAACCTGATCACCATCTTGTAAAATGACATTTTGTGCATCTGCTAAAGAATAGTATTCACTACGATATTCTGCACCTTGACGACGCATAATACTGACATTGGTTGCACCTGGTTTTAATTTAGCAACAGATAACGCTTGGGCAACAGTTAATTGAGAGACATTAAATTCAAAATCATAGGCATTAAAAACTTCACCACTGATATTAAAGGTATGTTGTCTTGGTGCAACAACAATCACGTCACCATCTTTAAAACTAAATGGTAAAATGCGACCTGCAATCAAAAATTCATATAAGTTTACATGCTGCATTAACTTACCATTACGCATGATATTAATATCAACATAACTTCCGCGCTCAGGATCAACCCCACCTGCCCGATCGAGATAAGCCAACACTGTATCATTGGCAACGCCACCATAGTTACCTGGTTGGTTGACAAAGCCCGTCACCAGAACTTTTACTGGTTGAGCCTGTTCTAAAGCGGCATAGACACCTACATTGGCAACATAAACTCTTCGAATATTCGACTCAATCAGCTTTTGCAAATTTGCATTATTTGTCCCTGCAACCTTGACTGGCCCAACATTGGGTACAAAGATATTGCCCTGCGGGTCAACCGTTAAAGTTCCTGCAAACTGGTACGCGCCCCATAGACGTAAATTAATATTGTCACCTGGGTTAATGACATAGCTGCCATTAAAAGTTGAACCTGCTGTACTCGCAAAAGCCCCTTTAAAGAGTTGCGAGCCAAACATATTTTTCGCATTCGGATACTTAATCGAATTACTCGGCGATAAATCTGTTACAGGCTGACTAGGTAAAATCGTTTGATCAGTAACAGCCTGCGTACGTCCAACACTTGCAATCGAAGCGCTTTGACCTAATGCAGCTAAATCTGCTGGCACCATATTACTTGTATTATCGGCCGCAAAAACAGAGCTCATACTGACAGTTAATGTTGAAATGAGTAAGATTTTCTTCATGACTTATTCTCTATGTTCACGGATGATGGAATGAACAAGCACACCAATCCCAAATATAATGTTCAGCAAAATAAATACAGTTACTGAAATATAAACTTTACGTGGATACAACGCATCTTGCGCCAAACGTGGCGTAGAAATAACAACCAACTTCTTTAGTTTCCGTGAAGCTTCTAAACGTGCTTTTTCCAAAGAAGCTAAAGAAATTTTATATAAATCTGTTGCAAAGGTGACTTGAGCTTTGAGCTCCTCAAAATCTGCGACTTTTCGGTTGAGTTTTTGAGTATTCGACGAGGTTAATTTGGCATTTTCATCATCAATTTGCTTTTGAACGGCCGCGATTTGGCTTCGAATCGCAATGACTTGCGGTGCATCTGGATTTAAGTAGCTCAATAAAGTACGTTCTTCTGTGGTCAGTTGAGCTAAGTTACCTTGCAGATTCGCCACAATCATTGAAACAGCTTTTGCCTGAGTTTCTGGATCAAACATTTCATTTTTATTCTGATATGCCAACAATGCATCACGTGATTGATTTAACTTCTGAGTAGCTTCTTTCACTTGCTTTTCAGCAAACTTTAATTGCTCTGTCGCAAGACTTTGTGAAATATGATTAATAAAAAGATCACTTTGATTCAAAATTTCTTGGTTTAACTTCAATGAAAACGCAGGTGAAAAACCTTGAGATGAAACCTGTAGCATCATAGTTTTTTCATCGAGCTGAACATTAACTCTACTTTGAAAATATTGAACCAGATCTTCAATTGGAGCATCTGGATGTAATGAAAAAAATGGATCACTTTGTGCAGTAAATGCTTTGCGTAAATTGAGCGTTTTATCTAATTTTTCAACCATATCCCGTGAAGTGATATATTCTTTTAGAATATTGGTATCCTCTCCACTGGTATTGGCAACACCCAATAATGCGCTTAACCCACTCGTATCAAATGATGCTGTCTCCCCAACCTGTTTGACCAGTAGTACAGATGAAGACTCATAACGATCTTTTGCAAAAAAACATAGATATAGAATAATAATAATCAGTGGCAAAATAACAAAACCGCCATATGCAATGATCAGTTGTTTATTTATTTTGGATTGCATATGCTTTATACACCTCTACCGCATCCTGAACATTTTCAAAATATTCTGCTTTTCCGTCTCTAACCAAGAATGCGACATCGCAATTTCGAGTTAAATCATTTAAGTCATGTGAAACCATAATAATATTGGACTTTTCTTTTAGCTCATCTAACAACTTTTGGCTCTTCTTGCGGAAAGATGCATCACCAACAGCACCCGCTTCATCGAGCAAATAGTAATCAAAATTAAATGCCATACTTAAACCAAACCCGATCCGTGAACGCATACCGGAGGAATAACTTTTTATTGGCATATCAAAATATTTACCAATTTCGGCAAAATCTTCCACGAAGTCGACCACCTGTTGGACTTCATCTTCATTTGAAACATATAAACGTGCGACAAAGCGTACATTTTGACGTGCTGTCAAGCTACCTTGAAAGCCACCCGCCAAAGCCACAGGCCATGAAATAGATTTTTTACTAAGAACTTGACCAGAATCAGCATAGTCAATGCCACCAATAATTCGAAGCAAGGTGCTTTTTCCTGCTCCATTTTTACCGAGCAAGGCAACACTTTTATCCTCAGGTAAAATTGCATTTAGGTCTTTAAAAACAAAATGACGACCTTTCGGCGTGACATAAGATTTTGTTAAACGACGTAATTCGATCATTTCGATTTCACCATACGGCGCTCAAAACGTTTATATAGAAGTAAACCGAGAAATAGACTAGCTACTGTCCATATCCAAAAATAGATAAGGCTAATACCTACAACCAATGGATAACTCGGTGACACCGCATGCCGCATCAATTCAATAACATGAATGATCGGATTCCAAAGTAAATATTGTTGATACTGAACAGGAATAAGATGAATTGAATACACGATTCCTGAAAGGAAATAGAGCACTGTAAAAAAAACAGATAAGAACTTTCCTAGTTCCTTCGAAAAATCGCCGATCACCATAAAAATCAGGCTACAACCAACCATAAAGACAAATAATGACAACCAATACCCTAATAACTCAGGTATAGCCTCAAAACTCATATGGTAACCAAACCAAAGTACAATCACACTGAAAAAAACATAGGTAATGAAACTGAGAAAAAGCTCTAAAAGATTACGTGCCAACAATGCATCTATTGGGCGGACAGGTCGATAGCTAAACAAACCTTGATTGGATGCAGCAGCACTTAAAGCTTGAGATATTCCCGTTCTAAACATAAAAAAAGGAATAATGCCATTAATTAGAAAAATTTCATAATCAATACCAGGTAAAGTTCTCTTCATTATGGTTCCAAATAGCAGCACCATAATCCCAATATTGAATAATGGTTCAAGAAAAACCCACAAATATCCCAATCGGTAATGACCAAATCGCGTTTGTAATTCTCGTAGAAACAATGCACGGATTGCAGCATACATCACCTGAAGACCACCACGTGGTTTGAGATGAGGTAATTTTCTTCCTACAGGGAGGGTCATATTAGGCTCTTGAATGTTATCTAGGATGATCTAAAAACTGTATTTTTATGGTGAGCCATCATACATAGTTCGCTTATCATTAAAAAGCCTTATTTGTTTAGAATATCAACAGAAAAACTAATAAATCTAAGTTTCTTTTAAAGAAAAGGATTTTGTATATCTATAGTTTTTTTAACAAATACTTTTGTAATTTCTCTCATTCCATCTCACCAATTCATGATTTCGTGACACACTCCCCAAAATATCTCACCCGCACTACAAACAAGCACTTTTTGCCTACTTATAGAATGCTTATTTTTTATAATTTTACATTTTTATTTTTATAAATTTACTTTTTTATAAATTTAACCATACTTTTTTATAATTATAATTTTACATTTTTATATTTATAAATTTACGTTTTTATAATTAAATATTTACATTTTTATATTTATTAATTTACTTTTTTAATATTAAAAACTTACTTTTTAAAAAATAAAACATTACTTTTTTAATATTTAAAATTTACTTTTTTATTTTAATAATTAAACATTTTTGCATTTATATTTATCAATATTTTCATACATATTTAGCTCATGCATAGAACCGTCCACGGCGGCGACGAAGTCCCAAAATATGGATTGCACGCACCAAAACTGCGTAAGAAACACTGTAACCAAACTCTTGTTCAAACAATGGAATCAAGTCACTAATATTTTGAAATTTATGTTTTTTTATGAAATTTTGAAAGGCTTCCCAGTCTAGAATATGCGATGGAGCACCACGTTTCTTACTCGGCTTTGGTTGCAAGCTTCCTGTCTCTTCTTCAAGCTTAATCCATGCATCCAAGGTCACTCTTGAGATATTAAATTGCTTACATACAGCAACTTTATAATCTGTTTTCCGATAAGCCTCTAATGCAGCCTTTCTAATTTCAATTGTATATTTCGGCATATTAATCCTCTCAAAAAAAAATATTAATGGCACACTTTATGCACAAATAAAAATATGTTTGAATATTCCCCACAGGGATTATTATTGTTACAAGGATTAGATTATGCTGCAAGATGAAGTTCATTTAAAAAAACTATCACTATGGCAAGTGATCGTAGTAGGCGTTGCATACATGACTCCAATGACTGTATTCGACACATTTGGTATTGTTTCAGGGACAACCGAAGGACATGTTCCTTTGGCATACCTATTTGCACTAGTCGCCATGCTGTTGACCGCTTTTAGCTATGCCCGCTTTAGCCGTGTTTCTGAAAAACCAGGCTCAGCATATACTTACACCGCTGAAAGCTGTGGGTCATCTCTTGGATTCTTTGTCGGCTGGTGCTCTCTACTCGACTACATTCTCTTACCACTCATCAATGCGCTACTTTGCGGTATTTATCTGGAAGCGATTATTCCAAGTGTACCTTACTGGGCATGGGTTCTGGTTGCAGCAGGTGTGGTCACACTCATTAACTGCTTTAGAGTCAATCTTTTAGCTAATCTAAGCCTCATCTTTGTATTAGCACCTGTCACTTTAATGGTGTTCTTCGTTTATCTTGTCATTCATGGTGTTGGAACCACTCAAGGCTATGAACATGTGCTGACACTTGCACCATTAGTGCATGGAAATACGCATATTTTACCCCTGATTGCAGGTGCATCTATTCTCTGTTTCTCATTCCTAGGGTTTGATGCAGTCACAACCCTTTCACATGAAACTAAAGACCCTAAACGTAATATTCCCCGTGCGGTTATGCTCACCACGCTGATCGGTGGTGTGATTTTCTTTACAGCAGCATGGTTTATCCAACTGTACTTCCCGACCAATGCTCAATTCAAACATCCAGATGAAGCGCTTCCTGAAATTGTCATGTATGTCGGTGGTGCATTATTTCAATCTGTTTTCTTAACAGGTCAAATCATGAATACCGTTGCTTCTGGTTTAGCGAGCCATGCCAGTGCTTCACGTCTGATCTATATTATGGGCCGTGATGGTATTTTCCATAAAAAGACCCTAGGCAGCATTCATCCACGCTTCGGCACACCTTTATACGCTACATTATTCATCGGTCTCGTCTCTCTAAGTGCAATTTTTCTTGATCTTGCACAAGTCGTGAACCTAATCAGTTTTGGTGCTCTCGTTGCATTTACTGCGGTTAATTTCTCAGTCTTCATGCAATTTTATGTGCGCAACAAAGAGCGCCAAGGACTCAAAAATCTTTTCTTCAATGCCATTCTTCCGCTGATCTCTGTGGCTGCAATTGTCTGTTTATGGATGAATCTTGAAAAATCCGCGCTGACTTTTGGTGGCACATGGCTTGGCATTGGCATCCTGTTCTTTATTTATAAAAAAGCACGCAAACAATCCATTGCGATTGAAAGTGCATATTAATCAAGTCAAGTGAGTATCAAAATGCAAAAACTGGTTAACAAACCAACCTTGCTGAATGATGTTGAATTTAAAGTCAGTATCAACCAGCTTAACGGCAAAGACTGGAACTGGATTAACCCTAAACATGGGCAAATTGAAAGCCCAGCCAACTATTACGAAAGCTCTTTGGCAGAATGGCACAGCTTTGATGCGCTAGAAACCCATACAGAATGCGATGTTGTGGTCATTGGTGGTGGACTTTTGGGTTCATCTACTGCCCTTCACCTTGCTGAACAAGGCGTAGAAACCATTCTGCTTGACAAAGATCGTATTGGTAGTGCCGCATCAGGACGTAATGGTGGTCAGCTCACGCCAGGGCTTGCACGTTGGGAAGCTGAAGAGATGATCGAACATTTCAGTCATGAAGATGCCAAACGTCTCTGGAATTTTACTTCCGTTGAAGCCATGCAACTGATTGACAACATCGCTGCAAAATATCAACTCGACTTGCAACGTAAACGTGGGCACATTACCGCTGCTGTACATGAAGGGCATCTTGTGGCACTGACACAAGGCTCAGATGCACGTAAATACCTAGGTGAAAACCATACCCGTGTCGTGGGCAAACATGAATTGTTCGATCACGTCAAATCGGAAAGCTATTTTGGTGGACTGATGGATAGTCTAGGTGGGCATATTCATCCATTAGCACTCAACCGCGGCATTGCTTACGGCTTCTTGCAAAATGGCGGAACCATCTATGAGCGCACCGAAGTGACCGAAATTGAAGAACGTGATGATGGAATTTATGTGCATACAGCGAATGGTACAATTAAAGCGCGTAAGAGTGTTGTGATTGGCGTGCATCATGCCTCATTTAAATTGCTGCCACAGCATAATCAGACCACCATCCCTTTTTACACCTATGTCTGCACGACTGCACCGCTCGAAGTCGATTTAACTGAGCTATTACCAAGTGATCATCCTGTCTACGACACACAGTTCCAGATCGATTATTATCGTGGTGTCAGCAAAAATCGTTTGCTTTTTGGTGGACAGGGCACTGGAAGTTGCTGGAGCCCTGAAAAAACCTATCAATATCTTTTAAGTCGTATAAATAGCGTTTTCCCGCAACTTAAACAGGTGAAACTTGACTTTGTCTGGAGCGGGACGACAGATTTAACCGTAAATGGTGCAACGGACAGTCGCAAATTTGGCGAAAAGTTCCCAATCTATGCCGTGCATGGTTGGAGTGGTCACGGTGTCGCTCAAACCGTCAGAATTGGTAAAGCAATTGCAGATGATTTTGTTGGGCACGCCAAAGATTTTGAAATGCTCACACAAATCCAGCATAAAGACATTACATTTGGGCGTGCATTAGCGCCATTAGTGATTCCTATGGCGAAAGGTGCTTATGGTTTAGGTGCCATGATGAATCCAGGCAAGATGGTGTCATTCTAAGCCTGCTATCGCCATTTAAACGCAATAAATAAACAACCAACCCAATGCCTAATGTCCTGCATTAGGCATTGTTATTTTCAAGGCAGTAACAACTTAAAAATCCAAACACACAGCAGATCGTTTACTTTTAGCTGCAAAATGGTAAGTCTCGAAATTAAGTGATATATGTGTTTAGCGCAGCTTTTTTATGATGGCTTGTACCATTTTTCTGCTTATCTCCAAGCAAATTGGAGTTTATTTGAATACCGTGTCAGAAAAATCAAAAAGGTGTATAAAAAATCGATTTAGCTCAATCAAACATGCATTGAACTCGCAAAGTTTATTGATGGCGAAATATCAGCAATAAAAAAGCCGCTATAAAAGCGGCTTTTCCACATCTGTAACTAATTAACCAAGTTTTTTAGTTACATAGTCAATCGCTGATTGAACAGTTGTGATTTCGTTTGAATCTTCATCAGGGATAGTGATGTCGAAGTCATTTTCGAAAGACATAACAAGTTCAACTAGGTCTAAAGAATCCGCACCCAAATCATCTGTGAAAGATGCTTCGTTTTTGATTTCTTCAGCACGCATACCTAATTGTTCAGCTACTGCTTGCTTAACGCGTTGTTCGATATCGCTCACAGGAATTCTCCTCATTGCTTGTGGCGTTTTTTAATGCCGTTAGTTTAATTGAATATAAAAAAATTTAAAAGTTTAATAGCTTAGGATTAAGCCATATACAACCCACCATTTACATGTAATACATTACCTGTAATGTAACTGGATTTGTCACTCGCAAGGAAGCTGACCGCATTTGCGATGTCTTGAGGTTCGCCTAGACGACCAAGTGCAACTTGCTCACTCATTTTCTTACGAATTTCTTCACTTAACTGATCAGTCATCTCAGTTGCAATAAAGCCTGGTGCAACACAGTTCACCGTAATTTGACGGCTACCCATTTCTTTCGCCAGACTGCGACTGAACGCTTCAATACCTGCTTTAGCAGCAGAATAGTTTGCCTGACCTGGGTTTGCAAAATGTGCAACTACGGAACTGATGTTAATAATGCGACCAAAACGTGCACGAGTCATACCCTTCAATACACGTTTAGATAAACGATAAACTGCTTTTAAATGAATATTTAAAATATCATCCCAGTCATCTTCTGACATGCGTAGCAACAAGTTATCACGCGTAATACCCGCATTGTTAACCAATACCAATACTGAACCATACTTTTGCTCAATATCAGAAACTAATTGCTCAATTGCTTCAGCATTACGCACATCAAGGACAGCACCTGTACCGTTGTCTGCAAATTGCTGAGTCAATTTCTCTGCGCCAGATTCAGAAGTCGCTGTACCTACCACAAAAAAGCCATCTTGGATAAGTTGTTGCGCAATCGCAGCACCAATACCACGACTTGCGCCTGTAACTAATGCAACTTTTCGTTCTTGTGTCATGCAATTTTTCCTTCTGCCACTAAAACAGCACTTAGGGCATCTTCAATGCGACTTTTACTATCAATCGCAAATGTTTTTTCAATGTTTGGTAAACGTTTAGCCAAATTGCTAAGTACTGTACCTGGACCACATTCAACAATATAACCAATGCCTTCATCTTGTAGATATTGCATGGTCTTCGTCCATTGCACAGACTGATACAATTGTGCAGTTAAAGCTTGACGCACAGCTGCAACATCTGTTGCTGCCTGAGCATTTACATTTTGTATTACAGGAATACGTGGTAGCTCAATGGCAGTTTGTTCCAAAGCCTGTGCGAATTGTTCAGCAGCAGGTTTCATTAAAGAACAATGTGATGGTACAGATACAGGTAATGCAATTGCCTTGCCATTTTGTGCTTTTGCTTCTGCCATCACGGCTTGTACAAGCGCGGTTGTACCCGCAATGACAACCTGACCTTGAGAATTATAGTTCGCCGCTTCAACTGAACCTGCTGCACCTGCACTTGCTTGTTGGCAAAGTGCAACAACTTGATCATCTGCCAAACCTAAAATTGCTGCCATTGCACCCTCACCTTGAGGAACGGCACTTTGCATCAACTTACCGCGTAAGTTAACCAATTTCACAGCATCTGCCAAAGTCATTGATTCAGCAGCAACCAGTGCGCTGTATTCACCCAATGAGTGACCTGCTAAATATTTAGGTGCAACACCACCCAAATCCAGCCAAGTGCGCCACAATGCAATACTTGCTGTTAACAATACAGGCTGGGTATTTTCTGTTTGATCTAAACCTTCACCTGTTTGAGCAATATGCCACAAGTCAAAACCTAATGCCTCAGAAGCTTCTGCAAAAGTGTCTTGAACACCACTAAACTGCTCTGCAATTTCGGCGAGCATGCCGACTTTCTGTGAGCCTTGACCAGGAAACACAAATGCAGTTTTAGTTGCTTGAACCACTTGCTCGAGTCGTTTAGCAGACATATAAGAATCCTTTTTTGTCTTCTATTGAAGTTCGGTTCTGCAATTTAACATTAAATTTCACGATTTTTAATTGCCAAATACAACATTTACTTCTAATAAAAAAGGGAAGCTTTCGCTTCCCTTTTTCTCACTAAGCCAAGAAGGCTTAATGCAAACCGATTATTCAGCAGATGCTTTAGCGAATAATTGGCGACCACGGTATAAACCGTCTTTAGTTACGTGGTGACGACGATGAGTCTCACCAGTAGCTTGGTCTACAGTTAATGCATTCTCAGTTAAAGCGTCATGTGAACGGCGCATGTCACGGCGAGAGCGACTTTTACGGTTTTGCTGAACGGCCATGATGGCTCCTTACAAATCGAAAATATGGATCAGAACAAATTCAATTGTCTTATACGCATGAGTATAACACAAAAATTAGTTAAGTTTACCCTTCAAACTTGCCAAAACATCAAACGGGTTGTCCCGCTTCTCTTCGACAAGCTCTTCAATGGCAGGTTGGTGCTTATGTTCACAAGCATCATGCTTAGGAGACAAAGGCATCAACAATAACAATTCATCTTCTATCAGAGAAAGTAAATCAGCAGTCGCAGGCGCATCATAGCTACCTTTCGTCGTTGCTTCACTTTCACCTAAGACGATGAAATCAGCTTCCTCATCCAAGCGCTCTATCAGTGACTCATCATCCACTAGAGCTAGATGAAAATCTGAAACGAGTTCAATATTAACCGCGTCTAAACAACGCTGACATTCCATTGGAACAGTCGTTTCAACGTGACCATCTAACCATACAATACGATGATACGCATCCATTGATAGCTTACAGTCTATGTTAATCAATTGATCATCAATTGATCCAACAGCTTCACGGGCAATACGAGCAAAGCGAGACAATGGCAGGGTACCTGACCATGTAAAGCCTTGTTCAGCCCATTTAAACGGCTCAATCTGTGCCGGAAAGGTATTTGCTGACATAATTAAGGCGGCAATTCTACAAATTCATCAGTACTCTGTCAAAGATTAAGATACAATTTTGTACTTATTTAGACAGACCATTTTGGGTAACACAGTCATGCATCTGTTGCAGCCGCAAACAGAAGTGAATAAAAAATCACTTGTTAGCACACTTTCAACTGTTCATTTTGACATTTCACCAGACCAAGTGCAACGTTTGGAATGGACGAATTTACAGACAGAAACTGAACACGTTGACTGGCTCATCTTACACTTTAATCAGTGGTTTTCCCACCACAATGTGATTTTATTCAAAGGTGCTGACGAACCCGAATATTTTCCAGCAACTCCAGATAGTCCTGCCAAAATTCAGTTTGCCCACGGTTTTTTTAACAGTGCACTGCATGAGATCAGTCACTGGAGCATCGCAGGGGCAAAACGTCGCCTACTTCCAGATTTAGGTTACTGGTATGCGCCCGATGGTCGTACTCAAGAACAACAAAACCTGTTTGAACAGGTTGAAATCATCCCTCAAGCCATTGAATGGTTATTTGCCGTTGCATTTGGTCGGAAATTTCGGGTTTCGCTGGATAATTTAACAGGTGATGGCGGAGATGGTTGCCAGTTTAAAGATAATGTCTATGCTCAAGTGCAACGCTATTTTTCTGGTGAAGCACGTTTGCCGCGAGATGCCGCACATTTTATTGCGTGTATCTGTTTATGCACGCGCAATGGCAAAAGCTTACATGCAGATGAGTTTTGTCGCGAAATGTTAGGTTAAAAATCCATTGAATAACAAACAACATTGCACCTTTATATGCAATCGTTCCATAATATAAGCAAGCGTAGCACTTCGGAGAGCAACCATGCTTCACTTACGAATTCATCCAGAAAATCCTCAACCACGACTCATTCAGCAGGCGGTTGAGCGAATTCGTGCAGGCGACGTTGTTGTTTACCCAACCGATGCCGCTTATGCAATTGGCTGTCAGATTGGAAATAAAAATGCCATGGAACGAATTGCGCAAATTCGTAACTTGGGTAATAAGCATCAATACGCAATTATTTGCAGTGATTTGTCTGATATTGCGACTTTTGCTAAAGTCGATAATGCGACCTATCGCCTACTCAAGGCCAATACTCCAGCCATTACCACCTATATTTTGACTGCAACCAGTGAAGTCCCTCGCCGTTTGATGCATCCAAAGAAAAAAACCATTGGCTTACGCGTTCCAAGCAATCCGATCTGTCAAATGCTACTTAAGGAACTTGGTGAACCCCTATTGACTAGTACACTGATCCTTCCCGATCAAAGTGATCCACTGGACGATCCGTATGATATTGAAATGCAACTGGGTAAACGCATTGATGTGTTTATTGATGGTGGGTTTGGTACACTCACCACAACCAGTATTGTCGATTTATCAGGGGACTCACCTGTCGTCATACGTCGTGGAGTAGGTGATGTGAGCACCTTTGAATAGCGACTAATTTAACCTTTTATCATTTTTATCGGAAATATTGCTTATTTTCGTTTCATTCAATCTTCGAATGTCATAAAATATTAACCTTTAGCAGTGTTGAAAAACATTTTCTTTCTCCACTGACATTTTTTCGCTGTAGACTCTCATGCTTTTGAAAATTCGCGTGGCCTAATATTGTAATGAATCAAGTGCTTCATACCACGATGGACTCTGCTCCAAACATCCGTGTATTGGATGAATGGCAGGATACCATTCCTGAAGATTTATATATTCCTCCTGCTGCCTTTGAAATTTTACTCGATCACTTCGAGGGACCACTCGACTTTTTAATTTACCTGATTCAAAAAAACGGCTTTGACCTTCTACAACTTGATATCGCTCCGATTGCTAGCCAATACTTGCAATATATGGATGCCATGAAGTCACTCAATATCGAGTTAACCGCAGATTACATGGTGATGGCAGCGTTATTAGCAGATCTAAAATCTCGCCTGTTATTACCAAAACCAAAACATATCGAACTCGAAAAAGATCCGAAACAGCAACTCATTGACCGTTTAGAAACCTATTTACGGATTAAAAAAGCAGCCGAGCAGCTTGGTCAATTTTCTATTCTTGAGCGTGATACCTTTAATATCAATGTCAATTTAGGTCAGAGCACAGCTGTTTATGAAGGCTATAGCGCTGATTTACTTAAAGATGCTTTGTTTTGTGTATTCAATCGCCCAGAACCGGTGATTCATCAGGTTCAGCAAGAGCCTGTTTTGCTTGAAGAACGGATTGCTTATATTGAACAGTTAATTCAGTCAGGTGAAATCCTTGATTTTTCAGCACTGCTGAAACCAAGCCAAGGTAAAATGGGCATGGTGGTGACCTTTATGGCGATTTTAGAGCTAACACGCCAACAAAAAATCCAGATTGTTACTACAGGTATTGAAGCCCCGCTTACGATTCAAGGGGAAGCTGCATGACCATTGAAAATATGAGCATGTCGATTGATGACCTGCATCATGAAGTTTTAATGCAACTCGAAGCGATTATTTTTGCCAGCGATGCACCTGTTTCAATCGCTCGGTTAAAAGAAGCGTTTCAAGATCAATATAGCAAACAACAATTACGACTATTTTTACAGCAACTTGCTGTATTACAACATGGTCGATCGATTGAACTGATTGAAACTGCACAAGGCTTTCGTTTCCAAGTCCGTGCCAAATATAGACAGGTGATTACTCAAACTTGGCCTGAACGACCGACACGACTATCACCATCTTTACTCGAAACACTCGCGGTGGTGGCCTACCACCAGCCTGTGACTCGTGCAGATATTGAACAAATTCGCGGAGTGACCAATAACAGTCAGATTTTGCGCACATTATTTGACTTTAACTGGATTAAAGAATCTGGTTTTCGTGAACTCCCTGGACGACCGGCGCTGTTGATTACAACGCCCCAATTTTTGAACGCTTTTGGTTTAGCTTCGCTAAGCCAGTTGCCTCCCCTGCAGGATGCCAAGGAAGCTTTCATGACACTTGATGCCCAAGCAGCAAAGTCGTGAATAGGTGGACTGTTGATTGATTAATTCTAAGGTTATGCTGTCATGAGTGAAAAACTACAGAAAGTTTTAGCGCGTATTGGTTTGGGTTCTCGCCGTTATATGGAAGAAGTCATTGCCGCTGGTCGTGTAAGTGTGAATGGTAAAATTGCCCAAGTCGGTGAGCGTATTGAACCGACAGATGAGCTCCGTATTGATGGACGTAAAGTTCAGTTTCAAGTGGAAGATGAAATCCGTCGCCGCGTCTTGGTTTACTACAAACCTGAAGGTGAAATCTGTTCACGTAACGATCCAGAAAAACGCCCGACTGTATTTGACAATTTACCGCAAATTGCCAATGACCGCTGGGTTATGGTCGGTCGTCTGGATATTAACAGTACAGGCTTATTGCTATTCACAAACGATGGTGAACTTGCCAACCGTTTGATGCACCCTTCAAATGAAATTGAACGTGAATATGCCGTACGTGTGATGGGTGAAGTAACGCCTCAAATGCGCAACACCTTGCTGAAAGGTGTCACACTGGATGATGGCCCTGCAAAATTTGAATCTTTCTCAGACTTGGGTGGTGAAGGGATTAACCGCTGGTATCAAGTTGTAGTGAAAGAAGGACGTAACCGAGAAGTACGTCGTCTGTTTGAATCGCAAGGTTTAAAAGTGAGCCGTCTGTTACGTACTCGCTATGGTTCAATTACCTTACCTCGTGAATTACGTACAGGTCGTTGGACAGAGCTTGATAAACAAGATATCGACAACTTGGTGAAACTGGTTGAACTCAAACCACGTCAAGGTACTGGCTTATTTGGTATGGCAAAACGCCGTGCGGAACGTATGACCGAAAAACCAATGTCAGCACGTCGTGGTGGTTTCCTACGTCAACAACGTCGTGACACCGACAACCCACAGCAACAACAAAATACTTCAGGCTCTAGCAATGGGAATGGCCAACAACAACGCCGACCTGCTGCTCAAGGCAGAAATTTCAAGAAATTTTAATAAACTGTGATCTTTATGCCTCACTTGGAGCCATAAAGATCATGACTTGATCGAAATGCTAGCCATAAAAAAAGATGAGTAACAATGCTCATCTTTTTTTATATTTGATTTTTACAATCAAGCGACCAGAACAGGAACATCAATCCATAAGGCTTCTGGGAAATGTTCTGCCAAATACGCTTTGAGTAATTGCTGCGTATCTTGAGCAATCACTTCATCTTGTGAATCATCATTCAGGTTATAAGCCAAGGCATATAATGGAATCTGACGTGCTTTTAATGCTTCAAGGCTCAACAAAGTATGATTAATACTGCCCAACCGACCAGAAGAGACCAAAACAACAGGATAACCCTGCTGCTTCACAAAATCGATGGTGAGCAAACGACGTGTCAAAGGCACCATTAAACCACCCGCTCCTTCGAGTAAAACCACATCATAGCGCTGTGCTAAAGTTTCGGTTGCTGCATTGATTTTGGCAAAATCAATCTCACGTCCATCCAGTTCACTCGCTAAATGTGGCGATGCAGGATAAGTAAAAATTTCTGGCATAGTCAGCTTTTCATGATCTTCTGGTAGCCAGCCTGTTGCCATGATTTCACGATGCTTTTCCAGATCTTCGGAGACATCGACATTACCCGTTTGAATCAGTTTTTGGGTAATGACTTTTTGCTGTTGCTCTGCCAAGGTTTTCGCCAAAAAGCCCGTGGCGAAGGTCTTCCCAATCCCTGTATCAATACCACTGATAAAATAAACTTGGGCACTCATGTCAACCTCCGAGCAATGATATAAATAGGATGATAAGTCAGCGGATACTGCTGCTTGGACTGCGCTAATTTAAGTGATGCATAGTCAGCATAAAACTGTTGCAAACGCTGCTTAGTCCATGAAAAGTCACGATTGGTTGCCGTCACGCCTGTAGCTTTCAAATGTTTCAGTACATCACGTGGTTGAGCAAACTCAAGTTCAATCAGTTCCTGTTCAGCATGTACCACTTCAAAACCTTGCTGTTCTAGCAAGCTCTGCAACTGATCTAAGGATAGATAATCTAAGCCCTGCCCGATCAATTCTTTGATTTGGCATAAATTCTGTGAACCAAAAGTTGAAAAACACAACCAACCTTGGGCATTGAGCGTTGCATGAATTTTGGCAAAAACCGCCGATAAATCCTGCATCCACTGCAATGCCGAGCTTGAGACCACTGCCGAAAGTTGATTTGGAAATGCAATCTTTTCAGCATCACCGATACAGAACTCAACCTGCTGTTCAGGAAAAAACTCCATCACTTCGGCATACAAGTCATTCACCACATAGCGCTGCACAGCGAACTGCTGTTGCAACTGACGCGTCAATGTACCTGAGCCACAGCCAATTTCAAAAATACGGGACAATTGTTCAGGACAAAATTGCCGCATCAGCTGAGCAAGATGCTCGCAAATCTGCTGCTGCGCCACTGCTTGCACCGTATAGGTTTCGCGTGCTTTTGCAAAACGCTGCTGGATCACGCTTTTATCGAGCGACATCATTTGATTCACAACCATTGTACCAAGGCTTCAAGCGCGTCCTGCTGGGTTTGCGCCGTCAGCGACACCCGTAACCGTGCAGCATTTTTTGGAACTGTTGGCGGGCGCACAGGCATCACATAAAAACCATGTTGCTGTAACTGCATGGCTTTTGCCACAGCTTGGTCACTTGCACCAATCACAATCGGCACAATATGCGTGGTCGATGGGCTGTCATAACCACGCGCCAAGACTTGTTGCTGTAAATAATGACTGGTTTGTGCCAAATGCTGACGCTCAGCCGTTAAACCTTGCATATGTTCAAAAACAAATTTTGTCCAAGCAATATTTACAGGTGGCAAAGCTGTACTAAAAATCAATGGACGCATGCTATTAATCAGATAGGCTTTAATGATTGGATCACACAGCAAATAACCGCCGACTGAAGCAATCGCTTTGCCAAATGTACCGACCAAGAAATCAATTTCTTCAATACATTGATGCTGCTCGGCACAGCCCAAGCCACGTTCACCACGCACACCAATCGCATGTGCTTCATCGACATACAACATGACTTTGGCAAACTGGCGTTTAATCGCCACCAGTGCGGTGAGATCAGTTTCATCACCATCCATACTGAAAATACTTTCAGTCACCACAATAATCCGATCAATCTCGGTATCATCGTGGTATTTTTCAAGCAAGCTGTGTAAATGTTGCAAATCATTATGGCGATAACGCACATATTTGGCAGCACTCAAACGAATACCATCAATCATACTGGCATGAACTAATTTATCTGCCAAAATCAGGGTTTTACTGTCTGCAACCGCAGGTAAAATCCCGACATTCATGTGATAGCCACTATTGAACAGTAACGCCGCACGCCCAGCAAATGCTTGCGAAAGACTTTGCTCCAAGTCGGCATATTCAGGGAAATTTCCTGTCAGCAAACGCGAAGATGAACTACTCAAGTAGCACTCTGCCACTGGATACTGGGCAAAAAACTGCTCACGCAAACTGATCTCAGCAGCAAGTCCCAAATAGTCATTGGAGGACAGGTTCAGCATCTGCTGCCCTGCAATTTCGATGTACTGCCCGTGCTGGCGGTTTTCAGTAAACTGGCGATAGTTGCCTTGTTGTTTTAATTGATCAAGCTGTGCTGCATAGTGTTCAAGCAGTGACATGCGCTTCTCCTGAGGTTATTGCTGCGACCACCGCTTTGAGTTCACGTAATAAAATTTCTAATTCTTCGGGGCGAATCACATACGGCGGCATGACATAGACCAACTTGCCAAATGGACGCACCCAAATCCCACGTGCAACAAATTGCTGTTGCAAGCTCGCCATATTGACGGATTCGTTCAGTTCCACCACACCAATTGCACCGAGTACACGGACATCGGCCACATGCTCCAACTCCGCAAGTGGTGCCAAGCCTTGTTTTAAATGCTGTTCAATACGCTGAATATTGGCTTGCCAGTCTTGCGACAACAACAACTTGGTACTCGCAACCGCCACCGCACAGGCCAGTGGATTTGCCATAAAGGTTGGGCCATGCATAAACACGCCTGCTTCACCTTTGGAAATGGTTTCTGCTACATGTCGCGTGGTTAAAGTCGCTGCCAGTGTCATATAACCACCCGTCAAACCTTTACCAATACACATAATGTCAGGTTCAACCCCCGCATGTTCCCATGCAAAGAGCTTGCCTGTACGCCCAAAACCTGTTGCGATTTCATCAAAAATCAGCAAAATATTGTATTTTTCACAGAGCAATTTGGCTTGGCGCAAATATTCAGGATGATAAAAACGCATCCCGCCCGCACCTTGTACAATCGGTTCAATAATCAATGCAGCAATATTTTGATGCTGTTGTTCTAGAGTTTTTGCCAGTTCAGCAATATCTTGTGAATCCCATTCACCATCAAAACGGCTTTGCGGTGCAGGGACAAAATAACGAATCGGCAAACATGAGCCGAAAATCTGATGCATACCTGTCACAGGGTCACATACCGACATGGCATTCCATGTATCGCCGTGATAACCCGAACGCGTGGTAATAAAATTGGTCTTTTGCTGCTGCCCTTGTGCTGTCCAGTATTGCACGGCCATTTTCAATGCAACTTCAACCGACACCGAACCTGAGTCTGCATAGAAAATTTTATCGAGTGATGGTGGCACAATTTCAAGCAGTGCCTTACCCAGTTCAATCGCAGGATCATGGGTAAATCCACCAAACATGATATGTGACATGCGTTGCAACTGATCGGTCACTGCCTGATTCAGGACAGGATGATTATAGCCATGAATCGCACACCACCAAGACGACATCCCATCGATGAGTTGGCGACCATCTTCAAGCTCAATGGTCGAGGCGAATGCCTGCTTCACCTTAAATGTGGGTAATGGATTAATCATTGATGTATATGGATGCCATATATGTTCTGCATCAAATAAATCCGTCATCCAAATACCGCCTTTTTAACCTCAATGTCGCCAATCTTAATCCGTTTTTGACATGGATGCGATTGCCAGATCAGTCAAATTCAGACAAACGACGCTTCAGTCACCAATTGACCAATTTGCTCAGCAGTCAGTTCAGGATGAGTCACAGGAAAGGCATGACTCAGATTTTCCAGCATCACAATATGGGCAGCTTCAACCGCAATATCAGGGGCTTTTTGCAAAATCTGGCAAGGAATGACTGCATCTTGTTCCGCAAAGATGAAATAAGCTGAATTGGCAAATTCCAACCATTTGTCTGCCAAGTTTAAATCACGCAACATGATCAAGCCTTGCATTAAAAGCGCATGATCAGGCGGATTTGCGCCATTTTGTAAGTTCAGCCAATGCTGTTTCGCCTGTGCATCACCACGGCAAATATTCAGATAAAAACGTTTGAGTGTCGCTTGAGGATGTTGCTGAAAGGCTTGGAAAAACTGAGTAAATTCAGTTTCAGGCATGGCACAAGACCAGTTTTCTTGTGTCACAAAACAGGGATTACTCGCTAAGTTAATCAGTGTTTTGTGCTGTCCTGTAAGCTGTTGATAGGCATCAGCCAGCAACAACGCCAATTGCCCACCGAGTGACCAGCCGATAACCACATCGACTTCGGCAACACGGGAAAGCATCTGCTGTTTTTGAATGGTATCAAACCAGTCGAAAATATCCACCAGTTCAACCTGATGCCCAACTTGCTGTAATGCCTGTTGTAATGGCATCAGGGGCGCAGTTCCCACACCCCATCCCGTAATCAGCAAGATTTTCTTTGGCATTGCCTTGTTCTCAACTACAACTCAGTGCCTAGCAGTATAAGACAAAGCATTTATGATCGATGTGCAAGATCTACCATTTTTAATGTAGCTAGCACACTAAAGAGGCTGCCTCTGGCTGTGGCACGGCTTGCTGTACAGGCGCAGCAATCACGCTCATTTCTGCCTCTGGCAAGGTTTGCGGACAGTCACGATTGAAATGCGTTCCGCGACTTTCCTGACGTTGCAGCGCACTATGCACCATGAGCATTGCAGTTAAAAGCATTGGATATTGCTGCTCAGTCATCAACCACCAGTGATTGAGCTGTGCATACAAATACTGCATGCCTGCAAAGTCACGCTGAATGCCAAAATACTGCGTCATTTTCTGCTGTAATCGCGCAACATCAAAATCATCTTCTAGTTCAAACTGGGTGGCAACCGCAGTGAAATTTGGCTGTACCAGTTCCGCTTCAGATTTTGGAACTTGCCATTCATCTTGCTGAACAATCGCTTGTGCAACATCACGTCCCATCACAATACATTCAAGCAATGAATTACTGGCTAAACGGTTGGCCCCATGTAAACCTGTACAGGACACTTCGCCAATCGCAAACAGATTTTCAAGATCGGTGTGCCCAATCGCATCGGTTAACACACCACCACAGGCATAATGTGCGGCAGGTGCAACAGGAATCGGTTGTTGACTGATATCTAAACCTTGTTCAAGACAATGCTGATAAATCGAAGGGAAATGCTCGGTAATAAAGGCTTTTTCCAGATGGGTCATATCCAGCAAAACAGGTTGTTGTTGCTGTTTCTGAATTTGATCGGCAATCGCACGTGCCACAATATCGCGTGGCGCAAGTTCTAAGCGTTCATCATAGGCAGGCATAAAACGCTCGCCCTGTTGATTACGCAAGATACCACCTTCACCGCGCAAGGCTTCAGAAATCAGGAATGTTTTACTACCTTTCAGCGCCAATGCTGTTGGATGGAACTGGACAAACTCCAGATTGGCAACGCGACAACCTGCCTGCCATGCCAATGCCACACCATCACCTGTAGAGGTTTCAGGGTTGGTGGTGAGTTCAAACAGTTGACCCGTACCACCTGTCGCTAAAATCACATATTTAGCAAAGACTTGTACCAACTGTTGCGCTGCATCTTTAAGTTCAGCCCCATAACAGCGCTGATCTTCAACATAGAGTTGTTGCAAGCGATGCTCAGTTAAACAGGTGACATTATTTTTTTGCGCCAGTTGTTGCTGTAAAGTCTGGGTAACCGACCAACCTGTGTGATCAGCCGCATGCACAATACGACGCTGTCCATGTCCACCTTCACGGGTCAAATGCAAACTTTGATCATGGTAGGTAAATGGCACGCCAAACTGACAGAGCCAGTCAATCGCTTCCGCCGCATGCGATAGAATGTGCGTGGTATTTTCCACATGACACAGTCCCGCACCTGCGACTAGCGTATCTTGAACATGCTCATCGACAGTATCTTGCGGGTCAAGTACCGCGGCAATGCCACCTTGTGCCATATTGCTGGAACAGGTGTCTAAATCCTGCTTCGCCAACAGGGCAATTTTAAACTGTTCAGGCAAAGACAGTGCTACGGTAAGCCCTGCCAAGCCTGCGCCCACAATTAAAACATCATAATGTTGAATATTTTGCTTCATGTTGTGTTGCCAGCCATTGTTGAAATTGAGCCAGACCCGCACCCAATTGTTGATGCTGTTGATGATAGTTTTTATACGCTTCTGAAAAATCTAACATCCGTTGAATTGGTGCACGCGCTTCTTCAATCAGCGCAGCATCGAGTTGAACTTCCTGACTGTGATCGCGCAGGACTTTTGCGCAGGCTGCCAAACCATTCATGGCCATCCAAGGGCAAAATGCACAGGATTTACAGGTTGCGCCATTACCCGCAGTCGGTGCAGCAAAGAATTTCTTGTGCGGTGCTTGTTTTTGCATTTCATGCAAAATGCCTTGATCAGTCGCCACAATAAACTCATGTTCTGGGCGCTGTACCGCAGCATTGAGTAGTTTACTGGTCGAGCCAACAACATCGGCAAGTGCCACCACTTCAGCAGGTGATTCAGGATGTACCAGAACAATCGCTTCAGGATGCTGCTGTTTTAAATGGGTCAGTTCAATACCTTTGAACTCGTTATGTACGATACATGAACCTTGCCAAAGCAACATGTCTGCACCTGTTTTATCTTGGATATATTGCCCAAGATGGCGGTCAGGTCCCCAGATGATTTTTTTGCCTTGGCTATGTAAATGCTCAACAATTTCAATCGCAATTGAAGAGGTGACCACCCAGTCTGCATGTGCTTTCACTTCAGCACTGGTGTTGGCATAGACCACCACGGTGCGGTCAGGGTGTTCATCACAAAATTGTTTAAATTCATCGGCTGGACAGCCCAAATCGAGAGAACAGGTCGCTTCCAAATCTGGCATCAATACAGTTTTTTGCGGACTAAGAATCTTGGCAGTTTCTCCCATAAAACGCACACCCACCACCAGTAAAGTATCAGCAGGATGGTTTTTACAGAATTTCGCCATTTCGAGTGAGTCGCCCACCATGCCACCTGTTGCAAGTGCAAGGTCTTGTAATTCGGGCTCAACATAGTAATGCGCCACCATCACCGCATTATGCTGTTTCAACAGTTCACGGATTTCTTCTTGGTATTGCTGAATTTCTGTCGCATTTAATGGTGCTGGCACCTTTGCCCACGCTTCATGTAGCGTACAGGCATTGCTTTGCTGAGCATCAACGGCTGACTCAATATGTGCCTGCATATAATCTAAGCTTGGCTTTTCATAAGGATAGCTAGCCAAATGTTCCTTCATAACGGCGTTCCAACGATGATTGTCCGAGCAATTATGCTCACAGTGAGTATATAAATTCAAATCCTTTTTGCTCAAAAAGAGCATAAATAATGTTAAATGACTGTTGTTTATGTATTTATTTTTTATATAACAAAAGCGTGTAGAGAATGTACGTAAAGGTTTTGTTTCACCCAATATTTCTCATACAATGAACCCGATAGCAACAAACATAAGACCAAAGATGCAGTCACATGTCCATTTAGAGCCTTCCCCTTCTCAAGAAACCGCAACCGAACTGGTCGCGGTTTTAATTGCGGTGACCAACTTTTCCGCACGGGTACTCACGATTCAAGATGGCACACTTTTACCTTTTGGGCCGCTCACCCCAATTCACCATTCACTCCAAGCGGGAGCACGAACTTGGGTGCAACAACAAACCGAGCAGCCGCTTGGCTACATGGAACAACTTTACACTTTCGTTGACATCAAACGCTCACAAGATTCAAGACACCCTGTGGTCTACATTAGTTACCTCGGTTTAGTGAAAGAAGCCGATGAGCAAAAGCTGAAATTGGCCGCTAAATGGCACGATTGGTATGAATATTTTCCGTGGGAAGATCGTCGCAGCAAAGATGCCGAGGAAGTCTGTCAGAAAATTTTGCCTAAAATTCAAGACTGGGTAGACTCCGCAGCCTCAGTCTACTTGCGCCAAGCACGTCAGCAACGCATGAATTTATGTTGGGGACTCTCCAGTTACGAATGGCTCGAAGAAAACACGCTTCTTCGTTATGAACTGATGTATGAATCTGGCTTAATCGCTGAATCTCCATATTACGATGGTCGCCTACCTGAATCAGTTACAGGTAAAGCCATGCACAATCATCATCGTCGTGTTCTAGCAACAGCCATGTCTCGTTTGCGCTCCAAACTACAATATCGACCTGTGATTTTCGAATTGATGCCACCTGAATTCACCTTGTACCAATTACAACAAAGTATTCAGGCACTCAGTGGTGTAGAGCTACACAAACAGAATTTTCGCCGCCTGATTCACAACCAAAATCTGGTTGAACCGACAGGTAAAGAAGCGATTCCGGAACGGGGTCGCCCTGCACAGCTTTATCGCTTCAAAAAAAATGTGCATCAGGAAAGTTTACTTTCAGGTTACAAGCTCCCGATTATGAACAACTAATTTGCTGTTTTTGATTAAAAGTTAAATAGTAAATATTGAGAAATTTACTATTTAACTCAAAATAGATATAAATCCAGATAAGCTTGCACTAAAAATCACACCAAATTAATGATAAATATTTGAAATTTATATTTTTATCAATTATTAAAACGCTCTACCCTCAATCAAATCTTTTTACTTCTGCTCAAAATCAGTACTATAGTCAAAATTTATGACAAGTATTTGTACTAAAAATTAATATTTGCGTGTTGGATAGTGAACAATATATACTCCGTTTGAGCATATATTGGAGAGATTCGTCATGCGTTATGCATTGCCAGATGTGTTACTTCAACCACTGGTTCAATCCGCATTAAGGGAAGACTTGGGACGACGCGGAGATATTACCTCCGAAGCCACCATTGATTCACAGCAAACCACTGAATTACATATAATTGCACGTGAAGCAGGCATTGTGTGTGGTGTTCAACTGGCTCGCCTTGCCTTTGCACTTATGGACCCAGCAATTGAGTTTAAAGCACAGTTGCAAGATGGTGATGTCTTGGAAAAAGGCAGCATCATTGCAAGCATTAAAGGTAATGCACAAGCCATTTTAAGTGCTGAACGTACCGCTTTAAATTTCTTAACTCATTTAAGCGGAATTGCCACCACAACTCACGAATTGCAAAGCAGTATTTCCCATACGTCAGCAAAAATTACCTGTACACGTAAAACCATTCCCGGTTTACGCGATGTACAAAAATATGCTGTGCGTGTAGGTGGTGGTCGCAATCACCGTATGGGCCTTGATGATGCCATTCTGATTAAAGACAATCATATTGCTTTGGCAGGTGGTGACATTATTCAAACCATTCAACGTGCCAAAGCTTATGCAGGGCATTTAATTACCGTTGAAGTTGAAGTCGATACCCTTGAGCAACTTGAAGAAGTTCTCAAAGAAGGGGTGTCTTTGGTACTTTTAGACAACATGAGTCTAGAGCAATTGCGTACAGCTGTAGCCATGTGTCAGGGCAAAGCACAGACTGAAGCTTCGGGTGGCATTACCCCTGAAACAGCAGCCAGCATTGCAGAAACAGGGGTCGATTTCTTGGCGCTTGGTTATGTGACTCACAGTGCTCGTTATTTGGATATTGGCTTAGATTACGTCTAGCTTAAATTCAGGATAGCTTGTAACAAAATTTAGGCGTTGCAAGCTATCTCATATTCTCTAAAATGAACGATATCAAGTCATTTAGAGTGAGATTATGACCATCTTTCGTGCACTCTTGGCCAGTTGTGCTATTACAGGCTTAATCACCATGAGTCCTTTCGTTTTTGCCAAAAAAGAAAGTGACAATTTACTCACCGCAATTCAAAAACAATGGGTTGGACAAAAAGCGCCAGCATTCAAACTACAAGATCAACAAGGTCAGTGGCACCAACTTTCTCAATACCAAGGTCAATGGGTTGTCCTGTATTTCTATCCGAAAGACAATTCGCCTGGCTGTACGCAAGAAGCCAATCAATTTAAAGCGCTTTATCCTCAATTTATTAAAAACAATGCTGTCATCTTGGGTGTCAGCCTCGATGATGTAAAATCACATCAAAAATTTTCAGAAAAGCTCAATCTTCCCTTTCCCATTTTGGCTGATGATCAGCAGAAACTGGCTAAACAGTTTGGGATTGTACGCAATTTAGGTTTCACCAAAATCGCCAAGCGCGAAAGCTTTTTAATTGACCCTAAAGGAACGATTGTTTATCACTATACCAGTGTCGATACTCAAACTCATGCTGCACAGGTTTTACAAGATATTCAAAAGTTTAGCCAATAAAAAAGCAGCCTTCGGGCTGCTTCTTCAGATTTGGAATCAAATCAGATTTGCGACTGAATATAGTTTTGCAAACCAATCAGTTCGATCAAACGCATTTGTTTTTCTAACCAATAAGTATGATCTTCTTCGGTATCAGACAACTGCTGCCGCAACATGTCACGGCTAATGTAATCGCCCTTGTCTTCACACAATTTAATGCCTTGAACCAGCTTTTCACGCACATGATATTCAAGTGCAAGATCGGCTTTTAAACAGCTCACGACATCCGTACCGACATCAACATCATCGCGCTGCATGTTGGGTGTGCCACCTAAAAACAGCACACGGCGAATAATGGCATCGGCATGAGAAGCTTCTTCCTGCATTTCATGGTCAATGCGTTCGTAAATTTTATTTAAACCCCAATCATCGTACATACGTGAATGGATCAGGTATTGATCACGAGCAGCCAGTTCGCCACCGATCAACATATTTAAATAGTCTATGACTTCTGGATTGCCACGCATGATGAAATTCTCCTTATAATATACACTCTAGTATGCGGCGTTTAACTTCAAAAAGCAAAAAATAAAACCCATAAGTATATGATTTTCATAAAATTAAAATGAGAAGCATACGCATTTACACTCTAATTTTATCGATTTTATGAATTAAAAATAAGCCCTTAAATCACTTTAAGGGCTTAGACGATGACAAATTCAGGTTACAAATTTCAACATTCATCAAGCATCAATGGCTCAAAAATTATTCAGCAATTACCTGCTGACCATATTCTGCCATCAGGTTTAAAAAGTCAGATTCACTGATGACTTGCACACCCAGCTTTTCTGCTTTTTCGAGTTTAGAACCTGCTTTTTCACCTGCCACGACACATTTGGTCTTGCTCGACACACTTCCACTAACACGCGCACCCAATGCCTGAAGCATTTGTGTCGCCTGATCACGGGTCAGTTGCTGTAAGGTTCCCGTAAGCACCCAGCTTTCACCATTGAGTGGCTGACGGGTCGGTGCTGTTGGTGCATCCCACTCAATCCCTGCTGCCAGTAAACGCTCAACCACTTCAATATTGTGCTGTGCCTGAAAGAAATCCACGATCCATTCTGCGGTAATATCGCCCACATCTGGGGTTTTCTTTAGACTTTCAATATCGGCTTGGCGCAGCGCTTCAAAGGTTTGGAAGGTGTTGGCAAGCATACGTGCAGTGGTTTCACCCACACCACGAATTCCTAAAGCATAAATAAATCGTGCTAGTGTTGTTTTCTTGCTAGCATCAATCGCATCAAATAGGTTTTGTACCGATTTCTCGCCCATTTTTTCAATGCCAAGCAAGGTTTCACGATGCAGATGTAACTGGTAAATATCTGAGACATCATTCAGCAATTCTAAATGCAATAAGGATTCCACCCAGCGATCCCCCAAACCTTCAATATCCAAGGCTTTACGGGATACAAAATGGCGAATCGCTTCGATACGCTGCGCAGCACAGTACAAACCACCTGAACAGCGCGCCAAGGCTTCACCTTCGGGCATGACCACTGGAGAATCACAGACTGGGCACTGGCTTGGAAGCTGAATTTCTAAAGCATCATTTGGACGAAACTCAGGCCAGACTTTTTCAACTTTTGGAATCACATCGCCTGTACGATACACACTTACAGTATCACCTACACGCACATCCAAACGATGAATTTCGCCGATATTGTGCAAGGTCACATTCGACACCGTTACACCACCGACAAAGACTGGATTTAAGCGCGCAACAGGTGTCAGCGTCCCTGTACGGCCAACCTGCCAGTCGATGTGATCAACCGTGGTTAATGCAGCAACAGCAGGAAACTTATACGCGGTCGCCCAACGTGGTTCACGACTCAAAAAGCCCAATTGTTGTTGTTGTTTCAGGCTATCGACTTTAATCACCATGCCATCAATTTCAACCGATAAATCAGGGCGTTCCTGTTGAATCTGTTGGTATTTCTCTTGCACTTCCTGAATAGACTGGCACAAGAACTGGCGTTCAGCGATTTCAAAACCAATCTTGGTTAACCATTCCAAGCTTTCATGCATTGAAGGCAAACCATGATCAGGCTGACATTGGGCAATCCCATAGGCATAAAAGGCTAGCGGACGAGACCCTGCAATTTCGGGGTCAAGCTGACGCAAACTGCCTGCAGCAGCATTTCGCGGATTGGCAAAGGTTTTGTCGCCACGTGCTTGCTGATCGGCATTGAGTTTCTCAAAGCCTGATTTTGGCATCAACACTTCGCCACGAACTTCGAGCAAGTCAGGAATCTGAATATCGTTGCTATATAAAAATTTCGGCAGGTTGCGAATGGTTTTGACATTTTGGGTAATGTCTTCTCCTGTTTCACCATCACCACGGGTTACACCACGCACCAAAACACCCTGTTCATACCAGAGAGAAATGGCTAGGCCATCTAGTTTCAGCTCAACATCGTATTGAACCTGTTGGCTCGGTAATCGCTCCTCAACACGACGGGCAAAGGCAAATAATTCTTCTTGATTAAAGACATTGCCCAAGGACAGCATCGGGACGGCATGGGTCACGCTTTCGAATTTGCTCAGTGCCTGACCACCGACTTTTGATGTTGGTGTATCTTGCTGAACCAGTTCAGGATGTTGTTGTTCTAATGCTTTTAACTGATGAAAAAGATGATCATATTCACTGTCAGAAATGGTCGGTTGATCCATCACATAATAGGCATGGTTATGTTTTGCCAAAATTTGAATCAATTGACGCATCTGCGCAATGATTGCGTTTGTATCCACCATAAAATTTCACCATATAAAAGGGCGGACATCGTCCACCCTAAAGTCTAAACTCAGCGCTTTTAATTAGTTGCTCTGTGCTGCTTGCGGTTTGTAATCAATAATTTGATGACGCCAGTGTTCTTTTAACTGCTGTGTCAGTTCACAGTTATTTTCATCGAACACTTTACCATCGATGTCGCGGGCAATCAGGTTGGCAATGCTGACCATCATGTCAAAGCCTGTTTGTGCATTTGGATTTGGCAATGCCAAGAAAAATGCAAAACCTTGAACCTGCTCAGCCGAGAGTGTTTCCAAATCAAAACCTGCAGGGCCTTCATCGGTTACACGTAACACCGAAAACATCAGCGGACTTTCTTCTTCGGTATTTTCATAGCGATGGAAACACGACAACTCACCAAAACGCAGACCGTATTTCAGTAACACTTTCAGTGCGCGATCACCAGACAGGACACGGCGTGGGTTCGGATAAACATTGAGTGCAAAAATATATTCGGCATTCGACAAGGCACTTTCATCGTCATAGCGCTGCTGTTCATGCAAATGCATATCTAAAATTGAGCTTTCTTCTTCAAAGTCTGCAATCGCAACTGTCTCAACATCAGGATTTAGGCTGAGCTCAATTTCTTCTGCTTTTTTAGCCTCTTCAGCTTCAACAACCGCTGTTTCTTTTACCGTTTCAGCTTCTGGTTGTTTGCTTTCTTGCACTGCTGACTCAGATGCAACAACTTTTTCAGCATCAACTTTCTGATTGGTTTCTACTGCTTTTTGTTCTAAAACAGGCTCAGCTTCTGGTGTCGCTTCAGTTTTGTCATCTTCATCATCTAAATGCGGTTCAACACGCTGCTCTAGAGCTTGTGCTGTAGATAACTGATCACGCACAAAACGCGGAATCACAGGCTGACTGGTTTCAGGGTTAATATGCAATTCCGACTCAAGAGAAGGGACATATTCTTTCGGTTTTCGAAAGATCAAAACCAACCCAAATAAAATAATAGCAACCGCGATCACAATACCTACGATTGTGGTGATTTCCATACTATGACTCCGCAACTAACCCGTATTCTTTCGCTTCTTCTAAATTCACAGTAACCAATTTAGATGTGCCTGGTTCAGGCATTGTAACACCCAATAAATCGGTCGCCATGGTCATTGCCAGTTTATTATGCGTGATGAAGACAAATTGTACCTGCTCGGACAATTCCTGCACCAAATTGCAAAAACGCTGTACGTTGGCATCATCCAGCGGTGCATCAACTTCATCCAGTACACAAAACGGTGCTGGATTCAGACGGAAAATCGCAAAGACCAGTGCCAAGGCCGTCAGGGCTTTTTCTCCGCCCGACAATAATGCCAAAGTACTGTTACGTTTACCCGGTGGTCGAGCCATCAGTTTTACACCCGACTGCCAGTCACTTTCTAAACTCAAACTGGCTTCTCCCCCATTAAACACTTTTGGAAAGAGTTCCTGCAACTCAAGATTGATCTGTTCGAAAGTTTGCATAAATAACTTTCGGGTTTCCTGATCAATACTTTTCATGGCTTGCTGTAACTGTTCCACCGTGTTTTGCAAATCTTGCATTTGGTGAGTCAGTTCTTCATAGCGCTGTGCCACTTCTTCATATTCTTGTGATGCTGTCAGATTCACCGCACCGATTTTGTCGAACTGTTGCTGCGCTTTTTGTAATTGTGCCTGATGCGCTGTAAGCTCAATATCGACCACTTTTAACTGCTCAGCATTGAGCTGTTCAAGTTGTTCGCTATAGTGGCTCAAATCGGATTTGGCTGCTTGCCATGCCAGTCGTTTTTGCTCCAGCAATTCACGGACGTGTTCATCTTGCTGCTGCAACTGATGGCGCTGCTCGGTCAGATGCTGCTGTTTTTCCTGAACCGTATTGAGTTCAAGTTGCCATTCCTGCCACTGTTTTTGCAGTACCGCGGTTTGCTGTTGCTGTTCTTCAAGCTGCGCCTGCAAACTCGGCAATTCAAGCTGAATCGGTTGCAATACACTTTGTGCTTGCTGAAGCTGTTGTACACACTGCGCGTATTGGCTTTTCAAAAAGCTCAGATCTTTTTCAAGCAGTTCGATTTGTTGTTGCTGCTGTTGGAGCTGCTGCTTGCTGTCTTGTAACTGCCCTTGCACTTGCTGACGTTGCTGTTGTTGTTCTTCACATTGCTCAGCCAGCTCATCGACCTGATATTGCAAGGTTTTATAATGGGGTAATGCCTGCTCCAGCTTGATTGCAACAGCATGCAGATCAATCTCCAGATCATCTTTTTGCATGGCATCTTCTTCGATTTGCAGATCGAATTGCTGGAGTTGCATCTGCAATTGTTGCTGCTGTACGGCAAAGGCTTGCTGTGCGCTGTGTAATTTTGCAACCTGCACATCCAGTTGCTGTTGCTGTTGACGGAGTGCTTTAGTTTGCTGTTGCAGGGTTTGAATCTGTTGCTGCGTGGACTGCAAGGCTTGTTCAGCATCGCTTGTCTGTTGCTGCGAAACCTGTAACTGCTGCTGCCCTTCTGCCTGTTCCTGCTCAATTTCCTGCAAACGAATACGGTGACTCAATGCACCTTGTGCCGCCTGACTTTGCTCGTCATACAGCAGCCCGATGACCCAGTCTTGACCCAGCAAATAACCATCCAAACTAAGTAAGCTTTGCCCTGCCTGTAGTTCAGTTTGTAATGCCTGTGCCTGAATAAAATCAGGGACAATCGCCACGTTCTGCCACAACGAATTTTGTGGGTAAGCAATCCAACTGGCAAGTGTTGGCAAACCTAAAAGTTCAGTCTGCACCGTCGTTTCAGTAATGTGTAGTTGTCTCGCCTGTTCAGGGCTAAATGTGGTTTCTTCTGCTAACACATGTGCCGATAGCCACTGTGCCAGATATTTCTCCACCAATCCTGCATGCGGTTTCGCGACCTCGTGTAACTGCAAAACCTGCATCAACTGCTGGGCTGATGACTGCTGTTTCGGCTGCTGTTTGGTCATCAGTTTTTGCAGGTTGTTTTGTTCAGCGTGCAAGATTTTGAGCTGTGACTGCTGCGCAGCCAGTGCTTTTTGCTGTTGCTGTACAATTTCTTGTTGCTGCTGTTTTTGTTGTTCAAATGCGTGAAGCTGCTGTTCAGCCTGCTGCAATTGCTCGGCAACACACTGCTGTTGCTCGGTAAAATCGTCCAGTTCAGGTTGAGCCACCTGCGCTTTGACCTGTTGATATTGCTGTGCCAGTGTTTCTTTTTGATGTTCTAAACGCAGAATATTTTTATTGAGTTGCTCCAGTTGCGACTGCATTTGTGCATGCTTTTGCTGTTGCTGCTCAACTTGGGTTTTGACCTGTTGATATTGCTGCAATGCTGTTTGATATTGTGCAGACAAATCTGAATTTTGCTGTTGTTGCTGTTGATCATTTTGCTCGGCATGCTGAACCGTTTCAGCCAGTTGCTCACACTCTTCATGCAAGGTATCCAGTTGCATTTCAGTCAGTTGTAACTGCTCTTTGAGCTGTGTTTTTTGCTGTTCAAGCTGCACGACTTGCTGACTGTTTTGCTGCTGAATATTTTGCTTTTGTTCGACATTGAGTTGCAGTTCTGCCAGTTTTTTCTCGGCAGTTTGCCAAGCTTGCTGTAATGGCGTGGACTGTTGAATCAGGCGTTGAAACAAACCACTGGTTTCTGTCAGGTCATGTTCCACTGTGTTCAGTTCCGAACGCACCAGTTTAAACTGCTCACCAAACTCGGTCATTTGCGCGGTATATTCCTGCTGCAAGCGTTGGCTTTGCTGACATTGGAACGACAAAATTTCAATTTTTAAGGTGCGGACTTGCTGTTCAAGCTGTTTGTATTGAACTGCGGCTTCGGACTGGCGTTTCAGGGTTTTGAGTTGGGCTTTCAGCTCGTGAGCAATATCTTCCAGACGTTCCAAGTTCTGTGTGGTATGTTCCAGATGTTGCAAAGTTTCACGACGACGCGCCTGATAACGCGATACGCCTGCGGCTTCTTCCACAAACACACGCATTTCTTCAGGTTTGGCATCGACCAAACGGTTGATCATGCCCTGTTCGATAATCGCGTAGGAACGTGGCCCCAAGCCTGTTCCCAAGAAAATATCGGTAATATCACGGCGGCGGCAGCGTGTACCATTCAGAAAGTATTCCGATTTACCATCACGCGTCACCTGACGGCGCACTGCCAGTTCAGAATAGGCATTGTACATGCCACCGAGTTTGCCCAGCGTATTTTCAAAACGCAGTTCGACACTCGCAACGCCCACAGGTTTACGTTTGGCTGTTCCTGTGAAAATCACGTCCTGCATGCTGCCACCACGTAACTGGCGTGCACTCGACTCGCCCATAACCCAGCGAATGGCATCAATCACGTTGGATTTTCCACAACCATTTGGCCCCACAATCGCACTACGGTTCGCTTTAAAGTGTAATGTGGTACTGTCGGCAAATGACTTGAAGCCTGAGAGTTTTAAACTGCTTAAACGCATACTGTCCTAATTAATGACGTGAGCGACGTGCCCATGCCAACTCGATCTGTTTCATTCGTGTCAGGGAGTCCAACACAAGCCCTCGCAAGTGTCGGCAAAAATCGTGCATAAATAAAGTGGCTTGTTGCAAATTTTGGGTCAAAATAGCATCAATCATCCATTTTATGCGATTAAAGGTTTCCTCCAAATCCCGCCGCGAAGTATTCAGGATTAAAAAATAACAACGGCGCAGTGCGGGGAACAAATCTTGAAAGAACTGGGCGAAATACAAATTATGGAATTGCCCCACGTGATTCAGTAGAAAATAGAACCACAAATCATAAAACTGTTCGGACTGCATCTGTTTGACATGCAGTGCCAGTTGCAGCTCAAGCTGTTCAAATTTCTGTTTTTCGCTGGATACATGGTGATAGATAAAACATTGAATCAACTGACTCAACAACATGTCACAACTTTCAAAGAGCTGATTGACCTGCTCCACACTCATTTCCGTGACAATTGCCCCACGACGTGGATAAATCTCGATTAAATGGGTGCGTTGTAATAGCAATAAAGCTTCACGTACTGAACCCCGACTGACTTGCATTTCTTTGGCAATGCGTAGTTCAGGAATACGCTCTCCCTCTAACAATTCGCCAGTAATGATTTGCTGTGCAATCCGATCTGCAATCTGTTCGGCAAGACATTGTTGTGCGGACTGCTGAAGCATGTTTCACCTGCTGAATTTTTTAATTTTGTTTTTAATGTGTGCTGTGTAAAAGTTGTATCACACCCTGATAAATAAAATAACTCCCCACTGTAAAAAGTAAGCCGCTAAAACATTTTTTCAACATGGCTGGGGACAAGGCATGTGCCACTTTTGCCCCAAACTTGGCAGTGACAAAACTCATAATACTAATACCAATAAAGGCATAAATATGCACATAACCAATCGCATGCGGAATCTGTGCGCTCTGTTTAGCCCCGAACCACATAAAACCCAACGCACCTGCAACCGCAATCGGAAAACCACAAGCGGCTGAAGTCGCCACCGCTTTTTGCATCACCACGCCATGTTTGTTTAAGTACGGCACAGTCAATGAGCCACCCCCAATTCCAAAAATTGCTGATGCCACGCCAATTCCCGAACCAGCCAGTGCCTGTTGCCAAACCGTAGGGAGTTGTTTTGAGGTATCAACCGCTTTATTGGCACCAAAAAACATGCGCTGTGACACCCAAAGTGCAAACACCCCGATAATCAGTTGCAAACTATGTCCCGACAAGACATCGGCAACACCCGCGCCAAGAAAGGAACCAATCACCAAACCAGGGGCAATATTACGCACCACCGTCCACATCACCGCGCCTTTTTGATGATGAGCCATAATCGAACTTAAAGAGGTAATCATAATCGTAGCAAGTGACGTACCGAGCGCCATGTGCATAATCAGGTCGGGCGCATAATGCTGTTGGGCAAACACAATATATAAAATCGGCACAATAATCAGTCCGCCACCCACGCCAAACAGCCCTGCGGCAAAACCTGCAATTGCACCAATCAGTAAATATATGATTAACTCCATCTTATGTTTTCCCACGAATGATTGATTATGGATGCGGATACTCGTCAATTACAGCAGCTACTCGAACAGTCCAACTGTACCCCCGATATTGTATTGCTGAAACATAGCACGACATCGACCAATGACGACGTCCGTGCACTGGCGCAACAAGGCATGCATACGGCCTTGGTGTGTAGTGAAATACAAACACAAGGTCGTGGACAACATCAGAGACAATGGGTTTCACCACAAGGAAACATCTATTTAAGCACAGTCATCAATACCAAAACAGCAATTGATGGACGTTTGGCATTAGAAGTTGCCTTAAATCTGATTCATATGCCTGTGCTCAAAGACTTTGATTTACAAATTAAATGGCCCAATGATCTATATAGCCATCAAGGCAAATGGGGCGGCATTCTGGTCGAGCCAATTTCTGCGCATCAAGCAATTGTCGGGGTCGGAATCAACATTATCACCCCGCCCGATCTGCAAAATTTAGATCAGGCAGTCACTTCTCTGAGTGAACTCGGGCTGCATAATCGTAGCCGAATCGAACTCATCCATGATATTTACGTGGCGATTCAGCAAGCAGGCGCATGGTTTAATCATGGTTGCTACAATTTGGCTGAACGCTTTAATCGCGTTGCGATGTTTAAGGATGAACCTGTTGTTTTCGAACATCAGCAAGGGGTTGCTGAAGGCGTGTTCCTCGGCATTCAAAATGATGGTGGCATTCTCCTGAGTACCGCTCAAGGACAAACCGTTTATTATCAGGGACGTTTACGCCCACTTCCTTCTGCACAGTAATCCGAGAATATCATGCAAAATTTATGGCTCGATATTGGGAACACACGCCTAAAATACTGGATTACCCAAGGTACGGATGTGATTGAACACGGCGCAGAGCTGCATTTGCAGTCCCCTGCCGATTTATTACTGGGCTTAGTTCATCACTTTAAAGCCATGCAGATTAGCCGTATCGGAATTTCTTCGGTACTGGACAAGAAAAATAATGACCGTATTAGCCGCATTTTAAAACGGCTCAACGCCCCGCTTGCGATTGCCAAAGTGCAGCGAGAATACGCAGGTTTGCATTGTGGTTATGAAGATATTCAACAACTCGGGATTGACCGTTGGCTGCAACTTTTGGCAGTGGCAAACCCTGATCAGAATTTGTGTGTGATTGGCTGTGGCACTGCCTTGACCATTGACCTGACCCAAGGCATGCAGCATTTGGGTGGCTATATCTTGCCAAATCTGTATTTGCAACGCGATTCCCTGATTCAAAACACCAAGGGCATTAAAATTCCAGATTCAGCCTTTGAAAACCTAGCACCTGGACGGACAACCGTCGATTGTGTACATCATGGAATTTTGCTTGGGCTGATTAGTACTATTCAAAAAATTTTAGAGCAATCGCCACGCCAGTTGATTCTAACAGGTGGTGATGCAGCATTATTTGCCCCTTTTTTACAGGATTACCACCCAATTGTTGAATCAGACCTCTTGCTCAAAGGTCTGCAACACTATACTTTGCATCACAAAAATAATGAGTAATTTAAGGATGAACATGAAAAGCCATTACAAAATCTTTGCTTTAGCTGGCTGTGGTCTTGCCCTATCGGCATGTCAAACCACGACATCAACATCAGTCGCCACAACACAAAACCCTTCAAATGCGGATCAGTCTGTCGTTGCTTATTTTTCGTCTATGGAAACGGGGGGTGTCTTACTGACCAATGCCCGTAATGCCGATGTCTATCGCGTCCTCATCAAACATGACCAGCGTGGTTATTTGGTACAGGACTTTTTTCAGGCGTCCAAAAAACCTCAGTCCAGTCCTGTTTTACTGACGAATCCTGCCGACTTAAACCGAGTTGCACCGACTTCGATGGTGGGAGATTTAACACTATATTATCCAAATGGTCATGTTTATCAACGTGCAACCTATAGCGCAAAACATCAACCAATTGGGCCAGCATCGACATATAACCCACAAGGCAAACTGGTTGTACAGGAAGAAAACCGTGCAGATGGTTCATATTCGGGACGTTTCTGGTATCCAGCCAATCTCCACTTGGCGCTGACGTTTGAAATGAATGCCAATAATCAGGTGACTTCTGCAAAAGGTTGGGATGAGCAGCAGCATGCGATTCCAAGCAGTCAATGTTTTGCTGAAAATACGCTCAATCCTAAAAACACAAACGACCAATGTTACCAATTACTGATGCAGCTTTATCAAGCAAGCTCAACGATGGCTGACTAAACACAGGTTTTGGTCAGTTTAAAATTGAGTACATCTTTGTCATCGATCAATGAATCATAATGAAAAAAATACTGTTCACCAGCCTATTCATTTGCCATCTCTTTATGCCGACCATCGTGTCGGCAAAGGCGCTCGATCAATTATCGCCAACAACACATACCATTCAAAAAAATCAAATTATTGCTTATTTTTCTCCCGTAACTTTGGGTAATGAGTATTCCGCAACCCCTCTCACAACAGGCTACTATCGCGTTTTATTGAAGAAAAAAGCACACGGTCAATACTTGGTTCAAGACTTCTATATCAAGAGCAAGAGTAAACAATCAGATCCTTTCTGGTTAAGCCAAACTGAAGACCTTCACAGTTTTGACCCAATTTCTGTCACAGGTACACTCAAACTGTACTACCCAACGGGTGAGCTATTTTTTACGACTCAGTACAATCAAAAACAACAACTCATTGGCCCAAGTCAATTGTTCAACCGCAAAGGTCAGCTACTATCCAAAGAAGTCACTTATAAAGATGGCACTATTCAGAGTGATTACTGGTATAGCCCAAATGTCCCAGCCCTAAAAGTAAAGTTTAATAAAGACTGGCATGTGTTAAAAGCACAAGGTTGGGATCCTCACGGTCAAGTCATCCCTGAAAATGAATGCTTTGCTGAAAAATCATTAGAACCTCAAAACCAGCTTGATCCTTGTTATTTACTGATGAATCTGCTGAATAATCGTAATCAGGCACTCGCCGAAGAAGAACAATAAAAAAAGGCGCAAGATGCGCCTTTTTTTATCTTCAGAATATTTTATTTCTTCTGATCGTTGTTGCCGAACAGTGGGCCCATGCCACCGCCGCCACCAAACTGTTTTTGCATACCGCTGAGCGAACGCATCATTTTGCCTAAACCCGATGGATTAGCAAATTTCTTCATCATTTTCGCCATTTGCGCATGTTGCTTAATCAATTTATTCACTTCAGCAACATCCATACCACAGCCTGCTGCAATACGTTTTTTACGGCTCGGGTTCATCAAGTCTGGATTACGGCGCTCTTTGAGCGTCATCGACAAGATAATCGCTTCCATCTTTTTAACTTGTTTTTCAGGATTGGCTTGCTGGATCGCTTGTTGCAAACCAGCACCGCTCATACCTGGCAACTTGTCCAAGAAGCCCATCATGCCGCCCATTTTGCTCATTTGCTCAAATTGCGTCAGCATATCTTCAAAGTTGAAGCTACCGCCTTTTTGCAATTTTTTCGCCATTTTTTCGGCTTTTTCTTTGTCGAGTTTGCGTTCAACTTCCTCAACCAAAGACAGCACGTCACCCATACCCAAAATACGTTGGGCAATACGTTCTGGGTGGAATGGTTCAAGCGCATCGAGTTTTTCACCCATACCCAAGAACTTGATTGGCTTACCTGTAATAGCACGTACTGAAAGTGCCGCACCACCGCGTGCATCACCATCAGTTTTGGTTAGAATCACACCTGTCAGTGGCAAGGCATCGTTAAATGCCTTAGCAGTATTTGCCGCATCCTGACCTGTCATGGCATCAACCACGAACAAAGTTTCAGTTGGTTTAACCGCTGCGTGTAATTCTTTAATTTCGCCCATCATGTCTTCATCGACATGTAAACGACCTGCTGTATCGACAATCAAGACATCGGCAAATTTGATTTTTGCCTGTTCAATTGCACGATTCACAATATCAATGGGTTTTTCAGTTGGGTCAGATGGAATAAATTCTGCACCGACTTCACCTGAAACCGTTTCTAACTGTTTAATCGCCGCAGGACGATAAACGTCGGCAGAAACCGTCATGACTTTTTTCTTTTGGCGCTCTTTTAAGAAACGTGCCAATTTTGCTGCAGTGGTGGTTTTACCTGCACCCTGCAAACCTGCCAATAACACGACCACTGGCGGTTTCGCTGCCAAATCAAGGGTTTCGTTTTCCGCCCCCATCATTTTGGTCAGTTCGTCATGCACAATCTTGACAAAAGCCTGCCCTGGAGAGAGCTGGCTCATGACTTCTTGTCCAAGTGCCTGTTCCTTAACTTTCGCGATAAACTCACGCGTTACAGGTAAGGCAACATCCGCCTCTAGAAGTGCCATACGCACTTCTCGCAGGGTGTCTTTAATATTGTCTTCGGTCAGTTGGCCTGTACCGGTAACATTTCTTAAACTCTGTGAGAGTCGTTCTGTTAAGGTGTCAAACATTGCAAATTCCGCTTAAAATGGTCTGTTGCAAAAAAATCTTTCTCAAAAATAGAAAATTTATGCATGAAATGCTATAGGATACTTGAGTTCACATCGAAATTATATCGCATAGCATGAATATTCATTATTCCAACAAAGGTTTGACATGATCAGTCTCCCCTTGGTGTACACGATACTGGCTTTAATCGCTTATACCACTGGTTTTTGGTACTCCTTTATGCACTTATTGGCGAAGCGTGAGCCAAACCGTTGGTTTATTGGCATCATTCTGAGCATAGGTCTGTTGTTACATGGCTATATTTTACAAAATGACATGCTGACAACACATGGGGTCAATTACGACGTTTTCAACCTAATGTCGTTTACTTCTGGATTAATGCTCGTCTTGAGCGCAGTATACAGCACCTATCGTCCCGTTCTTGCCCTCAATTTACTGGGTATTCCTGTCGCTGCGACAGGGCTTATTTTCGGTTTTGCCTTTAGCCAACCCGATCAGTTCACTGAAGAACACTCACTTGGACTAGATGTTCATATCATTTTATCGCTTTCAGCATATGCTGTGTTGCTTATGGCAACCATTCAAGCTGTTCTGATGTGGTTCCAAGACCGTGAATTAAAGAAAAAACAAAAACGTTTGTGGGTCAACCTATTACCACCCTTTCAAGTCATGGAGTCCTTGTTATTTGACATGCTCATGACAGGTTTTGTGGTACTGACCATTGCACTTGGCTTTGGATTCTTTACCGTAGACAGCTTTTTGGGGCAACATCTGGCACATAAAACGGTGTTTAGCATTATCTCATGGATTGTTTATGGCGTGTTGCTCGTTGGTCACTTTAAATTTGGCTGGCGTGGACAAAAAGCCATTCGTTTTACCTTGATTGGTTTTGTCCTGCTTGCTGTCGGATTTATTGGCAGTAAGTTTATTTTGGAAATGATTTTAGGACGCTAATCCTGTCCAATCACCCTAGACAGCGTTGTACAATTTGCGTATAACGCTGTTTTTATTTTTAGGGCAATCGCTTTGAAACTGATTCTTGCACCGATGGAAGGCTTAACCGATCCGATTATGCGTGATGTGCTGACGCATGTCGGCAGTTTTGACTGGTGTGTCACAGAGTTCATTCGCGTTACCGATAGTCTGTTACCCGAACATGTCTATGATAGCTATTGTCCTGAACTAAAAAATGGCGGAAAAACGGCTGCTGGGACACCTGTACATGTGCAGTTTTTGGGAAATAATCCCGAAATGCTGGCAGCCAATGCTGTCCGTGCAGTGGAACTCGGTGCCCCTGCTATCGACCTGAATTTTGGCTGTCCTGCCAAAACTGTCAACCGTCACCGTGGCGGTTCTATTCTGCTTGATGAACCTGATGTAGTGCATATTTTGGTGAAAGCAGTTCGCGATGCCGTGCCTGCTCATATTCCTGTGTCTGCCAAAATGCGTTTGGGCTATCTCGATGAAAACTACACATTGGACAATGCCCACGCCATTGAAGATGCAGGTGCAAACTGGCTGACGGTGCATGCACGTACTAAAGCCGATGGTTATACACCGCCTGCCTTCTGGGAAAAAATTCGACCGATTCGCGAAGCACTCAAAATTAATGTCATTGCCAATGGTGAAATCTGGAATTATCAACATGCCAAAGCATGTCAACTTCAATCAGGCTGTGAAGATTTGATGCTGGGTCGTGGTGCAGTCACCACACCTGATTTGACGCAATGTATTCGCCAGAAATCTGATCAGGCTTTGCTATCTTGGCAGGACTTGGTCGAGCTACAAATTCGCTTCCTGAATGGCCCAAGCAAAACTGAAATTGGCATGGTCGGACGTTATAAACAATGGCTCGGTATGATGAGCAAAGCCTACCCTGAAGCCAAGCAACTTTGGGATGAAGTTAAACGCATTAAAGTGCTAGATGATGTCATCCAGCAATTACAACGCAGTATCGCACCCTAAATCATTTTCATAAAGCTGCACCTGTTGCTTGAGCCAGTCTAAAAACAGACTGGTTTCAGGTTGCAAAGTCTGCCCTTCAGGTATCACACTCCAGTACGCCCACGGATACGCCGCCACCGTATTGGAAATTCTTTTAAGGATACCTTGCTGTACCAAATCAAACACCAGACTTTTACGTTCCAGGGCAATGCCTAGCCCACGGCGCAGCATTTCAATCACCACATTCGAATCATTCACCTGCAATAAAGTCTGCCGAGGGAATGCCACATCTGCCTTTTCACACCACCAGTTCCATGCTTCCATTGATGAAATGATTGGGGTTTCAATAATCTCCTGATCCGAAAAATACAGTCGCCCTTGTTGATAATCTGCTGCTGCAACGACCCACAATTCATCATAGAACAACAGATTGGTCTGAGCTGCTGCCCGCCAATCACCATTTCCCATACGAATCGCCACATCAGCCTGCGGCTCAGCAAGATCGCCCAGTGCCAAATCGACCTGTAGCTTTAAATGAATTTGTGGATACTGCTGGCGAAAATCTACCAAACGTGGAGCAAGCCACTGTGCAGCAAAGGACGGTAAAGTCGCAACCACCAACTCGGTTTGACGTGGATTACTTTTGAGTTGAAAAGTGGCATCTTCCAATGACTTCAAGGCATCCCGAATTTGGATCGCATATAAACGCCCATCTTCTGAAACGGTGACTTTCTTGGCATGTCTTTGTAGTAACTGCCGCCCCAGATAAGCTTCAAGTGCTTTAATCTGCTGACTGATTGCCGAATGTGAAACATGCAATTCTGCTGCGGCCTGAGTAAAACTTCCCAGTCGACTGACCGCTTCAAAGCTTTTGAGCATGTGTAATGATGGCAATTGTGCCATGTAAGTCATCCTTACAGCTTGTGTTAGAAATACGAAAACCCACGTTCAATGATTTGTGTATGCTAAGAAAAACATCATGCAACACAGAGATTTGCCATGAAACTTTACGGAATGCTTGATTCACCTTTTGTACGACGTGTTGCCATCAGTCTTGCCAGTCAACAGGTCGATTTTGAACTGATTCAATTATCCGTCTTTTCTACCTTTGAGCAATTTTCTCAGATCAATCCCGTCGTTAAAGCACCAACCTTATTGCTTGATGATGGCACATACCTGATGGATTCCACCCTGATTTTGCAATATCTGGAGCATCAACAAAAACTCAACTGCTTTGTACTCTCAGCTCAAGGTTATCAACTTTTGGGACTCACTTTAGCTTTAGCAGAAAAAGCGGTGCAATATGTCTATGAAACCCAATTACGTCGAGAAGAACTGCAAAACCCAGCATGGAAACAAAGAGTTCTAGATCAAGCTGAGAAAGCTTGCCAAGCGATTGAACAGCAGCTGCAAAACTATCAGCTCAATCCAGCAGATCAGGTCTGTATTAGCCTTGCGATTGTATGGACATTTATCCAGCACAAACTCACAGGTTTGATTTCACAGGAAAGTTATCCCTTAATCACAAAGCTGCAACAGCAGATGGAACAGACTGAATTTTTTCAGCGCTATGCCTATCCACAAGCATAATCCATAGAGGGATGTCTGGCTTCGCATCCCTCATACTTATTTCACCTGACTGACATAGCTCGGTAAATCCCAAGCACCGCCCAGTTGAATCATGCGGCACATGCCTGTCGTGGTATCTGAACTTTTTACGAAGTTTTGACCATTCCAAACCCACTGGGCATGCCACCAACAATCTCCCAAACCACGACCTTTCTGTGATGATTCAATCACACCATTCTCATAACCCGATGCATCAGTTGTTACCAATAGTGGTTTATATGGTTTTTGCTGCTGAATCACCCAATAGCCATGACCTTCATTATATGCACCACGCCAACATAGCCCACTCACCAGTAAGCGTTTATTCGGTAAAACTGCTTCGACTTGTGGCTCAAATTTGGTGTATTTGTCATTTTCAGTCAGACTCGAACATTCCCGCTCATCGGATTTGTTTTTTGCTTGCTGCACTTTCAAGTTTTGAGTCAAAAGACTCCAATCCACCTGTTTTTGCCAAAGCTTTAAATTGGCGACTGGAATTTTCTGTTGATGAATAATCGGCATCGGTAAAGCAGCAAAAACTGACTTTTCAGACTGATTACCCACACGAATCAAGGCAGATGGAGTATTTAAACGCCCTTGCTGTTCATCGAGTTTCAGTAAGACTGCATTTGCCCCCTCGCTCGACAGTTCCCAACGGGATTTGCCCGCAGCAAAATAAATACGCTGGCTGCCTTTCAATGCAGTAAGTAACGCACGAGTTTGTACTAAATTAAAATTCCCAGCAGCATCTTTTAAAATAATTTTGCCTAAATTTTGCTGACCCACCCAGAAATCCACGGCTTTAGGAATCGCAGGATCACCTTCATCGCCCACATTGGCAAGTTGAAGCTTGGCATTGACCGACTGACTCACACCAGCCTTACGCGTCAACAATACAGACACTCTTGCGTGTGCATCATCACTGGAATATCCAGCTGCACGACAAGTTCTAGTATTATCACAAGCCATTTCCCAGTCTTTATATTCAAATGATTGATCATCTGCATGGGCAAAAACTGCCATGCCGCCAAGTAACATACCCACTGCGATACTTTTTTTCATTTTCACTATTTTTATCAGATACAAAAAAGCTGATTATGCCGAAAACGATTACTTTTATGCTGTAACAAAATTGCAAATTTCTTGAGAATAAACCATGTCTTCTATTTTAAAAATAAGTCTCATTAGCACCAGTCTATGCCTCATCATAAGTTCTTTCGCACATGCAGACTGGCCAGAAAATGAAACCCAGCAACTCAAGTTTTGTACCACACTCGCAGCAAAAAATATTCAAGCCATGCAGTACTATCAAAAAGCACAGTATATACAAGCCCGCAAAGTTTGGACGGAACATGTGGGATATTTGGAAAGCTGTTTACGCATGAAAGAAGATCCGAGTGATCAAGCCAAGCAGATTTTCACTGCAAAAAATTCTGCTTATTTGACCCAAAACAGTTTGGATACCTTATATAACAGCATTGCCCTGACCTATATCAAAACTCATGATTATGGCAAAGCCAAAGCGTGGCTGAGCCTTGCACCTCAATCACCAAAAACTGCATTCAATTTAAAACTGATTCCACAACATCCAACCAACAACAGTGTCGCTGGTGAATACTGGATCTATGCAGGCTTAGGCGCTTGGCAAAGCTATACCATAAAAGCCCAAGCCCATCAGCAATATCTGATTCATTTTGAAGGTTTATATTTTGGTTTAAATGGTTTGCTCTATGGGCCAAACTTGGGTGAATATGAATATCAAGGGAAAATTCAAAATCGACAATCAACGTGGAGCTATCCTGATCCAATCGAACATGATTTTTGCCGAATTCAACTCAAATTCCAACCAAATCGACTGCATGTCACCACGACGACCAACGGTTCACCAGACAGCAGTTGTGGCTTCGGACATAATGTCACCGCCGATGGAGATTACCTCAAAGTTTCCTAAAAATACTGTAAAAATAACAGGCCACTAATTTTAATCGTAAACGTTAAAGACAAGTCGATTATCCTCAACGTATAATTTTATTATTCAGCTAAAATAACTGTACTGACTGTACATTTTTAATCACAAGACATTCTTTGACTGGGGAAAATACAACTTGAATCTTGGGCTAAATCGCATTCGTCAAGTGACCTACAATGCATCGCTGATGTATAACTTCCGTATGGCTATTGCCTTTATCGGAACGGCTTTTGTGCCTTATTTTCTGCATTTTCAACTCGCAACTATTCCACTGACATTGGGTGTAGTTGCAGCAGGATTAAGTGATATAGATGACCGCTTTACGGTTCGTATTTTAAATCAGTTTTATACCTATTTCGGTTTCTTTATTGCGGCAAGCTCTGTTCAACTTTTATTTCCCCATCCCTTTTTCTTTGCATTTAGTTTAATTATTGCCTGTATTGTGCTGATTTTATTAGGCTCTTTAGGGCGACGTTACGCCACGATTTCATATGGCTGTTTGGTCGTTTCTGTCTATGCCATGCTCGGCGTGCATTTGTTTGAAGATTGGTATATGCAACCATTACTGTTACTGACAGGTGCAATCTGGTACGGCATTCTTTCAACAATTAGTTTCTTGCTGTTTCCGATTCGTCCTGTACAAGTCAAACTGGCTCAAAGTTATACCTGTCTGGGTGACTTTCTATTTGCAAAATCCAATCTGTTCGATGTCGACATGACACCAGAGAGCTATCGGCAAAGCATGATCGATCTGTCGATGGAAAATGGCAAATTGATTGCGCTGTTTAATGACATGAAAACTGCGTTACTCACCCGCCTAAAAGGTGACCGTGGACAAAAAGATACGCGTCGTAGCCTACAATATTATTTTGTCGCTCAGGATATTCATGAACGTGCCGATTCAGCCCATATCGATTATCAACAACTGGCTGATAATTTTAAACACAGCGACATCCTCTTTCGCTTTCAGCGAATTTTGTCACTACAAGGTAAAGCCTGTAAGGATTTAAGTGATAGCATCACCAAACAAATGCCTTATCAGCACAACAAACGCTTTAAACATGCCTTTGAAAACCTCCGCTTATCCCTAAAAAAACTGCCAGAACAGTATCCTGACGATCCGATTTGGGTTAATGCACTGACTTCACTCTATCAAAATTTAAAAGCGATTGATGGACAACTGCGTAACCTTGAAGCTGAGCGCGCAATTAGTCTTGATACTGGCAAACAAACAGAGCTTCAGCTTAAAGATGATGATCTCAAAGGTTGGGCTGACATTAAAGTTCGTATTTTACAAAACCTCACCCCAGAATCCGTTTTATTCCGTCATGCAATTCGCGTTTCGGTTGTGCTTTTTTGTGCCTATATTTTTGTACAAATCACCCATAATCATATTCAATATGGCTACTGGATTTTATTGACTGCGTTGTTTGTTAGCCAGCCTAACTTTAACGCCACCAAACGTCGTTTACGTCTACGAATTTGGGGGACTCTACTGGGAATCATGATTGGTCTTGCGATATTAAACTTGATTCCCTCTACCGAAGGCCAACTGTTTGTCCTGATCTTAAGTGGTATTTTGTTCTTTGAACTTCGTAGTAAACAATATGCCCAAGCCACTGCCTTTATCACAATTTTAGCCCTAATCAATTTCAACCTTGATGGGATGGGTACAACCGCAGCCCTACCGCGGATGATTGACACACTGATTGGTTGTGGCTTTGCATGGTTAGGCGTGACATTTATTTTTCCAGACTGGAAATTCCGTCGCCTGCCGCACAGCATTCGTCGTGCACTCAACGCTCAATGTGATTATCTAACCGAAGTGGTTCAGCAATACCGTAATGGTCGCAATAACGGACTAGATTATCGTGTTAAACGTCGTACTGCACATAATCGGGATGCTGAACTGGCTTCACTCATTTCAACACTGGCAACAGAACCTGATTTTGATCCTAGTCAAAAAACTGCCGCTTTTGACTTACTCTGCTTGAGCCATACCTTTTTAAGTTATATTGCCGCACTCGGTGCTCATCGTGAGCAAATTCAAGATCCTGAAATTCTGACTCTGCTCAATACTGCATTAGATGACATCCAAGGTGCTTTACTACGTGATGAACGTCCAGACTTGAATGCACAAAACATGCTACAAAACATTCGCCAACGTTTATCCCAAAGCAATCAGGATGATCAAAAAGCGCTGATTATTTTGCAGCAACTCTCGCTCATGTTTGGCATACTTGATCAGCTCATGCGCTTAAAACAGAATTTAAGTAATGAGCAGAATAATGATGCCAGTGAATTGGCATCTCTTTAAAAGCTGCGATTTTGGTGTAATATGTTCACGTTTCGCCAATGTTTAATGCTAAACTTTTTGAGTATCTATTTGTAACTATTCGCTATGACCGCTAAATCCTTATATGCATATACTTTGCAACCCGTAAATTATGAAGTTTCCGAAGCTGAACAGCGTAATGCACAGCTGATGATTTGGCGTAGTACCAATAAAATTAGCCTGAAAGCTTGGGCAATTATGGGTGCTGTTGTCGTATTGGCTTTAGTGGGTATCGCACTCATTAAAAACTATTCAACTATTTTTTGCTGGGTCGCAATTGCCTGTGTGGTAATTTATCTACTGATCCGCAAGTTTGGTTTGGAATGGTACGTCAAACGCAAAATGAACGAATTCCCTGCACAGGAAATTAAAGGCATTCGTTTAGGTGTACAACCTCATGGTCTTGTTATGCGTCAACAAATGGGTATGCAAGAAGGTGTTGGTACAGTTGGTTGGAAAGATATGTACGAATGGTACAACGCACCAGATTTCTTATTGATCAACTTCAAAGTCAAAGATCAGCAAGGTGCATATATTTTGCCAAAACGCATGGATTCAAAAAATTTCTCGTTTGAAACCATTCGTAAACACCTAAAAGAAAGTGTTGGCGAACCAAAACAAATCTAAGTATAAAAATACAGAAAAACCTCCCACGTGGAGGTTTTTTTATGTCTTTAAATATGGTGAAAAGCAGGCAATCAGCAATCAGCAATCAGCAATCAGCAATCAGCATTCATAAAACACGATTAATATTAAATATA
>NZ_POVU01000016.1 GCF_003261585.1 Acinetobacter sp. MB5 | reverse complement strand
AAACTTGATATGAATACGTCATACGATATGTATTTTGAAATTACTCCGTCAAATCAGGATTCGGCCTATAGAAAAAGAACTTTCTGTATCAAACAAGATCGTAATAACCTCATCGTACAAGATTCAGTAGGAGGTAAGTGCCGAGATATACCAGCTGAAGAAACTACTAAGTAGAAATGTTCATGGATTTACCAATATGGTACATAACAAATTTAAGTGTTCGATAATATTAATTTCATTGGGTGTGATTGCTTGTAAGTATTCGAATCCATATCGGTCGGGTGAAATTAAGTTTATTACTAAAAATAATACGCCTTGTTTATATATAGATGAGCAGGATTTCACGGGTGAGTATGCTGTTTCAATTGGTCAATATGAAGTTACTGAGCCAACATTTGATTATAGAAGTTTATTTAAAGAAAATTATCCTAGAAAAGATAATTGCTTGATGATCAATAGTCAGAATTTTAATAACTTAAATCTTAAAATAAATACACCTTATGACCTGTTTTTTGAAATGGCAGTACCAGATCAAAACTCTGCTTTTAGAAAGAATATTTTTTGCATCAGAAGTGACCGAGGTAAAAAAATTATACAGAGATTTGATGGAGTTAAATGTTCAGATATACTAGTCGAGAAAACCACTAAGTAGAAATGTTCGTGGATTCACCAATATGTTACATAACAAATTTAAGTGCTTGATAATATTTATTTCATTGGGTTTGATTGCTTGTAAGTACTCGAACCCATATCATTAAGCTGATGTGCGCGTATGTAGCTTCCATCAATGAGTATCCATTCTTGATCCAATACGCCTCGTAGTTTAAAAAAAATTTATTCCACAAGCCCTCACATGCCCAACGATTAAAGCAGTTATATGCTGTTTTCCAAGGACAAAATTCTTCAGAAATATCACGCCATGTCGCACCTGTACGTAATTTCAATAAGATGGCTTCCATGATATTTCTACTATTCTTTGAACAATAACAACTATGAAATTGCATTGTAGATTGAATCTGTTGCCATATATAATCAGCGAGTTAGAGTGCGTGTCATTGAAAAATATACAAATAAAAAGGATCTAAATCACTTTTTTTAAACCTTTAAAAGGAATTTTTCAAATGAGGACACACCCTAATTACTTTTTAAAAAATAATATCCATAGATGCAGTTGATATTTAATTGCATTAACTCGAAAGTGGTGAGAATGTGCAAGGATCTAAACTTGTAGTATTTCGTTATGTTTTTCTGTTTATAGTCATGATTTTTACTAGTCATCGACTAATGGCAGCACCTTATTCTCATCATAATCTAAATGCTGCATTCATATCGAATATTCAATATTTTCAAACACCTGAAACTGAATCCTTGTCTTTAGATCAGGTCAAAAGTTATTTTCAGCATGGAAAGACAATCCATACAAATCATCAGCAATTATCTCTAGGCATTAGCAATAAGATTTCATGGGTACGCCTATCCATAACTAATCCAACTAAAAAAACAATCATTCATCGTTTAATCGCAGGAAAGACATGGGTTGACCAACTGGATATCTACTTTGAAGATAAAAACCATGATATAACACACTGGCATTCTGGTGATTCAAATGTTGCTGATGATTATCTTATTCCAGGGATTGGATATATATTTACCCTCGATATTCCACCAGGAAACACTACAATTTATATTAAAGCACAATCTTTGGATCCGATGACTTTACCCTTAGAGTTATTTACTGTCCCAAAAGAGCGTTCGTATAATGCACAGTTACATTTCGCATCTGGGCTAATTTATGGGATTCTTTTGGCTTTAATTGGATTTAACCTCGTTCTGTATCTTACGCTAAAAAAACAATACGCACTATATTATTGCCTTTATATTAGCTGCTTCATTATTGTAAATATATCATACAATGGTTTTGGCTTTGCTTGGCTTTATCCTAATTCTGTATTTATTGAAACTTATAACACATTAATATTTATGGTTTTGCATGGCATTACAGGCCTTGTTTTTGTTTCCAATTTTCTTTCAGCTAAAAAATACTCTCCAAATTTTTATTATGTAATCGTGGTTTTTTGTGTTAGTGGTCTTGTTGGGATGACTTCTTTTATTATTTTCAATAATCATATGCTTGCAACACATCTGGCATTTAGTTTTATATTTTTTTCTACATTATTGATGATTTTTAGTGGCATTATTAGCTTTCGTAAAGTAGAAGATGCACGTTATTTTCTGATTGCAGTTTTAAGTAGTATGCTTGGTTTGTTAGCAACAACATTATCTGTTTGGGGAGTAATTCCATATAATTATTACACTTATAATGGTGCTGTATTTGGTGTGGTTTTAGAAGCGATTATACTGGCTATTATTGTTACAATTCGTTTAAGAGCAGTTGAAGCAGTACGTATTAGAACCCAATATCTTTCTTCATATGACCCTTTAACGAATTTATTTAATCGGCGTTCATTTTTAGAATTTGGAGAACCCTTAATACAGAAAGCAAATCATGATACAATACCTGTCTGTTTAATTATGATAGATATTGATCGCTTTAAAATGATTAATGATACCTATGGGCATTATGTTGGTGATCTTGTGCTTTCTCATATAGCGAAGTTATTAAAAAACAATATCCGAGAAAGTGATATTCTTGCGCGATGGGGAGGTGAAGAAATTGCTATATTATTACCAAAACAAAATATCAATCAGGCTTTAGTTGTTTCAGAACATTTAAGAAAAATTATTGAGCAAACTCCACTGATTCATGATGGAAAAACCATCTCAATTACAGCAAGCTTTGGAGTCTCAATGCTAGAAGATGGGGATACCCTAGAAATGTTATTCAAACGCGCTGATAAATGTTTATACATCGCAAAAAATCAAGGTCGAAATCGTATCGCAGTCTAATGGTTTGAATTTTATAGATTTGATAAGATTTTCTTATTAATGTGGAAATTGTAGATTTATTGAATATTTAAAGCTTAATTATTATTCTCATACATATGATGGTTTATTACTTTTTTCAATCAGACCACATAAAATAAAAAGCATTTAGTTGTGATCCATCTTGGATAGAACATCCTATATTTAGTGATATTATTTAAAACTGTAAATAACAATTTATATTTTAATTAATTGTTTTTTGTGAAATTGAGAGGCGGATTTGAATCTTGATATGCACACTATCAGAGTCAAATTCTTGCGCTTAGAAAAATCATTTATCTGAGCTTTCTTGCTGATAATTTTCTCAATTCATAGAAGTCTTGCTTTTATTTTTCAGAAATCATCTATTTTTTTAATTTTATTTTCATAAAATTTACGATAATTCAGTTAATTTCGATAAAAATTTTTCCTCAATTCGGTGTATAAATATCAGCATCATCAAAATTGCCTGTAAGTGGCGAACTCTATAGTATGATGTATCAGTTGTTTTACTGATCAAGTACTCTATAGATGAGTATTCTTTCGCCAGAGTGAATCCTGAAATTCATTTCAAGCACAACCTCATTGGAAACAAACATGCCTGACTATCGTTCAAAAACATCGACACATGGAAGAAATATGGCTGGCGCACGCGGTTTATGGCGTGCAACCGGAATGAAAGATGAAGATTTTGGAAAACCAATTATTGCGGTGGTCAACTCATTCACCCAATTTGTACCAGGTCATGTGCATCTGAAAGATTTAGGTCAACTGGTTGCTGAACAAATTCAGGCAGCAGGTGGTGTGGCTAAAGAATTCAATACCATCGCGGTCGATGATGGGATTGCAATGGGTCATGATGGTATGCTGTATTCACTTCCATCACGTGATCTGATTGCTGACTCAGTTGAATATATGGTCAATGCACACTGTGCAGACGCGATGGTGTGTATTTCAAACTGTGACAAAATCACACCGGGAATGCTCATGGCTTCTATGCGCTTGAACATTCCAGTCGTGTTTGTGTCTGGTGGCCCAATGGAAGCGGGTAAGGTTAAATTCCGTGGTAATGAAAAAGCGATTGACCTTGTCGATGCCATGATCGTTGCAGCAGATGATAGCTATACGGATGAAGAAGTTCAGGCATTTGAACGTTCTGCATGTCCAACTTGTGGCTCATGTTCAGGGATGTTCACTGCAAACTCAATGAACTGCTTAACAGAAGCTTTAGGCTTGTCTTTACCAGGGAATGGTTCGATTGTTGCAACGCATGCTAACCGTAAAAAATTATTTGAACGTGCAGGGCAGTTAATTGTTGAATTGGCAAAACGCCATTATGAACAAGATGACTACAGCATTTTGCCACGCTCAATTGCAACCAAATCAGCATTTGAAAATGCCATGACGTTGGATATTGCAATGGGTGGTTCAACCAATACCGTATTGCACTTGTTGGCTGCTGCAAATGAAGCAGAAGTTGACTTTACAATGGATGATATTGATCGTCTTTCACGTAAAGTACCTGTACTTTGTAAAGTTGCCCCAGCCAAGCAAGATGTTCACATGGAAGATGTACACCGTGCAGGCGGCATCATGTCAATTTTAGGTGAGCTTGATCGTGCTGGTTTATTGGTGACTTCAGTCAGTACTGTCCATGAACCAACCATGAAAGATGCATTGGACAAGTGGGATATCATCCGCACTGAAAACACCGAAGTGTATGAGTTTTTCCGTTCATCTCCGGGTGGCGTACCAACACAGGTTGCATTCTCACAAAACCGTTATTACTCAACTTTAGATGGTAACCGTGAAACGGGTGTGATTCGTAATGCAGAACATGCTTTCTCTAAAGATGGTGGTTTGGCAGTGCTTTACGGCAATATCGCACTCGATGGTTGTATTGTGAAAACCGCAGGTGTAGATGAGTCAATCTTGAAATTCACAGGTACAGCACGTGTATTTGAAAGTCAAGATTCAGCTGTTGAAGCAATTTTAAATGGCAGTATTAAGGCGGGTGACGTGGTTGTGATTCGCTACGAAGGTCCACGTGGTGGCCCTGGTATGCAAGAAATGTTGTACCCAACCAGCTACCTGAAATCAAAAGGTCTAGGTAAAGACTGTGCTTTGATTACCGATGGCCGTTTCTCTGGTGGTTCTTCAGGCTTGTCAATCGGCCATATTTCCCCAGAAGCTGCTGAAGGCGGTGCAATTGGTTTGGTTGAAGATGGCGATACCATTCAAATTGATATTCCAAACCGTACCATTCATTTGGACGTTGATGATGCAACACTTGCTCATCGTCATACTGTTCAGGAAGCAAAAGGCTGGCATCCAAAAGAAGAACGTAAACGCAAAGTGTCTAAGGCATTGAAAGTTTATGCGAAGCATACAACGAGTGCTGCAAAAGGTGCGGTTCGCGTTGTTTAATTTACATACGGCATTTATAAAAAACCCTTCTTCGTGAAGGGTTTTTTATTGTTGCTTAGATGGGAGCCTTTTGGGGTCTTGATAGAGAGAAAAATTATCACGACCAGAATTTTTAACTTGATATAACGCCTGATCAGCTTTTCGTAACCAGTCTGTAGTGGAATATGCATCTTTAACAGAGGCAATTCCCACACTGATACTGACACGGCAAAGATGATGATTGGTGAGACGGAGTGCTTTAACTTTTTCTACAATTAGTTTGGCTAACTCTAAGACATCTTCTTCTTTATAATGAATGGCAATGACGGCCAGTTCATCACCCCCAAAGCGAGCAGGAATATCGTGCGTTGACAAAGTTTGCCTGAGAATATTGGAAATTTCGAGAAGAATATAATCTCCAATTTCATGTCCATAGTTATCATTAATCTCTTTAAAATGATCGACATCGAGGAGCATGACATAGGCGAAGTGATGATCTCGCTGAGTCTGAATAAATGTACTGGCAAGGCGTTTTTCAAATAAGCGCCGATTAGGAATATGTAATCGGGGATCCATCATCGCGATTCGTTCAAACTCACGATTGCGTTTGCTTAATCGTACAGATAAATCTCGTAAAACAATACTCAGGCTAATCATGTAAATGGTTGCAAGTGGGAGACTCATCCACACAATTTGTTGATTGAACGTGAGATGGAGGGGATAACCCAATAAACTCCATGTAATAAATAACGCCAGAAATAACGTAGCCAAAGCTGGTTTAAGTAGTTCCCAACCACCTACAGCGTAGCGGTCAGCAATTAGAACTGCAAAAATGATGAGTGATGGAATTGGGCTGAGTCCCATGACTGCAATCCAGATACCACCCAATGCACAATCAACGATGAGACTATTATGTCCAGTTTTCACAGGGTCATGAGATTGTGTGTTAAACAAACAGGCAACTGTAGGCCAAACAAAAGCATTCACTGCAAGAAGGGCAAAATAAAATAAATTGTAATGCATATCCCACATGACAGAAGCAATCGCTATAAAGCATAAGGTCGTACCGAGTTGACGCATGATAAAAATGCGTCGAACAAATTTCTGGCTACGAGCCTTTAATGTCGCTTCATCGGGTGTAATATAGGACATGTGTTTTACTTTTGAATGATTATTATGAAATTAATTTAACATTTAGTTAATTTTAGTGAAAGAAACGCCTCATTCTTTATGGAAGAAAAAATCAATAATTAATGTAGGGTTTTATAGGTAATTTCCAGTTTATCACTTTTGTCATTATAGTTAAAAGTATGTATGCGTGATCAAAGTATTGATATTTATAAAGGATTACTGATTTTTTTAGTGGTCTTTGGGCATTTTCTAGAACGCTTTCTCGGATGGCAGAATGAACTTGGAAAAATGCTTTTGCAAAGCATTTATCTTGTGCATATGCCTGCTTTTATTTTTATCTCGGGTTATCTGTTTAAAGATCAAAAAATCTCGAAAAAAATCCAATATTTCCTTTCTTTGCTGATTCCGTTTCAACTCTTGTATGTGTTGCTTGATCATTATTATGGTGGGTATTTGAGTTCCAAATGGTTGTGGCAGCCTTACTGGTTACTGTGGTATTTATGGGCAATGTTGGCTTGGGTGATATTGACACGGTTACTTAAGATAACGGCTTATCCTGTGTTATTGAGTTTTCTATTATCTTTGTTCATTGGTCTATCGCCCATCAATAACTATATATTGTCAATTGGTCGAATCTTTAACTTTTTGCCTTTTTTTATGTTGGGGCATATATATGGACAGCGTATATTCACGCAACTTAAACAACTGCCTTATGCAATTGTTTGGGTATCTGGATTATTGATTGCAATAGTTATCTTTATTCAATACCTACCGCTGAAATCATACTGGTTATATGGCAGTTTCAGTTATCAGCAGATGCATGTTGCGCCTTTACAGGGAATGTTGCAGCGATCTGGTTATTTAGGGTTGTCGTTACTTTCTTTATTGTCGATGTATGTCTTGATTCAAAGGCTCCCGCAATTTTTTGAAAAATTAGGACAAAACAGTCTGGCGATTTATTTGTGGCATGGATTAATTTTACTGTGGTTGAGCCATGTGTTGCATCTATCAGAGAGCCCTTTGGCTAAATTAGGCATTGCATTGTTTGGAAGCATGCTGATTTGTAGCATCTGTATGCTGCCGATCTTTAATCAGAGCATACAGAAGATTTCACAGGTTTTTCTATTGTTCTTTACAAAGCTTAGATTTGGAAAAACAACAGATTAAAACCCTGCATTTTCAAGCGCTGTACGCAAATAGGGATCAAGCTCATCTTGTTTAAGTAACCAGTTGGCATAGTCCGCAGGTAAGTCTTTAATGGCTGTACCTTTATGTTTGCCAAAGTTAATCATTTTAGGAATACGTGCATCTTCAGAAGCAGTATAGAGTTCTTCAACCGTCTGAATACCTAAATGAGCAATAATATGCATCAAAATATTCGCCGTTAAAATAATATCGGCATCAGCGCGGTGTGCACCTTTCAGTAGTTCACGCGCTTTTTCACTGCCACGGCTAATCTGATAAATTAGCGCTGAAATATTGTGTGCTTCAGCATTTGGCCAGACTTGGCGCGCCAGTGCCAGTGTACAAATCGGTTTTAAGTGAGAAACATCGATACCACAACGGGCAATGGCTTGTACGTCATAATCGATGTTATGTCCGATAATATAGGTTGTTTCATTTGGTAGTTGAAAAGTGGTATAGCTCGGCTGATCTGCAATATCGGATTCTAAAATATGATGGACAGCCATTGAAGCATACGAAATTGGTTCACCAACGGCGTAGAGTTGATCGAAAATTTGAGTTTTATCTAGACTGAGTTTACCTTGCTGAATTTCAATCGGCGCATAGGCGATTTCAATCGGTAAGCCATTGAGTGTATGGGTTTCTGTATCGAGAATAATCGTTTGCATAGTGGGTATATCAAGTTTTTTTGCAATGTAACATTGCTCAGCATGAACTACAAATTAACGGGCTTTCTGACGCTGTAAAATGGCATCCAAATCTTGTTGTAGAGCATCACTTGAGATCAGTGCCTTATAAATATGTACAGGAATGCCATCTTCATGATCAACTGCTTTGAAGCTTTGATTTCCATCTCGATATTCAAAAATGGCAATCGGCATTTTGTCCTGATCCAAAATAAAAAAGCGCTGATTTTTAATCGAGACCTCATAATTGAAAAAGGTTTGTTTGAGTAAGCGTAAAAATGCGGCCTGATGCGTTGAAAGTTGATTGAGGTCACGAATGCGGTCACTATCAGAATAATGCTGACTTTTAGAATATAATCGCTGCGTATGATTTAATGAGGGTTTATCACGATGTGACGTCTTTTCCGAAGATGAGTTTTGTTTCTGACCACGAATGTAATAGCCTAAGCAAACACCTAAAATAAAGACAATGATAAGCAACATATTAAAATTATTTTAAAAATCTAAACCTTATTATGTTCCAAGATTTTATGGGCAAGTTCAAGTCGTTTAAAGCACCTGCTGAGATTGAGTAATTTTTATTGCAAGCTGCGTAAACTTCATACCGAAAAACTTCAAACTTCGTGTTAGAATAAGCTTCGATTTTAGCACGGCTTAAAAGCCCTAATTAATAGGACCCTCGCTAATGTTTGCCAACATCTCTATTTCTGAATTTGATCCAGATTTAGCAAAAGCAATTTCTTCTGAAGATGCGCGTCAAGAAGCTCATATCGAGTTGATTGCTTCTGAAAACTACTGTTCTCCAGCGGTTATGGAAGCTCAAGGAAGTAAATTAACCAATAAATATGCGGAAGGCTATCCAGGCAAACGCTACTATGGCGGTTGTGAATTTGTTGATGTCATTGAACAAATGGCGATTGACCGTGCTAAAGAATTATTTGGTGCTGACTACGCAAACGTACAGCCACATGCTGGTTCTCAAGCAAACTCTGCTGTTTACCTCGCATTACTTAACCCAGGCGACACAGTATTGGGTATGAGCTTGGCTCACGGTGGTCACTTGACTCACGGTGCAAAAGTAAGCTTCTCTGGTAAAACTTATAACGCAGTTCAATACGGTTTGAACCCTGAAACTGGCGAAATCGACTATGAAGAAGTTGAACGTCTAGCTGAAGAGCACAAACCACGTATGATCGTGGCTGGTTTCTCTGCATACAGCCGTGTGGTGGATTGGCAGCGTTTCCGTGACATCGCGGACAAAGTTGGCGCTTACTTGTTTGTTGACATGGCACACGTTGCTGGTCTAGTTGCTGCTGGTGTTTACCCAAGCCCAGTACAAATCGCGGATGTCACTACAACAACGACTCACAAAACACTTCGTGGTCCGCGTTCTGGTTTGATTCTTGCGAAAGCAAACGAAGAAATCGAGAAAAAACTTCAATCAGCTGTATTCCCTGGTAACCAAGGTGGTCCATTGATGCATGCGATTGCAGCAAAAGCAATCTGCTTCAAAGAAGCAATGGCGCCTGAATACAAAGCATATCAACAACAAGTGGTTAAAAACGCTCAAGCAATGGCTGAAGTTTTAATCGCTCGTGGTTATGACATCGTTTCTGGTGGTACAGACAACCACTTGTTCTTGTTGTCGTTGATCAAACAAGACGTGACAGGTAAAGAAGCAGATGCATGGTTAGGTGCTGCGCACATTACTGTGAACAAAAACTCTGTTCCAAATGACCCACGTTCTCCGTTTGTGACTTCAGGTATCCGTATTGGTACACCTGCTGTAACCACTCGTGGTTTCGATGAAGCAGAAGTCCGTGATCTTGCAAACTGGATCGCTGACGTTCTAGACAGCAAAGGTGACGAAAGTGTTATCGCTGCGGTTAAAGAAAAAGTTGCAGAAGTGTGTGCAAAATTCCCAGTGTATGCAAAATAATTATTTTGCTTAGCTGAAAAAAAAGCCTCCTGATTTGGGAGGCTTTTTTATTCGAGCTAGAATAGGTGATCGGTCGACAAGGCGATGTTGCCTGTATGCCAATCCAGTATGCATCAGATCATCCACCTCTTATTTTTGCCTTCGAGTCATTGTGGATTCGACAACTATTTAAGATTTAATTTAAAAAACCGATTGATTGGATAAAAATATACTGTTTTGACAATCAAGCGAGTTACGTTACTATAAACCCAAGTTAAGAAATTCGCTCTGTTTGGAGAAATATGATGTTAGATCAAAACATTAAAGCACAATTGAAAGCATACTTAGAACGTTTAGAAAGCCCAATTGAATTGGTAGCTGCACTTGATGATTCAGATAAAGCTGAAAAAGTAAAAGAATTGGTTACTGAAATTGCTGAATTGTCTGACCGTGTGACTGCACGTTTTGATGGTGACAACACCCGTCGCCCAAGTTTTGGGATTGCCAAAGCAGGTGAGCAGCCTCGCGTATTCTTCGCAGGTTTACCAATGGGGCATGAGTTTACGTCATTGATCTTGGCTTTGTTACAAGTTTCAGGCTATGCACCAAAAGTTTCAGATGAATTATTGGCTCAAATTAAAGGTTTAAACTTACAAGCCAACTTTGATGTATTTGTTTCTCTAAGCTGCCATAACTGTCCAGATGTTGTGCAAGCTTTGAATTTGATTGCGATTTATAACCCGAATACCACAACAACCATGATTGATGGCGGCTTTTTCCAAGAAGAAGTTGAAGAACGCAAAATCATGGCTGTCCCAATGGTGTTCCAAGATCAAGAACATATTGGTCAAGGTCGTATGACCCTTGAAGAATTGGTGGCGAAATTAGATCAAAACTCAGCGGAAAAAGACGCAGCAATTCTCAATGCCAAAGATACATTTGATGTCTTGGTAATTGGTGGTGGGCCTGCAGGTGCAACGTCTGCGATTTATGCAGCGCGTAAAGGCATTAAAACAGGTATTGTCGCAGAGCGTTTCGGTGGTCAGGTGATGGATACCATGGACATCGAAAACTTTACTTCGGTGCAAAAAACCCAAGGACCAAAATTCGCAGCCGATATGGAAGCACATGTGCGTGAGTATGATGTTGACATCATGAACTTACAACGTGTGGCACACATTACAGGTGCAGAATATACCGTCAATGGTTTGGTTGCTGTTGAACTTGAAAATGGTGCAAAACTTGAATCCAAAACCGTGATTCTATCGACTGGTGCGCGTTGGAGAGAAATGAACGTACCAGGTGAAGCAGAATACCGTACCCGTGGTGTCGCATACTGCCCACACTGCGATGGCCCATTGTTCAAAGGCAAACGTGTTGCAGTGATTGGTGGCGGTAACTCTGGCGTTGAAGCTGCGATTGATCTTGCAGGCATTGTGGAACATGTGACTTTGGTTGAGTTTGATACGAAACTTCGTGCTGATCAGGTGCTACAAGACAAGTTGAACAGCTTGCCAAATACTACAGTGATTATGAATGCGTTATCGACGGAAGTGTTGGGTGATGGTTCACAAGTGACAGGCTTGAAATACCAAGACCGCGCAACAGGTGAAGAACATGTGATTGAACTTGCAGGGATCTTTGTACAAATTGGTTTGTTGCCAAATACCGATTTCTTAAAAGATACCGCAGTTGAATTATCGAACCGTGGTGAGATTGTGGTGAATGATCGCAATGAAACCAACGTGAAAGGTGTATTTGCCGCAGGTGACTGTACCACAGTGCCATACAAACAAATCATCATTGCTACAGGTGAAGGCGCGAAAGCATCACTTTCAGCATTTGACTATATTATCCGTTCAGGACTATAAGTCTGTTAAATAGTTAAAAAAAGAGCGACTCAAAGTAGTCGCTCTTTTTTATTTTACACAATATTCAGTGCCTTAAACTTGTCCATTAATTGTGCCTGATCTTCTACATGTGCAGGGTCAGGTTCAATACAGTTAATCGGGCAGACCGCCATGCAAGTTGGTGCTTCATAGAAACCCACACATTCTGTACAACGCTTAGGGTCAATTTCGTAGACCTTGTTACCTTCAGAAATGGCAGTATTCGGACACTCTGGTAGGCACATATCGCAGTTAATACATTCTTTGGTAATGAGCAACGCCATAATTTAACCTGCTGAATAGGCTAAAGATGCAGCCTGAATGTTGTCTGTTGCATCTGGTAGGTTGCGAACGAGCAGGGCAAATTCCACATCAATGCTGGCATCAAGTGGAATTTCCACCACATGACCTGAACCTTTGGCATTGTCGATTTGATTGCCTTTCAGGTCACGCATTTCCGTTAAGGTAAAGGTAATGTTACCTTTTGGTGTCATCAGTTCTAAAGAGTCACCGACAAGGAAACGGTTTTTCACTTCAATACGAATATAGTCGCCGTTACGCTCAAGCACTTCACCACAGAACTGTTGATAGTCAAAATGCGATGAACCATCTTCATAGTTTTGATATTCGCTATGCACATGGCGACGCAAGAAACCTTCGGTATAACCACGGTTTGCCAAGCCTTCAAGCTGGGTCATTAAACTTGGGTCAAATGGACGACCTTCGAGTGCATCATCAATGGCTTTACGATAAATCTGGGCAGTACGCGCACAGTAGAAATAAGATTTGGTACGACCTTCAATTTTCAATGAAGCAATGCCCATGTGGGTTAAACGATCTACATGCTGAACCGCACGTAAATCTTTTGAGTTCATGAAGTATGTGCCATGTTCATCTTCTTCAGCCGCAAACATATCTTCATCATTGCGTTGAATGAGTACAGGCTCAGCAAATTGATGTTGATCATTTTCACTTGAACAGCAGGTTTTTTTCTCTTCAACTTGAGTGACAGGAATCACATCGCCTGTCGCATCTTCTTGTGTTTCATGGATTTTATATTCCCAACGGCAGGCATTGGTGCATGCACCTTGGTTGGCATCACGCTTATTCATATAACCAGATAGTAAACAACGTCCTGAGTACGCCATACACAATGCACCGTGGACAAACACTTCAAGCTCAATTTCTGGGACATGTTTTTGAATTTCTTCAATTTCATCAATCGAAAGTTCACGAGATAAAATCACGCGGGTTAAACCGTAGTCTTTCCAGAATTTAACTGTTGCCCAGTTAATCGCATTGGCTTGAACCGATAAATGAATGGGCATGTCTGGAAAATGTTCACGAACCATCATGATCAAACCAGGATCAGACATGATCAGTGCATCAGGTTGCATGGCAACCACAGGCTCAAGGTCACGGATGAAGTTTTTCAGTTTGCTGTTGTGGGGTTGAATGTTTACCACCACATAGAATTTTTTGCCGAGCGCATGGGCTTCATTTATACCAATCTGTAAGTTGTCATGGTCAAAGGCATTATTACGTACACGTAAGCTATAACGTGGCTGGCCTGCGTAAACTGCATCTGCACCATAGGCAAATGCAAAACGCATATTTTTGAGTGAACCAGCAGGTGAGAGAAGTTCAGTTTTCATGATAACCACAGTAAAGGCTTAGAAAAAATAGGGGAATATTTTAGTGATTCTCTTTGTTGTACTCAACCTAGTGTTTTAGTCGGAATTTCTGAATGATAAAGCAGAAAAAAACCACATCAAGAGATGTGGTTTTTTAGTGACTACGGCAAAATTATGCGTGTTTTGGTGTAGGTTTTTTGCTGTCGTGATGAGTCACTTTATGAACGACATGTTTTGTGCCGTGTTCAACTTTATGCACGACATGTTTTGTACCATGACCAATTTTACGTGCCACATGTTTAGTTTCATGACCAACTTTACGCGCTACATGTTTCGTTTCATGACCGACTTTATGTGCTACTTCTTTGGTTTCATGACCAACAGTGTGAGCAGCATGTTCAGTCTTTTCTACAACTTTATGCGTAGTTGACTCAGGTTTTTGTGGTTGCTGTTGTGTTGGTGCAGCCATTGCAGTGCCTGTGAAAGCAGTAGCAGCAAAACCAAAGATTAAAGCAGCTGTTAATTTTTTCATTTAGGGATCAACCTTGTGTTTTCTTTAGGTGGTGGATTTCACACTGACATTATCTCTAAGAGTTGTGGAAATTGTATGGAGCTAAGTTGTTAGGATGTATGAAGAAATACTACAAAATACATGAAAATGGTTAATTATTTTATAATTAAAGGTAATTTTAAGAAATCCTGTCACATTTTCTTCATCTATTTAAGTATGCAACAATATCTATTTAAGTATGCAACAATGCTAATTATATGTTGACCACTGTTGCATAAATGTAGATGAGTGTCCTATTTTTCTAATTGTTGTCAATGTAATGAAGTCTTAAAGTACTTCATATCTAGTGTATTTAAAAATTTAGGTAACGAGCATGTCTACAACAACTTTAAAGCGACAGCCTGTATTTTTCATCTCACATGGTGGAGGCCCTTGGCCGTGGATGCCAGATCATCTCAATAGTATTTATGCCAAGCTTGCCCAGTCTTTAGGTCAGTTGATTGCCAGTTTACCGCAAAAGCCGAAAGCGATTTTAATGGTTTCAGCACACTGGGAAGAACGTGATTTTACCGTACAGGCAACGCCTGAACCAGGGATGATTTATGACTATGGTGGTTTTCCTGAACATACCTATCATATTCATTACCGTTCTGCGGGCTGTCCAGCACTTGCTCAACGCGTCAGTGAATTACTGACTCAGGCTGATATTCCAGTGCAGCAAACCACAAGTCGTGGTTATGACCATGGCATGTTTTCACCGATGCAAGTTGTGAATCCTGCTGCAGATATTCCTGTGGTGCAGTTGTCCTTGAAAAAGGGGTTGGATCCTGTAACCCATATCCAGATGGGGCAAGCATTAGCACCGTTACGTGATGAAAATGTGCTGATTATTGGCAGTGGTTTAAGTTATCACAATTTACGTATGTTTAATGCCTATGCCACAGCGCCATCACAAGCTTTTGATGAGTGGTTGTATTCAACGGTGGTTGAGCACACAGGTACTGCACGTAATCAATTGTTGAATCAATGGGCGCAAGCACCTGCGGCTCGAATTGCTCATCCACGCGAAGAGCACTTACTGCCTTTGATGGTGAGTGTTGGTGCAGCACAGCAGGAAGCGGGCATACGAACTTATCATGAAACGGAGTTTGTTGGCGGTTTGTGGGTATCTAATTTTGCCTTTGGTGAATTAAATCAAGCCAGTTAAAACATTATTCTGAATGTGAAAACATAAAAAACCGAGGAAGAGTCCTCGGTTTTTTTATTTGAATCGGGTTCAGATTAGACTTCTTTCATAATTGTCTACACCCTCTTTATTTTTCTCCCATAGGGAGAAATAAAAAGGACTTATGAAAGAAGTCTATTAATCAAAACGATAAATATCCATGCCTAAAGCACCCATTGAAAAGCTACTATGCACAATAGTAAAGCGATGACCTAAACCCATTGCAAAAAACAACGGGGCAAGATGCTCAAGACTTGGATGATTTTGCTCAATATACGGAATCGTTTGCCAATCCAAAACTGCTTCATAATCTTGATGATTGAGCTTTTGTACCACGTAATTACGAAATTCTGATGCCCAAATAGGCACATCGGCCTGGCTATTGTGCCAAGACAATTCTGCCAAGTTGTGGGTAATGCTGCCTGAGCCAATCAACAAAATTTGCTGCTGACGTAACTCTCTGAGTGTTTGCCCAATTTTAAAAATTTCTTCAGCACTGTAACTCATGGGTAGAGAGATTTCGACCACAGGAATATCGGCTTCAGGGTATAAATGCAACAGTGGCATCCATACACCGTGATCACGTGGGCGTGTACTGTTCGCATGTGCTGGAAGTTCAGCCTCTGCCAATAAATGTAGAATCTGTTCGGCAAGTTCTGGTTCGCCCGCAGCAGGATAACGAATTTGATAGAGGGCTTTGGGAAAACCACGAAAATCATGCCATGTATCAGGACGAGTCGCCGTACTGACTTCAAGTGCCTGACTTTCCCAATGAGCAGACATAACAACAATGGCTTGAGGGCGAGGTAAGTTCAAGCCTAAACGTTGTAGTGCAGGGCCAACCTGTTCTGGGTCAAGCGCTAGTAAGGGAGAACCGTGAGAAATAAATAACCCAGGTAAAGTTTGAAGATGCATAAAGGTTCACCTGAATTGTTTGCAAATCACCATTAAGCACGATGATACGGATGATTATGGTTAATGCTCATTGCTCGATATAACTGTTCAATCAGCATGACACGGACTAAAGGATGTGGAAGTGTAAGTTTTGACAAAGACCAATGCCATTTGGCTGCCTGACGTACAGCATCACTTAAACCATCTGGCCCACCAATGGCTAATGCAATATCTTGACCATCGAGCATCCATTGTTGCATGGTGTCTGCCAGTTTTTCAGTACTAAGTTCACGACCACCCACTTCCAGTGCAATTAAGGTTTCATTGGACTTGAGTGCAGCGAGAATACTTTCACCTTCAGTTTGGCAATATTTCAGAATATCGGCATCTGAATCATTCTTACCGCGTTTTGCCATAGGCAATTCAACAAATTGAGTTTGGACAAAGGGCTGAATCCGTTTTAAATAGTCATCAACTCCAGTCAATACCCAAGTAGGCATTTTCTGTCCAATAGTTAAAATGCGAATTTTCATCGTGGCAATCTTAGCGAAAAAAACAATTATAACCTGAGCGAAGATAAACAAAGCAAGGCTTTGTCAGAGCGCAAGGCGAAAGCTATGCTTGAGTGGTAAGAAGATACACAAAGCAAGGCTTTGCCTTGAGAAGCGATTGAAGCTTCACTGTTAAGTAATAAAACCTTTATTCAGACTAAAAAGTTTTATTTAGTAGTGAGTTTTAGACCATCTAAGTCCATTGAAATGAAGATGTATGTGTAGAAATCACTTAGCAAATTACAGAAGATGCACAAAACAATTAATCTTTTAAAAAAATAGATTAATTTGAAATAGAATATGTAAGACTTATTACACAAGCGAATGACTTTCTACATCATCAAACGATATTTAATGAATATATTAGTTCTTAAGCAGGATGCATCTTCAGCGTTTATTTTAAAAACTGAATCGGTGTAAATCCTTAATATCTCAATCAGGCTTTGGCTTGAGGATGAAAAAGAGGGAATAGCGATGTTGAAGAAAATTTTAACTGCTGTGTTAGTGGTTTCGACTGTAGCCACCAGTAGTTTAGCAATGGCAGATTCTTGGCAGGACCGAGGAGGTCCAGACCGTCATGGTTATGATCATCGAGGCCCAGACCGTCAAGGCTATGACCATCGTGGATATGATCATCGGGGCTATGACCATCGTGGTGGACCAGGTTGGGATAACCGTCATGGATGGGATAACCGCCGTGGACACTGGAATCGTGGAGATCGTTTACCATACCGCTACCGTGGCTACAATGTAGATTGGCGCGCACACCATCTTCCATATCCACCGCGTGGGCATCGTTGGGTGCGTGTAAATGGTGATTATTTACTCATTGCAATAGCATCAGGCGTGATTGCTCAAGCGATTTTATCGCACTAAAAAATTACGACTGTATTTGACAAAAAACTGCTTCTTTGGGAGCAGTTTTTTTATTTTTGTGATTTTGTGCAACTTAATGTTTTGATGAATTTAAAGATTAAGAATTGCTTAAATGTTAAAAAATCGCTGTAAATTACCGAGAAAAACTAGACAAACCATTGCACAACTTGGTGTTGATCTACACGGTTTATCTTAAATGTAGAAGTAGAGTAGTTATCAACAGTAATCACTGAATTGAGACACGTATCAATGATTTTACAGCAATATCGTGTTGTAAAATCGAAGGAGAAAATAATGCGTAAGTCAAAATGGATGGCAGCTGCATTGGCAGTCAGTACCAGTCTTGCTTCTGGTTTAACTTTAGCCGATCCATGGGATCATGATGATCGGCGTGGGCCACCAGTTTATTATGAACACCACTATGACCATGGTTGGGATGGCCCAAGACATCATTGGCGCGACCACCCTGTGCGTTACTGGCATGAAGGGGAATATATTCCACGTGATTATATGGATGATCACTATTATGTTGATTGGCATGAAGAACATTTACCACCGCCACCGTATGGGCATCGCTGGATGAGAATAGATGGTGATTTTGTTCTGGTTGCAGTCGCATCAAGTATTATTACTCAAATTTTGCTAGGACCACATTTTCATTAATATGGTTTAAGCCATAAAAAAACCACTTCCGAAGAAGTGGTTTTTTATTTATCTGATTTAGTTTAGTGACGAGCACTTTGACTTTCCGCCACTGCTTTTACAATGGGTGTTTTTGGCAATGGTGTAGGCTGTTGAGTGAGTGCCAATGGCAAAATCTCATCAATGCTTTTAACCGCCTTAATTTCCAAACCTTCTTTTACATTGTCTGGAATTTCAGCCAAGTCACGGACATTGTCTTGTGGGATAAAGACTAGTTTGATGCCTCCACGGTGAGCCGCAAGTAACTTTTCTTTTAAACCACCAATACGTAGTGCACGACCACCAAGGGTAGTTTCACCTGTCATTGCAATATCTGCACGAATTGGAATGCCTGTGAAAGCAGAAACCAATGCCGTTGTCAGTGCCAAGCCTGCTGAAGGACCATCTTTTGGAGTCGCACCTTCAGGTAGGTGTACATGAATGTCAGTTTCTTCAAAGCGTGATGCTTCAATGCCTAACTCATCCGCACGGGTACGAACAACAGTCATAGCAGTGGTGATCGACTCTTTCATGACATCACCGAGTGAACCTGTGGTAATAAATTTACCTTTACCTTTCACAGCAGCAACTTCAATGGTGAGTAACTCACCGCCGACAGATGTCCAAGCCAAACCATTGACACGACCAATTTGTGCTTCTTCTTCAGCTATACCAAAGTCAAACTTATGTGGACCAAGGTAGTTTGGTAAATTGTTCGAAGTCACTTCAATTTGAAGGTTTTTCGCCTTTTTACTGACGGCTTCTTTGACTACTTTGCGCGCAATTTTCGAGACTTCACGTTCAAGACTACGAACACCTGCTTCACGTGTATAACGCTGTACAATGTCACGAATCGCTTCTTCATGAACGGTCAATTCTTTAGCACGTAAACCATTGTTCTTAATTGCTTTAGGAACTAAATAGCGTTCAGCAATCTTAATTTTCTCATCTTCGGTATAACCCGGTAGACGAATCACTTCCATACGGTCTAACAAAGCCTCAGGAATATTCATACTGTTGGCTGTACAAATAAACATGACTTCTGAAAGGTCGAGATCCAAATCTAAATAGTGATCGTTAAACTTACTATTTTGAGAAGGGTCAAGCACTTCAAGCAATGCTGATGCAGGGTCGCCACGGTAGTCTTGAGCCATCTTGTCGATTTCATCAAGCAAGAACAGTGGGTTTTTTACACCAACTTTACTGAGAGACTGTACGATTTTACCCGGCATTGCTCCAATATAAGTACGGCGGTGACCACGAATTTCTGCTTCGTCACGTACGCCACCTAAAGCCATACGCACAAATTCACGGCCTGTTGCTTTTGCGACAGATTCACCGAGTGAAGTTTTACCCACACCTGGAGGTCCGACTAGACACAGAATAGGACCTTTGAGCTTTTTCACACGAGACTGTACTGCAAGATATTCCACAATACGGTCTTTCACATCATCTAAGCCGTAATGGTCTGCATCCAGAATTTCCTGTGCTTTTTGCAAGTTAATGCTAACTTTGCTGGCTTTGTTCCAAGGCGTATCTAAGATCACATCAAGGTAGTTGCGAACCACAGCCGCTTCACTTGAAGCAGGTTGCATGGCTTTGAGTTTACGGAACTCAGCTTCTGCTTTTTTACGGACATGCTCTGGCAAGTCTGCTTCAGCTAGACGTTTTTCAAGCTCAGCAACATCATCCTCAGCACCGCCATTCATATCGGAAAGTTCGCGCTGAATCACTTTCATCTTTTCATTGAGGAAGTATTCGCGCTGATTTTTTTCCATTTGGCGTTTAACACTATCATGCAGTGTTTGCTCAATTTGTTGCTCTTCAGATTGTTGCAACAAATAAGTCATTAACTCTTTTAAGTGTGCTTCAAATTCGTCATGTTCCAAGAAGTTCTGCTTTACTTCTATATTGAGTGGAACACGTGTTGCGACAAAGAAAAGAAGCTGCTGTAAATCTTCGATTTTATTTGCAGCAGTGATTAGCTCACGCGCATTACGCAATTTTGCTTCTGCGTATTGTGCAAATAAAGCTTTCAATTCTTGCAAGCGTTCGTCTTTAGTGTCTTGGTCTAATTCTACACTCATTGGGCTTAAGGCATGCTCAGCCGTAAAGTAATCTGTTTGATCAATGATCTTTTCTAGTTTTGCACGATGTAAACCTTCGATTAAAACTTTAATACAGTTTTCATCGTTTTCATGGTTCACAACTTGCACAATTTTCGCCACTGTACCGTATTGATACAGGTTTTCCTGATCAATCTCTTCAGTGAGTGAGTCCTTTTGTGCGACTACAAAAACTAAATTGTCACTGCTACGCGCCACATCAACAGCTTTTATTGATTTTTCACGACCAACAAAAAGCGCGATTTGCATGTGTGGATATACCACTACATCACGTAATGCTAATAATGGTAATACGCTTGGAATTGTCAGTTCTTCAGAACTTTCAATGTTCAAAATTTGTTCAGTCATGGGCACTCCTAATGAGTGACAACAGTGTTGCCATGATTTTTATAGTGATGTGTTTTTTTTAAATTACAAGGGTAAGTTTTGTGAAAAAAATAAAAAACAATGGTTTTGATTAAATTTGGATCAGTCCTCTATAGCGTGAAAACCTGATAGTGGTGTGGTGTGCAAAGTGCATGTAAGGGTTGATCCCATGCTTGATGTGGAAGGATAAAGTTGAGCCGTTGAAAATCATGTGCGAGCCCTAAACGATATGGACGTTGTTTAGTTTTGGCTAAAGTGCGGTCATAAAAACCTCCCCCCATACCTAAACGCATACCTGTTGTATCACAAGCCAGTAAAGGCATACATAACACATCAAGATGTTGTACCGCAATACCTCGCTGTTGTGGTTCTAGCATTCCTAAGCGATGCATGGCAAAGCGCCGCGTATAAAATTGTTGTCGAGAAATTTTTACCCAAAATAAATTTTGATTCATATTACAAATTTTAGGTAAATAGACTTCTTTATTCAGTTTAAAACAGAGTTCAATTAAACCTGTTGTAGGAATTTCCCCAAAAGCATCTAAATACAAGCCAATTTTTTTAGATTTACGAATAGTGGGATGATAACGAAGTCTATTCAGTACAGCTTGAGCAGCTTGACGTTGCTGGAAACAATCAAGGCGGCGACGTTGTTGGCGTAATTGTCGGCGGAGCTTGTTTAAATCGAGATGATGAGTATTCATTGATTGATTCATGACAATCTTGTATGCCCAAGTATTACGATTAAAAACAGTTGAGTAAAGTGAAATAGCCTATGAAGCTAGCTTTGCATGATTGATTTTTGACAGAGCTTGATCTTGTAGCTGATGAATTTCATCCTGCACTTTTGTAAGTTGCTGTTGTAATCGTTCTATTTTTTGAGTATCAGGTTGTTTGGCAGCGCCTTGTTGAGCAAGTTCCATACTTAAATTGTAGCTACGAATCATTTTTCTTCGGATGGTATCGACTTCTGTACTACTAAGAACAAGATTACGTAATTGCTGATTAAATTGATCTACTTGCTGCTGCAGATTTTGAACCACCTGATCAATTTGCTTTGAATTTCCAGATCTGATTACGTTAAGAGCTTGTTGCTGAAAAATAGCACTTTCCTGATTTTGTCGGAGTGATAGAGTCTGTAATAATGCCATATCATTTTGAATATCAAAAAGTTGATTGTGGCTAAAGTTGATTTTTTGTGAATCTGAATCCGTGGGTTTACAAGAGACTAAAGCGTATGAAGAAAGACATAAACAGACAATCACCAATGGATTCATAGATAGACCAAAGCTAAAAATAAATAAAAAACCTAAACGAATATCATGCAGGAGAAAGCATGGATTTTTGGTGTGTACTGTGCTGTAAAAAAGATAAGAATTGAAAATTTTGTTATGGATCTGTAATGACAATAAGTGCAGAGGCGAAATTTATAAGCATAAAAAAACCAGCTTTCGCTGGATATTTTTGGCACCATTTTAACAGTTTTAAAATGGTGCCCGGGGCCGGACTCGAACCGGCACGCTTTGTGGGCGGGGGATTTTAAATCCCCTGTGTCTACCTATTTCACCACCCGGGCATGGGCGCAATCATAAAACAAGTTATTTTTGTTGGCAACAATAACTTATGGCATTTGCTCTAAAATTATTCAAATGATTGTTTTTTTGTATAAAAAATAGAATAGTTCTTAAAAATATATAGTGAGTTGATTATTTGAAAAATGCTGTTTTTTTTGTGGGGGAGAAAGTTTTTTTAAATATTGATGAACTTTTCTTGAAAAATTGAAGAGTTCTTTCGAAGTAAAGTTTTTTAAAAAATACAAAAAAAACTGTATCTAAGGTTCATTTTTTTTGATGCTTTAAAAATTGGCAGGGGTAGGTAAACATATTAGGTTTGTCTAAAAAACAAACAATATACTTTTATGATGAATAGGAATAGAGTAATAGTTATTAGAAAAGAACATTAAAAACTTAGAATAAAAGGATGCCGAAATTGACTATATTTAATTATCGTAGTGCAATGAGTTGCATTACTTCTCTGTTGATCATACCGATATCGGTTGCCCATGCCACTGAAGAATCAGTAGCGTTAAAATCATCTCGTGAAAAAGCTGTTGTTCTGGTTAGGCAGGGACAAGTTGAACAAGGAATGTCTTTGTTCCATTCATTAATATCTCAATATCCCGATGACCAAGTTGTACTCGCGGATTATTTAACATTACGATTTCAGACACAGAAAGTTAATCAGGACGATATTGCTTTACTCCAGCGGATTCAGGCGAAGCAATTTCCTGAGTATGCCCAGATTCCAGTGGTTCAGGGGCTTAGGGATCAACAACAATTCAGTCTTGCTTTGATGTGGCTGAAAAAATTTGAGCCATACAATAAAAGTATCCAGTTACAAGTGCTTAAAGCGGTTCTATATGCGGAATTAAATCAGCCACAAGATGCAATTAGCACTTTAACAGGTATTCCCCTGGATAATTTAAATGCAGATGAACTGACTCAGGTCTCTTATGCATATCGTATGTCAGGCAAGCCGATAGAAAGTTTGAATGCTGCTGGTCTTGCGTATCAAAAAGCCCCAGAGTCTGCGAGTGTACAGGAAGAGTATTTCTATGCATTGATTGATGCAGGAAGTCTTTCGGAGGCAGATCAGTTTTTAAAGGCACATAGTAATTTAAATGACAAAAAATCAGATTTATCTTTAAATCTGGAACTTTTGCAGTTTAGTCAAGATATTAAACATGCAATAGAGCGTTACAAGTATTTATCAAGTCATGGTGAAGGAGACAAGGTGAGTTATGCAAATTTGGATAAATGTCTAGATCAAGCAACAAATTTGCAAAAACGGGTTTCTAGAGGCAAGCCAGGATATTTTAATTTTTACTATAACTATATTTATGCGCTCAGTTTCCGCGAACGATCTTATGAAGCGATTTCATATGCACAGCAACTAAATCGCCCTTATACAGAAATGCCTCCATATGTCAGACATGCACTGGCAAATGCATATTTGCGAATAAAAAAGCCACAACAAGCCGAACCTTTATATCTGAGTTTATTGAAAGAAAAGAATTATCCAGATATGGAAGTTTATTCTGGTCTTTACTATTCGTATATTGAGCAAGAAAAGTATCAGCAAGCAGATCAATTGATTAAGGATGTTGATCATCTTATTCCAATATATCACTACAGCAATGTTATCGGTGAAGATCGGACGACTGCCGATGATCGCTATGAGTATATTACCTTAAAAGGTTTAAATTACGCGTATCGCAATGAGTTTGATAAATCAGAAAAATATTATCAGGATGTTGTTGCGAAAACACCGAATAGTTCACTTTACCTTAATAATCTAGCCACGATACAGCGGTGGAGAGAGCAGCCACTTCATGCCAAAATGACTTTGGCAAGATTAACAAACACTGAGCCAGATAAAAATACATTAATAAATCAGGTAGAAAACGATCAGGATTTAGGCAACATTCAGGCTTGGAAAAGAGATCTAGCACATGCGTTAGAATTGTACCCAAATGATACAACCGTGATGAAAAGCCGCAAAGAAATGGCTGATCGGGATCATTTTAGTATTACTCATGAAACGGATTGGGGACATAGCAATTCGGATCAGGTCAATCAAACCTTAAGAGGAACCCGAGATTTAGACAGTTATACGCAATTGAATGCACCATGGATGTATGACAATTACCGTCTTTTTGCCTTTTCTCAAAATCGGAGCGGTCATTTCGATATCGGTAATATTCGAGATGATCGTTATGGTTTAGGTTTGGAATGGGCATCTAATCGTAAAGATTTAACTGTGGCATTGTCGCAAAATTCACATCATGAAAAAACAGGTGTGGATCTAAACTGGTCGCAGTGGCTCAATGATAACTGGCAATATCATTTGCAGTACAACAGTCAGGCGCCAATTCCTTTACAAGCCATCCAGAATAAAAAGGATGGACAGTTGTATTTGGCAAGTATCATGTGGCGTCAAAATGAATCACGTTCAGCTGCATTGACCTATGGTTATACGGATATTTCCGATGGCAATAAACAACAAGACTGGACTTTTGATTTTACCCAGCGCATTCAGGCTTCTCCACATCATATAACCGATATGCTTGTGAGTGCAGGCTATGGCTCCAACAGTAAACAAAATCTCGAATATTTCAGCCCTGAACAATACTATGCGATGAATATCACTCTAATGCATGATTGGATCACATGGAGAAAATATAACCAAAGTTTCACTCAGCATTTTGAGGTAGGTACAGGGTTCTACAATCAAAAAAATTATGGAACCAAGGCAACTTGGAATGTGCAATACATGCACCAGTGGTCATTGTCTCGTACATGGCAGTTCGAATACGGAATTGGCATGACAAGACACCCTTATGATGGACGGCAAGAAGATCGAGTCTATGGTCTGGTAGGATTCAGGGGTGTTTTCTAATGATAAAATTTAATCAAAAAATATTGCCATGTGTTTTTGTACTTTCAAATTTTTTGTTCGTACAAGCATATGCCGCTGTACCTGACAGCATATTAGAGCAAAATCAGTCAATTGCATTGAATTTTCATAATGTAAGAGAAGACGTTATGAAAAAAGATGATGCTGATCCATATGCGGTGAATTCTCGAAGTCTTGCTGAATTTTTTGACTGGTTAAGCCATTCAAAATGGCATCCTGTTTCAGTGCAACAAATTATTGATGCTCGTGAAGGGAAAAAACCACTTCCTCCAAATGCAATTGTCTTAAGTTTTGATGATGGATTAGTCAGCGGCTATACCCAAGTTTTTCCATTGTTGAAAGAATATAAGTTTCCTGCTGTCTTTGCGATTATGACGGGTTGGACAAACAAAACGACCAAATTTGACGATGAAATCACTTACAAGAATCCTGAAAATTTTATGACTTGGAATGAAATGAGGGAAATGCAAAAGTCTGGATTGGTTGATTTCGTCAGTCATACAGACAGTTTACATGTTGGGATTTTAGCAAATCCACAAGGAAATGAAGAACCCTCTGCAATTACTCGGCAATATTTGAAAAACCAACAACGCTATGAAACCGATCAAGAATACCAACAGCGAATTTATAATGATTTATTGAAATCAAAACAGATCTTGGAAAAACAGCTAGGTATTCAAGTCAAAGCAGTCATTTGGCCTTATGGTGCTGTAACGCCAGAAACCGAGGATATTGCCAAAAAAGCGGGTTTGCCGATTTCATTTAGTTTAGGCCGATCTGGAATTAATCAAATTAATGATCGAACCTACAAAAGAATCTTGTTGTTGGGTAATCCAGACTCGGAAGAAGTCCAACAAGAACTCATTAATGTTGTGAAGTATCATGAAGATTTGAAAATAGACATCAGGCATAGCATTACGATTAAACTTGATGATTTGGTTGGCGCAACAGGACAATATGATGATCAGCGTCTAGGTATGATGCTTGATCGAATACAGGCTTTAGCAGTCCATAAGGTTTTTATCGATGTTTTTAACCAAACACATCAGGCTGCCTTTTTTCCAAATACTGTTTTTCCGATGTCTCAAGACGTGATGAATCGAGCGACTTGGCAAATTCAAACACGGCTGGCTGCGGACGTTTATGCAAATATTCCATTAAGTGATTTTAAAAATCAGCCACAAAAGTTAAAGCCATTTGTTGTGGATTTGATGAAAAATAATACGGGTTTATCTGGGCTATTTTTGCAATCTGATGGTGATATATCAGAAATTACATCACCAGAAAAAATGCAGTGGTTCGACAAAATTCAGCAATCGGCAGTCTATTATTCAAATGTAAGTAAGACATTCCGATTTGGTCTTCGGGTTCCACTTACTCCAGATTTAGAACAATCTATGGATAATGTTTTACCAAATCTGATGAAGCATTTTGAGTTTGTTGATTTTATTTTGGATAAACCTGCAGATAAACAGCAAACAAAAATGTTGAAAACGGTTTTTGGTGGATTGCCATTATCTACAAAATCTCGAATATCTTTTAGCATGGATGTAAAAAATCTAAAATCAGAAGCTGACTGGAAGGCAGCACAAAAAACATTAATTGATTTGCAAAAAATGGGAATTCAAAACATTGGAGCAAATCAATATAGTTTAGAAAATGGGATGTTTTTTCATAAGTATCTTTATACCCCACTCAGCCAAACCAACAGTCCATTCGATTATAAAAATCCATTTAAAAATGATATGAATATGGAGAAAGGCCCATGAGCTGGTTAAAATATTTATTTGATTTTGCATTTTTATACCCCTTGTTTATGGCATGGATCTGGATTGTTGGTGGTATCTGGTTTTTCTTCAAACGAGAATTTCCGAAACATCCTGTTCCAAGACCTACAGATGAAGGGTGTAGTATTCTTATTCCCTGTTTTAATGAGGAAGAGCATATAAGAGACACAATCCGTTATGCATCTCAAACACAATATCCTCAATTTGAAATTATCGCGGTTAATGATGGTAGTACAGATCGAACAGGACAAATCCTAGATGAATTGCAAAGTCAATATAGCAATTTAAGAGTGGTACATTTGGCGAAGAACCAAGGTAAGGCATTTGCATTACGCTCTGCTGTTTTGGTCAGTAAGTATGAATACTTGATCTGTATTGATGGCGATGCATTACTTCATCCACATGCTGTGCTATGGATGATGGATCCGATGGTCAAGTTGCCTCGTGTGGGTGCTGTAACGGGGAATCCTCGTATTATTAACCGTTCAAGTATTCTGGGAAAATTGCAAGTTGGTGAGTTTTCTTCAATTATCGGTTTAATTAAGCGTGCACAACGAACTTATGGACGACTTTTTACTGTTTCTGGTGTTATAGCGGGATTTCGTAAAACAGCAGTTGAACAGGTGGGTTTCTGGTCTGATGATAAGTTGACAGAAGATATTGATATCTCGTGGAAACTACAGTTTAGCCACTGGGATATCCAGTATATTCCTCAAGCACTTTGCTATATTTATATGCCTGAAACATTTGTGGGTTTATGCAAACAGCGATTGCGTTGGGCACAAGGTGGTATGGAAGTCTTACGTGATTATACAAAGCATATGTTTAAATGGCGATTACGCCGTATGTGGATCATTATTTTAGAAACAATAATGAGCGTGACGTGGTCTTATATCATGCTGCTTATTTTTATCCTGTATTTTCTGGGTGTTTTCTTTCATATTCCAAGCGAGATTTTTGTTAAAACACTTTTACCTGAATGGTATGGTGCGATATTGGGCTTTACCTGCTTGATTCAGTTTACGGTCAGTCTATGGATTGATAAACGCTATGATGGCAAACATCGTTTTTTCCGAAATTACTTTTGGGTGATTTGGTATCCACTTTTCTTTTGGTTGGTGACAACCTTAACAACCGTTGTTGCAGTACCGAGAGCATTATTTTTACCTAAAAAACGTGCACGTTGGGTGAGTCCAGATCGTGGTTTTAAAGGAGAGAAATTATGAGTAATCCAGTCCTTGATTATCAAATCATAGAAGATGAATCAAAGCTCGATTTACCAGCGTATATTGATAATCCTGACTATGTCAAAAATAAAACAGCTGGTTATTTATTGCAATTGATCGGATGGATTTTATTTATTCTGATTATCTTTCCATTAATTACACTATTTTTATGGTACTTTGAGTTCACGATTGTTAAAAAATATATTTTCAATGATACGATGTATGCACAATTACATGGCTTGATGTATATTGGGATTGGTATATTAATTTTTAGTTTATTGCTGATTATATGGGCATCATATAATTGGGTTAGATTTAATCATAAGGAACGTAGACACAAATCTCAAAACACACCAATTGAAGAATTTGCTCAGGATTTTTCATTGACTCAGAATGATGTTCTTAAATTGCAACAAGGATCTAATATTATTTTGCATTATGATGATGATGGATTGTTAGAGCAATATAATATTATGAAGTAATATTTTTTATAAACCAACTTGTAAATGAGAATGAATATATTGAAAGTTTATGTGAAATGAAGTGATTAACTTGTATGATTTTTTATATAATATGAAAATTATTTGTTAGTCACTTTTTTAATTTTTTTATTATAGACCACCTTGTATCTTAAATTTCTTTCATCAGTCGTATTTAAACCATAAATCACAATGCAGCCCCCTCATTCTAATTTTCTCAAAAAGATAGAGGAAGTGTTTAATATTAATTTTATTAACTATGAATAATTATTTTTTGAGTTATAAAAATAAAATAATTCACAATAGACTTCTTTCATAAGTCCTTTTTTATTTCTCTTGCGCTGCATTGAAATATATTTAAATTTGACTCAGGGAGAAAAAGAAAGAGGGTTTAAGCAATCATGAAAAAAGTCTAATGTTTTTTAGATAATAAGTTATTCGGATACTTTGTATAAATTCCTTAGAGCTTTTATCTTCAAGAATAAAAGCATCAACAGGAATTTGATTTAAGTTACGTTTGAATAGCTCGAAATCCTGCACAGCACCATGACGACTACATAAACTCAGAATTTGCTGAGTTTTGTATTGGATCACGGCTTGTGCTTTAAAAGTATCTACTTTTTTGCCTCGATCACTTTTCTTCTGTAATTTAGGTCTTTGGATCGGAATTTCTGCGGCATCTACAATCACCACATTCCAGTCTATGCTTTCACCTTCAGGTAATTTTTTCGGTAAATTAAACAAATTAGACTGAATTAGACAGTCTTCAATATGACGTACAATTCGGGATGCCTTGGCTCTGAAACGCCATATCTTGTAGCAACATGAAATAAGGTTTGGTATTCACGTCAATTACTGAGAAAGAAGAGAACCTGATCTTCCACGCTAAACTGTCGCCATATCTTTAGTTGTTTAACACTTAAAAAAGTTGATTGAGATGCCTGTGTATTACATGAACTATATTTTAGAAAGCTTTTTTGATTTCTTGTATTTCAGATGTTGATGATGCATGCATATTAAAAACAGGGGACAAATATAAATCAGAAAATATGGGTACAGTTAAAATTGTAAATGAGAACTAATATTTTTTGGTTTTGATGATTTTCTATTTATTTCTGAAAAAAATATGAATGATCGAATTGGATTTGTACATAAGAAATTCGACTAAATAATTATAAATTTCTCAAAAATACTGATTTTTCAGTTGGATATAATTTAATCTATTATCTATAATTATATGAGTAATTTTATACTTGATTGAAAAGCATTTTGACTTTTTGGGGGCAATGGGATGTCTCGATTTTATGTGGCCGTAAGAGTTAAATTTATTTTAGCGCTTATTGGTGCTTGTTGCTGGACAGCATTTTCAATATGGATATCCCAAAATTGGATGCATGATCTTTCTAAACTGGTTGGTTGGTTCGCTGCAATTTTTCTTGTTTATGGCATCGCAATTATTCCAGGTTTTATGAATTCTTTTGCTGCGATCAGCTTAATGATGGATAGACGACCACGTCGAAAGAGCCTTGCATCTTATCCAGGCATTACAATTCTTATCGCTGCTTATAATGAAGAAACATCTATTGCTGATACGTTGATGAGTATTGCTCGTCAGGATTATCCTGGGGCATTACAGGTGATCGTGATTAATGATGGCTCTAAAGATGAGACAGCCAACATTGTTCGAAATTTACAAGCACAATATGCATGGCTCAGTTTACTTGATTTTGAAAAAAATTCTGGAAAGGCACATGTTTTAAATGAAGGATTAAAGCGAGCAGATCATGATTATATTGTTACGTTAGATGCCGATTCATATTTACACCGTGTTGCGCTGATTAATATTGTTCAACGTTATGTGCTTGACCCACCCAACACCCGAGCTGTTGCTGGAAAAGTTTTGGTTCGCAATTCAAGGGTAAATTTACTTACAAGAACTCAGGAATGGGATTATTTTCTTGGAATTTCAGCGACAAAACGCATGCAGTCCTTGTATCAAGGCACCTTAGTGGCTCAAGGGGCATTCTCTCTTTATGATCGTGCTGCCTTGATTGAAGTGGGTGGATGGCCTCACTGTGTTGGTGAAGATATTGTGCTGACTTGGGCATTACTCAATGCGGGGTATCGAGTTGGGCATTGTGAAGATGCCTGTATTTTTACGAATGCACCTACGACTCTTAAGACATTTATTAGGCAGCGTCAGCGATGGGCCAGAGGAATGATGGAGGCATTTATCCAGCATCCATCTATTTTAATTAAACCTCGGTTATCGACATTTTTTATTTATTGGAATTTACTTTTCCCTTGGCTGGATTTGGCGTTTACCTTTGGGTTTTTACCTGGGCTGGTCTTAGCTTGTTTTGGTTATTATTGGATTGTTGGGATTGTGACATTGGCTTTACTTCCAATGGCGATCTTACTCGGTCTCTTAAACTATTCGATAGAGCTTCGTATGTTTAATGACATGGAATTGAAAGTTCGTAAGAATTATAGCGGTTTTTTTATATATGTACTGGCATATAGCTTTTTGTTGCAGCCAGCGAGTGTTCTTGGATATCTAGATGAAATATTGAGAACACGAAAAACATGGGGGACGAAATGAAGATGGAAAATATCAAACTACTGATTGGTTTTCCTTTATTAATGTTGATGAGTATGAACAGTTTTGCAAATGAACAGAAGCAAAGCGATTCAGAGTTGGCTGCTGGAACAGAGTTTTTTTTTAGCGATGACAGTGATGGTTTTCAAACCCGTAAGTTGTCTGCTGAATTTTTTCCTAAATATGAAAGTGGTGATAATTATCTCGGCGTACGCACAAGAGCTTATCAATATAGATCAAGCAATTGGAGCCGTGATGGCCAAAAAATATCTTTTATTGGCAGAAGAATAGATACTGCAACTGCAAATGGTTGGTATGTAGATTCAGGTTTATTTACAGAGAGTAGCCATACGATATTGACCTTTGATGGAAGCTACAGAGCAGCTTTAGCTAAAAAAACCGCGATAGAAGTATTTGCAAATCGTGATCTGGTTGAAACCGCTAATTCACTCGATCGAGGCGTAAATTTTACCTTTGTTGGTGCATCTATGGATCAAGGCATCAATGAGCATCTTACTGTAGTGGGATTGGTCGGTTCTCAATTTTTTTCAGATGATAATCGACGTGATCATGGTCGTCTTAAATTAATCTATCAGCCATCATTAGATCTGGGATTGACACTTCAAGCGCGTTATCGGACTTACCATAGTACAAAAGAAAATGTAGATGGTGATTATTTTAATCCTAAAAACTATGAAGAATCGATGTTGGCTCTAGGTTGGCGCCACCGCTTTGCTGGATGGACTTCGGGTTTTACCACGGGAATCGGTCGGGAAAGAATCAATAAAGCATCTAGTCAACAAACACAGTTATTTGAATTAAACCTGCAAAGCCCTGTTCGTGGCAGTCATTTTTTTCGTATGAATGCAGGTTATAGCAATAGTGCTTCGTTTAGTGGCCCTGATTATAATTACTACTATGTACGTGGCGAGTGGATCATGAAATTCTAAGATTTTTAGATTGTCAAAATTAACTTCCCATATAATGAAAAGCCTTTGAATGATTTGACAAGGGCTTTTTACTCTGAACATTATTTCATGGTAGCTACGTTGATATGCAAGTACTCCAATTTTCGCTTAAAACCGACAAAATTGAGCTTCAGTGGAATTCACAAAAAATGATCCTGACTCAGGGTCTTGATTTTATTCAGCAACAGAGCTTAGTTAGGGGAGTTTGGTCTGAGCTGGCGATTGAGAAAATGATTTATCAAATTGAGGAATTATTGGAATCCGAGCCAGTATTAAGGCAAGTACACAGTAAAGCAGCGACTTCTGATCCAATGATGAAACGGTTAAATCAGTTATTTTTCAAGACGGATGAACCCATTGATCGTGTACAGCTAGAACATGCCTTTAATGATTTTGTGGATCATTTAAGCTATTACTTGCATCAGGTTGAGGAAGATCAGCAGCAAGTCTTTGTTTATTTTGTGATGATTCGCGAGATGATGCATCATCTTAAAATTCAAGAAATTTCAATTCAATAGCATCAAAAAATTATTCAAATAAACTTATGCTCGTGTTTTAAATTGCTGCGGTGTTTGCCCTAAATGTCGTTTAAACATGGCACTAAATGCACTGAGATTGCTATAGCCTAATTTTCTTGAAATCTGTGAAATCGATTCGCCATTTGAAATATGACTTAAGGCATGAGCAATATGCATCTGCTGAATCCACGCCCGATAGGACAGTCCCGTTTCCCGTTGAAACAGTCGCATCAGCGTGCGTGGACTGGCACCCATTTCATCTGCCCATGTGCTCAGGTCTTTGACGTCATGTGGCGCGTCAAGCAGTGTAGAGCAAAGTTTGATGAGTCGTTGATCTTTAGGCCAAGGGATCTGGATCGGCAGAGAATTGGCTCGGTGAATTTCATCAAAAATTAAGATTTGCAACGAGGTTGATAGGTCATGCAAACTGACTTGTTCGGTGGCTTGTAGTTGATCTAGCTGATTAAGCCGAATCAATAATTCATGCAATAAATTATTCACCCGAATTAAAAAACAGTGTTCTCCCATTTGTTGTGCTGACTGTTCTTCAATCAATGCGGTGGTGAGTGTCACGTGACTCAAGCACACCATACTGTGTTCAGCTCGTGCAGGAACCCAAAGTGCACACATAGGTGGAATAATCCAGACCTGATTGTTGGTGAACACCTGAATCGTGCCTTTCGAGGCATAGAGGAGTTGTGCTCGAAAATGAGCATGAGGGTAGGTGATGTCTTTATAAATACGTTGAGCAGACAGCCCGATGATTAAATCAGATTTGAATTTAGTATTTGGCATAATCAATCAAATTGTCACTTAAGCGTTAATTATTGGAAGATAATTGTATAAATGACAAATTACAATAAACATCTCAGTTCAATATTGGAGTTTTGGGTATGGAGTCCTCAATCGATTTGAAGGATGAGATCGCAAACACCGCGACTCAGTATCATCAACCACAGGGAATGATCATTAAAATCGTGGGTGCAGTTGCACTCGCGCATTTACTTAATGATTTGATTCAAGCGGTACTGCCAGCGATTTACCCAATGCTCAAAACCAATTTTTCACTGAATTTTACCCAAGTGGGTTTAATTTCACTGGTCTATCAAATTACGGCTTCTCTCTTGCAACCTTGGATTGGGCTTTATACAGACAAACACCCGAAACCCTATTTGTTACCAATGGGGATGGGGGTGACACTTTTGGGGATTTGCTTATTGGCTTTTTCCCCAAGTTTTAGCATGTTGCTGATTTCTGCGGCTTTGATTGGTGTGGGCTCATCGACTTTTCATCCTGAAGCATCGCGAGTTGCACGAATGGCATCGGGTGGGCGCTTTGGAACAGCACAGTCAACATTTCAGGTGGGTGGTAATACAGGAACAGCGATTGGGCCTTTGTTAGCGGCTTTGATTATTGTGCCGTTTGGACAACATGCGGTGGCATGGTTGGTGATCTTTGCATTATTTGCAATTTGGGTATTAACCAACGTGAGTCGCTGGACAGTTCAACATGCTAAAACCCAAATGACTGCGCGTGCAACTCATGCACAAACTAAATTGCATGGGCGTGAGTTGATGATGGCATTAGGCACGATTTCTGTATTGATGTTTGCCAAATTTACCTATATTGCCAGCATTAGTAACTATTTCACGTTTTACTTAATTCATAAATTCCAAATTAGCTTGCAAACAGCTCAGTTGCATCTCTTTGCATTTTTGGCTGCTGTAGCGTTGGGAACTTTTGCAGGCGGCCCAATTGGCGACAAGATTGGACGTAAAGCGGTGATTTGGGTGTCTTTTGTTGGCATGGCACCGTTTGCACTCATCATGCCTTATGCAGATTTGTTCTGGACAACGGTTTTGTCGGTTATTGCAGGGTTAATTTTATCATCGGCTTTTGCTGCAATGGTGGTTTATGCCCAAGAAGCTGTGCCAGGTCGAGTAGGGATGATCGCGGGTTTAATGTTTGGTTTGATGTTTGGGGTGAGTGGTATTGCCGCAGCGGGGCTTGGACATTTGGCCGATATTAATGGCATTGCATGGGTTTTTAATTTGTGTTCTTACTTACCTTTACTCGGTTTTGCAGCAGTCTTTTTGCCGAAAACTAAAGTTCGATAATTGAAAGCTTTGAGCCAATCAAGAAACCCTCAATTTTGAAAGTTTGAGGGTTTTGTTTTTTAAATTTGAATGGTTCTAAATCTAGGTAATAACCCAATTCAAATTTAAAAATATTCTACACGGATAGCTAAAATTGGTTATCCTAAGCGCGGATTTTTATTTAGAAAACGTGTAGCACATGGCACTTAAAGCAACGATTTATAAAGCAGACCTCAATATTGCAGATATGGATCATCACAATTACGGTGATTATCAATTGACGATGGCGCAGCATCCTTCAGAAACCATCGAGCGCTTAATGGTGCGTGTTTTGGCTTTTGCTCGCTATGCCGATGAGCAGCTCGAATTTACCAAAGATTTGTTTGAAGTGAATGAGCCTGCTTTGTGGCAGAAAGACTTAACAGGTCTGCTTGAAAAATGGATTGAAGTCGGTTGTCCTGATGAAGATAAAGTCAAAAAAGCCAGTGCGCGTTGTCAGCAGGTTGTTGTGATTGCTTATGGCAGTTCGGTGGATGAGTGGTATAAGCGCAATAGCAAACTTAAAACCTTAAAGAATGTAGAAGTTTGGCAGTTAACGGAAGAAACCACGACTGCAATTCAGGCTTTATGTGAGCGTACCATGCAGTTACAGCTCAACATTATGGATGGTGAATGGACGCTGATGAGTGATGCTGGTCAAGCAGTAGTTGAATGGATTAAGTTGCAGTAATTTTTGCGCTACTTGATGTGAAAGAAAGCTCCTGAGTTGGGGCTTTCTTTGTATAAAAATAAGAATGAAAACAAAGATCTGGGCGCTATTTTTATCTGGTAGATATTATGCGAAGATATTTGAAATAAAAGATAAAAACCAAGAGTGTATTCATGCAGCCATATAACAAAAACTTAAAACTTCCATCGCGTGATTTACGCAGCAATATGACTGATGCAGAACAATGGCTATGGCAAAGATTACGCCGTAAACAAATTTTAGGATTGCAGTTTTATCGTCAAAAGCCAATTCTTAATTTTATCGTGGATTTTTATTGTGCCGCAGTGAATTTGGTCATTGAGTGTGATGGTGGACAGCACTACACGGAAGATGGGCTTCTAGCAGATCAAATTCGAGATCAGGCTTTAAGTGAGTTAGGGCTTTTGGTGCTGAGGTTTAGTAACAGGAAGATTTTGACTGAAACTGATGCGGTGGTGGAGCAGATTTATTGGATTACGAAACAGAGGTTGGAATCCCCCTCTTGCGAAACGTAGTTTCTCACCTTTATAAAGTAAAAGGGGACTTTCCCACGAATTGAATGTAAATCTTGGACTCATGATGCTCCCTCCTTTTTAAAGGAGGGTTGGGGAGGATTATATTTTATTGAAATTTTTAAGAAAATTAGTAGGATGCTGATGAAAGCGAATATGGTTTTGGGATTTTAAATTCCGTTTTTTTTCTTTGAATGCTGGAACAATATAGCCCCATTCTGCATTTCTAGAGAAATATATGACATAGTCAATATCTGCATCTTCCCATTTATTTTCAACAACAATATTATCATTTGCAGAATCTAGGCTTTTGACTTGGATACGATATACAGTGCGTCCATCTAAAATTTGAATATCAGTTTTGGCGTATACATCCAAACTAGGCATACTTGCATCCCAGCCATCACTTAAGAGCCAAGAGAGTAGCAAATATTCATAAGAATGATTTTTGTATTGAGATAGGGTTTGTTCTTTAAGCGCAGTCTGACGAACAGGCATAAAAACTCCTTAAAGCTTTTAATGCCGTAAGTCGTTTTGGCTATCGATTCACGGATACATGGATTTGATATAACTCTTAATAAAACCATGCTTTTATTTAAGAGGCACTACTGCATTCCCTATGGAAAATGCCCAATTGATATCGGTTACCAAACCCTTATTAAATAGAATATCTCTATTTAATATTCATCAATATTCAGCTCTTATGAGTCTGTAGTGTCTGAATTCAGTTGAAAATATCTGATCTATAATTATTTGTCAAATTTTAATCCCTCCCAACCTCCCTTTGAAAAAGGGAGGAGCGGTCACGTAATTCATTTGATACGTAAAAGTTTCCCCTCCTTTTTAAAGGAGGGTTAGGGAGGATTCTGAATTAAGCAATCGAATCATCTAAATTCGGTGCTAACCAACGCTTCGCAACATCCAGTGACCAACCCTTACGTTTCGCATAATCCTCAAGCTGATCTTTCGAAATCTTGCCCACGTTAAAGTATTCACTTTCAGGGTGCGAGTAATAGAAACCACTCACAGAAGAAGGCGGCATCATGGCAAAGTGTTCAGTTAACTTGGTACCAATCTTCGCTTCAGAACCTAACCAGTCAAACAAAGCTGCTTTTTCAGAATGCTCAGGACAAGCAGGGTAGCCAGGTGCGGGACGAATCCCAACATACTTTTCTTTGATCAATTCTTCATTGCCCAAAGTTTCATCGGCTTTATAGCCCCAGAACTCTTTACGAATACGCTCGTGTAAGTGCTCTGCAAAAGCTTCGGCAAAACGGTCAGCCAATGATTGAACCAAAATCGCTGAGTAATCATCACCTTTGGCTTTGTATTCATTTGCCAACTCTTCCGCACCGAAAATCGACACGGTAAAGCCACCCAAATAATCTTGCTGATTTGTTGTCGGTTTAATATAGTCCGCCAAAGACAAGTTTGGTTTGCCTGTGACTTTGTCTGATTGCTGACGCAAATGTTCAAAAGTATGCGTTACGCTCTGACCTGCCTCATCAAACACGCTCACCGTATCTGCACCTGTACGCTGAGCAGGGTATAAACCAAACACTGCACGCGCATCGAAACGATTATTCTCGATAATGTCTTTGAGCATGGCTTGTGCTTGATTGTACAAATCAGTCGCTGCTTCACCAACCACTTCATCTTCTAAGATTTTCGGGAATTTACCCGCCAAGCTCCAAGCAATAAAGAATGGTGTCCAGTCAAAATACTGAACTAGCGTTGCTAATGGATAATTGGTGAGGACATGTGTACCTAAAGTATTTGGCTTGGGTGGCAAATAGTTGTTATCAATTTTAAAGCCATTTTTAACCGATTCTGCATAACTCAATTTTGCAGCTTTCGGCTGCTTATTGGCTAAACGCTCACGAACTTTGGCATATTCAGCACGATGTTCCGCGATAAAGTTTCCGCGCATTTCTTTCGACAGTAAGGTTGTTGCAACACCTACCGCACGAGATGCATCGGCGACATAAATCACAGCATCGTTTTGATATTGAGGTTCAATTTTCACTGCCGTGTGTGCTTTCGAAGTTGTTGCACCGCCAATCAAAAGCGGAATATCGAAGCCTTTGCGTTGCATTTCTTTGGCAACAAACACCATTTCATCCAGACTTGGAGTAATCAAGCCAGATAAACCAATGATGTCACATTTCTCATCAATCGCAGTTTGCAGAATTTTCTCGGCAGGCACCATCACGCCAAGGTCAACAATGTCATAACCGTTACAGCCTAATACGACACCTACAATATTTTTACCAATATCGTGTACATCACCTTTTACGGTAGCCATCAGGACTTTACCTTTTGACTCACCTGCACCTTTCTCTGCTTCAATGTACGGGTTGAGCCAAGCCACGGCTTGTTTCATGACACGTGCAGATTTTACCACCTGTGGCAGGAACATTTTTCCTGAACCAAACAGGTCACCAACTACGTTCATGCCATCCATCAGTGGGCCTTCGATCACATCGAGCGGACGTTTGGATTTTAAACGTGCTTCTTCAGTGTCTTGGTCAATATACGTGGTGATGCCTTTAACGAGGGCATATTCAAGACGCTTTTCAACGGATTCATTACGCCATTCAAGGTTTTCCGCTTCTTTGGCTGCACCACCTTGACCACGGAATTTCTCAGCGACTTCAAGCAGTTTTTCAGTCGCTTCGTTACCGCTTTCACCCTGATTACGGTTCAGAATGACGTCTTCAACAGCATCTTTGAGTTCTTTTGGAATGTCATCGTAAATCGCCATTTGTCCTGCGTTCACGATCCCCATGGTCATGCCTTGCTTGATGGCATAGTACAAGAACACCGAGTGAATTGCTTCACGGACAGGTTCATTGCCACGGAATGAGAACGATACGTTAGACACACCACCTGAAATCATGGCATTGGGTAGATTTTGTTTAATCCAGCCTGTGGCTTCAATAAAGTCCACGGCATAGTTATTGTGTTCTTCAATCCCTGTTGCGACAGCAAACACGTTCGGGTCAAAGATAATATCTTCAGATGGGTAGCCGACTTCGTTGACGAGAATGTCATAAGAACGCTTACAGATTTCACGTTTACGCGCTGCAGTATCGGCTTGTCCAGCTTCATCAAATGCCATGACGATAATTGCTGCACCATACTGACGGCATAGGCGAGCCTTATGCACAAACTCATCATAACCTTCTTTTAAGGAAATCGAGTTTACGACAGGTTTACCCTGAACGCATTTTAAGCCTGCTTCAATGATTTCCCATTTTGATGAGTCAATCATAATTGGCACACGTGAAATATCAGGCTCAGAGGCTACAAGGTTCAGGAAATGCACCATGGCATTTTCTGAATCAAGCATGCCTTCATCCATGTTAATGTCGATGATTTGTGCGCCTGCAACCACCTGTTGCTGAGCAACTTCGAGTGCTTCGGCAAACTTTTCTTCACGAATCAGGCGTAGGAATTTTTTCGACCCTGTGACGTTGGTACGTTCACCGACATTCACAAAAAGAGAGTCATCATAAATGTTAAATGGCTCTAAACCACTTAAACGGCACGCTGGAATGGTTTCAGGCACTTGGCGTGGCGGTAAGTCTTTTACTGCTTCATAAATGGCACGAATATGGGCAGGGGTTGTACCACAACAACCGCCCGCAATATTAATGATGCCACTTTCGGCAAACTCACGAATAAATGCCGCTGTTTGCGCCGCAGTTTCATCATAACCACCAAAGGCATTTGGTAAGCCTGCGTTTGGATGCGCAGAAATGTAGACATCTGCCACATCACTAATGGTTTTTACGTGTGGGCGCATGGCATCTGCACCGAGTGCACAGTTAAAGCCCACCGAAATCACATTGGCATGACGAATCGAGTTCCAGAACGCTTCTGCGGTTTGACCTGTCAGTGTACGGCCTGATGCATCGGTAATTGTTCCCGAAATCATGATCGGTAAACTACGACCTAACTGCTTGAACGCTTCTTCGACCGCAAAAATGGCGGCTTTACAGTTTAGGGTATCGAACACGGTTTCAATGAGGATGATGTCCGCACCGCCTTCAATTAACGCCAGTGTTGCTTCAATATAGTTATCTTTCAGCGCATCGAAGGTAATGTTACGAAAGGCAGGGTTGTTGACGTCTGGAGAAATCGAACAGGTGCGAGATGTTGGCCCAAGTACCCCAGCCACAAAACGCGGTTTGTCAGGTGTTGAGTATTTTTCACAGGCCAGTTTGGCAAGACGTGCTGCTTCACGGTTAATTTCGGGAACAAGGTGTTCCATGTGGTAGTCCGACATGGATACACGCGTTCCGTTGAAACTGTTAGTTTCAATAATGTCAGCGCCTGCTTCAAGGTAAGCTTCATGGATACCTTGAATAATCTGAGGTTGAGTCAGAACCAGTAAGTCGTTGTTGCCTTTTAAGTCATGTTCCCAGTCGGCAAAGCGCTCACCTCGATAATCTTGTTCCTGTAATTTATGTTGCTGGATCATGGTACCCATAGCACCATCGAGCATCATAATACGTTGAGAAAGAATCCGTTTTAAAGTGTTGAGTGTAGACATACACAGCCTTATATAGCAGAGGGCAACAGCGAGAAAATGAGGTTATTATACTCAGAATTGATGTTTTTTGAGCAAAAATAGCCATTTTAATCATATTGGTTTCTTATAAGCTTTATTTATTCAACTTTTATATAGCATTTAAAAGTAAAGCAATCGGCTGATCGAAGTGATGCGGACTGAAAAAATCGCTGTGATTTTTTCATCATTTTGCAATATTTCTATGGCAAATTGATATCCGTTGAAGAATGGATGTATGTGCAGCCCAGAAGTGTAATTGAACTAAAATAGAGCGAATATGAATTGATTGGCTCAAAATAAATCAAAAATGCAAAAATTGATTTTTCTGTGAAAGGGAATGTCATATAATTGTCATAATTTAAATGAAGAATAAGGGGACTTTTTGATCCTCTTTACATGACTGCATGAATTCGAATATTCCCTCTGCGCAAAAGTCAGTACACTCTGATTCAACCAAATCAAAAAATGTACATGCACCGACTCCCAAGTTTTTTATGCCTGTACTTTTAACGGTCATTATTGCGACTTTAATTTATATTGGTTTTCAAGTCAGTGCTGATTTGGCACACGTTCCGCCGTTAAATTTATATTCAGTAATTTTACTTTCAACCGCATTGCTTATTGCATTGGGGTTCGAATTTGTGAATGGCTTCCATGATACTGCCAATGCAGTTGCAACCGTCATCTATACCAATGCATTGCCTGCACCTGTTGCAGTGATGTGGTCAGGGTTCTGTAACTTTATTGGTGTAATGCTGGCGAGTGGTGCTGTTGCTTACGGCATTATTGCATTATTGCCTGTTGAGTTGATTATGAATGTCAACAGCGGTGCTGGTTTTGCCATGGTATTTGCACTCCTTATTGCAGCAATTATCTGGAATCTTGGAACATGGTTCTGGGGGATTCCAGCATCAAGTTCACACTCTTTAATTGGTTCAATTATTGGTGTGGGTTTAATGAACCACTTTTTAAATGCATCAACTAGTGCAAGTGGTATTGATATGTCCCAACTAATTAAAGTTGGTAAAGCATTATTGTTTTCTCCTTTAATTGGTTTTGCCTTTGCAGCTATTGTTTTCATTTTGGTAAAAGTGGTGTTTAAACGCCAGTTAAGCCTTTTTGATGCGCCAAATGGTCATACGCCGCCACCACCAATTGTCCGCGCTTTGCTTATTTTTACCTGTACTGGGGTAAGTTTTGCGCATGGTTCAAACGATGGTCAAAAAGGTATGGGCTTGATTATGCTGATTTTGGTGGGTTTAGTACCACTTGCATATTCACTCAACAAAAATTTAGACAGTAATCAAGTGGTTCAGTTTACTCAGTTATCTCAGCAAACTGCACCAGTATTGGCGAATAACTATGCCAATATTGAAGATGAAAAAGCCCGTTTTATTTTGACGCAATATATTCAAAATAAAAAAGTCACACCTGAAGTTTTACCTGCGTTGGCAAGTACAACATATCATTTGGGTCAGGAGTTGGCTCAATACAAATCATTGAAAGACATTCCTGAACAACAAGTCGGTGAAATTCGCAATGAAATGTATTTGAATACCAGCGCCTTGAAAAATCTTGATAAAGCAGATGCTTTACCAAAATTAAATGATGCTGATAAGAAAACTGTAAAAGCGTATCAAAAGAGCCTCGATAGTTTCCTACAATACATTCCAACATGGGTAAAAGTTGCGGTTGCTTTGGCACTTGGTCTAGGAACAATGGTAGGCTGGAAACGTATTGTGGTGACTGTTGGTGAGCGTATTGGTAAAAACCATATGACCTATGCACAAGGTATGGCAGCTGAACTGGTGGCAATGAGTACCATTGCAGCAGCAGATGGCTTTGGTTTACCCGTTTCTACGACACACGTGTTAAACAGTGCGGTTGCAGGGACGATGGTTGCCAATAAATCTGGCTTACAGTGGGTGACGATTCGTAATATTATTTCAGCTTGGGTTCTAACTTTACCAGCCACTATCTGTCTGTCAGCAGGTTTATACTGGTTGTTCTTGCATTTTGTATAAGTTTAAACAAACCAAGATTTGAATAAAAAAAGCTTTGCCACGGCAAAGCTTTTTTTATGGTGAATTTCTAGAGCGGCATGATCAGATCAGTCACATGGCTGAAATGTATTTGCATCATCAGCCGAGTTTTATTTTTTATTGATCGGGAATTTATCTGCCACTAAGCCATAAATCGCGGCAAAGGGAAGCGCACTACGCACAAGATAAGCTGCATTCCACATACCGCCATGATTTGCACCATGCATGAGTAACTCTAACGGATGATCTAGATCATTTTTAGGGTTGGCAAGTGCCTTTGGATTACGCAGGTCATGAATCCACTTGGCTGCCATTAAGGCATTGGTCGTTTCAGGTTCGAAAGCTTCTACATTAAATAAATGAGCACCGTTAAACGCTGCACGAAGCAACGGATTTTTAGTGACTGAATGAGTTGTTGTGGATGGTGCAATATTGATACAGACATGTTGGCCTTGTTCACGTGCCATAATTGCTCGCCATTGCTGAATGCGTTTTGCCAGAGCATAGTTCGGACCTTGTTCAAGTACCAAGCAATCTGCAATTGCATAGTCTTTACCATTGTTAGAATGATACAACTGGCGAGAATGGGGTTTTAGAAAATAGCGAATACTTAAGTTGGAGACGCCTTTCGCCAAAAGCTTTTCGATGGTTGAGCGTTCATGTGCTTTTTGCACTTGTTGGTCAACGATATGTTTTGGAACAGCATATACATCGGTTGGAGTGCACATGAACATGAGCGTTGAGTCAGGTTTTTGTTCGCTGACATATTGCATAATCGCATCCATCGCCATAGCTACTCTGACATGTTTTTCACCATCGAGATAAGCAATTGCAGCAAGGTTTAACTGCTGCGGCATTTGTGCCAGCCAACCCGCGATTTCAGGCGTTTGCGTCAGTAGGTTTGCTCCGAGCTTATGTACTAATTCATGCTTTGATGCATTATGGTCTACAAACTCTTGGCTTGGTGCAATCAAGGTGGCATTGCCTTGTTCAATGGTATTTAAAATACGTGACCAGACATGTTCATTGGGTAAGTCAATTGCAACAATTTTGGCTTTCCATTTGCTGAGCCATGTTAACGGGCCGGCTTCTGAACCTGCGCCAAAAAGAACCATTGTATAGTCTGATAGATCCAACCATTCGGGATGTGCCTGAACTTCTCTAAGGGCTTGCGCATGGCCTGCTTCAATAATGCCTTTTTGTTCCCATAGGGTAATTTGATTGAGTAGGGCTTGGCCTCGCAGTTCTTGCCCATGATATGGAACATGCCACTCAGGTGCATGCTGACTTTGCCCTTTGATGGTGACGGTGTGCAGATTTTGAATGTGAGGTACTCGCATAAAATCTTTGAGCAAGTGACACTGATGATCACGGATAAACACAAATAGCTGATGTGCTTTATGTAAGCCCTGACTGGCAATTTTGAATGGATTGTCCTGATACAAAATACCGTGGCGTACCAACCCTTTAAAATAATGAGGATAACGCTTGCGCCAGTTTTTTTCTTTAAGTACCTGCTGTGACAGCTTGTTGTCAACCAAAGCCAATGCTTCAGAGATAATCTGTTTGCCAGTGTGTGAAGTGCTCGCATGATGAGTTTGCGGAGCAAATGGAAATTGTAATCCTTCAGGAGCAGACATTGCTTTATCCTTGTTTTCAGTCACAGCTATCATGATTCATTATGTATGCCTACAGCATAAATTATCTAGCATAAATGATCAAAATTGCTAAAAAATGTAGCTTTCTTTAGAAAAATGGCACGTTTTGGATTTGTCTCAAAAAATAACCAAGCACGGCTGGATTCACTAAAATTGTCACCACAACACCATAGAGCGCCCCCCATAGATGTGCACTATGATTGATGTGACTACCTTGGCGTCTACTTGACCAAATGCTGTAACCAACATACAGAACAGCAAATAAAATGGCAGGCATTGGCACAAAGAAAACCAGAATCAGGCTCCAAGGTTTAAATAAGATATAAGCAAAGAGTACAGCCGAAACAGCACCAGAAGCACCTAGACTTGCCCATTGATAATCATTTTTATGTTTCAAGTAGCTTGGCAAAATACTGAAAATCAGTGCGCCAAAATAAAAAAGCACGAAGCCCATATTGTCGAGGTACTGACGGTAAAATTGTTCGATCACGCTCCCAAAGAAAAACAGGGTAATCATGTTAAACAGTACATGAGCGCCATCGGCATGAACAAATCCATGTGCGAAAAAGCGGTCATATTGACCCTGTTGAATGGCGGGTGGCCAAAAGATTAAACGATTCATAACCTGCTGCTTGGAGAAAGCCAGCATAGAGATCGCAACAGTAATAATAATTAAGGTGATTGTATGGTTAAAAGGTAAATGTAACATAAGAGTTTTCGCTTATTCCGACCAGATTTCGCAGCTTGGATATGCGAGTGATAAAAAGAATTCCGACAATTTTAGTTGATTTTTCTCAATTCCCCCATATCTTCAGTTAAAATATAGTCTTCTTATAGAGGAAAAACGTTATGTCGACTGAGAACATCAGCACTAAAGTGACAGACGCAGAGGAAATTCCAAATTTATTGATTACTCCTTCTGCTCAAGAGTATTTACGTGATTTATTGGAAAAACAAAATACTCCAGGCATTGGTGTTCGTGTTTTTGTAGAAAATCCAGGAACTCCACGAGCTGAATGCTGTATGGCATATAGCGCGCCAGATGAAGTAATTCCGACAGACTATAAACAAGATTATCCAGATTTTCCTGCATTTGTAGATAGCCCATCGATTCCGTATTTACGTGATGCTGTAATCGACTATAACAAAGATCGCTTTGGTGGTCAGCTAACTTTCCGTGCACCAAACTCAAAAGTACCACGTGTTGGTCCAGATGCTTCGATTGAAGAGCGTATTATTTACATCTTGCAATCAGAAATTAATCCAGGATTAGCGGGTCATGGCGGTAACTGTTCTTTGGTTGAAGTACAAGAAGATGCTGAGCATGGCTTAACTGCTGTCTTGAAATTTGGTGGTGGTTGTCAAGGTTGCTCGGCAATTGATGTGACGTTAAAACAAGGTGTTGAAACAACATTACGTGAACAGATTCCTGAATTGCAACGTGTAGTTGACCAAACTGACCATACACAAGCTGAAGGTGCTTATTTTAAATAAGTTCTTTTAGTCATAAAAAACCTCCACACTTGATGGAGGTTTTTTTATTTTAGTGGCATATTTTTTAATCTAGACTATTAGCCCACTTTCTATTAAGGGTTATCAAACGCCAAGATTTGACGTGTCGACTCAGCATAATAAAAACGTTCCAAGAAACCACGAGCACGTTGTCTTAAATAGCCTGTTTGAATGGCTTGTTCCATTACCGCATTGAATAATGGCTGTAACTGTTGCATCAACAAACTTTCATTAATATTCAGATCACGCAGTAGTTGGCTAAAATTGCGTTCTTGATTACGGACATACCATGTGTACAAACCATCATGTAATTGCTGTTTTAAATAGTCGGTTTGGCGTAAATGATTCCAGACCTCATGTGCAAGCCCAACAGTGTGAGGAAGATCATCAAGCACAATATATTTTTTAAATACACTTAGCGGCGAGGTTTTGACTTTGTGCCACAAGTTTGCCTGAAAATGATAGAGCTTTTCATCATCAAAATGCTGGTTGAGTACCTGTTCACTAAGTTGACTTAATTTAACGATATTCTTCTGTAAATAATAGGCCACAGTTTGTTCGAATCGAGAATCTGTCACGCTTTCAAAAACTGATTTTCCCATTTTCATAAAGCGACCGACAGTGGGTACACGTTTGCCCATGCTATGCTCAAAATAATCTTCTAAAGCTTGCTGAATGAGCTGGGAAATCATGGCAGAAAATGCAGGATGATGGACAACACTATGAATTAACTTGTGACGATGTTCAGTTTTGCTTGCGACATATTGAGCAATTTTGTCAATGGTCATCACATCGAAGATATCTGCAATTTTTGTGTGTTCATTGATGTCATGAACCAGTGCAAAGCGAATGTGTTCAACACACTGCTCAACAAAAAATGCGCTTAACTGGTTTTTGAGTAGTTGTTGTTCCAGTAAGTTAAATAAACTTTGAAAGTCCCATAGGTTTTGTAATTTTTGTTCTGTAAACCAATGAAAAAACGTCTGAACTTCGTTGGGTAGATTTGCCGATGAGGAAAATTCCTGCTCTAGAAAATCGAGGTGAGCTTCAATTAATTGCTCGATACGAGGATGCGCAGCAGTTGCAGTCATAGACAGTCAAAATCAACAAGGAAAGCATTCAGTATACCTTGTCTAAAAAAACAGATGTTAGTGATAGCGTTGTGAAATAATAAAAATCTGATCGTAAAAAAGATAAATGACAGTTTAAATTGTACAAAATCTGTCATAAAGAGGATGGTTTTAGTCAGTGACAATAGACCTGCACAGTTTTAGAATGTCATTGATTTTTCAATTTAAAGCGAATGGGAAATAACATGTTAACGGCACAAGAAGCCCTAGAGCGTTTAAAACAAGGTAACGAGCGTTTTGTGAATGGGAAATCCTCGATTCCAGACCTCGTTTCACAAGAACATCGTCAACAACTGACTGCAGACCAAAACCCGTTTGCGATTATTTTAGGTTGCTCTGACTCACGTGTCCCAGCTGAAATCGTATTCGATCAGGGCTTGGGTGATTTATTTGTGATTCGTGTAGCAGGGAACATTGTTGCACCGTCTCAAGTCGGTAGCGTAGAGTTTGCAGCAGAACGTTATGACTGTGCAGTTGTGGTAGTTTTAGGTCATAGTCACTGTGGTGCAGTACAAGCAACCATAGATACATTAATGAACCCAGAGAACCCACCATCAAACAACTTGATGTCAATTGTAAACCGAGTTCGCCCATCCGTTGAAATCTTGATGCAGACGGAGCTGAAACACGATCTTTGCAAACTTTCAGAACATGCAGTTCGTTCAAACGTATTTGCATCTGTGAATCAATTGCGTCATGGTTCTGCTGTGTTAGAGACTTTGATTGCAAAAGGCAAAATGATTGTTGTGGGTGCTGAGTACTCACTCGAAACAGGCAAGGTTGAATTTTTTGATTTCTAATCATGAAAATCAACTTTGAAAAAAGGCGCATATTGCGCCTTTTTTATTTGTCTGCTTATTTGAGGTTGGATCGGATGAACGGGTAGGCGTTATCTAACAAGATGCCTTGTGCTTTTGCATTGGGGTGAACCAAGTCTTTTTGCATGAGCTGATTGTTACCCGCAATGCCTTGCATGAAAAATGGCAGGAGTTGAATTTTGTATTTTTGGCTGACCACACGATAACTCTGTTCAAAGGCTGAACTATACGCCGTGCCGTAGTTTGGCGGAATTTTCATACCAAGGAGAATGACTTTGGCATGGGCTTGTTGACTCAGTTGAAGCATTTTCCCTAAATTTTGCTGTACGATTTGTGGTGGTTGTCCTCGTAGACCATCATTTCCCCCTAACTCCAAAATAACAAGATCGGGACGATACGTTTTTAAAGCTAAAGGTAAGCGAGCGAGTCCGCCTGAAGTAGTTTCGCCACTGACACTTGCATTGACCACTTTGTGTTTTTTCGGGTACTGTTGATCAAGACGTTTTTGTAATAAATGAACCCAACCTTGTTGTGGGTTTAAACCATAACCAGCACTAATACTATCACCATACACCATAATGGTTTTTGCCATAGCTTCATGTGTACCGAATATGCCCATGCCAATGAATGCAAGTACTGAAACATAAACCTTGTGTTTATTGTTTTGCATTTGGCTTGTCCTATGATTTTTTATGGATGTTTTGCATCATGCCACAACCGATTCTGCGCGCCCAGCATTTAGCTCAGCAAATTCAATTTCAAAACAAAACAATGCATATTTTACAAGATATTCAGCTTGAAATTTTTGCAGGGGAACAGGTTGCTATTACGGGGCGTTCGGGTTCAGGCAAGTCGACATTGCTCGGTCTATTGGCAACATTAGATCAGGCGAGTTCAGGACAGCTTTGGTTATGTGGCGAACCTTTGCATGAGTTGAATGAAGAACAACGAGCAGCTTTACGGTTACAGCATACAGGCTTTGTTTTTCAGTCTTTCCAGTTACTCAATCATTTGTCTGCTTTAGAAAATGTATTGTTGCCGTTACGGTTACAGCCTAATTTTAATTATGCTCAGGCAGTCATTAAAGCCAAAAAATTACTACAACAAGTTGGCTTGGAACGGCAAATTGAACAAACGCCACAGGTTTTGTCGGGTGGGGAGCAACAGCGTGTTGCGATTGCACGGGCACTGGTCACTGAACCCAAAATCATCTTTGCCGATGAACCAACAGGCAATCTGGATGAATATACGGCACATGAAGTTGAGGAGTTGTTGTTTCGGCTCAATCGGGAAATGGGCGTGACTTTGGTTGTGGTTACGCATGATATGGATTTGGCATCGCAATGTCAGCGACATTTTATTTTACATGATGGTCGGCTGAGTGAGCAGCAGGTGCCAGCATGAATCATTTAATCAAACCGCTGTTACAGCAAAGCTTTCGCAGTCATGGCGTATGGCTGCTGATTGTTGCATTAAGTTTGGCAATTTGTGCGACAACTGCGCTTAAGTTTAGCAATGGACAGATTCAACAAGCCATTTTATTGCAAGCGGCACAGTTAATTGGTGGAGATTTGGTGGTGACTGATACCAAACCACTTGCCAATGATTATGCGAGGCAGGCGGAGCAACTCAAGTTACAGCAATCACAAGTGACCGTGTTTAGCAGTATGGCACATACACAAGACCAGTTTGTGATGGTGACTGTTAAGGCGATTGATCAGGCATTTCCGTTACGGAGTCGTTTGGATATTCGTCCAGCAGCAAAGCAGATTAAAACAGGAGAGGTTTGGCTGAGTCAGCGTGCTCAAGACTTGCTGCATGTCAAATTGGGTGATTCAGTTTTTATTGCCGATGCAAAATTCAAATTTACAGGGTTAATTGTACAAGATAGTAATCAGGAAATGGGTTTTTCAGGATTTTCGCCAACAGTCATTATTCATCAGCAAGATGTGGCGCGTACCCATGCAATTCAAGTTGGGAGTCGTATCGAATATCGGTTGTTGCTGGCGGGTCAAGCTCAAGCTGTAGTAGATTATCAACACTGGTTTAACCTGAAAAATCCCAAAGCCACAGATTCACAATCAAATGCAACCAATGCCGACAATAATCTTCAATTAAGAACAGCCAAACAGGGCAATACCCGACTGTTAAAACCGATTGAAAATCTGGAAACCTTTTTACAGCTCACTAATTTATTAACGATTTTGTTGTGTGGAGTCGCGATTGCTTTGTCGAGTCGTCGCTATGTACAACAGACTCAAGATCAGATTGCCTTGCTACGCTGTTTGGGCGCAAGTCAACGACAAATCATTGGTGCGATTGCGATTCTACTGTTGATTGTGATGGTGATTGCTTCAGGCATCGGAAGTGTCTTGGGTGGATTGCTCGGCATGGGATTGTTGCAGCTTATGCAGCAATTTGTACCGAGCCTGAATATTCAGATTGAATTGCTGAGCAGTATTTTACAACCTTTACCGATTGGCTTTTTGACCAGTGCAATTGTCTTGCTTGGTTTTATTTTTCCCAATATTTATCAGTTATTGCAGACTCCACCGATTCAGGTGATTCGTCAAGTACCGACATTTGGGCGTGTCTATATTTGGACATTTTTTACAGGTTTGGGCAGTCTGATTGTGTTTAGTGTCTTGCTGACTCATGCGATTCAACTGACTTTGTGGGTGCTTTTGAGTGTCTGTGCGGTGAGTATATTGATGTATGGCATTTTATGGCTGGTATTGCGTGGGATAAAAAGCAGTCAAAGCAATCTGGCTATGTATGTCCGTGTACCGTATCAGACTGCTCTACAAATGACTGCATTGGCATTGGGGGTGAGCTTAATGTCAGTCCTGATTGTACTGCGGACAGATTTGCTCTCCCGTTGGCAGCAGGAGTTGCCAGCAGATACACCGAATCAGTTTATCTATGGTTTGCCGCCAATGGATAAAGCGAGCTTTGAGCAACAGCTTGCCGCGTATGGTTGGCAAAGTACACCATTATATCCGAATGTACGTGGACGTTTAATTGCACATAATGGACAGGCATTTACTCCAGAACAAATTTCTCAAAATAACAGCTTACGCCGTGAATTGAATTTAACCCAATCTAATCGTTACCCAGCCGATAATGTGATTACGCAAGGGGCTGCTCCGTTGGTACATGCGGGTGATGTATCTGTTGAAGAAAAAACGGCACAGAGTTTAGGAATCAAAGTTGGAGATCAGCTAACTTTTGCTTTAGCTGAAGGTGAGTTAAAGACCAAAGTGGTGAATTTAAGACAGGTAGAATGGCAAAGTTTTAGTCCCAATTTCTTCTTTATTTTTGCGCCAAAAACCTTGGATGAAAATGCAGGCAGTTACTTGTCGAGTTTCTATGTGCCACCTCAAGATAAAGCCAAGTTATTACAATTGATACAGCAACATAACACCACAGTCTTTATTGATGTCGGGATGATTCTGGATCAGATTAAGCACTTGATTAATGTGATGGTTCAAGTCGTGACGTTGCTTGCAATTTTGGTGGCTGTGTCGGGCATTTTGGTGTTGTTGGCTTGTCTGAATTTGTTAATGGATGAACGTAAAAAAGAGGTTGCATTATTGCGTGCTTTTGGTAGCTCTCAAGGACAAATCAAGACGATGCTTACCCGTGAATTTGCCATGATTGGAGTACTCTCGGGACTGGTTGCATGTCTGTTTGCTGAGGTCATAAGTGCCATAGCCAGTCATAAATTACAGCTTAGCATGCAACTGCATTTTGGATTGTGGCTGAGCCTTCCGATCGGTATGGCCGCTTTATCCGCTGTTGTAGGGCGTTATCGGTTGAGTTATTTAACACGGATTACGCCACTGAAAAGTTTACGTGAACAAAGCTGATTAAACAGGCATATCAAATTGTTTGAGAATGATGTTCCATAAAGGAATTAGACCTGTTTGGATTAAATGCTGACAGTACATATAGCTGGCAATCAAGATCGCAATACCGATGCCCAAGCCGAGTAAGCTTCCTAAGGTGTTGCGATTTTTTAGATGATAACGATACCAAACCAATGCTTGTATGATTCCCAAGATTGCACCACCTAAATGGGCAGCATTATTAATGTTGGGAATCAGCATCCCTAAGGTAAGATTTAGCCCCATAATCAACAGTAAACTGCGTTTGACTAAGATGAAGGGCAGATTAGGTAAACTTGGAAATAAAGACAAAATGGTTAAGGCACTGCCTAAGCCCATAATTGCACCAGATGCGCCTGCATTGACACTGGGCAGTAAGCTGGTATTGGCAGTTTGTAAATACAGATAACTGTCATGAATGTTGACCCAACTACTGAGCAAGTTACCTGCCAGTCCGCAGCACAGATACACAATTAAAAAGTAGAAATGCCCAAAAATCTGCTCAGCCAGTTTTCCAAAAATATATAGTGCCCACATGTTGAGGGCCAAATGCAGAAAACCAAAATGAAAAAACATACTGGTAAATAGACGAGCAGGCTCTCTTAAAAAACTGAGTGGTGCAAAATCAGCCCCCCACGTTAAAGCAGCATCAATACTCGGTTGACTTGGATCAACGCCCGTTGCAATTTGCCACAGATACAATCCCACATTAATCGCAATCAGTGTTGCTGTGACCCACCACAGTTGGACATCGAGTTTGCTGGAATAAAACGAGGGTTGTTGCGTGTCAGACATGATATGCTGTGTCGATTTTTAAAAACTCAGCTTAACATATTGGGTAAGATCGGGAGTAGTTGCACATTATGAAAACATTGTTCATGCGTATTTTAATGATTTTTATGACTTTGTTTATGATTGTACAACTTTGGATCTTTGCGAGTTTATTCTGGTGGCGAACGCATCCTGTTGAAAGAAGCATGTTTATGCGGATTGATGCATGGCAATATCCCGATGAAACCTTGCAGCATAAATGGCGTGATTACGACCAAATCAGCAATCAATTTAAGCATGCGGTGGTCGCGGCTGAAGATGGTAAATTTTTACATCATCATGGCTTTGACTTCGAAGGTATGCAAGTTGCATTGGAACGTAATGAAAAAGCCGATGAAATTGTGGCAGGTGGATCAACAATTTCCCAGCAACTGGCTAAAAACTTATTTCTGTTCAATCAGCGTTCTTTCTTACGTAAAGGGCAAGAAGCCATTGCCACTTTTATGATGGAGCGTATGTGGTCTAAAGAGCGGATTTTAGAGGTCTACATGAACTCGGTTGAACTTGGCGCAAATATTTATGGTGTTGAAGCGGCTTCTCGTCATTATTTTCATAAAAGCAGTAAAACTCTGACCCGAGAACAGGCGATTTTCTTGGCTGCGTTATTACCAAATCCGCGTTATTATCAAGACCATCCTCAAGATGAAAAATTCAGATACCGTAAACGTTTCATTGCCAAATATATTCGTTATAGCCAAATTCCTGAATAGACATTTTCATTTGCATAGTTTATGTTCAAAATTTATGAAATTGTCATAAATATGCAGCATACTGCTTAAATAACATGAAAAAACACGTATGGAACAACATATGAACACCGAAGTATCTCCTGCGACGACCTCTACAGCAACTAAGACTGTGACGGCCGCAGATTATGCTTATAACGATCGATATATTAATCGTGAATTATCAATTTTAGATTTTCATTTGCGGGTGCTTGAACAGGCTGTAGACCCATTGCACCCTTTATTAGAACGTTTAAACTTCTTACTCATTTTTTCGCGTAACCTTGATGAGTTTTTTGAAATTCGTGTTGCAGGGGTCATGGAACAATTAACCACATTGGGTAATGAAAGTCATAGTCCAGATGGTTTGACACCTAAGCAAGTTTTAGATCAGATTTCAAAAACGGCGCATGCTGCAATTGAACGTCAGTACCGTATTTTAAATGATGAAATTTTGCCGCGACTCCGTGAGGAAGATATCTGCTTTTTGCGCCGTGGTGAGTTAACACCTGCACAAACGGCTTGGGTAAAAAAATATTTTCAGGAACAAGTTGCACCAGTCCTGACACCGATTAGCCTTGATCCTGCACATCCATTCCCGCGTTTGGTCAACAAAAGTCTTAACTTTATTGTGACGCTAGAAGGTAAAGATGCCTTTGGTCGTCAGATTGATTTAGCAGTTGTTCCTGCGCCACGTTCCTTACCGCGCGTTGTTCGTTTACCTGATGAGTTGACCGATGGGAAAGAGCATCATGTCATGCTATCGGCGATTATTCATGAGCATGTGTCTGATTTGTTCCCTGGTATGACTGCGACAGGGTGCTATCAGTTCCGTGTGACTCGAAATGCAGACTTGGCACTCAATGAAGATGTCGATGATTTAGCAAAAGCACTCAAAGGCGAATTAAGCTCACGTCGTTTTGGTCGTGCAGTGCGCTTGGAAGTGACAGAGAACTGTCCAAGACAGATTTATGAATATTTGCTCAATGAGTTTGAACTGGATGAAGATCAACTTTATAAAGTCGAAGGCCCTGTCAATTTAGCGCGTTTGTTGTCGAACTTTAAACGCCCTCATTTAAAATATGATGCGTTTACACCTGTTATTCCAAAAGTATTGACCAAGTCGGAAAATGTTTTTGCTGCTATGCGTAAGCAAGACATTTTGTTGCATCATCCGTTTGAATCATTTGCGCCAGTCATTTCTTTGTTGCGTGAAGCTGCACGTGATCCACAAGTATTGGCGATTAAACAAACTTTATACCGAAGTGGGGCTGGTTCTGAGATTGTTCAGGTTTTAGCTGAAGCTGCACGTAATGGTAAGGAAGTAACAGCAGTCATTGAGCTCCGTGCGCGTTTCGATGAAGAGTCAAACATTGAAGTAGCCAATGTCTTGCAAGAAGCAGGTGCAGTGGTTGTGTATGGTATTGTGGGATATAAAACGCATGCCAAAATGATTCTGGTGGTACGCCGTGAAAACAACAAGCTTGTGCGTTATGCACACTTGGGAACGGGGAATTACCATGCAGGCAATGCCCGCATCTATACGGACTACGGTTTACTCACGACTGACAAAGAACTGTGTGAAGATGTGCATCGTATTTTCCAAGAATTGACAGGTATGGGTAAAATGGCAAAGCTGAAAAAGCTATTGCACGCGCCATTTACCTTACATAGTCACTTGGTGAGTTGTATTGATGATGAAATTGCCGCAGCCAAAGCAGGCAAAGAAGCGCGCATCATTATCAAAGTGAATGCCTTAACCGAAGTTCAGTTGATTAATAAACTGTATGAAGCTTCTCAAGCGGGTGTGCAAATTGATCTGATTATTCGTTCAATCTGCTGTTTACGCCCAGGTTTACCAGGCTTGTCGGAAAATATTCGAGTACGTTCAATTGTGGGGCGTTTCCTTGAACATACGCGCGTTTATTATTTTGCCAATCAAGGTAATGCGCGAATTTACTGTTCAAGTGCGGACTGGATGAACCGTAACTTGTTTAACCGTGTAGAAGCATGCTTCCCAATAGAAGATCCTGTATTACGTAAACGCATTTACCAGTCTGGGTTGCTCAATTACTTACAGGACAACCAGCAAGCATGGGCTTTGCAAGGTGATGGAACATGGGTACGTGTCCAGCCAGCAGCAGGTGAGCCTTTGTATAATGCTCAACAAACCTTATTGGAATCATTCCGCTAATAAAAAAGGGTCGATACGACCCTTTTTTATGCTTGGGTAACTTGAAATTGGGTGTTAAAAAGCCAGTTGTTTGATTTAACAATATTTTCTGTAGAAACTGACTTGACCTTAGTGGATATCACCCTTAAAATCCTGCTCATATTCTCCAATAGCTCAGTCGGTAGAGCGACGGACTGTTAATCCGCAGGTCCCTGGTTCGAGCCCAGGTTGGAGAGCCAAGATTTTAAAAAGCCATACAATCATGTATGGCTTTTTTATATCTAAAAAATAGAAAACTTGCCTAGATTTATGTGATCAGACATCGAAAAATTAAAGCGGCTTTTTGCTTTAAATAGAAATATTAACTGACGAAATTACTGCATCATTTGGCATTCTGTGGTTAAATGCCATCACATTTTATTGTATTTACTTCATGAAGGAAGAAATCATGCGCGCGTACAATTTCTGTGCTGGCCCTGCAGCATTACCAACCGCTGTTTTAGAACAAGCTCAAAGCGAGCTACTAGATTGGCATGGTAAGGGCGTTTCCATCATGGAAATGAGCCACCGTAGTAAAGATTATGTAGCGGTTGCGGAAAAAGCGGAAGCTGACTTACGCAAACTCATGAATATTCCTGAAAACTATAAAGTCTTGTTTTTACAAGGCGGTGCAACATTACAATTTTCAGCGATTCCGTTGAATCTTTTGGGTAAAAATAACCAAGCTGATTATATCCATACAGGCATCTGGTCAGAAAAAGCCATCAAAGAAGCTCAGCGTTATGGCAATGTCAATGTCATTGAAGCGGGCACACAAATTGATGGCAAAACAGCAATCACTGATTCTAAAACTTGGCAGTTCTCTGACAACGCAGCATATGTGCATTACTGTGAAAATGAAACGATTGGTGGTTTACAGTTTGACCATATTCCAGAAACTAAAGCGCCTTTAGTTGCTGACTTGTCTTCAAGCATTTTGTCTGCACCAATTGATGTGACTAAGTTTGGTTTAATCTATGCAGGTGCACAAAAAAATATCGGGCCTGCTGGTTTAACATTAGTGATTGTTCGTGAAGATTTACTAGATCAAGCAAAACCAGAAATTCCAAGTTTGTTGAAATATTCTGCACAAGCGAAGAATGAGTCAATGGTGAATACGCCTGCAACTTATGCATGGTATTTATCTGGTTTGGTATTTGAATGGTTACTTGAGCATGGTGGTGTGCCTGCAATGCATCAAATTAACCTGAAAAAAGCTGAATTGTTATATGGTTATATCGACTCAAGCGAGTTCTACAATAACCCGATTGCAGTCGCGAATCGTTCATTGATGAACGTACCATTTACATTGGCAGACAGTAACTTAGATAAATTGTTCTTGCAAGAAGCTGAAGCGAATCATTTATTGAACTTGGCTGGTCACCGTTCTGTGGGTGGTATGCGTGCAAGTATTTACAATGCTGTTCCATTTGAAGGTGTGCAGGCATTGGTGAACTTCATGGACGACTTTGCTAAACGTAACGGCTAATCTGAATGATCAGTGAATAAATAAAAACCTCATCAAATGATGAGGTTTTTTTATATTTAAGTTATCTGGTGTAGAAAAAAACCCAGCAAAAACATACCAAGAAAGAAAAAACAGACTGAACCAAAATCAATTTTTAGTCTTGGTTGGCTATGGTGTGGCAGCATATTCGAGGTCTGTTGTTGTGTAATTTTCATAAGACTGTAGTCCAAATTGTTTTAGACCATACCCTATATAGTATTATTTTTTACTTTTAGCATAAATATTCGCCTGAATCCAGATGTTACCTCGAATATATTGCCCAATCTCAAAATTCATATAGTCTGGATTGCGACTCGCAATACGAATAAGCGTCGCTTCTTCGTTATCTTCAAGCAATAAAGTCACATCGTACAATACGTAATTTTCGTTCATGCATGTGGTTTGTGTTTTGCCAACAATTTTACCTTGGAACCATGCTTCATCTTCTTGACCTATGGTTTCACCATATAGATATGCAACCATTTGAGAAAAATCTACGGTGACAGGCAGTTTGTCATCTTCTGTTTTTGGCTGCCAAGCATCAATAAGTTCTTGTATGTTACTTGGTGCAATGCCGTTATGCTCAGCCAAAATATCATTTAAAGCACGGTGATGTTTAATTGAAGCGGGGTCATCTACAATAATTTGTTCATGCTCATTGACCTGTTCAAGTTCATACGCCCACGCATTCAACTGCACGCAATAATCTTGATCTTTTGCATAATGCCCTTGATTGACGCTGTAAAGATTGTCAAAAGCATACACAGTGGCATTGTGTCCGATATTTAAACGCAAAACAGCCTGTGTATTGGATTTACACGAAATAATGCGCTCAATTTTTGCAGTTGTTTTATATGGGCTTTCAAAAATTGGAAATGCAGTTTTGACACATTTAGGTTTGTTATTTTCGACGGCAACCACTTGGGAAAACTGGATTGCTGCATGGTTTGGGCCTTGAATCAGCCAAGTACCAGCATCCATTTCATCTTCGTTTGCACATAAGCCCATTGGCATGATCGGCGAATCAAGTGCTTGACCTAACCAGCGAGGAACAGTTTGTGTCGGATCATCTGTCAGTAAGCTCCAATGCTCAATATGACTTCCAAAGTTCTGGTCATCAACAGTAATTGTATCTGGTCTATTATTTTGCATATTCATAAGCACAGTTGCAGTGGTTCTGTTTATATTTATCGAGGGTAATACGTTATTTTTCAAGTCATCGCTGAGATTTTTTATAAGTTACATACAATTTTTACAGTAGGATGTATAAAAAATAGAAAGCTGACCGAAAGGTCAAAGCATCACAGCAGTGTCATGTAGAATTTGATAAACTACGGGCAAATTAAAGAACTGATGGACAACTGTGACAAATTTTAAACTTTGGGTAGATGCCGATGCATTACCTAAAATTTTGCGAGAAATTATTTTTAGAGCATCTGATCGTTACCTACTTGATGTAATTTTTGTGGCAAATCAGCCTTTAGGTATAGCGCCCTCTGTGCGAATTAAATCATTACAAGTGATGAGTGGTGCGGATCAGGCTGACCAAGAAATTGTGAAACAGATGACGGCACACGAT
>NZ_POVU01000015.1 GCF_003261585.1 Acinetobacter sp. MB5 | reverse complement strand
GTCAGTAGAATTGATCCACCCAATCGCAATGGACCCAGGTCTACGTTTTGCGATCCGTGAAGGTGGTCGTACTGTAGGTGCTGGTGTTGTTGCTAAAGTAACTGCATAATCGCTGAAAAGTAAAAAAACGCTCCTCTGGGGCGTTTTTTTATGCCTGATGTTTATGAGTTGCGTATAATTTAAAAAATGGACAGGTTTTCTGAGAATGATACGTTTAATGCAATCTGCTGATATTGCACATGTTTACCAAATTGAAGCAGCAGTGCAAAGCCACCCTTGGACTGAGAAACAGTTTCGAGAAGCACAAGAAAATTATCAATGTACAGTTATTGAAAAGTCTGGACAGGTTGTTGGTTTCTGTATTTTACAACCCGTCCTTGATGAAGCTAATTTATTGTTGATGGCGATTGACCCGAAAATGCAGGGACAAGGCTTAGGGTATGAGTTACTGGAACAGTCGATGGATTTGTTAAAAAATGATCCAGTTCAGATTTTTCTGGAAGTTCGTGAAAGTAATATTGCTGCCATTAAATTGTATGAAAAATCAGGCTTTCATCAGATTGATATTCGCAAAAATTATTATCCACTTGCTGAAGGTGGTCGAGAACATGCGATTATCATGGTTAAAAGTTGTACTGATGATTTTGCAAAGTTATTTTCTACTTAATCACTTTACTCCAGTCTGAAGATAATGTGGTCATCAGTGAAGTTCCCAGATTTTCGATTTCTTGCTCAGTAAGCTGTTTGTTTAATCGCCGCCATTGTCCGTCGATCAGCACTTCAAAAGGAATATATTGGGATTTGTAATTCATTTTTTTTGAATGGGGAACCCAATAGCCAAGATAGACATAATCAAGACCTAGTGCTTTCGCATATTCGATTTGTTTTAAGATGGCAAATACGCCAAGTGAGCGGCGATGCTCTTCAGGTTCGAAAAAAGTATAAACTGCGGAAAGACCATCATCTAACATATCGCATGTAGATACACACATAAGCTGATCATCTTTCCAGAGTTCAAGAAAGAAACTATCTGTGCAACTGTGCATCAGAAATTTGTCGAACTGATCAATACTAGGTGGGAACATATCACCATCAAAATGACGAAGATTAATATAACGTTCGTAAAGATCATAATGAATTGATGTCGCATTATCACTGCGGGTAATGCGTAGATGTAAATCCTGATTGCGTTTCCAGGCTTTCTTTTGAGCACTACTCATTTCAAAGTGATCGACTGGAATACGACAAGATAAGCATTGTCTGCAAAGATGACATTCAGGGCGATAGACAAAATCACCGCTGCGTCGAAAACCTGAGCGAGATAACTCAGAAAGGGTTAACACGTCAATGCGTTGTGACGGGTCTAAAAACACCATACGTGCTGATTTGTGATCCAGATAACTACAGTCATGTGGAGGGGTAATATAGTATTGCAGTTCGTTTAAAGGTGACTTCGGATGGTATGAATTCATATCAAACGTCCCTCCTGAACATGGTTATTTCTTTAATAATTGTTGATTTAATGCAACCTCTCTAGATGAAAATACACGTTCTTGATAGCTTTTCCAATCAATATTAGGTAGTTTTATAACATCTTGTAACGATTTTAGGTAATCTTCACGGGAAAGCGTGCTTGCACCTAGACTGAGTAAGTGGTCATTGACCAGCTGGCAGTCAATCCAAGGTAAATTTTGTTCACGTCCAATCAACATGAGCATAAAAAAAGCCATTTTGGAGACATCGGTGGCTTGGCTAAACATAGATTCACCAAAACAGCCATGTCCAATGTGTAAGCCATAAAGACCTCCCACTAATTTTTCCTGATCTGCCCAAACTTCAATGCTGTAACCGTAGCCCAACTCAAACATCTGGCAGTAGCTTTGGATAATGTCTTCACTAATCCAAGTGTCATCGGCATATTGGCGGGGTAGGGAACAGCGACGAATAACCTGCTCAAAAGCATGATTAACCGTGATTTTGTAATCATGCTTTTTCATGGTGCGAAGTAAGGATTTACTTGGATGATAGTCTTGCGGGCGAATGATGCAGCGCGGTTCAGGACTCCACCAACAAATGGGTTCACCTTCATTAAACCATGGGAATAAGCCATGACTGTAGGCTTCATACAAGGTCGAAGGTTGAAGATCTCCGCCGAAACAAATTAAACCATGACCATCAGGATCATTTTTACATGGATCTGGAAAACTATATGCTGATATTGGAAGTTGTTGTTGCATTTTGCATGAATAAAAATAATAAAAACCTACTGTAAACGCTGACATAAAAAAAGCCGTATGGCTACGGCTTTTTCTACAAAGATTTTGGATTAACCGAGGTTATCCAGATATTTTTCAGCATCGAGTGCAGCCATACAGCCTGAACCCGCAGAGGTAATTGCCTGGCGATAAACGCTATCAGCAACGTCACCCGCAGCAAATACGCCTTCAACAGAAGTTGCAGTTGCATTGCCCGCTGTACCACTTTGCACTTGAATATAGCCATTACGAAGTTGTAACTGGCCTTCAAACATGGTTGTATTTGGTTTGTGACCAATCGCAATAAACAAACCTTGAATGTCGATTTGTTGAGTTGAATCGTCTTGTATTGATTTTAGGCGTACACCTGTTACACCTGTTTTATCACCTAAGACTTCATCAACTTGGTGATTCCACACAATTGAAATTTTGCCTTCTTTTTCTTTTTCAAATAGATGGTCTTGCAGAATTTTCTCTGAGCGAAGGCTATCGCGGCGGTGAACCAAAGTGACATGTGCTGCAATATTAGATAGATAAAGCGCTTCTTCAACTGCGGTGTTACCACCACCAACCACCATCACGTGTTGGTTTTTATAGAAGAAACCATCACAAGTTGCGCAAGCACTTACGCCCTGACCCATGAATTTCTGTTCAGATTCAAGACCTAAGTATTGTGCTGTTGCACCTGTTGCTAAAATCAGGGCGTCACAGGTGTATTCTTCCATATCGCCTTTCAAGACAAATGGACGTACATTTAAGTCCACTTCATTGATATGGTCATACACAAGTTCTGTACCAAAACGTTCAGCATGTGCTTGCATACGTTCCATAAGCACAGGGCCTGTTAAACCTTCAGGGTCACCTGGCCAGTTATCAACTTCTGTTGTAGTTGTCAGTTGCCCACCAAGCTGTAAGCCTGCAATCAAGGTTGGTTTTAAGTTTGCACGAGCGGCATAAACTGCTGCGCTATAACCAGCAGGTCCAGAACCTAAAATAATTAATCGCGAATGGCGAGCTGTCATTGCAGATTTCCTTTTATAATTAAAAAACTGAAAAAATTATACGTGAAAGCGGGACGATTGTGTGTTCGATCAATGTCGATAATATTGATCATCTAAATCGATTTGAGCTATATAGAACGCTACAAACATGCTGTATTCTGTTGCATCTTTTTTTGCTAAACAGGTGCATAATATAAATATTTATGAATTGAAAAAAAGTTTTTTACTGATTTTCAACGGGCTATGATTTTTTGATACAGGACAGTATATGACTGCGGTGTCGGGTGCTTATGCACAGCGCTTACTCATTACATTATTTTTGGTTTCATTTGGAATTTATCTGTTTCTAGCAACAGTGACTTATACACCATTTGATCCAGGCTGGATGCATATCTCAAGCGACACCCAACAAGTATCGAATGCCAGTGGGGTGGCAGGCGCATGGATTGCTGACTTACTCTTTGGCTTTTTAGGTTGGGCAAGTTTACTTTTGCCTGTTTTTCTGTTTTTAGAAGCCATCCAGATTTGGTGGCCGCATAGTTTTCTTGATCGACCATTTCGCTATGCTGCTCAGTTTTTCATGATTCTGACAACGGCAAGCATTTTATTTATGTTCTGGCAAGTTCCAAGTGATGCTTTAGATAATGCATCAGGTGGTATTGTGGGTTATGAGCTTGGAGAAAGCTTAACGCAGCTACTCACCAAATATGGTGCAAGTGCATTTCTTATTTTCTTGGGTGTCGTGTTCTTTACCTTTGCTTTTGGTGTGCGTTGGAATCGGACTTGGGCAACGTTAAAAGCAACGCCTAAATATTTAGAAGATTTGTTTTATCGTAATGTGCCTGAAAGTGAGGCAGATTATGATCTAACGACCAATACGCCGCAACCAACCATCAAGAAAACAACGGTTGCTCAAGCACCTTCTGCTGAGTCTGAACAGAAATCTGAAGAACGTCCAGTGATGACAGCCGAAAACATGATGGCAGATCCTGTTGCTGAGCGTTTATTGGATGATTTGGCCGTAAAACATCAGCAAGCAATTGAACCACATGCACCAGTAATTAATGATGCTGAATTTGAACAAACCTTAGAAAAAGCACATCAATTAACAAAACAGCAAGATCGAATCGTTCCTACAGGTGAAGTATGGCGTGCACTTGATCTTGGGAAAAATCAACAACAAGAAATAGATGCATTATTGCAATCTGCCGATGAAAGTGCTGTAAGTCATTATCAGCAGAATTTTGAGCAAGTTGAGAGTCACCTAAATCCTCAAGTGCCTGCCAAAGAAAAAATAGACTGGGAAGATGATCAGGCCTTTGATGATTTATTGAAAGCTGCACCAGTTCGTGAGGCGAGTCAACCAGCAGTAACGGTAGATAGTACGGTACAGCATTTGCTGAAACATGATGAAATTGCAGATATTGAAAAATTATTGGCAATGGATAGTGATACGCCAGAGCCAACACCGCAGCCTCGTCGTGCAGAAAGTTATGCGCAGTCTTCTGCATTTGTAAAAGCGGATATTAAGACGACGCTTGAAACACAACCAAATTTATCGAAAGAAGAATTTATTGAGGCTTGGCAGGAAACCGCTGGGAAGCCTCAACCCGAAGATGAGTTTGATTTTGATGCGCCACTGATCGATGCGGCGGGACGACCAATGTCTCGTGCCATGCAGGTTGTAGAAAAGCGCAAAAACCTTTCTCCTTTACCGAGTGAAGATTTGCTTGATCGGGTTGATCCAAATAAGAAAATTAACTTTACCGCTGAGCAGTTAGCACGCTTATCTGAGCTTTTGGAAATTAAATTACAAGAATTTAATGTCAAAGCAAAAGTGATTGAGGCTCAGCCTGGCCCTGTGGTAACTCGTTTTGAACTCGACTTGGCGCCTGGGGTAAAAGCATCTAAAGTGACCAATATTTCACGTGATTTGGCTCGTTCAATGTCGATGGCATCTGTCCGTGTAGTGGAAGTCATTCCAGGTAAGCCATATATCGGGATTGAAGTGCCGAATAGTGCCCGTGAAATGGTGCGTTTGATTGAATTGTTAGACACACCAACTTATCGTGATCCAAATGGTTTAATCAGCATGGCAATGGGTAAGGATATTTCTGGAAACCCTGTTTTAACCGATCTCGCGAAAGCACCACATATGCTGGTTGCGGGAACGACAGGTTCGGGTAAATCTGTTGCAGTGAACTCGATGATTTTGTCGATGTTACTTAAATATAAGCCAGAACAGCTCCGTTTGATTTTGATTGACCCGAAGCAGCTTGAACTCGCCAACTATAACGACATTCCCCATTTGTTGACACCTGTGGTAACGGACATGAAAGATGCCGTAAGTGCATTGAATTGGTGTGTCAATGAAATGGAACGTCGCTATAAGCTGATGTCTTTTCTTAAAATTCGTAAAATTACCGATTACAACCGCAAGGTTGAAGAGGCGTTAGAACGTGGGGAAGACCTGATTGACCCAACATGGAAACCTAGTGACTCTGCGACCCAAGAACGAGCACCACGTTTGCAATCATTGCCAATGATTGTGATTGTGGCAGATGAGTTCGCAGACATGATCATGCAAGTCGGCAAAAAAGCTGAAGAAATGATTACGCGTCTTGCGCAAAAATCGCGTGCAGCAGGCATCCACTTATTACTTGCGACACAGCGTCCATCGGTTGATGTTATTACAGGTCTGATTAAAGCCAACATTCCAACTCGTGTGGCTTTGCGTGTGAACTCTAAAATTGACTCTCGTACCATCTTGGATGCTGGTGGTGCAGAGGACTTATTGGGGCATGGGGACATGCTGTTTCTAGGGCCTGGTAAGATTGAACCTGAGCGTGTGCATGGTGCATTCATTAGTGATGATGAAGTGAACCGTATTTGTGATGCTTGGCGTGAACGTGGTTCTCCAAATTATGTCGATGAAATTCTGACACCATATGATGAAGAACCGACCAATCGTGGTTTTGAAGATGGAGATGCTAGCCCAGATCGTGATGTGCTGTATGATCAAGCCGTGGCATTTGTTTTGGAAACACGTAAGGCTTCGACGTCCTCTTTGCAACGTAAGTTTAGTCTAGGTTATAACCGTGCGGCTCGTCTGATTGATACCATGGAGGAAAATGGGATTGTTAGCGCAATGGGGCCAAATGGAAAACGAGACATTTTGGTTTAAGTGAATATGAAAAAACCTAGCGAAATCGCTAGGTTTTTTTAGTTATTCATCTGAGGCGGTCAGGATATGTTCTTTAAACTGAGGGTTGGGAACAAGTACAATTTGTTCATCGACTTTTCGGGTAAGTTTCTGATTTTTATCTGGGTAATCAAGTTTGGATAAAAAGTAACGAATACAATTTAACCGCGCACGTTTTTTATCATCCGATTTAATTACTGTCCAAGGTGCATCACCCGTATGAGTGTGAAAGAACATATGGTTTTTCGCATTGGTGTAGTCATCCCAACGGTCTAAAGACTGGATATCAATAGGGGAGAGTTTCCAGTGTTTCAGAGGGTCATCTCGACGAGAAATAAAGCGACGAAGCTGTTCTTCACGACTGACCGAAAACCAAAATTTAAACAGATGAATACCACTATTCACCAACATACGTTCAAGCTCTGGAGCTTGGCGCATAAATTGTAAATAATCTTGTGGTTCACAAAAGCCCATGACCTGTTCGACGCCAGCACGGTTGTACCAAGAGCGGTCAAAAAATACCATTTCACCTTTGGTGGGTAAATGTTGAATATAACGCTGGAAATACCATTGTCCGAGTTCATTCTGACTGGGTTTTTCGAGTGCAACTACACGCGCACCACGGGGATTTAAATGCTCCATAAAGCGTTTAATGGTTCCGCCTTTACCCGCAGCATCACGCCCTTCAAATAAGCAGACAATGCGTTGACCTGTATCTTTGACCCAAGACTGAACTTTGAGTAATTCAATCTGTAACAGCTTTTTTTCGGCCTCGTAGGCTTTACGAGTGAGTCGGGTGCGATATGGATAGCTTGCAGGAAGCTCTGCTGAGCTGGAGTCTTCCGCGGTTACTTTACCTTGATAGTCGAGTACGGTTTTGGAGAATACAGGGAGGTCTTTAATCAGTTCTTGATCTGTTGTAGAGACATCTTCATTGGGTTGGAGTTGGTGGTCTGAACTCATTTGCTTTCGACTCGATTCTTGTTTGTTGTAATTAAAAACGCTGTCATAGCAGTGTAGCATAAAGTGTTTTCTATACATTGTATTTGAATGAGATGCTATGCAGTATAGAATTGAGTTTTATCGTTTGGTCAACTGGAAATTTGCATGTTTGCTGCTTTTACGATGCTGATATTTATTCATTTCTGTGCATTGATTACTCCTGGACCAGATTTCTTTTTGGTATCACAAACAGCGATTAGCCGATCACGTAAAGAGGCAGTTGCGGTTGTTCTTGGAATTACCGTTGGCGTTATGTTTTGGTCATTATTGGCTTTACTGGGTTTAAACATTCTGTTTGAAAAAATGGCTTGGCTTAAGCATATTTTGCTGATCTGTGGTGGTTTATATTTATGCTGGTTAGGCGTTCAAATGTTAGGTTCGGCATTCTCTAAAAAACCGTTAACTATAAATACCGATCTGCAATTATCAAAAAGTACAGCAAGCTGTTTTATGAAAGGCATGTTGACCAATTTATCAAACCCCAAAGCAGTGATTTATTTTGGTAGTGTCTTTTCATTATTTTTAACAAATCCTGTATTAGAGCATTTGCATGCTGCACTCTTTGTAACGATTAGCGTTGAAACACTCCTCTGGTTTCTGTTTGTCACTTTTGTGTTTTCCTTGCCAGCATGTAAAGCTGCATACCAGCGTTCGGTAAAATGGATTGATGGTATTTCTGGTGGAATTTTTACCTTGTTTGGTGCATTCCTCATCACAAATAAGTAATCAATTGCGACTGACTTGCTGCTGAATCCAGGTCGCAAGTTGCTGTAATGCAGTTTGGATGGATGAAGTTAAAGGATGACCTGCATTAATCCGAATATAATCATGATATTTATTATCTTCTCCAAAAATACTGCCTGGAACGATGCTAATACTCTGGGTGAGAGCAAATTGATACAGATCAAATGCACTGAGCTGATAAGGAAGTTTGATCCATAGTGCATAGCCGCCTTGGGGAACTTGCATTTGAATCGGCAATGTTGCAAACAGTTGCTCAATATAGTCGATATAGTCTTGGACTTGTGCCCATAGACATGGATGTAATCGATTGAGGTGACGGCGATACTCGCCACTAAAGATGAAATCCGCTAGCCCTAATTGTAGGGGCGTATTCACAATAATATTGTTGGCGAGTAATTTGGTTTTTAAGTGTTTTAAAGTTGATGGCAAGCATAGCCAACCGACACGATAAGCACTGGACAAGCTTTTAGAAACTGAACCGACCCAAATGACATAACCTGCCTGATCCCAATGTTTGATCGGGAGAGGTCGTTGTAATTCATAGCCACATTCGCCATAAATATCATCTTCAATCATATAACACTGATATTTTTCAGCTAATGCAGCAATCTGTGCTTTTTCTTGATGTGTTAGGCAATATCCAAGAGGATTTTGATAGTTGGCAGTGAGTAAGCAGGCTTTGGCTTGTCCTGTTTTTAAGACCTGCTCTAAGCGCTCTAAATCAATCCCTTGATTATGAGCAGGAATTTCGATGACCTTGCGATTGAGACTTGCAAGAAGTTGCAATTGTCCATTAAACGTTGGAGTTGGCAAAATGATGCTGTCTCCTATATTGGTCAGAGACTGAATAATCAGCATCAGGGCAGCCATACATCCATTGGTGATAAAAATATCATCGAATGCAATATGGATGGCATCTTCAGACCAATGTTCGAGCAGGGCTTGACGCAAACGAGGATGTCCCTGCCGATCACAATATAAAAAATCTTCAGGATGGCTATGTTTTAAGCTGCGTTGAATGGAACGACGCAATGCCTCAATTGGGATTAAGGGACTTCCCAGTTGAATCGATCCTAAATGAATAATCTGAGCCTGACTGGATGCTTCTTGGATTTGATTGTGCAGATCGAAACTGGAAATTTCACGGCTAACCGAAGGGAAGTCAATGTAATTATCCCGTTGCTGGGTTTTGAGTGAAATTTTTGGAGCATGTACAAAGAAACCAGATTTGGGTTTCACGTATAGATGCCCTTGAGCTTCAAGTAATTCATAACAGGCTTGAGCTGTGCTTAAGCTAATCTGCTGTTGCTTTGCGAAACTTCGCAACGAAGGCAGCTTGCAATGTGGACTGAGTTCGCCAGTCAAAATCTTATGTCTAAGCTGACTAGCTATTTCTTGATAACGAAATTGCATATCTGTACTGATTTTTTATAAAAAAGTGTATCTGTATACATTAACAGAATATTCCTATGATGCATCAAGAGTTTGCTGATGATGGGAATTGAGATAATGAAAAGATTGATATTGGTTTTAATCTGTTTAAGTGTGGTGGGATGTACACAATCTAAACTGCGAAATGTTGCAGTATGTCAAAAAATGGCAGAAGGGTATTTAGATAGTCAGGCGGTAGGAACATATTACCTTGTGACAACGCAGCAGGAAGAACAAGGTGTGCGTTTATTTTATCGCTTGCAGCAAAGTTATAAAATTACTCAAACTGAACCCCGAATTTTTCAGTGTATTGAGCAACCGCAGGGAACATTTTTGAATGCAATCCAGGGTGGAATAGCAAGAACCCTGATGATGCTGCCGAAATCTGTAAAATAGCCTGCATGATGCAGGCTATTTTTATGAATCTTGATTAGGCAAATTTTGCCAATACCGCAAGAAATTCAGCAGAATGGCGAGGGAATTGTGCAATTACCTCGTGAATGCGCTGTCCTTGTGGGTTGGTTGCATTGACATCGCGACCATCTGCAACAAACTGAGTCAATAAGCGCTCAAAATCGTTTGGACGCATATGCTTGTACGCATTGTAAAGCACATGAAAGTCTGCGCTTGTAGTTTCAGGAGGTAAATGATTCAAGTAGGCAAACACACGCTCATCTGACCATTCTTCATTGAAAGTTGCTGGCTGTGAAAATGCCATAGCTCACTCCTCGACATTCAAAATAAAAGGCAAAATAATGTGATTATTTTGCCTTGAATTATTATATTTAGCTAATCAGAATTGAAATTAATGATCTTCAGGTAAATTGATATTCATCTCAAGCATTTCAATGTTGGCTTCTGAGCGCACCTGCATTTGAATATGTTGTTCATCAACACCACGAACATAGCGACTGACAACCTGCATAATTTCTTTTTTCATTTGGTCGATTTTATCCTGACTCAAACGACGGCCTAAACCCTGTTCAGAGGCAACGATGACCTTGAGACGATCTTTTGCTACCTGTGCACTTGTGGTTTTGTCTTCAGCACCAAATAGTTTACTCCAAAATCCTGCCATCTTTATGCTCCAAACAAACGTGCCAACCAGCCTTTAGGTTTCACTGTAATATGGCGATAAGGGCGATCTTCTCCAAGGAAGCGAGCAACTAAATCATCGTAAGCCTGTCCAGCATTAGATTCTGTATATAAAATTACAGGTTTACCTTCATTGGAAGCTTGTAAAACACTAGGGCATTCTGGAATGACACCCAAAGTTGGAATACGTAAAATATCTTTTGAGATATCGTCAATCGTTAGCATTTCCTGACGGTCAGCACGTTCAGGGTTGAAGCGTGTGATACACAAATGCTTACGGATACGGCCTTCATTATGCTCAACTTTTTTAGTTTTACTATCGAGCATACCAATAATACGGTCAGAGTCACGTACTGAAGAAATTTCTGGGTTGGTGACAATAATCGCTTCGTCAGCATGATACATTGCCAAAATCGCACCACGCTCAATACCTGCTGGAGAATCGCAGACAATATAGTCAAATTCCTGAGCAAGTTCATTCATGACACGTTCAACACCATCATCGGTCAGGGCATCTTTATCACGTGTTTGTGAGGCAGGTAAAATATAAAGGTTTTCAATGTCTTTATCGCGAATTAATGCTTGCTGTAGACGAGCTTCATGATTGATGACATTAACAAAGTCATAAACAACACGGCGTTCACAGCCCATGATGAGGTCTAAATTACGTAAGCCGACATCAAAATCGATGACTACAGTTTTGTGACCACGTAAGGCTAAGCCTGTTGCAAATGATGCGCTTGTAGTAGTTTTACCTACGCCGCCTTTGCCTGATGTTACGACAACAATTTTGGCCACCGAATCTACTCCTGTTATGGTCATTTGCAATTAAAATAAAATGTTCAATGGTTAAGTCAGGTTCATCATACCTTAGATTTCTAATGCTTCGAACTCTAGTTCGTGATGATCATTTAAATAAATGTGTACTGCTTTTTTCGCAACATGAGCAGGAATGTCGTCTGCTACACAGTAAGTCCCCGCAATTGAGACCAATTCGGCATTTAAGCACTGACAAAAAATTCGCGCTGTTGAATCACCGCTTGCACCTGCAATCATGCGCCCTTGTGTTGTACCATAAATATAAATATTGCCAGAAGCAATCACTTCTGAACCGCTATTCATGCTGGCATTTAAAATCACATCGCCATGTTCTTGAATTAAGCACTGACCTGTACGTAACATTTCATTATGATAAGAAGTCACGTGATTTACAGCGTTAGATTTTTGTTTACTGTTGTCGCTATTTTGATCTTTATCGTCAGTTTGTTCAATCACTTGTTCATGAGTTGGCTTGATTCTTTGTAACGGACGATCTGCTGGGAGAACAGGGAACTGAATACTGCGGGCTTCATCTGCCAGCAAGCCCTCAATGACAGCCATCGGCTGTAAATCAAGACTAATCAATAGCTGGATCAATTCAATCAGTTCTTGTTCAACAGTGCTGTCTAAAATGACGGCTGCACCATGATAGCCAGTATCATCGAGCATTTGGGTAAGTTGTTGGCGAATAGCATCGTGATCATTTGTATCGAAGGTTAATCGGGTAAAATTAACCATTCTGCCGGTAATGCGTATATCAGCCATGATATTTCCTTAGAGGGCTTTTGACCAAATAAGTAATAAGTCAAAGTATTGTTGTAAATAGGTCAAATCCTAGATTAATTTTTCTGAATTCTCTAGCGTCAGACACAAAAAATCATGAATATTTATAACGAAAATTTAAGTCGCTTGGTCAGTTGTTTTATTCTGATCCGCAGCAATCAAAATGTTTTGCCACTGCTTGATTTTAACTTGCTTACGAATCGCTGCCAGACTTTCATAAAACACAGATTCAATCAGTTTTTCTAAATCAGCATTATTGATATCTATTTGACTGATTTTATTGGCAATATGCTGATAAGTCTTGTTCGGGTCTGTTCCTTGGGGTTCTGCCCAAGGCTCTAACAGCCCTTGTGTGATATTTTCACCTAAACGTTTACCTATACTTTGAATCTGTTCTTCTAAACGACTGCCAATAATCGGAAACAATCTAAGGAGCTGGTGTAACTCAGGCGTCTCGATAATTGCTTTTTCGACCACTAATCCGACATGTTGGGCTAAGTGTTGTTGCTGACGTTTTAATTCATTTGCCAGATTTTCTTGTAATAATTCGGCTAAGGTTTTTGCAAATATTTCACGATGATGGTCGACAAGATCATGAATCATTTTTTTATGCGTTGAACTGGTATCGAGTTCATAGCGAATACCATCAATGACCGTAATTACAACGCGATCAGAAAGTTCTTCCATCAACACTTGATAATAAAATTTTGCTGCTTTTTGCCATGTTTCAGGAATAATTTCATAACCCAATTCATGTAAACGGTAAGCGATAATACCTGCTCGAAACAACCGCAAAAAGCGTAGTTGTGGAATGATGGCGAGAATTTCATACCAGTGAATAAATGGAAAGAAAAACCAGCGCTGATGATGACGCTGGGTAATTGCAAGTAGCCAGCGGAGTAATAACTCAACGATTAAAAAACAAATAAACCAGCCTTCGGTTTTGTTGACCCAAGGGTTTAATTCAGTTTTATAAAAATTTAACAGGTGAATCGCATGCAAATGTTCACTCAGCCAAATGGCAAAGTGACTCATTAAAATTGCATTGGCACTAATGCAAAATAGATTAAACACAATGATAAACATCATAAAGATGTCATAGCCCAAATAGATTTTCCATTGCAATGAGTTGTGGTTAATTGCTTGGAAATTTGGAACCTGTTTTGTTTTTTGCATTATGTGCCGTCTAAATAGTTTAAGCAGAATACTTGGCTTTAATGTCATTGATCAGTTGATCTTTTTCTTTCCAGATCTGAGTAAGCCATTGGTGGAATTTGGAACGGTATTCGCGATCATCTTCATAACTACCTTCTAAAATCCATGCAGGAATATCAATTTTACGCAAATGCACTGCAATTCGAGGAACTTCTCCTAACCAGAACTCACCATAGCCAGGAATACCATCAGGATAAACAATGGTCATATCTACTAAAGCATCGACCTGATTGCCTAAAATATTTAAAGCTAAAGCTAAACCGCCAGCTTTAGGTTTAAGGAGGTGTTGATATGGAGATTTTTGCTGAGCTTGTTTTTCGGGTGTGAAGCGCGTGCCTTCAACATAATTGAGCAGGGTAAAAGGTTGGCTGAGCAATTGTTCACAAGATTTACGCGCTTCTAAAATGTCACGACGTTTTAACTCGGGATTTTTTGCAATCTCTGACTTGCTGTGACGCTTCATCATTGGGAAGCCTAAAATTTTAAAAGCTTGCCCAACAAAAGGAATAAAGATCAGCTCCCACTTGGTGAAGAAGCGCGTCAAAGGCATGCGTGTAACGCCAAAGTACTGGTTGACTGTTGTGTCCACCCAACTCTGGTGATTACATATCATCAGATATCGGCCTTGCAGACTCAGATCAAGATCGTCATCAATATGAATGTCCCAGTGCGTATTTGGTAAGACATGGTCAATTAGCCAGTTGTTGACACTTAACCAGCTATTGGTGATTTGAATATTGGTTTCATCTACTTTGCGTGATTGTTTAAAAAGTTTAGTTAATCCCAAAGCCAAAACAGGAGGCCCATGTAAAAAGGTGCTGCCTGTAATCACAGAACCTACGGTCAGTCCTCGCGTAATTTTTTTGAATAAACTTGGTTTGGCTCGATGAGATGTCATAAAAATTCCTAGCCTGAATCTAGCGTACTAAAGATAACGATCGACTTTAAGAGAGTCAAAATAAATCTACGAAATTGTATTTACTCTGTAGAAAAGAGAATAGACTTATGTGTAAACGGGCTTGAATAGTACTAATTTGTTAAAAAATCCGCGTTTTTTAACAAAAAATTAATGTTTTACCAAACTTTATTATTTCATAATTTTTTAAATGGTAAATAAACACAACAAGGAGACATACAATGCGTGCATTGGTTATTTCTACAGTGATTGGGGCTATGGCATTGTCTGGTTGCCAAAGTATGAATACTGGTAGTGGAACAGGTACTGGTGGCATCCGAGATTATGACAAAACTGCGATTGGTGCAGGCTTGGGTGCTCTTGCAGGTTATGGTCTATCTCGCGCAGGTGCAAATTCAAGTGCACAAAATAACCGTGCTGCTGCAATTGGTGCCATTATCGGTGCTGCAGGTGGTTTGTATCTTGATAAGAAAGAACAAAAACTTCGCCAACAAATGGCAGGGACCGGTGTAGAAGTCAATCGTAACGCAGATGGTTCAGTGGGTCTGGTTATGCCAGGTAACATTACCTTTGATACGAACTCCTACAACATCAAACCAAACTTCTATTCGACTTTGAATAAAGTTGGACAAACTTTGACTGAAGACAACAAGAGTGCAATTTTAGTTACAGGTTATACAGACAATACAGGTAATGATTCAATCAACATTCCATTATCTAAAAACCGTGCAAATGCTGTTGCTCAATACTTGATTAGTCAAGGTGTGCCTTCAAGCCGTGTAAATGTGGAAGGGCATGGTGCATCGAACCCGATTGCATCGAATAGTACAGCAGCAGGTCGTGAACAAAACCGCCGTGTTGAAATTAGTATTTATGAAGCAAAATAAGCGAATTGTTGCTTAAATAAAAAAACCACCATTTATGGTGGTTTTTTTATGGGCGATTTTATTATTACTCTTGTAATGATGCATCTGGTGCTATTAGTGCTTTACCCTGAATCATTTCTGAAATTGCTTGAGCATTCAGATCTAAAACTAAATTGAGCTGCTCATTATCAATTTCATAAGACTGAATGAGTTTTTTATCACCAGATAAAGTTTCAACCTTGTATTCATTTGCAATATTTAAAATACCTTCTAGATTAATGCTAGTCGCTGCAGCATCGCCCTGAAAAATTTCTTGTAATTGAGACAAAGGGATTTGAAGTTGAGTTGTTGGGTGAGTTGGTGGGTGGGTTTCGATAAAACGTACCAATAACTGTGCGAATAGAAAATAATTAGGTTTATGAGATATATCTAGGCTCATAGGTTGGCTCCTTGTATTTGATTTAATTGATATTTATCTATATTTTGTTGTGCATATATCATACTACAGTGCGTACATGTTGTAATTAAAAAAATATCCATACAACTTTTTTAAAAATGTCTAGAGTCTTTTTTTGAGACAATGCGTCATGCAATTTCTCTGGCTCATGTTCTGGAGTAGGTTATGATATGAAATCGCTACAACTATAGGCACAAAAGCATAAAAAACACTCAGATTATTGAGTGCAACATGTCATAAATTTAATGACACATAATTGACCTGTAATAGCGAATAATTCTTATTTTCTAAAAATTTGAATAGGTTTTTTGGAGCATTTTGCTAAAGAAAAATACTAATTTTTTATAAAAAATGGTATGAAAAGTACAATAATTGAAAAAAAAGTGATTTTTTATATTGGTAATAGTATTAATCAATAAGTATGGATTACCACAGTTTTAGCAGTTTTTATGTGTGAAAACCATACAGAGTGTTATGCCAAAGACTAGCGAGATTAGCCTAGCAACCGAAATCATAAATCAGGTACAATTAGAGTGTTTAATTTTGTGTTTGGTGTATTTTTAGGCCAATACACACTCCTTTTTGTTAAAATTAGGCCTGCCAGGAGTTATCCCCGCATGAGTGCCATTACTCCATACGATTGGGCAACTATTGCCTTCGTGATCGGCGTTACATTCCTTTGCGTCTTTATGCTTACAGTTCCGTTGCTCCTAGGAGGTAAGTCATGGGGTCGTGCAAAACAAGAGCAGTTTGAGTCAGGTATTGTTGGTGCTGGCGGTGCCCGCATTCGCTTATCTGCAAAATTTTATCTTGTCGCTATCTTCTTTGTCATTTTTGATATTGAAGCGCTTTACCTTTATGCATGGTCTGATGCTGTGCGTGAAGCAGGCTGGGTCGGTTTTTCAACCGCAACAGTCTTTATTGTCGATTTGTTAATTGGTTTGGTTTATGCGCTTTCTGTAGGTGCATTGAACTGGTCGCCATTTGACCGTCGCAAAGCGGCAGGCATATTACCAAAAATTGGCTCTCCAAATATGGATATCGCAGAGATCACACGCTTCAATTCAATTGATGAGCTTGTAATCGACCCAACAGGTCAAGTTCCAGCTCAATCTCGAGTCAAAAAGACCACAGTAACTTCTGACAAGGAGTAATACGGGATGAAATATACATTAACCCGTGCCAATCCACAGGCTGACCAATACCCGCTTCAAGAACGTCAAATTGTTACCGATCCTCTTCAGGAAGAAGTCAATAAAAACGTATTTATGACGCGTCTGGAAGATGTGATGCACAATGTGGTCAACTGGGGTCGTAAGAACTCAGTTTGGCCTTTTAACTTTGGTACTTCTTGCTGCTACGTTGAGTATGCAACAACCTTAACTGGTGTGCATGACTTGTCACGTTTCGGTGCCGAAGTTATTCGTGCTTCACCTCGTCAAGCCGACTTAATGATTGTGGCTGGGACTTGCTTCGTGAAGATGGCGCCTGTTATTCAACGTTTGTATGAACAAATGCTTGAACCAAAATGGGTCATTTCTATGGGTGCTTGTGCTAACTCAGGTGGTATGTACGATATCTACTCAGTTGTGCAAGGTGTCGATAAAATTATCCCTGTAGATGTTTATGTTCCAGGTTGCCCACCACGCCCAGAAGCATTAATCCAAGCATTGATGTTATTGCAAGACCAAATTCAGTTAGAGCGCCGTCCGTTATCTGCAGTAATTGGTGATGATCTTAAGCCTGTATATAAGCCAAAGATGATGCCAGAACGTGATCGTAAAAATGCAGAACGTATTGCAGTGAAAAACTTACGCTCTATGGATGAGATTAAATAATTTTAACGATGGATTGATTGTCACCCGCCTATGGGTGATTTGTCGTTAGGATTAAAAAAGAATTTGTATTAAAAAGGAAGCCAAGCCAATGGCTGAAACTGAAATTGCTATGCCAGAAGAGTCAACTCAAGTTGATTCGCGCCCAGCATTTGCAATTGTAGAAGAGCTGAAAACCAAATTCGGTGAAAACTTCTACGTGCAACCGACTTGTGAAGATTTTCCAACGGTCTGGGTTGAGCGTGCGCGCGTGCAAGAAGTCTTAATGTTCTTGCGTACCGTATCACGCCCATACGTGATGCTGTTTGACCTTTCTGCTGTTGATGAACGTTTACGTCAACACCGTGAAGGATTACCTGCATCAGATTTCACTGTTTTTTATCATTTGCTATCGCTAGAGCGTAATGCCGATATTCGTGTCAAAGTCGCTTTAAACGAGAGTGATCTGAATATTCCAACCGCAACCAATATTTGGCCAAATGCGAACTGGTACGAACGTGAAGCTTATGACATGTTCGGCATCAAGTTTGATGGTCACCCAATGTTGCGCCGTATCTTGTTGCCGACCTACTGGGAAGGGCATCCGTTACGTAAAGAATATTCTGCACGTGCAACCGAATATACGCCTTATATGCAAAACAAGGCAAAACAGGATTTCGAACAAGAACACTTACGTTTTGTACCTGAAGATTGGGGTCTAAAACGTGGTAACAAGGACGAGGACTTCATGTTCTTGAACTTGGGTCCTAACCATCCATCTGCGCATGGTGCTTTCCGTGTGATCTTGCAGCTTGATGGCGAAGAAGTAAAAGACTGTGTACCTGATATCGGTTATCACCACCGTGGTGTGGAAAAGATGGCTGAGCGTCAAACATGGCACTCATTTATTCCGTACACTGACCGTGTAGATTACTTGGGTGGTTGTGCACAAAACATGCCTTATGTGATGGGTGTGGAACAACTTGCAGGAATTAAAGTTCCTGATCGTGCACAGTGTATCCGTGTCATGATGTCGGAATTATTCCGTATCAACAACCACTTGCTTTACATCGGTACAGCAATTCAGGATACCGGTGGTATGACTCCAGTATTCTATATGTTTGCTGACCGTCAAAAAATTTATGATGCGATTGAAGCCATTACTGGTTTCCGTATGCACCCAGCTTGGTTCCGTATCGGTGGTACTGCGCACGACCTTCCAAATAACTGGCAACATCTGATTCGTGAAATCCTGGACTGGATGCCGAAGCGTTTGGACGAATACCATAAAGCAGCATTGAAAAACTCTGTATTTATTGGTCGTACCCGTAATGTTGCTCAATACGATGCAAAATCTGCATTGGCTTGGGGTGTAACAGGTACAGGTCTGCGTGCAACAGGAATTGACTTTGACGTTCGTAAATACCGCCCATATAGCGGTTATGAAAATTACGACTTTGAAGTGCCTGTTGAATACGAAGGTGATGCTTACGCACGTGTAATGGTTCACTTCCATGAAATTCGTGAATCATTGAAAATCGTGAAGCAATGTCTAGACAACATGCCATCTGGTCCATACAAAGCGGATCATCCATTGGCTGTTCCACCACCAAAAGACAAGACGCTACAAGATATTGAAACCTTGATTACGCACTTCTTGAGCGTTTCTTGGGGTCCTGTGATGCCTGCAGGTGAAGCATCTGTCATGGCTGAAGTGGTGAAAGGTGCAAGTAACTACTACTTAACCTCTGACAAAGCTACCATGAGTTATCGTACGCGTATTCGTACACCAACCTTTACTCACTTGCAGCAAATTCCTGCGGTGATTAACGGCAGCTTGGTGTCTGACTTAATCATTTACTTGGCAACCATTGATGTGGTTATGGCTGACGTGGATCGCTAAGAGGCAACGCATTATGATGATTTTGACTGACAAAAAGCCACGTGTGAATGTTGAAGGAATTTTGACTGCGGACGAAATTCACGAAATTGAACATCACATTGGTCATTATCCATACCCACGCGCGGCATCACTAGATGCTTTAAAGTGCGTACAACGCCGTAATGGTTGGGTGGATGATGCGCAATTAAATGCAATTGCTCAGCTACTCACAATCAGCGTTGCTGATTTAGAGGGAGTAGCGACATTCTATAACCGTATCTATCGTCAACCTGTAGGTCGCCACGTCATTTTACTTTGTGACTCGATTGCATGTTTCTTGATGGGTGCTGAAACGCTTGCTGAAGCATTCCAGCGTGAACTCGGCATTCAGTTTGGACAAACCACGGCAGATGACCGTTTTACTTTATTGCCGATTTGTTGCTTAGGTAACTGCGATAAAGGCCCAACCTTGATGATTGATGAAGATACTCATGGATTGGTTGAAGTGACTTCAATCAAACAGTTATTGGAGAAGTATGTATGAATACTGAACCAAAACCAATTTATGGCGACGGTAACCCAGAAACGCATCCATTGACTTGGCGCTTAAGCAAACAAGAACATGTGCGTAATGCGGATGACTACGAAGCGCTTGAAGGTTATGCAGGCTTTAAAAAAGCGATTACCATGCCACCGAAAGATGTGCTGGAAGTCATTAAAGCAGCGACTGTCAAAGGGCGTGGTGGTGCAGGTTTCCCAGCAGGGATTAAATGGTCATTGATGGCACCCAATGATGGTGGCCCTCGTTACCTGATCTGTAATGCCGATGAGATGGAACCAGGTACGTTTAAAGACCGTCTGTTGATGGAAAAACTGCCTCATCAGTTGATCGAAGGTATGCTGATTGCAGCATATACCTTGGAAGCGACTCAAGGTTATATCTTTATTCGTGGCGAATACATCGAAGCTGCACAATACCTGAACGAAGCCTTAGAACAAGTTCGTGCCAAAGGTTATTTGGGTGACAACATTCTAGATACAGGCTGGAATTTCGAGCTGTATGTGCACACTGGTGCAGGACGTTATATCTGCGGTGAAGAAACTGCATTGATTAACTCTCTAGAAGGTCGCCGTGCGAATCCTCGTACTAAACCACCATTCCCGCAAGTTGCAGGTGCTTGGGGTCGTCCAACGATTGTCAACAACGTTGAGACTTACAACAACTTGCCAGCAATTTTATTGCGCGGCCCAGAATGGTACATCGGTTTATCAGCAGGCAAGTCGAAAGATCCTGGTACGAAAATCTATGGTGCATCTGGTAAGGTGACTTTCCCAGGTCTTTGGGAATTGCCATTTGGTACAACTGCACGTGAAGTGATTGAAGATTACGCAGGTGGTATGCGTGATGGTCTTAAACTGAAAGCATGGTTACCAGGTGGTGCATCGACTGACTTCTTGGCGGCAGAGCATATCGATCTTCCAATGGATGCTGAAAGCATCATGAAAGCAGGTTCACGTTTAGGAACATGTTTGCTGATGGTGGTCGATGAAACTCAATGTATGGTTTCAGCAACACGTAACCTAGAAGAATTCTTTGCGCGTGAATCATGTGGCTGGTGTACACCTTGCCGTGATGGTTTACCTTGGGCAGTGAAAGCGCTTAAAGCACTTGAGAATGGTGAAGGCAAGAAAGAAGATATCGATCACTTACAAGAACTGACTCGTAAGCTTTGGATTGGTAAAACATTCTGTGCTCACGCACCAGGTGCGATGGAACCATTGATGGGCGCACTCAAACATTTCCGTGGCGAATTTGAAGCGAAAGTCGTAAATGCTGCCGCTCAAAATCGTGACGTTGCACAAGCTTAAGGGAATTCGACTATGGCTACTATTCATGTCGATGGAAAACAGTATGAAGTCAATGGCTCAGAGAACTTGCTGCAAGCATGTTTGTCTCTCGGTATTGATATTCCATATTTTTGCTGGCATCCATCCTTAGGTTCTGTTGGTTCTTGCCGTCAATGTGCGGTAACTCAGTATGCAAATCCTGAGGATACACGCGGACGTCTTGTGATGTCTTGTATGACGCCTGCTTCCGACAATACCTACATTTCAATCGAAGACAAAGAAGCGGTGAATTTCCGTGAGTCTGTGGTTGAATTCTTAATGACGAACCACCCACACGACTGCCCAGTCTGTGAAGAAGGTGGTCACTGTCATTTACAAGATATGACTGTGATGACTGGTCACGACCGTCGTCGCTACCGTTTCACCAAGCGTACGCACTACAACCAAGAATTGGGTTCGTTTATTGCACATGAAATGAACCGTTGTATCGCGTGCTACCGCTGTGTTCGTTACTATAAAGACTATGCGGGTGGTACGGACTTTGGTGTTTATGCCAATGCATCACGTGTGTATTTCGGTCGTCCAGAATCAGGGACTTTGGAATCTGAATTCTCTGGTAACTTGACTGAAGTCTGTCCGACAGGTGTATTTACCGATAAAACTCACTCAGCACGTTATAACCGTAAGTGGGACATGCAGTATGCGCCTAGCGTATGCCAAGGCTGTTCTTCTGGCTGTAACATCTCTCCAGGTGAGCGTTATGGTGAATTACGTCGTGTAGAAAACCGTTTCAACGGTGATGTGAACCAATACTTCTTGTGTGACAAAGGTCGTTTCGGTACAGGTTATGTCAACCGTGAAGATCGTCCTCGTCAGCCACAATTACGCAATCAAGCTGAAGTAACCACTATTTCAGTGGATCAAGCACTTGATACTGTCATTGCGAAAGTGCAAGGCAAAAAAGTCTTGGGTATCGGTTCTCCACGTGCCAGCCTTGAATCTAACTACGCACTTCGCGAGTTGGTTGGTCAAGACAGCTATTCAACAGGGATGACGCAAAAAGAGCAGTCATTGGTTGAACTTGCTGCATCGATCATGCAAACCGAAGGCATTTATAACCCAACTTTACGTGAGGTTGAAAGTTATGATGCGGTGCTGATTTTAGGTGAAGACTTAACGCAAACTGCGCCACGTATGGCATTGTCTGTTCGCCAAGCTGCGAAAAACAAAGCCAAACAAATGGCAGCAGATCGCCGTACGCCAGACTGGTTAGCTGAACCTGTTGCACGTATTGGTCAAGATGAAAAATCTCCGATTTATATCTTGGCAGCAACACAAACGCGTTTAGCTGATGTTGCGACGGGTGAAGTGGTTGCTTCTCCGAATGATATCGCACGTCTTGGCTTTGCCGTTGCGGCAGCAGTGAATGGTGAAACTGTTCTTGGTCTAGATGACGATGCTAAAGCATTTGCGCAAACCATTGCAGATACACTAAAAGCAGCGAAAAAACCATTGGTGATTGCAGGTACAAGCCTACAAGATCCAGCGGTTATGGAAGCTGCAGCACAGTTGACTCAAAACTTGGGTGCAACAGCAGGTTTAACTTTAGTTGTTCCTGAAGTGAACTCAATGGGTCTTGCACTGTTTGGTGGTTTAAGCCTAGAGCAAGCATTTGCACAAGACTATGACACTGTAGTGATCGTTGAAAATGATCTGTTCCGTCGTCTACCTGCAACTCAAGTTCAGGCAGCTTTGGCGAAAGCGCAAGATGTGATTGTGCTTGATCATAGCGAAACTGAAACCGTGAAAGCAGCGAACATTGTATTGTCAGCAGCAAGCTTTGCTGAAGGTGATGGTACGGTGGTGAGCCAAGAAGGTCGTGCACAACGTTTCTATCAAGTTTACGATCCAAGCTACTACAAACCAGAATACGCGATTAAAGAATCATGGCGCTGGTTACATGCAATTGAAACGGGTCTGCGCGGTAAAGCGATTGACTGGACATTGCTGGATGACGTGATTGAATCTGTCGTGAAAAATGTTCCTGTTCTTGAAGCAATTCAAGATGTTGCACCAGATGCAGGTTACCGTGTTCATGGCTTGAAAATTGCGCGTGAACCACGTCGTTACTCTGGTCGTACAGCATTGCGTGCACCGATTTCTGTGCATGAACCAAAACAGCCTGTTGACGTTGACTCAGCATTAACATTCTCAATGGAAGGTTATGTTGGTCCGCAAAAAGCAGCATCATTGGTTCCATTTGCATGGGCACCAGGTTGGAACTCACCACAGTCTTGGAACAAATACCAAGATGAAGTGGGTGGTCACTTGAAAGGCGGTGACGCAGGTATTCGTTTATTTGATCGTTTACCAAAACGTCCAGCACGTAGCTATGTTGCTCCATCGGTAGTTCTGGCGAATCCAGATAGCTTCCGTTTGGTTCCAATGCATCATATTTTTGCTTCAGGTGAATTCACCATTAAAACACCTGCAATGGAATCGCGTATTCCTGATGCTGTGTTTGCAGTGGGTGAACAAGATGCATCTCGTTTAAATGTTCAAGATGGTCAAAAAATTACCGTAAAAGCAGGGGAAACCAGCATTAGCTTACCAGTGCAAGTGATTGAATACTTGCCAACAGGCTACATTGGTTATCCAATTGGTTTAGCGCCAACAGTATCTTTGGCTGAACCTGTTGCTGTGTCGGTAGGAGTGTAATCATGCACGAAAATTTACGCGCTCTACCTGTATGGGCAACAGATTGGCCAATCGCCTATACGGTTGTGCAAGCAATTCTGATTTTGTTAGTCGTTGTCATTTTTGCAGCGCTGATGTCATTTGTTGAACGTCGTCTTTTAGGTTTGTGGCAAGACCGTTACGGTCCAAACCGTGTAGGTCCTTTTGGTTCACTCCAAATCGTTGCCGACATGCTTAAAATCATGTTCAAAGAAGACTGGACACCAAAGTTTGCAGATAAATTGACTTTCCGTTTAGCACCTGCTGTCGCAATGGCGACAGCTGTGCTGTCTTTCATGGTGATTCCTGTTAGCCCATTTATGGGTGTCGCAGACATGAGCATCGGCTTATTGTTCTTTATGGCAATGGCGGGTATTGCGGTTTATGCCGTGTTATTTGGTGGTTGGTCTTCAAACAACAAATATGCCTTACTCGGTGCTTTACGTTCTTCTGCACAAACCATTTCTTATGAAGTGTTCTTGGGTATTTCCTTGATGGGTGTGGTTGCAATTGCGGGCTCATTCAACATGCGTGAGATTGTTGAATCACAACGCGATATGTGGAATATCATTCCTCAGTTTATCGGCTTTTTGGTATTTGTGGTTGCTGGTGTTGCGGTGACTCACCGTCACCCATTCGACCAACCTGAAGCAGAGCAAGAATTGTCAGAAGGTTACCATGTTGAATACGGCGGTATGAAATGGGGGATGTTCTTCGTTGCTGAATACGTGAACATTATCTTAATTTCAGCATTGATCGTCACGTTATTCTTCGGTGGATGGCTTGCACCATTTAACTTGGATATTCCATTTATTCCAGCAGGTTTCTGGTTCATTATCAAAACTGCTTTCTTTGTCATGATGTTCATCTTGGCACGTGGTGCGTTAATTCGTCCTCGTTATGACCAAGTGATGAACTTCGGATGGAAAATCTGCTTGCCATTGGCATTGGTTAACTTAGTGGTAACTGGTGCTGTCATTCTATTGAAGCATGCGGCCTAAGACAGCAGGGAGAACATCATGTTTAAAATTCTAGCTGGTGTCGGGTCTGTCGTTCGCTCGTTGTGGATGGTGTTTAGCCACGCAACGCGCAAACGTGACACCATTTTATATCCAGAAGTACCTGCTGAGCAGATCGTACCACCACGTTACCGTGGTCGTATTGTTCTGACACGCGACCCAGATGGCGAAGAGCGCTGTGTTGCATGTAACTTGTGTGCGGTTGCTTGCCCTGTAGGTTGTATTTCATTACAAAAAGCAGAAAAAGAAGATGGTCGTTGGTATCCGGAGTTTTTCCGTATTAACTTCTCACGTTGTATCTTCTGCGGTATGTGTGAAGAAGCATGTCCTACGACTGCAATTCAGTTAACTCCAGACTTCGAGTTAGGTGAATATGTGCGTCAGGATTTGGTTTACGAAAAAGAAAACTTACTGATTTCTGGTCCAGGCAAATACCCTGATTACAACTTCTATCGTGTAACAGGTATGGCAATTAACGGTAAAGAAAAAGGACAAGCGCAAAGAGAAAGCGCACCTGTCGATGTACGGAGCTTATTACCATGATGTGGCCATTTTATTTAATGGCTCTTGTGGCCATCGTTTCTACGGTTCGTGTAGTCACTAACGCGAACCCTGTACATGCGTTATTGAACCTTATTATTTCATTACTTGCTGTTGCGGGTATTTTCATGATCGTAGGCGCACCTTTTGCAGGTGCGCTTGAGGTGATCGTGTATGCCGGTGCAATTATGGTTTTGTTCGTATTCGTGGTGATGATGCTGAACTTGGGTCAGCACACGGTTGAACAAGAACGTAAATGGTTGACCTCAGATGCTTGGGCAGTACCTGCATTGTTAAGCTTTTTATTGGGCTTAACTCTTGTGTGGATGATCGGTAGCGATTACACACCAGCAGGTGCCTTACTGGGCAAAACAATGGTTGGACCTAAAGCAGTGGGTCAAGCGTTATTTACCCAATATTTATTGTTGGTTGAAATTGCCGCAATGCTATTGCTCGCAGCACTTGTTGCAGCATTCCATTTAGGTAAACGTGAACCAAGTGAAGAGGAATAAGACTAATGGGTAACATCCCTTTGGAACACGGTTTGATTGTGGCAACCGTTCTTTTTGCACTTGGGTTTTACGGTGTAATGGTGCGTCGCAACTTTCTATTTATTTTGATGAGTCTTGAGATCATGATGAACGCCGCTGCATTAGCATTCGTGCTTGCTGGTAGCGTTTGGGGTCAAGCTGATGGTCAGATTATGTTTATCTTAATTTTGACTTTGGCAGCTGCCGAGGCTTGTATTGGTCTAGCGATCGTCCTTCAGTTTTATCATCGCTTCCATCATTTGGATGTGGATGCTGCGAGTGAGATGCGCGGATGAGTTATTTATACTTAACAATCTTATTTCCGCTAATCGGCTTTATTTTATTAGCGGCGGGTCGCGATAAACTTTCTGAAAATATTGCTGCGCTGATTGGCGTAGGCTCAGTGGGTCTGTCTGCTTTATTTGCCTTAATTGCTGGCTTAGAGTTTGTGAACAGCGGTTCAACTGCTGTAGTACAACATTTATGGATATGGTTTAGCGTTGGTACGTTAGCACCAGAAGTAAGCTTACATCTTGATGGTTTGTCATTGCTCATGATGGGCATGATCACAGGTGTTGGTTTCCTGATCCATATCTTTGCATCTTGGTATATGCGTGGCGAAGACGGCTATGCACGCTTCTTCTCTTACTTCAACCTGTTCGTTGCGAGCATGTTGGTGTTGGTGCTTGGCGATAACCTTGCGTTATTGTTCTTGGGCTGGGAAGGTGTTGGTCTGTGCTCATACTTATTGATTGGTTTTTATTATTCAAATCCAGACAATGGTTGGGCTGCAATCAAAGCATTTACCGTTACACGTGTGGGTGACGTTTTCTTATTGATCGCGTTATTCTTGCTTTATCAAGAATTTGGCACTTTGCATATTGCAACGATTGTGGCAAATGCACACCTTGTTCTTGCAGGTAATCACTCACTTGCGATCTGGACAGCATTAATGTTGTTCTTGGGTGCTGCGGGTAAATCTGCACAGATTCCATTGCAAACTTGGTTAGCCGATGCGATGGCAGGTCCGACACCTGTTTCTGCATTGATCCATGCTGCAACCATGGTAACAGCAGGTGTGTACTTAACTTGCCGTGTGCATACTGTATTTGAAATGGCACCTGAAATCATGCAGTTCATCTCTGTAACAGGTGCGATTACACTATTGGTTGCTGGTTTTGCTGCATTGGTTCAAACCGATATCAAACGTATCTTGGCTTACTCAACCATGAGTCAGCTCGGTTATATGTTTATGGCAGTCGGTGCTGAAGCTTACCAAGCGGGTCTATTCCACATGTTGGCTCACGCATTCTTCAAGGCATTATTATTCTTGTCTTCTGGTGCAGTGATCTTGGCTTGTCATCACGAACAAAACATCTTCAAGATGGGTGGTCTCTGGAAAAAGATTCCATTCGTATTTGCATGTTTCGTTGTGGGTGGTGGTGCATTAGCAGCGATTCCATTCGTGACCGTGGGCTTCTTCTCTAAAGATGCGATCTTGGGTGAAGTTTATGCACATGGCATGTTGGCAAATCTTCCACTTTATAACTGCTTGTACTGGGCAGGTGTTGCGGGTGCCTTCTTAACTTCAATTTATACATTCCGTTTAATCTGGGTTGTATTCTTTGGTGAAGAAAAAACACATGCACACGAAATCAAAGGTGTTACCTACTGGGGACCATTATCAATTCTGTTGGTATTGTCTACAGCAGTAGGTGCATTGCTTAAAGCGCCAGTTGAAAAATTATTGACGTCTGCAAACATTCCAGCATTTGAAATTCCTGAAAATATTGAAGGATTGATTCACGGTGCAGAACATACAGCAGCAGGAATCGCGATCGGCGGTTTGGTTGTAGGTGTGGTGCTATTTGCGTTTGCTTATGGTGCTGTTAAAGCATTTGCTCAAACCTCATTGGGTGCAGGCATTGCTCACATTTGGCGTAATGCATTCGGTTTCGATGCTTTATATAACCTCATTTTTGTACAACCTTATTTACTGATCGCTAAGATTTTAGGTCGTGATCCAATTGATCGTTTGTGGCTTGTATTGCCAGCACTTGTAAAAGGCGGCAACAAATTTACAAGTTCACGTCAAACGGGTTCATTGCGTGAATATGCATCAAGTATGTCACTCGGTATTGTGGTGTTACTGATGATCCTGATCGTTGTTCAGGTAGTGGGGAAATAAAATGGAAAACAATTTAATTTTACCCGCGCTGATTCTCGTTCCATTCATTGCAGGTTTTATGTGTTGGTTGGTTGATAAAGTCGATCAACACCTTCCACGTTGGATTGCTTTAATCGGGATGATCATTACTCTCGGTTTAACCATCAGTTTGTGGAGTAGTGGTAACTACCATTATGAACTTGGTGCTCAGGCACCAACCTTTGCAGCACAGTTTTATGTGCCTTGGATTACATCTTTAGGGATTAGTATCCATCTTGCTCTAGATGGCTTGTCATTGCTCATGGTCGGTTTAACCGCACTTTTGGGTATTTTGGCAGTTGGTTGTTCTTGGGGTGAAATCCAAAAGAATGTTGGTTTCTTCCACCTTAACTTACTTTGGAGTTTAGGTGGTGTTATCGGTGTGTTCCTTGCGATCGACATGTTCCTGTTCTTCTTCTTCTGGGAGATGATGCTGGTGCCAATCTATTTCTTGATTGCACTTTGGGGACATAGCGGTGCGGATGGTAAATCACGTGTTTACGCGGCAACCAAATTCTTTATCTATACTCAAGTTTCAGGCTTGATCATGTTGATTGGTATTCTCGGACTCGTAGTCTGGGGCTACATCATGACCAATGGCGTGATTAACTTTGACTATAACTTCCTGTTGGCTGTTGCAAATCACTTACCACCAAGCTATGCATACGGCTTTATGTTGTGTATGTTCATTGGTTTTGCAGTGAAACTTCCTGTATTTCCATTACATGGCTGGTTACCAGATGCGCATGCTCAAGCGCCTACAGCAGGTTCTGTGGACTTGGCAGGTATCTTGATTAAAACAGCAGCATACGGTTTGCTTCGTTTTGTCATTCCATTCTTCCCTGCAGCTTCAGCGCAGTTCGCTGATATTGCAATCATCTTTGGTTTGATTGGTGTTTTCTACGGTGCATGGTGTGCTTACCAACAAACCGATATGAAACGTTTGTTGGCTTATAGTTCTATTTCACACATGGGCGTTGTACTCCTTGCAATCTATGCAGGCAACATCATCACTTATCAAGGTTTGATGATTATGATGTTGGCACACGGTTTATGTTCTGCTGCATTGTTCATCATGTGCGGTCAGATTTATGAACGTTTGCATACACGTGACATGCGCTTGATGGGTGGTATGCGTGGTCAATTCCGCTATTTACCATTCTTCTTGATGTTCTTTATTTCTGCATTGGTTGGTATTCCTGGTTTAGGTAACTTTATCGGTGAATTCCTGATCATGATGGGTGCATTTGGTAAGTATCCAACATTTACGATCATTGCTGCGATCAGCTTGGTATTTGCTGGTCTTTACGGCTTGATTTTGATTCATCGTGCATTGTTTGGTACTCCAAACGAAGAACACAAACAGCATTATGCAAACCCACTGAAAGATTTATCTGCACGTGAGCTTGTGATTCTAATGATCTGTGTGATTGGTCTAGTGTGGCTTGGTGTGTTCCCACAAACCTTCCTTGATGTGTCTAACTCAAGTATGCAGTGGTTAGCGAATAGCTATATTCCTGTTCATAATGGCGTAGATGTGATGCAACAAGCAATCAGCCAACTTGATAATGTGGAGATCCAATAAGTCATGAACTTCACAACCCAATTTTCAGATATTATGCCACTTGCACCAGTCATGATTGTCGGTTTGACAATCGTGCTGGTCATGATTTTTACGGCAATCAAGCGTAATCATAATCTGATTGCAACGACATCAGTGATTGGCTTGAACCTAGCAGCATTCAATATCATTTTACAAATGATGAATGGTCACTTCCGACCAGCGAATGTGATGAACATGTTTATGGTTGATCCATTTACCATGCTTTATCAATTGCTGATTCTAGTTTCGGCTTTGGCATGCTGCACGTTGTCTCATGCGTATATTGAAACGTACAAAGACAACCGTGAAGAATTGTACTTGCTCTTACTATCTTCTGTTGCTGGCGCAATGTTGATGGTTGCAAGTTCTCACTATGCATCATTCTTCATTAGCTTGGAGTTGATGTCGGTTCCTGTGTATGGTCTTTTGGCTTATACCCACGAGCGTGAGAAATCATTGGAAGCAGGGATGAAATACCTTGTGTTGTCAGCAACAGCATCTGCAATGTTGTTGATGGGTATGGCATATATTTATGCTTATACAGGCACATTGTCATTCTATGCTGGCTTTGGCTCTTTGTTGCAAATGGTGAAAATGGGCAACCCAATGGTTATTTTGGGTATTGGTCTCATTATTTTCGCAATTTCGTTCAAACTGTCTTTGGCGCCATTCCACAAATGGACACCAGACGTTTACCAAGGTGCTCCAGCACCAATGGCAACGTTCTTGGCAACAGCGGCTAAAGTTGCAACCATTGGTTTGTTTGTCCGTTATTTGCTTGCAGCAGGCGCGTTGATTCCATCAATTAGCTTGATCATCAGCATTATTGCGGTGCTTTCAATCATTGTTGGTAACTTGCTTGCAGTGCGTCAGGTTAACCTTAAACGTGTACTTGCATATTCATCAATTGCACACTTTGGTTACTTATTGGTTGCATTCGTTAGCAAAAACTATTTCAGCCTCGACAGCGTGAATATGTATGTGATTGCGTATGTATTGACGACGATTGGTGCGTTTGGTGTTGTGACTCTTATGTCTAGCCCATACAACAACCTAGATGAAGCTGAAAGCGTTGCTGATTACCGTGGTTTGTTCTGGCGTCGTCCTGTATTGACTGCAACATTAACTGTGATGTTACTGTCTTTGGCAGGTATTCCATTGACTGCAGGCTTTATCGGTAAGTTCATGGTGATCAAAGCTGCTGTAGATGCAGGTCACTGGTTCTTGGCTGCTATGATCATTGTGGGTAGTGGTATCGGTTTGTACTACTATTTACGCGTTATGGTTGTGATGTACCTTACACCACCAGAAACTCCACGTATTGACGCTGAAAAGCATTGGGGTCAAAAAGTGGGTGGTATCATGGTGCTTGGTGCAGCAGCATTAGTATTGTTGATCGGTGTTTACCCAGATCCTGTACTTAAAATTTCTGCAATGTCTCAAGTTCTTGCGCCAATCCAGCAAGTATTGTTTAACCACTAAGTTTTAATTTAGCGGTTTAAAAAAGCTCTCATTCATGAGGGCTTTTTTATTTCTGACCGAAAAGGGATATACTAGGCACAATTAAATTTGTCAGGTGTTCTTTCCGTGCCTATCCAAGAAATTCGTCACCCACTAATTCGCCATAAACTTGGTTTATTACGCCGTGCCGAGATCAGTACCAAAAATTTCCGTGAACTTGCGCAAGAAGTCACAATGTTATTGACTTACGAAGCAACGAAAGATTTGCCAGTGGTTGATCATGAAATTCAAGGTTGGGCAGGTGATGTCACTACTCAGCGTATTGCGGGTAAGAAAATCACAATCGTACCAATTCTACGTGCAGGGATTGGTATGCTGGATGGCGTACTCAATCTGATTCCAAGTGCTAAGGTGAGTGTTCTAGGTCTTGAGCGCGATGAAGAAACGCTTCAGGCACGCACCTATTACAAAAAATTAGTTCCAGATGTGGCGAACCGTATTGCCATGATTATCGATCCGATGTTGGCAACAGGAAGTTCTTTAGTTGCCGCGATTGATGTATTAAAAGCTAGCGGCTGTAAAGATATTCGTGTGATGGTTCTGGTTGCTGCACCAGAAGGAATTGCAAAAGTCGAAGAATTGCATCCAGATGTCCGTATATTTACAGCATCAATTGATGATGGTTTAAATGAAAATGGTTACATCGTTCCAGGACTTGGCGATGCTGGCGATAAAATTTTTGGTAGTGTACAAAAAGACTAATGTAGGTTAGTGAAAATACCTGTTTAATAACGGGTATTTTCTTATGAGGCCAAAATGATGAAAAAAGCAACTCTGTTTTTGTTTATCGTTGTAGTATTGGCTGGGATCGGTATTTATATCGCGTATTTAAAACTACAAGAACATCAAGAGCTACGAGCACAACATACACAGCAATTGATTCAAGAACAAAAACAAAGAATTGATGAGCAACGCCGCCAACTCAGCAATGTTTCAGATGAATTACCGAAACCAAAGATAGAAGAGCCCAAAATACCTTTGATTCCAAATCGCCCAGCACCCGCACCTAAACCAATGCCAAGTCCGCTAGGATACTTTAAATGCGATGGGCGGCAATATTGTTCACAAATGCATTCTTTGGCTGAAGCGCGCTGGTTTGTGCACAATTGTCCAAATACCAAAATGGATGTTAATGCTGATGGAGAGCCGTGTGAAAAAGACTCTCGCAGAACAACTGATCCAAATTGGCAATAAAACGATTAGGTCTGGTCGTTGCAAAAGTTCATAAAGGCTTTTAGACCAGGACCTTGATATTTATGACGATGTACCAGCATAAATAAAGGACGCTTTAATTCCCAAAATGGCGTTTCAAGAATCACCAGTTGACCTGAATTTAGCATGGGTAACAATGCAAGTTTGGAAATACAGGAAATGCCTAAGCCGCCTGAAATGATTTTTAAAATCGCTTCGTTGTGTCCAAGTGTCAGGCGGATATGGGCATCTTCTAGATGATTTAAAATCGCGGTATCAAATACTTCACGTGTACCTGAACCTTCTTCACGCAAGATCCATTCAACATCGGCAAAGTCTTGTGGAGTCAGTGGACGGTCAAGTTGAGCAAGCGGGTGACTTGGCGCACAGCATACGGCTAATTCATCATCACGCCAGTGGATGCTCTGTAACTGTGGAATATGACAAGAACCTTCAATTAAAGCCAAATCTAGCTGGAATTGATTGACTGCTTCAATCATTTGGCGAGTGTTACCCACTTGCAATTGTAGATGTGCTTGAGGCTGTAATTGTAGAAAACCTGCCATTAGATCTGGCATTAAATAATCACTAATTGTCAGCGTTGCGCCAAGGCGTAAATCAATACTTTGTAATTCACCCTTAGCCACTTGTTCAAATGCTTCACAGCGACCTAAAATTTCCAATGCCTGAGGAAGTAAAAAGCGCCCAAGATCATTGAGTTGAAGGCGTTTACCTAAACGGTCAAATAGCGGTGCACCTAATCCATCTTCTAAATCAGCAAGTGCCATACTGGCTGCGCTTTGCGTCAATTTGACTGCATCGCTGGCCTTGGTAACAGTTCCTTCCTGAGCGACGGCTACAAAAACAGCCAATTGGCGTAAGGTCATGCGCATAGTTGAAGCCTTAAAGAGTAAAAATATCAATATTTGCCCCGCCATGCTAACATGAGCCGACGAATTCTTGCACCTTGAAATCATGACATCTGAGAAATTTACTGTAGAAAAAGTCTTATCTATTCAACGTTGGGCGGATAATTTATTCAGCTTTACCATGACACGACCAGCTCACTTTAAATTTACTGCGGGGCAGTTTGCACGAATCGGAATCAAAGTGGATGATGAGCTGATTGTACGGGCATATTCTGTAGTTTCATCACCTTATGATGAGACACTAGAGTTTTTTTCAATCGTTGTACCTGATGGTGCATTTACATCACGCTTAAAAGATTTGCAAATTGGCAATGAGTTGTATCTGGAAAAAATTCCGTATGGCTTTTTAACTTTGGCGCGTTATCAACAGCCATTGCCACAAGATTTGTGGTTGCTGGCGACAGGAACAGGACTCGCACCATTTTTGTCGATGCTCCAAGATTTTGAAACATGGCAGAATTACCAAAAAATCAATCTGGTCTATAGTGTACGCACACAAGCAGAATTGGCATATGTTGAGCGTATTCAGGAGATTGCCACAACTTTTGGTGAAGGGCATACAGGTTTTCAGTTTGTACCGATTATTACCCGTGATCCGCAAGCAGCATTACATCAGCGTTTACCCGTTTTAATTGAAAATGGGCAGCTTGAAGCATTTGCTGGCCAACAATTTAACCCAGCAACCAGCCATATTATGCTGTGTGGTAATCCAGAAATGGTGGAAGATACCAAAGAGGCACTTAAACAACGCGGTTTAACCATGAACCGTCGTGGTGAAGGGAATATTGCAGTTGAAAATTACTGGTAATTGAATGATGAGATATGTTTGTGTGAATTAATGCACAAACATATCCATAAATGTACGGATTTCATTGATTGCCGTATCGACATCGGAAGTGAGCCAAGTCGGTTCAAATAAGCCCGTATAATATTCAAGACGTTCTTGTGGAACGACAAGGCGAATTAAACATTCTTCCTCAACCATTCGCCATGGAATAATCGGTGTTTCCTGATCGAGGAACACAGCAACATTACGCAGGTCAATGACCATTGCACTGATACAATCAGGGAAAGGCATCACTGAAAATTCTTCAGTACGGCGGCGTAGATACTCTAAATCACCCCACTTCAAGGCATAACTCGGCTTGCTGAATTCAATCACGCCAATCAGGTGCTGATCTCGCGTGTAATGTAAATAACACTGATGAGTGACATCGGTGTCGAGTTCAAGGGAAGTAGATTCTAGTCTATACGACATCATCGTGGCATATTGAAAAAGTGGCACATAGTATAACGTATTTTTACGCTATAGCTGACAAACAATGTATACGCGATAGCAATGCATTTTTACACAACTGGATCAAAATTTAGTTTAGTATAAAAAATAGTCGAATTGACGTGATAGAAGGGAGGAGATGACTATGTTACGCCATCTAAGTCGGTCACTTCATGAGATGCATGTAAAAGAAGATAAACGCTTGATGCGTTTCATGTTCGCCATGATTGTCTTATTTTATATAGCTGTCGTCGCTTACATGTTCAGTTACAGCAACCCAAGTGCCAAAGATGCCTATGTTGGGCATCCTCAAGTGACAAAAGTCGTAAAAAACTAATTTTCTAGCTGCTGAAAGAGCAAATCTTTCGGCAGCTAAACATATTCAGCAGCAGCAAACGAACATGACCAAGCCCATTGGAAATTGTAACCACCTAAGTGTCCTGTCACATCCAGAACTTCACCCAAGAAGAACAAACCTTTCTGCTTTTTACTTTCCATGGTTTTAGATGAGACTTCGTCTGTATCGACTCCGCCCAAAGTCACCTCAGCAGTTCGATAACCTTCAGTGCCCGAAGGCTTAACCTGAAAGTTTTGTAGCTGCGTTGCTATCTGTTCAAGTTTTTGATCACTCAATTGTCCAATCGCTGTTTCACTGTCCGCCTGCCAAATCAAGTGTTGCAGTTCAATAATCACAGATTTTGCAGCTAATTCAGTGAGTAGTGTGCGTAGCAGGCTTTTGGGATGACTTTGCTTTTTCTGCTTAAGCCATGTGAAGAGATCATGTGTTGGAAAAAAGTTGATCTGAAAACTTTCACCCACTTGCCAATAGTTAGAAAGTTGCAAGGAGCTTGGGCCGCTCAAACCACGGTGGGTAAAGAGCAGGGCTTCCGTAAATGCAGCTTGAGCATTGCTTAAGGTTGCATCTAAGGCATTGCCACTTAAACGTGTTGTGACTTCTTTAAACTGGTCGGAGAATGTGAAAGGCACAAGACCCGCACGCGTAGGATAAATCTTATGACCAAATTGCTTCGCCAGTTTATAACCAAAATCGGAGCCACCAAGTGTCGGAATAGATAAGCCACCTGTTGTGACCGCAACTGATTCAGCTTTAAAGTTTTGATTTTGAGTCTTTACGCTAAACAGACCATCTTCAAGAACCTGAACAGCTTCAACTTCAGAAGAAGTCTGGATCTCAACCAAATTTGTTTTGCTACATTCGGACAAGAGCATATTCAAAATGTCTTTTGCGCCGTTGAGGGTAAACAGTTGTCCGTGTTTACGCTCTTCATACGCGATGCCATATTCACAAACCAAGCCAATGAAATCCCACTGGTTATAGCGAGACAGTGCTGATTTAACGAAATGAGGATTGTGGCAAATATAATTTTCAGGCTCGACATCAAGGTTGGTGAAATTACATTTACCACCGCCTGACATCAGAATTTTTTTACCGACTTTATTGGCTTTTTCGAGAACCAAAACCGAGCGGCCGCGTTTGGCTGCACACGCTGCCAGCATCAAGCCTGATGCACCTGCACCTAATACGATGACATCATACTGTTGAGCAGCCATGTGAGTTCTCCGAATGCTAAAAACCGCGCATTATACTGAAATTTTTGGCATGTCGCCTAACTGTTGTGTACGCCCTTGCAAACCACCTGTGTGAATCGCGAGAATTCGAGTGCCAGACTGGAAATAACCGTGTTCAATTAAATCAAAAATCCCCATCAGCATTTTGCCTGTATAAACCTGTTCGAGTGGAATCTGATAAGTCTGTTCAAACTTTCGAATAAATTTCAGCAGCTCAGGGGAAGTTTTGGCATAGCCACCGCAACAATAAGCATCGAGAATTTTCCAGTTGTTTTTATGGGCCAGTTTCTCAACTTCTTGAGTCAGAAATTCACCTTTGAGTGCTGAAAAACCCAATACTTGATGATGAGTATGACTGGCTTCAATCAGACCTGAGAGTGTGCCACCTGTACCGACTGCACAGCAAAATACATCGTAGTTTTTTAAGTCTGCTTTCGTCAGAATTTCCTGACAACCTTGTATGGCAAGTGCATTGGTACCACCTTCAGGAATCAGATAACTATTGGGGAATTGCTGTTGTAACTGTGCTAAAAAGACGGGTTCATGACGCTGTTGATAGGCCTGTCTGGAAATAAATTCAAGCTGCATCCCCATGTTACGGGCTGTTTCTAAAGTTGGATTTAACGGGCGCTGAGCCAGTTCCTCTCCACGAATCATGCCGATGCTACGAAGTCCCAACATTTGAGCCGCATATGCTGTCGCTGCAATATGATTGGAATATGCGCCCCCAAAAGTCAGTACCGCAGTTTTATCCTGTTGTTGTGCCTCTAGCAGATTGTATTTGAGTTTGTAAAACTTGTTGCCTGAAATGTGTGGATGAACCAGATCCAGTCGTTTGATATCGAGCTGAATATCATCTCGTACTCGTAGCGACTGGATTGGAATCTCAGGTAACTGTGCTTGAATCTGCATTAGCGTGTGCCTGTTCCTGCACTTGAAGTATCAACCGAAGTAATCACCGACATGCCTGGTCTTAAGCGACTGAGTTCAGGCTGATTGGGGTCAATTGCAATCTTCACAGAAATACGTTGAACCACTTTAGTAAAGTTGCCTGTGGCATTGTCGGTTTTAAGTACACTAAACTCAGAACCCGCAGCAGGAGAGATTTCCTCAACATGGCCCGTAAATTTCTTGTGATTTAAGGCATCGACCGTAAAAGAGGCTTTTTGCCCAATTTGCATATTGGCAATTTGGGTTTCCTTAAAGTTGGCGATCACCCATGTGGTTTGCGGAATCAAATAGAGCAGTTGAGAACCAGCCCCCACGTATTGACCGACACGCGGTGAAACTTCACCAAGCTGTCCATCCATTGGTGCTGTGATAATGCTGTAGTCTTTTGTGGTATTGGCCTGATCGAGCTGTGCAGCCGCATTTTTGACTTGTGCCTGTAAACCACGTGTCGCGATCTGCGCGGTTTTTAACGACTCTATCGCCACTTTGACATTAGCTTTGGCTTCATTTACTAACGCCAAATTATTGGCAACACTGGCACGGCTCTGATCGAGATCTGATTTTGAAATCGCACCACTATTGCCTAGAGCTTGATAACGCTGCAATTGTTGCAAGGAGAGTTGATATTGTGACTCAACCTGAGCCACTTTTGCCTGTGCCGCACTGACATCGGCTTCACGTTGCGCAATGGTTTGTTTTTGATTATTAAAATTATTGGCCGCCTGTTCAACACCAGACTGTGCTTGAGAAACTTTTTGATTATACGTCGTTGGGTCAATCTTAATCAGGATCTGTCCTTTTTTGACATGGTCAAAGTCGCTGACTAAAACATCCTGAATATAGCCATTGATTTGAGAAGATAAAACCGTAGTTTTTCCCTTAATGTAGCTGTTATCTGTGCGTTGAATAGGCGTATTAAATGGCCCGATTTGCCATGCCCACATAATGACGCTAATCCCGACGAGTAAAATAAAAAACATCAGAATCAGCGTTGATTTTTTAGTTTCAATCAACTTACTGACACGAGGCACATTCTTTAAATGTGGTTGTTGGGGTGAAGATACTTCCTGTTTTTCAGGTGAAGTCTCATCAGGTTGTTGTTGGTCACTCATAGCGCTACTCGAAAATTAGGAAGATTGGGGATGACGGCGAGCTGTGTAGGTGGTCCATGCAATATTGCTCAGTCCCCAAATCAGCAAAATTACAGCAAAAATGCCGTTGAGATAGATCACGTCGTTATAGGCACGTACCTGTGCTTCACGTGTTGTAATTTGGGACAGACTGGATTTGGCTTGTACCTGATCCTTGGCACTGTCGGTAATATAGGCAGAATATTTACTTTGATACTGGCTGAGACGCTGGCTGACATTTGGGTCAGTGCTTTGCAGCGCATTATTGATGGTCACCTGATAAACTTGAGTCCGTTCTTTTTGGTAGGTTGAAAAAAAGGATGAACCCACCAAACCACCAAAACTTTGCGTTGCAGAAAACAGCACCAGATAGGTGACGATATGTCCTGCACCTTGCTGTAAAGCTCGACCAAAACCGACCAGTAGTAAAGGCCCAATAAATAGCCCACCTGCAAATGCCACTAAAAACTGGCTATGGTAAAAGTTGGCAGGACGCACATCACTGGTCAGGTGGAAATCCAGACTACAAGCCACCAGTACCAGAAATTCAGCGAATACCAGTTGTAAAACAATCCGTTCTCGGGCAAAGGTTAAAGCACTGAAAATCGCACCAGCAAGCATGCCAAAGAAGATCACGGTATAGAGACTAACAAACTGGTCAGGGCCCATACCAACTGTTTTAAGGAAGTTAACCGCTGCATAAGTTTGCTCTGACATGAGCAGGCGTAACATAAACGCAGCAATAATAAATCGGAGTGTGGGCCAAGTCCCAATCCAGCGAGTCATTATGAGAGGATTGGTGCGTTGATGTTCGTAAAAGAATCCCAAGACCAACAGGCTAAAACCACAGATGAGTACATAAGCGACCCATGGTGAATCAAACCACCAGCGCAATGGCCCTTGAACTAATACGGCACATAGACAGGCGAACCCAGGAGCCAGTAAGGCAAAGGTAAGAAAATCACCTTTTTCAAACACGGCAATACGTAAACTACGCGGCAGTTTGAGTGATACCACCATCGCAAAACAGCACAGGCTTAAACCAAGCTCAAAGGTATACAGAACAGACCAGTTATTGACGTTAACTAACAGTGGCGAAATGATCCAAGCTAATGGGACACCGAGCTGTCCAAAGCCAATTCCCAAATACAGGCCTTTAATGCGGTGCTCTTTGGTAAAGCCTTGCATGATGTAATACATACCCAGTGAACTGAGTGGTGCCGCTGCCAAACCGCTAATAAAACGGGCAACTAAAGCTGAATGATAGCTATGCACAAAAATATGCATAATCATGACAGCAATAAATGCCAAAAGCCCAATTTCACTAAATAATCGTAATCCGTATTGTTGGCGAGCTTTGAACAAAATCAGATTGGCGCTGACATTAGCCATCACATAAGCTGCGGGTAGCCAAGCACTTTCAAGGGGAGTTAAACCATATTCACCTTGAAGTTGAGGCAAATTGGCAGTAATAAAACCATTACTCAGTCCCGCTGAGAGCGCGATAAATATGCCAATAAAAAAATACAAATAGCGCTTTCCACGTGAGTGGGCAATTGAGGGAGGAGAGCCAGGCAGAATGGGGCGCTCATCCGCCGTCCAGTCAGGTGGAGTCTCCAAATAACGTGGCTGTTTATCCATAAATGGCCTCGTTGGATACTTGAATCCCTGTTAATAAAAGTTCAATGGCGCGTTTGGCTAAGCGCATTTGTTCTTGTTCAGTATGTCCACGAAACGATGCTGTTAAGATAGAAATAATGGTTCGGTAATCTTCAAAATTCAGATCTGAACGACAGATTCCTGCATCAATTGCACGCTGAATGAGCGGTGTGATGATCTGTTCATGCTGTTGAACCAGTTTTTGTAATTGAGGATCGTCTGCATCTAAAATACGCCAATATTCTTTGAGTGCAGACAACTGAGGCAAAGTTTCAATATGACTGTAAATCAGTAGAAACAGGCCATCATCAAATTGTCCATAATATTTGGCACGTGTTTCCAGATTCTCAATCGACTGCTGTAGTAAGGCATAAATCAGATGCTTACGATCTGCAAAGTTCCGATAAAAGGTTGCCCGTCCAACACCTGCATAATCAATAATCAGTTGTAAAGGGACGTGAATACCATGGGTTTTAATCATCTCGGCAGCGGCATTTAAAAGCTCTTCGCGGTTTTGCGCCGCACGTTGTACATGTTTACTCATGGCTATCAAGTCTTTCAATCTCTAGGCGATATTTTACGGACAAAAGTGTCCGTTTGTATCGATCTAGATGTTTATAGTTTTGTAAATGGAATTAATTTATAACTTTATTTTATTAATAATCGTAAAATTCATCATTATTTTTTTAGATTACCTTTGACTATGCTGAGTCTTATTCAGATCAAGCGAGATAAAAATGAATACACAACAGCAATTAAATCAAGATCAATACCAAGGTAAATCAAATGCTTATTTAAGTAGTTCGGTGCATGCTCAAGGCGTGGAGTTCGCAAAAATGCAGCAGTGTATTCAGCAGAACCAATTCAAGCGTGTTTTAGACTTGGGTTGTGGGGCAGGACATGTCAGTTACCACGTTGCACCATTGACAGAGCACACCATTGCTTATGATGTTACACCAGACATGGTGGCATTGGTTTGTCAGCAAGCCAAAGAAAAAGGTTTAACCCAGATTCAAGGACAACAAGGGGCAGCCGAAGCGTTACCTTTTGCCGACCAGTCCTTTGATTGCGTGATCAGTCGTTATTCAGCCCATCACTGGCAGCATGTTGGGCAAGCCATGCAAGAGATACATCGGGTGTTAAAACCGCATGGTAAAGTGATTTTTGTAGATATTTTAGGCAGCGGTCAGCCGATTTTAGACACCTTTTTACAGACCATTGAAATGATTCGTGATCCGAGTCATGTGCGGGATTACAGTTTGCAAGAATGGATGAAATTTGCTGAATATGCTGGTTTTAAAGTCGAGGAGGTTGAAAAGCAAGCTTTGCATTTAGATTTCAATAGCTGGGTTGCTCGTATGAAAACGCCAGAAAATGGTGCAGCAACCATTCGCTATTTACAAGATAAAGTGTCTGATGTGGTGCGTCAGTATTTTGAGATTCAGGCCGATGGATCCTTTAAAACCGAGGTGATGTATTTAGTATTGGGAAAAACAGGCTAAGTTCTGCTAAAATAGCGCACCTTAATGAGTCACTAAATAGGTCTGAGCGTGGAAGGTTTATTACCGTTATTTTCCATCACCATTGCATTGATGCTGGGAGCGATTAGCCCTGGGCCAGCGTTTATTTATGTGGCGAAAAATTCAATCTCGATGTCGCGTAAGCACGGTTTGTTTACCGCACTGGGTACTGGCACAGGTGCAGCATTCTTTGGTTTATTGGCTGTGATGGGCTTGCAAGCAATTTTATTGGCTGTGCCATCTGCGTATTTAATTTTAAAAATATGTGGTGGACTGTATTTACTTTGGATTGCCATTAAAATTATTCGTCATGCTAAAGAACCGATGCATACCCAGCAAGACGTTGCCAAGCAGATTAGCTATCCACAAGCTTATCGCTTAGGAATTATTACTCAGTTGAGTAATCCTAAAATTGCGGTGATCTTGGCGAGTATTTTTACGGCATTGCTACCTAAAGAAATTCCAACGTATTACTACGTGGTTTTACCAATCCTGTGTTTCTTTATTGATGCAGGTTGGTATTCCCTAGTTGCGCTGGCTCTTTCTGCTGAAAAGCCACGTAAAGTCTATTTGCGATTTAAAGCGATCTTTGACCGTGCCGCAGGTGGCGTAATGACAGTGCTGGGTTTAAAGTTGATTTTTGGACTGAAATAATTCGTTCTGTTCCAAAATTGAAAAAAGCTTATTGTTGATCAATAAGCTTTTTTTATGTCTGTAAATCTGAGGCAATAAACTGAAGCTGAGTGAACATCATAAAAATGGAGATATTTTTTAAACAATCATTTTAATAACATGCTAAGTTAAAACAAAATAACAATGAGGATATGACCATGAAGACAATATCCATACTCTATGTCATGTTAAATGCCTGTTTTTTTACAGGAATAGAGTTAAAGCAACCAACGGAAGGCAAACACAATTACTATGTCAAAAGCGTTGCGGGTGTGCCCGTGTATGAACAAGATTATCAGTTAAATACAGCACGTAACCCTTAGTGATTTGATCTATTTTATAGATGAAAAATAATCATGAATGCTTAATAAAATTGATATTACAACTTCCTTCTCCCTTTGGGAGAAGGTTTGGATGAGTGTGTTTATAGTGTGATTTATTAAAAAAAATAGTTGTGAAAAAAAACCTAAAATTAAAATAAATTTAATGCCTTAATCTAATCCTTAAAATGAATTGGAATCCACTGATAAGTTTTGCCATCGGCTGAATAAATATGCCCAATGCCTGGGAAGGGTAAATGTGGCGCGGCGATGGTTTCGCCATGTTTTGCAAATTCAGCAAACAGTTTTAAACGCGTTGCAACGGCTTGTTTTGGGTCAGCATCATACGCAATTGAAGTTTCAGGATGATCGAACTGTATGCTGTGTGAATGGACAATATCACCTACAAACACAATGGTTTCATTTGTGGTTTTGAGTTCATAACTGGTATGCCCAAGTGTATGTCCAGTGCTGTTGATTACGTTAAATCCTTGAATCTGATCTCCAAGTTTGTAGGTTTTAAAGTGCTGTTTGGCTTGATAAGGGGCTATCGCCTGTTTGATTTTCTCCACTGTCGCTAAAAAACCTGCCTGTTTTTCTTTCGGGATTTTGTTGACCTGTTCTGGGTTTAGCCAGTAATTGGCTTCTGTAGCGGACACATACACCGTGGCATTGGGGAAGTTTGCAACGCCGTTTTTGCTAATACCGCAGACATGATCGGGGTGCAGATGCGTCAGCAAAATGGTATCGACCTGTTCAGGTTTGTAACCCGATGCTTTTAAGTTGCTTAAAACTGAGCCTAAGTGTGAACCCAAGCAACTTGCAGCACCACTGTCGACTAAGACTAGTGAATGTCCTGTATTGACCAGAAAGGCATTGATGGAGGTTTGTACGCCTTTGGCTTGGTCGGCATAGTATTTCTTGAGGCTTTCATGGATTTGTTGTTCTGAAAGTCCTTTAAATAAGCTCGGTGAGATAAAGTTTGTGCCGTCGAGCAGGGCGGTAATTTGGGTTTGCCCTGATTGGTATTGGTAGTAACCCGCCACTTGTTTTTGTTGCTCGATTGGGGAAGTGGGGGAAGTGGCGAAAGTGGGTAGACTGACGAAGCTAGAGCATAGTAGGGCGGAAGCGAGTAGTTTTTTCATTTGAGAGTATTTTTTGATTTATTTATGGTGTTTATTTTTTAGCATGTAGGGCAAGATTTTTCATCTTTTTTAGATTGTGTAAATGAATCGACAAGCAAGTATTTTTTATCTCAAAAAGATATTAGAGGATTTCTTTCTACTTTTTGGATGGGGAATATGTTTGGCGTAAAATTTTTAATGGAAGATTCGCCTTACTTTTGACTGGGCAAAAGTAACAAAACCCAGTTGTTCGTTGGAGGGCACGTCCATGTGCCCCTAACGAACGGCAGGTATCCATGTCTTAGATTATTTGATTAATCAATGTTTTAACTAACAAAAATATTGTAACTGTTTATTTAATATGTTGAAACAGAAAGAAAATTATGATGAATTTTGGTAATTGTATATAAGGTTGAGAGGCTAGTTTTGAATAAAATAATAAATATGTATTATAAAGAATTTGAATCATATGGGGTGTTCTGGAAATTAAATAATCCAATATTAATATTTTCTATAATTTTTTTAGTTATCTTTATTTTGGCAATTTTAAATCTTTTTGATTTATTTAATTTATATAAGAAGTATAGTTTTCTAAAGGATATTAGTCCATATATTGTTTTGTTGTCAGAAGTTTGTTTCTTAATATTCTTTAGAGCTTTGGAGGAGCAAAGGGATATTTATTTGATAGAAAAATACAAACATAAGTATAAGAAAGTATTAACTTTACGTGAAATTAAGCGAAAATGGTTTGAAAATACGATTAACATTCCATTTTCTGAATATGCAAGCCTTGCTGAGAAGCTTGATAAATATTATTTTCTAGAAGAAAAATACTCCAAGCCATTATTAACTAGAGAAAAGTTTATGAATTATATTTTTGCTACTGATTCAAAAAATAGAGTATTAGCAATGTTTATGGGGGTAATTGCTTTATTTACAGGATTAAGTATTGCAAATGGAGCAAAAATAGAAGATTTATATATAATATTTCACTCCTTGAATATATTAAAAACATTTATATCTATTTTTGTTATATCATTAATAATCTTTCTATTTGGTTATATGGTTCGCTATATTCTTCTAATGATTATAAATTTATTTGATTTTTTATTCGATACTACAACTAATATGAATAGAGTAAGTAAGAGGAAGAAAGAAATTTTTATAGCTGAGCTTATTAAATTTCATGAGTTGCCAAAGAAGAAGCATAAAGTTTATTTTTAGATATTAATAATTCAAATTAAAAGCCGAATTAAAATTAATTCGGCTTTTAATAAATGATTTAGTTAAGACACTTTATCACCTGGTTTAGCACCAGATTCAGGTGAAATCACCCAAACACCTTCGCCATTACCTGCGGCAAGCACCATCCCGTTTGAAATACCAAAACGCATTTTGCGTGGTGCAAGGTTAGCCACCAACACAACAAGCTTACCTTTCAGGTCTTCAGGTGCATAAAACTCACGAATACCACTAAACACATTACGTGGTTCAGCTTCGCCCGCATCTAAAGTCAGTTGAAGAAGTTTATCCGAACCTTCAACGGTTGCAGCTTCCAATACTTTCGCAACACGCAGGTCGATCTTGATAAAATCTTCAATACCGATGATTTCAGCTTCACCAATTTTCGGTTCAGCTTTTTTCTCTTTGGCTTTTTCTTTTTTCTTTTCTGCTTTTACAGGTTCAGCTGCAGGTGCACCTAAAGACTCTTTCGATTCGTCCACCATTGCTGCAACTGCTTTAGGGTCAACACGTTGCATTAACGCTTGGAACGCTGCAATTTCATGACCCGTCAAAATCGTTTTACGTGATTCAAAGTTGAAGCTCTCAAGTTTCAAGAATGCTTGAACTTGGTTTGCCAATTCAGGCAAGACTGGCGCAAGGTAAACAGCCAACTGACGGAACAGGTTAATCCCGACAGAGCAGACATCATGCACTTGCTGTTCTTGACCTTCTTGCTTTGCAAGCGCCCACGGTTTTTTCTCGTCAATGTATTGGTTGGCACGGTCAGCCAACGCCATGATTTCACGAATTGCCGCAGAAAATTCACGATCTTCATAGGCTTGAGCAATCGAATCACCCGCATCAATAAAGCTTTGAACCAATTCTGCTTCAGCACATTCGCTCGATAAGGTATCGTTAAATTTGGTGTTAATGAACTTGGCACAACGGCTCGCGATGTTCACCACTTTACCCACAAGGTCAGAGTTTACTTTTTGAATGAAATCATCCAAGTTCAAGTCTGAGTCTTCAACTTTGTCGGAAAGTTTAGACGCGAAGTAATAACGCAAATATTCAGGGTTCAAATGCTGTAAATAAGTTTCAGCTTTAATGAATGTACCGCGTGATTTCGACATTTTCTGACCATTAACAGTCAAGAAACCATTTACGAATAAACCTGTTGGCGTGCGGTAGTTTGCACCTTCAAGCATTGCAGGCCAGAACAGTGCGTGGAAGTAAACAATGTCTTTACCAATGAAGTGATAGACTTCATTTTCACTGTCTTTTTTCCAGTAGTCATCAAAGTTCAAATCTGGGCGCTTGGTTTTAATGAAGTTTTCAAAACTTGACATATAACCAATTGGCGCATCGACCCACACATAGAAATATTTGTTTGGTGCATCCGGAATTTCAAAACCGAAATACGGTGCATCACGTGAAATATCCCAGTCTGCCAAGCCTGCATCGAACCATTCATCCAGTTTGTTGGCAATCGAAACAGGTAAACGACCTTGGTCACGTGTCCACTTTTGTAGGTATTCTGAGAAGTTCGGCAACTTGAAAAAGTAATGGTCTGATGATTTCTCAACAGGCGTTGCACCGCTCAGTGTGGAACGCGGATTCAACAGTTCAGTGGCGTTGTAGGTTGTACCGCAAACTTCACATGAGTCGCCGTATTGGTCTTCGGCTTTACATTTCGGGCATGTGCCTTTAATGAAACGGTCAGACAAGAACATTTGTTTTTCTGGGTCAAACAATTGTGTCACAGGGCGAATTGCGATGTTGCCTGCTTCACGGTTTTTGACATAAATTTCTTGAGAACGGGCTTTGTTGGTGTCGCTATGTGTTGAATCATAGTGGTCAAAGCTAATGCCAAAACCTGCAAAATCACGTTCATGTTCTTTTTGTACATTGGCGATTTGCTGTTCTGGGGAAATGCCATTGGCTTCGGCACGTAGCATGATGGCAGTACCGTGAGCATCATCCGCACAGACATAAGTCACATCATGACCTAATGCACGCATGGCACGAACCCAAATATCCGCTTGGATATAACCGAGTAAGTGACCCATATGAATTGGACCATTGGCATAAGGAAGGGCATTGGTGACTAAAATTTTACGCACGGAAGTTGTTCTCTCATTCGTATTTACAAGCAAAAGATTGTACCTGAGCGCAGGAAAACAAAGCAACGCTTTGTCTGCGCATTTGGCGAGGGCAGCGCTGAGTATATCGAACTTTGGCTGATGGATAGGTGAATTCTTTTCAAAAAAAATAGCATAGGAAACTTTTGCATGAAGATCGCTCTAATTTTTCAGATTACCAGTCATATTGATCATGGCTATCAAAAAAGCTGACTTAAACTTATTGGCAATTACAGTTACACTAGCCCTATTATCTTTCCTGTTGGAGTCACATATGTCTTGGTTTTCTTCATTAAAAGCAAAATTTGCCCCATCGCAAGAGGTCAAAGAAGAAGAAATCCAGAAAGTGCTCCAAAGTTACTGTTTGCCAAATTCTGAAAATTTACTCAAAGACCGCATTAGTCAGCTCAATTTACAGGGTCAGATTTTACAACTCACGATCAATACCCATCCGAGCGAAGCTGAACAATTACAGCAAATTCATGATGAGCTTGCCGATGCCCTTGAAAAATGTGGCATTCAGGAACTCAATTTACATGTGATTCAGCAAAAAACAGGACAAGCAACATCGGGTGGTTGTGGCAGTCAGCAACATGGAGAAGCAGGGCATAGCTGTTCATCGAAACCAAAAGCGGAAGCGAGCAATTTACCCCCTGTGGTCGATGCTTCAGGTAAAGCAGCTCAAGCAGAAACAGACCCCAATAATCCACCGATTCAAAAAGCAGCCCCACAACAACGCGATGTACCTAAACATCCACGGATTCAGCATGTGATCTTGGTGTCTTCGGGCAAAGGTGGCGTTGGAAAATCAACCACGACTGTGAATTTGGCTTTGGGCTTGCAAAAACTGGGCTTAAAAGTCGGTGTGCTTGATGCTGACATTTACGGCCCAAGTATTCCAACCATGCTAGGCAATGCAGGACAAACCCCACTGATTGAAAATGAACACTTTGTCCCTTTAGAAGCGTATGGAATGCCTGTGTTGTCGATTGGACATCTAACGGGCGATAACAATACGCCTGTCGCTTGGCGTGGGCCAAAAGCAACAGGTGCGTTAATGCAATTGTTCAACCAAACTTTGTGGCCAGATCTCGATGTACTCATGATCGACATGCCACCAGGTACAGGTGATATTCAGTTGACCTTGGCACAGCGTATACCAGTATCGGGCGCGGTGATTGTGACGACGCCGCAAAATGTAGCGTTACTTGATGCTACTAAAGGGATTGAACTGTTTAACCGTGTTCAGATTCCAGTGCTAGGCGTGGTGGAAAATATGTCAACCCATATCTGCTCAAACTGTGGCTTTGAAGAACAGATTTTTGGACAGGGTGGTGGTGACCAACTCGCGGAACAATACAATATTCCATTGTTAGGCCGTTTACCGTTGAATGCCAAAATTCGGGAAAATGCCGATAAAGGTGAACCGAGTGTCGTGGCAAACGATGAAGCTGCCGATAGCTATTTGCAAATTGCCAATCAGCTTTTACAATATATTCAAAAGCTGCCAAAAGCAGATAAAGATCAAAACCGTATTTTTTAATGCTTGAGCCCGATGTGTCACATCGGGCTTTTTTATGGGGGATTCTGATATGCGACAACCGTTAATTATTCAAGGTGCGCTGCCTGTTGAATGTGAACATCTTGCCAGTCAATTGACCGATGTCGAAAAGGAAACAGTGGGTGGTTGGGTGTTCTGGAAAGGGCTTTATCAGGGTTTCCCGATCATTATTTCTAAAACACGCATGGGTATGACCAATTCTGCCGCAGCCACAGCGATTGCGATTTTAAAATATCAGCCATGTGCGATTATCAATCAGGGAACTTCAGGTGGACACGACCCAGCACTGAATGTGTTTGATATCGTCTTGGGGCAGGCAGTTTGTAATATTGGTGCATTTAAAACACCAAAACGCCAACAAGGGGAAGGTTCAGACAGTTTGACTTGGGTGGAAGCCTTCGATGTCTTACCCGAGGATGAAACAGACCCCGAACCGATTGCAATTCGTCATTTTCTGGCAGATGAAGGGCTACTCAGTGCCGCACAGTACATTAAAGCGAGCTATACGCAAGGTAAGGTGGTTGAAGGCATTATTGGTTCAGCCGATGTCTGGAACAATGAACTGGATCGGATCGCTTTTTTTCGAGAGACTTATGGAACAGTCACAGAAGAAATGGAAGGGGCTTCGGTTGCACAGGTCGCAACGCAGTTTAATGTCCCTTTTCTTGCCTTAAGGGTGGTTTCGAATAATCTGACAAATCAACAAGGTTATGATGCTGCAACAGGACAAGCCTGTCAGGATTTTGTGTTTAAAGTTGCATATCAATATCTTATGCAACTTTAGATCATATTAAAGCGGGCACTTTTGATGACGTTTATGCCAGCTGCGAATAACGCTCCAGCGCCAAACAAGTCGCGTAGTAATGTATAAAACCACGGCAACGATTAACGCTTCAACAATGAGCCCTGTCAGTAAAATTTTGGCAAGACTAAAATCAATATGTCCATGACCAAAATGTTCGATCCAATTCACGATCTGGTGCATGACACCCATCAGCATAGCTTGGTCGATCATATGAACATGGTAAATTTTGGTTCCAAACCAAAAACCAATATATAAAATCGGGACGAGTGTAAAAGGGTTGCTTAGCCAAGCGAGAGCAAGACTAACAGGCAGATTAATTTCAAGCATTAATACCGCAAGAATAATAAAAATGCTATGGAAAGGGATAGGCAACAAACCGAAAAATGTACCGATAAAAATCGCTTTACAAATCGATTTACGATTGACATACCACAGCAACGGGTTGGCCGTATGCGTGCCAAACAGTTTCATCATTTTCATAGACGAAACTCGCTCAGGCGATGGCAACCAAGACTGCAACAGTTGTTTAACCATAAATTCTCAAATTTAATTGATTCAACATAACTCAATATATAGATATTGGGTCAATATCACGTTATGCAAACAAACTTAGCAAAAGCTTAATTGCCTACATTTTTTACATTTCGCTGCCAAAACGATATGCACTATACATTATAAAATAGCATAAAATCGGCTGATATTGGCTATTCTGATCGCTTTGATTTATGTATATAGTCGCCAATAGTCTAATTTTATTTTTTTAAGTTATTAATAAATATAAATATAAATTTTACGTTTTTTAATGGTTACAATTGCTTTTTTGCCTTGATTGGCAAAATACCATAATTTTGCAGCGATCAATATTGGAAGTCAGTGGATGATGTCTTGGTTATTTATTGGTTTAGTCGTGACTATTCTATTTACACCTGGTCCAACCAACATGCTTTTGGCTTCTTCTGGCGTTCGCTCGGGTTTAAAAACTTCATTACAACTCATCCCTGCTGAAACTTTGGGTTACCTCATTGCGATTACTGCTTGGGGAATCATGATCGGTTATGTAGAACAGCATTTACCTGTACTTCCTAAAGTATTACAACTGTTTAGTGCAAGTTATATGTTTTTTTTGGCGATCAAGCTGTGGAAAGCAGCCAAGCAAGAATTAGATATTCAGCAACCATTGGTTTTGCCAAGAGAACTGTTTATTGCAACATTGTTTAACCCTAAAGGTCTGGTTTTTTCTTCCGTAATTTTTCCGAAAATGGTTTGGCATAGTCTGTCACTTTATCTGTTTTATATTGGCATATTTATATTGTTGATCGTGCCGATTGCATTGTGCTGGATTTTATTGGGACGCTATTTAGCTCAAAATAAAATAGCATGGCTCAATCCATGCAACTTGCAGCGTACAGCTTCGGTGGTTTTGGTCTCTTTTTCTGTACCACTGAGTTATTCGGCACTGATTCGCTTATATTGAATTGATCATGGTCAAAAAGCTGAATTTCAGTTAAAGTACAGCCCAATTAAAGATTGATTTATGATTTTGGAATAGCTACATGGCCATTAAGTCTGATCGTTGGATTCGCGAAATGAGTGAGCAACACGGTATGATTGAACCGTTTGCCCCTAATCAGGTTCGCTTTAATGAACAAGGTGAGAAATTAATTTCTTACGGTGTCTCTAGTTACGGTTATGACGTTCGCTGTGCACCTGAATTTAAAGTCTTTACCAATGTCCATTCAGCCATTGTTGATCCTAAGAACTTTGATGAAAAAAGTTTTATCGATATTGAATCTGATGTTTGTATCATTCCGCCAAATTCTTTTGCATTGGCACGTACTGTTGAGTACTTCCGTATTCCACGTAATGTATTGACCGTCTGTCTAGGTAAATCAACCTATGCACGCTGCGGTATTATTGTGAATGTGACACCGCTTGAACCTGAATGGGAAGGGCACGTGACTCTGGAATTCTCAAACACCACTAATTTACCAGCACGTATTTATGCAGGTGAAGGTGTTGCGCAAATGCTGTTCTTTGAATCAGATGAAGTATGTGAAACCTCTTATAAAGATCGTGGTGGTAAATACCAAGGTCAGCAAGGCGTAACATTGCCGAAGGCTTAATCACGCGCACGAACAGTCGAATATAAAAAATCCCGCAAATTTGCGGGATTTTTTATGCGGCCAAATTAGCCTTTTAGTTTTGCAAGAAGTTCATCTTTGCTGATATTGACTGATTCAGCATCGCGACGACCTTTATATTCAAAAGTGCCTGCTTCAAGACCTTTTTCACCAATCACAATACGATGTGGAATACCCATTAACTCAAGGTCAGAGAATTTTACACCTGGGCGTTCATTACGATCATCCAGTAACACATCAAAACCTTGTGCTTGTAATTCAGCATAGAGTGCTTCAGCAGCTTCTAAAGTGCGTGGAGATTTATGTGCATTCATTGGCACAATCGCAACTTCAAATGGTGCAATCGCAGACGGCCAAAGGATGCCTTTTTCATCGTAGTTCTGTTCAATGGCAGATGCGACAACACGCGTTACACCAATACCATAACAACCCATGGTGACGGTTAATGGTTTACCATCTTCACCCAGAACTTTACAGCCTAAGGCTTCAGAGTATTTTTGACCTAACTGGAAGATGTGACCCACTTCAATACCACGTTTGATTTGTAGAACACCTTTACCATCTGGAGATGGATCGCCGTCAACGACATTACGAAGGTCATAGACTTCACTGATTTGAGCATCACGTTCCCAGTTTACGCCAGTTGCATGGTGATCAACTTGGTTTGCGCCTGCAACAAAGTCAGATAAGACAGATGCAGCACGGTCAACAATAACCGTTAATCCTTTTTCAACTAAGCCTTGTGGGCCTGTGAAACCAGCAGTTAAACCATATTGCTGTAATTGAGCTTCAGTGGCAAAAGTCAGTGGAGCTGCAATTTGTGGATGCTTTTCAGCTTTAATTTCATTGAGTTCATGATCGCCACGAAGGAATAAAGCAACGACAGGAACATTACCATCTTCTCGTGCAATACCTTGAACCAAAAGTGCTTTCACAGAGTCTTTAGGATCAGATTTTAAGAATGCGCAAACATCAGCAATGGTTTTTGTATTTGGTGTTTCGACAACTTGAAGTTCTTGAGCGGGTGCTTGACGTTCGCCAACCAATACGGCTTCCGCTTTTTCGACATTGGCTGCGTAATCTGATTCAGTAGAGAATACGATATCGTCTTCACCGCTGTCTGCAAGTACATGGAATTCATGTGAACCTGAACCACCGATTGAACCTGTGTCGGCTTGTACTGGGCGGAAATTCAAACCTAGGCGTGTGAAGATACGGCAATAAGTGTCGTACATCACATCATAAGTTTCTTGAAGAGAGGCTTGATCCACATGGAATGAATACGCATCTTTCATAATAAATTCACGTGAACGCATGACTCCGAAACGTGGGCGAATTTCATCACGGAATTTGGTTTGAATTTGATAGAAGTTGATTGGTAGTTGCTTATAACTTTTGAGTTCATTACGCGCTAGATCAGTAATCACTTCTTCATGCGTTGGGCCTAGTACAAATGGATTGTCATGACGATCTTTAAAACGTAAAAGCTCTGGGCCATATTGCACATAACGACCAGATTCTTCCCATAGGCTTGCGGGTTGAGTCACAGGCATAAACACTTCTAAAGAACCAGAGCGATTCATTTCTTCACGAACAATCGCTTCAACCTTATTTAGCACACGTTTACCCATGGGCAACCAAGTGTATAAACCTGATGCCAATTTACGAATCATGCCTGCTCGAAGCATAAGCTGGTGCGAAATAACTTCCGCATCGTTTGGGGTTTCTCTTAACGTTGCAAATAAAAAGCGACTCGCGCGCATGGAGGTTGTCCTAGTACTTTAAAAGTTGAAAAAAATTATACGATAAAAACAGTTCAAAAAATTGAAGCATTTTAGCTGCAAAATTATGACATGGATTGTGCTGAATTATTCCATTAATTTGAGACGGGAAATGATTCGATCATATTTTAACTGTGTTTCTCGATAATCATTTTGGAGATTTAAGATAGATGCTTTACTGCGGTCGATACTATTCTGATTTTCTTTAAGTCGTACTTTTAATGTTGCTGGGACGGATTTGCCTTGTCGGATATATTCTTGTTCCTCCCGTCCTAAGCTGAGTTGATCTTGATAGATGTCTTTGGCTTGATATTGCTGATAGTTGATTTGAGCTTTGATAGTTTGTAGGGCTTCTTGCTTTTTTAGTTCAGCGGTTTTGCTTGATGTATATGCTTGTTTCAGTCTTTGATCCGCTTCTTTTTGTTTTGATTGAACGATGTTGTATTGGGCATTGTATTGAGATTTTTTAGCATTAAATGCTGGAACGTGTCGAAGGATTTGCATTCGACGATCCAAGACATCATATCCGCGACGAATATGGTTTTGGGAAATAGAAGAACTAATTGTTGCAACACCATTGGTATCATAATAGCGGTACCAGACGGGGGAAGGGCTTTCTGCATACAATAATGAAGGTGGGATATAGGATATTAATATACAAGCGATTATTTTTATCAATTTTTGTTGCTTAAAATTCATGTGATCCCCAAAAAATGAAAAAAATAATCTGATTTTTATGAATTCAGCTTATATTATCTGCTAAGCGTTTTGCTCGACTCAAGACTAATTTAAGTTTTTCATGAGAAAAAAGTGGACTAATCGATTAAAAGTTAATACTTTGTTGTCTGTGTCACTAAAAATGAGCAAAGTGGCAGAAATGCTTCGTTGAAAAAGCACTTAAATAGATGTTTAATATCTGTAAATAACTGTCAAAATCCATCTACATAACGCTGAATTTCATTGTTTCAAGGGGAAGGAATCATTAAATGCAAGAAGATAACCCAAAAAATTTAAAAGTTATGGTAATTGATGATTCAAAAACCATTCGCCGTACTGCTGAAACACTTTTACAACGTGAAGGATATGAAGTTGTGACTGCAGTAGATGGATTTGAAGCGCTTTCAAAAATTGCTGAAACAAATCCAGATATTGTATTCGTTGATATTATGATGCCTCGTCTAGATGGTTATCAGACCTGTGCTTTAATCAAAAATTCACAACAATATCAAAATATTCCAATTATCATGTTGTCCAGTAAAGATAGCCTGTTCGATCAGGCAAAAGGTCGTATTGTTGGTTCAGATCAGTATCTGACCAAACCTTTTAGTAAAGATGAATTGATTGACGCAATTCGTACACATGTTGCATAAGTGTTTTGGGAAATTTAAAGAATGGCACGTATTTTAATTGTAGATGACTCTCCTACAGAAACATTTCGCTTCAAAGAAATTCTGACCAAGCATGGTTATGAAGTATTAGATGCAAGCAATGGTGCAGATGGTGTTACCTTGGCCGAAGCAGAACTACCAGACCTTATTCTTATGGATGTGGTGATGCCAGGCGTAAATGGTTTTCAGGCAACACGACAAATTACTCGTGCAGAAAAAACGAAACACATTCCAATTATTATTGTGAGTACCAAAGATCAGGCAACTGACCGCGTTTGGGGTAAACGTCAAGGTGCACGCGATTATTTAACAAAACCTGTTGAAGAAGAAGCATTAATTGATGTGATAAAACAATATCTTTCTTAATGCGAGATAAACTATGGCAGCAAATGGTTTTATCGAATTACTTCGTTTAGCGAAAAGGGGAAATAAAAATGCCTCGAATGATAATGAAGTAAATCGATGGTCAGGAATTGCGTTTGAAATGTTGGGGCAGTTTTTTGTTGCCCCATTAGGTGAAGTATCTGAAGTCATTTATTATCCACATTATACAGCCATCCCAAATAGCCAGTTATGGCTAAAGGGATTGGCGAATATTCGTGGTCGACTGCTTTCGATTACTGATTTGCCTGAGTATCTATCGGGTGAGCCAAGTCACAATCCAAGCCAACAAAAAGTATTATGTATTAGTCATCAAGATCAATATCTAGGCTTGGCTGTAGATCGGGTGCTTGGTATTCAACATTTCAATAAAAGAAGTTTTTTTTCAAGTAACCGATCTTTAGACCAACGACTACAAAAATACTGCCAAGGCTATTTTAGTCAACACCAACAAGATTGGAATATTTTCTTATTCAGCCGAATGCTGAAAGATAATGAATATATGAATGCCGCGATAAAGTAATGAATGATTACATCGCCTAATTATTGCGATTCTGGGGAGAAGCTGGATGGGCTTTTTTGATAAGTTTAAAGGTGCAACAACAGACCAAATAGATTCAAACGCAGAAGGGTTTGTTGGTAAATTAAGAAATACACTTGATGCAACTTCGGAAACCTTTGGTGACCGTGAGCGTGCAAAACCATTTATTCAAATGGGCTTGGTATGTGCGGCTGTTTCATTCGTGCTTTTATTAGTTTTGGCATATAGTGTACCGCGTAATAAAACCTTGACTGAAAGTTTAGGTAACTTACGTCTGTTATCACAGATGATTTCCCGTCAAGCAACAGAAGCCACAGCATCGGGTTCAGATGAATCAATTAAGAAATTAAAAAGTTTACAACAAGAATTTGATGCAAATTTAGCAAGTTTAAAAACTGTACATAGTAGTGTAGATAACTTAAAGAAAGTTGATGCACAGTGGAAAGAAACTTCAAAGAACATTGATACGATTGTTCAAAATGAAAAAATTCTGAACCAACTATACGATACAAATGTTGCAATCAGTCAGGTCGTTCCTGGTATGCAGGCAGAGTACAATGCTGTAGTTGATCAGATGGTACATAGCAATATGCCAAGTAGTCAGGTAATTATTGCTAAAAACCAAGTGTTGATCGCAGAACGTATTTTACGTTCGATTGATGCCATTCTATCGGTTTCTGATACTGCGAAAGAATCAGCAGATGACTTTAAAACTGATTCTGATACCTTCGGTAAGTACTTGAATGCTCAACTAGATGGTAATCCAGTACTCGGTGTTGCACGTGTTAATGATGAAGATTTAAGAGATCAGCTCACTGAAATTCAAACTGAATATAATCAAGTTATTAAAACGGGCGCAGCAACATTATTTAATAACTCTGCTAAGGTTGCGGCTGTACAAAAATCAACAGCACAAATCTTTAACCAGTCTGGTGACTTGCTTGCAGCTTTAAATAAATTATCAAGCTCAGCTTCAGCAACAATTTATTTTGCATTCCTGTTAATTATCAGTTTTGTGGGCTTCTTGTACTGTGCATATCGTCTGTTAAGCCTTCGTGGTCAGGCCGATAAAGTACGTATGGAAAGCTTGCAAGAAGAATATGACCGTAACCAGAACGCGATTCTACGTTTACTGGATGAAATTGCCGATTTGGCAGATGGTGACTTACGTAGTTACGCAACGGTATCTGAAGACTTCACGGGTGCGATTGCCGACTCCATTAACTTTGCGATTGACCAATTACGTGACTTGGTATCTCGAATCAATGATACTTCTCAAGAGGTAGCACGTTATTCACAAGGTACGCAGCATATTACTAACCAGTTAGCGGAAGCTGCTGAACATCAGGCACAAGAAATTGCTGGTGCATCTGCTGCAATGAACGAAATGGCACTGTCAATTGACCAGGTATCTGCCAACGCAACAGAATCAGCAGAGGTTGCGCAACGTTCGGTTGTTATCGCTGGAAATGGTGCGGATGTTGTAAACCGTTCAATCGAAGGTATGGATAACATTCGTGAACAGATTCAAGAAACTTCAAAACGTATTAAACGGTTGGGTGAGTCTTCACAAGAGATTGGTAACATCGTCTCTCTGATTACGGATATTGCTGACCAAACGAACATCTTGGCATTGAATGCAGCAATTCAGGCATCTATGGCAGGGGAAGCAGGTCGTGGTTTTGCCGTGGTTGCCGATGAAGTCCAGCGTCTTGCGGAACGTTCTGCTTCAGCAACAAAACAGATTGAAAACCTGGTAAAAACGATTCAGGCCGATACCAACGAAGCTGTTATTTCGATGGAACATACTACTGCCGAAGTTGTACGTGGTGCAAACTTGGCGAAGGATGCGGGTGTTGCGTTGGATGAGATTCAAAACGTATCTAAAGCATTGGCACAGTTGATTGATAACATTTCCAATGCTGCTCAGTTACAGTCTGCATCTGCGAGTCATATTGCGAATACGATGAACGTTGTACAAGACATTACATCACAAACAACGACATCAACCTTCGATACAGCGCGATCAGTTTCTGAGTTGGCGAATATGGCGGAGTCACTACGTGAATCTGTAACAGACTTTAAGTTGCCAGAATAACTTTTGTCTGTTGAAAGGGCTTCTTATTTAAGGATGAGAAGCTCTTTAGGAAATCGCAGTGGTTAGGTTTTGTTAGCCTAGCTTGCGCTCAACAATATCAAGCTAAACAGAAGAAGTTTGAGCGATGAAAGAAATACTAAAAAATTTGGTAACAACGGTCTCGTTGCCTGAGGATGGCTATTTAGAACAAGATGCTGAGATTTTAGATATCTTTGTTGAAGAGCTTCAGGATATTTTGGCTGAATTTGAGCATCTATTTCCTTTATGGCTAACAGATGCGAATAATGAACAATATTTAAAAGACATTCGTCGTCATTTCCATACTTTAAAAGGATCTGGACGAATGGTTGGGGCGTATCAGTCGGGTGAATTGGCTTGGACAGCTGAAGATTTGCTAAATAGGGTTATGGCAAATACAGTTGAACTCACGGCTCAAATGCAGCAATTTACTTTGGCGTGTTTTCGAGTTTTCCAATATAAACTTTATCCATTATTGCAAGCTCAGCAAGCACTTACGTTGGACTTGCGTCCGTTAGTCTTATTGGGTCAGTTGTTGCAACAGCAGCAACCGCTTGATGCTGCTTTGCAAGATCTTTTAACTGCGACAGCGAATTTAAATAGCGAGTCAGATGTTACTGGACTTGAGTTTATTGATATTGAACAACCAGCATTCCTAGATGCTGCAATTGAATTAGCAGAACCTGCTATAGAGCCAATTGTTGAAGAAGTAGTTGAACAATCAGAAATGACAACAGCGAAAGATACTGTTGTCTTATCTGAAACGTTATCGATTTATTTAGAAGAGGCTTTGGAGCATCTAGATACAATCAATCAGTATCTAAAATTTCTTGAACCAACAGCAAAACAGACAGAAGGATTAATTCGTGCGTTACATACCTTAAAAGGTAGTTCAGGTATGGCGCATATTGAACCGATTTTCCATGCTAGTGCCAATGTTGAACATGCCTTAAAAGCGCATTTGCAAAAAGAAAAATCTTTGTCGGATGCTGAAACAGATCTACTTTTAAGCTTCTCTCAGTTTATTACTTCTTATTTAGAAGACCTTAAGCAAGATACAACAGAGCAGGGTTTACATGCTGTAGAAGTCTTTGACCAAATCTGGTATGACTACGAAGAAACTCAGCAACATAGCAAAGAGGCATTAACGATTAGTGGTCTAATCAATGACATTATGGCATTGAATATTGATCATTTATTGGATGCTGAGCATGACTTTGAAAAAGCTATACAAAATGATGCTACAACGTATTTAGCAGCTTTAATTCAAGAGTCTACTGTTTTAAGTGAGCATACTGAAAAATTCTCGACTCTAGGGCTTCATCAGCTCGCTGATAAATTAAAAGCTTGTTATGAAACTGTTCTGGGTAAAGCATGGTTGTTAGATTCTGACTATACATTTGAGCTGTTTGATTATGCTCATCAAGAACTCATCCATTATTTTGACTTATTAGCGACAGGGCAAACAGTTTATTTATCTAGTCAAACTGAGCATGTACTCAATGATCTACTTGACTGGTTGCAACAATCACAAGAGTCAGAACAACCAGCTGTTGCTGAAACAGGTTTTGATGTTACTCGTTATGTACAACATCTGGCACTCGATCAACAAGCCTTGGCTCAAGGTGAACTCGTCGTACTTGATGATCAGGAATTGGTTGATGTCTTTCTTGATGAAGCTGATGACCTGTTAGGACAAATTGACCATGCATTTAATGTGTATCAACAGGAACCTGAACACATTAAGGCATTGAATCATTTAATGCGATATTTGCATACCCTAAAAGGTGGTGCAAATATGATTCAGGCCAAAAATATTGGCTTGATTGCACATGAATTAGAAACGATTTTTGAGCGCTTGATTAATCAGCAATTACGGACATCACCGAAACTGGTGACTGTATTGCGTTTGGTGCTTGATACTATGGCTGATCGTATTGATATTATACGAGAGTCTCAAAGCGATTTTGCTGCGACAGCAACATTACAAACTTTAGATGAACTATTACGTAGCGATGTAACAGTTCCTGAAACAAATACTGAAGTCAATGTCCCTGTTGATCTCGTCACTGCTGAAATGGTTGAACCAGCAGTCACAGCACCAATGACGAGTATGAGTGATCCAATTAGTCGCGTCGCTCAGCGTATATTCAGTGATCATCTTGCAGTAGACAGTGATGAAGCAACTATATTGCCTGATGCTGATCTTAATGGAATCTTCTTGGAAGAGGCGGAAGACCTTCTAGTTCAGTTGGATCATGATTTCAATGCGTATTTGCATGAAAATCATAAGCCTGAATATTTGAATGTCTTGATGCGTCATTTGCATACCTTAAAAGGTGGTGCAAATATGATTCAGGCAACTCAGATTGGTTTAATTGCCCATGAGTTGGAGACTGTTTATGAAAAACTTATTCATAAACAATTGCAACCAACTGAGTATTTACTTGCCGTATTACGCTTAGCACAAGACCAAATTGCAGAACGCGTTGAAATTATTCAACAGAAAGGTATCGACTACCCTGCAATAACAACTTTACAAGTGTTACATGAGCTTGTCCTAGGTGAATCTCAATCTGTTCAAATTGAGCAGAACATTGAACCAACCCAAATTGAACAAGAGATAGAACCAGTTCAAGCCGTTATTGAAACTGAGGTTGTAAGTTCAGATTCTGCTGAAGTGAGTGAAATGATTCAACAAAGTTTTGTTGAAGAAACTCAAGAGCTTATTCCGCGAATCCGCCAGCTTTTACAAGCTTGGTTTGATGAACGTACTAACCGTAGTTTGTTACTTCAATTACAACGTGATACGCACACCATTAAAGGTGCTGCGCGTATGGCAAACGTTGGGCCTGTGATTGAAATAGCAACATCACTTGAGAACACATTTGAACAATTTGCATTACGCCAGTTCAGTTCAAATGTTTATGATAGTTTGCTTCTCAATGTCATGTCATGGTTAGAGCAAGCGATTCAAAGTGGACAATATGATGATTTCGTAAAATGGCAACAACAATTGTCAGCGATTGAATTTATTGATTTGTCTGCACAGTTGCCACAGCAAGTAGCAAATGATTTTGATTTTGTGAAAGCCAAGTTCTCTGCATTTGTTGAAGGGGATGGTACAGAACCACCGTCAATGTTGGGTGAGTGGGATACAGAAAATACAGCTGATCAAAGCAATGAGATGATTCGTATTTCCGCGGGTCTGGTTGAGCAAATGATCAACTTGACAGGTGAGAATGCGATTAACCGTTCGCGTATTGAAATGGGCATTAGCCAGTTCAATACCACCCTGAATGAAATGGAGTTGGCAATTCTCCGTCTTTCGGATCAGTTGCGTCGAATGGAAGGCGAGCTAGAAAGTCAGATTATCGCTAAACACGGAATTGAAAATTCGCGCTATACCGATTTTGACCCATTAGAGATGGACCAATATTCATCTTTAAACCAGTTGTCAAAATCGTTAGCCGAATCTGCATCGGATTTAATTGACTTTAAAGTCACCTTGGCAGATAAAGTTCGTGATGCTGAAGCACTGTTATTACAACAATCTCGTATTCAAGCGGAAATGCAAGATGGTTTAATGCGTGTACGTCTTGTTCCATTCTCACGTATTGTTAGCCGTTTGCAACGTTTGGTTCGTCAGACATCATCGACCTTGAATCGTGCGGTGAATTTGAATCTTACCAATCAAGATGTTGAGCTTGACCGCAGTATTTTGGAGCGATTGGTTACGCCATTAGAGCATATGATGCGTAATGCAATTGACCATGGTATTGAGTCTGCTGAAGAGCGTCGCGCTGCGCGTAAGCCAGAAGCGGGTAATATTGAAATTGAAGTGACACGTCAAGGTTCAGACATTGTTGTAGAAGTGCGAGACGATGGTCGAGGAATTGATCCGAGCAAGATCGAACATAAAGCTCGTCAGTTAGGCTTGATTAGCCCAGATCACAACTTAAGTCAGCAAGAAATTCTGCAATATATTTTCCATTCAGGGTTTACTACTGCTAAAGCGGTGACTCAGATTTCTGGTCGTGGTGTTGGTCTGGATGTCGTGCAAAGTGAAATTAAAACACTGGGTGGACACGTTTCGATTCAATCGGAGCAAGGCCGAGGAACAACATTCGTTATTCGTGTTCCAACGACAGTAGCAGTTAGTGATGCCTTGATGGTGAAAGTTGCAGATCAACAGTTTGCAATTCCGTTAACACAAATTGAGCGTATTGTCCGAATTTCACCACAAGCTTTGATTGATTACTTTGCAAGTGATGAAGAAGTTTTTGGTATTGATGGTCAAAAATACAAACTACGTTATGTTTCCGAGTTTGTCGGTCATCAACCTCAACCACGTCTAAGCAATGTGGGACATTCGTTACCTGTATTAATGATCAAAGGTCATAATAACCAAACAATTGCCTTGTTGGTCGATCAGTTAATTGGTTCTCGTGCACAGATTGTTGTAAAACCAATTGGGCAGCAATTATCAAAAATTGATGCAATTGGCGGAGCAACTATTCTTGGTGATGGTCAGGTTTGTTTGATTCTTGATGGTCATAATATTGCTCGACGTATTCAAAGTACACAACGTACAGAAGCATTGACTGAACAACGCCGCGAAGCAGTGAAACCTGTACGTGCTCGCCAATTAGTCATGATTGTCGATGACTCGGTGACAGTACGTAAAGTAACTTCTCGCTTGCTGGAACGTCATGGTTATGATGTTGTTACTGCGAAAGATGGTGTGGATGCGATTGAACAAATCGAACATATTAAACCAGATGTGATGTTGCTCGATATTGAAATGCCTCGTATGGATGGTTTTGAAGTGACCAATACATTGCGTCACCATGCCGTATACCGTGATTTGCCAATTATCATGATTACATCACGTACAGGTGAGAAACACCGTGAACGTGCATTTAGCTTGGGCGTAACACACTATATGGGTAAACCGTTCCAAGAAGCAGATTTGCTACAACATATTGAGCAAGTTTTGGCAGAAGCTTAAGAGGGATAGCAAATGAATACTGAACGCGTACATGCAATTGATCAGCAAGAGCTGCAACACTTAATTTCGGTATCTACAGGTTTCATCGATGCGTACATTATTGAGTGTTACAACCAAGTGCCGATGCTGATTCCTCAGAATATTGTTTTGTCTGCCCAAAACAGTGATACACAAGTCAAGACACTTTCTTGGCATGATGTTAATTTGCCGGTTTATGCAATTAATAATCCAAATACCAAAGAGGGTATTGCATTGGTGATCGAGGGTGATGAAATCACTCAACGGTTTGTACTGTTATGTAGTGAAATGCCACAGGGCGTACGCTTACGTATCTCTGAGGTTATTGACGATGAACGCCCTGTTGATGATGCCAAAGTGTTTCAATATGTGGTAACAGAAGGGAAGCAGTATCAGATTCCAAATTTGGTAGAAATTCAGCGCCAAATTGGTATCGCGGTTTAAGTTTCATTAAGTTCAACAAAAAAGCCTTCGTTAAGAAGGCTTTTTTTTATGTTCAGATTTTTAGGCAAGAAGTTGCACTAAAATTTCTTCATAGATGCGTGCTAGAGGTTCAAGTTCATCGACATTGACATGCTCATTCACCTGATGAATCGTGGCATTCAAAACACCTAGTTCAAGAACCTGTGCACCTGTAGGGGCAATGAAACGACCATCTGATGTACCGCCGCTGGTTGAAAGTTCTGTTTCAATTCCACAGACGTCCCGAATAGCATGTTGAGTGGCTTTAACCAGTTCGCCAACAGGCGTAAGGAATGGTAGGCCTGAGAGTGTCCATTGAATATCAAAGGTTAAACCATGCTTATTGAGGATTTCAATTACACGCGCCTGTAACTGTTCAGCAGTGACTTCAGTGCAATAGCGGAAATTGAAGGTCACAGTCAATGTGCCAGGAATTACATTGGTTGCACCAGTACCCGCATGAATATTAGAAATCTGGAATGAAGTGGCAGGGAAGTATTCATTACCATTATCCCAAACAGTCGTGCATAGCTCATTGATGGCAGCAGAAGCTTGGTGAATTGGATTATTGGCAAGGTGAGGGTAGGCAACATGACCTTGTTTACCTTGAATGGTGAGCACGGCATTCAGTGAGCCACGACGACCATTTTTAACGATGTCTCCAAGGCGATGCGTACTTGATGGCTCACCCACCAGACACCATTTGAGTTTTTCTTGGCGTGCTTCTAAAGTTTCAATGACTTTCACCGTACCATTAATTGCAGGGCCTTCTTCATCAGAGGTAATCAAATAGGCAATTGAACCTTTATGGTCAGGATGTTTGCTGACAAAGCGTTCAGTTGCGACCACCATCGCAGCCAAAGCTGTTTTCATGTCTGCACTACCGCGTCCGTAAAGTTTTCCATCTTTAATTTCAGGTTGAAATGGCTGGGTTTTCCAGTCATCCAAATTTCCTGTAGGTACAACATCAGTATGTCCTGCAAAACAGAATACTGGTTCTGTTGTGCCACGACGTGCCCAAAGATTGTCAACATCTCCAAAACGCATTGGCTCAATATTGAAACCAACCTTTTCAAGCCGTTCAGCCATAATGGTTTGGCAATTATGATCAACAGGGGTAACAGAGGGTTGACGTAAGAGTTGTAAACTAAGATCGAGAGTTTCGGAGGTAGACATAAGCAGCACGAAAGTAACAGGCTAAAAATTTGTTGATTATGATAGGGGAAACGCGTAAATAAAAAAACCTTATCGCAAAGATAAGGTTTTGTTGAAATGATTTGAAGACTAAATTGATTACATTTTATCTTGGGTTTTTGTTGCGGTATCTGATACAGCGTGACCTGCTGTTGATACATCCTGACCCATGCCGCGTATGGTATTACAACCAGTAAGAACAACAGCTAATGCAATAGAAACAAATAGAATTTTTTTCATTAAGAATCTCCAGTACGTCATTTTTTTGTTACTGTGCAATTAAGAATAACCAAGCTTCATAAAAAAAAGTATTGATGTTTATTGTTTAAAATGTAACCAAATTGTAGCATTTGTATACTGAATCAATTAGTGCTGGTTGGCGGTACATATAGGATAGATTTTGGCGAGTATCATAATATAGGCCATTACACCACCACTGTGCAGGAGATGATGTAGGTTGTCGGTCAGGGCAAATCCATTCATGCCGCGAAAGGCGATAGATCTGCTGTTGAGGAATAAAACTTCCCCATAATCCTAAGCGTCGGGCAGGATTGATCCATGTGGGTGCTGTTACAGACTGAATTGTTTTTACAGGAAGAAATAATTGACCTTTTAGAACGGCAAATTTTTTTTGAATGTTTGTTTCAAGGACGTGTTCAAATTGGAACTGACGTTGAGTAAAGTGATTTAATTTCTTTAGAAAAGTATCATCACGGTTTAAGCCATACCAGTGTGGCAAGCGATAATCACACTCAGCTAAATAGTACTTTAATGCAACTTCCCAGTGTTCAACTTGCTGAGTCTGATGGTTAAACACTACAAAATCTAACTCACCCAAAGTTCTTGCGCCATCAATTTGTTGCAGGCTATGACCTAAGAGCTCATAAGGATGATAGCGCTGCTGGGGATTATCTTGTAACCAGAACCAGAGCAGCATTTCAAAACGTAAACCGAGCCGTGTACTTTTAAGTTGTGCGAGGAATTGTAATAATGGATCAGGATTTTGGTCTAATTCTTCTAAGCGAGTTTGGTATTGTGTGTAATATTTTTGCCAGAGTGCTGATGAATGGAACTCAAATGTATGTTGAATTTGCAGCTCTGAAGGTAAATGCTGAATCAGGTTTGGACTGGCAATAGCAAAAGCCAGTTGCCTGACGCAGGGGTGAACAAAATTGAGCCATGGTTCAAAGTAATGTGCTTGTTGTAAAGATGCTGTGTATTCAAGCATTAAAAATTACACCAGTGGCAAATGAAAACTTTATACTACCATTGTTCATGGAGGCGGGTAGTTGAATGAAAACATTGTTTTGGCGCTTTTTGGTGATTATTTTTGTCATATTGGCAATGATCGGTGCCATTTTACCAGGAATGCCCACAACGATTTTTTTGATTCTAGCTGCGTGGGCTGCATCAAAAGGCTGGCCGCAAATGGATGCATGGCTACTTAATCACCCCAAATATGGCCCAACTCTACGAAACTGGCGTGAATTTGGGACTGTGCCACGTAAGGCGAAATATTGGGCATCGGGGATGATGTTACTGAGTGGTATTATCATGTTATTTACCAGAGCACCGCTGTTGGTTAAAGTATTTACGGATGTCACTATGCTGATCGTGGCGATTTGGTTGTGGCAAAGACCCGAACCCACCGAAAATTCTCTGAGAAAATAATGATACTGCCTACTGCATTACACGATGCCGATATTTTAATTGATCTCGCAGCACAAATTTTGGTTTTGCCTAAACATAAAAAGAAATACCAAATTTCATCTGGTTTAAATGGTATTGGCGAAGCCGAAAACAGTGGTAAAACCCCTCGTGGTTGGCATCAAATTGCTGAAAAAATTGGACATAATTTACCGATTAATAGCGTTTTTATTGCACGTCAAGCAACGGGCGAGATTTTTTCAACCGAATATGCACAGCAGTTTCCTCAGCGTGACTGGATTTTATCTCGAATTTTATGGCTTAAAGGTTTAGAAGCTGGATTTAATCTGGGTGAGGGCTGTGATACGTATCGCCGTTATATCTATATTCATGGAACTCCTGATGATCAGCCTATGGGTGTTGCGGTATCACATGGCTGTATTCGGATGCGAAATCAGGATGTCGTGGAGGTGTTTGATCTGCTGGATGAGGGAGCTCTGGTGTATTTATCAGAACATCAACTTGATCAACAAATTTATGATTCCCTTAAAATTTAACAATATAGATGCATAGAATTTATTCGAATTTGCCTGATTTTACGAAAAATAACTTATTTTTTAATCATTCAGATACAAAAAGTGCGAAATGCATCGAAAAGCGTTTGACACTAGATGAAGATTCTCTATAATGCACCTCACAAACGATAAAGACGTTAAGGGCGCTTAGCTCAGTTGGTAGAGCGTCTGCCTTACAAGCAGAATGTCGGCGGTTCGATCCCGTCAGCGCCCACCAAGCCTTTACGTTAAGATCTCAGTGCAGCGGTAGTTCAGTTGGTTAGAATACCGGCCTGTCACGCCGGGGGTCGCGGGTTCGAGCCCCGTCCGCTGCGCCACTTCAGATCTTAATTATTGTTTGTACCCAAATGCGATATGCGTAAGTGCAGCGGTAGTTCAGTTGGTTAGAATACCGGCC
>NZ_POVU01000014.1 GCF_003261585.1 Acinetobacter sp. MB5 | reverse complement strand
GTTTTTAGGCAAACATAACTCCCATACCTTCCTTAACAATGGCACAGAAGATTTGCACTGGGTTTGGTTTATGACACCAAGTGGTTTGGAAGGTTTCTTCCGAGATATCGGACGTCCACGTACCGAAGGTGAACCTGCCCCAGAACCATTTGATCGTCCAGAGAATATTGAACAGATCGAAAGTTCAGGCAATGGTGTTTTTGCTTACACCAAGAATTAGAGAATGTTGTGATGGAAAATATCTTTTTTACAGATGAGGGATCAGGTGAAGCTGTTGTGCTGATCTCTGGTCTGGGGGGACGCGCTTCATTTTGGAGTCAGGTCGTTCCTTTACTGTCTACTCATTTTCGGGTGATCACTCTTGATCATCCCGGAGTGGGGCAGAGTCAACTCGATGCAGAGCAACCGAGCATCACTGGAATTGCAGATGCTGTGATTCAAATTCTGGATCATCTACAGATTGCCCGTGCCCACATTTTAGGTCATTCAACAGGCAGTTTGGTGACACAGACATTGGCATTAAAACACCCAGATCGAGTCAACAGTATTGTGCTTAGTAGCGGATGGGCAAAGCCAGATCGTCGCTTTATTGATTTCTTTCATTACCGTAAAGAGATCCTTGAGCAGATGGGTGAGGATGCCTACAACGAATTAACCCGTTATATGGCCTATCCATCTGCGTACTATGGAAAAACGTTCAAGAAAGAAAAGTCTGGCTCATCTGTAGAGAGTTCTGCGAATAAATCCATGATTTTAAAGCGTATTGATATGCTTCTGAATTATAGCTGCATTCAGGAACTGCATACGTTACAGCTTCCGACGCTTGTGATTGGGGCAAAAGATGACTACATCGTGCCATTCGATCATTCCATACAGCTTGCACAGCTGATTGCAAATGCGCAACTGGTTGAACTTGAGGGCGGGCATTTTACCCCGAAAGTCAAACCCCATGCGTATGCGGAAATCATCAGATCATTTTGGGAGGCAGTATGAGCCTTAAAAAAATTCAGCGTGTTGGCATTATTGGACTCGGGGCAATGGGTTCCTATGTGATTGGCGCATTACAACGTAATTATCCAGATTTGGCATTTGCCAGTCTGTTAAATGAGCCAGCGAATGCTTTGCAGCTTGAGAGTTTTCCTGCACTGGACTTTGTGTATAGCGTACAGGATTTGATTGCATGGTCACCTGATATTGTCGTGGAGTGTGCAGGGCATGATGCCGTGATTGATCATGTTCCCGCTTTACTGAAAGCAGGTATTGATACGGTCATCGCATCCATCGGTACGCTTGCCGATCCTGAAATTTTTGCTGCGCTGAACCATGCAGCCAATCTTGGAAACACCAAGCTGGCATTGGTTTCTGGAGCAATCGGTGGCTTGGATGCGTTACGTTCTGCCAAAGCCTCGGGGTTAAAGCAAGTGCAATATACAGGTCGTAAACCACCACATGCGTGGAAAGGTTCACCTGCTGAAACTGAATTCAATTTGGATGAGATCACTGAACCGACTTTGATTTTCCAAGGCACTGCCACTGAAGCCGCGATCAAATATCCCAAAAATGCCAATGTTTGTGCAGCCGTTGCGTTGTCGGGCGTTGGTTTTGACCAAACTCATGTACAGCTCTTTGCCGATCCGAGCGTGCATCAAAATATTCATGAAGTTCAAGTAGATGGTAACTTTGGTGAATTTCATATTCGCTTAAGTAACAACCCTTTACCACAAAATCCGAGAACTTCTTGGCTTGCAGCGCTCAGCATTGAAGAGGCTGTAACCAAACAACTTAATCATTTAACTTTTTAAAGGAACAAAGATGAGATTAGAGAATAAAATCGCATTGATCACAGGTGCGGGGGCAGGGATTGGCGAAGCAACAGCCCATTTATTTGCTCAACAAGGCGCAAAAGTCGTTGTAGCAGATCGTAACTTTGACAATGCTGCGCGTGTCGCTGCTGCGATTGGTGAAAACGCGTTTGCGGTTGCGGCAGATGTAGCAAAAGCTGAAGATGTCAAAGCAATGGTTCAAGCCAGCGTAGAGCATTTTGGTGGACTCGACATTTTGGTCAACAATGCAGGTTTTGGTTGTTTGGGTACAGTGACAACGCTTGAAGAAGATTTGTGGGATAGCGTGATTGATGTGAACCTTAAAGGGGTTTTCCTGTGCTCTAAATATGCTATTCCTGAACTGATTAAACGTGGTGGCGGTTCTATTGTGAACCTTGCATCGACGATTTCGGTGGTTGGTATTCCTGACCGTGCTGCTTATGTTGCAGCAAAAGGTGGTGTGGCTGCATTAACCCGTGCGATGGCACTTGACCATGCCAATGAAGGCATTCGTGTCAATAGCGTTGCACCAGGTGTGATCAATTCAAGTTACTACGACAAAATCTTCCAGCAAGTTGAAGATCCTGTGGCATTTAAAAAGGGCTTAGAAGCACGTTCACCACTCAATAAAATGGGTGAGCCAATTGATATTGCCAATATGATTTTATTCTTGGCATCTGACGAATCTTCATTTTCAACAGGCGCAATGTTCACGATTGATGGAGGTTATACCGCACGATAATTTAATGAAAAATCAGAGTAATAGGACCCATTACTCTGATTTATTTACCTGATAAAAAATAGAAAAATACAAGAGATAGAACATCTTTTAAAACGTTTTGTTGGTATAATTTAGCATGTAATTTATATAGAAAAGAATGGATGGTTTATGTTGGAACAAGACCAAGATACTCAGCGTGTTCATACCGTCAGTGTGACAGATGTCGCCAAAGCTGCGAATGTCTCTGTTGCGACCGTATCGAGGAGTTTTAACAAACCAGACGTTGTTAAACCTGAAGTTCGTGAGCGAATTTTAAAAATTGCAGAATCAATGGGATACACTGCAAACTCAGCAGCCAAAGCATTAAGATCAAAAAAAACCAATGTGATTGGTGCAATTATTCCCACTTTGGATCACGCGATCTACGCCACCATGATTAATGCTTTTCAGAATAAACTGTCTGAACAAGGTTATGTGGTTTATATTTTGTCCTGTGGATTCGATGCCAGTAATATTTTTGACAAAGTCACGCTATTGCTTGAGCGCGGAGCAGAGGCGCTGCTCATTGTAGGTGAGATTTTAGATAAAAATTTAGAAGCCTATTTGCAGAAATTTAAAATCCCAACGATTTGCACTTACTCTTATCATCATGATGCTAAATTTCCATTTATTGGATTTGATAATTATGCATCGACCACCAGCATGTCTGAGTATTTATATGGCTTAGGGCACCGAAATATTGCTATGATTTCTGGGCCGTTACAGGGCAATGATCGCCAGATTGCACGAGTCGAATCTTTTAAAAACTTTATGGATTCCAAGCAATTAAAACACTATGTGATTGAAAGTAAAAATCAGTACAACATTACCTTTGGTAAGGATGCGTTGAAAACCATTCTGCAAGATTTCCCAGAAGTCACCGCGATTATTTGTAATAGTGACGTCATCGCATTTGGGGTTTTGGCGGGGGCGAAAGAGCTGAAAATTGCAGTGCCAGAGCAGATCAATGTCATTGGTTATGATAATTTGGAATTTACCGAATATCTTAATCCACCACTAACAACACTAAATATTCCTGCCGAAGAAATGGGCAAACTCAGTGCGGAAGCCATCTTGAATAATCTCAATCAAAAAGTTCCAATGCAGTCACAGTTGCTTGAAACAAAATTGATCGTGCGCGATTCAACGGCTCAGCGCCAATAAGTTTTAACTTGCTCTAAAAATGATTAAAGCTGGATAGATTACGAAGCCTATTCAGCTTTTTTTATTTACCCATGCATAAAATGAAAAACCAGTGGCAACCAAATTGCTGTAAAAATTCCATTCAGTGCCATGCCAAACGTTGCAAACTCACCTGCAACAGGGCTGCGTTGCCAAGCCTGTGCTGTGCCAATCGCATGTGCTGCCAAGCCTAGAGCTAAACCTGCTGCGCGCTCATCATCAATATTTTTTAAAATTAAAGATGAAAATGACGCACCAATTACACCTGAAAGAATCACAATCAGCGTCACCAACGTTGCAGGGGCATGAATAATTTCTGCAATATTCAAGGCAATCGGTGTGGTGATTGCCCGTGTTGTAAAGGCAAGAATGGTGGGTTCAGACAAATGAAGTAAATAAGCCAAAGTGACAGGTAAGGCGGAAGCGGTAAAGCTTGCGAAAACCAACATTTTGCTGAATTTTTTTAAGGGTAAATCCTGATATTTCATACAGGCTAAAGGAATCGCAAGCGCAACAGTCACATAGCCTAAGAGACGGCTAAATAAAGGCTGCACAGCATGACTATAGTCCTGATACGAAATCTTAAATATTGAAATTAATGCCAGAATAATAAACATCGAAAAGACAATAATTGGGATTTTTGGAAAAAGAGCATTCAGTTTTTTTGAAATCAGATAACCAATAAGCGTCAATGAGAATGCGATAATCAGTAACATGACATGCTCCCTGTGATGAATTTTTTACTGATCAAAGCATAAACCCACAAGGGAATTAGCGTACTGAATATCAAAATCCCTAAAAAGATCAATAAAGAGTCCTTAAGATGAAATAGCATGATCAATGACCCAACACATACAGGTAAGAAAGCAAAAGCGCTTTCTTTCATTAATGCGCTGCTTGAAAAAATGAGGCTGGAAGGAATCTGTCTTATTTTTTTCCAGATCAGCATGATTGCTAATAATAAAAATAAACCTGCAAGATTCCCTAATTCTGGATGAGCAACATGGTTCATAGCCGCATAAGCCAGTTCACGACAGCTAATAATGAGCGCAACGACAAACACGCTCGCTTTTAAATTGAGAGTCATAGTCAAAATAATTACAGAGTAATAAGGAATAGTATATTTTTTAAAAATCAAAATGTAAACGTTTACATAGAAGTCAGCCTATTCTTGATTAAAGAAATTAGGACAATTTATACAGAATTTTATGCAAAGAAAGCATGAGAGACGATAATTCATATAAAAAGCCCGAATCGCGAGGATTGGACTTTACTATGAGTTCAAAGTGCTGAATTAAAACAATAAACTAGTTTAGTTTGTATAGGTGGATTATGGCATTCTTGGGTAAATTAATGGTTTATGGCTTTCACTAATTCCTGAATATGGATCTCTAGCGTATCCAATGCAGGGATCGACAAAATAGTGTCCTTGAATATTAAGGGTAGCTCAGTACAACCCAATACGATTGCTTCGATCTTATCTTCATCGCGCATTCGTTGAACAATTTGAAGCATTCGTTTTTGCGTTTCTGCCGAAATAATCCCATGTTCAAGTTCTTTAGAAATTTTCTCTGCAATAAATAACTGTTCATCGTCATGAGGAGTGATAACATCCATTCCAGCATCTAGGAATGGCTTTTTAAAGAACTCAGCTTGCATTGTAAACTTTGTCCCTAGCAATCCTATCTTTGCGTAATCCTGACGTTGAGCAGCATCTTTTGTCGCTTCAACAATGCTCACTAATGGAACAGAAGATTTCGCTTGAAGCTGATCGAAAACAATATGAGGTGTATTACCCGTTAATGCGATGACTTCTGAGCCACCTGCAATCAGGCTATTAATTCCTCTCATAAGATATGAAATAAGCCCATCAAAGTCTTTCTTTTCACAAAATGCTAAAACATCAAATACATTTAAGCTTTCAATCGCTAAATGAGGAAAGAATGTTGGCCCAACCTCTTTTTGTAATAAATAAACCAATTTTTTATAATAAAGCAGTGTCGATTCTGGCCCAATCCCACCAATTAACCCGAGTTTTTTCATTGCTGAACCTCTTGTCTGTGCCCTGTTGTTGTTTTTCCTGCCATGCTCCAGTTATCCATCTTAACTTCATTAATAATCACTAAAGTTGTTGCAGGATCTTTATTTAAAACAGCCACCAATCGCTGTGTAATTCCTTCAATAATCCATTTTTTTTGTTTAACTGTTGGTGCTTCACTCCCACCAGTCACTTTTACATTCACAAAAGGCATTGAACGTGCTCTAAAGCCTATAAATTAATGTGTTTGATATTAGAGGGTAGTTATATTCAATAAAATTAAATAATATTGAATGAATTACTTAATTTTATTGAATCATGGAAATCAGCCAACTTAAAACGCTTATCGCCCTTATTGAAACTGGAAGCATTACTGCGGCAGCACAAAGACTCAATCGAGTACCTTCTGCTATTACAATCCGTATACAGCAACTTGAAGATGATTTGGGTACATCACTTTTTATGCGAGAGAAAAAGTGTTTAGTCGCTACCCCAAAAGCAATGTTACTTTATGAATATGCAAAGAAAATTATAGAGTTAGCAAAAGAAGTTGAACATAAAATTAAAAGCGATCAACCTTATGGGCCTTTGAGGGTCGGAGCATTGGAGAGTATGGCTGCATCAAAATTACCACTCCCACTTGCTCGGTTATATGAAACCTATCCAACAATCGAATTAGAATTAATTACGGGTATTCGGGACACGTTGTATCAATCTCTGATAGATGGTGCGCTAGATGTGGCTTTAATTGGGGATGCTCCTCAAAACCCGATTCTAGGCAGAACTTTAATTTTTGATGAGGAGTTAATTATCATTGCTCCTAAAGGGCATTCTCCAATTCTTACCCCATCTCATACCAAGAACGCTACTGTCCTTGTATTTAAAGAGGGATGTTCATATCGAGATCGGCTGTTGAGTTGGTATCAATTATTCAATATGACACCTAAAAGAATTGCAGAGGTCACTTCCTACCATACAATATTAGGAGGTGTGGCGGCAGGGATGGGGATTGCGATCATTCCCAAATCCATGCTTGATATTTTTCCGAACAGAGACTTACTATCGATACACCCGATAAATACAGAATTAGGTAGAATACAAATCGAATTAATTTGGAGAAAGGAATTAGTTTCTGCAAATATCCAAGCTCTTGAAAAATGTCTTAAAAGTGCGAGATCTGCCACAAATTAACTTATGTTTACCTAAAGTTTAGTTCATAAGTTGTTTATAAAGTTCTTATTATATAAATTGATGTCAATTTGAAATTTACTTTATATATAAATGGTACATAAGATTATGTTCACTTTTTAGTTAACTTAAAGTTGAATTTAATTCAACCACGGATCATAGAAATTGATAGTGAGATCACTTAGTATGAAAATTATATGTTGTAGAGATAATTTATTTCTTTTATTAATTGTAGTGTGAGTCATATTATGCCGTATTTTGTATTAAGTTGTGTGGACAATGAAGGTGTTCTTGAAAAGCGTTTGGCAACTCGCCCAGAGCATGTGGAACGCTTAAATAAACTTAATCAGGAAGGGCGGTTAGTGACAGCAGGAGCTTTGCCTAAAGATCCAGATAATATTAGTGCAGGCTTTCATGGCAGCATTATGATTGTTGATTTTGATAGCCGAGAAGAGCTGGATACATGGTTAAAAGAAGAACCATTTATTCGTGAAGGCATTTATGCTCATGTCGATGTAAAAGTTTTTAATAAAGCTTTTCCTGTAAATTAAAGATTTTGTGTTTTATAACCCCGACTAAAATGAAAAGTTATTTTAGTCGGGGTTATCTATTTTATAGGCTAAATCTTTCTAGCTCAAAAGAACGTATTTATTTTAAAAATATAAAAATAATTCAATTCTTATCTTCATTTTGTGTACGCAACTTTTCATCAATGACTGCTCTCTTACATATTCATTTGGGATGTTCAGTCTGCATATTCTTTTAACTTAAGTTGACTTTTTAGTTAACTTAAAGTGAATTTTATTTCAATTTTATTATCCAAAAAATTAACTTAGACTTTAAAAAAAGGTCGTGGATAGTACAAATGACAGGTAAGTTCAATAAAATTGGTGCAAATAGCGCTGCTTTTCCAAGTTTGACCCCCGAGCAGTTGGTGGAAGGTTTAGTTAAGTATGGCTATCGTGGCGTCGAGTGGCGAGTAGCAGATGCACAGCGTGTAAATGGTAATCTTCTAAAGCAGCCTGCATTTTCAGATAATCTTTGTACTATTCAACCTAATCTAGAATCAATCGAAAAAATTTCTGCACGCTGTCAAGACGCCAATATCGAGATATTCGGGCTGAGTCCTTATATTCCTGTTGGTGACCTAGACTATTGTAAAAAAATGATTGAATTTGCACATGTTGCCAATCAATCTCGTATCCGAATCTGGGCACCATTTACGGATACCACAGCCAAATATCAAGAAAGTTATGCTCAATTCCGTCGTTTTATCGATGAGGTTTTACCTAAAGCCCAAGACCTGAATATCCAATTGGCACTTGAAATCCACCAAAGAACGATTTGTTCAAGTGCATCACTCGCAATGCGTGTTGCGGAAAATTATCCAGAAGATTTATTGGGTGTGATTTATGACATGGGAAATTTGGCCATCGAAGGCCGAGAGAACGTGCAGTTGTCCCTTGATCTTATTGGAAAATATCTGACACATGTCCAGATAAAAAATGTTGGATATCAACGTTTAGCACAACATAAGGGTTGGAGTTGGTATTGGGAAACAATCGAGGATGGTGTTTTGCCGATCCAGAAAATGTTGACTACGGTGATGGAAAATAACTTCAACGATTGGTTATCTATTGAGGATTTCTCAAGTTACCGCAGCGATTCAGAAAAGTTGGAACATAACATTCAGCTTATTCAAAACTATTTAGATGATGATTTTTTTGCAATAGAAAAGGAAGTAGTTGCTCATGCCAAATAAAAGTTCCTCAACACAAATCGCCCTTGTAACGGGTGCTGGTGGAGAAATTGGACAAGCGCTTTGCAGACGCTTACATAAGGATGGATTTCAGATTATTGCGGTCGATATTTCTGCAAAAGTTGCTCAAGGGCTCGTTGATGAGTTGAATCATGCTCGAGAGGATAGTGCAGATCTTATTTTAGCTGATTTAGGCAACCACCATGCAATTGAAGATTTAATTGAAGAAATTCAATCTAAATATACCCAAGTCGATGTGTTGGTTAACAACGCAGCCTTAAATTTACGAGGCTCTATTTTGGATTTTCAGGTCGAAGACTGGGACAAAATGTTTGCAGTAAACCTGCGTGCGCCTGCATTACTCAGTCAAAAGCTGAGCAAGTATTTTATACAACAAAATAGTGGGCGAATCATCAATATTGTATCGCGTTGCTGGGTTGCTGGTGGACCACCTGCATATGTGTCATGTAAAGCAGGTTTAGTCGGATTAACTCGTTCAATGGCAAGAGAATTAGCACCATATAACGTTACGGTGAATGCGATTGCACCTGGGATTTTACCATCAGCTTTTACCTTAGATGGGCGCGATATGGACGAATTCAATAAGATTGCTGCAAACGCGATTCAGGACACGCCAATTAAGCGCCTGACGACACCAGAAGATGTTGCAAATACTGCTGCATTTCTTGCGTCAGAGGATTCTTCATTTATTACCGCAGAAGTGATTCATGTTTGTGGTGGTGGCCAGTTAGCACCATTTGGACGCAAATAAATAATCATACTGGATGATTGATAACTTAAAAGTTATAGCTATAACAAGGATATGAATATGGCTAACACACATGCAAAAAAAGCTGCTTTGAGCAGCTTTCTAGGAAGCGTTGTTGAGTATTATGATTTTTTTATTTACGGAACAGCAGCCGCATTAGTATTTAATCAAATTTTTTTCTCACAGGAAAATAAAACCGCTGGCACATTAGCCGCATTATTAACTTTCGGAATTGGGTATATTGCCCGTCCTGCAGGGGCATTGATTTTCGGACATATTGGAGATAAATTCGGCCGAAAAAAGTCATTAATGATTGTATTAATGCTAATGGGATTAGCGACTTTTGGTATTGGAGCATTACCAACTTATCACCAGATTGGTGTATTCGCACCCATCTTGCTGGTTATTTTTCGATTGTTACAAGGCTTATCAGCAGGAGGTGAACAGGTTGGTGCAAGTCTACTTACAATGGAACATGCACCATCTGGCAAACAAGCTTTTTATACAAGTTGGTTACTTAACGGAGCTTCAATTGGTGCAATTTTAGCATCGGCAGTTTTTATTCCTTTAACGAAGTTTCTTAGTGAAGATCAGTTGTTGGCATGGGGATGGAGAATCCCATTTTTACTGAGCGCTTTCATGGTGGTTCTTACATGGATTATTCGTCGCAGTGTAACAGAAAGCCCTCAATTTGAACTTGAGCTCCAAAAGAAATCGCAAAACAACGAAAAAGAAGTTGTACCTGTATTCTCTGTTTTTAAGAATGAATTTGGTTCATTTTTAACTGTCTTTTGTTGTGCGTTGATTTGCTCAATTTCATCTCTGGTACTTATTTTTGGTCTGTCATGGGCAACCAACAATCAAGATGTTGATCGCACGTTAATGCTGACAGCTATATCCGCTTGCCAATTCGCAGCATTATTCTTTCAGCCTTTATATGGATTTTTGGCCGATCGGATAGGGAAACGAGTAATTTTTGTGGTGGGCTGTGTTGCTTGTGCATTTGGATCATTTTTATATCTGTGGTCGATCACAACAAATTCAGCTTATCTCATTATTTTCTCTGCGATTTTACTTAAAGGTGTCTTTTATAGTGCGCCAAATGCATTATGGCCATCTTTATACGCCGAAATGTTTAGCTTGAAAAATCGTTATACAGGCGTTGGCTTGGCAACTCAGATTAGCTTTATCATATCTGGATTTGCACCAAGTATTTGCTATTTCATTATCAGTTCTGGCGGAGGTTGGATTGAGCTCGCAAGTTTCTTTGCTGCCCTTTCTCTGATTGCCGCAATCTCAGCCTATTTGTCACGCTTTTTAAAAAAAGATCCAAATAGAGCACTCCAAAATTTAAAACAGATTTAATTTTATTCAAAAAATTATGGTCTGATCATAGAAATATCAGGCCATAGCACTCTTTTACTCAAAATTTAGCATAAGGATAATGCAAATGTTTGAAATTAATGCAAAGCTGAATAAGCGATTTTTAACTCTCCTCTCTTTGATGGTGGTTGGTGGATCCTGTTTAAATCATGCCGCTTATGCGGATGATCAAAATTCTTTTATTGATGATGCAACCCTGAATGTAAATTTGCGAAATTTTTATATGAATCGTGATTATCAAGGTGATCGTGTCAGGGATACTGGGGAAGCATGGACTCAAAGTCTTATTACAGACTTTAAATCAGGGTATACCCCAGGAAAAGTTGGATTTGGTGTTGATGTTCTTGGGCTTTATAGTTTTAAGATTCGTGGAGAAGATAATCAAATCGGTACCCAGTTATTGCCTGTAAAAGACGATAATTCTCAAGCCAATAGTTTTGGTCGAGTAGCAGTGGCCGCAAAGATGAAAGTCTCGAATACTGAACTTAAGGTTGGGGAATGGTCGCCTGTATTGCCAATATTACGTTCAGATGATGGGCGTTCTTTACCTCAAACCTTACAAGGTTGGCAGCTTAGTTCTTCTGAATATAAAAATTTAAATTTATATGCAGGACAGTTTTTTCAAAATAGTCCACGTGATACTGATCATATGGATGATATGTATATCAATAGTCATAAATCAGTTTTTTCAGATCAGTTTAACTTTGCTGGGGCAGATTATTTATTTAATCAGAGAAAAGATAAGATATCCTTATGGTATGCTCAACTTGCTGATATTTATCAACAAAGCTATATTCGCTACGATAAGAGCTTTCCACTTAATGATTTAACTTTAAAATGGGATGTTGCCTATTTGTATGGTCAAGAACAGGGTAAAGCGAAAGCAGGAAAACTGGATAATAAAGCATTGTTTTCGACAGCATCTTTGGTGGGTAAATATCAGAAAGTATCCTTTGCTGTTCAACAAATGAGAGGCAAAGATAGTTTTCTACGAGTGAATGGCGCGAGTGGAGCTACACTCGCGAATGATAGTTTTACTTCAAGTTATGACAATCCAAATGAGCGCTCTTGGCAACTTCGTTATGATCTGAATTTTGGTCAATGGAACTTGCCCAGCTTAAATGTGATGAGCCGTTATATTTATGGTGATGGTGTTGAAAACTCACAAACGCAAAATGGGCGAGAGCATGGCTGGGAAACTGAAATTGGCTATACCATAAAAACGGGATGGTTGAAGTCATTGAGTATTAAACTAAGACATTCTGAGTTACGTAAAAACTGGGGAAATACGAGTAGTTTTAATGATAATCGGGTGATTCTAAATTATACCATTCCTTTATTTAACTAATTATTAATATAGGTTTTTTTAAAGTTAGGAACTATTGAAAAAATGTTTTTGATAGTTCCTAATTGATGTAATGTAAAGCTTTTAATATCTTGCAAGGAAGAAGATGGTTCAATCACTCATTAAGTTACGGCACTTACGCTTCTTTATTACAGTGGTAGACATGGAGAGTTTTAGTAAAGCTGCAGACAAGCTTCATGTTACGCTTTCGGCTGTTTCTAAATGTATGAAAGAATTAGAAGATGAGCTGAATGTCCAGCTCCTGAAAAGAAATCGAAAATCAATTCAAATGACAAGAGCAGGGGAAGAGTTTTATAAACATGCCTCACAGACATTGTCGAGCTATAATATGGCACTTTCTTTAGACTTAGACAACAAAACTGAAGAATATTCCATCACAATTGGTGCTCTACCGACAGCAGCTGGCATGATTCTGCCTTTGGCGATCCATGCACTAAGAGAAAAATTTCCAACCATACGAGTGAAAATTTTATCTGGTGTCTATGAATATTTAGTTGAAAAACTTCATACCCAAGAGATTGATTTAATTCTTGGGCGTCTTATCGGAAAAGATATGACGGGCGTAATTTTCGAAACACTATATGAAGAGGACTTATTTCTTGTTGTTAAAAATGGTCATCCTCTTCTTTCTAAAAAGAAAATATCTTTAGAAGATATTATTCCCTATGATATTTTAGTTTCACCTAAAAATACATTAGTCCGTATTACAACTGATAACTTCTTAATATCTGAAAATAGTTTTAATCAAGAATATAAATTAATCGAATGTACGAGCGAAACTTTTTCAAGAGTATACGTGACTGAGTACGATGCTGTTTGGTTTGTTCAAAAAGGAATCGTGAATTTAGATTTAAATAATGGTTTATTATCAAAACTTGATTTTCAAAATAATTTACTTAGAGGCCCTGTAGGGATTACTACATTAGCTGATAAAAATCGTTCTTTAGAAGTCAAAAGCTTTATTGATATTCTTAAAAAAGTGAGTGCAATGAACTTCTAAATAATTGAAAGACATTCTAGTTTTAACAGATTGTCATAGAGGTGATGAAGGTCGACCACAATTGGCATATGCTAAATCTGAAATACCATCTTGATTGAGCTTCAGAATAATCCAAGTAATTTGACGGGTTGAAAGATTGAGGATTTCAGCAGCACGGACTTGAGTATTTCCTTGTCTGACATAGTGATCAGCATCTCTTCTATTTATATCCAGCCCATGATGGTGAAAACCATCATAAACTAGACATTTTTATTGGTGAGAATATAGACACTTTAAATGGGTTCTAACATTCATATTTCGCATAATATCAATTATGTTAATTTTAGATTTCCTTAATTTTTTAGGCTATGTATTAGATGAACATTAAAAAAATATTGCCTGCTGTATTCAAACAAGGTTCTCAAATAATCGCAGCGACTACAACTCCATTATTTCAAATATGGATTCCTGATCCAACAGGAATTATTCCAAATTCCATTGGAGTAGTAATGACTACAGTTGGTGAAACCATAGCAGATACATTAGATAGAAATATGTCACAGCAAGAAGTTATACGTACGAATAAGGCTTATATTTATTTCGTAGAAAAATTAGAAAGTAATTTAAATAAAGGTCTTCAAATAAGAAATGATGATTTTTTTAGATCTCCTGTAGGATACAGAAAGCCTGCAGAAGAACTATTTGAAGGGATGCTTGTAAAAGCTAGAAATCAATATGAAGAAGCAAAAGTTAAATTTTTTTCCAATTTATATGCAAATGGATGCGTAGATCCAGATCTTTCTCCACAAATGATTTCATTATTTATTTTGATTTTAGATAGATTGAGTTTTAATCACTTAGATCTACTTAATAGATTCGAAAAATTAGGGCAAGAATCTTTGTGGCAGGCTAATGATATTTATACTTTACAAAAAGAGAATCCACTTCTACTAATTTGTATAGAAGAACTCAAAAACCTAAATCTAATTACTCCTACGTTTTGGGGTGACTCACCTCTATTAATTACTGATTTAGGGAAAAAATTTATCAAATCTATTGAGTTTAAGGATATATTTGAATTTACTCATAATGTATGTATTTCTAGGAATAATCCTGCTAGGTAGTAATTTAACCGAAATAGTAGATATCAAATTCCTTTATCATTATTTATTTAACATAATCCGCATTATACGAAATCCAGCTGTAAGCCCAAAATAGAAATGTCCGGTTTCTCCAAAGTAAAAATGTCCGCTTTTAGAATATGCACTTTTGTGATTATCGAAGCGGACTGTTTGATATGTTGGTGTCTATGTCGGATAAAGAACTTAAACGATTATCGGTCTTGCAGGAAATCTGTGATCAACGCATTAGCCAGTCTCAGGCTGCTCAGCTGCTTCATATTTCAGAGCGTCAAATCAGACGCTTATTACAAAAATATAAAGCTCAAGGTCCAGCTGCTTTAGCCCATGCGGCACGTGGCCAAACCAGCAACTCTAAGATTCCTGAAGAACTCAGACTGAAGTGCCTCAATATTGTCTCTGATCAATTTCATGGTTTCGGACCCACCTTAGCCCATGAAAAGCTGACCAGCATTCATGGCTTGGATATTTCTGTGGAAACATTGCGTTCCTGGATGATTGCAGCCAATTTGTGGATTCCTCGCTCTAAACGCCTGAAACGACCCTATCAGCCTCGTTATAACCGAGATTGTTATGGTGAACTGATCCAAATTGATGGCTCACACCATGACTGGTTCGAAGGACGTGCTCCTAAATGCTGTCTACTGGTGTTTATCGATGATGCCACAGGAAACTTACAGCACCTACGTTTCTGTGAATCAGAATCAACCTTTGACTATATGCTCTCAACTAGAGCCTACATTGAACAACACGGTAAACCATTGGCGTTTTACAGTGACAAGCACTCTGTCTTTAGAGTGAATCAAAGCAGTAAGAAAGACACCAAGATTACGCAATTTGGGCGCGTACTCAGCACGCTCAATATCGACATCATCTTTGCCAACTCACCACAGGCCAAAGGGCGTGTAGAACGCGCCAATAGAACTCTACAGGATCGTTTGATCAAAGAGATGCGACTGGAAGGGATCTGTTCAATTGAGCAAGCCAATGCATGGCTACCCCGCTTTATTGAGCAGTTCAATCTAAAATTTGCGAAGACAGCCTTTAACCCCAAGGATCTACACCGAAGTGTCACTGAAACCCCTGAGGAATTAGATGATATTTTTACTTGGCGTGAGTCACGTAGAGTCACCAACAGCCTGACCATTACGTATGATAAATGCGTATATATTCTGGAAACCACTGAAGAAAATCAAAAGCTGATCGGCAAATATATTGAGTTTTTAGAATACCCAGACGGAACTGTAGCGATTGAATATCAAGGGAGAAAAGTCAGTTACAGCATCTTTGATAAATTAAGTCAGTTGAACCAACGAGAGATTGTTGAGAATAAACGTTTGGGTTCTGTGCTGGCACATATTCAACAGCAGCATGAAGAATTGGAACAGCATAACCAACGGAATCGTTCTCAAAAGATGCCAAGTAGACGTGCACAGAAGACAGCTATTCAACAGCGAAATCTAAATCCTGTGCTTGACTTGGAAATGCCTGTATAGGACATTTCTATTTAGTTATTAGGTAGGACATTTCTACTTGGGAATAACACCAGCTGTTAGAAACTATTTAAAGTGTCTGTATTCTCACCAATAAAAATATCTGGCCTATGATATATGAGTTTATAAGTCTATTTATTGGGATAAATAAAAAAGAGTTGGAATACCAGTATATTCCAACTCTTTCAATGGCTTAAATTTGAGCTGCTGTTACAGCAATTTCAATTAACCAGTTCGGGTTAACTAAATCTGCTTGAATGGTCGCGCGTGCAGGAGTTGCATTGCCTTTTAACCAATCCACCCAAATTGCGTTAAATTTTGGAAAATCTTCTAGGTTTTTGATGAAAACCTGAGCTGAGATCAATTTAGTTTTATCCGTGTTCGCCAAAGCCAACAACTCATCAATCGTTGCCAAGATCTCTTTGGTTTGACCTTCAATATCCAAATCAGTATTTTTAGGTACTTGGCCAGATAAATAAACAACGCTGTTGAATACAGTCACTGCACTCATAACTTCCGTTGTTTTAAAATGCTCAATGCTAGAATTTGACATGTATGATTTCTCTACGGTTGATTTAAAAAAGTAACTCGTGATGTGACAGCGCACATCAGTTCATAGCCGACTGTTCCAGATGCGCTTGCGACATCATCAATCGGTAAAATTGTACCCGAAGAAGATTTGCCCCAAAGTACAACTTCACTGCCCACTTGTGCATCGCTAATATGGGTGACATCGACAGCCAGCATATCCATACTGACCCGCCCAATCAGTTGAGTTCGAACCCCATTCACCAAAACTGGCGTACCTGTTGGTGATACACGTTGATATCCATCTGCATAACCACAAGCCACAATCCCGATTTTCATTGGCCCTTGTGTTGTAAATGTTGAACCATAGCCAATGGTTTCATGATCTTGCAAATCCTGAATTGCGATTAATTCACTTTTCAGGGTCATAGTTGGTTGCAGGTTCCAGTCTTGAATGGTGTGTGTTGGATAATCTGGTGAACTACCGTAAAGCACAATCCCGCTACGAACATAATCTGAATGAAGCTTATAGCGAAGAATAGCTGCACTATTACTGATTGAGCGTTTACCTGGTAAATCTTTGACAGTTTCTTCAAAGGTTTCTAATTGATAGTTAATGCCTGGTTGTCCTAAACGCTCACCATCTGCATCGGAAAAATGCATCATATGCGTGATGCTTTTGATTGCAGGATTTGAATTGAGTTGATTCCAAGTACTGATATATTCGCTTGGTTTAAAGCCTAAACGGTTCATCCCGCTATTCATTTTTAAAAACACATCAAATTGAGCAGGATATTGGTGTTGTTGAACCCATTTCACCTGTGTTTCATTATGAATCGCAAAACTCAAGTTATATTGAGTGCAATCAAAAAGGTCTTGAGGTGAGAATATCCCTTCAAGCAATATAATCGGCCCTTCCCATCCTAAAGCACGTAACTTTTTCGCTTCAGCAATATCGAGTAGCGCGAAGCCATCAGCGGTTTTAAATGCATTGTAAACATTTTCAATGCGATGACCATATGCATTTGCTTTGACTACGGCAAAGACCTGACTATTTTCAACGGTACTGCGAACCATAGCCAAGTTATGTGCTAATGCTTCATGATGAATAATTGCCGTAATTGGACGTGACATCGTTTATTCCCAACCTATATTTGAAATCTTGATGAATGACTATGTGGCCTTTTCACCAATTTCTAGATGCTGCTCTCTAAATTGATAACTAAAACAAGAAGGTATGACGTATAGAGATGATTATTTACATCACGCCTACGACCAAAAAATGCATAGAAAATACGAGTATATTTTCATTTGATTGATCTTCAACAGGAGGTCTTGTAAATCATTGCTTGTATGAAATGGTAAATTTGGGGGACTTAAACCCGAAATCTATTTTGATTCATCCAATGAATCTACCCGTAATAACCTGTCTAATTCCAGTTAATTCACCTAGTATATTTTTAAATAAATAGGTGATTTCACTATTTTTATGGCTTATTTATAGATAATTTATTTATTTTTCTCGTCTATATTAGAAAAAGCCAATAAATTCATTATATAGGTCAAATCTTCTATAGGCTTGATTTTAGATGAATATCTAAAACGAAATTAATTTTTTAATAGAATTGGTGCTACAACTACTACAAAGTAGGTAGCAATTCTTTTAGAAAAATTAGAAATTTTCGGTGATCTCTCAGTACACAGGTTTAAATCGTTACCTCAATATTATGGCTAGCAAGATCCCTATGTAGAAAATCACTCCACCACTGCATCATCCGTGCGCGATGCTCTAGATAATCGGCATGATTATAAGAACCTCGAGTGGCATTTTTATCGGTATGTGAAAGTTGAGCTTCAATCCACTCACTTTTAAATAATCCACTGTCATTTAAAATCGTACTCATGGTTGATCTTAAACCATGTGAAGATAACTCATTTTCATTATAACCAAGCTTCCGAATAAATGTATTGATTGCGTTGATATGTATATGTTTGTCGATATTTCTTGGGCTTGAAAACACGTATTTTTCACCATGAGACCATTGCATTGCTGAACGTACGACCTCAACGGCCTGTTCAGATAATGGAATCACATAATCTGGTACATCAATTCCCAATAAAACCTTACGTCTTAATTGCTTAACATGAATGGCAGGAATCTTCCAAAGGCGTTTTTCCAAGTCAAAATGTTCAGGTTTTGCCGATATCAGCTCTGCCCCACGCACACCCGAATATAACTTTAACCATAGCGCTTTTTTAATCATTGGGTGAGATTTTTTATTATTAATCCGCATTATAAAATCAGGAATCTCATTTAATTTTAAATGTGGATAATTGATTTTAACTTTAGTGGTAATTAATACTTTATGTAGCTGATTGGCGATATTAAATTCAATATATCCGACTGCAACAGCATAATCAAAAATCTGATTTAAATAACTACAGGCTTTTTTAACGGGTTCTTTTACACCGCGACTTTCAATGGTACGGATCACTTGTACCAGATCAAAACGTTTTAACTCTGCAAAAGGGAGATCACCAATAATCGGATTAAGTTCCTGCTCAATACATTTTTTCGCCAGTTGTAAAACACCACAACGCGGATAATCACCCAGTGAATTACGTGTTTTGAAATCCAACCATTCTTGCGCAACATCCCGGAAACATAAAACTTTACTTACAGATTCAGTCTCACTTTGTCCGAGTAGTTCGGATTGAAATTGATCACGGTTCTGTCGTGCCTGTTTCAGCGTGACTTCGGGAAAATGCCCCAGCCTTTTTTCTGAACGACGGCCATGTGCATTACTATAACGATATTTCCAGTATTTATTTCCACTTGGTTCAATGACCAGACTTAAGCCTTCGTCATCTGCCAATTGATACTGTTTACTCTGAACTTTTGCCTTTTTGACCAGAATTTCCGTTAAAGCCATGCAGTGACCTGATTTTTTACATTGCTGTGAATGATACACTCAAATATGCTTTTATTCAAAATAAGACATTTATAAATGATGCGTAAGTAACGCATCACGTAAAATTTTAAATAATTGTTTTTATTAAAAAATAAAATTGGTATTCAATTAAAACAACCATATGACCAACCATTTTTATGCTTTCAATTTCTTTGCTTGAATCGTTAGCAAAATGGCTGATGCTTGTAGATATGCTGGATTAAATGATTTAAATCCATTGATATGGAAAAATTGAGACAAACTTTATCTAAGCAGAATGTTGATGAGTGAAGAAAATGCTGACTGGAAGATGGTTGATGTATGCCTCAAATTTTTTACTGAGTTTATTTGCCAGTATTCTGATTTTTTCTGAATCATAGCCTTTATCTGCAATTAGATAATCTGCCTGACCGATCTCACAAATCAACTGCGCTGCAACTTGGCTATCGTGGACTTCACCTCCAGTGATTTTACAATCAATCGGTAATCCATTTGCGTCGGTTGCAAGATGGATTTTTGTGGTTCTTCCACCTCTAGACTGTTCAATTGCTCGCTCGAAACCATGCTGAGCTCCACTTGCATGTTGATGCGTGCGTATGTAGCTTCCGTCAATGAATACCCATTCTTGATCCAATATTCCTCGTAGTTTAAAAAAATTTACCCCACAAGCCCTTACATGCCCAACGATTAAAACGGTTATATGCTGTTTTCTAAGGACAAAATTCTTCAGGAATATCACGCCATGTCGCACCTGTACGTAATTTCCATAAGATGGCTTCCATGATATTTCTACTGTTCTTTGAACAAGAACAACCATGAAACTGCATCGTAGATTGAATCTGTTGCCAAATATCATCAGTGAGTAGAGTGCGTGCCATTGAAAAATATATAAATAAAAGGATTTAAATAACTCTTTTAAACATTTAAAACCAATTTTTCAAATGAAGATACGCTCTAGTAAATTTTAATATTTAACAACTTGGTTATTAATTAATATATCTAAATTCTATTCAACGTAACCTCTTATCCTAACTGAAAAATTGGTCACGATACACTCTGATCTCTTTTCAATTTTATGGATGTTGCCATGAAAAATATCATCCAAAGCATTGATGACATCATAAATAGCAAGATTCGGATTTTTCTCAGACATTCTATTTGGTAATGTTTTACTTAAGTTAAATGATTTCTGTGAGTGACCATGTCAGACGACACGAATTATATTCGGATTGCAAAAGCAATTGAATATATCAATCAAAACTTCAAGGAACAGCCAAGTTTATCGAAGATCGCAGAACATATTCATTTAAGTCAGGCACATTTTCAGCGAATCTTCACTGAGTGGGCAGGAATCAGCCCTAAGAAATTTTTGCAATATATTAGTCTGGAACATGCCAAAACTATTTTAAAAAATCATAAAGAGAACAGTGTATTAGACGCCACATTTCATACAGGCCTTTCAAGCACTAGTCGTTTGCATGATCTATTTATACAGATCGAAGGGATGTCCCCTGCTGAATATAAAAATGGCGGTGCTTCGTTGCAAATTAATTACAGTTTTTCAGAAACAGTTTTTGGTTCCATCATTATTGCATCTACAGTCAGAGGCATTTGCTTCATGGCTTTTACAGAAGACCATGAAAATGCTTTTACACAGCTTAAAGCTCAGTTTCCACATGCAAAATTTGTGCAGCAAGAAGATGCCTTGCAAAAGCAGGCAATTAGCGTTTTTCAATTAAATCATGGCGATTTATCTAAAATTAAGCTGCATCTTAAAGGCACGGAATTTCAGCTTAAGGTTTGGGAAAGCTTACTTAAAATTCCGATGGGAGAGCTGACAACATATGGTGAAATTGCCAAGGGTATAGGCAATGACAAAGCGGCCCGTGCGGTAGGTACAGCAATTGGGAGTAATCCTGTTGCCTTTCTCATTCCATGTCACAGGGTAATTCAATCCTCTGGACATTTTGGGGGGTACATGTGGGGAACAACGCGAAAAACTGCCATTATTGGCTGGGAAGGAGCAAAAACACATGAACTCGGCTGAGTTAGCAGAATATTTTAAACATCAACTTGCTGAACTGGATTGGGATTCAATTGCTCAAACAATGCATGATCGTGGATTTGTGGTACTGGAAAAATTTTTAACCGAGTATCAATGTGACGTTATAAAGAATAATTATGTCCATCCAACACTGTATCGTAAAACAGTCGATATGCAACGTTATCGGTTTGGACTGGGTGAGTACAAATATTTTAATTACCCTTTACCCCACCTGATTCAGCAACTACGTACGCAAATGTATTCATATCTCATGCCGATTGCGAATGCTTGGTTTAAAGCGCTGAATTTCGAACCCGTTTTCCCTGAAACACATCAGGATTTTTTGCAACAGTGTCATGAACATGGACAACGCTATGCAACCCCATTAATTTTAAAGTACCGTAAAGATGGCTTTAATACCTTGCATCAAGACTTATATGGTGAAATTTATTTTCCAATTCAACTGGTCATTTTTTTAAGTCAGGTCAATGTCGATTATCAAGGTGGCGAGTTTGTTTTAACTCAACACATTCCGCGTGCTCAATCTAAAGTGACTGTATTGCAACCCCAAAAAGGAGATGTACTGATTTTTACGACACAGTTTAAACCTGAAAAAGGAACTCGTGGCTATTACCGCGTCAATATGAAACATGGTGTAAGCCCACTTCATTGGGGTGAACGGTATACATTAGGGATTATTTTTCATGATGCAGTCCGTTAAAATGCGACATCATGAACTGATTACAGACTCAGTGATTTGATTTTGACTTGGACAAGGAAAAACCTTTAGGGTGGAAATAAGCTATTCAAAATTTACGGCACGTTGTATTGCCGTTCAGGAAAACGCTTGAAACGCAAAAATCGTGTGTGTTTTTAAAGATGTGTCTGAAGCTTTGCGATTAGGCTGCCGCCCCTGTAGGCATTGTATAAAAAAGAAATTATGGTTTGAAAAAATGGATCTGTTTGAGCATGAAAATCTGAATCGAAACTTACTTCCGTATGATGGTACAGTTTTATATTTCGGTTCAATCATTTCACTACAGCAATCTGATGTGTATTTCGATGAGTTATTACATGGAATTGACTGGAAAAATGATGAAGCGATTATCTATGGGAAACGTATCATCACCAAACGGAAAGTGGCTTGGTACGGAGATTATCCATTTTCATATACCTATTCCAAAACTACAAAGCATGCTTTAGCTTGGAATCGTATATTACTGGAATTAAAAGAAATTGTAGAGCGAAATACAGGCGAATCTTTTAATTCTTGCCTGCTGAATCTTTATCACGATGGAAATGAAGGAATGGCGTGGCATAGCGATGGGGAAAGCGATTTAAGAAAAAATGGTGCTATTGCATCGTTAAGTTTTGGGGCTGAACGGAAGTTTTCCTTTAAACATAAAGTCTCTCAAGAAAAAGTCGAAATTGTTTTGGCACATGGTAGCTTGTTAGTCATGAAAGATACCACTCAAACCCACTGGTTACATCGTTTACCTCCAACTACACGTGTCACTACTGCACGGATAAATCTCACATTCAGGCAAATTGAACATTTTAATATTCAGACTTAGTTTTTCAATTTTCATGAACTGAATAAATAGATAAAGTGTCCAAACGATTGAACTACTTGTCTAAGAAAAATAAGAATATCCAATAAACTCCTTAAACAGACTAAATCTCTTGAATCCGTTGAATCAATAGCTGCATGAGATGCCCCGCACCCACAGTCAGTTGACGTCCCAAACGGGTGACCACATGAGTTTTCTCAGAAAAACTACTCTGATTCTTCAAAGGCAGCGCAACCAATTCCAAGTTTTGTCCTTCAGAATTATTCACCATAAATGCAGGAATCAGCGTCACTCCGCCATAAGAGGCATAGATTTTCAAGGTATGCAGGTTATTACAAATCAATGTAGGCGATAAAATAACCCCTGCTTCATTTTCAATATCACTGACCAGATGACGAATTCCATGAGTCGTATCAGGTAATGCCAGACGGTATTTACAAATATCTTTGAGTAAAATCGGTTCATTTTTCTGAGTTAATTCATGGTCTTTATGGACAACCACACTCATTGGATGGTTAAAACTCATATGGGAACGGATTCTTGGGTCGCGATTGGGATTAAACACAACACCAATCTGCGCTTCATCTTCAGAAACCATCCGCAAAACCTCATTGGTTGAGGCGATACTCAAATAGGTTTTAATTGCAGGGTATTTTTCGGAAAATAATGAAAGTACTTCAGAAACTTTTGAGATATAACCCTCGCCTATCGCCAAAGTCAGCGTGCCCTTTTGCAGTCCCTTAAGTAATTGAAAAGATTCTAATAAATTATCCTGTTCGATCAGACGGTTTTTATAATATTCCAGTAAATACTCACCCGCTTCTGTCGGTTTTACCCCACGCCGATGCCGCTCAATCAGCACAACAGCAAGCTCACTTTCGAGTGCACTAATTTGCCGACTAATCGCAGAAGGTGCGACATCAAAAAAATCGGCTGCTGCGCGAACACTTCCCCTTTTGGCCGCCTCATAGAAAAATTTAATTCGGTTTTCTTGCAAAATACTCATGGGCAAACGCCTTTATCAGTGTTGCGTTTAAAGCAACAAATGTGCATTTTTAGATTATTGAATAGAACATTATGCGCTGTCTATACTCCTAGCTGAAATTTAGTCAATAAGAAGATGACGTTTCATTCTTCCACTGCTCAGTGTTTTAAAAAGAAGCGTTTTAAAACAAGGAAATAAATATGAAAGTTGGGATATTAGGATTAGGCAATATGGGCGCGGGGATGGCATCTACCCTGCTTAAAAAATCATTTGATGTTTATGGTTTCGATCTGAATCCAGCAGCCAGACACAAAGCGACTGAGAACGGCATAAAAACAACTCAAAATTTAAGTGAATTATTGAGCCAGATTGAAGTCCTGATTCTTTCCCTGCCAAAAGCTGAACATGTAGAAGCGGTTTGTTTAGGTGAAAATGGCGTATTAACCCATGCCATCTCAGACTTAATCGTGATCGATACGACGACATCAACGCCTGAAACCAGTCGTAAAGTTGCTCAAGCCCTGCAACAAAAAGGCATCCAGTTCATTGATGCACCTGTTTCTGGTGGGCCAATTGGCGCTGCAACAGGCACCATGACCATGGTGGTTGGCGCAGATGAAACTGTTTTTCAGCAAGTACAGCCTATATTACAGGCGATGAGTAAAACTCAGGTGCATGTCGGTGATGTTGGCTCAGGAAATGTCGTCAAAATTGCCAATAACCTACTGGCAGCAGCACATTTGATTACGACGGCTGAAGCAGTCAGTTTGGCTCACCATGCAGGGGTGTCGCCTGAAAAATTATTAGAAGGAATTAATGCAGGTTCAGGACGCAGTGCCGTGAGCGAAGTTTCTTTCCCGAAATGGATTCTCAATCAACGTTATGACTCGGGTTTTACAATGGGGTTGATGCGTAAGGATGTCGGCTTGGCGCAGTCTTTAGCGGATCAGCTCGACCTCAACTTGCCGCTATCGCAACAGATTATTCAAATGTGGCAAGACAGCAAGCAACTCATCGCCGATAGCGAGGATTTTAACTGCATCGTCAAGCAAACCGATGCCGCCCTTTTTTCTCATCAGGAGAATGAAAATGATCAATAACTCAATACAATCCTTAATACAAAATTTTCTCCCTGATTTCACTGAAATTGGCAGCTTGATTAATGGTGAAATTGTCTTGGGTACAGGTGAAGAAATTCAGCTTTACCGTGCACATGATGCCTCTCTACTGCTTTCGTTTCGTGATGCAGATCCATCGATTATCGCAACATTAGATCAAGTTGCTCATCAGGCACAGCAGCAATGGCAACAACAGACCGCTGCACAGCGTGGACGCATTCTTTTTCAGGTTGCACAACTGATTCGTCAGCAAGCGGAATATCTTGCTCAGGTTGAATGTTTAACATCAAACAAGCCGATCAATGATGCAAAAGGTGAAGTGCTGCGTGTTGCCGAAATGTTTGAATACTATGCGGGATGGACAGATAAATTACATGGTGAGGTCATACCTGTTCCGACCAGTCATTTAAACTATGTCCGTTATGAACCTATCGGAACCGTGTTTCAGATCACTCCGTGGAATGCACCGATCTTCACCTGTGGTTGGCAACTTGCACCTGCGTTGGCGGCGGGAAATGCCGTGATTTTAAAACCGTCTGAACTCACCCCAGTCAGCTCGATTTTGGTTGCCAAGATGATTGAACTGGCAGGAGCACCCAAAGGCTTGGTGAACGTGATCGCTGGTTATGGGCACACCATTGGTCAGGAAATTATTGCGCAAGCCGACATTGGCAAAGTCTGCTTTGTGGGTTCTCCGCAAACGGGTCGACATATTGCCAGCGCTGCTGCTGCACGTTGTATTCCTTGTGTTTTAGAACTCGGGGGTAAATCTGCCAATATCATCTTTGAAGATGCCAACTTAGATCAGGCACGTCAGGGTGCGATGGCAGCCATCTTTGGTGGCGCGGGTCAAAGTTGTGTTTCTGGTTCACGCCTTTTGGTTCAAGACAGTATTTTTGAGACTTTTGTAGCGCAACTTGCAACGGCATCACAGAAAATCAAAGTGGGGAATCCTGAAAGTCCGAGCATTGATATTGGCCCGATCAACAATCGCAAGCAATTTGAACATGTCTGTCATATGTTAAACATTGCACAGGAAGAAGGTGCAACGATTGCAGGAAATACTCAGCCGATCTTATCGGATGAAGGGTTTTATATTCAGCCGACGGTTTTGGTAGGCAATAATGAAATGCGCTGTGCCCAAGAAGAAATCTTTGGCCCTGTCGTCGTTGCAATTCCATTTAAAGATGAAGAAGATGCTGTCCGTATTGCCAATCAAAGCAATTTTGGACTGGCAGGTGCGGTTTGGACCAATGATGTCGCACGGGCTCACCGTGTCGCAGCCAGCGTTAAAGCGGGAACATTCTGGATTAACAGTTATAAAACCATTCATGTCAGTTCACCATTTGGTGGATATAAACAAAGTGGCTATGGACGCTCCTCAGGTTTAGATGCACTTCGTGAATATAGTGAAGTAAAAAGTGTTTGGGTTGAAACAGCCAATCAACCAACGTTCAGTTTTAAATATGGCCCAAGTGAGGGATAAACATGACAATCACCAAAAACTTATTAGATCAAGTCAAATCTTGGCGACATGATTTTCATGCACATCCAGAAACAGGTTTTCAGGAATTTCAGACCTCTGAAAAAGTGGCGCAATATCTACGTTCTTTTGGGTTAAAAGTCGATGTTGGACTGGCTGGAACAGGTGTCATTGCGACACTTGAGCAAGGCGATGGCCCAACCATCGGTTTGCGCGCAGACATGGATGCCTTACCGTTTACCGAATTGGGCAATATTGAGCATAAGTCTAAACATCAAGGCGTCATGCATGCCTGTGGACATGATGGACATACCTCAATTTTACTGGGGGCGGCTAAAATTTTAAGTGAAACACGAAATTTTAAAGGCACAGTACACTTTGTATTTCAACCCGCAGAAGAAAATCTGGGGGGTGCAATCAAAATGGTGGAAGAAGGTTTATTTGAAAAATATCCGATGGATGCCATTTATGGTCTACACAACTGGCCGGGGCTACCTGCGGGGCATATTGGCGTCAATCCTGGTGCAATGATGGCATCACTCGATTCTTTTGAAATCACCCTGATGGGTAAAAGCTGTCATGCAGCCATGCCCGAAAAAGGGCATGATCCGATTGTCGCCGCTTCACAACTGGTTCTTGCTTTGCAAACGATTGTGTCTCGACAAGTATCTCCACTGGAAAGTGCAGTTGTCAGCATTACCCAGTTTAATGGTGGCGAAGCCATTAATATTATTCCTGAAAAAGTCACCCTTCGCGGGACAATGCGTTGTCTGCACCCTGATGTCCGCAAAATGGTCAAAGCCCGTATTGAACAGATGGTTCAAGATATTCCAAAAATATTTCAGGTGGATGGTTCAATTGAATTTTTCCCAGGTTATCCAGTCACCATGAACCATGCACAACAAGCCCAGTATGTGCGTGAAACCGCAATCGAAATTCTGGGGGCAGACAAAGTACATTGGGATATTCAACCCACAATGGCTTCAGAAGATTTCGCCTGCATGCTTGAAAGCTGCCCTGGGGCATATTTCTGGCTCGGCGCAGATGGATCAACTCCGTCTAAACCCCTGCATAATGCTTACTATGACTTCAATGATGACATCATTGAAACAGGCGTTTTATTTTGGAAAACCCTTGTTGAAACCCAACTCAAGCCATAATGAGATAAAACAACTCAATGACACTCAGTGTATTTGACCTATTTAAAATTGGCATTGGCCCCTCCAGTTCGCATACGGTTGGGCCAATGCGGGCTGCCTATCAATATGTTGCAATGCTGCAACAGCAACAGTTGTTGACTTCAATTCATCGTATTGAAATCACCTTATATGGTTCACTGTCAGCTACGGGTGTGGGTCATGCAACCGATCAAGCCATTTTACTGGGACTGATGGGTTTTCACCCCGAAACCATTGATACCCGTAACAATGTGCAGTATTTAGACGAAATTGCTCAGCAGCAGACCTTAAATCTCAATCAGCAACATAAAATTGGATTTTGTTCTGCAAACGATTTAATTTTTTCCAGTGAATCTCTGCCTTATCATCCCAATGCCATGAGCATTACGGGGTTTGACTCACAACAACAGATTCTTTATAGCAACACCTATTATTCTGTCGGTGGTGGATTTATTTTAGAGCATGCGGATATTTCTCAGCCTACACCCACCCAGACCACACAGGATGTGCCCTTTCCCTTTCGAAATGCCGCTGAACTTTTGGCACACAGCCAACAGCAGCAATGTAGTATCAGCCAGATTATGCTCGAAAATGAAAAAACGTGGCATAGCGAAGAACAGATTCGGCAAAAGATTCTGTCAATTTGGTCGGTGATGCAGCAATGTATCCAGAATGGTTTAAACAATGAGGGCATACTTCCTGGTGGTTTACAGGTCAAACGCCGAGCCAAAAAACTGCATCACATGCTGCAAAACCACACGCGAAAGCAGCTTATTTTTTCATCCTTTCAAGCCATTGAATGGGTGAATTTATATGCACTAGCCGTGAATGAAGAAAATGCCGCAGGCGGACGAGTGGTCACTGCTCCCACCAATGGAGCATCAGGCATTATTCCTGCAGTACTGTATTATTATTTGAAACATGACCCATCTATCAGTGACGATCTGATAGTTCGGTTTTTCCTTGCCGCGGCAGCCATTGGAATTTTATGCAAGCTTAATGCCTCAATTTCAGGGGCAGAAGTCGGTTGTCAGGGCGAGGTTGGCTCAGCCTGTGCCATGGCCTCGGCAGGGTTAGCTGAAATGTTTGGCGGCACTCCACAACAGGTTGAAAATGCAGCCGAAATTGGACTGGAACACAATCTTGGACTGACCTGTGATCCGATTGGGGGGCTGGTGCAAATTCCATGTATCGAGCGCAATGCCATCGCTGCGGTTAAGGCGATTAATGCGGCACAAATGGCGCTGCGTGGAGATGGTGAACATTTTGTCTCTTTGGACAAAGTGATTCAAACCATGAAAGCGACAGGCAAGGATATGTCTGAAAAATATAAAGAAACTTCTCAGGGTGGCTTAGCCGTCAATGCCATTGAATGCTAAATATTAAACAGATTTTTGTGTTGCGTCTAAAGCAACACTAATCTTTTTTAATATCATTGCTGATATGGCAAAAATATGTAAAAACTATGAATGTTTTGTGACCATTCGCATATTGAAAAGGAAATACAATGGGCGCTATAGATTCAACTGCAACACATAGAAATGGTTTTTTTATTATTTTGGGGTGGGCCTTTATTATTCTGATCATTTCAGAAAAAATTGGCCCAATTACAATTCCTTTGGGGCAAGGGAAAATTACACTCCTGCCGATGATTTGGGCGCTGATTCTCGGTGCGATACTTGGGGTCATCAGCAGTAAACGCATTTTCTCGACGGCTATGACCAAGCCGCTGCAAATTAAAGCCGCACATTATTTACAACCCGCACTGCTCTTTTTCATCGCTAAACTCGGTTTAGTGGTCGGTTCATCTTTACCTGTGGTCTTTCAAGCGGGTTGGGCACTGATTTTTCAGGAATTCGGGCATTTTGTGGGTACAGTCGTGATTGCGATGCCAATTGCATTATTGCTTGGCATTAAACGTGAGGCGATTGGCGCAACCTTCTCTGTCGGTCGTGAACCAAGTCTGGCGATTATTAGTGAAAAATATGGGATGAACTCTCCAGAAGGTCGAGGTGTTCTTGCGGAATACATCACTGGAACACTGATCGGGGCGATTTTCATTTCTATTGTGGCGGGGTTTGTGACCAGCCTCAATATTTTCGATCCACGCTCTTTGGCAATGGCTTCAGGTGTCGGTTCAGGCAGTATGATGGCTGGTGCAGCAGGTGCAATTTCGGCACATCTTGACGCTCAAACTGCCGATACAGTCATGGCTTTGGCTGCTGCATCGAATTTATTGACCACAACCTTCGGCACATATTTCACTTTATTTATTTCCTTGCCGTTGGCTGTCGCAAGCTATCGCGTTTTAGAACCGATTTTAGGTCGCTGGAGTCGCAGTAACCAACCTGAAGATCATTCAACCAATGAGTTGGCACTCAATGCTGTCGAAGAAACTGAACATAGCGGCTCACTACAATGGTTAGAAAAAGCCGTTATTTTGGTGATGGTTTCGATCATGTCCATGCTGGCTAACTGGATTGCCTTTCAGAATTTCTCAATCTCGGTAGTGGTGGGTTGTGCAATTATGATCATCATTGCCTTGCTGGGTGATCTGATTTACTTCATCACCAAGAAGAAAATTCCTGCCGTGTGCTTTGTGTCACTCATCGCCATGTTTGCTTCTTCACCGTGGTGCCCTTGGGGAGCAATAATTAGCGATTTGACAAAATCAATGAATGTATTAGCGATTTTAACGCCTATGCTGACATTTGCAGGTCTCTCTATCGCAAAAGATATTCCTGCATTTCGTAAATTAGGTTGGAAAATTGTGCTGGTATCTTTATTGGCAAACTTTGGTACATTCATCGGTGCAGCTATGATTGCAGAAATCTTCCATTAAGGTCACTTTCCTAGACGAGAACATTAAATGCTATAGCGCCTGCTAGACTGCATAGAAAAAGCCCGAATATTTCATTCGGGCTTGCTTATATTTAACTCTGAAAAATCAGTGAGCTTATGTCGCTCGCCAATTCCACGATACTTATCTAAACTATAAATCAACCTGATGTCATTTAATTCAACTTATTGATTCTACTGAACTTGGAAACATTTGAAGTTTGAATGCTAAATTCTGTCTGACCGCAGGCCACTCACTTCGCAAAATACTATACACATAGGTATCTCGTAAAATATCGTCTTTCACAATCTGATGGCTTCTTAATATCCCATCCAGTTTGGCACCTAGGCGTTCAATCGCAGCACGGCTTTTAAAATTAAATGATGATGTCCGAAACTCAACCGCGATACAGTTCAAAACCTCAAAAGCGTGGCTCAGCAAGAGTTGCTTGGCTTCGGTATTGACTGCACTACGCTGTGCTGATTGGCGATACCACGTCGAGCCGATTTCCAAACGATGGTGTGCAGCGTCAATATTCATGAAACTGGTCATGCCTAAAACTTTACCACTTTGGCGCTCAAACACTGTGAAAGGTAGCATTTGACCTTGCTGTTGCAGCGCTAAACGCCTTTGAATTTCAGCCAACATGTTTGCTGGGGTTGGAATGAAGGTGAACCAAAGTTTCCATAACTCGCCATCTTGTACCGCTTCACTTAATTCCAGATGATGCGATTCATCGAGTGGTTTTAAAATGACGTGCTGCCCAAGCAATGTCACGGGCTCTATCCATTGCATAGTGGATTCCTCAATTTGTTCTTTATTCACATGACTGTTTTATTTTTGATGCAGCGACCTGATGCATGGCATCACCAATCTCATGTTGCCCCGTTGCTGTTAAAGCATTGGCAACACCTAGAACATCCCGATATTCCTTGTTTTGCCCGAGTTTGGCTTTGCCTTGTAATCGGGTGATTTGTATTTCAATCCCCACAATGGCTTTTAGCATCGGTTCCAAATAGTCTTTTGGCGCATCTGACATTTTCCAAGGTTCAGCTTGTGTGGCTTCATGTGTGCGCGTTAAGCGTGCCACCACACCTCGAACATAGCGTTCATCATCGCGGATTTTCACGGTGCCATAAGCATGTACTGCCCTGTAGTTCCACGTTGGAACTTGTTGATGATGCTCATGTTTACTCGGATACCACTGTGGTGAGATATAGGCATCTCCAGCCCGAAATACCACCAGTACCTCATCCCCATCTTGAATGTCTTGCCAGACAGGATTACTTCGCGACACATGTGCATGCAATACCCCTAGTTCTGACTGATCGGTGCTGAGTTCAAAAGGAAGATGATTTGCATCCAAACCACTGCTGCCATGCGTAAACAAAATACCCAAAGCATGCTGTTTGATGAGTTGATGCATGACGTCAATTTGCGGGATTTCAAAATCTGCGGGGATATACATGGGTTACACTCTTTTAATGGTGACTCAAAAATGAAGATGACTTTATTGTTGTAAATTTCTCCTATTCACTGGATTATTAAAAGAACCAGTTTATTTTATTTTAAGTAGACCAGAATTATGGCAAGAATTGCAAAAGTCATCGACCTTCCCTCAATTGTTAAACTGAATAAAGCTAAGGGACAGATTGGCTCGCAACTGATTCAGATTTTGAGAGAAGCGGTACAACAAGGCGATTTACAAGCTGGTGATCCGCTGCCTTCTTCACGTAAACTGGCTCAAACTTTAGGTATTGCCCGCGGAACGATTATTGAGGTCTATGATCAACTGATTGCTGAAGGTGTTTTAGAAGCACGTGCACGACAGGGAACATTTGTTTCGCATGCGCTCAAAAGCCCAAATCCTCAAGCAGCATCACCCCAATCGATTGATACCGTGTCGCTGACCGATGCAGCACGAACGTATGCTGAGATTTTCAAGGAATTTAAACCTTTAGCACATCGACCATTTGCTATTTCTGTTCCCACAGGACGTACACAACCCAGTGACGCTTGGCGCAAATTTGGCAATCGCTTTCGCGCACGCGGGGTAGCGGCTCCCTCAGGCTATGATGACCCTCAAGGTGTCTATGCACTCCGTTCTGCAATTGCCGACTATGTTCGACGCTCCCGCTCCGTTCAGTGCGAACCCGAGCAAATTGTGATTACCAGTGGCATTCAGCAAGCGCTGTATCTTTGTAGCCAGATTCTATTTACCAAGCATGATGCTGTCTGGGTTGAAGACCCCGCCTATCGTGGTACGACGGCTATTCTGGAAAATTCGTTGCATCAGCTTCAAATTAACCGTGTTCCTGTCGATGAAGACGGAATTCTAGTCCAAAAAGGAATTGATCTCGCACCTCAAGCGCGAGCTGCCTTTGTCACCCCTTCACATCAATATCCACTAGGGATGCCAATGAGTTTGGCTCGGCGCACCGAACTGGTTGCATGGGCGAAACAGCAACGGGCGTGGATTGTTGAAGATGATTATGACAGTGAACTCCGTTACACGGGTCAGCCTTTTCCCGCACTACAAGCGATGGCACCCGATCAGGTCATTTACCTTGGAACCTTTAGTAAGGTACTTTTTCCTTCGTTGAGACTGGGTTACGCGGTATTACCAAAAGTCTTGGTGGCACCCTTTTGTGGACTTCGAGCACTGATTGACCGTCATCCTCCCTCTGCGGATCAGCATGTACTGGGGGCATTTATACAAGAAGGCTATTTAGAACGACACATTCGTCGGATACGTAATGTGTATGCTGAAAATCGTCAACAGATCATCCAACTGATTGATCGCTATATTCCAAAAACACATGCTTTCATTGAATCTGGGGATCAAGGTATGCACATGGTGCTCTGGTTGGTAGCTCCTGCTGATGATATGAAAATTGCACAATTCGCATGTGAAGCTGGAGTTTCGGTCAAAGCGATATCGCCCACTTTTTCTAAAGCAAGGAAACAGTCTGGCTTAATTCTGGGTCTCGGTGATTTTGATCTTATTCAGATCGAAAATGCGATCAAAACTCTAGCCCAAATCATTGAGCAAAATCGTTAGGTATATTTATTTTTCAATATTGATTTAGATTAGCCAATTTAAGTTCAATTTAGAATTTTCAAACTATTATTTTCTACGATTCTGGTTCAGTTCTATAAATTATTGTTATCGCTATCAGGTCTTATAATTCTTGAATTGTAGAAAACTAATTTTAAAAATAGAGAGGTCATTCCACAATTTATTCAATATAGTATTGCGACAATTATTATCTCAAAGTCTACTGGTAACTTTGACGATAAACCAAGAAATTTATAATGTACTTCAAGTGATCGCCAAGGCCTCTATAACAGAGGTCATTGGCTTAATTTTGAATAGGCTTCTTTTGATCATGCATACAAAATGACCTGCTAAACGGAGTTCAGTATGCTTTATTTGGCCCTTGCCTTAAATAAAATATAATTCCTGTCATGATCATGATCACACCAACCAACACACTCAAATTCAATTGTTCATGATTCAATATTGCACCTAAACTCAAGGCAATAATCGGTGTGATCACATTGCTTAAAGAAATTGTGACGGGTTTCAGTTCACGAATCAGCCAGAAATAGCACAACATGGCAATAATTGATGAGCATAGAATAGTAAATGCCAGACCTAGCAAGGTTTTACTTTCAGGAAAATGCTGAGGCACATGTTGGTAGATAGAAGGAAGTAGTAGTAAAGATGCCAGCGCCGAAACCAGCAATGAGCCTGTTGCCTGTGACATTGGTGTTAAAGGTGCAGCAATATGCTTCACCCAAAAGATAGAACTCACATAAGAAATAATGCTGATTAAAATTAAACCGATACCGATTGGTTGAACATGATTTCCTGTCTGGTCAGCAAAAACCACGATCAAACCAAAGACCGCCATGAGCATGCCAAACCATTGTATGCTCACCAGACGTTGATTTTTGAGAACGAAATGGCCGATTAAACCTGAAATCAATGGGGATAGCCCAAATAACAAAGCCATTAGGCCTGAGGTTAAATAACGGGCAGCCAGATAAATAAAAAACTGGGCACCAATTAAATTCAGACTCCCTGCCACATAACTCATTAATGATCGGTGATCTAGGGGCAAAGGATTACGAAAAATGCGCAATAAAGCATAGGCTAAAATAGATGCGCCGATATATCGGATCATCAAGATCCAAAGTGGATCAATTTCTTGCACACTCCAGACAATTGCCAGAGGTGTTGCAGCCCAGATCAAGACAAGAATGGCATAAATGCTCAGGTGGGAAACAGAAATAGATCCCTTAAACAAAAACATGAAGAATATCCGTATCAATCCACCCATGCTGCCAACAACAACATAGGCGGATGTGTTTAAGCCTGCTACGACTAAATTCAAGCAACCTTACGTAAATCAGTCTCGAGATTAAGTAATTTCTCCGCGTCAAATGGCTGTGCTTTAGCAACCATTTTCTTTAAATGACGCATGTCTTTCGCCTGATTGATGGTAATTCCCGCCACAATAATGCCATCACGTATTCCGAACATGACACAGTGGGTATTTTTACCCTGCTCAAGATCCATGTCGCCACGAATATGCCATTCAGGAGCATTCATATCACCAACAAACTGGAAATTCATCTCCAGTTGATCCGTCCAGAACCATGCAGGATTCGGTTTTGCAAATTCGTTCCCCATGACATGACGTGCAAAAATTCCGGCCTGATTGTTGGCATTTTCCCAGGTTTCGATACGACGATACTGGCCTTCTGGAGTCAGTTGTGTTGCCACATCGCCTGCGGCATAAATATCTGGATTAGACGTTTGACAGTATGCATTGACCCGAATTGCAAAATCGACATCGAGACCAGCGTCTTGTGCCAAATCAGTGTTCGGGATAATCCCAATCCCGTAAATCACCGCATCACCTGTAAACTGCTGACCATTTTCCAGCGTGAGAACCACCTCTTGATCATGTCGTTCAGCGCATTTCAGTTTGGCATTGAGATGAATGACAACACCTTCACGCTGATGCTGTTGCAGTAAAAACTCACTCAAATGTAAGGGAGAACAGCGTCCCATGACCATTGGGCCTTGTTCTAGTACAGTAACCTGACAGCCTTTAGCACGGGCACTCGATGCAAGTTCTAATCCGATCACACCGCCACCTACAATCAAAATGCGTTTCTCAGGTTGCAACACAGGAATCAATTTCTGTGAATCTTCCAGATTACGCAAGGTATATACCTGTTGTCCCAAAGCATCGAGCGTGGGTAAACGACGTGCTGATCCGCCTGTGGCCAGAAGCAATTTATCGTAGTGGATCACGTCACCACTTTTTAAAACCAGTTGATGTGCTTCAGGCTGAAGTTTGATCACAGCATTATTGGAAATCACTTGAACATTGAGTTCTGCAAGTTTTTGCTCAGAAAGAATTTCTAGCTTGGTCTGCTCGGGATTTAAAATCGCGTCTTTCGATAAAGGTGGACGCTCATACGGCAAATGAGGTTCATCGCCAATTAAAATAATCTCACCAGCAAATTGCTGGGCACGTAGCTCTAGAATTGCACTGGCACCTGCCTGACCTGCACCTACAATTGCAATAGTTTGAACACTCATGTGTTTTGTCCTTTATTTCAAGTTGGCTGTGACAATGCCAAAACCCGCAATCCATTCTGAAATAGCTTCATAACAATGAACTTTCATTTCATAGTCACCTAAGGCGGAAAGTGCTGCAAAAGCGGCAATCCACGCGCGAATCTCTTGCCCGCCACGACCACCATCACGACGGATCTCGGATTCAGTCATTTTCTCAATGGCTGCAAAATCTGCATTCTGAAAAATATTCAGCAAATGTTGATCCCACTCTGGATTCAGTGGCACGGCAACCGAAGTATCTCCTGCTGCCAGACGTTGCCCGACTGCTATAATTTTGGCTTGGCGTGCGTTACGTGCTTCTGTAGACGGATGACGGCCTGCAATCAAAAACTCTTCCACTTCTGGGGGAACAGAGCCAATTTGTGGTGTTGGTGGATCATGTGATAAACCACCTGTTCCTAAAATAAGAACCCGTTCATTTTCAAGGTTTAACGACTGGATAAATGAACCTACAGCTCGACCCAGTGCAATTGCCCGTTTGGTCGTAGGTAATGGGACAGCCGCTCCATTCACAAAAACTGGAATTGTCGGATAACGGTCTAACTGGCCTTCACATAAAAAATGCAAGGGCTGAGTAACCCCATGATCGGCCTGCATACGATATGAAAATGCGACATCGACGCCTTCATCCAGAACATGACGAACCAGTTGTAGAGCAGTTTGTTCAGGTACATTGAGCTTACCTGGGCCATAATCCCAGTCGCCTGCAGCGGTTGCCCGAATTCCAACACAAAAACTTGGCATCAGGTCATAAAAGAAACCATTAAAATGATCGGGACCAAAACTAATAATCAGGGTTGGATCATATTGTTTTAATTCAGCCGCCAAAGTTTTAAAGGTTGCACGAACAACCTCTTCCTGACGCTTTTCAATCGGTGAAGCAAACTCCATCAGCGGACTATGCGATGCGCAAATCAGTTTAACAGCCATGTTGAACTCCAAAACTAGATCGCCAAGAGGCGATCTATATAGCTCTATCCACTAAACCTTTAGGACAAAACGTCAAAAAACCCTGCATTAGGTTGACGTAAACCACGAATACCTAAACCACAGTCGGCATTAATAAACACACCCGATAATGGCCGGTTATTTTGTCGAGAGGCGAGTAGCACATAAGAGCCTGTCATATCTTCGGCTTCTGGCAAAAATTTCAGCGGCATACCTTGTCCAATCCGAACAGGATCGCGTGCATCGAGCAGTCCTAAATTTTCCTGTCCTAACGAGGCTGCACCTTTGACATTGACATTCATCCCTGACGGAGCGACGGCATTGACACGGATTTTAGGTGCCAGCTCATACGCCAGCTCACGTACCAAGCCCACGCCAGCATGTTTTGATGCGGTGTAGATTGGCCCACCACCCGATGAATAAAATGCAGAATTCGACAAGGTAAAAATCATGGAGCCTTCCGTTTTCAGCAATTCATTCAATGCCGCTTTGGCACCCAGCAAATAACCTTTGGTGTTAATACTCATGATTTCATCAAAGGCCTGATCTAGTTGCTCACCCGACATATTGACGATATCGGCATAGTGATCCCAGATTCCTGCATTGCCAATAAAACAGTCCAGCTTGCCAAAACGTGCCACAGTCGCTTCAACCGCACGAACATTGTCGGCATATTGGGCTACATCACCTGCAACCGCGACAATACGGTCACCATAGTGGGCAATCAGCTCATCAACTTTAGATTGGGAGCGTTGCAACACGGCAACTTGCGCACCTTCATTTAAAAACCGTTCAACCAGTGCCAGTCCAAGCCCAGAACCACCACCTGTGATCAATACCACTTCACCTTGTAACCAGCCCATTATGCAACTCCAGCCAGTTCAACAAATACAGCACCATCTTCAATCACAACAGGAAAAGTCTGGATCGGGTCAGTCGCTGGGACACATTGCGGTACACCTGTCTTTAAGCAGAAACGTGATGCATGTAATGGGCATTCCACTGTGCCATCTTCTTCCAGATAGCCCTCAGACATTGAGGCATTACCATGACTACATTTGTCATTCATGGCAAAAAACTCGCCATTAAAATTAAACACTGCAAGTGCAGCAATTCCACCTACACCGCAGTCGACTTTCAATGCATCACCTTCATCAAGCTCGTCTACCTGACAAACAAATATCTTTTCCATTAGAAAAACACCGTAATATTGTGGGAAGTTAAGGTTGCCTGATCGAGCGTGATATCACGTTTGGCAATCAACCAGCCCAAACTGCTCTCGTCATTTTTACGGATCAGATCCACCCGTCTACCCACATAAATCAGTACGTCTTTTTCTTTTTGCGAGCGATAAAGCATATAGTTGCTATGCACCAGATATTCATCGGCTTGCTCGGTTGGCTCGACCCGAATATTGGTAATCAGATGACGAGTCCGTGATGGAGGCTCTTCCGACCATGACATGCCTGTTTCCAGTTTTGCAACCCGACGCTCTAACACAAATTTATCGTCGTGATAAATCCAGGTTGAAGGGGGTGCTATACTTTTACGACGATCACGAGTCTGGGCATTGGTGGTGGTTTTGAGTGTGTAAAGAATATCTTCGCTCAAAATATCGAGCCAATCGCGAAACTTCCAGTCATCTAACAATTGCGCTTCGGCATATAAGAACTGGCTAATGTCATGGTAAAGCTCTAGTCCGATAGAACGCCATATCGGTTGTGGTTTTAACGCATCAACGATCTGATTCATTTCGCAAGCTCCATCTCATCTGCTGTAGCAACAGCCGAAGCATTTTTTTGCAAAAGCTCTTGCTCATACGCTGCTGTCGCTCTTTCTACATCTTCCCATTTTTCATGCATCAGCAGGTTTGCCCAGTGGCGATACATGCTACGTGCTGCTGTTTCAGAGAAAACATGGTTGGTAATACCAGGCACGTCATCGCGGAGCTTTTCATTGCCTAACCCCATTTCCATAATGAGTTTGCTGTTACGCGCTTTATAACCACGGAGTACTTTTTGGATTTCAATCCAGTTTTCACCATCATCTGCTTCTGCAAAGCCTGCTGGCCCAAATGCTCGGCAAGCATTTAACTCCATTGCTTCTTTAATATGCTGTGGTGCAGCCTTGTCCGTAATACAAAATGCCCAAACTTCAGTTTTATCTGGGCCACGTGGATGCCATATCCGCATGGTGGTCATGCCATTGAGCCAAGATAAGGTTGGGAACATGGTGTTATGCCCTGCTAGGCGCAAGGCACGAATATCACCCAAACGGGCTTTGGTTTCTTCATAGGTTTCACGAAAATAGTCAGCCACCTGACCATCGACCCAGAAGTTGGCATCTGGTTTTTCAGTTAAGAAAAAGCCCGAGCCGTGTCCACGTTGACCATATTGCACACAGCTTTGTACGGTTTCCCAAACTGGACGTGCTGTTTGTGCTGCACCCAAGGCTTTTGAAGCATCATCATCGGGCTTGCCACCCAAGACCTGTACCGCAGAAGCATGTGAATACGGGGCATGATATTGGTCAGAAGCGAACTGTTCTGCTGCAAATTTCCAGTTACAGTTAATTTCCCATTTATGGATGCCACCAATAACTTCTGAACCGCCTTCACGACGATCAATCATCGCATCGAGGTACCACGCAATATCACCCATATAGCTGCGTAAATCAGGGGTATCCTCTGCCCAGCAACCAAAAATCAAACCTTTATAACTTTCAACACGAGGAACTTCGACCAATCCCCATTTTTCTTTGCATGCACCATGTGGGAAAGCCACATTTTCTAAAGGAATATCTTTTAGTGAGCCGTCAATGCCATAAGACCAACCGTGGTAGGGACACGTAAAAGCACGTGTATTTCCGCAGTCAGCATAGCTGACCCGCATGGAACGGTGACGGCACTGGTTCAATAATGCTTTGATTGATCCATCTTTTTGACGGGTAACAATAATTGGGTCTTCACCCATATAAGTATTAAAGAAATCGCCTGATTTAGGAATCTGGCTTTCATGGCAAAGAAATAACCAGCAGCGTCCAAAAACACGCTCAAGTTCAAGTTCATATAATTTAGGGTCAGTATAAATAGATGGCGAAATACGTCCATTTTGTGCATCGACTAAAGCATCGATTTCACGCACATCAATTTTTTCACTCATGATCGCTCTCCTGCTGCCACCATCAATCAAAAAGATGGAGGAATCTGTTGGAGGCATAATGATTTTTTAGCAGATATAAGTGAAATATTTTATAAGTTTCAAATTAGATATTTTATGAATTATTCGATCAGGTTTTTTATACTAAATTATAGTCGAGCTTTTAAATATACTTTGTTTTGCTTAAATGGATTTAATACTTGCTGTTTGATCTATTCCTTATGGCAATTGCCCAGTGGAATAAGCAAGCATTTTTAGGATTGTTGTCATCATGGAATTACGTCATCTTCGCTATTTTATTATGGTTGCAGAAGAACTTAACTTTAGTCGAGCAGCCCTCAAACTCTATACTGCACAGCCGTCGTTGAGTCAGCAAATTAAGGATCTGGAAGAATATGTCGGCGTTAAGCTACTGCATAGAACCAAGCGTAAAGTCGAACTTACAGAAGAAGGGAAAGTCTTTTTAGAGCGGGCAAAGATTACGCTTGCTGAAGCAGATAAAGCAGTCACGATGGCACGTCAGGTCGCCAAATCCAAAAAGCATTTACTCACGATCGGCTTTGTTCCTGTTGCCGAGATGAAAGTATTTCCTTATGTTTTACCGAATCTTAGAGTCAAAAATCCAGATTTAAAAATTGAGTTGCTGAGTATGAATAATACCAACCAGATAGATGCACTCAAAAAAGGAGAACTCGACGTTGCCTTTATACGGGATAATTTAAATAACGAAGAAATCCAGAGCCAGTTTGTACTGCGTGAGCCAATGATTTTCCTGCTCCACCGTGATCATCCTCTGACCAAGTATGACCGTATTCCAGTTAAAGCGCTTAACGGAATTGATTTTATTATTCCAGCAATGGAACAGTCTTCGGTACTTCATCATGCCATTTTAGATTTTGCACAAAGGCATCACATTAAATTTAATATTGTGCAACAAGCAGATAATATTCTGTTTAATATTAATTCTATCGGGATGGGTCTCGGCTGCGCGATTTTGCCTGCTTATGTTGAACCGCTGATCGCCAATAATACGGTGATTCGTCCTTTAGAAGTTGAATTACCTTATCTTGATTTATTTGTTAGCTATCGAAAAAATTCAAAATCTTTAGGTATTCAGAAGCTAATCGAGTTACTCAATACGGTTTTTTACTTAAATATTAACCATGACTAAAGTTTATATTTATAAAACACAGATATTGTTATCTGATTTATAGACCTAAGTAGTATAAAAAAAAGGATGAATCTCATCCTTTTTTCTTTTTTAAATTATTTTGCATGTAGTTTTAGATATTGCTTCAACACAAGATTAAACTCTTCTGCCTTTTCCACTTGCGACCAATGTCCACACTGACTAAAAATATGCGCATCGGCATGTGGGACTGTATTCAGAATATCCCAAGAGCGAGAAACTGGAATCACCACATCCTGCACACCATGAATCAGCAACACAGGAACGGTGATGCCTTTCATTTTTTCAAAATCGAGTGGGAATTCAAAACGATCACGGTCACGTGCACCCACCACATCCATTAAACGATCAGAAGCATAGTCATTTTTGGCCGCTTCATAACGTACTTTAACCAGCTCATCGGTAATCAAATCTTTGTTGACCACAAACATCGACAAGGTCTTTTTAATGCCTTCCTCAGTCAATGTCGGGTTTGAATGTGCTTTTAGTGCTGCAGTCTGTTTTGCTCCACCCGTCCCCATGGAAACAATACCCAGTACACGTTCAGGATAATCCAGAGCCAATTGGAAGGCTAACCAGCCGCCTAAAGAATTGCCCACTAACCATGTCTTTTCAATGTTCAAAGCATCCAGCACACGAATGGCATGATCAACCCAAGCACGAATACCATATGCCGTACCTTCTGCTACGATCGTCTGACCATAACCAATCGAATCTATCGCAATACAGCGACCTTGTTCTGCAATCTCTGGTAAATTCAACCACCAGTTGGCTGCTGCCGACACACCTGTACCCGAACCATGTAAAAATAGAATCGGTGTTCCTTCTCCGACTTCATGATAATGTGTTAATTCACCAGCCGCTGTCGCAATCCATTTATCTTCCAGCCCAAAAAAAGCATCCGTTTGGTAACTTGGAATCTGTACAGAACTCATAAAGTCTCCCTATCTGTAAGGTATTCATTGGTTTTAAATAAACCAATTTTTTTCATCAAAATTAATATGAGATCTAGATTCTATAATGTTCTTAAAGGCTCATTTAGAGTTAATAAAGATGATACAAAAGCTATTAAATATAATTCAGGAAAAATATAAGGTAACTATAAGAATAAATTACAGTTACCTTAAAGATTAAAACTTATAGGTATAGGTAGTTGCGATTCGGTTTTCTTTTATATTACTGATTTGACCTTGTACATTATGCCAGTTCACATCAATATACATCCATTCAAAACCAAGACCTTTGAATTTCCCTTCAGGAACGACATAATTGAGAATGAAGTTAAATTCATTTTCTGTACCCCGACCCGATTTCGTACCATTACTTTCATAGTGTGTATCGATATTCCAGCCGCTAAAATATTTGGCCGTCGCTTTTAAGCCATTTATTCCCCAACCTGCAAAATTATAACTATAGGTCATGCCTAACGATTGTTCGTCTTTACGAATAAAGCTGGCAACACCCCAGTTATCTAAATACGGTTGTGGCACCCAACCTGCCAAAGTTGGAAAATAAGGCTCGCCAGTTGCAGCACTTGGATTCGATCCCTGATTTCCAAACATTTGCTGATACCCTAGACCAATCGTCTGATTTTTATAGCTAAACGTGGTTCCTAAAGATAAAGCCTGATTATCAATTTTGCCATATAATGCATCCCCCGACTGGCGATTATCGAATATGCGAATATGGCTATCGAATTTGGCATCCTTGTTCAGCGCTTCTTTAAAGCTTAAACCCAGATAGTTTTGTTGATAGATATTGTCGACATCGGCATAAAAATAAGAACCAAACCAATTTTTATTAAACTGATGATCAACGCCCGCAATATACATTCCCTTGACTTTGCTATCCTCAGTCAGATTTTTCGGCCATAGACCTAAATCCATTGTCTGGTTTTCATAGCGAGCATTGATACTATTGATATAACCTAAAGTAATTTTTGTGTTTTTAATGTCTTTAGATTCGAGCCAAACACCATTATAGGTTGTCAAAAGCTGTCGAGAAGGGTCGTAAACCAACACAGGCGTGACAGGAAGCAACTCACCCACACGCAGTTCTGTTTGTGCGATTTTAGCTTTTAATGTCACGCCAACATGTCCAAATTCACTTGCCTGATGTCCTGTTCCCGCTTTTCCTTCATAAGGCAATACCCAGTCTGGATTACGGTCACGCCCATCCAGACGCACTGCGTATTGTGCCAGCAGGTCAGCCCCCACCTGAACACCCTCTAAATCCACATAGCCTGACTTGCTATCGAGCGTCATGCCTTGCGACCAGCTACCCCAGTTTTTACTCGATGCTGTATCGTATTGCCGATCCAGATAGAAATTTTTCAATTTGATTTGTGTTTGACTGTCTTCAAAGAAATCTGCGTAAGTCAGTGGGCTGGTCATTCCAAGACCTGTCCCCACTAAAGCCATCCATAAAGCATAACGATGCATTGTTTAAATCCTAATTGAACAATGTAATGAGCGCGCTATGATGTAGAACAGATTGCCGAACGAATATCAGACAACAGTAGTAAACTTTTGCCCCAATTTATCTTCGTCAATTTGTTAACTTATTTTTTTATATTTTAAAAGTATGAACAAAACCAAATCCTCCAACCACCCATCATGAAGATTAATATAATTTATTGTTTTTTATATAAAATATTCATTTATCTTAAATCTGTATTTTTATTTAATTGCTTTTTTATTTGAAAAGAAAATAGCCCTGTTCAATCTATCGTTTTAAATAATAGCTAAAAACTTTAAGTTAATTGTTAATAACTATTTTTAACTCACATTTTCATCGGTCAAAAAATAAAAAAGCATCCTGATCAGGATGCTTTTTTAATAAATTCCAATTCGTTTAGCTAACTTTTGCTTCACTCAAGGCAACTGATTTAGACATGGTTAATGCCAAGTCCTCAATCATATCTTCCTGACCACCCACAGTGCCTCGACGTCCTAATTCAAGCAGGATTTCGCGTGCAGAAACGCCATATTTGGCTTCTGCGCGTTTAGCAAATAACAAGAACGAAGAATAAACACCAGCATAACCTAAAGTCGCTGCATCGCGGTCTGCACGAATCGGATGTGTCATCATTGGAATGATAATGTCTTCAGCAATGTCTTGAACCTTAAACAAATCTACACCTGTTTCCAGTCCCATACGATTGGCGACAGCAACAAATAGTTCAAGCGGAGTATTGCCTGCTCCTGCGCCTAAACCTGCCGATGCCAAGTCCACACGGACTGCGCCTGCATTTATGGCAGTAATTGAGTTCGCGACACCCATTCCCAAGTTATGGTGTCCATGAAAACCAATTTCCACATCTGCTGGCAGATTGGCACGTAAGATTCCTACCCGATCTGTTACATCTTGCGGCAACAGATACCCTGCGGAGTCAGTGACATAAATACAGTTAGCGCCATAAGACACCATTTTCTGTGCTTCCTCGAGCAATTTCTCTGGAGTTGCCATGTGCGCCATCATCAAGAAGCCTACGGTATCCATACCCAGTTTACGCGCTGCCGTAATATGCTGTTCAGATACATCGGCTTCCGTTGAATGCGTTGCAACACGAATGGTTGCAACACCCACATCATGCGCCATTTTCAGATGATCAACGGTTCCAATACCTGGCAGTAAAAGTGCAGACACTTTGGCTTTTTTCAGGTTTGGAATCACTGCTTTTAGATATTCTTCATCGGTCGCTGCTGCAAATCCATAATTCACAGAGTTACCGCCTAAACCGTCACCATGTGTCACTTCAATTAATGGCACACCCGCATCATCCAGTGCAGTTGCAATTTTCACCATTTGTTCAGGTGTAGTTTGATGGCGCATTGGATGCATACCATCACGTAAAGTCATATCATTAATAATAATCTTAGACATGTGGTCATCCTTTTAAGCTTCAGCGGTTTCTAATAAACGTTCTGCAAACATTTCTGCGGTACGGGCAGCAGCAGCCGTCATAATGTCAAGGTTGCCCGCATATTTTGGTAGGAAGTCACCTAGTCCCTCAACTTCAAGGAACATCGATACACGATTGCCATCAAAGACTGGGCCATTGACCAGTTTATAGCCTGGAACATATTTCTGAACTTCTTTGATCATGGCATGCACAGATTTGGTAATCGCTGCCTGATCTGGTTCGCCTTCAACTAAACAGTGCACGGTGTCACGCATGATCAGTGGTGGCTCGGCAGGGTTAATGATGATGATCGCTTTGCCTTGTTTTGCGCCCCCCACTTTTTCAATTGCACCTGCTGTAGTACGGGTAAATTCGTCTATATTTTTACGCGTACCTGGACCAACTGACTTGGTCGATACAGTGGCAATGATTTCACCATAATTTACGGTTTGTACTCGTGAAATCGCCGCCACCATAGGAATCGTCGCTTGACCACCACAGGTCACCATGTTGACGTTTGGCAACTCACCTGCTTCAAGTAATGCTTCCAAGTTCACGGGCGGTACACAAAAAGGGCCAATCGCTGCAGGCGTCAAGTCGATCATTTGTACACCTAGTTCATTTAGCTTGCGGCTATTTTCAGCATGCACATAAGCAGAAGTCGCATCAAATGCGATCTTGATGTCATCGGCGATCACGTGGGGTAATAAGCCATCTACACCTTCAGCCGTGGTTTTTAATCCCATTTTTGCTGCACGCGCCAATCCTTCAGAAGTCGGGTCAATTCCCACCATCCAGACAGGTTCTAAAAAGTTACTACGTTGTAATTTATAGAGTAAATCTGTCCCAATATTTCCTGGGCCAATCAGTGCACATTTAATCTTTTTCATTTTACTCATCTCTCATTCAGCCGCAAAACAGGCAGTCACAGGGTCAAAGCCTTCAATCTCAACCTTGAACTCATCGCCAGCATTCACAATAACCATTGGCCCAAGCGCACCAGTCAGCACAATGTCACCTGCCAGTAAAGGTCGCCCACGACGCACCATTTCGTCAGCCAACCACACGGCCGCATTGAGGGGATTCCCCAGACAGGCTTTGCCAACGCCTTGGGAAACCACTTCATCCGCACGAGTCATTGTCATTTTGCAATTTACTAAATCCAGCTGATCCAGCTTGACTGGACGTGAGCCCAAGACAAACGCAGCAGAAGATGCATTATCTGCAACCGTATCAATCAGAGTGATTTTCCAGTTTTCAATACGGCTATCAACAATTTCAATTGCAGCCAGCGCGTAGTCTGTAGCCCCAATAATGTCCGCAAATGTATGCTTACTTTGTTTGAGATCCTGCTTGAGAACCAAAGCAATTTCGGCTTCAACTTTGGGTTGGATCAGTTTCCCTTGAAACGGAATGATTTCCCCATCACCATAGGCCATATCGGCGAATAGCATGCCAAAATCAGGCTGATCTACACCGAGTTGCTTCTGTACGACTTTTGAAGTTAGCCCAATTTTCCGACCGACTAAGCGGTGTCCTTCCAATAACACTCGTTGAGTATTTATTTCCTGCACTGCATATGCGACATCCACATCTGCCTGTTCCCCAAGCTCGGGACGAATAGGCGCTATCGCAGTCTGTGATAATTCAGCTTGTCTTAATGCTAAGGCAACTGACTCAACTACAGAATTTGGCATCAATCTTTCCTTAAACTGCAAAATTGAACGTAATACATTTCAGGTAAAACATAACCAATTGATTAATAAAGCTATCCAATAAAGGTTATGACGCGCTAAAAGGCGAAATATGTTCCATCCTAAAACGTATTTCTAAAACAGCTTAAGCATGAGAAAAATGGGCTTAGAATACCAATACTTATTTTATTTAGTACTATAGGTTCTATGTCTAAAGTAGGAAAAATGTGAATTTTCTGAGCCTAAAATCTAATTTAATCTATGGTTGACCAGTTTGACTAAAATTAAAAAATAAATCCAAAAATAGAAATAACTTTATTCAATTTAGTTACTTACTTAAAATCTTTGCATGTCAAAATCTGTACGTTTAATTCAGCCACTCTTTAATCAGATGGTCTCCCATCCTGAAACCGTCTTAACTTTAGGGCTAAAGTCGGTACTTGCATGATGCTGATGGGCAATAGCATCAATTTAACAAAACCCGCTGGATTCAATCACCCTATTTTGACTCAGGTAGATATCGAAAAATATGGAAACAACATGACATTGGTATAGATGATGACTGCCACTCACATCTATACCAATTCGGTTGAATTAAGCAAGGAGGCGGTTTTTATTACGATTCAGGCTAAAAACCAATAATAAGGCAGCAAATGTTGCAATCCCAATCACAGGAATACTTGCACCAATAACTGTTGATGAGCTAGAACTTAAGGAGAGAATAAGACCTGCAAATAACGGCCCGACAAATGACCCGATTCGCCCAACGGCAACAGCAACACCTACTCCAGTACCTCGCATCTCGGCAGGATAAATAAGTGCTGCCAAGGCATAAAGTGCAGATTGACCGCCCGTGAGGAAAAAGCCACAAAGTGCAGCAGCGCCAGTGAGAAAATAATAATCATTAGAGAAAGCCAGACAGATTAGACTAGTTAGAACCCCAGTGTAGATTGCAATCACGACCCATTTAATCTGAATCCGATCTAACAATTGTCCAATTACCAGTGTTCCAACAGCCGCCCCAAGCTGATAAACCAATTGGATCATGTTTACTTTCTGATTATCTAGCCCATTAATTCTCATCAAAATCGGTAGCCAGTTAAGAATAAAGTACAAAACGATTAATGTGCAGAAAAAGCTAATCCAGATTTGTAGCGTTGCACCAAGCCGATTATCTGCAAATAAAACCGTGCTAAATGAAATACCTTGCTGTTTACTTTCCGCAGGCTTCTTAATCGTTTCGGCAAGAAAGAAAAATAAGAGAGGCAAAATCAGTAATGGTACCCATCCACCCAGATAAAATATATGTGTCCATTGCGATGCATCAGAAAAATAGCGTGCCATGAGTGCAGTCACTGCCGCCCCAGCAGGAACTCCTGTATACATAATACTAACCGCTGTCCCGATATAACGAGGGGCAACACATTCTGAAGCAATTGCAATCATCATGGGTAGAGCAGCTCCCATGCCAATTCCTGTTAAAAAACGAACGATAACAAAACTGCTAAAATTTATACAAAATGCGGTTGTTAATGACATGATTCCAAAGATTGCAACACTGATCATCAAAATTCGCTTCCGACCGTATCGATCCGCCAAGCGACCTCCAATCAGTGCACCTGGAAACATGCCTAAAGTTGCTGCACTAAAAACCCAAGCAAGCTGACTGGTTATTAATCCAAATTCTGCTTTAATAAACGGAGCAGCAACCCCCATAGACTGGATATCAAATCCCTCCAGCAAAGCCACCATAAAGCACAAAAGTAAGGTGAGAATGGCTTTTCTCTTATTCTGCTGAATATAAATCGCGTCTTGCATAATGCATCCTTAAATAACATTCCATGTGAATGCAATGGATTACACAGCCGCTAAAACTGTTTAAATCTGTTTTTGATATCAGGGACAGAAAAGCAATCCATTGCTTGAGTAGTGTCTTAAATAAGATGGTCTTTATATTGAGCCATCATTTCCTCTACTCCAAAACCATTAAATTAATATTGATTTTCACCAATACTAGCGATTAAATTAATTTTTAATAGGTAATTAAAATCATTATATTTTTTATATATCGTTTTATATTTTTTAATGATCATTTAGGCTGGTCGCATAAATCCCTCTATTTTTATTGGGCAGGACTTAAATATTTTAAAGAATGGTGAAGGAGAAAAATTAAGACCATCTTATCCATTATAAAAGTAGCCTCATATCTATAAAAAAATAGAAGTAATCTAAATTTCCTATAAATGTGATACATATAAAATATAATTAATTGCAGTTTCGGTTCCACCCTATAGTTTATATATATAATACGATAGGATTTTAGAACAAAAATTAAATGAAATAATAATTTTATTTAAATAAAATCAAAATCTTACATCACATTAATTAAAATTTTTTTTCAAATTTTTGCAACATGAGATTTTAGCTCTATACCCAAGCATTCCAGCTTCAACTAAATTAGCCACTTCTTGAGTTTTCAATAAGTCTAGGGAAATACTTATGGCGGTTAAATCTGGATTGGATTATGACGTTGCTATTTTAGGTGCAGGCCCAGTGGGTTTGGCCATTGCAAATTATTTGGGCTTAAAAGGAATTAAAACCATTGTTATTGAACAACTGGATACGCTCATTAATTTTCCACGTGCAATTGGGATTGATGACGAATCGCTGAGGGCAATGCAATCCTTAGGTGTGATTAAAAATATTTTGCCGCATATCACTCCTGAACATAGTATGCGATTCCTAACCCCTAAAGGGGTAATTTTTGCGGATATGCAACCTAAAACTTATGAATTTGGTTGGTCGCGACGCAATGCTTTTAATCAGCCACAAGTTGACCGTGTGTTATGTGACAGTCTCGGTCGTTTTCAAAATGTTGATATCTTGTTCTCAACAGAACTCCTCAGCTTTAAACAAGATGCCGATCAAGTCATTTTAGATATTCAAACCAAAGGCAAACCTGCACATCAAATTCATGCCAAATACTTAGTTGCATGCGATGGTGGGAATAGTTTAGTCCGTCGAACGTTGAATATTAGCTTTGAAGGAAAAACTGCTCCAAATAAATGGATCGTGATTGATATAGCAAATGATCCCTTAGCGACACCAAACGTCTATTTATGCTGCGATCCTGTACGCCCTTATGTTTCAGCCGCTTTACCACACGGTATTCGTCGTTTTGAATTTATGGTGATGCCAGGAGAAACTGAAGAAGAGTTATCCCAACCAGAAAATCTGCAAAAACTTTTAGCCAAAGTTTTACCAAATCCACAAAATATTGAACTTATACGCCATCGTGTCTATACACATAATGCGCGATTAGCAGGACAATTTCGTCAGGGAAGAATTTTACTGGCAGGTGATGCCGCACATATTATGCCTGTCTGGCAAGGCCAAGGTTACAACAGTGGTATCCGCGATGCATATAACTTGGCATGGAAATTATCTTTGGTCATTCAAGGTTTAAGTCACGACAATTTGCTCGACACCTATGAAATTGAACGTAAGAAACATGCCAAAGCCATGATTGACCTTTCGGTCACTGCGGGGCATGTATTGGCACCACCGAAAAAATGGCAAGGTACGGTTCGCGATTCTTTAGCTTATTTGATGAATTACATCCCTGCGGCTAAGCGATATTTTCTAGAAATGCGGTTTAAACCAATGCCTGTTTATGAAGATGGCGTGGTTTTACATCAAAAATCTGTTAAAAAATCAACCGCTGGTAAGATGTTCATTCAGCCAAAAGTTCAAAATAAACGCGATGGCCAAGTTCGTCTTTTAGATGATGTTATTGGAAATAATTTTGCAGTTCTGAGCTGGGAAATTGATCCTCGTAGCAAAATGTCGCCACAAACCATTGCTCAATGGAAAAAATTTGGGGTCAAATTTATTCAGGTTGTACCCAAAGGACGTCTGGATGTATTACCACAACCCGATGATGAAAACTATGAAATTGTCGCTGACAATGAGTTTCTTATGCGTGGCTGGCTAGGTCAAACCACTGATTCTGCCGCTGTTTTCTTAAGACCAGACCGTTTTGTTATGGCAACTTCTGTTGCACAACACGTTGATCAAACGTCTAAAGCTGTCTTTAGCAAACTGTTTTACAAAGGTTAAAGCGTCTTAAAGACAGCAAAAGGAAAATCAATGAGCGCTAAATTAATCTGTGTTTCTCATACACCACTAATGGATTTCAGCTCTCCGCCGATTGAAGTTGAACAACGTGCCAGACAAGTACTTTCTGAACTTGCTGATGAAGTCAGTGCCTATTCTCCAGACTTAATCATTTTGTTCGGGCCAGATCATTTTAATGGTTTTTTCTATGATCTTATGCCCCCTGCTTGTATTGGTATACATGCAACGGCCGCAGGAGATTGGGATATGGGACCGGGTGCAATCTCGGTTCCAGAGCGAGAAGCACTTTGCCTCATCAAAACAGTTTTATCTGAGGGCGTGGGAACGGCTTATTCTTACCGAATGACAGCCGATCATGGCATCACTCAGCCCCTACTATTTTTAACGGGTTCCCTCACGACTTATCCCGTGATCCCCATTTTCATAAATGGGGCGGCTATGCCCTTAATGCCGATGTCTTATGCAGTAAAACTGGGACGAGCCGTCGGCAAATATTTAAAAACATTAGTGACCCATAAAAAAGTTCTGATTTTAGGCTCTGGTGGGTTATCTCATGATCCACCAACACCTCAAATGGGAAGTGTATCTCCAGAAATGGAAGAGTTTTTAATCGCAGGGCGTAACCCGACACCTGAATCGAGAGCTATTCGTCAGGAAAAAGTGAAAGCCGTCGGTGTAAAGATGTCAATTGGAGAAGGTCATGCACTACCTTTAAATGCGGATTGGGATCAAGGTTTATTACAAAGCTTTGTTCAAGGTGACTTTGAACGTTTTGAACATATGACTGATGAAGAAATTTGTCGTTTAGGTGGAAAAGGTGGACATGAAATTCGTTGTTGGGTTGCAGCCTGTGCCGCAATGAATGAAATTCAGCCTTATCAGGCAGAAATTCGTTACTATGAACCCATTCAAGAATGGATTGCAGGGTTTGGTGCTTTAACAGCAAGTCACGCACCTGTGACCAATGATGCATAATCTATTTTATGCAACCCAAATGACCAGTGCTTGAAAATGCAATTTTCACTCCATTGTTTTAATTTGCAAGATCGAAACTGAACACTGATATGAGTCCATAGATGAGACTCAAGACTTTAGTTTTAAATTTGAAATGATGGAGTGCAAATACATTGCCAGCTTTATAAGTGTTAAGGCAACATAGCCATCGTGTGTGATACGGATGTTAAACAGATATGGAATTACGTCATTTAAGATATTTTATTGCTGTTGCTGAGGAATTAAGTTTTACCAAAGCAGCGCAGCGATTATTTACAGCACAACCCTCCCTTAGCATGCAAATTAAGCAGTTAGAAGAGGAAGTTGGTGTTTCATTATTAGATCGTAGTTCAAAAAGCATCCGTCTTACACCTGAAGGCGTGGCATTTCTTGCCGAAGCGGAAAAGGTTTTAAATCAGGTCAAAATTGCGATTAATACTGCCCGACAAGTCGCAAATTCTAGAGAAGAACGACTCAATATCGGATTCCTGCCTGTTGCAGAAATGAAAATCTTCCCGCAAATTATTCCCGAGTTGAAACAGAAATTTCCAAATTTAAATATCCAATTTATGAGCTTAACTTGTCGGGAACAATTAGATCGACTGCGTAGCGGTGAATTAGATATTGCCTTTACAAGACATTGTATTAATGAGGAAAATTTTGAGTCTCACTTTTTATTTTCTGAACAGCTTTACTTGGCAATGCATACAGATTCTCCTTTAGCAAAATATGATATTGTTCCGATTAAGCAATTGAATGACTGTGATTTTGTGATCAGCGATTCAAATTTTTCATTTGAATTAAACCGAATTATTCGCGAGTTTCTATTCAAACAAAAAATTGAAATTAAAAATTTTTATTATTCCAAAAATATTTTATTTAACATCAACTCAATTGCGATGGGGCTTGGCTATTCATTCGTTCCTGCGTATGTAAAATCGATTATTCCCAAACAAGTCGTCTTAAAGCAAACTGATAAACCATTGCCCAAGATTGGTTTATATATGACTTTTTCTAAAACAAATACGTCAAGACTGCAAGATGAGTTAATTCGGTTAGTGAACAAATATGTCTCTAACTAAGATAAGAGTTTGTTGCTATTTCTTTTGTATAAAATGAACCTGAAGCCGCCAGCATCTGAAGTGATGTAGGATAATGATATAATCGATTTTTATTATATTTAACAGATCATTGCTGAGAAATCTATTTTTATAAAAACTACTTCATTAACAACACATTAAAAACTAAACGACTGATATTTTTATTTTAAAAATCGTTGCGTAATCTTTTCAACTCAATCAAAAAGAGCTCATTTTAGTAAAAATGAGCTCTTTTAACATTTCAATGAACCATCAAACTCAGGTCAGTGAAATTTTAAGCAGGTGACATTTATTTCTCCAGATAATTTGTCACTGCATTTAAGAATAAGCTTTTTTCATCCATGAGTTTTTCAGAAGGCATTGCAGTTGGCCAAGTACTCCACTGGATCATCACAATATTATCTTTCGGATTGATTGCCATAATTTGTCCATAAATACCAAGGCCCCAGTAAGTATACTGCGCATTTTTGGTGGTTATCGGAGAACCATGTTTAGCATGCGAATTCCACCACTGAAAACCATAAGTTCCTTGTGGATAGGCTTCTGAGACCGAACGCTCAGCTTTGTTCCAGTCGGTTGCTTCTTCAGTCCATCCATTTGGCAATAACTTTTGCCCATTAGCCAGCTTTCCTTCATTTAAAATAAATAGACCCAAACGTGCATAATCACGTAGCGTGGCGTTAAATCCATGCCCGCCCATGTCTGTTACGCCACGTTTATAAGATTGCCAGATGCCATTTTTTTCCATGCCTGCTTTTTGCCAAACATTCTTTTCTAAATAACTGGCAATATTCTCATGCGTGGCAGCCTCAAGGACTTTACCCACCAAATATGCACCACCAGTCGAGTAAGACCAGACTGTGCCTGGTTTATATTTGGCTTTGAGGTTTTTAACCAGCTCATAAACACAAGCATCAGGATCTGCCTTGACTTCACAATACGTCATTTTAGAAAAATCGGATTGAGGATCTGTATAGTCTTCGCTCCAATCTACCCCAGAGGTATGTTGCATTAATTGTCTTAAGCTGACCTGATCCCATGCAGTACCTTTCAGATCTGGCAAATATTTAATAATCGGATCATCTAATGAGGTGATTTTACCCTGTTTAACGGCAACCCCAATCAAGGTCGCAACAATAGATTTTGCAACGGATCTAGATGTCCACAAAGTCGTAGCATCATTGTCATCTTTATAATATTCATAAGCAATCTGACCATTTTTCAAAATAATCAGCCCTGCGACATCCTGACTTTGTAAATAGTCATTAAGATGATAGGTTTTATTATCCAAGCTAAAACTAATATTATGATTATTAATGGTCTTTTTATATTTATGTAATTCTAGAACATTGTTTTTATTGGCATAAAATACACTGCCATCATAACTTTTATAGGTATTACGGAAGCCAATTAAACGCTGTTGCTGATTCCACGTTAACATGTCATGCGGATCAGGTAATTTTTGATCGACCTGATTTGGACAATCTACGATTTCAAGTTGTTTACATGTGTATTGTGCAAAACTAAGACTACTCATTATCAGTGCTCCTGAACATAATGCGATTTTTGATAATTTCATGGTTAAACTCCTTAATATAAATTCACTTGAGTTAACAATCCCACAATGACGTTATGATCAAATCCCCCTTGATTTGATCGGTAAAAGTTATCCGGATTCCAGATATATTGGACAAATGGGCTAAGCGTGACTCTTTTATATTTGAAGGCGGTATCAAGTGAGATAAATGTTGGCTTGATCAGCAGCATTAGCATCTTTCCCTAGAAGTATGATTTGTACTCACGACATTGTTCTCAATCCATCTCCGTCAATTCTTTTCTAAAATGATGATTATCTATCCATGTAATCAGAGAATGACTAACATTAAGCCCTTACCTTAGACTCAAAAGCAAAGATTCACGAAAAGAATTATTAGAGATGATGAGTAAAAAATAATCTCTAGCGGATGATAAAAAATCATCCAAAAGGATGATTTTCACATATATTATTTAAAAATACTTTGTTTAAATAAGCATTTAATTTGAATTTTAAAAACAATTTACATCTGTATTTATATGAATTATTTGTCAGATTCAGATGATTTAAATCCACTATACTCATCAATAACATCATACGTCATGCAAAATTCTCATCTGAGCTGGACTAACCTATCCTGTAAGGTATTCTTTTTCTAAAAATACAATCGGCAGTTCAGAGCGATCATCGCACTTATGCAAGAACGATGATTTGTCATTTTAAAATTTATATTGATTATGAATGATTTGTAAAATTCATCTTATATTAATACGCTTAAAATTAGACTTATTTCATAAGTCCTTTTTATTTCACTTGCACTGCATTGAAATATAATTCAATTTTGCTCAGGGAGAAAAATAAAGAGGACGTAGGTAATTATGAAAGAAGTCTTTTATCGTTGGAGTTCATTCATGCTTGTTCCATGGAACTGCATCCACTCATCTCTTCTTTGAAATAATAATGGTGCAGATACATTCACAGCATCAATGAGTTGCTTAAGATCGGCATTCACGAGTTTTCCTTGATCTACCACAATTTGTCCTGCCACCATGGTCATTATGACATCTGAACCTTGTACTGCATGCACCAAGTTTGCGTATAAATTGAATAATCTTCCTTCATCAATAAGTGGTGTCATTCGTGGTGTCGCAATATTGACCGCGATCATATCTGCGGCTTTCCCGACTTCTAAAGAACCAATTTTGTCTTGCATTCCGAGTGCTGTCGCTCCTTTTATGGTAGCCATTTGGCAAATTGTAGACGCATCCAATGCAGAAGCATCTAAATTGCTAAACTTAGCCAAGAGTGATGCGGTTTTCATTTCCTCAAATAAATCGAGATTATTGTTTTCCTTTTCCCCATCTGTTCCCAATCCCACAGCTATACCCTGCTCCAGAAGTTTAGTGATCGGAGCTGCACCAGAAGCTAATTTCATATTCGAAATTGGGTTATGTGCAACACCAACGGCATGTTCTTGTAATATCTTGATTTCTTGATCATCTAACCAGACACAATGCGCCAGTAAGGAATGAGGAACATCCAGCAAGCCTTGCTTTTCTAAAGTCTGAATAGGACGCATGCCATAGCGTTTTAAATTTTCTTTAACATCAAACTGGCTCTCGTTGCTATGTGTATGAAAACCTGTCTGGTAGTCTTTGCATAACGCCCGAATCTGGGTTAAAGCTTTTGGTTCAGCATAAAATAAATGCTCAAGTCCAACCCAGACATCGATCCGACCCTGTGCCTGCTGGTGCCATTTTTGAATCAAGGCTTCATTGGTTTTTAGCGTTTCAAAATAATTGTGATCTGGGTGTTCTGCAACATACGGAACCAAAATCGCACGAATCCCTAATTGTGCTGCGGCTTCTGCACTGCCATCCATAAAACGCCACATATCAACAATGGTCGTAGTACCAGACAATAAAGCTTCTGCATAACATAAATAAGAAGCTGCCTGAGCATCTGTTGCTGTCAGCACTCTATGCATTGGGTCGATAAACTGTTGCAGCCAATCCCAAACAGCTAACCCTTCGGCTGTTCCTCTTAGTAAACCAGAGTGACAATGGGTATTCACTAATCCAGGCATCAAGATCGTATGCGCATAGTTCTGATGGGTTGCCTCGGGCCATTTTTGGCAAAGATCATTCACCTGCCCAATTGCTTTAATCTTGTCACCATCTACAAGCACAGCGCCATTTTTAATACAGGTCAATTGAGCGTCCATGGTGAGGACATAGTCTGCGCTTATAATTTTCATTCTCGAATTTCTCATGTTCATTCTTTATTTGATCTTTTGACAAAATGTCTTTAGTGATCCGAGATGTCTTGAGCAAAAATCGCGCCAATCAAATCCATCATTCTTCTTTATTAGGATCTTGCTTTTATTATTAAAATGGATGAATGGTAAGCCAAGGCATAAAATCCAAGGATACATTGCTTTCACGCTTCTCATTTGCAATCAATCCAGAGGTTTCGCCATGATCTTTTGTTTTATAAATCAAGATAAATCTAATTTAAATTTGATGAATCTAGCAATGTACATCGGCATTCAAACAAGGTCTATGTAACAAGCTATTGGTACATAGACCCTTTATTTCAATTCTTAAAAGTTATAGCGAACCATGGTTTCGATACGACTATCTTTACCAACGACACCATCAAATGTTTGACGTTCTCCGTAAATGTATTCGATACCAAAAGTTAAAGGTGCTACAGGTGAATACATTAAATTAATCCATCCTTGTTGTAGTTGCTTGTTTTGCGTAGTGTCATGACTTGAACGAGCCTTTTGTGCATATGCATTGTTTGTATTGGCAAGTATCGCGCCATAGCCAAACGTACCCCGTAGTGTTGGCATAAATTGATAAGTCAGCCCTAAAGAAAGTGTGTCAAATTCATTCAGATTCAGATGAGATGTTGTTGTCGTATCAAATGCGGTATTGCTATACAGCATAAAGCGATCATCCCCTTTGATATGACTATAGTCCCCTTTAAGCGTTAAACGGTTGGTTACATGATAACCCGCCCCTAAAGCAACACCCCAACTTAAGGCCGTTTTGGGATCAGTCGTATTGGCACGAACTTCCTGAGTCAGTCCTCGAAGTGCGATAGAACCTTTATTTTTTGGAAATTTATATTGGAGCTTACCTGTTAAAGTCGGGAATCTGTTGTCACTACGTCCTTGTTCTAAAGCAACAGAATATTGTGTTGCTGGGCTAAACCGATTGCTATAACGCAACATCGGAGTACGAATCGTGCCAACGCCAACGGGTGAACCAAAATCTACGATTTCAGGAATAAACTCATTGGCGAGGAAATTCGATGTCGTTTGTCCGATAAGCCAGTTTTGATAGGTAATATAAGCATGTCGTACACGCGCAGCACTGGCATCTGTACCACCACGAAAATCGAACTCTAGTTTTCCACCAACTTCTTGATCCGCAATTTTTGTTTTCAGATCTAAACCGATACGACTAGTGGTGACAGTTGTATAAAATTGATCTTGATGGGTAGTTGTTCCTTGCAAATCTGCTTTGTTGATATGGTTAAAAATCCCATTTCCACCTTTGAACTGGTAGGATGCATCAGCACGTACAAATCCGTATAGATGAAGCTGGGTATCACTGATCGCAGATCCAACACTGACATTACTGCCAACCAACTTTTCTGATGCTTGTTTTGGTTCTGTGCCTTTTGCGGTGCCTGATGGCTGCACCGTCATTGAAGATGATGACACAGCTGAAGCATCTACTTGTGCTTGAAGCTTTTCCAAGCGTGAACGTAAGTCCTGAATTTCTAGATGAAGTTGCTGTTCATTGCTGTTTGGACTTTCAGCATATAGAAGAGTTGGACATGCGGTCATTAAGCTGAGCATGGTCAATTGAACAGGTTTTAAAGACTGGAAATACTGAAACATACGAATTTTCTCCATGATAAATCGAATCATCCTGATTGATTGCTTGTCTTAAAATAGGTTTGCCTTTCTATGAGATGGCTAAATTTGAAATAAAGTCTCCACACTCTTACCGCCCCAAGGTGGTAAGAGAGGGAAAGTGGTTAGAAAGAATTTAAAAACTGAAAGGGCGAACGCTTAGTTAGGCTGTCTGGATTTTATTTGCCTGGGATCTACAGGTTGCTCTGTAGCATCTTCCGTTTTTGCTTTGTTATTCAGGCGAATACAGAGCACCATCAGACTGCCAACCAATAACACAAAGGCGAGAACAACCAGACTTCCCGCAGGATTGTGGGTTTTCGCATTGATAATACCGAGTAAAGATGGGCCAACAAAGCCACCCAAGTTGCCAATGGAGTTAATAACTGCAATAGAAATTGCCGCAGAAGCTGGTGTTAAAAATAGCGTTGGGACTGCCCAGAATGGGGATTTGAAGGCATATAAACCCGCCAAAGCAATACAAATCACGATTAGAGAAATAACATTGTTGTGAACGACATAAAGAGAGAACAATGCCAGACTTGACCAGAAAAGCGGTAGGAACGTATGGAACTTTCGCTCGCCTTTTTTATCAGAGCGTCGTGACCAAATAATCATGACCGTTGTCGCCACGATATAAGGCAACATTGCAATTAAACCAATTTGGGTATGTGTGAGTGAACTCGAAAAACTCTTAATAATCTGAGGTAACCAGTAGCCAATTCCCAAACTACCGCACTGGTAAACAAAGTAGATGAGTGCCAAATACAAGACCTTAGGATTAACCATTGCTTGCAAGGTTGAAAGCTGCTGAACGTTCTTTTTCTTGGTCGCATCATTCTTCAACTCATTGATGAGCCATGCTTTTTCTTGTGGGTTGAGCCATTTGGCTTTTTCAGGCGATTCTGTCAGATAAAACAGGCAAACAATCCCAAAAATAACCGCTGGAATCCCTTCTAAAAACAGCATCCAGCGCCAGCCACTCCAGTTAAGCCAGTGAACATTGTCCATAATCCACGTGCTCAGCGGTGCACCAATAATGTAACTTACAGGAATTGCCGATGTGAATAAGGCAAAAGTGGTTGCAAGTTCTTTAGAACGGAACCAAAGTGTTAGATAAATCACAATACCCGGGAAAAAACCCGCTTCGGCCACACCCAATAAAAAACGGAGTGCATACAGTTGTGTTGAATTTTGTGCAAATGCCGTCAGTGTGGCAATAATGCCCCATGAAATTAAAATACGGGCAATCCAGATCCGTGAGCCATACTTTTTCAGCATCATATTGCTAGGCACTTCAAACAGGAAATAGCCGATAAAGAAAATACCTGAGATAAAGCCAAATGCTTCACTGCCAATGGCAAGCTCTTTATTCATTTCCAGTGCTGCATAGCCAATATTGGCACGATCCAGATACGAAATAATGTACAAAAGAAATAAGAAAGGAATAATTCGCAGCGTCACTTTTTTCATTAAGCGCTGCTCGTCCACATGTGTAATCATTTGATTATCCATAATCACCTCAAGACCAAGACATTGAATTTATGTCGGTTTAAATATCCAAGAACTCCATGTTTACAGGGCTGCCAAAATAGTTATCTATATGTGTTGGTCGTAGTGTTCCGTTTTCACAATCAACATGAAATATAGAAATATTATGGCTATCTTCATTTAGAGAGAAAATAAATTTCCCATTTGGCGATAACGCAATACAGCGTGGTGTTTTTCCACCGACAGCAAAGGTCTCAACAAATTTTAATTTTCCAGTACTGGCATTAACCTGAAATAGCGCAATTGAATTCTCTCCTCGGTTTGATGCATACAAAAACTCGCCAGTTTGATTGAGAAGAATAGATGCTGCACGACTATTTCCAACATAATCATTTGATAAAGTTGAAATATTTTGAATTGCCGTTAATTTCCCATCGAGTTGATCAAATGTATAAGTCGCAATACTCGAATCGAGTTCATTAATGACATAGATATATTTCTGGTTCGGATGCTGCACATAGTGCCGAGGCCCAGCGCCTTCACGGGTTTCCACAGAAGGATATTTGCTTGGAATCAGCTTGCCATTGTCATAATGAAAACAGAAAATCTTGTCTAAGCCTTTATCTGGCACAATCACAAAGCGGCGAGATAAGTCGAATGCGTTGTAATGTGGTTTGGAAAAAGGTTGTTCAGTACGATGTGGACCTGACTTTCCTGGCAAGTTGATATTGAATTGAATACGCTCAAATTTTCCGTCTTCAGTTAAGCGAATCGAAACGATATTGCCAGTTAAATGATTGGAGATAATCAGGTAACGATCTGTTGGATCTAAAGCCAGATGTACAGGGTTTTTACCGCCACAATGCAAGGTATCTAACCATTGGAGGTCACCCGTCACGGGATTAATTTTAAAGGCACTCACATTGCACATGTCACCATGAACCACATACAAATACTGTTTGTTGTGACTAATCGCGAGATATGAAGGATTGACTAAGTCCTTGACTGTATTAATCAGCTTCAATTGCCCTGTGGCTTCATTGAAGTGGCAAATGCTGATGCCCTCGCCACGTGCATTACGCTCTCGTGTTGTTCTCGATCCAATATAAACAAACATATTGATATCCCTACTGAAAAATGAAGACAGACTGCTCCTGAGGGAAAATAAGTGCGTATTTTCCCTTGTCTATGTTCTGTGTTGACCTACATACGATTTTAAAAAAATCAGTGAATTAACTGCTCGTCTTTTGTATCGTCTTACGAATAACAAAAGGCAAAATACCGCCATTAATCAGATATCTCAGTTCTTGCAATGAATCGATACGTAAATCCAGCATGACTTTCTTATCAGGCTGCTGAGGTAATTTAATGTGCATGGTGATGGCATTATTTCCGACCTGTAAGTCATCAAAACCTGAAAAATCAAAAGATTCCTGACCTGATAGCTCCAGATCTTCAACGCTTTGCCCTGCTTGGAACAGTAAAGGTAAAATACCCATACCAATCAGGTTGCTACGGTGAATACGTTCAATACTGCGAGCAACTACCGCTTTTACACCCAATAACGCTTGTGCTTTTGCTGCCCAGTCACGACTAGAGCCAGCGCCATAGTTAATACCCGCAAAGACAATGGTTGGAATATCACGTGCAAGATAACTTTGCGCTGCAAGATAGAGCGGCTGAACTTGCTGATGCTCGGCATCCCATGTCCAAACTCCTTGACCCTTTGGTACATTAGGTTCTTGCTGTACCAACTGGTTTCCAATCGCGGGGTTAGTAAAAGCACCGCGAAGCATGACCTCATGGTTACTGCGACGAGTTGAATACTGGTTTAAGTCTTCAGGGCTTTCTCCGCGTTCAAGCAACCACTGCCCTGCCAGACTGTTTGCAGGAATACTAAAGGCAGGTGAAATATGATCTGTCGTAACATTATCCCCCAGTACAAACAGGGCTTTAGCATCCTGAAAAGCAAGCGTTTGTTTCGGTTGTAATGGAATGTCTTCCAGATATTTTGGTCGGCGCAAATACGTAGATGTTGGCTTCCACGGAAATAAAACACTGTGTTCGCTGCTCAGCATTTTCCAGTGAGACGTGCCTTCCCAAAGTTGGGCTTTACGCTGCACAAAAAAATCTGAACTGACAACTTGCTTTTCGATCGCTGCCACTTCTTCATCACTTGGCATCAGATCTTTTAAATATACTGCTTGTCCCGAAGCATCGTGGGTGACTGGATCATGTTCAAGATTCAGCATAATCGTCCCTGCAAGTGCATAGGCCACACACAATGCTGGAGATGCCAGATAACCTGCTGGTAATTTTGGATTGACCCGTCCTGGGAAGTTACGGTTGCCTGAAAGCACCACAACCCCTTCCAATCCTTGTTCAACCCATTGATCCGCATGTTGTTCCAAGCTGCCAGAGTTACCAATACAAGTCATACAGCCAAAGCCTGCCAGCTCAAAACCAAGGCTTGCAAAATCATCCAGTAAAGCTGCTTTTTCAAGATAATTGGCAACCACTCGTGAACCTGGTGAGAGTGAGGTTTTGACCCAAGGTTTTCGATTTAATCCCAATTTTCGGGCATTTCGAGCCAATAAACCTGCCTGAATCATTTGTGTTGCATTGGCAGTATTGGTACAACTGGTGATTGCTGACATCAGGACTAGGCCATGTTCAATGGCGGCGTTGCTGTCTGTCGTATCGAGTAAGTGAATAGCTTTTCTGTGCGTGTTACTGTCACGAAAAGATTGTGCAATATTGGCCAAATCCTGTCGCTGATGCGGCAATGATGGGCCTGCCAAACTTGGTTTTATACTGGCTAAATCAAGGTGAATAAGCTCATCAAATTGCGGCTCAGCAGCATCAGCTGTGCGGAACAAGGATTGCGCCTGCATATACTGAACTGCTTTTTCAATCAAACTGGAATCACGCCCAGTCAACTCTAAATAAGCTTGTGTCTTCACATCAAATGGGAAAAATACCACGGTTGCACCATATTCAGGTGCCATGTTGGCAATCGTCCCACGCGCCGCAATACTTACATGCTCAAGCCCTGGTCCTGTAAATTCAACAAATTTCCCTACCATTTCTTTCTTACGAAGAATTTCAGCAACATACAGCGTTATATCTGTTGCCGTGACACCTTCATTCAATGCATTTTCAACATAAATGCCGACGGTTTTAGGCAGTGTTAATGTAACGGGTTCACCTACCAGTGTGGCTTGCCCTTCCAAACCACCGACACCCCAACCCAACACACCAATGGCATTGATCATTGGGGTATGGCTGTCGGTTGCCACCATACAGTCACCATGCAGTAATGTGGTCTGATCATCTAAAGGGGTTTCCCAAACCACCTGAGCAACGGCTTCCATGTTCATTTGATGGATAATGCCTGTTCCAGGTGGAATCACGCTAAAGTTATCAAGGCTTTTTTGCGCCCACTTAATAAACTCATAACGTTCATGGTTACGACGAAAATCAATATCCAGATTTTTCTGTACCGCATCTTTTTCTGCAAAGTGTTCCACAATCACAGAGTGATCAATGGTTAAAACTGCTGGAATCATCGGGTTAATCAAGGTTGCATCACCCTTGAGTTCATCAACCACATTACGCATCCCAGCAAAATCGGCAAGTGCAGGTAAACACGTCGTATCATGGAACATAATACGGTTTGGGTAGTAAGGTACTTCGCAAGCTGTTGCGGCTGGATTCAACAGGTTGTCTAAAATATGAGGAAGTTTTTCAGGAGAGCAACGTGCCACATTTTCCAAAAGAATTCTGAGAGAATATGGAATTTTGGCAAGCTGTTGACCATCATTAACAACTTTATGTAAATCAACATATGCATACGCTGTTGAATTAACGGTCAGGTGGCTTAAATAAGAATTTGGGATACTGTTCATATACACTTACACCATTTCTGGCAATCGAACCAATGAAATTTGCGAGGTTACTGCTTTAAGGAGCAGCGAGAATCGGGCTTTGCTGAGATTCCATTAATGCCTTGTGAATAAAACCTTCAGACTTTTTCTGGGCTAGAAATTTTTCTAGATAAGCGGCAGTTTTGACATTTTTTTTCGGTGTGGCAATTGCCTGTCGAATTTGAGTAAATGCATCGTCAATTACTCGAAATTCAGGATTCTTGACAGCAACGTCATGTAAATAAGAGCGAATTCCCGCAGCAGCATCCAGTTTCAGTGTCATAAAATCAGTGACTGCTGACGCTGAAGTTTCACTGCGTAACAATGTTGCCTGCTGCAAGGTACGGCTAAGAAACAGGTCATACGCTGCACCTTTGCCCACGGCAATTAAGGTGCCTGCTTGATCTAAATCCTGCACGTTTTGTGCGGTTGAGGACTGATGAACAAGGTATGTTCCATCAAGATGAACATAAGGTGATGTAAACAGCAGTTGATCTGCACGAACAGGTTCGATCGCAAGAAAAGCAATTTCCCAGCGTCCTTCTGGCAATGAAGCAAACACTTTTCCTGCAGCATCAAATGTATTGAGTTGAAAAGGTACATCCAGTTCAGTCGCCAAGGCTTTAGCTAAAGCAACGGATACGCCCGCAGGTGTTCCATTGTCATTTTGAGCGAGAATTGGATTTCCAAAATTGATCGCAAAATTAAGTGTGCCATGAGGCGCGATTTCCTGAAGAACGTCCTCTCTGGTGATGATGTCCATGGTGCATAAACCTGTGTTGCGGAGCTTTTAATACACTGATTTGCGCAATATCAAACCATGACCAAAATTAGCATGACTTCGATCAACGTATTTGTTTCCAAAAAGAGAAACTCATTTGATCGAGATAAACTTATTTATAGCCGTCTAGTTGTCATTCTTGCGTCAATTCATCCCTTATTTCCGCAATTTATCGTTATTTTTCACCACAAACAAATCTTAATCGGATAACAATCCTTCGCGTTTTGCGAAATCAAAAAATTACGGATGATGTTGAGCTGCACAGGTCAGCAAATGCTGTTTTAAAACCAAGCTCACAGGATTTAAAAATTCATCAGGTTTAGACACCAAATATAAATGTCTTAATGCCCACGGTTCATGAATGGATAGACTAATGAGGCCCAAAGGCTGCCCAATGATTTCATAGACTTTTTTAGGAATAATACCAATGCCCATACCCGCCTGCACCATACGACACAAGGCATCAAAACTGGCAACAAGCATCCTTAATTTTAAGGTTTGACCGATACTTTCAGCTTTCTGTTTGAGTTTCTGATTAATCGAACTTTGAGCTTGAAGACCAATCAAATCATACTGCAATGCATCCTCAAGTGTTTGAATATTATGAGTATCTAGATAATTCTGACTCTGAACGACCATAACCAGTTCATCGGTACGATAGAGATGATAAACCAAATCTGGCTGATGAAAATCATCTACACAAATCCCTAAATCCGCAGTACGGTTCTGAATATTTTTAATCACATCAACACTGGTATGCTGTTCAAGTTCCAATTTAATTTGTGGATTTTCTTCAATAAATGCATTCAATTCTTCTGGTAAAAACTGAATAATCGCAGCCAAATTGGCTTGAAGCCGCACAAAGCCTTTTAGTCCTGCTTTATATTCATCTAGCTCAATAGATGCTTTATAAATAGACTCAATAATCATTCGACTATGATAGTGTAGACTTTCTCCCGCAGGGGTAATTTTCATGCCTTGAGAATCACGAATAAATAGCTTAGAACCAATGGCATGTTCCAAATCAGTCAGACGTTTACTTGCTGCTGATAATGCAATCATATTTTTCTCTGCGGCTCGGCTTAATGAACCCTCTTCACAAATCGTGTTAAAAATCAGTAGGGTAATAAAATCAAGCTTCCGTACAATATTCTCAATCTGCATAAATAAGCCTACTCTTTAAATGTGAGCATCATAATTGAATATGGAATTTTAAGCAGTTTATTGTCTATTTTCCAAGTTCATCAGATCCATTCTATAAACTGACAATATTCCAAACTTCCATTTAAAACTGAGCCTTACTCAGCCAATAGCAAACTGCCAATTATTTTTATTCATATCTTAATAAAGCACGAATGAAGCAAATTTTAAAAATAATTCAAATCATCGAAGCAGCAAAACATATAGTTTTAATTTTTAGAATTCAAGTTTTATAAATTCGTTTCGATTAGGGCTTAGTATTTTATGTGAATATTATTGTTTTTTATTCGATTTAATTATTTAAAAATTCAAATCGAAATCAGCCTTGGAATCCTATCATCAGCCCGTTATTTTCCCGTTTTAAAATTTACCTGATTTTCATCAAACAAAAATAATCTTTCTAAATGGTTTAAATCTATAAAAACGGTATTTGTAACATACTTAAAACACATAAGAATATACCAATTAAGTTTTTGATTTCTATGATCTAACAAAATATTTTAATAACAAAATAATAGGATGCTTCACAAATTGGAGGTGAAGAATGAATCAGTACAAGGTCAATATTCATGACATTGTCGACAAGGCGAGCTTTACTGCTTTTCATTGGAAAGTTTTATTGTGGTGTTTATTAATTATTATCTTTGATGGATATGATCTGGTGATTTATGGGGTTGCCCTCCCATTATTAATGCAACAATGGTCATTAACTGCAGTTCAGGCAGGTCTGCTAGCCAGTGCCGCGTTATTTGGCATGATGTTTGGTGCCATGATTTTCGGCACAATTTCAGACAAATTAGGGCGCAAAAAAACCATTTTAATTTGTGTGTCTTTATTTAGCGGATTTACATTTATCGGCTCATTTGCGACAAACCCAACCGAGTTTGCATTACTTCGTTTTATTGCAGGACTTGGAATTGGCGGTGTCATGCCAAACGTTGTGGCATTAATGACTGAATATGCACCTAAGAAAATTCGCAGCACGCTAGTTGCCATCATGTTTAGTGGCTATGCCATTGGCGGCATGACCTCTGCATTGCTCGGAACATGGCTTGTGAAAGATATGGGCTGGCAAATCATGTTCTTGATTGCGGGTATTCCACTGCTATTGCTCCCGTTGATCTGGAAGTTTTTACCTGAATCTTTAGCCTTTTTAGTGAAATCAGATCAGCATGATCATGCCCGAAGTATTGTCACTCAACTTGCACCAGATGCTGAACTCACTGCCAATACTCAACTTGTTCTCAATGAAACGACAACGACTGAAGCACCTGTTCGTGCACTTTTTCAGGAAGGTCGTGCATTTAGTACGTTTATGTTTTGGATCGCCTTTTTCATGTGTTTGTTGATGGTTTACGCACTGGGTAGCTGGTTGCCTAAATTGATGATCAAGGCGGGCTATTCACTCGGTGCAAGCATGCTCTTTCTGTTCGCACTCAATATTGGAGGCATGGTGGGTGCTATCGGTGGCGGTGCACTTGCCGATAAATTTCATTTAAAACCAGTTATTAGCACGATGTTTGTGATCGGGGCTTCAGCACTCGTTTTGCTTGGCTTTAATAGTCCACAATTTATCTTATATAGCCTGATTGCCATTGCGGGGGCTGCAACCATTGGTTCTCAGATCTTGCTATATACCTTTGTTGCACAATTTTATCCGACTGCTGTGCGCTCAACAGGCATGGGTTGGGCATCGGGAATTGGACGTATTGGAGCAATCATTGGGCCAGTTTTGACAGGAGCATTATTGAGCTTTGAATTGTCTCACCAAATGAATTTTCTGGTGATCGCTGTGCCAGGCGTCATCGCAGCACTTGCAATCTTTTTAGTCAACTTAAAAGCCTCTGTCTCAGCTCAAGCGACTTCAACCTTCTCAACTCAATCTTCTTTTACTCAACAGTAAAAATCGGTGCACCGAGGACTGGTGCACCCCTATCGGAAATGGATTATGCAATTGTTCAACAGTTTTAAATTTCAATCTCTTACAGTTTCAATTTTATTATTGATTGGCAGTACTGCCAGCCCTGTACTTTTTGCTGCGGATACAACCATGCAACCCTCAGAGGATGAATGGACGTTTACCATGAAAAATGCCTACATCAATCGGGACTATGAAAACCCTGCGCTCAAGGATGCAGGCAGCTGGTCGCAGGCTGAATCGTTGTTCTATAAATCTAAAATGCGGGATACCCCACTACAGATTGCAGACAAGCCAATTACTATTGGTGTGGATGCTTCAGTGCAATATGCCGTGCGCTTAAGTAATGACAAACATGTTGCCGATACCGTGTTGCCCTTTAACCAGCAAACCCAGTCTCAGGCAGCTGACTTTTTAAAGCACGGAGTTACTTTAAAACTGGGCTATGACAAAACTCTCGTGAAAGTGGGTGAGCTTTGGCTGGATTTACCCGTTACCGCAGTTGATGCCAGTCGTCAGTTGTTGGCATCCTACTGGGGG
>NZ_POVU01000013.1 GCF_003261585.1 Acinetobacter sp. MB5 | reverse complement strand
GCATCCAGATTATTCGGTTATGGGTTCTTTTGACGATACTTACTACGTCGCGAACAATGCAGACTTCTATACGGCTGACTTAAACTATGTCTATAAAGATCCAAATCAGCGTTTTACCCTCACTCCTTATATGACTTATTCGGTCTATAAAAAGAATACTTCAGGCGATAAAGACTCAACCCGTAATATTTTCGGTGCGCAGCTTGACATTAAACAGTTCTCTGTTGCAGCCGAGTATATTATTGGTAAAAACGACGTGTTTATTAATGGTTCAGCCAACTCACTCGCTGCGGGAGATGACAATAAAACCAATCGTATGTTGAACTTATTGTTCATCTATAACTTCTAAGAATATAAAAGAAGATCATCACTTTGATGATCTTCTCAAAAACATGCAATAACATTTAAACTGATTCTTTAGGCAGCATCATCCAAATCGAAGCAATGACAGGAGTTAACTTTCAGGAATCTGCTGTATTAAAGAATAAAATTGGGCTCATACACTCAAAAACAGTCTCCAAAGCATTTAATGTGATTTTAGAAACACATGTGACTTAAGGTAAAACTAAGCTAAAGATACAGACTTATCAAAATTACTGCCAAAAATGCAAGTCCGTACAAGCAACAAAACCACTCCTAATAACCGTGATTAAAGCAGTGTGCTGGCTTGACTCAAAGCAATACAGTCCTTTTCAATTGGACTAAATTTATGATGCTTCCGAGAAATAATATAGCCTTTCATGACTCTAAAACTCTCAGGAATTTCAACATAGTGTTGTACCTTATACTTATGAATCAGGCTGCGGGCAATTAATGCAATGCCAAGCCCAAGCTGTGAAAAGCAGATTAAATCCTCAAGTTCAGAAATATAAATCTTCTCCGTCGGCGGCAAAGTGACTGACTGATAGAGACGATCTAAAATCGTCATATAACAACAATCTTCCGATAAACATAAGATTTTATGTTGTGACAAATTTTCAGATAAATCAGTGGTTAAATCTTTCCCGATCAGAACCAGTTCCTCCTCCCCATTGTCTAAATAATCAAGTTGCTTGTTGAGAGAGTCTCCAAAAATGTAGGCAAAATCCAAAACACCTTCCACCACCTGCGACTCAAGGGATTTGGTAATGCCTGTCTTAAAGGTCAACGACAGTTTAGGGTACTGCTGAGACAAATCATGAATCATTTCTGCAAAATGATTCCCACGCATGGTGGAGTTAATTCCAAACTTTAAAATATTATTTTGTGCAGCGACTTTTTGGTCAGTTTCTTCCCAAATCGCCAACAGTTTTTTGTACTGAGCATAAACCAGTTGTCCTTTTGGTGTCAGTTCCACACCTTTAGGCTGACGGACAAACAATGGATATTTATAGTGATTTTCAATTTTCTTGATTTTCACGGTGATATTTGATTGCAAATGTCCCAAATGCTGGGCCGCAGCCGAAAGACTACCCAAATCAGCAGTCACCACAAAGGCTTTGATGTCACTTAAATCAATATTGATCATGGCTTGCCCAATACATGAAAAATTTTATGGTATCAAAAAAACAGATGGATATATAAATTAATAGCATTTTTTTTAATGCGAATTTCAACTTAAGCTAGGCGCTTCGTTTGATTTTATGGCTGTGCTTTAAAATGAATCCACGTGTATTGGCCGCAATTTTTCTCCTGTGTTTAACATGGGGCTACCTTTGGGTACCCATGAAAATTAGTTTACATACCTTTCCCCCATTCTTTTTTACATCACTGCGTTTACTGATTGGCGGTGGCTGTTTATTTATCTTACAGATGGTTTTAAAGAAATCACTTTTTCCGAGCCGTCATGAATGGGGAAAAATCTTATTGCTAAGCGGGTTGATGTGTATTGGTTACTATGGCATTTCCACCTTTGGCATGCAGTATGTTGACTCAGGTTTATCAGCAATTTTGGTGTATACCATGCCAATCATCATTAGCATTTTGGCACATTACTTTCTAGCAGAACGTCTCAATCTGCAAAAAATCATGGGGCTAGTTTTGGGGACACTTGGCATTTTAATTATTCTGTCCAATCAGCTACTCCATCTAAAATTCAATCTGACGCTATTGGGTGAATTACTGATTATTTTGGCTGCTTTTTTCTGGGCTTCAGCAACGGTGTATATGAAAAAACAATTTGCCCAATATGACAAAATCAAGCTCACCATGTGGCAATTGATGGTAGGTGGATTGATGCTATATGTATTGGCCTATGCAACCGAAGATTTGAGCCATCTTGCTTGGCAAAACAGTACAACCTTAATGTATGTGGCTTATAGTTCATTTTTGGGGACTGCTTTAGCATTCCTGCTCTGGAACTGGATTGTCAGCCAAATTGATGCATCTTTGGCATCTATTTCTATTATGAGCGTACCATTACTGGGAATATTTTTTGGGCATATTCAACTGCATGAACCTTTAAGCTTCAATGTAATTCTCGGTGCAATCTTTATTTGTTTAGGAATTATCAGTTGCTCTTTGAAAAAAGTAGGCTTTGGCAATTTTAATCAACAGCAAACCGCACAAATTTGTCTAAACGATAAAGAAATTTAACCATAATGCTAACCGATTTAGCATAATCAGGATTCAGATCGTATTGGAACTATAACCACACGATCTGGATAAAAAACCAATAATCAACCTACAAAATTTTGAAACTTAATGAATAATTTATTTTTTCTTAAGCATTTAAAACATCACGATACCATCTAGGATCAATGATGTAACCTCATTACGAAGCTACTTCAAATTATGTTTCTATACTAAAATATTTAACGATTTCTACATTTATAGATACAGCTAACACAACATTAGCTGTTCTAAAAAATACTGAGAGTTATTCTTTCATCGAAGATCAGATCTAGAAAATCCAAAATCAATACGATTTTAAATAAATCTGTTTCTGCCCCTCCATAAAATTGTCTAAAGATTGCGCCCAACTTTCTTGAGGCCACCACAATTCAGCACGATTCGACATTGGGTAATAAACTGCCGAATATAATGTTCCATAACCACTTAACCATTTATCTTGATACAGCGGCTTAGATAACATGGTTTGAATCATGTCATGTGAGTTTACTGCATAAGGTAATTTATGCTGCAAGGCATTTAAACGCTCCACAGCATGGGTTGCCTCAGCATGTTGGGGCCACTCGACTTGATGCTGAAAATTTGAAGTCGCTGCCTGATACACCACTTCTGTTGGACGATCTGGATTCACAAAAACAGTTGCCCAGTGACTCGAACGATCCAACAAGGTAATGTTATAAGACATATGTACAGGAATACGTTTTAAAATATCAATTGCTTCCGAGACATTTTCTGCAACTTCTAAAATGTATCGAACAACCAGCGGTACGCCAAAACCGACGCCAGAAACCGTCCGTCCACCAAAGGATAAGGAAACCGATAATCCTGATTCATTCATTCCATCCAGTGCTCCCCATAAACAATCACTCATTGCCAAGACCTGCTGACCTGACCAGCAGGTTTTCCACCAGTTACCTTCTAAAAGAACAGGGGCAAAGTCATAATTGCGGATAAGCATCGGTTCTTCATATTTATTGGGGTCGAACCATATCCCTTGGGTACATCCTGCAATATAAGGCGGTGGACACCACAACGATAAAAATCGTGATTCAACATCCCCACCACCTGACAGCTCAATCAGACTTTCCCAAATAGGCACTAATTCAGGCATGTAGGTACGAAGCACTTTTCTACATTCTAAATAGCTTGGACGCCCAGTCACACCACTTCGTAAGAACCATGCGCGATATCCAGGCCAGAGATGGTTGAAAATCGCCTGCCATTTTTTATCGGGTAAATCCTCTGCCAAAGCCTGAAATTGAAGTTCAATCGACATGATTCTTCCTATAAAATCTTAAATGCTCCCGGTTCAGGGATCATATGATGATGGGTGGTTGCTATAGGTTTGCCTGCATAATAACTTTTGATTCCCCGAATCCAATCACGAGCACGCAGATTCAACTTAAAGTTATTATCCATTGAACGTCCACGCATAATGAGAATACCTAAATCAGCGCCTTCATATCTAAAATCACCTGGCCCAGTAATGCGCAAGAAAAATGCCTCGCGTTCGGTATCAATCGCTCTTCGGTCATAGTCAAAGCGTTGATAAGAGACTGCTCCATCTTCACTCATTCGGTAAATGCCTGTAGGTGGCGCATGTGTAACTTGATCGACTTTATCTTCGGTGAATTTAATAACGACCTGCGACCACGAATCAATAAAATGTGGTTGCGCCCAGCGTTCATTAATTTCTTTGACATTTAAATCAAATGGTACCCCTGAGAATTCAAGTAAATGAAATAAAAATAATGGCGCATCTGCATAGGCAAATGCAGCATGGTTGGTCATTGGACTCGCCCCACAAATGCGTGGGTTTAATTCACCTAAATAAACTTCATCTGTATCAACATCAATCAGGAAATCCAGATCGAAATACCCGCGATATCCTTCATTGAGCAGTTGATTACCAAATTTTTCCGCCATATCACGGGCTTTGGCACGAATACTTTCAGAAAATGCCCCCTGGAAAATCTCATTGCCACACCAGCCGCCTTTATAAGGGGTCAGCTCTCGCGCACCAACCACTTCGGTCAGTAATGGCCCCACCAATGTGCCTGACTGGGTTGCACAAGCTTCTAAAGTCGCCCCACGACAATTGATGCGCTTCATGACCTTAACTTCAGGGTCATTAATAATTTCATCTTTATGTTTATCAAAGTCATGTTGATTGGCGATAAAAAAGGTCGTGTGCCCAGAGTCACCAAAAGCAGTTTGAATGACCAAATCATTGCCTAAACCATATTCTTTAGAAATTTGCAGTAAATGCTCATAACTGTCGACTTTGACCAAAGCATTCGGAACCGAATATACCCCAGCCTTGTTACCAATTCGCACCGTTTCCATTTTATTGTCACAGCGTTGGCGTAAAGCTGCTGGCGGAAACCAAATATCTAGACCTATTTCTTCTGCCAACTCTTCGGTTTTTTCATCAAACATCAGAAAAGTGCCTACAGGATTGCCCCCACGACGTTCAATTAAATCCACCACATCTTTATGCTGTAATAAATAATTATTGATGTCTTCTATCGATTGAAATTCTTCGTGAGGTGTTTCTTGAGGAACAAAAACATTGGGATGGCGACCATCAAAACTGTCAATATAATTGATATAACGAAAACGGTTGACCCAGCGATCTATTCCAAGCAAATTAAAATTTGTGGCACTAATAAAATAGATTGGTCGTTCATTACGATGAAACATCAACAACATATCTGAAATGCTGGTCACTTTATTACTTTTATTCATAGGTTCTTCCTTTATTGTGTGCCCTTTTTGTGGGTAAAAGCTTTGCCAGAAGTATCGAAGCAAAGTCATGATGGATAATTGACGTTGAATACTCATTGTCTTGAGTCCTCTAAACCTGAATGCCGATAAGTCATGTCTATCGGCAATGAGGTGAACCTATCTAAAACGTCAGTACAGACACTACTTAACTTGATATTTATGGATTAAAAGTGAAATAGAATTTCACTCAGGTTTTGTGAGTGGGCCTAATGAATGTAAATATGAAAATTCAGGATTTTCTTTTTGGTACACCGTGAAATTACAGTCACGGTCTCTAAAACTTTTGAGTGGCTGACCCAGTGTCCGTAAACCACGACGACGTTCTCGTCTGACACGCTCGAGATCAACTTCAATCGGAATAATTTCTGCACTTGATTCAGACTGATGCAGCACATAACCTGAAGGATCAACCACAATTGACTTGCCGACACCACCGTCACCCACGCCATTGATATCGATAAAGTACACCTGATTTTGTGCCGCAGAAGCGCGTGCAATCGCAAGCTCGATATCTCGATCAATGGTATCTGTCATGGTTGGATGCAAAATCACTTCAGCCCCCATAGCAACTAATGTACGTGTCGTTTCTGGGAACCACATGTCATAACAAATGGAAACCCCAAAACGTCCAACATCAGGTACGTCAAAAACGCAAAATTCTGTACCCGCCTCAATATTTTTTTCGTATGGACGAAATGGAAATAGTTTCCGATAGCGTGCCACGATATATCCTTCAGGATTAATCACAGACAGTGTGTTATATACTTTGCTGCTTTCATCGAGACCTTCCACACGCTCAAACATTGAACCAGAAATCAGCCATAAACCTGTCTCACGAGCAAGTTCTGTCAATTGGATTTCTGTTTGGCTCGGAAAAACTTCAGCCGTGCTATGTTTTGGGCCTAAAGGCGCGAGTTCTGAGAACATGACCATTTTTACCCATGGATAACGCATACGGATATAGCGCATATAGTTACCCATTTGTTCAACATTACTTGTAAATGCAGAAACCTGCATTTGAACACCAGCGATACCAAAAAGACTATTTGACATGAAATCCTCCTGTTAAAATTTTTAAAAAATGCATATTCAAAATCTAAATAAAAGCCAGATTTCATCACTCAAACAAGGGGTATCGTTTACAGCAATCAGACTAAAATGTAAGAAATTACAAATATATTTTTTACCAAAAAATTCAATATATGTATTTAAAATTTAAAATAAATTTTTTAGATATCCTCACTTTATATAAAATTTCTATATCTAAATTTGTCCTTTCAGGTTGTTTCAAACAAGGGCCAATTTTTTTAATTTATTAGGGGCCAATTTCCTTAATTTATAACTTAGACTTTACAATAAACTTGGTCTTGATGATTTACTCGTTGATTACCCAGAGATTGAGATCAGTTTTGAATATTTATAAAAATTATCTGAACAAAAGATTCAACATCACACTGGTAAATTTTTACAATCAGAGGTCAGCATACACTCAGTATTTCTGATCACAATTGAATTATTTTTGATAAATAATCATTGGATTAGGCTCAGGTTTTCATCCCTGCGTGATTTCAGTTTCTACAACAGTCCAATTAACATTTAATGCGTACTTTATTTAATAAATAATGAATTCTTTTCTAACTAAACATTTAGATTTAAACATCTAAGTATCTATTTTTTAATATATTTTTAAAATTAGAATAACCCATAATTCCTAAATATAATTAAATAAATAATTAGGAGATTTTTTATTTAAGCTAAGTCGTTTATCCATTCTTATTACTCATGCATTTTTGAATTAGATAATTTCTTTACCATAAATTTCATTTAAACGCTGGCGGTTCTTTTTAACAAACTCAGGATCTTTTTTAAGCTTAGCTTTCATTTCACGCTTAAACTCTTCCATTGACGTTCCTGCCTCAGCAAAATCCATCTGGAACAAGATATCATTCACAATTGCATTGGCCTGTGAATCCGTTAAACAACCATCCTTTTTGAACCATTTTTTAAAGTCTGGCAGATTCGAATCATTGTTATAGACATACCAGGCCCGCATTTCGATATCAAATTTTGCACCTAACTCTTTGACAAGATTATTATCGTTAAATGGTACATCTAAATACACTTTCGTCTGCTCAGAAGCCGAAATTGTTTTCATTTCTGGTCTAGACGATTTATTGGTGACTTTAAACAATACCCCTACAACAGGTCGACCTTTTTTAATCGTTTCATATTCTAAGTAAAGCTCAGTACATGTATTAATTTCTTGAATAATTTTGTCGAGCACATATCGTCTAAAATCAACCCAGCGATCATATTTAGATTCACTTAAATCCAGTAATGCGCGTAGATTATCTAAGCTAAGCTCTACGTCATAGCTCACTTGCTGATTAAATTTAAACTCATTTTTAATAAAATAAGAGTACAAGCTCATACTCGTAACTGTTTCTAATGCAAACAAATGTTTCAGCTGATAAGTTGTAAAGTTACCGCTTGCCAAGCGTGTAAAGTAAGGCAAAACTTCACTGGTAAAGCGAATTTGCAAAGCATTTTTTGCATCGTCTTCCCAGCGCAACTCACGGATGATTGGCACAACCGAGTGTACTTTTTTAACTTTCTTTTTATTTTCTTCTGACGAATCCTCAATCACAAAATGTGCAACACGTGAAGAAAGCTCTTTATAAATCCGATCAATGGCAACATTGATTGAATTCTTTTTATCTAACCCTAATAGCTCTCCTAAATCATGTTTGTGTAAATAGATATAGGTTTGCTCTGTAATTTCCTTGTCCTGATTATTTTTTTCGCCATAATTTGCAACAGCCATCGCATAAAGCAACGCTTTATATTCATTAGAAGATAACTCAATTGGTCGAATCAAACGGTTACTTGTACTCACAACCCCATTATGGCGAATATTGCCAATACAGTAAGGTAAGTAATCAAGCTTTTCGTTTTCGTCAACAGTCGCCATATTCAATTCTGTTTTAGGTTTTTATTAGTTATACGCAAAAGTGAAAGAAAATTCAATTTACCACCGATGTTTTTATGATATTTTTTACTTCACCTTATGAATAACTCTATGAATATGATATAGAATTTTTCATGAAATCTCATGATATATTTTTCTTATTCAATGACATATCTTCCACCTTAAGCTCACATTTCAGACAATACAGATTATGCTTGATGCACAAAGGTACATAGTTTTTTAAAGCCATCAAATTTTTATTCATTCTCCAATAACTCTATTTATAATTATTTTGTATATATTTCAGTTAATTAAAAAAATATCAATTTTTAAAATTAATCATTATGATGACAAAGCTTCCACTTTTTAGCTCTAAAAAACCATTAAAGTGAATTCTAGTAAAAATTTCACCTTAATGTGACAAAACTTCCACCTTGCAAGAATCACTCGAAAATAAAATAAAATTTTATTTTTAAAAACAATAATTTAAATTTAAAAAAGCATTTACTAATAATTGAGCTTTCAATTTGTCATAACCACATATCAATATATAAATGTTTTTAAAATCATGAAATTAAAAAAATAAAGATGATTTCAAAATCAGTGACAAAGCTTCCACTTTTTCTGACCAAGCTTAAAAAAGTTTGTATTATGAACAAATTTTAGGGATAAAGCTCATTTTGTATCTAGTATTTTGAATTTGTTGAGTATCCTTATCAATTTAAGATCCCTCTAAAAGAGCAAAATATCGACTTTAAGGGATTGAGTGTTCTGCTTTCATATCCTCAGATACAGTTTCTTAAATTTTCATCTAATCTCATATAACATGAATCTAGTGATTCTATTGCGAATACAGAATGAGAAAATTACATGCTATATCTTAAACCGATCAGAATGTATGCACACTTATCCACAATTAATTTTCAATTAATGACAAAGCTTCCACCTATAATTATAAAAAACAAACTTTTCCACAGCATAACAAATTGTTTTTTATATCTTAAATTAAAATTAATTTAGATTAATAAAATAACTATGACAAAGCTTCCACTTTAATGACAAAGCTTCCACTTTTTAGTGACAAAGCTTCCACTTTTTAGTGACAAAGCTTCCACTTTTTAGTGACAAAGCTATCACTTTTCAGTGACAAAGCTTCCACTTTATTTTTTATAAATATTTGATTTTAAAAATAAAAAATTGCTCTTAATTATAATTAACTAATTATATAAATTAATACTTAATTATTAATTAGCTAGCATTCCTTTTAAATTTAAATATTTTAAGCAAACGTTATAATTTTGGATTTATATGAATTCATATTCTCTTATGAAAATTAATTTATACTCAATTTGATATTCATTAGAGAATTCTTTATCAAATATTTTTTAGCAGTGAAAAAATATTTGTTTTGAGAGTCGATTATACAACTTCCTAGCTGTATGTTAGTTATCATGAATAAATCAAACCCTATTACAATTTTGATATTGTATAGGGCAAAAGACTTGTTTCTGAATAACCACCAAAATTCTAGTCACACATGACCATCTTTTGATGGGCCTTTTCATAATCAATTCAGTATGCAGAATTTCAAATTACAAAAGACGATTCCGAAATAGCCATGCTGCCAGTGGCAAAGTGATGGTGGCTAAGATAATCATTGGAATGAAATCCCATTTCACTTGTGAGAATGTCGCACCTTCCAGATAGACACGTTGTACTAGATCTATTCCAAACCTTAAAGGATTTGCGTAAGTCAATAATTCGAGAAGATATGGCATATTTTGTACAGGTGTTAAAAGACCTGATAACAGCATTAATGGCATGATTAAAAAGAAAGTAAACAACATGGCTTGTTGCATGTTGTTTGAAATTGCCGAGATTGAAAGACCGAGTCCAACAACAGCGGTGTTAAAACACAATAAGCTAAAATACAGTAAGCTTAAGGAGCCATTCATAGGAATTTTGAACCAAAATAAAATAATCAATAAAATGATGGTTGATTGCATCAATCCAATAAAAATAGGCGGTAGCGCTTTGCTGATCATGATATGAATCGGGGTATATGGTGTGACCAATAGCTGATCAAAAGTCCCCTGCTCACGTTCTCTAGCCACAGAAAGTGCCGACAGCAATAGGGTTTGGATCATACTGATCGCGGCAATCAAAGAGGGCATTAATCCCCATCGGGTCTCTTGATTTGGATTATACCAAGTTCGTGTTTCAAAGCTGATCGTAGGGCTTATCTGCAAACGTGTTTGGTTGAATTGACTCACAATACTTCCAATGTATGTGCCAGCCATGCCAGCGGTGGATGAATTACGACCATCTAAAATGACTTGAATCGGTGAACTTTGCCCCTGATTGAGTTTATCTTCAAAATCTGAAGGAATGCTAATCACTGCTAAAGCTTGGCGATCATTAATGACCTGCTGAATCTGAGTTGTGTTGTCTAAGGTTCTGGTTCGTTCAAAGACACCTGATCCATCGAGATGTGCCAGAAATTGTTGAGAAATTTGCCCTTTACTTTGATTCAATACGGCATAAGTCACATGATTGACATCGTAGTTTGCGGCATAACCGAATAACATCGCTTGTAGCAGTGCAGGTATAAATAAAATTGTAAAATTGGCAGGATCACTAAAAATTGCTTTAAATTCTTTTCTAATGATGACAATAAGATAATGTAATTCGTTGAGTATGCTGATCATCATAGAATTACCTCAATCTTTTTCTGAGTGATAGACAGGATGCGATGGTGAAGACAATTACAAAGAGTAAAAGCACAGCACATTCTTTGAACCATAATGCCCAATCGTCTCCTCCTAGAAAGAGTGTTTTGAGTAAGGTCATAAAATGGGTCGCAGGTAAGACCTGACTGACGATCTGTACAACAAGTGGTAAATTTCGTGTATCAAATACAAAACCCGATAGCATCATCGCGGGCATAAAACTGGTGAGTAACGCCATTTGGCTGGCCTGAAACTGGTTTTGTGAAAAACCTGAGATAGTTAAGCCTAATAATAAGGATACCAGTAAGTATAAGAACGAGGCGCTAATAATCCCGAGTAAAGACCCGCGTATAGGTACAGAAAATAGAAAATGGGCGGCGAGTAGGCAGATCATAATATCAATCAAGCCAACAACAAGATAAGGAATAAGTTTGGCCACGACAATTTCTAATGGACGCACTGGACTCACAAATAATGCTTCTAAAGTTCCTCGCTCTCGCTCCCGAGCGATGAGCAGCGCTGTTAAAAATGCGCCAATCAATGTCAAAATTAATACAATGAGTCCAGGGACAATGAACCATGTACTGTTCGCGGACTCGTTAAACCACATGCGTTGTTCAATTTGAATCATGGCATTGGCTTCATTCATTGGATCACGATCCGCATAAATGGCTTGGGCTGTTGTTATTGCCCCAGAAATATAACCTTGTAAGACAGGGGCGATTGTAGCTGAACGACCGTTGGTAATAATTTGGATATGTATGGGTGGATTGCTACTTTGCTCAGCGAGGTCTATTGGAAGATTAACAATCGCATCTATTTGATTCTCGCTCATCGCTTGAGCTGCTTGATTAAAATTACTGTATTGAGTTGAAAGAATATAGGTTGAGTCATGTAGGCCTGCAATGATCTGGTCACTTTGCGGTGTACGATGCTGTACGACAACTCCTACCCGACCATGTGTTAAATCGAAAGACAATCCATAGCCAAACAATAAAATTAAAATAATCGGAAGAATAAGACCGATGGATAAACTACTTTTGTCACGTAGCAGTTGATGGCTTTCTTTCCGCGTTAAGCTGACTACACGAGATAAAAATGCAGAAATTTGTTCCATATCGACCACCCTTAGTTAGTGATGTTGAACACGGGCTTGTTCCACGATTGCAATAAATGCAGTGTTCATATCGGCAGTAACTAATCCTCCTTGTTGACGAATCTGTTTAGGGGTTCCGAGAGCCAGCATTTTTCCTGCATCTTGAATGGCAATGCGATCACAGTATTCAGCTTCTTCCATAAAATGAGTCGTAATGATGATGGTAATACCTTGATTGGATAATTTATGAATGGTGTACCAAAATGCGCGTCTTGCTAACGGATCAATTCCACTGGTTGGCTCATCAAGAAAGATAATCTCTGGCTGGTGTAATAATGCTGCAGCCATAGACAGGCGCTTTTTAAAACCAATGTTTAAATCACCTGTTTTGACATCGGGTTCGAGCTCAAATTGCTGCAAAGCATTTTCTATTTGTTGATGAAGCTGCTTTCCAGAAAGACCATATGCGCCACCAAAAAAGCGTAAATTTTCTATAACTGTTAAATTGCTGTACAGTGAAAATTTCTGTGATACATAGCCAATCTTTGCACGTGCTGGTGCACGAGCTGTACGCAAATTCATACCCACCACTTCAAGCTTGCCACTCGTGGCAGGGAGTAAGCCACACAACATTCTAAACGTGGTGGTTTTACCTGCACCATTTGGCCCAAGGAGTCCAAAAATTTCACCTTGTTGTACATCAAAAGATGTATCTGAGACTGCTGTAAAATCCCCAAATTTACGCACCACATCTTTAACAACAATGACAGGAGAAGTTTGTTGTGGCTGGTTGCTGATACGACTACTCAAGGGTTGATGCGTATGGTGTTTAGATGAACTTTTTAATTGTTTCTGATGTAGGAACAGCATGAAAGCATCTTCAAGTTCAGGGGCTCTCGCTTCTACATGGGTTCCTAGAGGTACTAGCTCACTTGGTAATTCAGAACATTCCTGTTGCGTCATAAAACGAACAATATCCCCTTTGGGAACCGCATCGATAATCGATGGCTTTTGATCAAGCAAATATGCCTGTAAAGCTCTTGCTTTCATATTTTCAGGTGGATAAGCCTGCCACGTGAGTCCTTTAACTTGTTCACTCAAATTTTGAGGCGTTCCTTGCTGTAAGATTTGTCCTTCATACATGATATACACTTTAGAACATCGTTCAGCTTCATCCATGTAGGCTGTACTGATAATCACACTTAGATTTTCTTCTTTGACTAATTGTTCAATGATGATCCATAAATCTCGTCTTGAGAGTGGATCAACGCCCACACTCGGTTCATCTAACAACAAAAGTTCGGGTGAACGTACCAAGGTACAGGCCAACCCAAGTTTCTGCTTCATGCCTCCTGACAGCTTGCCTGCTGGACGCTGTGTAAATGCAGCTAGATCAGTAATGTCTAATAATCGTGCAAAGCGTTTTTGGCGAATATCTTGTGATACACCATGTAAATCAGCATACAAGTTTAGATTTTCTAGGATGCTTAAATCTTCATATAAGCCAAAATGTTGTGGCATATAGCTAATACGATCTTGTACTTCCTGTGGATTTTGTATGACATTAATTCCTAGAACGTCCAAGCTGCCAGATGTGGGTTGATATAATCCCGCAATTAAACGTAACAATGTTGTTTTGCCTGCACCATCGGGTCCAACCAGTGCGGTTAACTGCCCTGCTGGTATGTTCAAGTTTAAATCTTGAATAGCATCAATATCTGTTTGCTTTTTATTTTTGGCCTTAAAAATATGGTTCAAATCTTGTGCAATAACTACATTTGAACTTTGCATTATGTCTAGACCCCCTATTATTTGAATCGTTTAAGGATGACAGTGACAGGTTGCCCCATTTTTAGCTGGTCACTAGGGTCTTGAAAATAAATTCGCATTTCATAAACCAACGTCGTACGAATATCATTGGTCTGTACAGTTTTTGGAGTAAATTCGGCGACTGAGGAGATATACCCTACTTGACCTGTAATTGGCTGATTAGGGTTGGTATCTTGAGAAACTAGGGCTTTTTCACCGAGTTTAATCGCACTTAACTCTTTTTCATTCAGATATACACGGACCCATTTCGGGTTGGTTAATGCCAAGGTATACACAGCTTTTTGTGCTGTGGTCATATCTCCTGATTCTTGTAATTTTGCACGAACTATAGCATTTGAAGGTGAAATTAATTTGCTTTGAGATATTTGATATTGAATCAGCTGTAGGCTAGCCTGTGTAGCCTGATATTGCGCTTTTGTCGCTGCACGAACTTCCTGTCGTGCACCTTGGATTAACAGTTGTAAGTTTGCTTGGCTTTCTTTGACTTGTGCTTCAGCAGCCACCTGTGCGTTTTTTGCAGCATCGAGTTCTTGCTGACTGATGGCTTGCCCTGCTGTTGTTCGACTTAATTCACTAAAACGTTTCAAGTCCTGATTTGCTTTTTGCAATTGAGCTTGAGTAGCAGAGACTTGAGCTTGAGCTTGAACTATCTCTTCTGGACGTGCCCCCCTCTCCTGCTGAAGGATGGCTTGCTTTTGAATCATCAGTTGTGCCTGAGCTTGTTTTTCCTGAATTTGCAGTGCATCTGTATTGAGCTGTGCTAAGACTTGCCCTTTTTGTACCCTATCCCCTTCCTCAACGTTCATTGATTGAATACGTCCCGAATTTTCAAATGCTAGGGATATTTGCCTGATATCTACATTTCCATACAGTGTTAGCTCTTGTTGAGTATCTTGGCTTTTATTTAAGTAAAAAAAGTAGCCTGCCGATGCAAGAACAATCAATAAAATGGCAATAATGAATCTTTTTTTCATAACAGAAGTCCTGTTAACCAAGCACTTTAATAATATGAAATGTGCTTTAATTCGCTGATTTGATCCAAATTTAATTCTTGAAGCTTTCCAGCTATATTATATGATTTGTTGCATATTTGTCTGTTTTTTAGACTAAATGTACAAATTTAACAGGGCCATTATTCTCAATTTTTTTTTACAGGATATGATTATTTTTTAAAATCCAGTTTTTCTATTTTATTTCATCAAGATTCTATAGCGATTTTCTAATCTATGCGTATTTTGATACTTACTATTCATTTGAATATTTACTACCCGCACAAAAATACTTTTAAATTAAGTACTGCTATACGGGTATAATTTTTTCTGTTTCGCTGCGGAACGTGAAAAATTTACTCTAAAGTTTTTAAGAACTCTTTAAGTTTTTCGAGTTTTCTCTCATCCAATTGTTTCATTGTCATTCGAATGGTAACAACTTTTTTACCTTTTAGACTTTCTGAAAGTTTTAATGAACCAAATTTCTTCCCTTTTTGATTTAGCAAACTATATTGAGTGGCACCATCATCCTGTTCGTCCTCAGTTAAAGATTTACCTTGAGTATCTTGAGAAGCAACGATGGGTTCATCTTTAACCTTTTCTGCATTACCAATCTGATTTTGTAAAAATAGTGCTTGAGCATGCTGTTCAAATTGTTTAATAAAATTGGTATTTCTTTTTTGCTTAACCGAAAATTCATCATCGATATATTGTTGCCATTCTTTTTTCAAAAGTTCTAAAGCTAAATTTAAACCAACGCACTCCACTGATTTATTGAGTGCGGTTTTGAGTAAACTTGCACCTGAGCCACTGAGTAAATTAGGTTCTTTTTCCAAAGCGGTTTGAATAAAGTCTGGTAAATCAAATAAGCTAATCAAGCGATAATATTTATTTCGAGAAATGTTAAATTTCTCGGTAATGAAATCGGCATTGTCAATTGGATAGCCAAACATCTGACAATTTTTCTGCAAAGATCGCGCAATTTCAAAGTCAGTCAAATCAGCACGATTAATATTATCAACCAGTGCCGTAATTGCAGCTTTTTCATCGCTAATATCTTTTACTAAGCAATCAATATCTTTTAATTTGAGGATTTCTTTAATTGCATATAAGCGACGTTCACCACCTACAAGTTCATAGCGTCCATTCTTTGGTCGGACTAAAACTGGATTGATTTGTCCATTATTTCGAATATTATCTGCTAGCTCTTGCAATTCATCATAATTGACAGATGGCATCAAGCGTGGTTGATAAGGAGAATGATCAATTAGCTCGACACTAATTCTTGTTAACGCTGTTCCGTGCTGGCTACCTGATAGTACTCGACGCTGAACTGGGGAAACGACTTCTTGAACAGTATCAATTATGGTTTCTTCTGAACTGGTTTGTACCTCGTTATTGTTGTTTTTTTCTTGGCGCTGTTTATTCAGAATTTTATTAAATTTTGACATATGCATCTTCCTTAGTTGCGCTGATACTCTGAAATTAATACGTCGACGATTTGATTTAATGCTTGCACTGCTGGCGCAGATTCAGCTGCCAATTCAAAAATTGAAAGTTTGGTAATTGCCGCTTGCTCAAAGATTGTAGATTGAGGAATTAAGACCATTTCATTGCTTACAATACGATCTCTTAAAATTTCGCTTGAAAATTCCTGTTCTAGTTGCTCTTTCATATTTTTATCTGCCAATTGATTCTTTTTGAAAAAATTCAGAACTGGACAAAGAATTTTAAGATTAGGATTAATCCGATCTAGACTATCCATTGCATCCAAGATCTTCTCAAAGCCTTCGATCGAGTATTGACCCTGTGCAGGTAAAATAAAGCTATTTGCTGCAACCAGCGCATTAAAGGTTAAGGTTTCAATTTCAGGTGGGCAGTCAATCAAAATAAAATCATAGTTAGATTGAACTCGATCTAAAATTCTCGACAAGATTTCATTGGGAATCGGACTATTTCTTTGTAATGAACGTGCAGAGTCACCAATACGTTTAGAACTTGGAAGTAGGCTGACATTAGTAAAACGCGTATGTTCCTCTGGAACAATCACTAAGCTGGCATCTAAAGTTTTATATTGGTCAAAAAAATCTGCAATGGAATAGGGTAATTCTACAGCAGATTTTAAACTAATATGATTGGTCGCATTACATTGAGCATCGAGATCTACAACTAAAACTTTATATCCTTTTGCACCTAATGCAGCAGCTACATTCACTGTAATTGTTGTTTTACCAACACCACCTTTATTTTGAGCAACTGCTGTTTTCAACGCTTGACCATTTGCCATGTTCACGGACCTTAATATTTTGAATAAAATAACTTTAAAATTTTTTATAAATAAAATCAATTCTTTTTAAATTTCGCAGCGAAATATAGAAAAATTATTGTTTAAAGTATTTTGTTAAAAACGAATTTTTAACGTTTCGCTGCGAAACATAAAATTTTGAGCAAATGCAATCTTGGATAAAATGAACAAGGAGAATGTAAAAAATTAAATTAATATTAAAAGAGATGAGCAAATGAGGACGTGCCGACGACTTAAATATAATTGTAGAGAGATGAAATCAGAGGGATGCTAGAGAAGTTAAAGAACAAAAAATGAGAGAATTCCATTGATGATATAACGAATCAGAAAATAAGACGTATACTTAAACTAAAGCATATAAAGGATTGTGTGCTATAGAATAATGTAGAAATAAATAATAAGGAAGGAGCCAAAATGGTTACATCCCATAATCACAATTCAACATCTACGACTAAGAGCCGACTTAAGGGTGCACGTGATCGTTTCAGTTTGTTTTCTGATAAAGCTGAAGATGCAGAAATTCAACGCCGAATCCGCGATGGTGTGAACTTGACTGGTGCAACACCTTGGATATTGATATTTGCTATTTTTATTGCTTCTGTTGGTCTGAATGTGAACTCGACAGCTGTAATTATTGGTGCAATGCTGATTTCACCACTCATGGGGCCGATTATGGGAGCAGGGCTAGGGGTCGCAGTTTATGATTTTGACTTAGTCAAAAGAGCACTGTTTAATCTGGGAATGGCAACGCTCATTAGCCTGATTGTATCAACATTATATTTCTCAGTTTCACCACTTCAAAATGCACAATCTGAACTATTGTCACGTGTTTCACCCACGATTTGGGATGTATTGATTGCATTTTTTGGGGGGTGGGCAGGACTCATCGGGATCACACGAACAGAAAAATCAAATGTCATTCCTGGCGTTGCGATTGCTACAGCATTGATGCCGCCCGTTTGTACAGCAGGATTTGGTATTGCGACAGGAAAATGGAGCTTTGTAGGTGGTGCGCTTTATTTATATACAATTAACTGCGTTTTTATTGGCTTGGCAACCGTGATGGGAAGTCGAATACTTAGGCTTAAACGGCACGGTTTTACAGATCCGAGAGTTGAAAGACGTGTAAAAATGTCATTACTCGTGATTGCATTAGGAACAGCTATTCCAAGTGCATATCTGGCAGTAGAGTTAGTCAATGATGAAGTCTATAAATCGAATGCCAATAATTTTATTACACAAGAATTTACCTTAAAAGATACACAAGTTGCCAATTCAAAGATTGATCCAAAAACACGGACAATTGAACTGGCTTTAATTGGACTCCCATTAAGTCAATCGACGTTGAAGAATATAGAAGGCAGGCTCGCTGTTGCGCAACTGGCTGGAACAAAAATTATTGTTCATCAAACAGGGAGTAATAAAGTTGATGTTACTGCACTGAAAGCAGGATTGTTAAGTGATTTATACTTAAATGGAGAAGAAGCTTTACGTAAAAAAAATGAACAAGTTAAGCAATTACAACAAGAGATATCTACTAAAAATGCATTATTCGCAAAAGCTGATGATATCTTTGCAGAGCTACGCGCACAGTATCCTATTGTCACGTCGATATTTGTGGGGCAGGGGGTCGATTTAGCTTCTGGCAATAACAAACGCACATTAATTCAATTAAGTGTTCGATCATCGCAACCAATTTCAATTGAAAACCAAACACGAATAGAAAATTGGTTTAAGGTTCGAGCAAAGACGGATGCTGTTATTTTTAGTTTTGTGCAAGAACCCACTCCAACTGATCAACACGAACATACAGGTGTTGTACAAAAGAATCCGTAGTAGATTTTTTTAGTTCATTGATAAATAAACGGAATGGTATTTATGAGTATTTAGTCTGATTTCAACAGGCTATAGTCAGTTGTTTTTTAAATTTTTAGAATGAAATTAAGCTAGGAACACAAAATATGTACTGTGTAAATAAAACCGAGGAAGTATGAAAACAGAACGGTATTAAACTGAGTAAAAATGTGTTTGGTATTAGAGAACGTTAAAGTGGAAAGATTATCATCTTAAAATTATAAAAGTGGAAAGTTATAATAAATTTCACCTTATGGTGACAGGGTTTCCACTTTTAAGTGATTGAAATAATATTTATAGTGCTTAATTTTTCGTCTAACTTATTCTATTTTAGACAAAAAAGAACCAATAGTCCGAATTTTGAACATATTTGTCATGCTTTTATGCAAAGTTTACTGCTTCAATTGCAGGAAAGAGCTAGGTAGTGACAAGTCTTCCACTTTTATGGTGACAAGGTTTCCACCTTTAAAAGAGAAGGGCTTTAAATTCATAGATGTAGATTACATAAGTATTAAAAAATCAATTAGATATGTTGTAATAATAAAATTATAAGCAGCTCCATGCTTGCATTTCAGTTAAACGAGAATATGTCCGCTGAATTTCAAAAGCAAGACGTTGTCCTTGATAAATTTCAAAAATATTAGTTTCTGAACTCATAAAGAGCTGGATGTCCTGATCGTATAATTCATCGACCAAATAAATGAACCGCCGAACAACATCATAAATTTGATCATTTAAAACAGGTATATCAGAAATAAGAACATACTGAAAACGTTGTGCCAGCTTAATATAATCTGCAGGGCTGCGTGGTTTGCGGCATAGTTCATTAAAGCTAATCCATAGAACCTGATCTGAATAGGCATGTGGTTGCATTAACCGATGTTGGATGAGCAAAGCATCATGGTAGATGGTTTCCGTCATACTGAGTTGTTGGAAACGTTGCTGCATCCAGTGCTCAGTTTGAGGGGTGAGTGGATATCGGAAATGCTGACCTTGCAGATTATTATCGCGATAGTCGATTCCTGAATCTAAATGAATCACATGGCAGCGTTGCAAAATTAAATCAATCACAGGCTGAAAGCGCTGGTTGTTCAAGCCATGTTGATAGAGTTGCTCAGGTGGAATATTTGAAGTTGCTACCAAAATGATGCCTTCAGCGAACAATAACTGGAATAGCTCAGTCATGATCATGGCATCGGTGAGATTAATCACAAAAAACTCATCGAAGCATAAAATTCGGGTTTGTTTGGCAATTTTCTTGGCAACATCCTGTAGTGGATTGCTTTGCCCCTGACGCTCGATTAATAGTTGATGAACCATTTTCATAAAATGATGAAAATGCATACGTTGCTTGTGCTGAATCGGAAGATTATCGAAAAATAAATCCATCAGCCATGTTTTACCACGCCCGACACCTCCCCAAATATACAGCCCTTGTGGTGGTGTTCCTGCTTTTTGAAAGAAGCGCCAAAAACCTGTGGGTTGAGTGGGTTGTTGTAATTGCTGCCAAAGTTGATCAAGTGCTAAAACCACTTGCTGCTGCTGAGCATCTGCACGGACTTTCTGGTTATTTAAAAGTTGTTGATAGTGTTGGGCAGGGGAGAGGGATCGTGATTTCATGAAATTAACCTGCACTCGTTGCAAAGCGGAATAATAAACTGATGCCAGAGCACAAAACTAAAATATAGATCAGTTGGTTGAAATGAGTCAGGCCCATCTTATTCATCATTTTTTGACCAATGTATGTACCAAGTAGCATACTTGGTATGAGCAATATTACTAAAAGCAATAAACTGAAGGAATATAAACCTAAAATTAAACACAAGATCAAACGAACGCTGGTACTCAGTGAAATCAGAACACTTTGCGTGGATTGGATCTGAATTTTTTGATCAAGATTTCGTTGTAAAAACAGCGCGTATAAGAAACCTCCGCTGCCAAACAGCGCACCAAATAACCCACCAAAAAAGCCAGTGACTGTCGCAAGATAAGGCGAATTATTTTGAATTGGTGCAGTTTTTTTAAGAAGTTGATATACGCTATATGTGATACAGAAGATCGCCATGCACAAGAGTAAAAATTTGGGTTGACCATACGTCAGTAAACAAATGCCAATCGTTGCGCCAACCAACATAAATGGAAATAAGCGCTTTACTTGGAGGTATTGCACATGTTGTTGCGATTGATACCAATTTTTAAAAGATGCAATGGCATCTAAAATTACAATCATGGGAATAATGTGATTCAGTGGCAGATATAGACTCAGCCAAGGTGCAGCAATGAGTGTCGTACCAAAACCAGAAAGCCCAAAAATAATATAGGCAAAGAAAATAATGGGAAGATATACCCAATGCCAATCTGCCAGAACAAGTTCCATATTCAACATCCGATCTGTTTAAAAACAGCATAAGCCACTACAATGATCGAATCTAATTCAAGATTTATTCTTATCAATCTAAAAATGAGATCAGTATGCCAAGTATGAAGCAACTGCAATATCTAAAAAAAATTGTGGAAACGGGAAGTTATCATTTAGCCGCAGAGCAGTTGTTTATTGCCCAATCGGCTTTGAGTCGGCAGATAATACTCTTAGAAGAAGAGCTAGGATTTAAGATTTTTAATCGGGAACAACGCCAGATTCAGCTCACGGTTGCAGGGGCATATTTTTATAAAAAGAGCAGTCAGCTTCTACAAAGTTTACAGCAAACCACACAGCAGGCACAGGAACTGAGTCAGGGTAAGCATGCATTTTTTCGTGTGGCACATTCCAGTAGTATCGGTTTATCTGAGCGCTTTATTGCAGCAAGTCAGCAGTTTGCTTCGAGTCATCAGCTGAGTATCGAATTTACCCAACATTCTTCTGAACAACAGATTGAATTATTAAAGAATCGGCAGCTTGATGTCGGCATTTTGCGTTTGCCCGTACTCTCTCATGAATATGCCGAACTTGAATTGTTTGAATATCAACAAGAACACTTATATGTGGCATTGCCTAAAACTCATCCACTGGCACAGCAGCAGACCTTACAGGTTGCAGATTTGAAACATGAACAATTTGTGTCTGTGCCACATCCTGAACGTGGCGGTATGAGTTATGTTTTGCGTAGTTTATGTGTGACAGCAGGGTTTAACCCTAAACCTGCTGCACTACGTTCGCGTAAACGCATGCAACTGGCTTTGGTGCAGCAAGGTGTTGGGGTTTCCATTGTGGCTGAGTCAATGATTGCCCCTGCTTTGGAGCATATACATTATGTGCCACTTAGTGATGCAACTGCTCAGGCACAAGTGGTGATTGCACTGCATCGACAGGCGAGTCCATTGCTTAGGACTTATGTTGAAATGCTGTGTAATGCCCATGCCTCATGAACGCAAATATATTCTTGTTGTTTGGTTCTATATCTGTGAGACATTTCGTTGTAAGCTCGTCCGAGTAAATCATGTAATATTTAAAATAAAATTTTAGGTCTGGAAAGATGAGCAATCTTAATAAATATGAGCGTATGTCCAACGCTGAACTGAAAAAGCTATTTATACACTCAGAATGTAGTGATTTAAAAGAAATGCACGGGGCAGCGAGTGGGAAAGTATTATTTCCTATTTGGTTCAAAAAATTAAATTTGTGGAAAGGCAAAGTTTTTCATTTTTCAGAACAGCATGGTTTAACAGGTTTAAATCGAATAGGAATGCCTTATTTTGAAATACTGAAATACTCTTTTGAAGGTCATATCGCAAAGTCTTTATTCTTTGATAAACAAGTCATTGTCATTGACCATAATTCCCCGAAAAATCCAAGTTGGGTTCGTCGTTATCATGATGAATTGGTGAAAGTTGAAGATCAGGTTTTTTTAGGTATGTCCTATTATAAACAAAAGGCAGGTTTAAAATTTGTCAGTTATTTTATTTTAGATTTTTCAAAAATTTAAGCGATCACATACTCTATTGTAAACTACGTTTAGCAACAGCTCGATAAGTCATAGCAGAGCAGTAGAGTCATATCAAATAGCTTCTATTTCTAGGATGAGAAGTCTATTTGATATGTTTTATAGTCTAACCATCAAAGATGGGGCTCGCGACTTAGAACTTTTTCTCTAAAGTTAACAAGTAACTTGGAATGGATTTGGTCATCCGTGTTTCGTATAAACTGCCATCGGATTGATTGGTTAAATATTCTTTATAGCGTGTACCCAATAAGTTGCGCGCGCTAAAGGTTAAGCCCCAACCATGATTAAAGGTTTTGGTGGTACTAAAATCTAGCCCAACACGGGCATTGGTGGTGCGGTCATATGGTTGGCTAGCAAGCCCACGGGTGAATTTCGGGGTATAACTTAAGTTGAAACTGGTCGAAACATGCATTGGTTTGTAGTTATATGAAATACCCGAGCTGGCTGTATAAGGTGCAACATCACTGGCTAGGCGTTCCTGTGTACCATCATCTACCGTTGCATGTACGGTAGAAAGTTGGGCATTCAGCATAAATGAATGTCCAGATCCTGTTTCTTTTAGGGCATATCGTCCAGTCAACTCAACACCATAAGTGACAGCCTTATCTTGGTTCTCTGGGCGTTGCACGTAACGAGAACCTTCGAGAGCGATCACATTTTCAATATAGTCTTTAATATTGCGGTAATAACCCGTCAAAGACACGCCACCGTCAGGGGAGTTATATTCCAGTGTTGATTCGAACGCCGAGATTTTTTCTGGGCGTAAGTCAGGATTCCCCCCTTTGTCAGGGTTGTTGAGAGAACCTGCATCGCTGTCATTGGACATGGTGACGGTTGGTACAAGGCTTTCTGCACGCGGGTTACGTACCGACTTGCTGAGGTTGGTTTGCAATGACCAATGATCATCAAATTCAAAACGGTGTGCTAAAACTGGGCTGAGATTATGGTCTTGATAATCCACCAAGCCACTACGCTGAATCCATTCTTGGCGTGCACCCAAAGAGATGGTTTGACGCTCCGTCATACGTAAACTGCCTTCAGCATATAATGCATAACGATCTTCATCGAGCGTATCGGTCAGATTACTTTCAAGGCTGCTGGTGCGTGTATCAAAACCGAATTTTAACTGTTTGTGATCATCAAATTTTCGGACACCATCATAAGCGAAACCGTACTCATTAATTGTTTCATCCGTATAGGTTTCACGACTACTCGATGTGGTGAGTTGAGTTTCATTTTGATGTTCAGCAGAAAGGCGCAGTTTATCTGAACCATTGTCGGTTTTACGTTCATAACGTGTGTTTAGGCGGACGCTGTCATTGTCATCATTTTGATATTGGCTGCTGCTGACATTCTTGCTTTTGGTGTCACGATAAAAAACTTCAGCCACCAATTTTTGTTCATCGTCCAAACTGTATTCTACACGTGGTGCAAACATGCGCATGGTACGGTCAGTATCCACCGTTTGTTCGCGTGTGCCCTGACTATTGGTCGTGGTACTGGTTGATGTAGTATCAATCCACATCTGATTGGCAGATAAACTATATGTCCATGCCTGATCTTTACCATCGGCTTGCAGACTGACTTGACGACGACTTTCTTGCTGATCACTGGCTGCAATATCACCATATCCTACACGGAGATTACCATTCAGTAAGGTATCCAACGGCTCTTTCAAAATGATATTGATCACGGCAGAAGAAGCAACAGATGCCTGAGCCACGCTCGGTTGTTTTACCACTTCAATGCGTTCAATCATGTCAGTCGTAATGGTATCGACAATTGACATGCCACCACGTGGCCCACCTTGCACAGGTTCGCCATTGATCAAAAATACAGGTGTGCCACCACCACGAAAACGCATACCCGATGCAGCACCATTGCCACGTGGACCTTGCCCTGAACTCGGAATTTGAAAACCTGCCGCTCGTCTCAGCGCATCTTTGACAGACTGGTCGCCATATTTGAGCATTTCTTCGCGGGTAATAATGGTTTTCGGAATCGCACTTAAATCTTTATCGATTGGTTTTTTGGCAGATGCGCTGACCTGAATCGTTTTGAGTGTTGTTGTATCTTCCTGAGATGTGTTTTGAGCCGTTTCTTCCGCCCAACTTTGTACTGAACATAACGATAAAACTAAAAAACTGACAGGAGAAACTTTCCTATAAAAATTCATTTGCTTTGTCATGCTTAAGTAAGTCCATGTATTAGAAATTTATAAGGCGTGTATATTAATTGCTAATTATGAAGATAATGAGAATGTCTACTATTATTCTAAAATTTATATCATATTGATTCTTCATGGTTTATGTGAAGATTCAAGTATTGGTGAATGGGTCTATTTACATCATTTAAGTAAATACGGTGAAAGTCTCTCCAGATGTATTTTCAAAAGGTTGCTTGTCAGTGGGGGTAAAGTAGAGCAATAGAAGGACTAATAAATATATTAAATTATTGATAATATAGAATATTTTATTGTAATATTTAAGTGGTTGATTTTATTGAATCACTTTAGATCATCGAAAATTCGATTTTAATAAATATTTAAAAGCACTTGGAAAAAAATGAAACTTCACTATCTCTGTTTAGCTGCATTGGTTTTGCCTTTATCAGGCTGTTTTATGGCACAAAAATCAGCTTTGGTACAAAGCAAACAATTTTATGATCCGAGTTCTCAAGCTCGCATTCGCTTATATGGGAATTATGGGGATACCGTGATTAAGCATTATATAGATCGGACTTGTAATGAGTGGCGTGCAACTTCTGCAACTCGGTTACATCATCGCTTTAATAATGGTACACCAAGACGAATAAAAAATATTTCGGCGGGTATCCCGATGACAGAACAGAGTGTGAGAACAATGAATGATAAAGGCATTATGACACGCGGTTCGTTTAAAGAGTATGTGGTCGATGCCAATAAACCGCTTGTTCTGGATGCCAGCATCAGTGTGAATTTAGACAATTTCAGCCATTCTTGTCGGATTGCCATGAGTTTTATTCCACAGGTAGGCAAAGATTATGAGGCCAACTATGTTGAACGAAATGGTCGCTGTACAATTGAGGTTGATGAATTACAGCCAATTTCAGAAAAACAGCAGGTTGCATTGACCAAAGATGTGACTCAATTGCAAAGCTGTTCTCTACCTGGTGATTCAACTAAATAAAAGAAATCAGCCAATCAAACTCAAATGGTCGACGGTTTCGATGATTTGAGTTTGAACAGAAAAATACCTTTTATCGGGATAATATATAAAAAACATCAGATATGGTATGGAATGTCTTGTTCCCACAGAAAAAATTGTGAATACTCATGCCCGCAAAATTCAGACTGTAAGATTATCTTTTGGGGTTAGGCAATTACTGTGAATACGTATCCATTTTCATTTTCTCGTTTACAAAAAGCATTACTGGCAGTGAGTTCATTTTCATGTCTAGGACTGAGCTCCGTATTGGCACATGCTGAAGCGGAAGATGATGCTCAACAACTGGCCACGATTACGGTGACTGCTCAAACCGAACAAACGCCTTATTATCAGCCTAAAGTTAACTTATCTGGTTTTACACAGAAAAATATTGCTGCAATTCCAGCGTCAATCAGTACGGTGACGGCAGAGCGTATTGCAGATCAGCATGCTAAAACTTTAACTGATGTGGTGAAAAATGATGCCGCAGTTGGCGATGGCTATGCAGCGATTGGTTACTATCCCAACTTTGTAATGCGTGGTTTTGCTTTAAACCTTGGATCAAGCTATTTACTGAATGGTAATTTGATTCGTGGTCAGCAAAATGTTGCACTCGAAAATAAAGAACAAGTCGAAATTTTAAAAGGCATTAGTGCGATTCAAAGTGGCATGTCGACACCAGGTGGTGTGGTGAACTATGTCACCAAACGCCCGAAAGACATTCACTCTATTACAGTTGAAGCTGACAGTCATGGTGGCAATCGTGTAGCAACTGACTTTGGTGGTTTTCTGGGTGAAGATCAGCAGTTTGGTTATCGGGTAAATATTGCCAAAGAAGAAATGCATCCTTATGTTGAACATGCCAATGGTCAGCGTTTGTTTGGATCTTTGGCTTTGGACTGGAAAATTTCAGATCGTTCAAAACTTGAATTTGATATTGAATCACAACGCCAACGCCAGCGTTCTGTACCTGGTTATCAGTTACTTGATGGCACAACTGTACCAAGCGATGTGAGTTCAAGTCGTTTACTCGGTTATCAAAGCTGGAGTAAACCAGTGACCGATGAAAGTTTAAATACCAGTCTCAAATATAGCTATAAAATCAATGACAACTGGAAAGCCAATCTGACCGCTTCACAAAGTCGGGCAGTGGTCGACGATTATTCATCATTCCCGTATGGTTGTTACTATAGTAGTGTTTGTGATTATTCAACATCATTAGCAAATACTTTTGACCAAAACGGGAACTATGACATTTATGACTACCGCAGTCCGAATGACACTTATATAACCAATCAATTTAAAGCAGGTTTGAATGGTCAGTTCAATACAGGTTCATGGCAACACACTTTAAGTTTAGAACTATCGCAAACTTATAAGCGTCATGCACAATACGATGCGATTAATGAGTGGGTTGGAACAGGGAACATTTATACGAATAGTGTGACTTATAATCCAACTACAGATACTTTGGGTAATCATTATAAGTCACTAAATAGTCAGCAAACCGCATTAAACTTACTCGACCAAATTGATTTTAATGATGCATGGTCGGTTTTAATCGGTGGTAAGTTATTGCATCTGAATGAAAATGCGTATGATGCCGATGGTAATAATATCCGAGATACCAATTTTAATCGTTTCTTGCCGCAACTTGCCTTGATGTATCAGCCTTGGGAACATACCCATCTCTATGCATCTTATGCAAAAGGGTTAAGTGATGGTGGTCAAGCACCTTGGTATGCAAATAATGCTTATACCACTTTAGCACCTGTGCATTCGACTCAATATGAATTGGGGATTAAGCAGCAGTGGCAATCACTTCTTTTTACAGCGGCATTATTTGACTTAAAGCAAGACAATCAATATACCGACACTGCAGGCGATTATGTCACTGAAGGTGAACAGCACAATCTCGGTTTGGAGCTTGGTTTACAAGGTAGACTGACTCAAAACCTCGATATGACATCAACTTTGGCTTTAACCCGTTCACGTTTAACAGGTACACAAACGGCTGAATATCAGGGTCATCAAACCCAGAACGTGCCAACCTTACGTTTTGCGAGTCATTTGTCTTATCAGGTCCCACAAGTAGAAGGGCTTCGCTTACTGGCAGGCATGCAGTACAGCAGCAGTAAATATGCGAATAAGTCTGGCACAGTCAAAGTACCTGGCTTTACTGTATTTGATGCAGGTACAGCTTATAACTTCCGTGCTTATGGTTATGACAACACACTTCGCTTCAACATCGACAACTTGTTCAATAAAAAATACTGGCGAGATGCAGGTAGTTTCTATGGAGATGACTATTTGTTCCTTGGTGCGCCACGTACAGCACAATTATCATGGACTGTTAATTTCTAAACTGAAAGTTTAGATGGTTGTATTTAAAAACTGTCTGAGGTGATCTCTCAGGCAGTTTTTTATTGTGGGTCACTGAATGTCTTGTTTGGACTAAAAATTGCATTGAGAATCCTGTTACACTCTAAAGAATTCAATTTATTTAAGTTAAAGTTACAGGATAGTGATGTCATACAATCAGTTATATATCAATGGTCAGTGGCTTGCTCCAAAATATGGGCAAACGTTTAGTAGTATCGATCCGAGTAATGAAAAAGAAATAGCCCAAGTGGCGGCAGCTTCCGTTGAAGATGCTGAACTGGCTGTACAAGCAGCGCGACAGGCATTTGACCAGACTGACTGGTCACAGCAGCCAAAACAACGTGCAGCGTATTTACGTGCGATTGCGCAGGAAATTCGTCAGCAATTAGATCAGTTAGCTGAAATTGAAGTTCAGGACAATGGTAAACCTTTACCTGAAGCAGTTTGGGATATTCAGGACGCTGCAGGTTGCTTCGATTTTTATGCGGATCTGGCTGAACAACTTGCTGATACCCAAGACGAACAGATTACACTTTCCGATGAGCGCTTTAGTAGTGTGGTGTGTAAAGAAGCAGTAGGCGTAGCATGTGCGATTATTCCGTGGAACTATCCACTGCTGATGGCAGCTTGGAAAGTTGCACCTGCATTGGCCGCAGGCTGTACTCTCATTTTAAAACCTGCTGAAGCCACATCACTGACTGCCATTGAATTAGGCCGAATTGCGGAAAAAGTCGGTTTGCCAGCAGGGGTGTTGAATATCGTCACAGGTATTGGTAGTGAAATTGGGCCATATTTGACGGCACATCCAGAAATCGACAAAGTGGCTTTTACAGGCAGTGTACCTGTCGGTAAACAGATCATGCAGTCGGCTGCACATAATGTCAAAAACTTGAGTCTTGAACTCGGTGGTAAATCTGCATTTATTATTTTCGCTGACAGTGATCTTGATGCTGCGGTGGAATGGATTATGTTTGGCATTTTCTGGAACCAAGGGCAGGTCTGTTCAGCAACGTCTAGAGTCTTGGTCGAGCAAGCAATCTATCCAGAGCTTCTCATACGACTGGCTAAAGCTGCACAGAAAATCAAAATTGGTCAAGGTTTGGAAGCAGATGTAAAACTTGGACCTTTGGTCAATGCCAAACAATATCAACAGGTCATGAATGCCATTCAACAAGGAAAAGAAGATGGAGTAACGCTCATTAGTGGAGGAAAACGTCCTGCCCATCTTGCACAAGGTTATTATGTTGAACCTACGATTTTTGTGGATGTCCCAGTAGAGCATCCCTTATGGACTGATGAAATTTTTGGCCCTGTCGTTGCGATTCGTGCTTTTGAAACTGAACAAGAGGCAATTCAACTGGCGAATCAATCTATTTTTGGTTTGGCTGGTGCAGTCATGTCAAAAGACATCGCTCGTTGTCAGCGTGTTGCACGTAAATTACGTGCTGGGATCATTTGGATTAACTGTTCACAACCGACTTTTACCGAAGCACCTTGGGGTGGTTATAAGCAAAGTGGTATTGGACGTGAATTAGGAATCTGGGGATTAGAGAACTATTTAGAAATCAAGCAAATCACCAGTTATGACAGCGATCAGCCTTGGGGATGGTATAACTCATAATCTAAAATGGACAATCCCCTGATTCAATCCATTAGGGGATTGAGTGGCTTAAGATGCTGAATCTGAGGGGAAAAATTTGGAGCTGGCTCATCTTGGCTCGATTTCTGCCGTGTGGTAGATTTCGGTGTTTTCAGTTCATATAAACTGTGCCAATAATTCCAGTATTGTTAATGTCCCCTTGAGTTGTATTGGCAGTATAACTTTGTTCAGGTTTGCTCAAGGTAAATGTGGCCACAGCATCATCACTCTTTCGAAAACCTTCAATAATTAGATAGTCAGGTGGAAACAAAATATAGCCATGAATTGCATTGCGTGAAGTGGGTTGTCCATCCAGACATCTGGGCCATCAACACTCGCTATAATTTAAAAAGTTTGATCACTATGATTCTCATAACGAAGTTGATAGTTTTGACCATCTTGAGCCTGTAAATAATAGTTTTGCCCATCACGAATAAAATCGAATTTTTGCCCTTGATCACTTTCCACGGAGAAACTGACACGTCCAGCCGTGATTGAAACGCTGTTAATTGCTCGCCCTGTAAATGGTTTTTTGTGCATAACGAACCTGTATTTCTGATACAGGTGTATCTGAAACACGTTCTATAGTAATTGTGTCGACATGGGAGCTGATGTCATTTCTTCTAACGAGTGCCCAGTTGTTTATTTTGACTGACATGTTCATTGCTATTGTTCTGGGGTAATTTGGTAGATTCAGCAACTTTTTTTGGCTACATGCACTGAGCCAAAATGCGCATAGCATTATGATAAAGAGTTGGAAATTCTCATAAGTTCCTTTTATTGAGTATTGTTTTTAAATGATCGCTTTGTTAACGGTAAATGGCATTCGCAAAAGTTGAGTAAAGTTAGTACGGTCTAAAAAGGATTGTGTTGAATTTTGTTAATCGAGTATAAAAATAATTATTATTCTTAATACTAAAAGGTGAAGTGTTGCAAATTTATTAAAAAATTATTGATCATAATCACATATTTATAGAATGTATTAAAATGATAACTTGATAATAAATAAGGGAATTTTAAGTTAATATTTTTGAAATATCACTCTATAATAACTAAAAAATGATGAAGCTATAATTGTTAAGATATGATCTTGAAGAAATTGATTTACTCACTCAACCTGAATTTACGCAAGCTAATTTTGTATTTAGCAATTTTTAGCGTAGTGAGTTTATTTATTATTTCTTTAATTGTTAGTTACTACACACAAAAACATGAGCTGATTGAAAATGCCTTGTCTGTCAATCTTGAATATGCATCCAAAATTGCGAATAGCTCAGACAGCCATTTCAGAATTATGCAAAAGGAACTGGCTTATAGTGCACAGCAGATAGGACAACATTTTCATGAACCACAACGCTTACAGTCAGAAGTTGATCGTTTAAAATATCAATCCAGTTATTTTAATAGTGTGGTTATCTCAGATACAAAAGGGTATTTCCTCAGTTTTGCACCACTTTCCTTGAATTTACCAAAAGATAAAGTCAATCACACTTTAGGGTTTAAGCTTTCTCTTGAGCACAAAGCACCTTTTATTTCTTCTCCTTACTATGGTGCAAGTAAGAATTTATTGGTGTTTATCTCACAGCCTATTTTTGACACGCAGCATCGTTATTTAGGTTTTATTGGTGCAACGATTTATTTAAAGAAAGACAATATTCTCAGTCAAATGTTGTCTAGCCATTATGGCTATAAACATAACTATATGTATGTGGTTGATCAAAACCAATATATCTTATTTCATCCTGATACAAATCAAATTGGTAAATTAGCCAATACTTATGTACAGCAGCACCTTATAGCTCAAAATTATGGAAAAATGCGGGTTAAAGATGATCAAGGACATGAACAGCTAGTAGGCTTTTCTCGTATACCTGCAACAGGCTGGATCATTATTTCACAGCAGCCAACTAGTGAATTACTTAAAGAAGCGAGTGAAACGGTTTTTGAATTGCTCATCGGAATATTTTTATTCTATCTATTAATTTTCTTCATTATTTGGCGAATTTCTTATCTGATTTCTAGTCCTTTGTCTTTACTGGCCAATATGGCCAGTAATCTGCATCGGCCAGAAATTGATGAAAAAATTGAAAGCATCAAACCTTGGTTTGTTGAAGTACTTAAATTTAAAATGTCTTTGTTGATGAGTTCAAAATATTTTAAGGAAACTATTTCGGAACTCAATTTTCATGTAAATACGGATCCACTAACCCACTTGTATAATCGACGTGGTCTGGATTTATCTGTAAAACATTTCATGGAAAACAGCATTCCATTTGCTGTGATTTGCATCGATATTGATTATTTTAAGAAAATTAATGATAGCTTTGGGCATGATCAAGGTGATGTGGTATTAAAAGAAATAGCAGAAAATATCAGTGCTAATTTTCGTGATGAAGATATTTGCTGTCGTAGTGGGGGGGAGGAGTTTATTGTACTTGCCGCCATGTTGAAATTAGAAACAGCCGTGGAATTAGCAGAACGCTTACGGAAAAAAATCGAAATTACACCAATTTCATTGGTTGGAAACATAACAATTTCAATAGGAGTTTCACACTGGCCAACGACATCACAAAATATGAAAACTGTTTTTAAACGTGCAGATGAGTGCTTATATAACGCCAAAGCAGACGGACGAAATTGCACTCGGTTTTAGCTTCTGGTTATAGAACCCATAAGCTAAAATGGGGAAGAATATATCTTAATTCTGTGATTTTACAGAATAGCAAGCCAGTGTGATTTTAAGCGCATTTCATTGCGATCGTTTTCTGTGGATTAAAAATAATAAACTTAGGTTATGAGCCTAAGCAGCATATTTTTGATCAAGATCAATCAAAGCCTGAGATGTCTGACGCAATTCGTAGAGTAATTGTCCAAGCAGACAATCTTTACCCGTTAATGTAACGAGCACCATCGAATGTTGACTAGGAATTGCAGTTAAAAAAGCTTTGCCGTTTTCAGCATCAAGCGTCACAGATTGACAGCCAGTGAGTTGAATCTCTTTTAAAAATGCGGCGATCATGGCTAAAATTGAACTACTTACAGCTGCAATTTTACTGCCGTTAGCCATATTTCGTTTGTACACACTAGTGATTTCAAAACCATCACTTGAGCAGAGCATCACATATTGCACGCCAGAAACTGAACTTAAAAGTTGTTGAAGCTGATCGTTGGCATTTTGAACGAATTCACTCGATACTTTACGGGAGAGAGGTGTAGTAAAATCACTATTGAGCATAAAAAAAGCCTCTGAAAAATAAATTAAGTAAAATTCACTTCGGTGTTTGCAACCATTGCTTCCACAAGAAGCAGGACATCATCTTGTAGACGAGCATCAATAAAAAATAATGGGTAGTTAATGTTCTGTTGTTCTAGCCATTCACGATAAATAAGAGTTGGGCGTTCGATTTTTTTGTCAACATGGGTAATACCAATCACAATATTTTGGTTGGTATTACGAAATGCCGAAAGATAATGTGCTAAGTCTTCAAGAGGATTTTCTACTTGGTGATCGATCAGTACTATACTGCCAATAGCGCCTTGGCAAATTACAGACCAGATAAAATCAAAGCGATCTTGTCCTGGTGTTCCGTATAAGCCAACTTTAATGCCATCGCTTAATGTAATTTCACCATATTCAATGCCAACAGTTGTATGTGATTTCACATGAGCTTGGGCGTCGGTATTGACTGCTTCACTTCCCACAACTTCAATCTCAGATAAAGCGCGAATTGCTGTCGACTTACCTGAACCCATTGTACCGCCAAAAACGATTTTGTATTGCTGTAATATCATATAAGAACTCACTATAAGCCTAAGCGGCGACGCAGTTTCCCAAAGAATTTTTTCATTAACCCCGAATCTTCAGAGGATGCTTGCTGGGCAGGATATTTCACCTGATTTTTATGAATAATGGTTCCCATACCCACAGCGCGTGCTGACGATACAAATTGAATTACGCGATCAACGGAAAGACCTAAGCGCTCAGCTACAGTAATAATATTTGCACCTTGAGCAAAACATGCAGACATTCGCATGATATCGTAGCGATCCTGTTTGCTTTCAGGTTGTGGCCATTGCTTGAGATAAAAGCAGTCCTGAGCTTTCACAAAGTGATGAAATGTAGGAGAACGCCATAATAAATTCCATAGCCAGTTTTTTAAATCCTGACGCTGAATATCATTGAATGCGTGGCGATCATTCATCGTTGCATACACTGTATTTAGACTGTCATCAGTTTTATGGGTGATTTTGTCACGAGAAACCCATACCCATTGATTACGTGGGTCAACCATAGCAAGAATTCCATGTTGGTCGAATACTTGTATGTTGCCATTCTCAGGGTTCAAAACCTCTTGGACAATCATATATAAATCTTGACTGCTGATTTCAGTTTGAATATGAGCTGAATTCGATGACTGAACTTCGGTAGTAATAGGTTCTTCAGACAACCAATTTTTGAGTGAATTTGTATCTGAAAGAGGTAAATACAAAATATTATCTTCAATTTTCCCATGTTTGGTTGCATGGGTAATGAGGCGTAATAATCTTATATTTTGGTTCTTAATTAGCTTCTGAATGCTCGGAGCATCGAAAAACATATCATTGACCATTAATACCTGAAGTTTTGGATCGGCAATATTTGTCCAGTTAATCAGCGTATCTTTTGGGAGCAGGTTTTCAATAACCAATTTAATTTCACTAAGTACTTTTAAACTTAGTCCAAAAATAGCGATATTGAGAGATTGTTGTGCAAAATGCATATCTATACCCATCAAATATTAATAGTGTGATAGGAGGCCTGAAGCAAACAATCAAAATTGACCGATTGTCTGCATCCAGACCATCAGTCTTGAAGCAGTTATGAAAAATCTAATTCTTTCTCAAAAGTTTTTAGTTCGTGTCGTGCCATTGCTAAATTAGATTTACCACGTTCTAAAACTAAATATAAAAACAGACTTTGATTTGAATCTAATGGACGAATTAAATGATATTGTTTACCCAGAGTAATCAAAATATCTTCAATGTGATCGTTTAAACCTAATGATTTAGCCACTTTACGTTTTGATTTTAAAACTTCGGTATTTCCTGCTGCTGCAAGCTCCAAATCAATGCCAGACCCCTGTGTTGCTAATGCTAGGCCACTATCACAATCAACCAATGCAGATGCAACAAAACCATCAATTTCAGTAAGAGAAGATAAAGAAACTTTTGCCATATAATGAATACCGTTTATGAATTTTAGGAAGTTTGTTAATTAGTATTATTTATATAAAAATAAAGAAAGCAATTAAATATTTGTATCCACCATTAAAGATAAACCCATGATTTTTATATGTGATTTCCATAAATCATGATTATTTTTAAATAATTTTGAATGTAATTTATTCAATTTAACTGTTTTAATTATCTATATTTTTTGTGAATTTTCACAGTAAAACGTAATCAGTTGTCTATATATTTCTATGATATATAATCAATAATTATTTAATTACAAGTTGTTTTATTTTCAGAATTGCTAATAAGTTTACATAAATTAACGTTAAAGTGTATTTGCTGATTTTTATAAATTTCTTTAGATTTCGAAGTTTTTTATAAATGGTTTTATCAATTGAAAGGTCTTGCTTATTAAAAAAAACAATAAGTGTGATTTATGTCACATTAATCTGGGTTTTTTGGGAGATTAGGATTAAAAATAATGCAAATGATAATATTTCTTATTTTATTATAAGGTAATACTTTGATTTAAAAACTTAAAACGAATATTTATTTTTGATAAAATATTTATTTGTTTTTTCATATATATGAAATAGCATATATGTTTTCTAAAGAAAGATGGTAAATTTTGATGTTATAAATGAAATATTGGAATTAATGTGAATGCTTAACATTATGCTTTTATATAAAATATGTATTCGATGTGATTTATTTCTCTTTTCATTTTTAATTTGTATAGTTGTTCTATATTTTTTTTTGATAATGTATGTTATTTAGTTTTATACTTTTTACTGTTAGATTTCAATTAATCGATGTGTAATGCGACCAAGAAAATTTATTGATTCATTTAATTTAGATTTAAAGAAGCTAATTCTTGGTTTGGCTGCATTCAGTGTTTTTAGCTTATTTGTGGTTTCTTTAGTTGTCAGTTATTACGTTCAGAAGAAAAAACTGATACAAAATTCCTTAGCAGTCAATTTAGAATATGCAGAAAAAATAGCCGATGGTACAAATAGCCATTTCATGATTATGCAACGTGAGTTGGCATATAGTGCAAAAATTCTGGGAGAAAATTTTAATCATCCTGATGTATTACAGGACGAAGTTCATCGTTTGAAATATCAATCAAATTATTTTAATAACGTGTTAATTGGTGATACACAAGGCCATTTTATTTCTTATGCACCAAAAAATTTAAAGATTAATAAAAATACGGTAAATCGGACTTTAGGTGTAAATTTATCTTTACAAAGAAAGGTACCTGTTATTACTTCACCTTATTATTCTGTCACTGGGCATCTGGTAATTTTTATGTCTTGCCCTATCTTTGATGATCAGAAAAAATATTTAGGGTTTGTGGGGGCGTCTATCTATTTAAAGCAAGATAATATTCTTAACCAGATGTTTGCTAATAAATATGATTATAAAAATAGTTATATGTATGTAATGGATAGTTCAAAACGCATTATTTTTCATCCAAATGCAGCACGGATAGGTAAGATTGTGAAAAATAATACAGGCTTAAATACCATTATTCACAATGAAACAGGAAAAATTCGTTTAGTCAATAGTTTAGGCATCGATAATTTGGCAGGCTTCGCCCGAATTCCAGCCACGCAATGGATTGTGGTATCTGAGCAGCCAACCCATGAGCTTCTCGCTCAGGCAAACAAAATTATTTATAAATTAATATTTGGCATGTCTTTATTTTATATCATTATTTTTTTGATTATTGGACGAATTGCATATTTGATTTCTAATCCGCTTTCCGATTTGGCAAAAATGGCGAGTAATCTTAATAATCCAGAAATAGATGAAAAAATTAAGCAAGTTGAACCATGGTTTGTTGAAGTTCTGAAATTTAAGATATCGCTGTTGCTCAGTTCTCAATATTTTAAAGAAACGATTAGCAAGCTGAATTATGACGTCAATACTGACCCATTGACTGGATTGTATAATCGTCGTGGTATGGATTTATTTATTGATGATTTGATGAAAACCAATACTGAATTCTCGGTTATTTTTATTGATATTGACCACTTTAAAAAGATTAATGATAGCTTTGGACACGACCAAGGCGATATTGTGCTTAAAGAACTTGCAGCATTTATTAAGTCGAGTTTTCGCAGTGATGATGTCTGTTGCAGGATTGGAGGGGAGGAGTTTGTTGTGCTTTGCCCAATCTTTGACACTGATTTTAGTTATTCTTTAGCAGAAGATCTCCGAAAAAATTTAGAAAGCAAACAAATGGAGGCAATCGGTTCAATTACCGTGTCTATTGGGATAGCGTATTGGCCTTTAAGTGCAAAAGAAGTTGAAGCAGTCTTTAAAATTGCCGATGAAAATTTGTATCGTGCCAAGAATGAAGGCCGAAATTGTATTCGCATGTAAAGGTGAAAAGCAGCTTTTTATGCGCTAAAAGCTGCGGCACATCTCACTGATGAGATTGAGAAAAGCAGTTAAAATCACTGAGTCATGATTTTTTAAGTACAAACAGCTTAGTTCAATGTCCTGTAATTCAAGCGATTGCAATGGTCAATATCTGATAAACGTAAATTTGATGTAGATTCGGTGGTAATACATAAACCAAACCGACTGGCGACCAGTGCCATTGAAGTCATGACAGAGCTGTGCTCGGTAACTTTTATAAGAGATGGCTTGTTTACTTTTTGTTTATCCTTTCAAATTAAAAAAATTAGTCATGTAAACGAACGGTAGTCGATACTTTTTTGGATATTAGTGATCAAGAATCACATAGTAAATACTTTCTTTTAGAACTCTTAGGAATATATTGAATTTTTGTATTATATGGTTTTATTGTTGATTTCTATTGAATAAACAAGGATTGAAAGTGTGGTTTAATATACTCAGTGCTCTAAGTAATTCGTTGATAATTTCATTCGGCAGACCTAGCAATGAGTAAATTAAATAAAAATACAGCATAGCAATGGGCTTAAAAATAATTTAGATCGTGCGAAAAGTTAGGTAATGAAGAAATGCACAAAAAATTAAATTAAAAAAAGCCATCATTAAGATGGCTTTTATGATCAAGCAAAGTTGATTATTTGCTTACACTGCGCAATTCAAAACGCTGAATTTTACCCACAATTAAGGTATAGCAAATAATCGCAACAATGGCATGGATGCCCACATAAACCAATGCAAGGTTAAATGAATTGGTGGTTGCCAAGATATAACCAATGACGATTGGTGTAACGATACCTGCGGTATTTCCAAAAGCATTCATCATCCCACCTGATAAACCCACCATTTGTTTGGGTGCAACATCCGACATGACTGCCCATCCCAAAGAACCAACCCCTTTGCCAAAGAACGACAATGACATAAAGAAGATAATTGCAGTTTGTGAGTCGACGTAGTTACACACCACAATTGAAGTAGATAGTAAGAAGCCAAGAACAATCGGAAGTTTACGTGCCAAAGTGAGTGAATAACCCATACGAATCAGGCGATCCGAAATAATTCCCCCTAAAATACCGCCGATGAATCCACACAAGGCAGGCGCAACCGCAGCAAAACCTGCTTTTAAAATACTTAAGTGGCGTTCTTTGACCAGATATACAGGGAACCAAGTTAAGAAGAAATAAGTTAAGCAGTTGACACAATATTGTCCGAAGAAAATCCCAAGCATCATCCGTGAGCTCAAAATCTGTTTAACTTCAGCCCAAGTGGTCTTTTTACGCTGAGTATTATTTTCTCCCATATCTGTTAACGCGCCTTCGGCTTCCAGATAGGCAAGTTCTTCAGGGTTTACAGTCGGGTGCTGCTTCGGACTATAAATGACTTTGAGCCAAACCAAAGACAAGATAATGCCTAAACTTCCCATCACCCAGAAGATGGATTGCCAACTCATTGTGCCGACTAACCACCCCATGAGAGGAGCAAAAATGACAGTGGAAAAGTAAGACGATGCATTAAAAATTGCCGCAGCTGTACCGCGTTCTTTGGTTGGGAACCATGCCGCAGTCACGCTACTGTTACCTGGAAAAGCAGGTGATTCGGCTAAGCCCACTAAAAAGCGCAATAGAAATAAGGCGCTAATGACCATGCCTGTATTACCAAGGAAATGGACAAAACCAATGGAGATGGTGAAGATTGACCAGAGGAAGATACTCCAGAAGTAAACGCGTCTAGCGCCAAATTTATCGAGTAACCAGCCACCCGGTAATTGTCCAATTACATAAGCCCAAGCAAATGCAGAGAAAATATAGCCCATCGTGATTGAGCTAATGCCCAGCTCTTGAGTCATTGGTGCTGCCGCCATGGACAGTGTGGCTCGATCTCCATAGTTGAGTGCAGTGATAATAAAGATCATCGCTAAAATGTAATAGCGTGTCTTGGTATGGGTTGCCACTTTGACTTTTCTGCTTGTCGCAGCAAGGGTACTACCCGAAGGTTGCTGTGTATTTTCCATAATAAATACTCTGTCATTGAGCCCTTAGCGGTTAAGATCTAAGGCGACATCATGTCGATCGGGTATGCTTCTCCATCCATCTTGGATAAGCATACGGTTGTTATATGATGTATGACATCTTATAGCTTAAATTAAGTGAAGCACAAGCAAAATTTATGTAAAAATTAAAAACAAGGATAAAAACGCAATATTGGCTTGACATGTTGTATGATGTCTTATAAGTTTAACCGTAGAACAAAGACAGAAATGTGTACTAAGGAGTGGTATATGCGTGATACGCCTATTGTGAAATCGGTCAAAGCGATCCCTGTTGCAGGGCATGACAGTATGTTATTGAATCTGAGTGGTGCGCATGGCCCATATTTTACCCGTAATATTATTGTGATTGAAGATAATGCGGGCAATATTGGCGTGGGCGAGGTGCCAGGCGGTGAAAAAATCCTCAGTACCATGCGTGATGCAATCCCTTTGGTTGTTGGGCAGCCGATTGGGCAGTACAAAAATATTCTGAAAAATATTCAGCAACGTTTTTCTGACCGAGATCAGGAAGGGCGAGGACTACAAACTTTTGATTTACGTACCACGATTCATGTCGTCACCGCTTATGAAGCAGCACTGCTAGACTTACTTGGTCAACATTTGGATGTTAATGTGGCAAGCCTATTGGGTGAAGGGCAGCAACGTAGTGAAGTCGAGGTGTTGGGATATCTGTTCTTTATTGGGGATCGTCGTCAGACCAATTTGGATTATCTACCTGCTGAACATGCTAAACATGACTGGTATCAAGTTCGTCATGAAGCTGCAATGACCCCTGCTAAAATTCAGGCCTTGGCTGAAGCCAGCTATGAACGCTATGGCTTTAAAGATTTCAAACTGAAAGGTGGTGTGCTACACGGGGAACAAGAAGCCGAAGCCGTGACCGCGATTGCTCGTCGCTTTCCAGATGCGCGTGTGACGTTAGATCCGAACGGAGCTTGGGAACTCGATGAGGCGATTTCACTGGCGAAACATCTAAAAGGTGTGCTGGCGTATGCAGAAGACCCATGTGGTGCGGAAAAAGGGTTTTCTAGCCGTGAGATTATGGCCGAATTTAAACGTGCGACAGGTTTGCCAACTGCAACCAATATGATTGCCACAGACTGGCGTGAGATGTCACACAGCATTCAATTGCAATCGGTTGATATTCCTTTGGCTGATCCACATTTCTGGACTATGGATGGTTCGGTTCGCGTGTCTCAACTTTGCCAAATGTACAATTTGACATGGGGTTCACATTCAAATAACCATTTTGATATTTCACTGGCGATGTTTACCCATGTCGCAGCCGCAGCAGTGGGTAAAGTCACAGCGATTGATACGCACTGGATTTGGCAGGAAGGCATTGATCATTTGACCAAAGAGCCGTTAGAAATTCGTGATGGTAAAATTCAAGTTCCGAGCAAAGCAGGCCTCGGTGTGGAGTTAGATTGGGATAATCTCTATAAAGCCCATGAACTCTATAACAAGAAAGGTCTCGGGGCACGTAATGATGCCGAGGCGATGCAATTCCTCATTCCAAACTGGACATTTAACAATAAAAAACCGTGCCTTGTGCGCTCATAATTTTGTAGCAAAGCACTTTGTTTCACACATGCCTGTGTGAGGTGAAGTGCTGCTCAAATAATCATAAGGAGTATGATTATGTCGACAACAATGGCGAAGCCTCAAGGTTCAAGTAAGGTTCGTTACCTGATTTTATTGATGATTTTTGTCATCACCGTGATTAATTATGCAGACCGTTCCACCCTTTCGCTTACGGGAACCACCATTTCGCATGAGTTCGGACTCAGCCCGAAAGAATTAGGCGTTATTTTTTCAGCCTTTGGCTGGGCGTATGCGATTGGGCAAATTCCAGGAGGCTGGTTTCTCGATCGCTTCGGTTCAAAAATTGTCTATGGTAGCAGTCTATTTTTATGGTCGTTGTGTACCTTTTGCCAAGGTTTAATTGGGAATACTTTCCATTTTGTCTCGCTGATTTTTACCTTTTTCTTTTTCCGCTTCATGTTAGGTTTGGTCGAGTCACCTGCCTTTCCTGCCAATAGCCGTGTGGTTGCGACATGGTTTCCCACCAAAGAGCGTGGCTTGGCATCTTCAGCGTTTAACTCGGCGCAGTATTTTGGCACGATTATTTTTGCACCGATTATGGGTTGGTTGGTCACGAAATATTCTTGGCACTACGTCTATTTTTTCATGGGGGGACTCGGCTTTATTTTGGTGATGATTTGGGCTGCTGTAGAGCTAAATCCACTGAAAAATAAACGTGTCAGTGCCACAGAGCTAGAACATATGCGTGCAGGCGGGGCATTGATTGATTTAGATCAGAAAAAACCTGTCGTAGAACAGCCAAAAAATAAAGCCTCGCAGTGGGAAATTCTTAAAGTTTTACTGACCAATCGCATGTTGCTTGGCGTGTATATTGGACAATACTGTATTACCGCACTCAGTTACTTCTTTATTACATGGTTCCCGATTTACCTGATCAAAGGTCGTGGTATGTCGATCATGGAAGCGGGCATGGTCGCTGCAATTCCTGCCATCTGTGGATTTTCAGGCGGTATGTTGGGTGGCATTGTTTCGGATATTCTGATTCGTAGAGGCTTTTCCAATACCGTTGCCCGTAAGATTCCATTTACCTTGGGCATGTTCTTTGCAACCACACTGGTATTTTGTAATTTTGTCGATGCCAAGTGGGTTGTGATTATGCTGATGGCATTTGCTTTCTTTGGCAAAGGTTTGGCTGCGATTGGCTGGGCAGTCATTGCAGATACCGCACCGAAAGAAGCGATTGGTTTAACAGGTGGTGTGTTTAACGGTTTAGGCAATATCGCAGGTATTATTACTCCGCTTGTGATTGGTTATATTGTCGATGCCACTGGGTCTTTTTCAGGTGCTTTATACTTTGTTGCCGCACATTCTCTGTTGGCCATGTTTAGTTATTTAGTGATTGTTGGCCCAATTCAACGGATTCAAATTAAAACAGGAACATAAGACATGAGCGAAAAAATTGATGTAGAAATTCTAATGCTTGGCCCACAAATCGATATGTATGTACAAGAAGTCGAACAACATTTCACGACGGTGCATAAACTTTGGAAAATGGAAAATCCAAGTGAATTTTTACAACAACATGGGCATAAATTTACGGCACTGGCCACCAGTGGTGGAGTTGGGGCAAAGCAAGACCTGATTGATGCTTTACCGAATCTGAAAATTATTGCCAGTTCAGGTGTGGGCTATGATTCGATTGCTGTGGATTATGCCAAAAGTAAAAATATTATCGTGACCAATACGCCAGATGTCCTCAATGATTGTGTTGCTGATACAGGCATGATGCTGATGTATGCGGTGGCGCGTCAGTTGATTCGTGCAGATCGTTTTGTGCGTGAGGGTCAATGGGCAAAAGGTGCCTACCCACTGACCACCAGTTTAGGCAATAAAGTTTGCGGTATTTTGGGGATGGGTAACATCGGTAAAGAGGTTGCCAAGCGTGCCGAAGCCTGTGGAATGCAGATTATCTACCATAACCGTAAGCCTAAAGCTGGTTCTCGCTATGAATATGTTGCCAGTGTCGAAGAGCTCGCAGAGAAATCAGATTTTCTGGTGCTTGCCTTGCCAAGCACGGCAGCAACCCAGCACATCATTACCACGGATATTTTGCAGCGCTTGGGTAAAACAGGTTTTCTAATCAATATTGCCCGTGGTTCTGTGGTGGATGAAGATGCCTTAATTGCAGCTTTAGAACAGGGTGTGATTGCAGGGGCAGGTCTGGATGTTTACGCACATGAGCCGTGTAGTGAAAGTCCGTTATTTGCTTTAGAAAACGTGGTGCTGACACCGCATTATGCCAGTGGCACACGTGAAACACGCAAAGCCATGGGCGATCTGGCCTGTGCAAATCTGGTGAAATATTTTACTGAGAACCAAGTCATTACCGCAGTTTAATCGGCTTTTGCTGCGTGATAAGCACGCAGCAAAATCTCCTCGTTGAATAAGGAAAAATGGGCAATGCACACTACAGCACCGAGTCAGAGTCAGACTGCACGCGCAATTTTTTATTTACTCAGCGCTGCCTTGCTCTTTTCAATTATGGGCATTTGTGTGCGCTATGCCTCTTTAACAGTTGATTATTACACCACGGTTTTTTTCCGAAATGTGGTCGGTATGCTGATCTTTATTCCGATGCTATTTCAAAAAGGGCTGGGATTTTTTAAGACCGATAAATTGTGGATGCATACTTGGCGTAGTGTGATTGGGCTCACATCTATGTATGCCTTTTTTTATGCGCTCGCGCATTTAAAACTGTCCAATGCGATGGTATTTAGTTATTCATCGCCCATTTTTATTCCGCTGATCGCATGGTTATTTTTAAAAGAGAAAATTACCAAAGCAGCAATTTTAGCTGCCTGTATTGGTTTATTTGGTGTTCTATTGGTTGCCAAACCCGATACAGGCATGCTGAGCGTCATGTCATTGGTGGGTTTACTGGCAAGTTTCTGCTCAGCGATGGCATTTGTCACCGTGAGAGCACTGACCGATACTGAACCTGTCGAACGAATTGTGTTTTACTTTTGCCTGATTGGTTCGGGAATTTCAGCCATTCCTGCACTGTGGCACTGGCGAGGGCTTCATTGGCATGAATTGGGTTTACTGATTGCAGCAGGTTTACTCGCCAATATTAGTCAGTTGTGTATGTCAAAAGCGTATAGCCTTGCCCCTGCAAGTCAAATTGGCCCTGTGAATTATGTTGCGATTATATTTGCAGGCATTTGGGGCTATGTATTTTGGCATGAACTGCCTGACCGAATCAGCTTATATGGCTGTAGTCTGATTCTGATTTCGATGTTGCTTTGTCAACTTCGTATAAAATCGCAGAAACAACTACCAACAACATGAAAGCTAGCTCTATGATCATACAAAGGATTTGGTCAGTCGAATTGAGTTCATGTTATAATTGGCATTCCCTGTCTGCTTTGAACGTGTGAGAAAGATGATCGATTCAACAATCCAGAAAACGCATAAAACGAAAAACCATCAAAAGTTAAGTCATGCGATTGTTGAACAGTTGATTCAGCAGATTCAAAGTGGGAGTTATGCGGTTGGCGATAAAATTCCAACCGAACTTGAGTTGATTGAACAATTTGAAGTCAGCCGCTCGGTGATTCGAGAAGCGATTACTGAACTGCGCTCTTTAGGTTTCGTTGAAACTCGTCACGGTATTGGGACATTTGTGAAAGAGCAGGAAGGCGAGCAGAACTTCTTGCTTTCAAATGCGAGTCTAGAAACCATTAATGACATTATTGCCTTACTTGAACTGCGCATCAGCTTGGAAACCGAAGCCGTTTTTCTTGCAGCAGAGCGTCGCCAACAGGTGCATATTGATAAAATGCAGGCAGCATTGGATGATTTTAAAAAACATATTTCTTCCGATGTGATTGATGGAACTGTACAAGCAGACTACCGTTTCCATATTGCGATTGCCGAAGCATCAAATAACCAGTATTTTGTTGATTTCTTAAAATATTTAGGTGAAAAAATTATTCCACGTGCACGTGTCCGTTCCATTGAACTCAATCCGAATGCACGTCAGGAATATCTGGAAAATGTGCACCTCGAACATTTAAATATCTTGAAAGCGATTATTGAACAGGATGGTGCTTTAGCCCGTCAAATGATGCGTGCGCATTTATCAAAAAGCATTAAAAAATTTAAAGGCTAATCCGAGCGATTTTTAGAGACTTTTCTCTGACTGAACATGAACTTTATTCCCAAAAAACTCACCGCTTTCCTGTATGAAACACGTCAGGAAGGCTTTATGGTGTGTTTAATTTTCTTTTGTGCTGCATTGATTGGTTGTTTTGTCGATCAGCAACAATTTTTCCCACAGCAGGTGAGCAAGCAACATTTCTCAGATGATGTCCATCTGCGCTACGGCAAAAATTATCGGGAACGCCAACTATTTTTTACCCAGAATAAAACCGTACAAATTTTTAAATGTAATAGCTTTCAAACGGATGTCTGTACTCAAAACTTCCCGATTCGCTTGAGCTATATGAAATACAGCACGATTCTGTGCCAGCGAAATGATGAGAAGGCGTATTGGAATGCGCGTCAGGCCTGTATCAATATTATTTATGAACTTTATGGGACGACAGCCGCTGGTCATCAAGTGGTCATTAAAAATGATCAGGTATTTGTTCAAAAATATATCCAACGTTTGGACATTGCACACAATATCCTGATTGGGTTGTTCGCGACGATTTTTATAGCTGGTGGTTTATATCTGTGGTTTCTCATGTATTTCAGATTTACACAGAAGCGATTCTTTGCTTAGCACTTGGCGCTAGACATACCGCCAAGTGCTATAAAAAACATTAAAAATTTAAAGCGTTGCTTCTAACTCTAAACGGTGATTCCATTTTTTAAGATATCGTCCCAATTATTTAGCGGAAAATGCTGATGCTCATCTCAGATTAAGCTCAATCTGTTGCCACATTTGTACCGGGTTGGAATACATTGGGAAATGCCCACAATATTCAATTTCAGCAAGTTGTACGCCTTGTGCCTGAATAAATTCTAAATAACTTAAATGGCGGTTGGTGACACCATACATAAACATTTTTGGGCAAGGAAGGTTTAAAAACTGATCCATTAGCAATCCAGAATCAGATAGTCTCACCATCGAACTAAACACAGGTTTGATGGATGTCGGATTGACCTTAAGCTTGAGATTGGCTGCATAGAGTGCCGCAGCAGGGTCATAAGACACGCGAACCCGTTCGATAAATTGTTCCAGAAATACCTGAGGATCATCGGTTGGGAATTGCACAATTTGGCGGCTTAAAAAACAATCTTCTGGGGCAATATTACCTTCAATATCGGTAAAACTCAGCACGCGCTTTGGCAACTCATGTGCCAGTTGCAAGGCTGTCAAGCCGCCCATGGAGTGTCCAACGACATGAAATTGATCAATCTCATAATGTGCCAAAACTGATTTTGCGGTACTGACCAGAAACTCAATGCTGAGTTGTTCGGGGGATGCACAAAACGACTGGGCAAAACCTGGAGCATCGTAGGCAATAAAGTCATAGTCATTGAGCGCAGCATAGTAACTGATATTGGCATAGTCTTCCTTGCTTGAACCAAAGCCATGCAAGAACAAAATGACATTTTTCTTTTGACGAAGTCGGTGAATAACGGAAAGTTTGAGATCAACACCATTCACATTTAAATCAATTGCTTGCTGCTGAAAATTAATAAACTGTGTCATCATAACGCCCAAATACAAGAATCCAGACAACATACTGATAAACATGTCTGAAGTATAATTTTTATCAGCTAAAGATAAGATAGCCAAAAGCTATCATGTTGATAGTTCAACCCCAAACTGGGCTTTGACCAAATCCAGCGCTGCGAAAATTGCAGGATTGGTATTGCGTTTATGCCAAGCTACTGCTGCGGTGACCACTTCGATTTCTTCTTGCAATGCAATACACACCACATTTTCAGGGGCGATTTTTTGCATGGATGCAGGGACAAGGGCAATGCCTTGACCGCAACTGACAAATGCCACTTGGGTGGAAACCGAATGAACTTCATGCAAAATACGAGGCGAAAAACCTTGTGCATTGCACACGGACACAATGCTATCAAAATAAATCGGGCTAAACTTTCGTGAGAACATCACAAAAATTTCTTCGGCCAATTGCTTTAACTGAATTTCGGTTTGGTTCGCCAAGACATGCTGCTTCGGTAACATTACCGTGAGTCGATCTTGGGTCAGTTTCACGGCATTCAAATTGCTACCGACATCGCCTTGCAAACGGGCAAAAGCCAAATCTATTTCCCCTGATTCCAGCATTGGCGTGGCATCGGCACTGTCAATTTCCTTGACCAAAATGGTTAAATCAGGATGAGCAGCTCGCAATTGATCCAGCAAATGAGGAAGGACTTCGAACATGGCGGTGGCAATTGCGCCAATGGTTAACACCCCATTTTGTCCCTGAATCGCCTCTGTGACTGCAAATTCAAGTTGTTGCATTTGCTCAGCAAATTTCTTTACCGCAGGGTAGATGGCTTGTCCAATGGGTGTGAGCTGTGCGCCCCGTTTGGATCGGGTAAACAGTTTGACTTTTAATGCATTTTCAAGAATCTGAATGTGTTCGGTCAGTGGTGGTTGCGTCATCCCCAGACGTTTGGCTGCCCGCCCAAAATGTTGTTCTTCGGCAACAACAAGAAATAGCCAGAGATGGCGCATCAATCGAAAATTAATCATGGTCTATCCATAGCTTAAACCTATTATAAGCTTATTGTTTTCCGAATAGACAGTAAACATTTCTCGGCATAAATTGATTAAAAATTGAAAATGAGGACTCTCATGATAGATCAAGATTTGCTTGAACGTTTGGCCGCACTAGATACCACGACGGTTTCCGATGCACTGGATTTCCTGAATTTGGCAGGGGCAACAGTGGGGATTGTACCACTCTGGAATTGTCCCAAAGTCGTGGGGCGTGCCAGTACTGTACAACTTGGCCCGAAAAAGGAAGCCGCTCCAACTGTGCATTTAATCACACCTGTGGTTGCAGAAATAACCACCCATGATCGTGTACTCATGATCGCAGGTGGCATCGAGGGTATTTCTTGCTGGGGTGATATTTTAGCCAATGCAGCGAAGCAGAAACAGGTTCGCGCCACGTTAATTGATGGTTATAGCCGAGATATCGAAGCCAATGAACAGCTCGCATACCCAGTATATGGTCGTGGTGTCACCATGATCAGTGCCCGTAACCGTGTGGTGCAATACGATGCAGGACAACCGATTCAGTTTGCAGGGGTAACGGTACATCAGGATGACTATGTCATCGCGGATCGCTGTGGAACAGTGATTGTACCGCAGCAACAGATCAGTAAAGTGCTGGATTTGGCAGAGCGCATTCAGCGTCGTCAAGATGGCATGGTCGAAGCAGTGAAAGCAGGTCGTTCGGTTGAAGAAGTCATGCATGATCAACAATTTGAAGCCATTAAAGTTGAGGAGTCGCTATGAGTCTGAGTGATCAAAATCTGGTGGCGTTATTTAAAGGTCTAGACACGCCAGGTATTAGTGATGCGATGGACAAGCTGGGTATTCCGGGACAATGTTTCGGCATTATGCCTTTAGACAATTATCGTGAACCGATTATTGGGCCAGCCTTCACCGTGCAGTATGTGACCAGTGCACAACCTTCAGGCTCAGTGGGGGATTTTATTGATGATGTCGCAGAAGGCGATGTGATTGTGATTGACAATCAAGGGCGTACCGATTGTACCGTTTGGGGCGACATCATGACCCAATATGCAGGGATTCGTCATATCGCAGCAACGGTGATTGATGGGGTTTGCCGTGATGTGTCTAAAGCACTTGGTGATGGGTATCCCGTGTTTAGCCGTGGACGCTTTATGCGGACAGGCAAAGACCGTGTACAAGTGGCTGCGGTTAACCAACCTGTCTCGATTGGTCAGGCTCGTGTTTGTGACCGAGATATCGTGATTGCAGATGCCAGTGGTGTGGTAGTTGTTCCGCGCGCCCGTGCTGAACAGGTCGCGCAAGTGGCACGTCAGATTGAAGATGTTGAAGCGCATATCCGTACTGCCATTAGTGCTGGAAAAACTTTGGGACAAGCCCGTGAAGAACTGGGTTATCACCTGTTACAACGTAAGGATGAAACAGCATGAGTCAAGATCTTTATCAAGCTGCAATTGAATATGGTTCATCGACCATTTATGAAGCATCAGGTTTAGACAGTGCCGTGGATCGTGCGATCCATGCTGTATGGCAAGGTGCAGCCGTTGCAGGGCCAGCCTACACTGTGCATTGTGCACCAGGTGATAACCTTGCGATTCATATTGCTATGGAAAAAGCACCCGCAGGCAGTGTTTTGGTGGTGGCTACCAATGATCATGTCGCGGGTTACTGGGGTGAAGTACTCACCTGTATGGCACAAGCACGTGGTCTGGCAGGGCTCATCATTGATGGAGGTGTGAGAGATATTGCAGCATTACGCCGACGTCAGTTTCCTGTGTTTAGTCGTGGCATTACTGTCAAAGGCACGATTAAGGACAGCGTATTTTCAGTGGGTCAGGAGATGGCATTTGGCGGAATCCGTGTTTCAACAGGGGATTTGGTCGTTGCCGATGAAGATGGGGTAGTGTTTATTCCACAAGCAGCCATTGAAGCAACCTTGGACAGTGCCAAGCAGCGTTTTGAAAAAGAAGCTGCATGGATGCAGCAGCTTGAAGCAGGCAAATCTACCTTGGAACTGATGAATCTTATTGAATGGAGAAAACAGGCATGAGTCAGGAACAACGATTAAACCAGTTTCTGGCACAGGCTAAACCTTCAGCGACCTATAAAATGATTGATCGTGTAGCCGAAAAACGGGCTACAGGGGCAAAAATTATTTCACTCAGTGCGGGTGAACCTGATTTTGATACTCCAGAGCATGTACGCCAAGCAGCGATTGACGCCATTCAGACAGGGCATACCCGTTATACTCAAGTGGCAGGTTTACGTCAGTTACGTGAAGCGATTGCGGAGAAATTCCGTCATGAAAATCAGTTGAGCCATGTGACATGGCAAGACACAATTGTCTGTAATGGCGGAAAGCAAGTGCTTTACAATGCACTGGCAGCCACGCTCAACCCAGACGATGAAGTGATTATTCCTGCACCGTATTGGGTGAGCTATCCTGAAATGGTACAACTCACGGGTGCGCGTTCAGTGATTGTGACCTGTACCGAAGAATACGGTTTTAAACTGACACCTGAGCAACTTGAACAAGCGATTACTCCGAAAACTCGCTGGATTATTCTCAATTCGCCATCGAATCCGACAGGAGCAGTATATAGTAAGGCTGAGTTACAGGCGCTGGCTGAAGTGTTGTTAAAATACCCGCATGTATTGATCTTATCTGATGATATTTATGAACATCTGACCTTTGATCAGCAAGCATTTTATACCATCGCTCAAGTTGAACCCCGTCTGGTTGAACGCACCTTAACCATGAATGGTGTATCCAAAGCCTATGCCATGACGGGCTGGCGAATTGGTTTTGCCACAGGGCCGAAGTGGTTATTAAATGCAATGGAAAAATTGCAAGGTCAGCAAACCTCAGGGGCGAGTTCAATTTCTCAACATGCAGCTTGGGCTGCGTTGAGCGGTTCACAAAACTTTGTTCATGAAACCAATGCTGTGTTTGAAAAGCGTCGTGACCTGATGGTGAAATTACTCAATGACACACCGTATTTGCACTGTCAAAAACCTGAAGGCGCATTTTATGCATTTGTGAATTGTGCAGGATTGATTGGACGAATCTCTGCGCAAGGCCAACCACTAAATAGTGATGAAGATGTCGCACTTGCCTTGCTGGATGAAGCTAATGTAGCTGTGGTTCAAGGTAGTGCTTTTGGATTGGCACCATATTTTCGGATTGCCTATGCGCTGGATGATGCATCATTGATCCAAGCTTGTGAAGCCATAAAAGCCTTTTGCCAAGCAACGACAGTTTAGATTAAGTCACAACAGCATCAGAACTCTTGAGTTTTGATGCTGTTTCTCAATCATTGCAATATCTACGAAGGTTTAGATTCTGCTGAATCTAAACCTTAATGATGTTTATATTTCTTCGTTATGCAGTTCATTACTTTGCATAAAATGGGCCATACTGAACTGTCCTGAAATCATTTCCTGCAAATGATTTTGAATCATTTCATTCAGATCTTTTTGAGATTGTGCATCGACATTCATAAGCTGAAGTTGCTGTTTTAAATGTTGTTTTAACTCAGTTAAGTTCTGTTGCTCATATTTAAATGCGTAAATATAGCCTAAGACAGCACCATGAATGAGTGCATCACAAGGCAAATGGTGTTTTAGATTATAGGTAATCGATGCAAAAACTCGCTCGTTTGCCTGAAGTTTACGTAAAGGATCTCGTCCCACACGCTCACACGGATCTTTATAGGCAAACTCACAAGAATTTAAAAAACTATGCGCCAAACGATCTAGCTCTTTGGCACGCTGTGGCATCTGATGAGACAAACCCTGTTTGACCTCAAGTACCAATTGTTCAACATATTGTCGAATGCGAGGATCTCCCATCGCCACGCCAATGGTGGTGTGTCCCAATAAACTGGCATACCATGCTGCAATGGCATGTACGCCATTCCACAAACGGTTTTTAATGGTTTGAATATCTGAAATTTGATCGACCAAGACCACTTGCCTCATTTTCCCGAGGAGAGGGCTGTTATTTTCGACATAAATTGGCATATCAATTTCAGCATTGAACAAGATTAAATCCATGTTTTGTAGCACATGACTCGGCTGAAAGTTTTGTCGCATTTCTTCAATATATGCAGTAGCTTGCTGTTCCTGCGCTGGATTCAATCTGGTTGCATCTTCAATATTGATTTGATTGCTGTCATCAGTAACTTGAGCCTGTTTGAAAATATTGTATTTGATTGAAAGTTGACGATATAAATTTTGATCGGTCAGCTTGGAGACCATGCGATTCACCACGGTATCGCAAAAATGATGCTGAGCTAAAATCTGATCGGTAATTTTGGCATTGGTCAGTTGTAGCAAGGCTTTACGCACTTGAGTCAGTAGGACTTTTTTTGCATTGATATTATTTAAAATAATCAACAGGGTTAAAGGCTCAGTGACTTGTTCGCCCTGAGCAATATAGCGGGCATATAAACCTTGCGCGATTGCTTCACTTTCGGTTTCGATGGCATTTTCAGGTAAACAAATTGCGACCAGTGAAGACTCGATATACATCTCTTGGATGTGCTGGATATTTTCTGCATCAATAATAGAAATATTTTCAATGCGTTCGTCATAAGACAGTTGCCCATAACGAATGCAATAGGTACCGAAAGCATTCACGGCTAGACGATAAAGTGGATTTCGAGTTGAGGCATAAATACGTTTCGGGCGTGTATATCCGTCCCAATGCGATAAAATCTGTGCAATATAGCCACCACCAATTGCCCCAAAACCATGAATACCAACAGTTAACTGATTGAGGGTTTGGGGAAATGCTTCCTGTACAGCAGGCATGTCTAAATCGGCTGTAAATGGATTGAGATACTCTAAATAGTCATACATGCTTTCAAAGTAGTGGTCGGCATGTGCAAGCATACTTTGATTGGGTTCTTTAATATCTTTGAACAAAATGCAAATTCCACCTGCATCATGTGCAGAACGAATGCCATTTTCAGAATCTTCGAACATTAAACATTGATGTGGTGCAAGATTAATTTTCTCTGCCGCACTTAGAAAAATTTCGGGATGTGGTTTGCCTTGTTCAACTTCATCGCCACACACCAGCACATCAAAAAACTTATAGATATTGGCGTTGATCAAATATTCTTCGGCAATCGCTCGACGGCTTGAGGTCGCAACCGCCATACGCAGTCCCGATTTGCGTAGACGTTCTAAAACCTGTAATAAGCCTTTTTTGATGGGAACACCAAACTGACGGACTGCTTCTAATTCAAGTTCATCGGCACGTTTACGAATTTCAGCGTAGGGAATATCTTCTGCATATTCATGTTGTGCCAGTCGATGAGCACTACTGGCACTTAACCCCAAACAAGCCATCAAATAAGAATCAGAAAATTCTATACCGATGAATTCTTGTGATGCCTGTTTCAGTGTTTGAAACCGCAAACGCTCAGTATCAAACATTGTTCCATCCATATCAAAAATAGCACCGTAAACGACATCATTTTTAAATTTAAGCATCTAGCCCTTATTCCTTAGCGTTTTTATATCAGCCTACAGAAAAAATGACAGGAAAGGATAGATGTTAAGTTATGAAACAAAATTGGTTAAAAAATAACCAAAAAATAAGATTATAAGTTTTTTTTGTGTTTTATTTATAGTTTTATATGTATGGACTGTAACTCTGATGCCTGCAAGATGATTTTTGTATTGTTAGCCAACTCTAAACGCTACTTATAACTTCCTCTTCCTTTGTCGATTCTTCCTTTTCTTTCTGGCTGGTGGCATAGGAGAAATAATTTTACCAGTGCCTAGACCTCTGAGATAATTGATCAGATAAATCATAAAAGTTAAAAAATAGAAAAATGGAAGGATAAGAAATAAGTTAATGAATATTTCACCTAAAATGATGCCTAATTTAAAATGATACAAAAGATAAAATGTCTCTTTCTTATAAGATTTAAAAGAAATATTTTCAGCCTGATTATGTAAGAAAATGAAAAAACAGAGCATAGTCAAAACGCAGACCATTAAGATGATCTTAAAGATGATAATTTTTCGCCAAGGATACTGATCTGAAGGTCGAAATACACTTTGAAAAGATAGTTTAAAAAATTCCTGTTGAAATTCCCTCTCTAGACCAAATTTCTGTACCAATAAGTAAAACAAGTAACTACCTAGAAAAATTATAAAAATAGTTGTGTAGAGGTTAGAAAGCACGGTGAAAAATGGGAGTGGGCCATTTATACCAACGGTAATATGCAAATTTTCAGTGATATAGCGATAAATAGTATCTTGCCATACAGTTTCAGGATATGCTGGAAATAACAATACAGGGGGTATAAAGAGAATAAGCAATAGGATACACAGAAGAATATTTTGCTTTCGATATTTATATTTAAGATTTGAGATCATTTTTTATGAAGTGCTGTCGATTTAATTTTCATCAAAATAGATTTGAAGAATATAAAATTATAAAAATAAGATGATTTTTTAGCGCGATATACTAACACTTAAGCCATGCGATAAAAAGATCATCAAATCAGCTTTCTTCTAGCATGAATTAAAATCAGCATGAAATGCTGGGCATATTTTTGTCATGCTGCATTTTGTGGCTATTCATCATTTAGAGAAACTAGAGATGTGGAATAAATAAAAATTGAATTTTAATGCAGGATAGTGAGCCTTGCGTATGGATAGGATTCGGAGCAGGTAAAGCAAAAGTACATGTCAAAGTCGATTGGATTAAGAAATAACATCATCAAAAATCGCTGTGCTGACAGCAGCATTCATATTTTTCAACCGATGTGTTCTTTAAGTGACATTTCTCTGACCGAGCCTCGTCAATTTGGCGCACAAAAACAGCGATTTTTCATAAAGCGCACCTGAAATGAGCAAAATAGTATTACTTAAAGTGAAAATAGTAATACTAAATTGGCATGTCCTTTGCATCTACACAAATAAGAAAAAGTGATCTAGGGTTCCGATACAGCAGTGTATGACTGGACCGAGAGTTCACGGTTCCTAGCGAACTACACGGAGGGATAAAAGCCCGGGAGGAAGTCAAAACTATCCGACAGGAGTGGCTATGAACACGATAAATTATCATAACAATCAAGCAATTTGGTCTGAACTTTTACCAGGAGGACACCACTGGTCAGGCCGTATTCAAAAAGGCACGATCTTGCAGTTTCAGTCACTTGCTGCACATGCCAATGTGTCCTTATTCTGTGTCAATGCTGCCGATAAACTTGAACGATTTAATATGCCAGACACTTTAAAAGGTCAACATACGGCATTTCTTAAAGATTCACATGTCTTGTATTCAGACTTAGGGCGCGTGATGGCATCAATTGTTCACGATGATCATGGCTGGAACGATGTGATTTGTGGCCCAAGCCGACCTGAACAGATTGCACAAAAATTTGGAACGCGTACTTTCCAAGATGCACGCAATGACATGTACCAAAATGGCTTGGACAGCTTGCTGGTCGAAATGAGCAAATATTCACTTGGACAAGCCGATTTAAGTGCAACGCTAAACCTATTTTCAAAAGTGACCCCGAATGATGAGGGGAAACTGTCTTATGTCGAGTCTGACAATACTGATCAAATCATTGAAATCCGTTTTGACATGGATTGTCTAGTTTTCCTTTCTGCTGCACCTCATGCTTTGGATGGTGCAGAGTGCTATCAACCTGCCGATGTGCAAATGAAATTGTTTAAAGCGTTGCCTTTAAATGAAACCGACATTTGCCGAGATTCATGCCCACAAAACCAACGTGCATTTGCGAATAATGCCCGTTATTACGCACTTGAAAATACATACTAAATTGGCAGGGGATACCGAAATGACAAGTTTACAATCGTTTGAAAAATCAGTACTCAATGAAGTTTGCCCTGCTGGCGAAGCATGGATGTGTGAAGTCAAAAAAGGGCAATATTTCCGAATTATTGACCTCGAAGGCAACCAAGCTGTTGATACCTTATTTATTAGCGCAGAAGATCCAAACGAACGCTACAGTGCAACAGATACTTTGGCCATCAACCAGCATATTTACCTTGAAAAAGGTACAACGTTATACAGCAATTTAGGTCGCCCGTTGGCGGTGATTCACGATGATAACTGTGGTCGCCATGACACCTTGGGTGGGGCGTGTTCGTGTGAAAGTAATACGGTTCGTTATGCACACGATAAATACCCGATGCACAGTTGCCGTAATAACTTTATGTATGCGTTGGCGAAACATCCGATTGCACACAAATATGCGCTGAATGTGCGTCATATTGGCCCGAATATTAATTTCTTTATGAATGTGCCTGTCACCGCTGATGGTCAGCTTAAATTTGATGATGGTATTTCTGCACCGGGGAAATACGTTGAAATTCAGGCAGAAATGGATTTAATCGTGCTGATTTCCAATTGCCCACAGTTAAATAATCCTTGTAATGCCTATAACCCAACCAAAATTCAACTGGTTGTGCATGAAGCGGATGAGGTGTAAGCATGTTTAAAAAAGTCCTGATTGCCAACCGCGGTGCGATTGCCTGTCGTGTCATTCGCACTTTGAAAAAACTGGGCATTGCTTCCGTCGCTGTTTACTCAGAAGCCGACCGAGATTCGCTGCATGTGACTTTGGCAGATGAAGCTTTTTGTATCGGTGCTGCGCCTGCACAGCAAAGTTATTTAAATATTGAAAAAATATTGGAAGTGGCACAGCAAACAGGCGCTGAAGCCATTCACCCCGGCTATGGTTTTTTGTCGGAAAATGCCGAGTTTTGTGACCTGTGTGAAAACCAAGGCATTGCCTTTATTGGGCCAAACTCCAGCCAAATGAAAGACTTTGGTTTAAAACATACTGCACGTGAACTGGCAATCAAAAGCCAAGTGCCGCTATTACCGGGAAGTTCATTACTGGCCGATCAAGCCGAAGCACTCACCGAAGCAGCACGAATTGGTTATCCCGTCATGTTGAAAAGTACCGCGGGCGGTGGCGGGATTGGGATGCGTTTGGTGTGGAATGAAACCGAACTTAAAGATGCCTATCAAACCGTGTCCTATTTGGCGCAAGCCAACTTTAAAGATGCAGGCTTGTATCTGGAAAAATTTGTCCAGCATGCCCGCCATATTGAAGTACAGATTTTTGGCGATGGTCAGGGTCAGGTTTTAGCATTGGGCGAGCGTGATTGTTCGGTGCAGCGTCGTAACCAAAAGGTGATTGAGGAAACCCCTGCACCACATTTGAATGATGAACAACGTGCCTACATTCAAAAAGTGGCGATTCAACTGATGCAATCGGTGAATTATCGTTCTGCGGGAACAGTTGAATTTGTCATGGATACCGAAACCCAAGAATTTTATTTCTTGGAAGTCAACACTCGTCTGCAAGTGGAACATGGAGTCACTGAGCAAGTCTTTGGTGTCGATTTGGTTGAATGGATGGTGACACTGGCGAGTGGTGACTGGACAGCTCCGACTGAAGAATTAGCACCGAAAGGTCACTCGATTCAAGTCCGTTTATACGCAGAAGACCCGATCAAGCAATTTCAACCGAGTGCAGGCTTACTCACTTATGTCAAATTTGACGAGCAGGCACGGGTCGAAACTTGGGTTGAAACAGGCTCAAATGTCTCGTCTTTTTATGACCCGATGATTGCCAAAATCATCGTAACGGCTCATACGCGTGATGACGCCATTCAAGCCATGAGCTCAAGTCTGGAAAAGACCAAAGTTGCAGGGGTTGAAACCAATCTTGAGTATTTACAAAACATTATTGCCTGCGATGTGTTTCATGAAGGCACACAGACCACACGTTTTTTAAATACCTTTGAATGGAAAACCCAAAAAATTGAAGTGCTGCAAGCAGGTATCCAAACTTCAGTGCAGGATGTCACAGGGCGCTTGGGTTATTGGGATGTCGGTGTGCCACCATCGGGTGCGATTGACCCTTTAAGTTTAACGGTTGCCAACCAACTTTTAGGCAATCCAAAAAATACCGCAGGGCTTGAATGTACCTTGCAAGGCCCGACTTTAAAATTCCACTGTGACAGCCAAATCGTGATTACAGGTGGCGATATGCCATCCAAACTTGATGGCGAAGCCGTAGCGATGTGGCAAACCATCAATGTCAAAAAAGGTCAGGTGCTTAAATGTGGTTCGATCACCACAGGTTGCCGTAGTTATATCGGGATTAAAGGCGGTCTGGATGTGCCTGAATATTTAGGCTCGCAAGCAACCTTTACACTGGGGCAATTTGGCGGACATGCAGGACGTAATTTGCTGATTGGCGATATGTTGCCGATCACTGAATATTCGACCCAAAACACCACTACACTGCCTCAAGCACAAATTCCTGCATTTTCTCATACATGGGAAATTGCGGTGATGTATGGCCCACATGGCGCACCTGATTTCTTTACAAAGCAAGACATCGACACGTTCTTTGCGAACACGTTTGAAATTCACTATAACTCAAGTCGTACAGGCATTCGCCTGATTGGGCCAAAACCTGAATGGGCACGTCAGGATGGTGGTGAAGCAGGGCTGCATCCATCCAACATTCATGACAATGCCTATGCGATTGGTGCAATCGACTTTACAGGCGACATGCCGATTATCTTGGGGCCAGATGGGCCAAGTCTGGGCGGTTTCGTTTGCCCTGCGGTGGTGATTCACTCTGAACTTTGGAAAATCGGCCAGTTGAAAGCAGGCGATAAAGTCAAATTTATTCCTGTCAGCTATGCGCAAGCCAAAGCGCTCGATCAACAGTATCATCAAAGTGTAGTGGGTGATGATGTCACAGGAATTGATTTTAGCCCTGAGTTTAAAGCAGAAACGGAGACTCTAAACGATGCTGTTTTAGCGACGCTTGCAGGACAGGACGATTTGCCGAGTGTGACGTATCGACCTGCGGGCAACAGCTATTTGTTGGTGGAATACGGTGAACTGGTTCTCGACCTGAACTTACGTTTCCGTATTCATGCCTTGATGCAGTGGGTAAAAGATCAAGATATTCAGGGGATTATTGATTTAACACCGGGCATTCGTTCATTACAGATTCATTTTGATTCGATTGCGCTTGATCAGATTGAACTGCTGCATAAACTGCAACAAGCCGAAAATGAATTGCCTGATATTCACAATATGCAAGTGCCATCGCGCACCGTGTATTTGCCTTTGGCTTGGGAAGATTCACAAACCAAACTGGCGACTGAGCGTTATACGCAAATTGTGCGTCCAGATGCGCCTTGGTGCCCTGACAATGTCGAGTTTATTCGTCGTATCAACGGTTTGGCATCGAAACAGGCGGTTAAAGATGTGGTGTATAGCGCCAATTATCTGGTGATGGGCTTGGGCGATGTGTATTTGGGCGCACCTGTTGCAACACCACTCGATCCGCGTCAGCGTCTAGTCACCACCAAATATAACCCTGCACGGACTTGGACTCCTGAAAATGCGGTGGGTATTGGTGGCGCATATATGTGTGTGTACGGCATGGAAGGGCCGGGGGGCTATCAGTTTGTGGGACGGACGACACAAATGTGGAGTCGCTACCGTAAAAATGTTGACTTTGAAGACGGTAGACCGTGGTTACTGCGCTTCTTTGACCAAGTGAAGTTTTATGAAGTGTCTGAAGCTGAACTGTTGCACATGCGCGAAGACTTTAAGGCAGGTCGTTTAAAACTTCGGATTGAAGATGGTGTTTTAAATCTGAAAGAATACAATGACTTCTTAGAAAAAAATGCTGAAACGATTCATGCGTTTAAAGACATGCAGCAAGCCAACTTCGAAGCTGAACGTCGTCGTTGGCATGAAGCAGGATTGCAAGAATACGTGTCTGAAAGTCTCGATGCGGTGGATGATGGTGAAGCCGTGACGATTCCTGAAGGGGGATGTTCGGTTGAGTCGCATATGCCGGGGTCAATCTGGAAAATTGAATGTGCATTGGGTGATATTGTGGAGGAGGGCGCGACCCTTGCCGTGATTGAAGCTATGAAGATTGAGATTCCAATTGTTGCGCCTGAACGGATGAAGGTTGAGGCGATTACCATTGAAAAAGGGCAAACCGTGAAAACGGGGCAGGTTTTGTTTACGTTAGCGCCTGTGGCTTAAATGATTGGCCCGAACTCTTTTTAAAATTGGAGTTCGGGCAATTTTTAATTATTTAAAGATTACATTTTTCGATATGGCTGAAAATTCGTTTGCAAAGCTCAGTCGCTTTAGGAGTGAGTTGCCAATCTTGGTTTTCATCAAAATCTCTAATAATTTCACGGCAAAAATCTAATTTGTATTTAATTGTCCCAACACCAGTACCATCAGCAAAAGCAGTTTTAGTAGATGTAGACTTTGGCTTTTTGATTTGAATATCAAGCAATTTTCCAATTCCATCATCTGCATGATCAAAATAATTTTCATCTGTAATTTGGTCGATGAGAACAATGTCATAGCTTTTTTTAGTTTCAGGCTTCATGCGAGAAAATCTAGATTTTGCGACACGAATAATTGAATCTTTAGGCAGTGTATTTTCAGTTTCTTTACATTTTAGAATGAAATAGTTTCCAGATTTTAATTCGTCTTGTAAGACTTTGACACGATCAGCTTTACCTTGAATATCTCCATCAGCAATTAACAGCATTTCACTTGCAACAGCTTTTGCACTTAAACCTTTATCATCTAAATGATCTGCATAATCATCACTAAAAGACCAATGCACTAAATTACTTCCTGCATACTCCACAAAAGTGTAGTGATAATTTGGCATAAAGCGGCGATATTTTTTATATAACGCTACGTTGGTTTTTTCTAATTCGCTCAAATATTTCTCCATATACTTCGTGATATAGAGTCTGTCAGTAATCCCTTCTACCCAAATAGTGCAATTGGCTAAATAAACAGAAGAAGGTTTTACACCTAACGAAGCAAGTAAGTCCCGATCTCGGTCACAACGGTAAATTTTAAAATCAAATTGACTTGAATCATCTGTTTTTGGTTCTTTGACAAATTTCTGGATGATTACTTGGTCTGATTCATCTGCCATGTCTAAAAGGTGGTTTGAATGCGTGGTAAAGAAGTAATAATGCGTGGTTTCATTTAAATAGAAATTCATAAGCTGACGAACCATACCTGCATGCATATGCAGTTCAGGTTCTTCAATAAAAAATGCAAGGATTTGATTTTTCCCATCCTTATCTTTTCTTTTGATAAAGGCTTCATAGGTTAAGATAATTGCCTGTTGAAGGCCATCACCAAGATTATAAATTGGAAACTGAGCATCACTGCCAATTTTGATATGAACTACGTCGATTTCATCGCCCTTTGCATCTTTTCCAAATTTAGGAATTAAAGTTACTGTTTCATTATCAAAGAAATACTGACTTAATTTTTCTTCATAGTTTCTGATCAAGTCCCGTTGTTCAGGCTCACCAAGTAAATGGATTTTTAATTCGTTATAAAGACTTTCGCCTGTAACAATGTTAGAAGCATCAAATTGTTTTTGACCTTTAAAATAATCTTTTTTGGTACGTTCTATATAGGGTTGTTCATTTTCGATATTAGAAACAGGTCGCATGCCTCGCAGGACTGGAATATATTTTTTATTTGTTTCAGTTAAAGCATTTAGAGTTTTCGATAAATAATTAAGAATATCATTTTCTATATCAATAAGTAATTTAGATAGCTCTTCTGAGTTTCTAAATTTATATTTCTTGATTTCATTGAAAATATCTACAAATGTATTTTTATATTGATTTCTTGGAAATTTTGGTATCTCTATAAGTGAATTAATTTTTTGCATTAAGTGATTTCGATACTGTGAATTAAATGCATTATTAAAAATGATATGTTGACTAGAATTTTCTACTAATTTTTTTAGTTCATTTATTTGTGATGTTACATCATAGAAATTATGATCTTTAACACTTTTCTCAGAAGTAAATAGTGACCGTAAAAAACGACTTTTCCCCGCATTATTTTTACCAATAAAGAAATTTAAGCGTTTTATTTCAATAACTTTGTCATAGTCTTTTTCATTGTCAGAGGTATAGCTGTCTACATTTTCAGCCCAATAATATAATTTGTTGTTCATATCAGAGTATAAATAAGGATTTAATAATTAAACTAATGATATTACAAAACAATTTAAAGGTGAAATTGATTGAGATAGCCAAAAAATTGCTCGCTAACTGATCTTAAATTTCAAGATGAATGAATCACAATTTAGCTTTGCCCTGAATTTGAGCAAGCCCTCTTTTTTTGCACAAAAAACACCCGAAAAACCGACCTAAAACCGATAAAACCCACCTCAAAAATTGGCACATTTTCTGCATTCTTAATATCAGTAATACAAAAAATAGATTTGGTAATACTGAACAGGAGTTGCGAGATGAACCACGCAAAATCACAAGCCCCAAAGCAACACCGACTCAAAACATTTTTGCTTGATTTACTCTGCGCCCGCGCAGGCATCTATTTCAAACAAAACCAAAACATCAGCAACCTAAAAGGATCACAGCGTGTCTAAACCAAAACTGGCACGGATCAGCATTACTGTGCCCGAAACAACATTAAATGCACTCGATCAGAAAATTGTCGATCAACATTATGAAAGTCGCTCGCAAGCCATTGTCGACATGATCAACAAACACCTGATTGCAGAACAGGCACAAGCCAATGAAGTCATGGTGGGTACGCTGACCATTTTATATGACGCGAGCCAAATGACGCTTCGCAATCAACTGATTGATTTACAACAACAGTTTTTGACTCAGGTGATTAGCTCACTACACATTCAGCTCGATCAGCAAAAAATTCTGCAAGTCATGCTGATGCAAGGGGCAAGCTCAGAACTCAGACACATTAGCCAGCAATTCACTGCCCTCAAAGGGGTGATTAAAGGACATCTCGAACTGATGGATGCGGTCATGCCACCGATTCCACAAAACGATTAAACCCAATCAGGAGTAAAGTTGTGCAAGATTTATGGACAATTCAGGACTGGAAAACGGCTTATGCCAATCAGCACATGCATCTTGAAGGTTTAATTGACTATGTCAAAACTTTCAACAATGACAATCATGCTTGGATTGAAATTGCATCTGCTGAGCAAATCCAAGCCCAAATCGAGATTTTAAAACAGAAAGATGCGACTGACTTGCCTTTATATGGCGTGCCGTTTGCGGTCAAAGACAATATTGATGTTGCAGGATTTCATACTACGGCAGCGTGTCAAGACGCTGCTTACTTGGCAACAACCGATGCCACCGTGATTGCCAAACTCAAAAGTGCAGGGGCAGTGGTGGTAGGCAAAACCAACCTTGATCAGTTTGCAACGGGTCTGGTCGGTGTGCGTTCTCCGTTTGGTGCAGTGAAAAATAGTTTTAACCCTGAATATATCAGTGGTGGTTCAAGTTCGGGATCTTCGGTTGCGGTGGCGAATGGTCTGGTGCCATTTAGTTTGGGGACTGACACCGCAGGTTCGGGGCGTGTACCCGCAGGGCATAACAATATTGTCGGATTGAAACCGACCAAAGGCTGGTTTTCAACTACAGGGTTGATTCCTGCTTGCCGTACCATTGATGTGATTTCGATTTTTGCTTTAACAGCGGATGATGCATGGTCGGTGGCGAGCGTGATGCAGGGCTATGATGAAAGCGATGAATATTCGCGCGCACATCCTGCCAATGTCCAAACCCGTTTTTCTAAAGGGAAAATCGCGATTCCTGCTCAGCTTGAATTTTATGGCGATACTGAAACCGAAAAAGCCTTTGCTACTGCGGTTGAACGTGTCAAAAAACTGGGTTATGGCGTTGAAGCGATTGATTTCACGATCTTTAACGAGCTTGCTCAAGCTTTATATAACGATGCTTGGGTCGCTGAACGCACAGTTGCAGTTGAAAAGATCGTAAGTCGTGAACAGGCACATCCTGTAATTGCCCAAATTATTGCTCAGGCTGACAAATTTACAGCGACCGATGCGCTGCAAGCCGAATACAACCGTGCCGTGCTGGCGCGAAAAATCAATCTTGCTTTACAACCTTATGATGCCTTGATGGTGCCGACAGCACCAACCATTTATACCATTGCCGAGGTTGAAGCCGATCCAATCGTGAAAAATTCACACATGGGCGCGTACACCAATTTCGTCAATTTCGCAGATTTATCAGCGTTGGCTTTGCCGAATGCAATCCGTACCGATGGTTTACCGAGTGGTGTGACTTTTATTGCAGCGGCTTGGCACGATCAGGCGTTGGCAAACTTTGCTCAAATCTGGCAAGCCGAAACAGCACTGACCTTGGGTAAATCGACTCAGACCTATACAAAAACCATAGAAATTGAGTCACAACATGCGGTGAAACTTGCGGTTGTGGGCGCGCATCTCTCAGGAATGCCACTGAATTTTCAGCTCACCACACGTCAAGGAACACTGTTTAAAAAAGCCAAAACTGCAGCCAGCTATAAACTTTTCGCATTAAAAAATACCACACCACCGAAGCCTGCCATGCAGTTTGACCCAACAGGCCGTGCCATTGATATCGAAGTCTGGGAAATTCCAATGGCCAGATTTGGTGAAATTGTAGCAGAAGTGCCTGCCCCACTCGGCATTGGCAATCTGCAACTGGATGATGGGACGTGGGTCAAAGGTTTTATTTGTGAAAATTATGCCATCAGTGAAGCAACAGACATCAGTCATTTTGGTGGCTGGAGACCGTATATCCAATCATTGCAACAAAACACATCGACATCTCAAGCGAAGGAAATCGGGGGAGTTTCTGTATGATCAATAAAGCATTTTTATCTGTATCGGTATTGTCTGCGATCCTGCTTGCAGGTTGTGACAATAAAGCTAAAGTACCAGAGGCCAAAGAAAGTTCATCGGCGGCAACCACAAACAGTCAACCCATTACGATTGGCTATAGCGACTGGCCAGGTTGGGTGGCTTGGCAAGTCGCGATTGAAAAAGGTTGGTTAAAGGACGCAGGCGTCAATGTTGATTTTAAATGGTTCGATTATTCAGCTTCATTGTCTGCATTTTCTGCCAATCAACTCGATGCCGTGTTAGTCACCAACGGTGATGACCTGTTGACCGCTTCAGGTGGTACACAAGGCATGATGATCTTGGCCACAGATTATTCTGCGGGCAATGATGTGATTATTGCCAAAGAAGGGATTAACTCGATTCAGGACTTAAAAGGAAAATCGGTGGGTCTGGAAAAAGGCTTGGTGGATCATCTGCTTTTGGCAACCGCACTGTCTGACCAGAAAATGTCGACCAATGATGTGAAACTGGTCAACTCAGCAACCAACCAGTTGCCACAAGTCTTTACCAGCCCTGAAGTGTCAGCGATTGCCGTTTGGCAACCTGTTGCCAGTCAGGCATTGAAAGCGGTTGCTGGCTCAAAAATTATCTATACCTCTAAAGATAAACCGGGTCTGATCTACGATACTTTGGCGGTCAACATGAGCCATTTGTCTGCACACAAAGAAGAATGGAAAAAAATTCTGCAAGTGTGGGATAAAACGGTGAAATATATCAATGACCCTGCAACCCATGCCGATGCCGTGAAAATCATGGCGAATCGCTCAGGGGTCGATCCGAAACAATATGAGCAGATGGTGAGCGGTACTCATTTGCTGAGTATTGCCGATAACAAAAAAGTCTTTACCAAAGGGGATGGCTTCGACTCAATTTACGGTTCGTCATATCATGTCAATAAATTCAACGTGGAAAATGGCATTTATAAAACTGAACAGAATGTCGATGGCTTGATTTATCCTGCATTGGTGCAAGAGTTAAAATAAAATCAATCGAATTTAAATAGCCTAAGAATTCTTGGGCTATTTAAAACTTCTAAGAAAATTCATCAAAATTTTTTTTTTGAGAGTACATTAATGACTCTAGCTAGAAGATGGGTAGTTCATCTTTAGATTTTGATTGTATATTAAACATAATGCTTACTGTATTGAATGTTAAGTAATTTAATATTCTACTGTTTTATCTAAACGACTTTTTTCACCAAACCATGAAAGGAAGTTTCGTGACTTTGATATCTATATGGATCGTATATTTTAAAGGCAGATAAAGCACTTTATTTGGCTAAAAAGTCAGGAAAAAGAATCTGGAATATAAGATTTAATAAGCCTGTAAATCATCTCAGAGTATTAGCTCACTAAACTCTGATCAAACGCATTGTATTTGAAAATCCTTTAATTTTTTCAAAGGGACATCCATTTTGAGAAATACTCGGAAATAATGCCTAGAATCACACAATCCTAAAATCGGAATGCAATAATCCCCAATGCTGTTTAAGCTGTGCTTTATGCGTTTCAGCCATTGGCAATTCTAAAAGTGCTGCTGGCCATAAAGCTCGCGCTCTCTTCAAAATGTCCTGTAACTGTTTGTCGATCACTCGCCACGGTACACCGACTTTTTCCGCCCATTGTTTGAAATGTTTCATTTCTGCCAAATACCAGTCCTTATTTTTGGCAAGGTTTAATGCAAAATGTCGTTCATTTTCAATGTAAACACTGGTCATTAAAATATCGTAGGCAGGTGCAAAGCGTGGTGTTCGTTGATCTGTGTAAATCATGCTCCAGTTTTTTAAATGTGCATCACCATTTGCCAGCAAGATATTAACTAAAAGACGGCTTGCAAATTGCTGAATATCAATAATTTTATTGCTTGAATATTGGTAAATGATTTGACCAATCTGCTCATAATTGGTGGTGTTGTATTTTTGATGTGGATATGCGCCAAAAATTTGAGCAAAGTCTTCAATATGAATTAATTCAGTTGTGTGATTGTAGTTATGTCGGTCAAATCGCTGAATCGCAAAAGCATACTGTTCTTGTGGTAGGTTCAACGGTGGAAGGTCATGCAAGTCAGCCATATCGACCAGTTGAATTTCTGGAATATCAATCCCGACCATTTTAGCCAGCGTCATGATCGAATATTCGTTGAGGGGAACAAAGGCATGACGTGTAGAAGGTGTTTTAATAATCCAGTCACCCAGTGTTGAATCTGTCCCTTGTGCCAAGGTAAAGCGTCCATCTTGTGCTTTCATTGAGAATTTCATTTGGACGCCTGCCAGTGAAAATTTATTGGCAAGATGAATATCTTGATGTGTGACCTGATCAATATCAGAGATCTGTAGCTTATATTTTATATCCTCTGGAATTTCTTCAAGCGTCATTGGCACTGCAACTAATGCGCCAGGCAAGTCATGACCCAAGGCAGCTAAGAGTTGAAATTCATTGTCGATATGGACTTTGAGACTGTTGGCAATTAGCTCTCGCAATGCGCCTTCAGGTAATAAATTAGAGAGTAAAGGGTGTAAACGCTGATGTGTGACAAAGGTTTTTTCTAAAATTTTACTGGATTGAGGATACAGAGGTGAAGTCAGTAAACTAAGCGTAGGGCGCTGTGGGTCGCGTCGAAATGCATCGCTAAAAATGAGAATGTTTTTTCCATTCTGAAATCCTGCCAAATATCCAATCAAGGTGTCGTGTAGGGTTAATTTCAGAACTGCAACAGTGCTCATTATTCTGTATCTCCGAGAATATTTTTCCAAGGATTAGTCATCAAATCATCCTGATCTTCAATGCTGATTTGAACTTCATCTTTTAATATCTGATTGATTAAATGAACTTTATCATCGGGAATCAGCATTAACTGGGCATTTAACCCAGCAGCAACAATTTCAAGTGTGTCCAAACGTGGATTTCCTTGGCTTTCCAGTTTTTGGTATTGCTGACGTGACATGCCTGTACGCGCCTGCATATCAAGCTGTTTAAAGCCCAGTTGTGTCCGTCTATTTTTGATTTGTTGTCGCAAAGATTCATTCATAATCGTGACTTTTGCTTTTGAATAAGAAACATATTAGTTGCTTATTTTAAATAAAGCAATTTATAAGTTGCTAAAATTTGAAATTACAAAGACAACTGAATCAGATGAAAGCTGACAAAAGTTTTAATAGCGCAATCGCATCCGTATCTTGTACTACGAGACCAGCACCGAAATAACTAGCTAGACGAACGAAAATATTACGTTCTGGACATGGATAATCAATGACCACATTGAGAAAGCTGAACAGACGAACACAGTGTTCGCATTTATGATCAAAATGACAAATTTTATTCAGGTAAGATTTATACAGGTTTGGTGCTGATTGATGTAGATAGTGTGAATGCTTTGATTCATAAAACTTTTATTAGTCATCTGGCACTGTTTAATGTTAATCATCTCATTTGGTCTGTATCTGAAATGATCCAAATTTATCAACTTTATATGTATCGAGAGCAGGAGATTTAATTTTCAAAGGAACGCCTGAGAGAATGGGTGCAATAGATCAAAGATGATTAATGCACGCTGACTTCGCAGGTTTAACAGGGATCACTGTTAAGTTAAATAAATCAAAGGTTTGATTTAAATGTAGAGTACTTGGACGTAATAAAAATAGTTAGTGCTCTTTTGCTAAGGATTGCAAAACACCCTTTTATTATGGGGTGTGAGGATGTTTTATGTCTCAAAATAATAGGAAAGTTGATATCCAGAGTTTTATAGATGCTCAACCCCTATCATTGCTACAAAAAAAAATTATGTGGTTATGTTTTGTTATGGTTGCAATAGATGGATTTGACACTGTTGCGATTGGCTTTATCGCCCCAGCGCTAAAAGATGAATGGGGATTGAAAGCAACGGAGCTTGCACCATTATTTGGTTCTGGTTTATTTGGTTTAATGGCTGGCGCAATGATTTTTGGGCCATTGGCTGACAAACTGGGTCGTAAGCCGATTCTGATTAGTTCAGTGATTATTTTTGGTTTAGCCACAGTATTTGCAGCTTTTTCTCCAAATTTACCTACCCTGACCGTTTTGCGATTTATCACTGGGTTGGGGTTAGGTGGGGTAATGCCAAATGCTATCGCATTAACTGCTGAATACGCACCTACAGCCCGTCGTTCTCAGTTAGTGACCATGATGTTTTGCGGATTTACGATTGGTTCTGCTTTAGTCGGTATTCTTTCTGCACAATTACTCCCTTATATCGGTTGGCATGGAATGTTGCTGATCGGTGGAATCGCAGCATTACTCTTAGTCCCAGTCTTGATGTATTTTCTACCTGAATCAATTCGTTTCTTGATTGTAAAAAAGCAAGCGGTTGAAAAAACGGAAAGAATTGCTCGTAAAATTGCGCCAGTACAAACCACTATTCCAACACTTATTCCATTTGCTCATGAATCAGAAGAATCTAGCTGGAGAAACCTATTTAGCAAGGGTTATGCACTTGGGACTTTTTTAATTTGGATTGCTTGTTTTATGAGCCTGCTCATCATTTATATGATTTCGAGCTGGATGCCGATATTACTCACCAATAGCAGTTTCAATTTATCGAAAGCATCTTGGCTGACTACAGTTTTCCAAATAGGTGGAACAATCAGTGCAGTTGTTCTTGGGTTACTTATGGATAAACGGGATGCGATCAAAATTCTGAGTGCTGCCTATTTGCTAGGAGCATTGTGTCTTGTTGGTTTGGGGTGGGTAATTCAACAAGCCAATATCATTCTACTGACCTTAAGTATGTTTTGTGTGGGTGGTATTTGTGGAACTCAAGTGGGACTCAATGCATTTACTTCTGGTTTTTATCCGACGCATTGCCGTGCAACAGGCATAAGCTGGTCGAATGCCGTTGGACGTTTAGGGGCTGCTATTGGCTCAGTCCTAGGAGGATGGCTAATGTCTCTAGATCTATCCAGTTTGGAAGTCATGAGTTTACTGGCGATTCCCGCCATTTTGGCAGCTGTAGCATTACTGTTGATTCAGGGTTTGAAGCAAGAGCAGTCGATCATTCCAGAATTATCTTGAAGTAAAGATACTCAAGTTTATTTCACACAATTTTCACAATCAAAAAGAACTTTCTGTGCTTGAACTCACAGAGAGCAAGGAAGCTGTATGCGTTTATTTTACCCATTTCAATTAAAGGAATTAGCAATCTCTTCATTATTGGTGATTGCTACATCAAGTCCTATGGCTACTTTTGCTGCCAATCAAGCAATCCAGCCTACAGAGGACGAATGGCTTCTCACACTGAAAAATGCCTATTTTGGCCGTGACTATGAAAACCCTAATTTCAAGGATTCTGGCAGTTGGTCTCAGGCGGCTTCGTTATTCTATCATTCTAAAATGCGGGATACTCCACTACAGATTGCAGATAAACCCATCACTGTTGGCTTGGATGCTTCAGTGCAATATGCCGTACGCTTAAGTAATGACAAACATGTTGCCGATACCGTGTTGCCCTTTAACCAGCAAACCCAGTCTCAGGCAGCTGACTTTTTAAAGCACGGAGTTACTTTAAAACTGGGCTATGACAAAACTCTCGTGAAAGTGGGTGAGCTTTGGCTGGATTTACCCGTTACCGCAGTTGATGCCAGTCGTCAGTTGTTGGCATCCTACTGGGGG
>NZ_POVU01000012.1 GCF_003261585.1 Acinetobacter sp. MB5 | reverse complement strand
AATTAAGGAACGCTTGGGGTGACGAAGAAAATCTAGACGATCACGAATGGACTCATCTAAGAAAGGTTCAACACGTTTTAACTGCTGCAAATAATTATTCCATGCAGTACTACTTTGACTTACATATGAAAGGTTAGACATCACTTAATCCATTTTCGGCTATGTGTAAAACGGCTTCATGAGTTTCCAATTTGATGAACCGAGGTGTGTTCAGAAAAGGAAAATTAATTAAAAAATGTGTGCTAAAAGTAGGAGAAGTACTGTTCCAGCACCTATTTATAGTCATATAGCCGATTAAAAAAAGCACGAAAATAAGTGCAATTTCTTCAAGAAAATAAGTTGTATGAATATTCCTTTTTTTCATTGTTGAAAGCGATTATTTTTATAAAACATTTGAAATTTCATGTATTTAATTAAATTGAATCCTTTATAGGATAAAATTTCTACAACCTGAGTTATCAATTTTTTTATAATAGAGCTGATAAGCAGATAATGACTCATAGTTGATTTCAAAATCATCTGTAATACTTTGAATTTTACTTAGCTATAGTAGATATATCTTTGAATATATGTATATTTTTAATTTTTAAAGAAAGGTTTTAAATTCTTAAAGTGAAAGAATTTATATAAAATTTCAGAAATCCTAAGCTGAACTAGAAAAAATCTTAAGCATTGAAAGTTTTCTCCAGAAATTTCCAATAAATTGACTCAAATTTTTAGCTAAAAGATGCTTATAAAATAGAAAACTATTCAGTGTTTGAATATGTATTTCCTCAAGCTTATATAGAAAACATTAAAAATTTCAGCATATTTAGTAGGTAAGCCTGAAAACAGGGACTTTGAAAGACAAAGTGATGATCATCATCTCTTTCTGTTGTCCTGATTGATTGGATGATAATCATATTAAATATAAATAAATCAAAAGATTAAATTTAATAGCACATTGAGTTTTGGTTATAAATCACACAATATATACAGATAGACCATCTAGAACATAATGTTTAGTCATAGAATTAACATCAAAATAGAAAATATTTATATGCACTATTGTTCGAAAAATGTGAACACTGAAGTTGCTTCTAAGTCATTTTTCTTTTGTACTTTTCTATATACAGTTTTGCATGGATTTTGCAAAAAATTAATTCTCATCAAGGATTTGATATGGTAATTAAAAAATTGGCACTCGCGACTTTATTTGTCCCGACACTATTATGTGCATCTTTAGCCAATGCCGCTGTACATAAAAAACCAAACGTGTTGATTATTCTTGCGGATGACTTAGGGTATTCAGATTCAGAACCATTTGGTAGTGAAATTAAAACCCCAAATATTAAAAAACTGGCACAGGATGGTGCGCTTCTAACCAACTTCCATGCAGGCCCGACTTGTTCAGTTACACGTTCAATGCTACTTACAGGAAATGATAGCCACCAAGCTGGTCTTGGTACCATGGCTGAATTGTTGGAGCCAGAACAACGTGGTAAAGATGGTTATGAAGGTTCGTTGAATCAAAGAGTAATGACATTACCTGAAATTTTAGATTCTCAAGGCTATGTGTCATTTATGGCTGGAAAATGGCACCTAGGCAAAAACCCAGACAGTATTCCTTCAGCACGAGGCTTTACGAAATCCTTTGCCTTGATCCCAGGTGGTGCAAGCCATATGGATGCTCAACCGCTCTTGCCTGGTCACTATAAAGCGCTTTATATGGAAGATGGTAAAGAAGTCTCTTTGCCTAAAGACTTTTTCTCGACCAATTACTATACCGACAAAATGCTGTCTTACCTGAAGAATGATCGTAAAAAAGGTCAGCCTTTCTTCGCATATTTAGCCTACACGTCACCACATTGGCCGTTACAAGCACCCGATGCATTTTTAGCAAAATATAAAAATTCCTATAAAGAAGGCTATGAATATATCCGTAGTCACCGCTTACAACGACAAATTGCTTTAGGTCTTATTCCGAAGGGAACCAAAGCCAATGTTCCATTGGCTGATAAATTACCAGCATGGGATCAATTGACACCAGCTCAAAAAGCTGAGCAAATCAAAACCATGCAGATTTATGCAGCGATGATTGATAACTTGGATTTCAACATCGGTCGCGTCATCAATTATTTGAAAAAATCTGGCGAGCTAGACAACACTTTCATTCTCTTTATGTCAGATAATGGCGCAGAAGGAGCCACACCAGAAACGGTAAGTGAAAGTAAAAATGGAATACGTGACTGGGTAGACAAGAATTTTGACAACAGTCTGGAAAATATGGGTAGAAAAGGTTCCTATGTCATGCTTGGGCCACAATGGGCACAGGTTTCAGAAACACCATTCCCATATTTTAAAAGCTTCTTGGCCGATGGTGGTATTCATGTCCCTGCGATTATCCGTTATCCAAAACTGGTAAAAGAAGGGGTGATTAAATCGAACTTCATCCATGTTGAAGATTTTGTACCAAGTATTTTACAACTCACTCACACCCAACACCCAACAACATTTAATGGTCACCCAGTTTTAAAAATGGAAGGCTCTTCATTCTTACCAATTTTTAAAAATCAAAAATTACCTAAAAGATCATTTGGTTGGGAATTCAATACACGTCGTGCCTTATACCGAGGGGATTGGAAATTACAGTTGCAGGCACCACCGTATGGCACAGGTTCTTGGGAACTGTATAACCGTAAGACTGACCCAAGTTACTTGCACAACGTTGCCGCTCAACATCCTGACATCGTGAAAAAATTAGCAAAAGACTGGGATCAATATGCTCAACATGTTGGTGTAGTCACAGCGCCAGCTCGACATAAATATGGTCAAGTGAATTGTTTGTTTAATACATGTGTTGGACCTGCAAATTTAGTAAATGCTGGTGAATGATTCAAAAATGTAATCACAATAGAATAGACTTCTTTCATAATTACTTACACCCTCTTTATTTTTCTCCCTGAGCAAATTGAAATATTTTGCAATGCAGCGCAAGAGAAATAAAAAGGGCTTATGAAAGAAGTCTAATAACTATTCTATTGTGATTAAGCTTTGAGATTTAATCAGTTACATAGATGAAATAGGCAATCAGGGATGATGAATTTATTTAAACACTTCACCATAGCAGGAAGTATCTTACTCTCTGCTTGCAGTACACCTTCACCTCCTTCTCATACCGATCAAGCAGATCCAGTAAAGTTAGGCGGAAAAACCCAATGCGAGCAATATTCAGGATTACCTAAGAATTGGGGCAAACAACCTGATGCGGGTATGGTTAAAATTCCAGGTGGAACATTCCAGATCGGAAATAACGACAGTTACCCTGAAGAAGAAGCGCTCTATAACAGTGAGCGTACCATAAAACCTTTCTTGATGGATGCCACAGAAGTCACCAATGCTCAGTTTCAAAGCTTTGTAAAAGCAACAGGTTATGTTACTCAGGCAGAGCAGCAAGGCGATGCAGCCGTATTTGTACAGCCGAAAGAGAGAGTCAAAGACTTAGGCTGGTGGAAATTGGTCAAAGGGGCAAACTGGAAACACCCTTGGGGTCCAAATGTCAGTCGTCAAATCAAGCCAAATGAACCAGTACGGATGGTGACATTAAAAGATGCGATTGCCTATGCAGATTGGTTAGGTCGGGATTTGCCGACAGAAGCACAATGGGAATATGCAGCGAAAGGTTTTACCCATAAACGAGATATCAGTGCTGATATGAAACATGTGAATGCCAATGTCTGGCAGGGTGATTTCCCTTATCACAACGATGCTACAGATGGATTTGCTGATGTCGCGCCTGTGGGTTGTTTTGAAGCTAATGGTTTTGGTCTCTATGACATGATTGGTAATGTTTGGGAATATACCAAGAGCCCATGGTCAGGAAACCACGATGACCATATGGGTATGAGCCAACTTACTGCCCACCAAAAGCCTACATCTAATTTCTATACTATTAAAGGAGGGTCATTCCTGTGTGCAGATAATTATTGCCATCGTTATCGTGCTTCAGCCAGACAGCCTCAGGAAATTGACCTCGGTATCAGCCATGTTGGTTTCAGGACAATTAAAAATATTAATTAATTCAATTTCTTAATAATTTTTTCATGTGCTTGAATCATGTCATTGTAGTACATATATGCTATGCCATGTTAAGGAAGCTATTGTGTTGTGACCGAGCTCATGCTTCCGAGACTCTCAAATAATCAAAAGCTTTATGCATCTCAAAATTTAGGTATGGCATATATGCCCAACGTTGAGTGTCAATTCATTTTGTTTGTGAGATGGCTTTGATTATTCAAAAAATTTAACTTTTTCAGATAAGTATTTAGCATTGATTAATTCGATATCCCAACTAGGGATGATATCTAGTCGAGCGATTAAAAAATCTAGAAGTTTACGGATTTTTGAGAGGTTTTTGGAGTTCACTGGAAAAACTGCGCGTAATCCATAATTTAATATTGGATAATCAGGCAATACGGTTACGAGTTGTTTGTTCATTAAGTATTTGTGCGCAACTAAAGTAGGAAGGCAAACAACACCGCCACCGCTTAGTGCAAAGTCACGCAATAAATGAGTTGAAGATGATAGTAGATGAGTATTGATTTCCATTTCATGGAATTTGGTATTTTTTAAATATTGGATTTTATTGCGTGTTGGTGAACTAGAATAATATCCTATAGAAATTTCTTTTAACTGCTCTGGCTCTTGAATATGTTTAATGTTATTTAAATATTCGGGAGAACAGCATAATATGCGGTTCACATTAAATAGCTTGCGTTCAACTAAGCTTTCTCCTGTTGGTGGAAACATTTGAAAAACAATATCAAAACCTTCTGTAATTGGATCAATAACTCGATCATTTACAGCTACATCAATATTTAAGTCTGGATATTCTTTTAAAAAGATTGTGAGAAGATGTCCAAAATAATCAATAGCAAAACCTGGTGCCATATGAATTCTTAACCGACCTTGCATTTTTGAAGTCGCATGTGCCATTTCATCTGCGAGAATTTCGAATTGTTTGATGAGTGTTGCACACTCTCTGTAATATTGTTCACCAATATCGGAAAGTCTTACAGAACGGGTACTTCGGTGGAACAATGGGGCTTTAATGAAATTTTCTAATTGTTGGATACGATTACTAATCACAGATCGAGTTACACCAAGTTGTTCAGCCGCTTTAATAAAACTGCCACACTCAGCAACACGTACGAATGCTTCCATGCACTGTAATTTATCCATTTTGTATTCCTTCGATAATTCAATAGACTTCTTTCATAATTACTTACACCCTCTTTATTTTTCTCCTAGAGGGAGAAATAAAAAGGACTTATGAAAGAAGTCTAATAAAATTACTTTTAAAAATTAAACCTTAAGATGAAATAAGCTTTAAATTTGATTTTCGAAGATAATCGGAGAGAGCTTAAAGTTATTTCAAAAGTACCAATGACTAATTTGGTTAAAAGTTCTATTTTTTCATAATCCATCCATAGATCAGTGGTTTTCAACTAGACGCACAGTCGTTAACTTCACGATATAAAGCCTATAGACTTTATAATAACTTAGATTATTGACATGGAATTGATATTTTATATATAAAATTAAATTTTTCATAGTATTATCAAATAATTAAAGCTATTATTTCTAGGTGAAATAATTAAAAGAAGTCTATTATAAAACCAAGAGAATTGATCATAGATGTGGAATGCCAGATAGCCTATGCAAATTGTTATAAAGCTGAATATATTTTTATAAGATTGCATTCATAAATTAAAAAATGGTCATTAATGCTGAATTAAATTGAGATTAAAAGTTCCTTTTACTTTGGGGATAAGGAGCATTGTTCCGCAAGTGGAGGCGAGTACGAATGATGATTTATTTTTAGAAAAAGACTTATGAAATAAGTCTATAGCACATGATTTTTGAATTGTGGTATCCATGCACAGCGATCATTGAGCATGTGCATGGAAAAGAACAGCAGGGGATGTCGATTATTCGTAATGAATCACAGAACGGATAGATTTACCTTCATGCATTAAATCAAATGCTTCATTAATCTGATCTAAATCCATGGTATGTGTTACAAATGGCTCAAGTTGAATGTCGCCCTTCATCGCATCTTCAACCATACCAGGAAGTTGCGAACGACCTTTTACGCCACCAAATGCTGAACCTAACCACTTGCGACCTGTAACAAGCTGGAATGGTCGAGTCGAAATTTCCTGACCTGCACCCGCAACACCAATAATGACAGATTGGCCCCAACCACGATGCGCACATTCAAGTGCAGAACGCATAACATTAACATTGCCGATGCATTCAAATGAGTGGTCTACTCCCCAGCCTGTCATTTCAACAATCACGTTTTGAATTGGCTTGTCGAAATCTTTAGGATTTAAAAAGTCTGTTGCACCAAATTCTTTTGCGAGCGTAAATTTATCTGGATTGGTATCAATCGCAATAATACGACCTGCTTTTGCCTGTCGCGCACCTTGTATGACAGCAAGACCAATACCGCCTAAACCAAAGACTGCAACACTGTCGCCTTCTTGTACTTTCGCTGTGTTATGGACTGCACCAATACCTGTTGTTACGCCACAGCCGAGTAAACAGACATGCTCAGGATTCGCTTCAGGATTGATTTTTGCGAGTGAAACTTCAGCAACGACGGTGTATTCACTAAATGTTGAACAACCCATGTAGTGGAAAATAGGTTGACCATTGTAAGAAAAACGGGTGGTGCCATCTGGCATTAAACCTTTACCCTGAGTCTCACGAACTGCAACACACAGATTGGTTTTACCCGATTTACAGAATAGGCATTCGCCACATTCAGCTGTATAAAGTGGGATCACATGATCGCCTGGTTTTACACTTGTAACACCCTCACCAACTTCGACAACAATCCCAGCACCTTCATGACCTAAAATGACTGGAAAAACGCCTTCAGGGTCGCTACCAGATAAAGTAAATGCGTCGGTATGGCATACACCCGTGTGAGAAATCTTGATGAGAACTTCACCTTTCTTTGGTGGTGCAACATCAACTTCAACAATTTTAAGGGGTTCGCCAGGGCCAAATGCAACGGCAGCACGTGATTTCATGGAGGATCTCCTGATAAAAGTTATTTTAAATATGACTTAAGAATTTTGGCTATATGGGTCAGTTCTTCACTTCGTTCAGTTTCCGTGGTTTCGCCTGACACTAAGGTATCCTTTAAATGGATTTCTAACATCTCATTCATTAGACCATTAATTGCTCCACGCACAGAACAAATTTGTTGCAGAATTGCATTACATTCCACATTGTTTTCTAAAGCATTTTCAATTGCTTGAGCCTGACCTATGATGCGTCTGACGCGTAGAAGAATCTTTTTCTTATCTTCAACTTGGTTTGGCATAAATTTCATCCATTCAGACTATTATAGTATAGTACCCTATAGTATATAGATCGGCAATAACGGTTTAAATATTGACTGGTTTTTGACTCAAAATTTATAAGCATTCTTTCGTTGATGTTTTAAAGTCACACTGAGGAGATACGTTGATCAGTTAGCATCTATACTTAATAAAAAAAGTTAAACCAATATGAGCTTTATAAGTACCTTTTGAATTTTTGTCTTCGTCTGATTCGCTCAATAAGCAGATTTAGTGGGGGGAAATTGGATGTGTTTTTTATTTAAGTTATTAACTTATATAAAAATATTGAAATGAGTATGCTGGAATTTGTTTTTGAAGAAACCAAGATGAACTGAATTTCGGTTGATATTTCTAGATAGGTAGTCTATTTTATTTGTATGAATAACTTTTCCTTACCTAAAAGACCACGTGGTCGACCAACCAAACATGGTTGTAACTATGCAGACACGAAAGAAGTGTTAATCCGTCGAGGGATCGAGTTACTGACCGAACGTGGAATGAATGCCATGAGTTTGGACGATCTCATGAAATCTGTCCAAGTTCCCAAAGGGTCTTTCTATCATTATTTTTCAAATAAAGAGGCTTTTATTTTAGAAGTCTTAGATGCTTATGAGCTTTATTTTGTGAAACGATTAAATAAGTTTTTAAGTCAAACTGATCTTTCCCCATTAGAAAGGCTGCAAAATTTTGTAATAGATGCAGGTGAGAAGTTGCAAAAATACGACTTTAAACGCGGCTGTATTTTGGGGAACCTCGGTCAAGAAGTTGCTTATTTGCCCACTGAGATCATCGCCCGAATCGAAAGTATCTTTAAGGTATGGGAGAAAATGGTTTCCGATTGTCTGCATCAGTCTGATTTGCAATATCTACAATCTGATTGTGATGAAGCTGCGTATCAGTTTTGGATTGGATGGGAAGGTGCAGTTCTGAGAGCACGCTTGGTCAAATCCCCTAGTCCTTTAGATGCATTTTATCGTTTATTTGCTGTCGGAGTAGAACAGCTCAACCATATTAAAAATTAAGTAAAAAATGAATGCAGATGTTTGCATTTATTTTTACTTAATTCTAGACAAGTAGTCTAATTAAATAGAGAGGAAGTTTTATTATGTACACAGGTATCGTCATCACGAAAGATGAAGCAGGTTACATGTCAAAAATTGCAGAGATTGCCCCAAAGCCTTTGCAAGAAGGAGAAGTAACCGTTGAGGTCAAATATTCAACCTTAAATTATAAAGATGCTTTAGCGATTACTGGGCGTTCACCAGTGGTACGTAGTTTTCCGTTGATCCCAGGTATTGATTTTTCAGGTGTGGTACTTGAATCAAAACATCCAGCATGGAAAGAAGGCGACGAAGTTCTACTCAATGGCTGGGGCGTTGGTGAAAAATATTCTGGAGGGCTGGCTGAGCAGGTGACTGTGTCAGGGGATTGGCTCATCCAGAAACCTTCTGCCTTTTCTTTTAAAGATACGATGATCATTGGAACAGCAGGGTATACCGCTATGCTGTGTGTCATGGCATTGCAGAAGCATGGTATCAAGCCTAGCGATGGAAAAATTCTCGTGACGGGTGCAAATGGTGGAGTAGGTAGTATTGCCATTATTCTTTTAAACCATCTTGGTTATGAGATTACCGCTTCAACAGGTCGACCTCAGGAATCTGAATATTTAACGTATTTAGGTGCGAGTGAAATTATTGACCGTGCGGAATTATCTTCGCCAGGAAAGCCACTGAATAAAGAAATTTGGGCAGGTGTGATTGATACTGTGGGTAGCCATACTTTGGCGAATGCCTGTGCTGCAACCAAATATCGCGGTGCTGTTGCTGCGTGTGGACTGGCAGGGGGAATGGATTTTCCTGCGACGGTTGCTCCTTTTATTTTGAGAGGGATTACCTTATATGGAATTGATAGCGTGATGGCACTGATCGAATTAAGAAAAGAGGCATGGGAGCGTCTGGCTACAGAATTGGATAAAACAAAATTGGATGCCCTAACAACAGAAATCTCTTTAGCAGAGAGTCTGAAAGCTGCGCATGAAATTCTAGATGGAAAAGTCAGAGGCCGAATTATTGTCAAACTCTAGCGATGAAAGCTTAGAAACATTAAGCATGATCTTAATATGCTTTTGAAGCATTATGCATTTATGACACCTTTTTAGGTGTCTTTTTTTGCATCTAAAGTCGTGAGATACAGATACTCAATCTTGCATTTAAAATGAATTAAAATGCGCTGATCATGTTCAAGCATTCAAGCCATTTCAAAAACTGGCTTTGAAACAAGTCAGTTTTTAATGAATGAAATTGGGGAATAAAAAATTCAGCTGAAATACCCCGAACTTTCTATTATTTATCGTGATACAGAAAAGATGACACTCGATAATCCTAAGGCATGCATATGAATAAAATAACCTGTCAAACAGCATTACTTTCAGTGCCTACAGGTAATTGATTTATATCTAGCATATAGGCTTTGATTTCACGCGTGCATTATTGAGCTGTTGCTTTGCGTTAGCATTCCGCTAGATTACAAATACGCTTTCAGCTAATTTAACAGTTGCACTGTTTTCTAAAATTTATTTACTTTGATTCCTGCTTAATTTTCCAGATAAGATATTCTTCTACATTTTTAATATTCGAGAACTTGTGCACTACTGTCACGGTCAACTGAACTATCCCATTTACGCCTATGCGCAATCTTATACAGATGGGTATATGGAAGCGATGCATCAGCATGACCGTATTCAACTGTTGCATACCTTGTCAGGTGTTATTCATGTCGGTACTGAAGAAGGAATATGGGTCATTCCACCTTCAAAAGGGATTTGGATTCCAGAAAATAAAAAGCATTCCATTCAAATCTTTGGCACAGTGGAAGCCCGAGGCGTTTTTGTTGAGCCCTTTGCTCGAGCCGATTTCAATACCGAGTGTAGCGTTGTTGCTATTCCAAAACTCTTATCTGAACTGATTAATCAGGCGATTGAGATTAAAGATGAAATATTGCCACATACCCGAAATGAACGGCTTTTAGAACTCATCCTTGATGAAATCCGCTTTTTGGAAGAATTGCCATTTCAATTGCCCGAGGCACAATCGGCGGTGCTTAAAGACATCTGTAAAAGTATTAAAAATAATCTAGGTACAGTGAATCATTTAGAAGATCTCGCTCAGCAATATCATGTCAGTGCCAAAACCATTTCCAGATTATTTAAAAAAGAGATGAATATGAATTTTGGCGTATGGTTGAAACAAGCCAAGTTGTTACAGGCTTTGACCGATTTGGAAATGAAAAAACCGATTTTAAACATTGCTTTAGATTTGGGCTATGAAAGCCCAAGTGCATTTTCCTATATGTTTAAACGAGAAATGGGTTTAACCCCGACAGCTTATTTAAAGAAAAAATTCAATTAAGTTGTCCGTTTTTCGATATAAGTTGTCTATTTTTCAAATGAAAGACAAAATCAGATTGAGCATGCTGTTTTTATTCCCCAGATAGAGATGACACAGCATGTTAAATTATCCTCAAAATAAATATCGTCCATTTGAGTTTTTGGATTTTCCTGAGCGAACTTGGCCCAGTCAGAAAATTACCCACGCCCCGATTTGGTGTTCCACAGACTTAAGAGATGGTAATCAGGCACTTGCTAACCCGATGGATCATGCAAGAAAGTTTAAATTTTTTGAGTTACTTGTCGAATGTGGTTTTAAAGAAATCGAAGTGGCTTTCCCTGCTGCATCAGATACAGATTTTAATTTCGTCCGTTATTTGATTGAACAAAACAAGATTCCCGCAGATGTCTGTATTCAAGTGATGACACAGGCAAGATCAGATTTGATTGAGCGTACATTTGAAGCCTTGCATGGCGCAAAACAAGCGATTGTTCATGTTTATAACGCAACGGCTGAAGTTTTTCGTCGCGTGGTGTTCCAAAAGTCCAAGCAGGAAGTCATTGATTTGGCGGTTGCATCAACCCAGCAGATTAAAGCGTTGTGTATGCAGCATCCAGAAACGAAATGGACTTATCAATATTCACCTGAAACGTTTTGTTTTACTGAAATTGAATTTGCATTGGAAATTTGTGAGGCAGTCGCAGCGGTCTGGCAGCCCAGTATCGACTGTCCCATGATTATTAATCTTCCGACCACAGTTGAAGTCAGCACACCGAATATCTTTGCCGATCAAATCGAATATTTCTGTCAGCATTTTTCTCAGCGTGATCAGGTTTGTATCAGTATTCATCCGCATAATGACCGCGGTACGGGCGTTGCAACGGCTGAGCTTGCCTTGATGGCAGGTGCAGATCGGGTCGAAGGTTGTTTATTTGGCAATGGTGAAAGAACGGGTAATGTGGATTTGGTCAATATTGCTTTAAATATGTATACCCAAGGGGTTCATCCCAATTTGGATTTCTCAGATATCAAGGCGATTGCTGAAATTGTCCAAGAATGCAATGAATTACCGATTCATCCACGACATCCTTATGTGGGTGAATTGGTTTTTACGGCTTTTTCGGGCAGCCATCAGGATGCGATTAAAAAAGGGTTTAAAGCGCGTGAAAGTCAAAGCCATGCTTACTGGGAAGTACCTTATTTGCCGATTGATCCTGCCGATTTGGGATGTAACTATGAAGCAGTGATTCGGGTGAATAGTCAATCTGGTAAGAGTGGTGCAGCTTGGGTATTACAACAAAATCATGGCATTGATTTACCGAGAAACTTGCAAAAAGATTTTAGCCAAGTGGTGCAACATCAGTCAGATTCGAGCAAGCGCGAACTTTCTCATGCTGAAATCTGGCAGTTATTTTGTCAAAACTATGGCATTACCGAAAAAGATCGAAGATTTAAACTTTCCAATTACCAATCACATAAAAATCAGGAGTTGTTTGAAGTCAAAATCTCATTGCAATCTCAAAATGAGGTGATGCATTTGACTGGACGTGGCAATGGTTTATTGTCCGCATCGGTACAAGCATTAAATAGCAAATGGCCTTATAAAATTTCGATTGCAGAATATTTTGAACATACTCTTGGAAAACAAAGCAGTAGCCGTTCGATTAGTTATATTTGCTGTGTCGATGATCAGGGAAATCGTTATTGGGGTGTCGCGATTGATACCGATATTGCGACCGCTTCTATTCAAGCACTTATAAATGCTTTTGCAGGCGTGAATCAGCATGCTTGCAGTCAAGAACTTGCATTGAGTTAAAAGAAAAGATTTTTGTCTTTTCTATATTAGGTCATGGTCATCACAACAATTGCAAAAAGACGTTGTGCTGACCATTAGATCTAAATTAGAAGTGGGATGAATCAGCTTTTTATCCATCTGTTGAGTTAGATTGTAATGCCTGCTCAATCGCATAAGCCGCTTGTAATACACGTTGATCATCACCCGAAAAAGATGAAATCAGCCATGCGGTTGGGCGCTTTTTCTCACAAAAGCCATTGGGTAACGTCACTGCTGGCATATCTAAAAAACTGCCTGGCATGGTCAAACGCAGCGTACGAGCATTGGTCTCAAAAAATAGCTCAGTATCTTGTTCGAGCGGTGCAATTTCTGGGGCAGTATGCATCACGGTTGGGGTTAACAATAGACACCCTTGTAATTCCTGCTGAATCTGTTGTTGTAACTGCTGTTTAAGAAAATATAAGCGGATCTGTTTGGACGCAGGGAAATTGCGTGAGCGTTCCAAACGCTGGCGAATACGAGGGTCAATTTGCTCAGCTTGTTCTGAATCTAACAAGGCCTCATGTTTTGTAAAGGCTTCGGCTGAGCCTAACCATAAGCCTTGATCAATTAAATCTAAACTTTGCTGAAAGGCATCAATTGGGCGGTATTCAACATGGCAGCCTTGTTGTTTGAGCCATTTTATACGGTCTAGAAAATTGGCTTTGACAGCATCTGCAATTTTTTCATGTTGTAAAATTCGTGGATCAACCACAAATTGAAAGGCATTCACACGAGTGGGGAGTTCAGGCATTTTAAATAAGTTATTGCCTGTAATGAGTTGATCAAGCACCCAACAATCGCGAACACTATGGGTTAATGGCCCTAAGGTATCGAGGGTTTTGGAGAGTTCAAATACACCCTGTTTACTATAACGTCCATGACTACTGCGATATCCAACCAAACCATTCAGTGCCGCAGGAATCCGCACTGAGCCACCTGTGTCTGACCCCATGCCAATCGGCACACTGCCATGACCCACAGAAATAGCCGCCCCTGAAGATGATCCCCCTGGAATACAAGCGGGGTCATAAACATTTTTAGGCGTTCCAAAAAAAGGATTGAGTCCGAGCCCAGAATAAGCAAATTCTGACAAGTTGGTTTTGCCCAAATTCACCATGCCCAGTTGTGTGAGTTGATTCACTAAAACAGCGTCGTGTTTTTTCATCGCGCTATTTGCCAGTACGGCTGAACCTGCTGTGGTTTGCATGCCTTGTAGATCATATAAATCTTTCCATGAAATGGGCACACCATCAAAAATCGATAAAGGTTGACCTGCATCCCAACGTGCTTTAGCTGCCCATGCTTCACGAAATGCCCGCTCTTCACAGAGTCGGATATAAACCGAGTCGTTTTGATTGGCTTTTTCCAGTGCATGTTCAAGTGCTTGAACTGGGTCAAGTCGTTGTTGCAAAAATTGTTGGGAAAATGAAACGGCATCTTGGACATCGTGCATAGTGATCAACCTCATGTTCTCAATTGGCAGCAGGGCAAAAATCAGATTCGAACTGCTGCCTTAAAATGTTGTTTTAAGGATGAATGGACAAGGCTTTACCCACTTTAACTTGCTGTGGTTGAATTTTTTTCTCAGGCTGAATAAACAGCATGCAACACATACTAAATAGGGCAATCCCTGCGGTCACATAAAAAATGGCGTTGTATGAATAATACTGTGCCAACCAACCTGATAGCATCGGTGCAATAATCGAAGCCAAGTTGGCAATCGCAAGGGTAAAGCCCGAGAAAGAACCGACATTGGCATTGGGTGATACATCGATAATTACAGAGTAATACACATTGTTGACCGTTGCATTGCAAGCATTTCCTAATGCGATGAGAGCAATAATCGCGGCTGCCGAGTGCATATGTGGAATCATCACAAAACACAGTGCTGTTAAGGTTAACATGACGCCAGCGAAACCATTGCGGGCAATTTTAAATTAAAATGACGGTATAAATAATCGCTAATATAACCACCAAGTAACACGGTAATGGTCGAGCCAACCCATGGAATCATGGCGATATACCATAAAGAATGCAGGTCGTAATGGAAGGTGTCTTGTAAGTACTTTGGCCCCCAAGACATGATGGTAAAAGTAATATACAAGAAAGTGAAATAACCAAAGGCATTCAGCATTAAGGTACGATTTTTGAAAAATGACCACCACGGTAATTTTTCAGCATTTAACTCATAGTCACGCCCTTCTTGAATATATGCCAATTCTTGAGCCGAAACTTTAGGGTGTTCATTTGGTTTGTTCTTAAATACCACATAAAACAACGTCATGAACAATAATGACAGCACACCTAAACAGACAAACATGGTTCGCCAGTCATGCGTCACCATTAGCAAAAAGACTGCAATTGGGGCAGTGAGCAGACCTGCAACTTGAGTACTGACCAAGCCAAAACTTAAAGACAGACTTTGTTCTTTTTTCGGTGTCCAGCTGGCAATTGACTTGCTCATTAGGGGGTAAGCAGGGCCTTCAGACAAACCAAAAATGACCCGAATCATGGCAAAGCCGACTAAGGCTGAACCAAAGAAGAATGTGCCGATATTGCCTGCCCAAGCAGTCAAAATTTCAACAATCGACCATAGGATCCCAAAACATATCCAGACTCGCTTGGTACCAAAACGGTCAGCCAGTACGCCACCAAACAAGGCACCAGCCAAATAACCAAAGCCGAAATAGCCGAGAACCGCGCCAATCTCAACTTTAGACAATCCATATTCCTGAGAAATATCATTGATCGCAAAAGGCAACGCCCCACGATCAATATAATTCACCAAGACCAACGAAAACAGCAACGCAAAAATACAATAACGATATTTTGAAGTTTGTGGAGCAATAGTCATGATAACGTCCTCGTTCAAGTCAAACTGTAGTGACAGCAGGAGCTTTCCTGCTGTGCTGAATACTTCAAGTGAAAATCAACAACAGTTTTAGTAAGGCAGTTCGCCTTACCGCCCACAGGCATGGCAACCCGTGGGGTGACGCATGGATTGGCTTTTTTTATTGGGTTAAATGTGTGCTCCATTGGCAAGTTCATGCATGATTTGCAACAGAATATTTGCCCCGCGTTCAACGTCTTGATCATGGGTGAATTCTTTGACGTTATGGGAAAGTCCAGCAACACTTGGTACAAAAATCATGCCTGTCGGGCAGAGTGTGGAAATGACTTGGGCATCATGTCCTGCACCGCTTGGCATGCTTTTTACCGATAAGTTTTGCTGTTCGGCTAGTTCTGCGACACGCTGCACAATGCGAGTATCAAAAGCAACAGGATCAGATTTTGCCAAATCACGGACAGAAATTTGCACGCCTTCAGCCTGAGCAGCTTGCTCAGCGAAAGTCATGATTTGCTGATGGACATCGGCGAGAATTGCGGCATTGGTATTGCGAATATCGAGAGTAAACACCGCTTTATTGGGAATGACATTGACCAAGTTGGGTGTGAACTGAATTTGTCCTACAGTGGCTAATTGTCCTTGCCCCGTGCTTTGTACCAAACTTCGTGCAAAAGTCGCAATTTGCATGGCGACAATCCCTGCATCATGCCGTAATGCCATCGGGGTTGTACCTGCATGATTCGATGTTCCTGAAATAGTCCATTCCATCCAGTGAATGCCTTGTACGCCAGTGACAGCCCCTATCTGAATATTTTCATGTTCAAGCACAGGGCCTTGTTCGACATGCAGCTCCATAAATGCATGAATGCGCTGATTCCCCACAGGTGCATCGCCCAAATAACCAATCCGTTCAAGGTTTTCTTTGACGGTTGTGCCATCAATGCCACGGGTCTGATAGGCTTCTTCTAGACTCAATTCGCCTTGGAAAACCAAACTGCCCATGGTATCGGGTGGGAAGCGTGCGCCTTCTTCATTGGTAAAAAAGGCAACCGCAATTGGATGTTGGGTCTGAATATTGGCATCATTTAAACTGGCAATGACTTCTAAACCAGCCAATACCCCTAAATTACCATCGTACTTTCCGCCTGTGCGTACCGTATCAATATGTGAGCCTGTCATCACAGGTGGTAAATCTTGCAGACCTGCACGAGTCGCAACCACATTACCGATGGCATCAATTGAAATACTGAGTCCTAAATCTTTCATCCACTGAATGACTTGATCACGACCCAATTTGTCTTCATCGGTCAAGGCAAGACGGCAAACGCCACCGCCTGCAATCGCGCCAATTTCACCCAGTTCAGCAATTCGTTTCAGTAAACGCGCTCGGTTAATTTTTAAGGTCGAGGGCATGGCTCGATCAGCATAGTTTTGTTCAATTGCGGTCACAGCGGCTGTATTCATTGCAACTCCTTAGATTAGAGATCTAAATCTTGATAGTGGTCATGTAACTGCTCAATTTTGTTTAATCGGTCTTGGGTCAACTCGCGTTGTTCAACGGCAAGTTGGGTGCATACGGCATTGATTAATGAAGTCGCAGCGGTATAAGAGTCGAACATACCTGTGCTACGAATCCATGTGCGTAAAGTCAGTTGAGTTGGAACTGAAAGTTCAGTAGCAGAAAGATCGGTGAAACGTAAAATTTTGGCGTTGACCATAGCGGCGTGTGCCGCAATCTGCTCAATCAATGTGACGCGGCGACGGTAGTCCATCATCAGCACTAAATCGTGTTCCGATAAATCCACCAGTTCTTCAGTCAGGTGCATGCCGTTTTGGCTGGGAATCAGCACGACATTGCTTCGAATTTGACTGAGCAATAACCACATGTAATGTGCCAAATGACGACTGCTACGAAAGCCCACCACATAGACTTTTTCAGCCTGCTTCATCAGTTGCAGTGCTTGTTTGAGTTGCTGAGCTTCTATCTGTTCAAAGGTTTGTGCCAAATTGCGCATTTCATTGGCAGCATGCTGTTCGACATAGCTCAGTTCATTTTCAGCATATTTGCCAGTCATCATCAAAAAAAGTGGGGAAGCAGTGTCTTGACTCTGACGTGCCTGTAAGCGTAGCTCACTAAATGAAGCGTAACCGAGTCGCTTAAAAAAACGCACCGCAGTGGCTTTGGATACACCTGCCAGCTCTGCCAATTCAGTTGCCGAGTACGATGCCAGTTGTGAAACATTGTCTAGCATGACTTGGGCAAGACGACTCTCGCTGTCCGTGAGCGTTTGGCCCAAGGCTGAAATTTTCTGATGAATGCTTTGTGCTGACATAAAACAACTTCCCAAAGAAACAAATGTTTCATTTGAAATTATTTTTGCAACAAATGTGCCATTGTTTTTAAGATATTGAATTTATTTACGTTCATTATTTAGTTATGAACAATGAAGATAAAAAACTGGGCAGTTAGAACGTGCTTGCACTAAAACTGATCGTGTCAGTGCATTTTTAGAGGATGATTTTTCAGTATGTTGAACTATGAGACTGTAGACTGATCAGGACATATGATAGCCGAATACATCCACCTTATTTGTACGCTACAACGTACATAAAAATGGGTTAATTTCCTGTATTCACGCTAGGCTAGATTTCTTATGATGAATTCATCAGGAACAGGAAGTTCCAGAACATAAAACAAAAATAATAAGTTCTCGCATCAGGAACGTGAGGTACGACAGGAGTTATACCTAAGCAACTCATACGAAAAACCTCGACAGGATGTCGGGGTTTTTTATTTTAGAGGTTTAATTCGACTGACTTCAATCAAGGGATAGCGTTGAGCATCTAACCAAGATTTCTGTATAAGACTTCTTCCATAATTGCTTACACCCTCTTTATTTTTCTCCCTGAGCAAATTGAAATATTTTTCAATGCAGCACAACAGAGATCAGAAGGACTTATAAAAGAAGTGTATAGATAAAAATTTGACTGAAAATAGACAGGGTAAGATACAAAAACGGTAATCAGTTTTACCGCTTTGTATGCTGGACGAGGCTTGCTAATGTGAGTGTAAAGCCTGATTTTTCTACTTAAAAAAACGTGCGAACCAGCTTTTCCCTTTTTTCTTTTCTTGTGCTTGTAAATAACGCAACATGTTTTCACGGACAGAAAGGACGTAATCTTGATCATCATGTTGAATATGATTAATCAACCACTTTGAAAGTAAACGATGCAAGTCATTTTCAACTGCTTCGCCTTTTGCAAACCGATGGCGATACTCGTTCAGCCGTTTGACAAAGATGTCATGTATCCCTTTATGAGAGGGCAAATATTGATACATGACTTGTTCAAGTAAATTTTCTTCGAAACTAAAATGTGATTGGGTATAGTCAATCAGATCATCTAAGATTTCTTGAATTTTATGACGATCTCCACTGATTCGAATTTGGTCTAAAGCATTGATATAATCTAAAATTTGACGATGTTGATGATCAATGACATCTATTCCAATATTATAACTTTCGTTCCATTCCATATCGGTGCTCTTGTAAATTGTTATGTTGAAATGTTTTTTAATATAAATTTTGGGTGGCAAATAAACTTGCCCAATTAATCCCATATAAATATTATGGGATTAGATATTACAAGCAGTATTTCTTGAAATCTAGAGCAGAAATTAATATTTTTGCGATCTATTTATTCAAATTTATAGTAAAAGCCAATTTTGAAACATAAAAAGGATAAAGCCTTGCATAAGCGAATTTTAGGAATAGTATTTAGGTGCGATTTTCTAAAGAAGATCTGATCGACGACAGTGAACGGCATGGATCAGATCGTTTTATTTCAATCAATTCACTAAAATAAATAACCCAATCTAAGCGTTACATCTAAATCTTGCTTAACCCCTTGCTCAACCTTGAGATCACGTCCAATGGTCAGGTTGGTCTGAAAATTGGGTGTAAAAAAATGCGATGCTGTCAATTTTGCATAAGTGGTGTTTAATTTGTCATTTTGACTGACGTGATTCAGTTGAGTCTCACCACCACTGACCCACCCACCACCAATCCCAAAAGCCGTTACAGGGGATGGGTTATAGCGCAGATACACCTGATATTCGTATTTCGTTTTTTGATCGAGTTTTAAATTTGCAACAGTGTATTGGTTGTTGCTTGTATAGAAGGCAGCATCAAAAATATTTTCCAGCGTAAAGTGCTGATTAAAATGATGTAACCATGCAGTTTGCACTATTGCATTCCAACGATTTTCCCCCAGATTCAAAGCTTGATCCTGATGATAAGAACCTGAAGGAATTGAAACAAAAGGCGCAATTGCTAGGGTATTGGCAGATGACGGAGCATATTTGATGGGCATGCCCACAATCACATCTCCCACACCTGAGGCATTTCCCAAAGCGGATAAATCTTGCGATGCCTGCAATTTTCCAAATGGTAAGATGACCTGAGGTTCAATACTGACATTTTCGATAGGGTGAATCGCGTGAATATAGCGCAGTAACCCAATATCTGTTTCAAGTTTGGCATGATCAGAAACTTTGTCAGCATTTTGATAAAGTTGATCACCTTGAGTGTAGGTGTAATACAGTAGGGCTAGGCTTTTTCCATCGGGCAACATTTCAAAATCACCCGGTTGTACCTCAAGGGCATGACTGGTCGACATGATGCTCAAGGTACTGACGATCAAAAGCAAATTTTTTGTATTTAAAATCATGCGTGTTCCCCGTTCAATGCATTCAGTAAACCTGTCTGTGAATGACAATTGATGTATTCAAAAAATTGAGATTGAGCTGGAACGGAAATCACTTCATGAAACAGTTTGAGTTTAATTTGAAAGTTCATCCGTTGAACATAATTCATAAATTCACCGAAAATGGCGACATGGGTCGGGTGAGATTTTGCCCATTGCTCAAGGTGCTGTAGATCCTGAAAATACGCCAAGCCAAAGCTTTTATCGGTCGCTTCACCTGTGTCAGGATTTAATACCGTCAGATAGCGACAGTTTAGACAACCTTCAGCCAAGCCTTCATCGCGTAGAAATTGCATGCCCCGTTTTAAAGTCGGTTCAACATGGTTTAAATATAAATCGCGTTCATCTGCTTCAGTTTCACTCCAGTCCTGACCTGACCGAATCAGGCTTAAATGGTTCTGCCCGATCACCTGAATTCGATGAGCTGATTTATAGAGGTATTTGTCTTTATTCAGTTTTGAACCTGATAATGACAGTTGTTGAGCCACAGGAAGTCGGTCACGCATACTGCCGTAATAACCATGTTCCAGAATTTCATCACTCATGTTTGAACTTAAATGCGCAATGCCTTCTGGTGTAGACGAATCTGAAAAAATAGTTTCAAATTCTGCGATTGTCGGGCAGGAGATTTCCAGAAAATAGCCAACATCGTCCTGTTCACGTTCAGCTGCATTCCACCATTGATCGAAACCACTGTGCTTAAACCAATGTGTAAAATGTGCTTGATCAATCCAGTAAGCGGTAATGATCAGGTTGTGAAAACCTTGGGCATCAACATACTCGGCAGGTGTCCAGTACCCTGGAATTTGATCTTGTTTCAAATACGAAAGAATAGGTTCAAGTTGTTGAAAATCAATTTTCTGCTGGGACTGTATACCCAGATACATCATCACAACTTGATGGGTATCTGGGGCAAATCGTGTCGTCCAAGCAGGAAAAGGTGGGCGATAACCTTGTGGTGTTGAACGCGGTTGCGTGACCGTGGTTCTAAGGTTCGTCGGGATTGCTGATTCCATGCTTATTCTCCTTCGAAGTCCAGTTCTACAGCAGGGTTGGCATGTAAGGATTCGTTAGAAGCGTGCAGGGTCGGTGCTTGAGAAATGACTTTAGGTTTCGGCTGAGCGTTAAACACCAATTGAAAAACATCTGGGCGTGAATAATGTCCAACAGGATCCGCAGCCGTTTTGGCAAAAATAATATGGTTCAGGTCGATCTCGGTGATGAGCAGACCTTCTTCATCTTCTGCAAGTGGTGTGACCAGATCACGACCATCAGGGCCATAAATTCGGGCTGCACCACCACCGACTTTAAGCAGTTGTTTTTTGGTGTCATCAGTGCATAAGAAATCAATCATTTCCTGAGAAACAATCGCACAAGGAGCAAGCACAAAACATTGACCTTCTGCGGCATACAGACGAGAGGCAGCATTATTGACTTCTTTACCGAGTGCAGCAGTTGCATCGCTATACAAGCTAAAGCTTGGCCATGCGGCAATGTGGATTTGTTCGTGCTGAGAATACATGGCATAGCGACCTAAAGGTTGTAAATGCTCCCAACAGCACAGTGCGCCAATACGTCCCAGTGCCGTGTCATAGACTTGTAGAGAGCTACCATCACTTTCACCAAATAAAGTACGTTCCACATGGGTCGCTTTAAGTTTACGACGCACAGCAATGGTTTCACCCTGATGATCAATCAGCCATTGGGAAATATATAAACTGCCGTGATCGCGTTCACTAAAACCAAGAACCACATGCATATTGTATTGTTTTGCAGCATCTGCAATTTGCTTGGCTTGCGTGCTGTTGAGCTCTAAAGAGTTGAGGTGGTATTGATAGACTAGCGGCATATTGGCTGCGGGTGAATCTAGCCATAAAAACCATGGATACCCTGGAATCCATGTTTCTGGAAAAGCGATTAACTCAACACCTTTTTCAGCCGCATCTGCAATCAGTTGAACGGTTTTATCTACAGTTCCTTGTAGGTCAAGAAACACAGGAGCAGCTTGTACACAAGCAACTTTAATAGAAGATTTCATGTAATATCCTAGATTTATCATGCAGCACATGCTGTGCTTTAGTTATAAAACTTAGGATTCATCACACGGTATGCTGAAAAGGAACAAAACATAGGACGATAAGGAACAGGGGGCTGTAAAGCGTTTATATAAAATTTGAAAGGTACAATTTTTGCTTGTTGTAAAGCTTAAGGTCACGCTTGATTTTAGGGCTTGCAAGTTATGTTAAACCGATTAAATTTAATTGATGGATGTCAGGGAACAAAGGAAACAAGGATGTTAACTTTTGACACAAGAGGTGTCCCAAGCAAATTACAACGTGACTACTGGCAAGACACGATCAGTCAGATTTTTGTGCCATTGGCATTTGATATTTCAGTGCAAACCAGTTTCTTTGGGACTTTAGAGGCTAAAAATCTGGGAAATATTCCACTCGTAGAAGTCAAAGGCTCTGGACAGCATGTGGAACGCAATTCTGCCAATATTAAATATGGCTGTAATGATGAAATCCTCATTACCTTCTTAGTTGAAGGCAAAATGGGCATCCAGCATCATGGGCGTGAGCAGCGCCTGAGCACAGGACAGTTTGTATTTTACGATACGCAAAGACCCTATGACCTGTATTTGAATGAACAGTTTGATCAACTGGTGTTGATGATTCCTCGTGAGCAATTTCAACAAAGTTTTGGGCGACCTGAACGCTTATGTGGTTACGCATTTGGTGGAGAACATCCACTTAGATCTTTACTACTTAGTTATGCACAGGATTTATTTCGCCTGCCAAATGAACAAATGTCTGGCGAACTTCAGAATATGGTCGTGAATAAATTTCTTGATTTACTAAGCTATGTAACACTCGATCAAATTAAAGAGCGTGGTCATAAACTGGGTAGTTCCAACATGCTGTTGCAGGTCAAGCATCTGATTTTGGAAAATTTAGACAATTCTGAGCTGAATATTCATGATATTGCTCAAAATCTTCGGATTAGCTCCCGCTATATCAGTAAACTTTTTCAACAGGAAGAAACCACGTTTGGGCGCTATGTGTTACAAAACCGTCTTCAGTTGACCAGGAGAATGTTGATCCAGACCAGTGAGCAGACCCATAAAATTAATCAAATTGCCTATCAATGTGGATTTAATGATATGTCGACATTCTCACGTGAATTTAAGAAATATTATGGAATTTCACCGAGCACGATGCGTAAGACAAACTAAAGGCACCCAATTGTGATGATGAGTTTTTTATGTCTTCATCTGCTCATGCAAATTTGTGGTGTCATATACGAATGACCATTACAGGGCATAATGGTCATGTGCTAGAACTATTAAAAAATAAATTAAAATAATGGATTAAATTTATTTTTCTAATGTTTCTTTTACAAAACATGGATCTTTAATAAATAATTTCATTAAAGATTGTGCTGCTTTGGATGGCTGACGAATTCCCTGTTCCCAACTAATTAATGTGCGAACAGAAATGCCTAATAACTCAGCGAATTGGATTCGGCTTAACTCTAACTTTTCTCGAGCTAAAGCAATATTTAAGGGTTTAGTACAGGTTTTTTCAGATGTAGCTGTGAAAAAGACATTTGGCATTTCTTGTTTAACATTATGAATTTTAATGTTATTCAAAGTTTTCATTTAAACTACCTATTGATTCATACATGCTGTATTTATTTTGATGCGATTCTATACAGCCTTATCATAAATGATTGATAATCATATTTTTTATTTTTGAAACAGCAGATTCCCAAAGATGTTACCTTGTTTATCGAGTGAATTAAAAATAAAAAATGTGACATATGTCACATAATTTATCAAATATGTTTTTTATTTCAACAAAAAATTATTTTAATCTATGTAAACAAGTGCAGAAGACTGCTGAGCATAATTTGAATACTCGAAGCAGTCGATTTGAGGAAGTGACTTATCTATACACTAAGCGTGATCGCGTTTGCCGAGTAAAGGGCGTTCATTTGGATCAAAAACACGATATGCAAATAATTTCACTCTGTCGTTAATAAAGAACCATGCCAAAGCATAAGCCCATACCATTAATGCCCAACTCCAACCCAATGGGGTCATAAACACCCCGTAAACTGCGATGAGTGTTGCAACGATTTGAGTTCCAAAAACGGCTGCCAGTAAAATTCCTGATGGACGGATAGACCAAAATGGCCCACGAGTACGGGTAACAAAAATTGTTAAATGCCCTGCAACTGATAGTTTGAGATACATCAGTACCTGAATATGACCACGATCTAGATGGAAAACTCGCTCCGCAAGATAAAACAGTCCAAAGGCGGAGATAACACCCATAACTCCTAATATAGATGAGACACCGAGCACCATACGCATGTTCCATGCTTCGGGTTTATTCTGGTAATGCACATTATCATAAGCAATGGACAAAATAGCACCATCGTTAAGCAATGCCAGCATCACAATCATGACGGTAGTGACTGGATAAAAATTAAAAATCAGAATAGACAAGGTCATGAACAACAATACACGCAACGTTTCAGTGATGCGGTATATGGCATAGCTGTTCATGCGCTGAAAAATCTTCCGACTTTCCTTGATCGCATTAATAATTGCAGACAGACCTGTTGTGAGCAATACAATTGAGGCAGCTGCGCGAGCTGCATCGGTTGCACCTGAAACAGCAATCCCGCAATCCGCTTTTTTAAGTGCAGGTGCATCATTCACACCATCGCCTGTCATACCGACAATATGATGATGTTGCTGCAATATATCTACGATATGGAATTTGTGTTCAGGGAAGACCTGTGCGAAACCATCAGCATTTTCGATATACTCCGACAATTGTGCTGTTTCATGTTGTTTTATCTCACCGAAGCCACTGGCATCCAGAATATTCGTACCAAGCCCTAGTTTCGCAGCAGTCTCTCGGGCAATTGCGACCTGATCGCCAGTCACCATTTTTACAGTGACCCCCATTTGTTGGGCCGCTTCAATAGTTTCTTTAGCACCTTCGCGAGGTGGATCGAACAGGGGTAATACCCCAAGGAACTGCCACTGGTTGAGCTCGTCAGTTCTGGCGATGCCTAGTGAGCGGAAGCCCCGAGCTGCAAATTCATTGACTGCTTTTTCAACAATAGGCTGCACTTCCTCAAGATTTGCGATCAGGGCTAAAATGACCTGAGGTGCACCTTTTGTGACTTTAAATTGTTGACCATCTGAGGTTTTTACAAGGGCTTCGGTGCGTTTGTGTACTGGATCAAAGGGTTGAAAATGGACGATGTCATAGCTTTGAAGTGCCTGAATATCTTTTACGCCACTTAGAACAGCCAAGTCGATGGTGTCATTATTGTCTGAACGAGATGCAAGAGCAGCACTTAAAATGACTTGATCAGCAGGAACATTATGGACACAAAATGGTTCACCGAGCGTCAATTTATTTTGTGTGAGTGTTCCTGTTTTATCTGAACATAAAACATCTACGCCAGCGAGTTCTTCAATCGCCGCTAATCGGGTGACGATAGCCTGATTCTTTGCTAATTGGCGTGCACCGACAGCCATTGTCACAGACAATACCGTTGGCATTGCGACAGGAATTGCAGCAACTGTCAGTACCAAAGCAAATTGCAATGCGGTAAGCATCGGGTCACCACGGAACAATGCCACACTTAAAATCAAAATCACCAGAGCTATTGCCAGTATGATCAGATAATTCCCGATTTTGAGCACTGCACGCTGAAAATGACTGATGGTATGTGCTTCTTCCACCAGTTGAGTCGTTTTGCCAAAGTAAGTGTTTTCTCCTGTGGCATATACAATTGCACTGGTTTCACCGAGACGAATGATTGAGCCTGAGAATACGGCTTCACCAGATTTTCGCGATGCGGGAAAAGACTCACCTGTGAGTGCTGATTGATCGACTTCTACAGGATCACCTGAGAGTAGGCGTGCATCTGCTGGCACAATATCGCCTAGACGTAAATGAATAACATCCCCAGGCACCAGCTCGCGTGCCTGCAAAGTTGTCCATTTTCCATCACGTCGCCCTCGGGCTTGAATGGCTAATCTGGCTTTAAGTGCTTCAATGGCATTGCCCGCAGCATGCTCTTCCCAAAATCCAACCACTGCATTGGCCAAAAGTAAAACCAAAATAATGATCAGGTCTGACCAATGTCGAGCCAGTGCTGACAAGAGGGCTGCCGCTTCAATCATCCATGGGATGGGTCCCCAAAAATAACTCAGAAATTTCAGGAATAGATTGGTTTCTTTTTCAGTCAGTTGGTTCGGACCATACTGTGACAATCGACGTTCTGCCTCTTGCTGGCTGAGACCCTCTGGTGAAGTCTGCAATTTTTCTTGCAGTTGAGCCATATCCAGACTTTTCCAGTCATCATGATCGCCTTGGTTGGGCGCTTTTTTCACATTATTCATTTGAGCTCTTTTTATGTTTATCTGGATGATTTTTTAAAATATATGCCGTATGTCCGAGTTGAGTTTGTAGTCTGTGTCAACACGGCTTAAATGAATGATTATGAAGTGATCCATTGCTTGGCTTCGGCAAGCTGATTGAGTTCAAAAACTTGGACTGGGCAAGGCATGATAAATTTAAACAGGCTCGTGGCATGTGCAACCCAGTTAACATCGGTGACAATTGCCATTCTTTCCCAAGCGTGCAGATGTCCTAGCCCCAGCTTCATGTCATCCCACATTGCACCTGCTGTAAAACCTGAAAAATCATCAGCAATATGATAGAGAATTCTGATTTTCCCATGCTTTTTAAGTGCGGCTTCAATTGCAGGAACGAGAATGGTCTCATAATCAGAAGCAGAAATATGGCCAGAAGCAGTAATACCAATCACATTTTCTGGAAGCCCTTGTATGAATGTCATCATGTGAGTTCTCCTGTTGAAATTGCTTTAGCAAACAGGTTTGGATAAATCCGTTGTCGTTTGGCTAAAGTGAAATCATGATTCAAAATAGAGCTGATATTCATCAGTCGTCACTTTAATTTTTAATTTCTTGTACTTTCGTTTAGTTGAGCTTAAGGCTGAATTATTAACTTCTTCTGAAAATTTAGAATCATTCATTAACTCAGCAAAGAGTTTGTAGCCAATCAGTAATTTCCCGATATTTTTATCAGAACTTAAGGTCTTTTTTATAAGTTCATCTAAATCTGAAACAGTAAAGCTCTGCATAAAGATGTCCCTCTTATTGTTATATAAAAAATACGCTTCTTAGAGAATTATTCCAAGAATTATCCTGAAAATGCTCAATATGTTGTTCAATTACCCTAGATTCTTTACAAACCGATTGTTATCGTTCTTTTAAGGGTTGCCCTCATTGGAGAAATAGCACTTCAAATGACCATTAAGATGCTTAAAATGTAATAGACTCCTTTCATAATCATCTTTTCTTCTTGAGTAAGATTGAAATTTATTTCAATGCAGCGCAAGACAAATAAAAAGGACTCATGAAAGAAGCCTAATACTGTGGCAGAAAATTGCTGGTGGTTTAGATCAAACACAGATGAATTCGCTTTGTAGTGAAAAGTGCATATATCTTGAAAAAACATCATAAAATTAAAGCTGTGTGCTTTTAGAAAATAGATTGATAATCATAATCCCCGCGATCATAAACGCTAAACCGATGACAGCCGCAACATCTAAATGCTGTTTGTAATAAAAGAACCCGACCAGTGAAACCAGAATAATGCCTGCACCTGACCATAGGGCATAGGTAATCCCAATCGGAATGCTTTTCATGGTGAGAGATAAAAAGTAGATTGCGAAGGCATAACCTAAAATGGTGATACCTGAAGGTAATAACTGACTAAAGCCATCGGAAGCTTTCATGGCAGAAGTAGCAATTACTTCTGCAACAATCGCAATCAGCAAATAGAGAAAAGCCATAAGAGAATTGATTCCTATAGGGTTATTTTTGTGGCATGAAAAAGATGATCTTGTTCTTGTTGTAGCCAGTGTCGACTGGCAGTCGTGGTTTCAGTGTGTGTTGAAAATTCAAAGTCAGGCTGAAATACATCGAGTTTGAAATATAGACGGCAGTTTTCGCCTTGAATCACTTTGCTTTGAACCAGTGTTTCAGCATTCAGCAGTTCAAAATTTTCAAGATCAATCGTCGCGCCAACGCTGTCGGTCACTGTACTTAAATCGATGTTTTCTCGGTCAAAACTGATGGAAACCTCGTAGTCCTGAATCTCTTGAGCACTCATATTTTGCTTGCTAAAGGCATCGGCTAAGGTGTCATAAGTATTGAGACGCGCTTGAATCTCGGGATGTCGAGATTGGGCAAAAGCAAGAAAATGATCGCAAATGATTAAACCACCATCGGCAGCATAGCTTTGCTTTATTTCTAAATTTTCAATTTTAAATAAACGTAAACCCAGATATAGCCCGCGACTGACTTGTTGCCGCCAGTCCTCAACATAGGCATTGCTCGGTGAAAACTCTAAAATGGCATTACCAATCGGGTGCAGTTTGGCAGGTTCGGGCCATTGAATATGATTCTGATAATTGCTGCTGAGCTGCCAAGACAGCAATTGTTGTTCCTGATTCCAACAGGTCTCTCCAACCCAGCCTTGACGTTCCAAAATCGGGGTGGTGCTTGCATTTTTTAAACGCAGATCAAGGGTAAAACTTTTGGACTGAAACCAGTACACAATCGTCTTTTCATCGGTCAGGCCATTGGCAAACGTGATACTTTTGCGCCGAAATGCCCCTAATAAATAACGCGGCAAGGCAAGATCGGTCAGGTTGGTGACAGGCAGTTTTGAGCAAAGTTCGATTAAATTCATGTGGACTCCTAATCTTCATTTAAGCCAAATGAATACAATGGTCGTGCATTTTGAAGCTGAATTTCTCCGTGTTTCACTTTGTCTTTTAGATATTGAAAGGTCTGGGCAGTTTGATTAAACAGGTGTTCGCCACATTGCAGTGCAGGGTATTGAGGTGATTCATTCTGCGTGATGGGCTGAATGACATAGTCATAATCACAGCTAAAAAAGAACGGAAAGGAATAGCGATCTTCAGAAACTTTTTTGACTCGATGTTTGGTTGCCAGATAACGCCCATTGGATAGAATTTCCATCATGTCACCGACATTCATCACCAATGTATTTTCAAGTAGCGGAATATCGATCCATTGCCCCTGTTTGTTGAGAACTTGCAGTCCCGAAGCTGTTGGTAGCAGTAAAGTAAAACACTCATAGTCGGTATGCGCCCCGATCCCATCCTGATCTTGTGCATCGGCATGAAAAGGGTAATGAATCAACCGAAGCTGACTCGGTGCTTTGGAAATGTGGGCATCGAAATAGTGTTCATCTAAACCGAGTGCAAGGGCAAAGCTCTGAAATATCTGCTGTCCAACCGCTTTGATGTGCTGATAATAATTTGAGACATGCGTTTTAAAGTCTGGGTCATTGGGCCATTGTGTTGGGCCAATCAGTGGACGACGGTCTGCGATGTCTAAATGATCATAATTGACATCGTAGGCTTCTTTCAGATCATAACTATTTTCAACAAAACGCTCTTCCCCAATCGGGACATAGCCACTGTGATTCTCAGATAAACCAATGTAATGGTTCATTTTAGTTTGCAGATCTTGAGCAAAATAACGCTTTGCGCTTTCATGCAATGCTTTAAACAACTCAGGCTTAAACTGTGTGCCTGTTAAGTATAAAAAACCGACCTCTTTTGATGCACGATCAAGTGCAGCCGCAACCGTGAGTCGCTCGGCTAAATCAGGACTCGACAATTTCGAGATATCAACTAAAGGTAAAACATGCAAATTCGACATGAAGATCACCAGCGTTGGCCGTCCAACATAGAGTCAAAGCATTTGGGTCGTCCCAAATGCACTTCCTATAAATAGCGGTTATCGGTCGGTACTGACCTGTGTCATCCGTGGAATTTTTGGCAATTCGGCAAGCGCAGGATCCAGTTCATCTTCTTGAGCATGCACCAGTGCATCGACACGTTCTCTAAGACGTTTAAATTCAGGTGTAGTAAACAAATCTGGAGAACGAGGACGAGGCAAATCCACTTCAATAATTTCTTTAATTTCCCCAGGATTGGCTTTTAACGCCACAATACGGTCTGCCAGCAAAATGGCTTCATCCATATCATGCGTCACAAAAATAATGGTGATATCAATGTTTTGCCATAAATCCATAAGGTGTCGTTGCATCTTCTGGCGTGTATGTGGATCGAGTGCACCAAAAGGTTCATCCATCAGCAAAATTTTAGGTTCATTGACTAAGGCACGAGCAATGGCGACCCGTTGTTTCATACCACCCGACAGTTGATGCGGATACTGATTTTCGTATTTCTCTAAACCAATAATATTAATCCACTCTCGTGCCTGTGCTTCGGCAGTCATTTGACTGATGCCTTTCATGCGCGGGCCGAACATGACATTTTCTTTGACGGTTTTCCAAGGAAACAGGGTATAGCCCTGAAAAACCATGCCGCGCTCAGGACTTGGACCTGAAATCGGTTCGCCATCAACGAAAATTTCCCCACTGTGATAAGGGTCTAAGCCCGCGACCACGCGGCTCAAGGTTGATTTTCCACAACCCGATGGCCCAATCACACAGATGAACTCGCGTTTGTGAATTTTTAAATCCAGTTTATTTAACACCGTACGCTCGGTTTTGCCATGTTTAAACACTTGGCTAAGCTGTTTGGCTTCTAAAATGACAGGGCGTTCATAAATTTTTTGAAAATATTCAGCTGCATTAAAATTTGAATCAGTCATTATTTTACTCCTGCTTTCCAAGTAAACATGCGTTCACCGAGTTTCATTAGAACAAAGTCACACACCAGTCCAATCACACCAATAATCAATATGGCAGCATATACATTGTCAAAGTTTTGATAACGCGCTTGTTGTGTGATAAACCACGTAATCCCCGAGGTTGTCCCGATCAGTTCAGACACAATTAAATAGGTCCATGCCCAACCCAGTAAGACACGTAAATCACGGTAAATGTCGGGTAAAGCCGCAGGAATCACCACATGAAATAAGCTTTTGAGTTGATTGGTGCCGAGGGTATAACCCGCTTCGATTAAGCCCCGATCGACCATGCGTGTGGTATTGGCGATAATCAGAATTTGTTGAAACAGCGTTCCAATCACAATAATGGAAATTTTAGGCGCGTCATTAATGCCCAAAATCGCAACAGCTAAAGCCCCGAAAGCAGGCGCAGGCAGGTAGCGAAAGAACTCGACAAAAGGTTCGGTCAACAGGGAAATCTTTTGAGAAAAACCACAGAGAATGCCCAGAGGAATCCCGATAATTGAAGAAATAAAGAAAGCACTAAAGACCAGTTTAATACTGTGCCATAAACTTTGATGGAACCATGGGGCATCGGGTTGTTCTGGTGCTGTGGTAAAAGCGGTGATTAACGCTTCAGCAACTTCATGTGGGGCAGGCAAATAAATCGGATTGACCAGAATTCCTTGTGGTGGTGCAGAATGCTGATTGATCGCATTTTGTGCTTCACTATAGAACACATTTTTATCGACCCGCGTGCCGACTTGTAAATACGGTGTGCTCCCTGAATCTGTAATCTGGACTTGGGGATGCCAAATGAAAGGTAAATAGCTGACTGCACTCCAGATCAGTATTGGAATAAGAAATGAGCCAAAGCTAAGAAATAGCTTATTTTTTTTACTCAGTGCCTTTGCGACATAACCCATATTTCACAGCCCCCATTCTGGCCACAGTATTACTATTTTTAAAATTCGTAATATTTATTAAGCAAAATGGATGCCACTCAGCAGAATGCTTGCAACTTTAAGTCAAAAGGTGTGGGTAGCTCTGAAAAATCAATACTGGCTGATGTGTTGGATTGAGATGGTCAAATGAGGTGAGTACTCAATTGTTGGGGGAATGGCGTTTTAAGGCTTTTTTATGTCTTGCACAGTAATGAGCAACTTGCCTCAATGTTTGAGGCAAGTTGTTTGTATGATTTGAGCGTTAAATACGTGATCTGAGCGATCAATCATTTGAATCATGCTGCAAATCACATGGAAATGGGGAGGATGTGATTTTGCAGCATGTCATCTTGATTCGCTCAGTTAACGTATCAGGAAATTTTATGTGATTTCACTTGTAAACGTGCATGATGCAATACAGGTTCGGTATAACCAGACGGTTGCTTACAGCCTTTAAAGATCAGGTCAGATGCAGCCTGAAAAGCAATACTGGTGGTAAAGTCATTCGACATTGGGCGATACAGGGGGTCATGTGCATTTTGTTCATCGACAATTTTTGCCATGCGTTCCAGCACTTGCTTGACCTCTGCATGTGACACAATGCCATGACGCAACCAGTTGGCAACGTGTTGAGACGAGATACGTAAAGTTGCGCGATCTTCCATGAGTCCGACATGATCAATGTCTGGAACTTTAGAGCAACCGATACCTAAATCGACCCAGCGCACGACATAGCCCAAAATTCCCTGACAGTTATTTTCCAGTTCCTTGGTTTTTTGTGCTTTTGTCCAGTTAAGCTGGCTAGCCAATGCAGGTGACAATAGATCTTGCAAACTCAACATGTCAGTTTCTAACAATGTTTGCTGACGATCTGCCACATTGGTTTGATGATAATGAAGCGCATGAATTACCGCACCCGTAGGGGAAGGCACCCAAGCACAGCTTGCCCCTGCTTCAGGATGCTCCATTTTGCTGTTATACATTGCTGCCAACAGATCCGTTTTTGCCCACATGCCTTTACCAATTTGCGCTTTCCCGCGAAAACCAGCTTTTAAGCCAATCATTACATTACGATTTTCATACGCGTCAAACCATGCTTGGGTTTTAATTTCAGCTTTTGGTACAAATGGGCCAGCTTCCATCAAGGTATGAATCTCATCGCCAGTCCGATCCATAAAGCCTGTATTAATAAAAATCACACGGTCTTTAGCTTCTGCAATACAGTTTTTGAGATTGACTGAAGTGCGTCGTTCTTCATCCATAATGCCAATTTTTAAGGTTTTGGCTGCTAAACCTAGGGCTTGCTCAGCACGTTCAAATAGCTCAACAGTAAAAGCAACTTCTTCAGGGCCATGCATTTTCGGTTTAACAATATACATGGAGCCTTGACGAGAGTTTGAAAGTTGATTTTCTCCACGCAAGTCACTAAATGTCAGTAATGGCGTAATTAAGGCATCCATAATGCCTTCGTAAATTTCTTCACCATTGACCAAAATAGCAGGATTGGTCATGAGATGACCCACATTGCGCAGCAACATCAAAGAGCGGCCATGCAATGTCTTTTGATCACCGTCCAGAGATTGAAAGTGACGATCCTGATTTAATGCACGTGTAATCAATCGACCATTTTTTTCAATGTGTTCTTGCAATGTGCCACGCATTAGCCCTAACCAATTGCGATATGCTTCCACCTTGTCCATTGCATCAACAGCGGACACAGAATCTTCTAGATCCTGAATGGTGGTAACCGCAGCCTCCATAATGATATCTTTAATGTGTGCAGGGTCTTGCTGACCAATCACATGTGTAGCATCAAATTGTACAATGACGTGTAATCCATTATTTTGCAGGATGATTTCACTTGGCTGTGTCCATTCACCATTGAAGCCGACACATTGACTCGCATTTTTTAAAGTCGTGTGCGAACCATCTTTTAGAGTCACAACCAGACCACGTTCATCTAAATGCCATTTTGTGGCATCCGCAAAAGAACCGTGCTCCAATGGGAAACTTTGATCTAAAAAATTCTTTGCAAAGGCAATGACTTTTTCGCCCCGAACAGGGTTATAGCTTTTGGTTTTTTCTGCACCCTCAGTTTCAGGAATTACATCGAAGCCATATAAGGCATCATACAAAGAGCCCCAACGCGCATTGGCTGCATTTAAACTATAACGTGCATTACGTACAGGTACGACCAATTGTGGGCCAGCCAGTTGCGCAATTTCCTCATCGACATTTTCAGTGGTAATCTGAAAATCTTCGACTTCAGGTAATAAATAACCAATTTCTGATAAAAATGCCTGATATGCATTTAATTCAAAGTCATTGTGACGATGCCAATTATCAATCTGCTTTTGTAAGTCTTCACGTTTTTGCAATAACGCTTTATTTTTTGGTGTTAAATCCAAAACGACTTTTTCAAAATTTTTCCAATACGTTGTACTGTTTAAACCTGTGCCAACCAATGCTTCGTTTTCAATAAAATCATAAAGCTCTGTTGAAATTGCTAAATGTCCATATGTGGTAAATAATTGCATCTTTACTTTGCCTATTTTTTAGCGCTCTTTTTACAGATACATGATCCTTTGCTGCAATAGAGCGATTCTATGTCTGATATAGGCTTGCTGTGTTTTGTTTCGATCAAATTTGTGCAATAACACTCGCAAAAATGCTGAGTATTTGCAGCAGAAGCAGGAAACCCAAGCACAGCCAGCCCAATTTTTTATTGCGTTGCTGAAACTTGGAGACAAAACCTTTCATTTTATCTCCTCAAGCTATCTTAAGCAGCTAACGCCATTTGGATTTCATGGCTAATCATCACGGCTGTGGCCGCAGATAAGGTGAATCCTAGGTGGCCGTGACCTGTGTTATAAAAAACGCGGGCTTGTTTACTGCGCTGCACTTTCGGCATCATATTTGGCATCATTGGTCTGAGACCTGCCCAAGACACCACACTATCGGTGGCAATATCGAAGTTTTTGTTGACCCAATCGACCAATGGCTGAATACGGTCATTGCGAATATCTTTGTTATAACCATTAAATTCTGCAGTACCTGCAACACGGAAACGGTCTGCACCTAAGCGTGAGGTCACAATTTTCGCACTTTCATCGAGTAAGCTGACCCACGGTGCATTTTTTACACTTCGTTCATCATTTAAATTGACGGTAATTGAATATCCTTTTACTGGGTAGATATTGACTTTATCGCCAAGCTGCTCGCCCAAATAATAGCTATTAACACCACCACAAATCACGACACCGTCAAACACAGCCGTGATGGTGTCTTCGTTTGGCATGTTTTGCGTTTGTTGTTGATGGTATTGAATTTCAACGCGATCGAGAGCAGGTTTAATGTTTAAGACATTGGCAGCAAAGCAAAATTTAACACCGCGTTTTTCGCAGACATTTGCCAAGCCGCGGGTAAATTTATGTATATCGCCTGTTGCATCGTCTGGTGTGAAAAAACCTCCAAAGTAATCGCCTGTTAATGTCGGTTCAATGGATTTAATTTCTTCAGGAGTCACCGCATAGCGCTCCAGGCCGCCTTTTTTGAGTAAGGTATTTACATTTTTAGCCACCCCAAAGTCTTGTTCGGTATGGTAAAAATGCAAGATGCCTTTTTTCTCTAAATTAAAATCAAAGCCTTCCTGATCAGCAATTGCAAACATGTGTTTGCGTGACTCCAGTGCCAAGCGAACTGTTTCGATGGTATTACCTTCATAATTTTTAATTTGATTTAAAAATTCGAGCAGCCATGCGTATTTGTGCATATTGAAGGATGGATTGAGTAGTAAAGGCGCATCCTTTTGCGACATCCATTTAATTCCTTTCGCAATGGTCGATTTTTGATTCCAGACCTCGGCATTGCATGCTGAAAGTTGTCCACCATTCGCGAAAGAAGTTTCCATTGCTGGATATAAATTCTTTTCGAAAACAGTGACTTCAAAACCTTTTTTTATTAATTCGTATGCAGTGGTCACACCAGTGATTCCTGCACCGATAATGGCAATATGTGGCATATAATCCTCACAATTTCAGGTGATGCCCCATCTGTCCTTTGACCTGAGAGTTTCGGGTTTGACCCTTCCTCCTTCGGTGTGCTGTGCAAGCACTCTCCAGATTTTTTTTATGACGTACAGTCCTTTTGCCTGAGAGTTTCCGGGATGTTGCCCCTTCGGCGAATCAATGCTGATTTCTCTCCTGTAGTAATTTCTAATAAGCAATTGGTATGCCAAATTCATTGTTATTTTGAAAAATGTAATCTTTAAGAAGTGATCTATATGCATTTCCGACAAGAAATAACTCAAATAAATGCACCAAAATATAGAGACTAAATTTAATCGCACTAAAATTGAAAGAATTCTTGAACTAAATTAATGAGAATAAAAAGTACAAGATCCATGCAAAAAGAACGTAGCAGGACTAAATACAAACAGATGAAATTTTAATTGAAATTTCAATATATCGTATTGAATCTTAACGAGATGAGGAAGGCGTTAAATGTGACTGAGGGGACACTAGAATTTTCTTAAAGGTTAGCAGATCAATAAACTGTTTAAGCGTTGGAACGAGAGAGAAGAATCAGAATTATGCATATTTAAGCTGAGTAGCAAGACAATAGAACAACAACTTTTATGGCACTGAAAATGTTGAATCTTAGAGGAGTTAATAAAAAGCCAAATAGGATCAAAAAGCATGTTTTGGGTTAAATATTGGATCCAAAAAAGAACACCGCGTATTATTTTTGTGCAAAAAATGCATTTATGGCAAAAGTTGACCAAAAGTGTCAGTTTTGTGAGTTAAAATTAACTAATTGTTTTTTATGTGAAAAAATATATTATACATTTTTGATAGATTTGGTATGAGCTTTGCTATATGTTAGATATTACAGGAGAGAAATCAGCATTGATTCGCCGAAGGAGCAACGACCCCGGAAACTCTCAGGCAAAAGGACTGTAATAATGTAACAATCTGGAGAGAAGTAAGTGTCATAGGAAAATGATATTTGCTCACCGAAGGAAGAAAATTTCTTGTGAAAATGGATGTTTACAATAAATTGAAGATCTCAGGTACCACATACAGATGGGGCATAACCATTCACTTAATTTTATTTAGGGATGTGTGCTATGCCGCATATTAGTATTCATAAAGAGCCAAGCCGCACTTGTATACCTATTATTTACGAGTTTGCGCAATTACGTGCTCAAATCACAGCAATCAAGCCATCTTTGTATCCAATTTCTCAATTCTCATGTGCGAATGATGAGTCGTTATTTACATCTTTTACTCAGATTTTGAGTCTAAAACCTCAAGAGTTTATGAGTATGAACAGATCAGATCAGCGACCATACGTATATTCTCGTAAAGTGAATCATGTGTTCTATAACACGGGACAAACTCAGCCAGATTTTACGTTGACTACAGCCACCTCAAGTTTGATGAATCAAGGTTTACTGCTAAAGAAAGCTGCTTAATTTTGATTTAACAATTCGTTTGAGCAAACAACTTTTATGGCGTATTGCATTCGAAGTAGGGGCAAGTCTGGCTTTAAAATCAGCCAAAAGGATGATCAATCATTATTTTAACCTAGTTAAGATATTTTGATTGCTCAGTCTCCATCACCAGATTGCGCATACACCATGGAAAGAAAATTATTAGGGATAATACAATGAAATTATTACGTGTAGGTGTAATTGGACAAGAGAAACCGGCTATTTTGGATACTGACTATAATATTCGTGATTTAAGCCAGATCATTGAAGATATTAATCCAGAATTACTCGCCAAAAATTTTTCAGATTTAAAAAATCTTGATATCGAGCAGTTACCAATACTTTCGTCAAATGAGCGTATTGCACCATGTGTCGCGGATGTCGGTAAGTTTATTTGTATCGGTTTGAATTATTCAGATCATGCCAAAGAATCCAATGCTGCGATTCCAAATGAACCGATTATCTTCAATAAATGGACCAGTGCAATTAGTGGTGCCAATGACCAAATTTTGTTACCACGTAATTCCGTAAAAACTGATTGGGAAGTCGAACTTGGGATCGTCATTGGTCGTGAAGGACGTTACATCTCAGAAGAAAATGCGTTGGAGTATGTCGCAGGTTATTGCGTGATTAATGATATTTCTGAACGCGAATATCAGTTAGAACGAGGAGGTTCTTGGGATAAAGGTAAAGGCTGTGACAGCTTTGGCCCAATTGGCCCGTGGTTGGTCACGAAAGATGAAGTAAAAGATCCACAACAGCTCGAATTGTGGCTGGAAGTAGATGGTCAACGATACCAGCAGGGTAGTACTAAAAATATGATTTTTAGTGTGGCTAAAATTATCAGCTATTTAAGTCAATTCATGAGCTTACAGCCAGGAGATATTATTGCAACAGGGACACCTGCAGGCGTAGGTATGGGGCAAAAACCACCGAAATTCTTACAGCATGGCCAAGTGGTTCGACTCGGGATTGATGGTTTAGGCGTACAGCAGCAACAAGTTGTCGAAGCAGCGGCTTAATTGCACGCATTCTGTCACTTAAATTTAGGAATTGTTGAACATGCAAAATATGACCCAAGATGTAAATTTCAGGAAAAAAGCAATTGCTGCTGTGATTGGTAATACCTTGGAATGGTATGACTTTATTGTTTATGGTTTTGTAGCAGCCTTTATTGCGACCCAATTTTTCCCTGCTGAAAATCCACATGCAGCACTTTTAGTTGCTTTGGCAACATTTGGTGTTGGTTTCTTGATGCGTCCAGTCGGTGGTTTATTACTCGGCTATTATGCTGACCGTAAAGGGCGTAAGGCTGCGATGCAAATCATTATTTTAATTATGACTGTTGCCGTTGCAATCATGGCTTTTACTCCACCTTGGAGCGCAATTGGTCTTGCTGCACCTTTACTCATTGTAACTGCACGCTTATTGCAAGGCTTTGCAACAGGTGGTGAGTATGCAACTTCAACTGCCTTTCTCGTTGAAGCAGCGCCATCTGAAAAACGTGGTTACTATGGGTCATGGCAAATGGTGGGCCAATGTTTAGCGGTATTGATGGGGGTTCTGACAGGTGCTGCTTTAAGTCGATATCTCAGTCCGCATGAGCTGGAAACTTGGGGATGGAGAGTTCCATTTATCATTGGTTTGCTGATTTGTCCTGTAGGACTATGGATTCGACGCAATCTTGAAGAAAATGAAGAATATACAGAGTCAGTTGAGGATACTAGCAATAGCAAAGAAAAGAAAACCGTAATTTTCAGTAATGTAAAATCATCATTTAAGGAAATTATTCTCTTCGTTGGTATGGGTGCTGGTGGAACCACATCATTCTATATTCTTCTAGTCAATACACCGACTTATGCAGCTAAAACGTTGGGTTTAAATATGCATGACGTATTTATGGTGCAATGTTTGGCAGTATCACTTCTTACTTTCTTGATTCCAATCAGTGGTTATCTGTCAGATAAATTGGGACGTAAAAAAATCATTTTGACGGGCTATATCGGTGTGCTTGTCCTGCTGTATCCACTCTATAAAAACTTGGTCGATGCTCCATCCATTCAAAATTTAATGCTGCTACAAATTCCAGTATGTTGCTGCCTAGCTTTGGCTTATGGCCCGATGGTCGCGTTATCTACTGAGCTATTTAAAACTTTGGGTCGGACTACAAGCATGTCAATTGGCTACAACATTAGTGTCACTGTCTTTGGCGGATTCTCACCGTTCATTGTGACTTGGTTGGTAAGTTCACAACATGTTAGCTATGGCCCAGCGTATTATTTAATCGTTACTTTGATGATGAGTAGTATCGCAATGTTCATCGTCCGTGAAACTGCACCTGCATGTGTGCAACAAAAAGATCAACCTATTACTCGCACATCTTCAATTTAAGATAAGGACATCAAATTATGAACCAATTAACTAACCCAGCACCATTTGTAGACATGAATGAACAATATGTTCCTTATGTGAAAATTCGTCACCATTTGCACCAATACCCTGAACTTGAAGGTGAAACAGTAGAGGCTGCTAACTTGGTCGCAGAGACATTATCCAATTTAGGCTATGAGGTACATCGTCATATTGGTGGAAATGGTGTCGTTGGCGTGTTGAAAAAAGGCAACTCTTCTAAAGCAATTGCTTTACGTGCAGACATGGATGCATTGCCAATCGTGGAGGCAAATACCTTTGCGCATGCTAGTAAAATTCATGGTCGTATGCATGCCTGTGGTCACGATGGACATACCGCAATTATGTTAGCCGCTGCCGAGTTGCTTGCTAAACAGGCGAATTTTTCAGGCACGGTCAATCTGATTTTTCAGCCTGCCGAAGAGCCATTAACAGGCGCTAAAAAAATGCTGGATGATGGATTATTTACACGTTTTCCAAGCGATGCAGTTTTTGCATTGCATAATATGCCGGGTATTCCTGTTGGGCAAATTGTTGCACAAACAGGCCCTGCAATGGCTTCTTCACAAAAAATGGTGTGTTTGTTAAAAGGAAAATCGGGTCATGGTGCTTTGCCTGAATTAGCACTTGATCCTTTGCCTGCGTTGAGTGCATTTATTGCGGCTTTACAAACCATTAAATCTCGCACTTTAGCGATTTCAGAACACGCTGTAATTAGTATCGGCTCAATTCATGCTGGTTCTAGCTACAATATTATTCCTGAAAATGTTGAAATCCAGCTCAATGTACGTACCGATACCGAAGCTGTACGTGAAAAAATTAATCAACGTGTACAACAGATTTTACAAGGTTTGGAACTCAGCTACGGGATTAAAACCGAACTTGATATCCAGTTTTTGGTACCACCAGTCATTAATAGCGCTGCCGAAACTGAACAGGTTCGAGAATGTCTAAAACCTTTATTTGGTGATGACAATGTGCTGAGTGTCGGCCAAAAAGTGATGGGTTCTGAAGATTTTGCATGGATGTTACATGAAGTCCCTGGTTGTTACATGATGCTGGGTAATGGCGAAGGGCAGTTCCATGGTTGCTCGGTGCACAACCCGCATTATGACTTTAATGACCAGATTATTCCACTTGGTGCGCAAAGTTGGCTACGTATTGTAGAGCACTTCTTAAAACCTGAATAATACCGCTTTCTCATCTGTATCTTTTCCAATCGCTGTGTGCGCATGCACACGGTGCAGATGAGTTTTGTGTTCTGGATAAGCTGAAAAAGAAATTAGAGAGTTTTAAATGAATAAAAATCAGTATCTTGCAAAATTATGTTTAACAGGTCTGTTAGGTTTGGCAAGTTCTCAGATCTGGGCTGGTGTACAAACAGGCCCCCTAAATACGTCGTTAACATATGCAGACTTGGCACTCGATAGTTCGGAAAATACCACAAAGCATTTTACCAATATCAATATGTTTATTCTGGATTCAACCTTAAATTTGAATCAGGTAACTGGAGATGATCTTGGAAAAATTAAGCTACAAGTTACGACGAAAGGTATTTTTGGAAATCAGGATCAAGATCCACGCTATCGAAATATGTGGATGTCAGGAACAGGAAGTTGGTCTGCAGGTTGGTTAGCGAGCAATGAACTGTCTGACTATCAGATTTCCCAAATTACGTGGGATAAAAGTTGGTTAAATAACAGTTTAGATACAGTCATTGGTCGTACCAACCCACGCAAGTATTTTTTATATAACTACTGTCAAAACTTTGCATTATGTATTGACCCAATTAAGGGGGCTATGGGGGCTGCTGGCTTCAATTACGGCTATTGGAGTGCGTATGGTAAATATCATGTGAATGATAAACTGTATTTACACTCAGGCATCTTTGAGGTGAATACTGATGATTGGCTAAATCAGAAACATGGCCTAGATTTTTCATTCCATCACGGAAAAGGTTGGCTGACTGTTTTTGGGGCAGGTTATAAAATTAATGATAGTAGCAAAATTGAAGCTTTCTATTTTAATAATAGCTCCAAAAATAAAAATGCTTTAACGGGTGAAGTCTATAAAAATACAGATGGCTTTAATATTCGTATGAATTACGATTTTGTTGATAAACCATTTGGTGTTTTTGCAAATTACTCACGTATTACTGAAAGTAACTACCCAATGAAAGGCACTTGGGAAGCAGGTGTGCATTGTTATCATTGTCTGTTTAATCAACGCATTAGTGCAAAGGTTGGTCAAACAGAATTGCATCCTTATTATACGGTGCTTACAGAACGGGCGAATGGGGTCGATCAGGCAAAGAATACCTATGTTTCTATAGATACCAACTTTAAATATAAAAACTTGTCTGTTGGGCCATTTGTCCAATACTTCTTTAGTTCAGATAACTTCTGGCTTTCAACACAAAAACCAATTAAACACAATGTGGTGGTTGGTGCAGCAGTAACTTTATCAATTTTTTAAGAAGTTCTCGTCTCGCAATCGTGAGGTACGACAGAAGATTGACCAAAATCAAAATATGCGGAAGCCCTGATATCCTGTCGGGGCTTCTCTTTATCTAATGTATTGTTTTGATTCTACTGATGCTAGAAATTACATAAGAATATAAATCGATTCATAACCAAGAATGGTTTTATAAAAGCTGTATTTAAGATATTGAATTATATTCCAATTTAATAGACTTCTTTCATAATTACTTACACCCTCTTTATTTTTCTCCCTGAGCAAATTGAAATATTTTTCAATGCAGCGCAAGAGAAATAAAAAGGACTTGAGAAAGAAGTCTAATGAATTTAAAAAATTAGCGAATGGCGAATCATGTATTAATAAATCAGGAATCGACAAAACAATGCCGTTGGTTGAATAAAATAACGTCAATAATTTTTTTATAGCGTTTAACTTATTTTTTAAACCCAGTCTTTAGTGCTTCAACATTCTAATAAGAACAAGAGGATACAAGCTCTCACTGAATAGCGAATTCAGGGTCTGTTCTTTTACTAGGTATTCCATGTTCAAACATATTATAAAAATAAATAATATATTTATATAAATAATTGTATTTGAAAGATTTTATAAATTCTAATTTATTGTTTGACTTAATTGATCTGTATTTATATCATGAATTATCCATTATAGAGGAATGCTTTCCAGTATATTGGAATTGATTGAAGGTCAAAGAATGGATTCAATAAAAGGCGACAACTAAAAAAACCTATGGAAGGAAGTATTAAGGGAATCGTCATCATGAATGGATACGTTCAGGAATAAGTATTGAAATCAATTTAAATAATGGATGAGCAATATAACTTTATTGAATCATAAGGATTATATGATTCTAAAATTAGGTTAATTATTAAGGAAAATTCATGAACCAACAGATAAAGACTCGTATAGGGATTTTTGCACTAGCCTCATTAATGATGTCAGCACTCGCAATTTCACCCTCTATTGCAGAAATTTCTAAAACATTTCCAAAAGTAAATCTATCTATTATTCAGTCCTTAATTGCTTTGCCAAGCTTAACGAGTCTAATTGCAGGATTTATCGTGAGTAAGCTGGCAACAAAGATTCAACGACCAAAACTGGCAATAGGTGGGTTATTTTTTATTATAGTCGGAGGATTATTTCCATTTTTCTTTAATACGCATATTGAATATTTACTTATCGGTGCAGCTATTTTAGGACTGGGAATTGGTACATTAGCAACAACCAATCCTACGATTATTGCAGAAAATTTCAATCTGGAACAAAGACAAGTTGTTTTTGGGCAATTAACAGCCTTTGTAAACTTGGGTGGGATGTTCCTCATCTTTACTGGCGGAATGTTAGCAACAATCGGATGGAAGTATAATTATCTTGTGTTCTTTTATCCAATTCTGGTTTTGCTTATTGCTTATATTTGTTTGCCAAAACAGCAGAATGTACAGGTTAAAAATACAAACCAAAGTGCAAATAAAGTGAACTTACTCACTGTATTTAAAAATAAAAATGTTCTGATTATTGGCCTGCTAAGTTTCGCCTTTATGTTTGTATTTGATACCTTTGCGGCAAATATTTCTGTGTTCATTGCACAGGAAAAATTGGGTGATATTAAGCTGGCGAGTATGGCATCGGCTGTGTTTATCCTGAGTGGATTTATTTCAGGTCTATTATATCGTTATATTTCTAAGCTATTTGGTTTTTACAATATTGCGCTGGCATTCTTTGTACTTTCAGCAGGGCTTCTAATTACATTCTTTAGTCACAGCATTTTGTTTACGATTATTGGATCATTTATTTCAGGCTTTGGTTTAAGTATTTATATGGCACGTACCCCTTATATACTTTCTGTGATTATTGAAAGTATTTATTTGCCAATGGCGATAACAATTTATACCACTGCAACAGCATTCGCAGCTTTTGTATCACCATTTATTATTAATTTTATCCGAAACACATTGGGTTATAACCAAGTCAGTTTTTCATTTTTGATTGCATCTATTATTGGGTTTGTTGTTTTCATTCTCTTGGTCACATTAGGCCTCGAAAAGAAATTTTTATCGGCAACGCTCAGTAAGGATAGCAAGTCACTACTCAATATGAATGAGTTAAAAACACATTAAGTCTACTGCTTAGTTTAGCTAAAAAACGAATATCTCTTTAATTTGAAATGGAATTTCATATGTTAAGATTTACCGCTGTAATTGTTGCCTCTGGTTTATTTGGACAAGTGTATGCTGGAGAAATTGCCAATGATTTAAATGATTATGGGATTAGCCCAATTCTAAATGCGTCATTCCTGCATTTAGAAAACCCGTCATTAGGTCAGACAACTGGCCAGACAGAAAATGTTTATATCATTAATTATGGTGCAAATATTGATTTGTCAAAAACATTACCTGTCAAAGATTTGAATGTGCACTTTGAGATGGCTTATATCCCGAATATTACCAATAAGACATTTGGTTCTACAGTTGGCGATTCCATTTTTGCAGATCCATCACCATATATTCCAAACAAATCAGAATTGCAGCAATTTACAGTCAAAAAAGGATTTTTGGATCATAAAATTGTTGTAGAAGCAGGTAAAAGCTCACCATCTTCGTATTTCGCCAAGCCACTGTGTAATTTACTCTATAGTTGCCAAAGTCCGCTATTGCCATCTAATCCATCGCTCTTTTCGTCTTGGGGCGGCACTTTAGATTACATGATTAATTCAGAATATGATTTGCGTGTAGGCGGTTGGAATTATATTGCGGAATTTCCGTTCCAATCGGGTTGGGAAATGAATGAACAAAGCACAGGCCGAACGTATATGGCGAGCCTTTTCTATCAAGATCAGAAGGAGCGTAATAACTTCGGCGAGGTCGGGTTCTTTAGACGAAGTGCACCTGAAACCAATCCGTTAACAGGCGAACAAAATAGCGGTTATTCTGGTTTTTATATCAATCGAAAAATTCCAATTTCAAAGAGTCATGAAATCAACAAAACGTTTAAAGTTCCTGGAACCACCTTTTTCGAGCAGTTCACGTATAGCTTTGATAAAGGCAATGCCAAAGGATTACTGTTTACCAATACGATGGGTCTGACATTCGATTCATTTATCAATTCACGTCCAATGGATTCGTATTCGATTACATTAAAAAATTATCAGGTCACGAAAGATAAGCAAAATCAATTGGTTAATAATTATGCGCTAAATGGTCTAAATTATAATGTAGATCGTATGCAAACGTTGGTTCAGCTTGATGCCAATTTATTTGTAAGCCCGCAATTTATTATTTCTCCTTATATTGTCTATTCATGGAATACCAGCTCTAAAAACAGTTATGACTTCTCTAAATTGCCTCGGGATGGTGTGGGCTTTGGATTGATGGGAATCATCTTTCTAGACAAATTATTTTAATTCTTATTCATTTTCAGGAGTTTGGTGTGATTAATATTTATGATTTAAAGTGCGAATACCAGAAAAATCCTTTGGGAATTGATGTGCTAGAGCCTGCATTGATGTGGAAGATTTCTGCAGATACCCATGGTGTAAAACAAACCGCATATCAATTGATCATGACTGAGAATCTAGAGGATATGAATGATGAGAATTCATATTTCTTTAATAGTGGAAAAGTCTTTTCAGAGCAGTCTACTAACATTTTATATTCTGGGTCAGCTTTACAATCACGCCAACGTTATTACTGGAAAGTGAGGATTTGGGATCAATTTGACCAAGTGACTGAGTGGAGTGCAATAGCTTGGTGGGAAATGGGATTGTTACATGCAAGTGACTGGTGTGCGATATGGATTGAACCTGTACAAAAGGTCGCAAAACAGGAAAGTGTGAAACACCCTGGTGAACTTTTCTCACCAATTCCTGACCCTATACAAGTGAGCCAGCGCGAGCTGATGCCATGTCAATATGTAAGACGAGTATTTGAATTTTCAGGTAAACCTGAGACTGCACGTTTATATATCACAGCTCATGGGATTTACGATGCCAAGATCAATGGTCAGAAAATCTCTGATCAATTGCTTGCTCCAGGGGCAACCGCGTATCAGGACTATTTGGAATATCAAACTTATGACGTTACAGATTTTTTGAAAGCGGGTCAGAATGTTCTGGCAGTTACATTGGCAGATGGATGGTATGCAGGACGTTTGGGATTGCCAGGCGTCAATCAAAACTATGGGGATAAAGTCGGGGTTCTATTCCAGTTAGAACTGCGTGATACATCGGGAGAGCTTACCCAAGTTGTGTCCGATGATCAGTGTCGGTCTTCAACAGGGCCGATTGAGTACTCTGATTTATATATCGGGGAAAAATATGATGCCAATAAAGCGCAGGCAGGCTGGGACTCTAGCGGCTTCGATGATCAAAACTGGCAAGCTGTAATTGAAAATCAGCAATATGGAGTAAAGAATCTGATTGCTCAGTGTGGAGAACCCATCCGCATTGTGCAAGAAATAACGAATATGCGAATTATACAGACACCAAACGGTGAGCAATTGCTTGATTTGGGTCAGGTCATTTCAGGCTGGCTTCGTATCAATGTTCAGGCTAAAAAAGGAACAGAGATACAGTTGGAATTCACTGAAACTCTTGATGAACATGGTAATTTTTTCCGAAATATTGTCGGGAAAAATAAAGACCAAACCGACATTTATGTTGCGAATGGACAAGGTGTTGAAACATGGGAACCCCAATTTACTTTTCATGGTTTTCGCTATGTTCGGGTGACAGGAAGTCCAGAAAAGCTTCGAGCTGAAAATTTCGTTGGTGTGGTGATTGGTTCTGATCTCGAAATCACTGGAAAATTTAAATGTTCAGATGAACGGATTAACCAGCTACAAAGTTGTATTTTATGGAGTCAGCGCGGTAATTTCATTTCCATTCCAACCGATTGTCCACAACGAGAAAAAGCAGGCTGGACAGGGGATATCAACATCTATGCGCCGACCGCGATTTTTAATATGCAGAGCTACAATTTTCTCAAGCGCTGGTTGCATAATTTGCGTTTAGAACAGCAAGCGGATGGTCAAGTTCCAACGATTATTCCTTTTTGGCAAGGTGACCGAAAGTTTAGTGAAATGTTGATGGGGCAAGGAAAAGTAAGCTGTTCGGGATGGGGGGATGTCTGCATTATGTTGCCGTGGGAGTTATGGCAAAAATATGGAGATAAACGCATCCTGATTGAGAACTATTCGACCATGAAGAACTGGTTAGCTTATGTCAAAAAGGAAGCAGAAAGTTTTATCAGTGAAAGTGCTTTAAATAGTGGTGATCAGAAGCGCATAGACAACCAGAAATATTTGTGGAATTCGGGTTTTCACTTTGGTGACTGGTTCACGCCAAGCTTTCTTAAAGCAGATCCGACACATAATGGCATTATGCATTGTGCACATGTGACCAAAGACCTCGTGTCTAGTGCATTTTATGCGCACAGTACAAAATTGATGGCACAGATTGCTGAAATTTTAGGTAAGCCGCACGAAAGCTGTGAATATGCTGCCTTACACGCCAAGGTGAAACAGGCATTCATCGATGAATATTTTGATGAAGACTATAAACTTACCCCTCATTATCAGGGAGCTTATGTTATTGCATTGGCTTTTGATTTAGTCCCTGTAGCTGCAATTAAAATAGTGACACAACATTTAGTTAATCTGATTGTTGATAATAACTTTACGCTTGATACAGGGTTTATGTCAGTTTCATATTTAATGAATGTATTGACTCAATATGGGCAAGAAGACTTGTCATGGAAATTATTATTTCAAAATCAATCACCATCTTGGTTATATGAAATTGAAAAAGGAGCAACTACATTATGGGAACGTTGGGATAATATTGGTCAGGATAATAAACCACTGCATAGTTCATTTAATCATTACGCATTTGGCTGTGTGGGAGATTGGATGTACCAGCATATTGCAGGTATTCAATGCCACGATATTGGCTATAAAAAAATCAAAATTTCACCCTGTATAGACCAGTCTATTGATTATTGTGATGCAAGCTATATCTCTGATTATGGGGAAATTAAGGTCAGTTGGGAGCGAAAAGACAGTGTGGTCAGGCTGAGTGTGCATGTCCCTTGCAACACTAGTGCCCAAATTATCTTGCCTCATAGTGCACAAAGTGAAATTTATGAAAATAGAGATTTAATTGAAAACTGTGATGGCATATTGAATATTTCAAGAGATACAAAACACACGCAAATAAATCTGAACTCAGGTTTATATCATTTTAATTACACGATGGTTTAAATAAAAAAGGTTTCAGTCAAAATACGATGCTGGTTTTCAAAATACTAGTATTAGTTATTTTTGGTATTAACTTTATGTTTTATTTAATTATAAATGTTGATTAATTTTTGAATTTATCGCTTGTTTTAACATCTGATTGTTATTAGTATGAATGTATATTCTATTATATGGGAATTGATTCTAGTATGCTGAAAAACTCAAAAACCCCTGCATTGTCTCGTGCGATTGCGATTCTGGATTACATTGCAAAAGAAGGAACTTGTTCAGCGCTAGATATACATAATGCGTTAGAGATTCCAAAAAGCTCACTGTATGTAATTTTAGATGAGCTGTGTGATGCAAAATTTATTATTAAAAATGAACAGGGTAATTTTTCACTTTGGTTGAAGTTGGTTGAGCTATCGAGCCATGTGTTAGATCAAATTGATCTACGTGCAATAGCAAAACCGTTTCTAACCGAACTTATGGAAAAAACAGGTTTGATGTGTCACTTGGGTATTTTGAACCAGTCACAAGCTTTCTACATTTTAAAAGTTGAATCTTATTCAACGATTCGAGTTCATTCTTATGAAGGTAAAGCACTGGCATTGGAGCGTTCAGGAATCGGGAAATGTTTGTTGGCATTCCAGCCAGAGCAAGTGATTCAAAATGTCGTCAAAAATCTAAAATTTGTGGCAAAAACACCGACATCAATTGCATCAGAAAGTGCTTATTTGCAGGAACTCGAACTGATTAGAAATCGTGGTTGGAGTTTTGATGATAGTGAAGATGTTGAAGGCGTGCGTTGTATTGCAGCACCAATTTTCAATCTAAAAGGAAAACTTGAGGCGGCTATTTCGATCGTTGGTGCTTCTATGCAAATCGATGATTCAAATAAAGATGAATTTGTACGTTTAACAGTGCAATGTGCGCAAAAAATTTCAAATCAACTTTCGTTAAGAACAGGGAATATTTAAAAGGGAATATCGATGAAGTTACCAAAAATCAAACAGATCCGAGCATATTTTACAGGTGGTGCAACCGCAGATAAGAGTAAAGGTGGAGGTGGTGCAGACTACCATGACCAAAAAGGAGGACACTGGATTGATGACCATATTGCGACCCCAATGAGTAAATATGCTGAATATGCTCAATCCAGACAATCTTTTGGAATCAATGTACTAGGTACGCTGATTGTTGAAGTTGAAGCCGATAACGGACAAACAGGATTTGCAGTATCAACTGGCGGTGAAATGGGGTGCTTTATTGTTGAAAAGCATCTGAATCGCTTTATTGAAGGGAAATGTGTTTCTGATATCAAATTGATTCATGACCAAATGCTCAATGCAACCATGTATTACAGTGGTTCAGGTGGCTTGGTGATGAATACTATTTCTTGTGTCGATTTGGCGCTATGGGATTTGTACGGCAAAGTGCTGGACTTACCTGTGTACAAGCTTTTGGGTGGGGCTGTTCGAGATGAAATCCAGTTTTATGCGACAGGTGCACGTCCTGATCTGGCCAAAGAAATGGGGTTTATTGGCGGAAAAATGCCAACCCACTGGGGCCCACATGATGGTGATGCAGGCATCCGTAAAGATGCAGAAATGGTGAAACACTTCCGTGAAAAATGTGGCGATGATTTCTGGCTGATGCTGGATTGCTGGATGAGTCAGGATGTGAACTATGCTGTTAAACTGGCACATGCCTGTGCACCTTACAATCTCAAATGGATTGAAGAATGTTTACCGCCACAAAACTATGAAGGCTATCGTGAGCTTAAACGTCAGGCTCCAGCAGGAATGATGGTCACAACAGGTGAGCATCATGGCACGATTCAATCTTTCCGTACCTTATCTGAAACAGGGGTGGACATTATGCAGCCCGATGTTGGCTGGTGTGGTGGTTTAACAACGCTGGTAGAAATTGCTGCAATTGCTAAGTCACGTGGTCAATTGGTTGTGCCACATGGTTCGTCTGTGTATTCACATCATGCAGTGATTACTTTTACCAATACGCCATTTAGTGAATTTTTGATGACTAGCTCAGATTGCTCATCATTACGCCCACAATTTGATCCGATTTTATTAAATGAACCTGTTCCGTTGAATGGTCGTATGCACAAGACCGTACTGGATCAACCAGGGTTTGGTGTAGAACTGAACAGGAATTGCGAACTGACAAGACCATATACCCATTAAATGGAATATTCCAATTTAAACTCTCAGGGGAATATAAAACTCTTGATAGTTCAATGTATTAAAAGGATTTTTATGATGAAAATTTCAAATAATTTTAAAAAGGCGTTAGAAGCAGGTGAAGTCCAGTATGGACTTTGGTTAAGCACCACATCGTCTTATATGGCAGAAATTGCAGCAACATCAAATTATGACTGGTGTTTGATCGATGGTGAACATGCACCAAATACCATTCAAAACATTTATACCCAACTGCAAGCAATTGCGCCATATAAAACACATCCGATAGTCCGCGTTCTGGAAGGGACGCAGGCCAATATTAAGCAGGCATTGGACGCTGGCGCACAAACTTTGCTCATTCCAATGGTGGATTCAGCAGAGCAAGCATTACAAGTACTGAAAGCGACTCAATATCCACCTCAGGGAAGTCGAGGTGTTGGCGCAAGTGTTGCCCGAGCTTCTCGCTGGGGGCGTATTCAGAATTATATGCAAAATGTCAGTGATGATCTTTGCATATTAATTCAGGTGGAATCGTATACAGCTATACAAAATATTGATGAAATTCTTGAAGTTGAAGGAATCGATGGCGTATTTATCGGCCCTGCGGATCTTTCGGCTTCTTTAGGATACCCAGACAATCCTGGTCATGAAAAAGTACAACAGATCATTGAGCAAACTGTTCAGAAAATTATTGCATCAGGTAAAGTCGCAGGCTTTTTAGCACCAAGTCCTGACATGGCAAAGAAAGCCATTGAATGGGGGGTGAAATTCATCGCGATTGGTGTTGATACGATGTTGTACACGCAAGCGATTGATGAGCGTTTGGCATTGTTTAAGACGGAACTTAAACAAGCAAAGCTAAAGGTTAGTTTGAGCTATTAAAATTTGTCATCAAGAATAAGATAGGGATCTAATAATCATGAATAAATTAATTCAATATCAGAATTTTATTAATGGTGCTTTTGTCGAAGCAAAGGAATTTTTTAGTGTAGAAAACCCTGCCAACCAAACATTACTTGCGTATGTACCTGACTCTACCGAGCAAGAGGTGGATCAGGCGCTAGATGCTGCCCGTTTGGCACAAGTGGCTTGGGCAAAGAAACCCGCGATTGAACGTGCTCGATATTTAAATGAAATTGCAGACAAAATTCGACAGAATGCTTCGCGACTTGCAGAAATTTTGGTACTTGAACAAAGTAAAGTCAAAGGATTGGCAGAAATAGAAGTCAACTTTACCGCTGATTATTTTGATTATGTTGCTGAATGGGCACGTCGTATAGAAGGTGAAGTGATCCAGAGTGACCGTGCCAATGAAAATATTTTCTTATTCCGTAAACCTGTTGGTGTTGTCGCTGGAATTTTGCCATGGAATTTCCCATTTTTCCTGATTGCCCGAAAAATGGCACCTGCTTTGCTTACAGGGAATACCATTGTCATTAAACCGAGCGAAGAAACCCCGATTAACTGTTTCGAATTTGCAAAACTTGTGGCTGAAACCAGTTTACCTGCTGGAGTCTTCAATCTTGTGGGTGGGAAAGGTGCTGTTGGCGGTTATTTATCGGCAAGTTCCAAGGTCGATATGATTAGCTTTACAGGCAGCGTTGCAACAGGAAGTCGTATTCAAGCTGCATCTGCACCACACATCACCAAATTGAATCTGGAACTGGGGGGTAAAGCACCTGCAATTGTACTGGAGGATGCAAATCTGGATTTGGCTGCGAAGGCCATCTGGAATTCTAGAATCATTAACACAGGTCAGGTCTGTAACTGTGCGGAACGTGTTTATGTACAGCGTAATGTTGCCGATAAATTTATTGAAAAAGTCACTGCACTGATGCAGGCAACCAAATATGGTGATCCGTCTGTAGAAGCAGATTTGGATATGGGATCTTTAATCAATAAAGCGGCACTGGAACGTATTAATGCTCAGGTCAAAGGTGCTTTGGCAGAAGGTGCACATTTAGTTACGGGTGGTCAGATTGCAGATACGGGCAAAGGCTATCATTACCAGCCGACTGTGCTAACCCAATGTCGAAATGATATGGACATCATGCGCAAAGAGATTTTTGGGCCAGTGCTTCCAATTGCAATTGTGGACTCTCTTGATGAAGCCATTCAACTCGCCAATGACAGTGAATACGGCCTGACCTCATCTATTTTTAGTCAGAATATTAACGCAGTCATGAAAGCCTGTCGTGAACTCAATTTCGGTGAAACCTATGTAAACCGTGAGCATTTTGAAGCCATGCAAGGGTTCCACGCAGGTGTGCGGAAGTCAGGTGTTGGTGGGGCAGATGGAAAACATGGCTTGTATGAATATACACATACCCAAGTTGTTTACATGCAAACCGAGTAATCATTCAAAATAGATCGTTAACGGGACTAGGATTTGCTTTCGTTAACGGTCATGAAATTTGTTTTTAAAAAATCAGGACAGGTTAAGGACAATGCAGACTGACGTGCCAAAGATTATTGATAGCCACATTCATTTATTTGATCCAACCCGTCCGCAAGGTGTGCCATGGCCGAAACAGGGTGATCCGATTTATCGACCTTTTTTAGCAGAACACTATCAAGCGGTTGCAGAACCTTTAGGTGTGATGGCTGCAATAGCCGTAGAAGCAAGTCCATGGCTAGAAGACAATGGCTGGTTATTAGAGCAAGTTGAGCAACATGATTTTTTTCTGGGATGTGTTGGCAATCTGGATTTAGGCAGTGCAGACTTTGTTCGCCATTTTGAACGCTTGGCATGTTCCCCGAAATATCTGGGTCTGAGAAGCGGCAACCTCTGGGATTATGATCTGACCGCTTTAGTTAAGAAGCCGCATGTCATAGAGCATCTGAAACTGATTGCGGCTGCCAATAAAACTCTCGATTTGGCCAATCCAGATCTTCAAATGTTAAATACAGTTGTGAAAATTAAACAGCGTATACCTGATTTAAGAGTTGTGATTGATCATCTTCCAAATATTAGTTTGCAACCAGATGAAATTGAAAAATTTAAACAGTGCTTAAAAGAATTGAAGCTACTCCCAAACCTGTTTGTTAAGTTCTCGGAAATTGCCCAGCTTTCTTGGCAACACGATCGCTTCAATGTTCAACATTATCAGGAACGCTTAGACCAGATTCTGAACACTTTTGGTTATCAGGCTGTGCTTTTTGGCAGTGATTATCCGAATAGTGAATACCTTGGTGAAGTCTCATCTATTTTTCAGCTCGTTCAGGATTATTTACGAGATAAAACAGCGTTAGAGCAGCATCATATTTGGTTTTTAAATGCACTAAATGCTTATGACGTTGCATTCAGTAGTTAAAGCAGTTTTTTGATTGGAAAGATTGGATCTACCTCAAAGCAAAAATAGAAATGTAAGGAAAGAGAAATGTTATTAAAAGATAAAGTTGTGGTGATTACAGGCGCATCGCGTGGCATTGGTCGTGCAGTCGCTTTGGAATGTGCTAAACATGGCGCACAAGTGGTGATTGGTCATAGCGGAAGTGCTACAGGACAAGCTGCGGCTGCCAGCCTGATTCATGAGATTAAAGAGCTTGGTCAAGATGCGATTGAGGTTGGTGGCGATGCTGCAAATCTTGATACGGGCAAGATTCTGATTGAGAGAGCAGTTCAAGCCTTTGGAAAAGTTGATGTTTTTGTGAATAATGCAGGGATTTGCCCATTTCATTCCTTTTTGGATATGCCACAAGATTTATATATGCAAACAGTCAACACCAATCTGAATGGTGCATACTTTGCAGTTCAGGCAGCCGCTAATCAAATGAAAAAGCAAGGGCATGGTGGATCAATTATTGCGATTAGTTCAATCAGTGCACTGGTAGGCGGTGCTATGCAAACCCATTACACGCCAACCAAAGCAGGTTTATTGTCACTCATGCAGTCTTGTGCTGTAGCATTGGGGCCATTTGGAATCCGTTGCAATGCCATATTGCCTGGAACGATTGCAACAGATATCAATAAAGATGATTTATCAGACTTAGAAAAACTAGAAAGCATGACCAAAAGGACGTGTCTAGGGCGTTTAGGAACACCTGAAGATTTAGGAGGGCCAGTGGTGTTTTTGGCATCAGATATGGCGAGATATGTGACTGGAGCCTCTTTATTGGTAGATGGTGGACTTTTTGTTAATTTACAGTAATTTAATTCAATTAGTGGATTAAATATCTATCACCAAAAGCAGGTGACTTGTTGACGTGAAAAGTAATTTCTCATGAATACAGGTCATTTGCTTTTATTCAAAAGGTTCTTATAAAAATTTCGCGATATTTTGTAATAGTTAAATAGATTAAGTAATTAAATTATATAGCTATTTTATATAAGTATAAACTTTAAATTTTAGAAAAATAAAGCGATAAAAAATGAATGAAATTCATATTCCACAGTAATTATTTAATTCTTTGTCGTGATTTGAATATCATTTGGCATGATCCGATTTATTGTTGAAAGCGTATAATTTCTAAAATGCCTTTAATGAATGTTGAGCATAATCAATAAAGGTAATCAAAATGAATAAAGTTCAAGATCAAGTTGTACTCATTACAGATAAGGATCAAGTTTGCCCGATCTCTTGGAGATTATTTAACAAATCAAGAGCAGTCGATATTCACCTTCGTTTTCAACTGGTGCTCTATGAACACAAGGCAAGACCAGTTGTGTGGGATGATCTACCGCCAAGCGCCATAGATGACCTAAACCTAAATTCACAGGTTTTGCACTGAGTTTAGGCTGATAATGCAGATCAAAGAAATATTCTTCTAGGAAGTTTTCAAAATCAGCTGCTGGGCCGTCATGTAATGCTTTAAGTTTTTCCCTGATTTCTGGAATCAGAATTTTTTGTTCAACCTGATCATTGGGCAAGATATCACTGACAGCGCCATGATAGGTACATAAAAAAGTATCTGTTGCGATGGGAGAACGATCAACATGATATGAATATACATCTGTCGAAATGAAGTCTAGCTCGTCATCCCGTTCGTAACTTTTTAGCAAATTTAGAGAAGGAAAGGCTCCAAAACCTGTTAACAGCTGTAGATCTGTTAAGATAATTTCCCTTGCCAGATTGCCTTTTTCTGAAAGTTGTAGTGCTAAAAGATCTTCGATAGAAACTTCTGTAATATTCTCTTTTAATTCCAGTTTATCTACAATTTCTTTAAAATCACCAACCAAATTGCGATGCCAGCACATGGCATTCATGACGCCATGAAAATCTGAATTTATAAGTTCAGCAAAACTTGGAACCACTTTGATTTGCGTATTGTCAGAAAAAGCATTCTTCATATAAGAATTAAATCAATGAGAAACTGTATCTAATTATATACGCTCGGCTTTATAGAAGCGGAGAATAATTAATGACACAAGTCAATTTTTAAAAATTCTAGGTTATTCCTGTACGAACTTTGCTCATCATAAACCTTAGTCAGTTATTTTTTTATTCTGAAAAATCTCAAATAAATTGGCATGATTTGATGCAGGCTGTCTATTGAGAAATGCACTGGCGTAATCTTCTAAATGATTTTCCATAAGCGAAATCGCTAGCTGTTCATCACCTTTTTCAATGGCATTGAGAATGGCAGTATGTTCTTCAACCGAACAACAATTATGCGTAGGGGTTTCATACATACGAATCAACAGTGACGTTCTGGCGATCAAGGTTTGAAGATAATTGGTCACCAGTGGATTATTGTTGATTTCGCTCAACTCAAGGTGGAAGTCGCCTGACAGTTTTACCCACTCCTGCCAGTTGCCATTGGATAAGGCATTTTCCTCTTTTCGTACAAGTTCCCTGATATTTTTTAAATTGAGGGTTTTTGCTTCTTTCGCCAGTTTTTTTACAGTTCCAAGCTCCAGCATACTGCGAGCTTCAAATACCGCTTTGGTTTCTTCAATATCATGTTCTGCGACAATTGCACCACGATTGGGCTCAATTTTAATGATTTTATCATGAGCGAGTTTGACAAAAACTCGTCGGATAACACCACGGGTCACACCAAATGCTTTGCATAAAGGTGCTTCCACCAAACGTGCGCCAGGCGTTAATTGACGGTTTAGGATGGCATCAAGAATGGCATTGTAGATGTGCAGATCTATATCTTTCTTATGGATAACATTGTTCACATTTTCTGTAGGCAATGACATTTTTTGAATCCCCTTAGTGCATTCAAATTTCAAAATGGTGCACATTTCAAAATCAAATTTGCAATGCAAATCGAACTATATTGAATCATCTTATCAATGAACGACGAGAATTAACAGTTAAAATTAAAATTAAAAAAATATAAATATTATATGTTTAGGTTAATTTTAAAAATACACATTCATTATTTTTCTTCGATCAAAAAAACATTGGCTTAGTTTTTGCACAATACAGATTGTGCACAATTTCAATCAATATTATCAACAATCTTGTTTTATGGGGTAAAGCGATGAGCAATGTTTTGGGGAAAGATGCGCTAAAAATGAAAAGAAAAATTCTGTTTGGCTTAACGATGTCGTGTACAGGATTGAGTTATGCAGGCGTAGAATTTAATACGCCAGATATGAACTTCCGTATTTCGGCTGTAATCGACACAGGGATTGCTTTTGTAACGAATGTCAAAGAAGGGAACAAAAGCAAGACTGAAGCTGTAGACAGTATTTTGGGTGTATCGAATATTGGATTTAGTGGCAGTTATAAACTGGATGACAATTACCAAGCATTTTTCAACTTGCAGTCGGGTTTTAAGCCATCAACAGGGGAACAAAATAAAGAGGGTGAGCTTTTTGACCGCAATGCTTATGTTGGGCTAAAAACGCCATATGGTGCGGTGAGTGTAGGTAAGCAATGGACATTTAATGATGACTGGTTTGTCGGAAGTGTTTTTAAAGGCGGTTACAACTCAGGCGCAGTGTTCAAAATGTCGGAATTTGATGCTGTCAGTGAGTTATATAGTAAGACTTTAAAATATGTTTCCCCAGAAATGACAGGCTGGCAGTTTGGTGGATTCTACGCGACCAAAGATGATTCTTCAAAAAACACTCACGGGCAAATTTTTTCAGGTGCAGCAAAATACACGACCAATAAAATGTTGCTGGGCGCTGCATACGAAGATCATGAAGCTCAAGATACCAGTAACCATTACCGCTTAACGACCCTAGCATCGAAGTATAGCTTCGACAAACTCACGACACGTTTGGGTTTTGCCTATGCGGATATTTCAGGGCCAGGACAATACGCTGCAATTGCCAGTAATTCAGCAAAACAAAAAGCTTGGGCAACTGAGGTTGGCGTAGATTATGCATTTACACCGAAATTCACTTTGTCGGGTGACATCATCTACAAGAAAAATACGACCTTTGAAAATAATGCCGTGGTTTACCGAACTCTGGCAATTTACAAGCTATTTGAGCCACTGAGTCTTATCGCAAACGTTGCCTATCTTAAAAATTATAAGGGATCTAGTGAGAGTTTAGTCAATACAGATTCATCACTTTCTGGTGGAGGCTATGCCAACCAAGATCAGCTTTCCACAGCACTAGGCGTCAGATTTTCATTCTAGGTTACGCAATAAAGCCGTGAGCTCAATGTCAATAAATTAGAGCTTACACATGCATATGAATATGAAGTGAGTAATGACAATGGATAACAAATCAGAAGCATTAATAAAGCCAAGTTATGATCCAGCATTAACCAATCAGGACTTAGCACCGCTCAAAAAGCAGACTTGGGGCTCGTATAACATTTTTGCTTTCTGGATGTCAGATGTCCACAGCGTTGGTGGCTATGTGACCGCAGGAAGTTTGTTTGCACTCGGTTTAAACAGTTGGCAAGTCTTAATTTCACTGCTTATCGGGATTGTGATCGTACAATTTTTTGCCAATCTGATCGCCAAGCCCAGCCAAAAAACCAGTACACCATTTCCTGTGATTTGCCGAGGAACTTTTGGTGTTTTAGGGGCTAATATTCCTGCAATTATCCGTGGCCTGATTGCGGTTGCTTGGTACGGAATCCAGACTTATTTGGCATCGAGTGCTTTTATTCTGGTGATTCTCAAGTTCAATCCAGAAATGACTGCGTATGCCGATGTTAAACAGTATGGTTTCTTGGGACTTTCATACCTCGGTTGGGTGGGTTTTATGACACTCTGGGTTTTGCAAGCTGTGGTGTTCTGGTCAGGCATGAACAGTATTCGCAAGTTTATTGACTGGGCTGGGCCAGCGGTTTATGTGGTGATGTTTGCCATGGCTGCTTGGTTAGTCACACAAGTGGGCTGGGAAAATATTGATCTCAATCTTGGTGGGGTCAAATATGAAAGTCTAGATGTTTTACCTGTGATGATTGGCGCAATTGCACTGGTTGTGTCTTACTTCTCTGGCCCTGTTTTAAACTTTGGTGACTTTTCGCGTTATGGTAAATCTTTTGAAGCGGTCAAATTTGGTAACTTCTTGGGTTTGCCAGTGAATTTCCTTGGTTTTTCATTATTAACGGTGGTGTGTATTGCCGCGACTTTACCAATTTACGGCAAACTCATTACTGATCCTGTGGAGATGGTCGGAAAATTAGACAATACATTTGTGGTGATCTTAGGCAGTCTAACGCTCATGATAGCAACAGTCGGCATCAATATTGTGGCGAACTTTGTTTCTCCAGCCTTCGACTTTTCAAACGTATCGCCAAATAAAATCAGTTGGCGTATGGGAGGAATGATCGCTGCCGTAGGTTCGATTTTTATTACCCCGTGGAATTTGTTTAACAATCCACAAGTCATTCACTACACCATTGATATTTTAGGTGCATTCATTGGGCCTTTGTTCGGTATTTTAATTGCAGATTATTATTTCATTAAAAAACAAAATGTTGTTGTCGATGATCTTTATACATTAGATCGTAACGGAAGCTATTGGTATAAAAATGGTTATAACCATCATGCGATTTATGCCCTGATTCCTTCTGCCATTATTCCAATTCTCTGTGTATTGCTACCTCAGTTCCATGCAGTTGCAAATTTCAGCTGGTTTATTGGGATGGGGCTAGGGGTGATGACTTACAGCTTTATTAGTATGAAATCATCAACTAAATATTCGAAATCGACGACTTAATTTCTCCTCGGACTCTGTTCATCATGATTGGCGGAGTCCATTACTCGGAAAGATCTTTAATTTAAGGGTCTTTCAATTTGTTTAAAAATATTCAAGGTTCATCATGCGTATTCAAGTAATTAATCCGAATACTTGTCTGGAAATGACACAGTCTATTGCTGAAAGTGCAATTAAAGTTGCAGCTGATTCAACAGAAATTATTGCAGTCTCCCCAAGTCAGGGGGTTGCATCTATAGAAGGACACTATGATGAAGCGATTGCATCCTTTCATTTATTAGAACTCGTGAAACAAGGTCAATCTCAACACGTCGATGGACATATCATTGCCTGTTTTGGTGATCCTGGTTTAGATGCAGCAAGAGAGTTAACCGATGCTCCTGTTATTGGCATAGCAGAAGCGGCTTTTCATATGGCGACTCTCATTGCAACCAAGTTTTCTATTGTTACAACGCTGAAACGAACCAAAATTATTGCAGAGCATTTGCTACATCAATACGGCTATAGCCATAAATGCGAAAAAATCCATTGCATTGATTTACCAGTACTCGATCTTGAAAAAAACGAAAAAGAAACCTACGACAAATTACTCGAAACCTGTTTGCGTGCAAAAGAAAATGATGGCGTTGGTGCGATTGTCTTGGGCTGCAGTGGTATGTCCAAGCATGTCGAATCTATCTCAAAACAATTAAATATCCCTGTGATCGATGGCGTGACCGCGGCAGTGAAATTGCTTGAAGCACTGCATGGATTAGGACTTCGTACCAGTAAATGGGGCGATTATGACTATCCCAATCAAAAGTAATGCTTAACTTTTTAGAAATTGACGATGGCATGGAGGTATTGATCTGACGGACAAGGGTGATTCACAACATGACTATCTGCAATAAGTAGGCATTGTAATTTTTATTCTCAAATTTTTTATTTAAAACTGATTCAACTTGGAAAATATATGGCAACTTTACTCGCACCAATTTTTGATATTCCGACCTATTTACAGCCGTTTACCAATCTGGCAGATCAACGAATTGGAGCCAAAATCATAGATTGCTCTGACGATTTCTTTGCAGAAGCTAAACGTATGCTCAATGCTGATGCCCCAATTTTTGTTGAAGATAAGTTTGATGATCACGGCAAATGGATGGATGGTTGGGAAACTCGGCGTAAACGTCATGCGGGTTATGATTGGTGCATCGTTAAACTGGGAGTCGCAGGAAAAATTCATGGCATAGATATCGATACCACATTCTTTACAGGCAACTATCCTGCATCAGCTTCACTTGAAGCGTGCTATGCACCTCATGATGAGCTGGAGCAGGCCGAATGGATTGATTTATTGCCCAATAGTATTTTAGGTTCAAGCCAGCACCATATTTTTGATATTGCATCGAATCAGGTGTTTACGCATATTCGCCTGAATATTTTTCCTGATGGTGGTGTTGCACGGTTACGTATTTATGGTGAAGTGCAGATTCAACTTCAAAAAAGCGATCAAATACTCGATTTACTCGCTCTGGAAAATGGTGGGCGTGTCATTGCCTACAGTGATGCACACTATGGTCATCCGCGTAACCTGATTAACCCTGGGCGTGGAATCAACATGGGGGACGGCTGGGAAACGAAGCGTCGTCGTGAACCGGGGTTTGATTGGTGTGTACTGGCTTTAGGGCAAGCAGGGAAGATTGAAAAAATCGAAATTGATACCGCCCATTTTAAAGGTAACTTTCCAGCACAGGTTTCTATTCAAGCGGTGTATGTTGAAGATGCAACAGATCCACAATTGATTCCGCAAAGTATGTTCTGGCCATTTTTGCTCGAAGCTCAAGACATGCAAATGGATCATGTACACAGTTATATCAACCAAGTTTTAGCGCATGAGAAAATTTCACATATTCGCGTCAACATGATCCCAGATGGCGGCATTAGCCGTGTGCGTGTATGGGGTAAAGTCACGGCTACTGTGTGAATAACCTGATTAAATTCATATATAAACAATTTTAGATGCTTGAGTCTGTTCCATCCAAAATGGGTTTATGAGTCAAATTACTTTGAAAATATAGTGTGTATCTCATCACTTTGAGATGCACATGTGTAGAAAAATATAAGGAGATTTGTGTGGCACAAGATTATTTACGTGGACAACAATTAATTGACCAAATCAATACCGCACCTTATTCACGTGATTTAATTGGTTATCATGGACAACCTCCAAAAGTGCAATGGCCAAACCAAGCCAGAGTTGCTGTTCAGTTTGTGCTGAATTATGAAGAAGGTGGCGAAAACCATGTTGAACATGGAGATGCAGGCTCGGAACAGTTTTTATCGGACATCATTGGCGCAGCCAGTTTTCCAGATAAACACATGTCAATGGATTCGATGTACGAATATGGCTCACGTGCTGGATTTTGGCGTATTCATCATGAGTTTAAAAAACGCAATTTACCCATGACTATTTTCGGTGTGGGGATGGCATTAGTTCGTAATCCCTACATTGTTGAGGCAATTAAAGAAGCGAATTACGATGTGGTCTCACATGGTCAGCGTTGGTTGCATTATCAAGATATGCCGATTGAACTTGAACGCCAATATATGGATCAGGCCATTAGTGTATTAGAGACTTTGTTTGGGCAGGCACCTATCGGTTGGTACACTGGGCGTGATAGTCCAAATACACGTCAATTATTGGCTGAGTTTCCTCAAATTAAATATGACTGTGACTACTATGGCGATGATTTACCATTCTGGAGTACCTTAACCAGTCTGGAAGGATATACGCGCCCACATCTGATTATTCCTTATACATTAGAAAGTAATGATATGAAGTTTAGCTCTCCTGGTGGTTTCAACAGTGGTGAGCAATTTTATCAATATCTAAAAGATTCATTTGATGTGTTGTATGAAGAAGGTGAAAGCTCTCCGAAAATGTTATCTATCGGGATGCACTGTCGTATTCTAGGACGACCAGGTCGTTTTAAAGCGTTACAACGATTCCTAGATTATATTCAAGCACATGAAAAGGTTTGGATTTGCCGACGTGGTGATATTGCTGAGCATTGGTATCAGCATCATGCAGAATGATTGATCAGTAAGACTGAAATATTTGAAAATCAATGCTGTTTTCTCAGCTACGAGTCTATTTTCCCAATTAGGCAAATAGGCTCGAAAAGATAATCTGATCAAACTCTTCAAAAGGTTTTGAATTCATCTCGACCTTCGCTCGCATAGTTGCACCTTCCCAAGAATTAATGAGGAAATCGGCAATACTTGCAGCGGGAAGATTTACTTTTATTTGTTTTTTATCTTGTGCTTCTTGGACACATTGCTCAACTGAATGTTTCCAAGATTCATATAGAGATGTAAGCCGATCTCTAAAAACTGGATGAATAGCGAGCTCAGTACTCATGTTTCCAATTAAACAACCATTCTCATAATTGTTGTTGATAATGGCTTTCGTTAATAAATTAAAGAACTCATGTAATCTTACAACGGGCTCTATATTATTGTTTTTTAATACATCTCGACGTTCTTCACCATTTGTCCAAAATCGGTCAAGTGCATATAGAGCAAGTTCATCTTTACTTGCGAAATGATTGTAAAAAGAACCTTTAGGTACGCCCGCAAAACTTGTAATGTCTTGTACAGAACAGCCATTGAATCCATTTTGATGAATTAAGTGTAGACCAGCTTCAAGAATTTTTTCTTTTACGTTTGGCTTTGGCATCTTTCAAATTCTTCCTGCAAATATAGCTCGTAATATAGGGTCGGTCAGTTCAATGATCAAGTTGTTCAGCTTTCATTTGATTTTAAAATAAAGCGACTGGTCATATTGTGAGAAATCTCAGTATACATGAAACAATTTTGCGTAGCAAAAGGGGGAAACAATGTGATTAGGCATCCATTCTGTATATGGGAAGATGGTCATCACGAATAAATTCATAAAATCCATAAATAAAACAAAATAGTGAATGCAAATCTCACATGTAATTTTCAATCAAGCCCAAACAGAAAATACTGATTTCTCAGAAAGAACCTTGCTGAATTCATCTTTAAAAATCTAGAGCCATAAGACAGCAAGTATTTTATTTATATTTTTCAATATTTTAATGAAATTACTTTATGAAATAGAATTTTTTTAACTAGCAAATAGAATTTCTTCTTGAGTTTTAAGATGACTGGTCATATTATAAATGAAAGGCTACTTTGCTAGTAAAGATCAAGATGAAAACTAGTGATGAAGTCATGGGTCGTAGAACACGGACTCTTAAAACTTTCTCTCTACAGGATTCAAATCAATGTCTACTCTAAAAATCTTTTCACCACTGAAATTGGGTCGTTACGAACTTAAACATCGTATCGTTATGGCACCACTTACGCGAATGCGTGCTCAGGACGGTAATGTTCCCAATCAATATGCTGCCGAATATTATGGTCAACGCGCATCAGAGGGTGGATTGATTATTTCTGAGGCGACTCAAATTTCACCTTATGGACAGGGATATCCTGCAACGCCGGGCATTCATTCTTCAGCGCAGATCAAAGGCTGGAAAAAAATTACCAATGCCGTGCATGCAAAAGGCGGTCTGATTTTTCTTCAGCTTTGGCATGTCGGAAGATCTTCTCATCGCAGTTTTCAACCCAATGGTGTTCTTCCAGTTGCGCCTTCAGCAATTGCGATTACCACTGAAAAGTCTTTAACACCAGAATGGCAACAAGTTGAGTACGAAACACCAAGAGCATTGGCACTAGAAGAAATTCCAGAGATTATTGCAGCGTATAAACAAGCTGCTGAAAATGCATTAGATGCTGGATTTGATGGTGTAGAAATCCATGGTGCAAATGGCTATTTATTAGAGCAGTTCTTACATGATCATTCGAATAAGCGAACTGATATTTATGGTGGCAGTATTGAAAATCGAGCAAGACTGTTATTGGAAGTAACTCAAGCGGTTATCGACGTTTGGGGAGCTGATCGTGTGGGCGTTCGACTATCTCCATTCGGTACTTATAATGACGTTGGTGATTCAGACCCGATCACATTATATCGCTATGTCCTTACTGAATTGGCTAACTTGGATATCGCTTACTTAAGTGTAATTGAAGCGAGATCTGCAAATGGCATGGAAATCAGTATGCCTCAATCGGTTGATCAACTTCGTCCATTCTGGTCAAAAACCTTAATCATTGCAGGTGGATTCAGCAAGGAATCAGCAGAAGCAGCGATTGAAGCAGGTAAGGCAGATGCGGTCGCATTTGGCCGTCAATTTATTGCAAATCCAGACTTACCCATTCGCTTTGAAACGAATGCGCCATTAAACAAATATAACCGAGCTACTTTCTATGGTGGCGGTGCGGATGGCTACATTAGCTATCCATTTCTTGAACGGCATGCCAATTCCTGATGAGCATTGAAGTTCAACACGATCTAAATAAATTAAATTTAAAAGGAATATTTCCAATGAAAGTCGTTGTATTAGCTGCAACAGGTCAAGCGGGTCGAACAATTTTGAGTGAACTGATTCTACGTGGACATGAGGTTACAGCCGTTGCCCGTACCCCGAGTAAACTCCCAAAAAGTATTCATACTATTCAAGATGACCTGAGCAATGTTGATCGGATTGCTGAGATTATTCAAGGGGCTGATGTGGTTGTCAGTGCTTTTGGTCCTCCAAAAATTGATCGCTTTTTTTCAGATGAAAGTTATACGGATGAATTGGCAAGAGTGACTGAGCGAGAAATCGCTGCTGTTCAAAAAGCGGGTGTTCCGCGATTAATTATGGTGGGTGGGGCAGGTTCGCTTTGGTTCTCATCAGGTGTGACTGTTCTTAAATCGGGGCATTGGCCAGAACATCTAGTTCCTATTGCAGTATCACACACGAAAGCTTTTGCAGCTTTAAGAGCTTCAGAAATTAATTGGACGTATTTCAGCCCACCCATGTTTATTGAACCTGGTGTTCGTACGGGTCAGTTCCGATTAGGTGGTGATGATCTGATTTTCGATGAGAACGGAAAGGCATGGGTTTCCTTTGAGGATTATGCCATTGCATTAGTGGATGAAATTGAAAAACCTCAACATGAACGTGCCCGTTTTACCATAGGTTATTAATTGATCTGCTATTTCTCCATCCACGCTAAATTGTTCAGGTGGATGGAGAAATTTTATCTAAATTAATATTGAAACACGCTTCAAAATCTCAAAGCTGATCAATGTCTTATTTGTGTATTGGCAAAATGAGAAGGCTATTCATGACATGCCCTGAGAATTGTGAGTTGCTCTTGAAAGTTGTTACTGGTTTTAACTTTTAATAGAAATTTGAGAATCACATGAGTCAATCTTAAATTTAAACGGAATCTTTTTGCGTATGGTGTTGAACAAAACAAATGCAACCTGTATTGGATTAATCGCGATTTTACTCTGGAGTTCAATTGTCGGATTAATTCGTAGTGTTAGTGAAAGTCTGGGAGCAACGGGTGGTGCAGCCATGATGTACAGTGTTGCCGCTGTATTTCTGCTGGTCAGTGTTGGATGGCGTCGTCTGGCCGAATTTCCAAAACAGTATTTGATTTGGGGCAGTTTACTGTTTGTTTCTTATGAACTGTGTTTATCGCTGTCGATAGGCTATGCCAATACCAACAGACAAGCCATTGAAGTAGGCATGATTAACTATTTATGGCCTGCACTGACCATGGTTGCTGCAATTATTTTTAATCAGCAAAAAGCCAATTTTTTGATTATTCCTGGATTTGTGATCGCAATCGGTGGTATCTGCTGGGTGCTAGGGGGAGACCAAGGCTTTGATTTGCAAGGTATGTGGCATAATATCCAACAAAACCCACTGAGTTATGGTTTGGCATTTTCAGGGGCATTGATCTGGTCTGCTTACTGTACCGTGACTGCACGAATTGCAGGAGGTACAAATGGAGTCACTTTATTTTTTATGCTGACGGCAATGGCACTTTGGCTCAAGTATTTTTTAGTCGGTGGCAGTCCAATGACCTTTGATATGCATGCCATTATTTATTTGTTGTTGGCGGCAGCGGCAATGGGCTTTGGATATGCAGCGTGGAATGTCGGAATTTTACATGGCAATGTCACCATTTTGGCAGGTGCATCGTATTTCATTCCTGTATTTTCTGCGGGCTTGGCAGCTTTGGTCTTACAGACACCCTTAACTTTGTCTTTTTGGCAAGGAGCCGCGTTGGTGTGTTTGGGGTCAATTTTATGTTGGTTCGCAACACGTGAACGTAAAAAAATTTAGTCTTTTAACTATTCATCACTTCGTGTAATGAATAGTTAAAAATTTTAAATGAATTCAATATTCTGTATTTAAAGTAAAAATGATCAGGTTTGTGCTAAACCATTAAAGTTGTTGCTAACAATTTTGGATTGATCAAATAGAAAGCTACACATGATCTCTCTTTTTAAGATAAAATGTAAACGTTTACATTTGAGGGATTGTCATGCAAAAACTGAAAATATCGTTAGAAGGGAATTTATCCGCAAATGTGCTCTATCTCCCAGCACTCCGAGATTCTGATCAGGTGTTACTTTTGCTTTCAGAAATTTGGGGGATCAACCAGCATATTTTGGAAATCGCAGAACAATATGTGAACTTGGGTTTTCATGTACTGATTCCCAATGTCTTTTTCCGTCAAAAAGAAACGGTCTGTTTAGATTATGATGAACAGGATACCCAAACGGCCTACCATTTATATCAGCAGCTCGATCTGGTTCAGGCTGCTACCGATTTAGATCAGATCATGGATCAGTCGCTCAAAATGATTGGAAAGACACAGATTCATATTCTTGGTTTCTGTATGGGGGGAACACTTTGCTATTTATTGAAAAATGCTCAGATAAAAACCCGTATTGCTTATTATGGCAGCAAGATTGGTCAATATCTTGAGCAAATCCAGTCGATTCAACAGCCTACCATCATCCATTTGGCTTTAAATGATCATCTTATTGGCCTAGAAGAAATTGATCACTTAAAAAAAGCAGTTCAAGGCTCAAAAAACATTCAGACTTTCTGCTATGACAAGGTTGGTCATGGCTTTAATTGTCCATATCGAGCGAATTACAACAAAGTGGCAAGTGAACTGGCATATCAAACCAATCTATCATTTTTAAAGAATTTTTTAGGTGAGAGATGAGTCTGATCAAGCAAAAAAATGAGGCGATCTTATTTGTTATTCTCGCGGTGTTGTTGCTTTCCTGTCATGATTTAACAGGGAAAATACTGAGTCAGCATTATTCTATCATTGTGATTTTATGGTTCAGGTATTTATTCCATTTCTTATTTGCAGGGTTGAATCTGAAATTCAAGATTGAACCTTCCCATTTTAAGAAAATTCATTGCTTACGTGCGTTACTGATGTCCTTGATTGGCATTAGCTTTATTACAGGTTTGAAATATATTCCTTTAGCAGAAGCAACCGCGATTAATTTTTTATCCCCATTGTTTGTTCTTTTGTTGTCTAAGGTCTTTTTAAAAGAAAAAATTAGCGTTGAAAATACAATTAAAATTGTCTGTGGCTTTTTGGGTATTTTGATTATTGCCCGACCGAGTGGCGATATTTTTAAACCCGAAATCCTATTTCCAATTTTAGCAGCCACTTTTTTTGCCATTTATCAGGTGCTCTCCCGAGTGGTAAGTGTGCAAGAAAAACCATTAATTTCAAATTTTTATCTGGGTTTTTATGCATTTTTAATGATGTCTGTGGTTTTACCTTTTTTCTGGGTTAATATTCATCTGGCTGATTTAATTCTATTTCTAATGATCGGTATGTTTGGCACTTTTGCGCACACATTGTTCAATCAAGCCTATACGCTACAAAGCCCAGCATTACTTTCGCCATTTACTTATTTTCAGATTGTATTTGCAACTATTTTGGGTTTTATATTTTTTCATCGTATTCCAGATGGTTTATCTCTATTTGGAGTTTTTATTATTTTGCTCTCTGGATTTAATTTAAAAAAATTCATATTTAGATCATAAAAATGTCATTTTTTATTTTGAAAAATAGCAGAACAGCGTATAATGAAAACGTTTACATTTGGGGTAATCCTCTGAGAACAACATCAAGTTCTCTTTTTTTGGATTGTTAATGTAAACGTTTACATTTATCGTAATAATGGAGTACAACAATGACAGAGATATCAGAGAAAGGCACTGTTTATTATTTCAATAAACAAACCGTAAAGAGCTACTGGCAGCCAAAACCAGCTAACGGTCATGTAACCGTTGCGGTTTCACCAGAGTTCACTCCAATGGAACGTGACTTCTCATTAGGAACACAAACTTTACCACCAGGTGGTCGTGTGCGTGAGCATGCACACCCAGGCAACGAAGAAATCCTGCATTTTATTTCAGGTCGTGGTCAGGCGATTATCGATGGGAAAGAGTATGTGCTAGAGCCGGGTGTGACCGTGTTTTTAGGCAAACATAACTCCCATACCTTCCTTAACAATGGCACAGAAGATTTGCACTGGGTTTGGTTTATGACACCAAGTGGTTTGGAAGGTTTCTTCCGAGATATCGGTCGTCCACGTACCGAAGGTGAACCTGCCCCAGAACCATTCGATCGTCCAGAAAATATTGAACAGATCGAAAGTTCAGGCAATGGTGTTTTTGCTTACACCAAAAACTAAAGCAACACAAAGACCCGAAATTCGTTTCGGGTCTTTTTTCAGCAGGATGAGGACACATCATGATTTATGAATTAAGAAGCTATTTTTTCTCTTATGAAAATTGGGACACATATAAAGAATTATTCTTTGATAAGTGTTTACCGATTCGAAAAGATGATTATGGTATTTTAAAAGGGAAGTGGATTTGTAAGCTAGATCATCAAGTGATCTTCTTTCATTTGTGGCAATATGATTCTTTAGATCATCGTCAGGCTTTACGTGAACAATTAGGTGCTCGTGATGACTGGAAGAATGATTTTATTCAATATGCACCCGCTTTATTAGATAACCAGTTTTTAAAAGTGCTCAATCCAATTGCTGCTGATTTTGATTTTAAACAAAACCTGAATCTGTTCACGATAGATTGTATGCCAGGGACATTAAAAGAGGTTTTAGGACTGATTGATCCAGAGATGGGGCAATTTAATACTCAAGAATTCCCAAATCCGAATGAATTAAAGGTGTTTTCTGTAGAAAATAATCTTTTAATTCATCATTCTAAACACATTAAAAATATTACAAATTATGAGCTGGTTTATTTAGAGGCCTGATTATGGCGAAAAAGAAAAGAGCATATGCTCTTTTCTTTTTGTTTGGGATTTACCACCAATATTCGATTTGTAAACCGAAGTTGCTGCCATTACGTGCAGTCCCGAAGTTCCCTGTAGAAGAGATGGTTGAACCTGGGCTGAGTAAATCGGCTTGTTGCTGAGCTTCTTTGTTCCAAACGGCATAGGTGTAATACAAGCGGATTTCTGGACGATCCCAGAAACCTTTACCTTTTGGAGACCATGTTGGTGCAAAGGTAAATTTGGTTAAAGTTGCTGTTTTATCGCGTTTTACTGCATCGAAGCCAACTTCACCGACCAGTTTAAACTGTGGGCTGATTGCATAAACTGGGCGAGCACCAATCGAATACCACGTTTTGTCATCTGCTGAGTTTTCACGTTGGTCTTTTTGATAAACCGCTTCAAACTGACCACTGAAATTTTCAGTAAATTGACTATCAAAAAATTCAGTCACGCGCCAACTTTTATCTTTGTGTGACAAGGTGCTATCACCTGTATAGCCTAAGCCTGTACCAGAACCATAGCCATATTGCACACTGAAGGTATTATTGAGATTGCCGATTTTCTGCTTATGCATTACGGTAATTGCGGCCCCAGAATGACTTGCAGGATCATTGGTTTTTTCGAGGTAACTGAGTCCTACCCCAATTTTTGCATCTTGATTGGCAGGAATATCTTGAATGGTAAAGTCATGGCGATTCACGGCCTTTTCTTGGAAGACGCTGTCTTTTCGAGAAAAAGAGTAGGAATAAGATAAACCATGATATTTAAAACTATCGATCCCGAAACCTGTGGCGCTTTCATCCCAGACATAGAAGTCTGAAATATGAATATCATTACGGTTGTAGAAGCGTCGTCCTGCCCAAAGATTCGCACCGTTTAAAGCACTGATGTTATTCCACATGGCATAGGCTTCTGCCCATTTGGCATAATTATCTCCAGAAAAATCTTTATCTTTCCCGAAGTCCTGATACAGTGCCAAAGTGCCTTTGACTGCCAGATTTGAACCATCGGCAAAGGTATAGAGTTTTTGTGTGCCTGTCAGTTCGGCATACTGTTCACATTCATTACCTAAACGATATTTGCTTGCTGCACCATCGAGATGAAAACAACTTTGAGTATCACCTTTGTCGCTGTAACCAATCCCTGAACGTAAATAGCCATTGAATTCAAAAGCACTGACATCAGTTACAGGTAGTAATAAACCAAGTAATAAGTAGCGTAGTTGGATGTTCATAAATTTCCCCAAAATAAACATCATTTTTTAGGTGCAACTTAGCCTGCTGTATTTTTGAATAAATACAGCATGAATTTACACCGTGGCTTGAAAAACTATTGCTTGAAAATACTTAGATCAATCTAAGTGCTTTAGTGGGTTGGGTAAGATTGAGTCGCTTTGACGGTGACCTTATTTTTGTTCCAGAAATAATACAGTGCAGCAGGAATAATAAGGGCAGGAATCCAGCTTTGGTCTGAGCCAAAAACTTGAGCGAAATAACTGTGGTAGAACGATAAATCCATAAATGGCACAGTCGATAATACACCGATCAAATAAATGACCATGGTCGAAACATTATATTTGCCATATTGACCATTCACGTCATACATATCAGGTACGCTATATTGACCTTTGCGAACCAAATAATAATCTGCGAGATTAATTGCACTCCACGGCACTAGGAAATAAATTTGTGCAATTAAAATATCTGAAAAATAAGCATTAAAGTTGTATTGGGTTTTAATTGCGATCAGCGTCGCTACAAGCGCGGTTAGACCCATTGCAACAAACTTAACTTTACGGCTAATACGTTGCATGCCATGAATGCCACTCACCATCGTAATGCCTGACATATAAGCACTATATAAGTTGAGTGAGTTAATTTCGATAACACCCATAACAATCACAACCATCGCCACTTTAGACCATGGCCCAAACAAACTGCCAATTGCATTTGCAGGGTTAGATGTTACATCTTTAAGCAAGCTTGCAAGTAATGCCCCAAGCAGCATGACTAAAGCAGCACCTAAAACATTACCTAAATAGCTATACCAAAATGTTTGTTTGTCAGAGAGTACACGTGGAAGATATCTTGAGTAATCAGCAACATAAGGGCCAAAACCGATCGCCCATGATGCAGATTGCATGATGACTAAGCCAAAAATTGCAGCTTTAAATCCTTGAGATATATCTAAAGCACCCACTGGCAGTGGTTTCTGGAAGGCAAGGATTGCAACGATTAAAAATAGACCACCAGAGAGTGCGGCCATTAAAGCACCTAGGCGGTGAATGAGTTCATAACCGACATAACCAATAATGAAAGAAATCAAGCCAAATAAAATAATCGCGGTATTATCACCGACATCCAAAAAGGCTTTAATCGCATCTCTCATTACGACGCCATTTGCTGCAGTAAATAAGATGAATGCTAAATAATTAATTAGTAAAGGAAAACCTGCACCAATGACACCAAACTGAGCACGGCTTTGGATCATTTGGGGAATCCCCAAGTGTGGTCCTTGTGAAGAGTGTGCTGCCATAAATACGGTGCCTACTGCGACACCGAGCAAAATGGCAATACACGTCCAAATGAGGCTTAATCCAGATACAATTCCTAAAGTCCCGACCACAAGTGTTGTGACTTGCATGTTGGCACTAAACCAAATTGTAAATAAGCGTTTGGGGTGACCATAACGTTCTTCATGAGGAACAAACTCAATACTGCGTTTTTCAATATCCATATTTAACTCTCATCGTTATATAGCCATTGTACATATATGGCTATGTGTTAATCAGCCAATAAAATTGACCTTTAGGAATTAATGTAAACGTTTACATTATTCGCTAAAACAAATTCCTTTTTTTTAAACTAGCAGAAATATCAAAAAAGGGAATAGGTCTTTTAAAAAAAATGTAAACGTTTTCATTTGGTATGCATATTCCATACCAAATATCAAAATCCAAGTGAAGAAGAGATTAAATACGATATTTTTTAAAATATGCGCTTTAATTTGGTTCGTAATGAATTATTTTGGTGCAAATTGATGGTCATCCTATTATCTATAAGGTTTTCTTAATTAAAAAAATGCAGGATTGCTCGATTTTTATTTGACACAAATCCAAAGTGAATATATAAATGTAAACGTTTACATTAGTATGACAGGACTGACAAATGCGCCACTATAATAATTGGATTAATGGACAGGAACTCGCGCCAATTAATGCAACCTTTATTGAACGAATCTCCCCAGCAGATGGCACAGCATTGGCTAAATTTCCAAGCAGCACACAAGGTGACTTAGAAATTGCAGTGGAAGCGGCAAACAAACTTCATTTTTCTGGCGCATGGGCAAATCTTGCAGCGTCTGAGCGTGCCAAACTTTTGGTTAAATTTGCTGAGTTAATTGAACAAAACTGTGAATTTCTTGCAAAAATTGAAGCTGAAGAAGTAGGCAAGCCAATTACTTATGCACGCGGTGAAGTAATGTGGTCGGCTGAATTAGTTAAGTTTGCAGCAGCTTTGGCTTGGCAAATTCCAGGTGAAGCACATACGCATTTAGGTGAAAATAAACTCGGTTTAGTGACCCGTGAGCCTCGCGGTGTAGTGGGAATGATCGTACCTTGGAACTTTCCAATGGTGTGTTTATTCCAAAAACTCCCATATGCAATTGCAGCAGGTTGTCCTGTCGTGATTAAACCGTCTGAATATACCTCAGGCACAGCTTTGGAAGTTGCTAAATTAGCCAAACAAGCAGGACTGCCTGATGGTTTGATCAATATTGTCTGCGGTAAAGGCTCAGTGATCGGTGATGGTTTGACTCGTCATCCAGATGTTAAAATGATTTCATTTACAGGTTCAACTGCTGTGGGTAAAACCATTGCACGGACTGCTGCCGATGATATGACTCGTGTTGCACTTGAACTTGGTGGTAAAGCAGCCAATGTGGTTTTTGCTGATGCCGATCTGGAAGCTGCACTCGATGGTGTTTTATTTGGTGTGATGCTGAACCAAGGTGAAGAATGTGTTGCTGGGACACGTTTATTGATTGAAAAGAGCATTGCAGATGACTTTGTTGCAAAACTGGTTGAGCGTGCTAAAAAAGTGGTCATTGCACATCCACTCAAAGATGAATCACAAATCGGCCCGCTGATCTATGAACAACATTATAAAAAAGTTCTAGAGTATATTGAAATTGGTAAACAAGAAGCGACTTTGGTGCTCGATGGTTCACATCCTGAAGGTGAAGACCTTGCACAAGGTTACTATGTCGGGCCAACAATTTTTACAGATGTAAAACCAGAGCACCGTATTTTTAAAGAAGAAATTTTTGGTCCTGTGCTTGCTGTGACCACTTTCGAAACACAGGAAGAAGCCGTGCAATTGGCCAATGATGTTGAATATGGTCTAGGCAATGGCTTATGGACAAAAGATATCGACAAAGCGCTTCAAGTGTCTAAGCAATTACAAAGTGGCACTGTTTTTGTGAACACATACCTTGAAGGTGCTGCTCAAATGCCATTTGGTGGTTATAAACAAAGTGGTTATGGTCGTGAAAATGGTGTGGATGCGTTGCTCGAATATTTAGAAGTGAAATCAACTTTTATCAAACTTGGTCAACGTACCCCAGTTTTACCGAACACCTTGTAATTTAAGGTGTTCAGGTAATCTTTATTGCACTATGGAATTGGTAAAGTGAAATGAACTTCAAAAGAATGATAAATGTAGTGGGCGCACACGCTGGTGGTGAACGAAATGATGTGATCACAGGAGGCGTGCTTGACGTTCCGGGTCACAGCATGTTCGACAAGATGACCTACCTTCAGCAAAATAAAGATGAAGTGCGTAAGCTCATCTTGCAAGAACCACGCGGTAGCGTGACCCAGTGTGTCAACTTGGTTTTGCCATCGAATCACCCTGAAGCGGATGTTGGCTTTGTGATTATGGAATCTGAGTACTACGTGCCCATGTCAGGAACAAACACCATTTGTACGGTGACTGTTTTATTGGAAACGGGCATGATTCCAATGGTTGAACCTGTCACTACATTTACATTGGAAGCACCGGGCGGATTAGTCCGTGTAGAGGCACGCTGTGAAAACGGTAAATGCCTCGATGTAAAATTTAAAAATGTACCTTGTTTTGTATTTGGACTCGACCAGCAGGTTGAAGTTGCAGGTCTGGGCACAGTGAAAGTCGATGTGTCTTATGGTGGCATGATCTATGCCATTGTAGATGCGCCAAGCTTAGGCTTCTCATTAACGCCTGATGAAGCTGCTGACTTGGTGACGATTGGCGAAAAAGTGAAAAAAGCGGCTGCAGAACAAGTTCCAGCGGTTCACCCTGAACAGCCACTCATTCATACCATTAATCAAACTTTGTTTGCAGGGCCAATCGGACTCACTGCTGATGGAACAAAGACTGCGAAAAATGCCGTGATTGTTTCTCCAGGACGTTTGGATCGTTCACCTTGTGGTACGGGTACAAGTGCACGTTTGGCGGTCATGCATGCACGCCAGCAAATTGCTGTGAATGAACCCTTTATTCATGAGTCGGTGATTGGCAGTAAATTTATTGGTGAAATCCAAGAATTGAGTTCAATTCAAGGACAGCCAAGCATTGTCCCAACCATCACTGGCAGTGCATGGATTACAGGCTTTTATCAACATGTTCTCGATCATTCTGATCCATTCCCTGAAGGTTTTACTTTGGGTGATACATGGAAAAAGGTCTAGGGAATTGGAGATAAGACAATGAGAGATATTTACGGACAAACAACCTTTCGTGGTTATGACTATGTGGTGATTGGATCTGGCTCGGCGGGAAGTGTCGTAGCTGCACGCCTTGCTGAAGACAATGGTACGCGAGTACTGTTACTCGAAGCGGGCCCTTCGGATCAGCATTTATTTATTCGTATGCCTGCGGCTTTAGGTTTTCCTCTCGGAAATGACCGTTTTAACTGGTTTATGCATACCGAAGAAGAACCTGAACTGAATCATCGTAAAATTTATGAAGCGCGCGGTCGGGTTTTGGGTGGCAGCTCCTCCATCAATGGGATGAACTGGGTACGTGGTAACCCTTGGGACTATGATAACTGGGAAGCTTTGGGCAATAAAGGCTGGAGCTATCAGGACTGTCTGCCATACTTCAAAAAATCTGAAAGTTTTGATCAGGGTGAAGATGACTATCGTGGTGGTTCCGGCCCGATGAAAATTGAAACCTGTAAGGCTGAAAATCCGCTCTATCATGCTTTTTTAGAGGCAGGGCAGCAAGCAGGCTATGAACAAGTCCACGATCATAACGGTTATAAGCAAGAAGGCGTGCATATTACCCAGCGTAATGTTCATAATGGACTCCGCTGGAATACATCGCGTGCTTATCTACACGAAAATCGTAATCGTAAAGAATTACATGTCTGCGATCGTGCTCAAGTGACTAAAATTGAGTATGACAATAAAAAAGCGGTACGTGTACACCTGATTTGGCATGATCAGAAACAAGTGGTTGAAATTGGGAAAGAGCTGATTATCTGTGCAGGTGCATTAAATAGCCCACACTTATTAATGCTTTCAGGCGTAGGCGATGCCAACCATTTGAAACAACATGGTATTCCTGTCGTCAGCCATATTCCGGGCGTGGGTCAAAACCTAAAGGATCATATTGCTGCACCTGTTCAGTTTAGGGCGACACAAAATGTATCGATTGCCAAAGAATTAAGCTTATTTGGTAAAGCACTGTTAGGTGCTCAGTGGCTATTCTTCAAGAAAGGTCTAGGTGCAACCAACTTCTTTGAGGTCGGTGCTTTTATCCGTACGCGTGAAGAAGTCAAAGTCCCTGATGTACAGTTTGAATTTATTCCATTACTGGGTGAATTCCAGCATGGTAGTGTCAAACTTGAAAATGGTTTTCAGTATTTCTTTAGCTTGATGCGACCAACCAGTACAGGGCGGGTCTGGTTAGGCAGTCGAGATCCTTTGGCGCATCCAAAATTTGTATTTAACTATTTATCTACTCCTGAAGATAAACGTGATGCAATTGCTGCAGTTAAAGCCATCCGCAATGTGGTTGCACAAAAAGCATGGGATCATTTGCGTGGTGAGGAAGTTACGCCAAGCGCCCAAGTTCAAACAGATGAGCAAATTCTTGCCACATTAAGAGAAACTGCGGGCACTAACTATCATCCATCGAGTACCTGCCGTATGGGACACGATGACATGAGTGTTGTCGATGAACAGGGGCGTGTGCATACCCTCGACAATGTTCGGGTTGTGGACGCTTCAATCATGCCTGAGATTCCAAGTGGTAACCTGAATGCCCCGATTATTATGATGGCAGAGAAAATTTCTGATCATATTCGCGGTAAGCATTTAGCATTGGATCATGCTGTAGATTATTATCGCTACGCTTGATCATTCTCTTTTTTTAGCTAATAATGTAAACGTTTACATTACAACCGTAATGGAGTACAACAAATGACAGACAACGTAGAGAAAGGCACCGTTTATTACTTCAATAAACAAACCGTGAAGAGCTACTGGCAGCCAAAACCCGCCAACGGTCATGTAACCGTTGCGGTTTCACCAGAGTTCACCCCAATGGAACGTGACTTCTCATTAGGAACACAAACTTTACCACCAGGTGGTCGTGTGCGTGAGCATGCACACCCAGGCAACGAAGAAATCCTGCATTTTATTTCAGGTCGTGGTCAGGCGATTATCGATGGGAAAGAGTATGTGCTAGAGCCGGGTGTGACCGTGTTTTTAGGCAAACATAACTCCCATACCTTCCTTAACAATGGCACAGAAGATTTGCACTGGGTTTGGTTTATGACACCAAGTGGTTTGGAAGGTTTCTTCCGAGATATCGG
>NZ_POVU01000011.1 GCF_003261585.1 Acinetobacter sp. MB5 | reverse complement strand
GTCAGTAGAATTGATCCACCCAATCGCAATGGACCCAGGTCTACGTTTTGCGATCCGTGAAGGTGGTCGTACTGTAGGTGCTGGTGTTGTTGCTAAAGTAACTGCATAATCACTGTTATAATATTTAAACCGAGAATCTAGATTCTCGGTTTACTTTGTAGGCCAGTAGTTCAATTGGTAGAGCGTCGGTCTCCAAAACCGAATGTTGGGGGTTCGAGTCCCTCCTGGCCTGCCACTTTATTTTCAAATTTAAAGCTTGATGCTGGCTAAATTGTCTTATAATAAGTCGCGAATTCTACGACGAGTATATCCATGTCGAATGATAAACTGCGTGACGCATTAAGCGACGCGCCAATCCCTCAAAGAAATAATTCTGCTGAAGTTGTTCGTTCTGGCTCACCACTGGATGTTGTTCTGTGGATTGTTGCGATTACGCTCTTTATTTGTGCGACCTTGGTGAATCAGTATCTTCCTGCATACTGGGCACCAGCAAACAATATTTGGGTGCGCATTGGTGTAATTTTAGCTTGTATCGTTGTGGCTTTAGGTTTATTATACGCCACCCACCAAGGCAAAGGATTTATCCGTTTGCTGAAGGACGCACGCGTAGAACTACGTCGAGTAACTTGGCCAACCAAGCAGGAAACAGTAACAACGTCATGGCAAGTGGTTCTTGTGGTTGTTATTGCTTCAATTGTGCTGTGGTGTTTTGACTACGCTTTGGGCTGGTTAGTGAAGTTGATTATCGGGTAAGAAGCTATGAAACGTTGGTATATTATTCATGCCTATTCAGGTTATGAAAAACAGGTGATGCGTTCACTTAATGATCGAATCCAGCGTAGCGCTGTAGCCGATAGCTTTGGTGATGTCCTTGTTCCTACCGAAGAAGTGGTAGAGATGAAGGATGGTAAAAAACGTAAGTCTGAACGTAAATTCTTTCCTGGCTATGTGTTAGTTGAAATGGAAATGAATGATGAAACTTGGCACATTGTGAAAGAGTGCCCTAAAGTTTTAGGTTTCATCGGCGGTACAGCAGAAAAACCTGCACCGATTACTCAACGCGAAGCAGATGCGATTCTTGCTCGCGTACGTAATACAGGTGAAGCACCTCGTCCTAAGACGATGTTTGAACCAGGTGAAGAATTACTTGTTATTGATGGTCCATTCACAGACTTTAAAGGTGTGGTGGAAGAAGTTCAATACGATAAATCGCGTTTAACGTTGACGATTAATGTATTTAATCGACCAACTCAAGTTGAATTGGAATTTCGCCAAGTCGAAAAAACCATTTAATTTGAATTGTTTGAAAAACGCCCGATTTATTCGGGCATTGTTATTGTAACGATTGTGTTACGAAAATAGTTTGGGGAGCCTAGCGGCGTCTGTACCCAGAGGTAATTAAAATGGCTAAGAAGATTGACGGCTACATCAAGCTGCAAGTTCCAGCTGGTAAAGCTAATCCATCTCCACCAATTGGTCCTGCATTGGGTCAACGTGGTGTTAACATCATGGCATTCTGTAAAGAATTCAATGCTGCGACTCAAAAACTTGAAGTTGGCTTGCCAATTCCAGTTGTGATTACTGTGTACAACGACAAGTCGTTCACATTCATCATGAAAACTCCGCCTGCATCTATTCTTCTTAAGAAAGCTGCTGGTATTCAAAAGGGTTCATCTGTACCTAACAAAACTAAAGTTGGTAAGTTGACTCGTGCTCAATTAGAAGAAATCGCGACTACTAAAGAACCAGATTTGACTGGTGCTGATTTAGACGCACGTGTTCGTACCATCGCTGGTTCTGCACGTTCTATGGGCTTGGAAGTGGAGCTATAAGACATGGCAAAGTTAACTAAACGTCAAAAAGCCATTGCTGCTGCTATTGAAGCAAACAAAGTTTACACTTTGGAAGAAGCAGTGCAAGTTCTTACTAGCCTTCCTGCTGCAAAATTCAAAGAATCTTTGGATGTTTCAGTAAACCTAGGTGTTGACCCTCGTAAATCTGACCAAGTTGTTCGTGGCGCGACTACACTTCCTGCAGGTACTGGTAAAACTGTACGTGTTGCAGTGTTTGCTCAAGGCGCAAATGCAGAAGCGGCTAAAGCTGCTGGTGCAGACATCGTTGGTTTTGATGATCTAGCTGAAAGCATTCAAGCGGGTAACCTTGACTTTGACGTTGTAATTGCTGCTCCAGATGCAATGCGCGTTGTAGGTAAATTAGGTACGATCCTTGGTCCACGTGGTTTGATGCCAAACCCGAAAGTAGGCACTGTAACTCCTGATGTTGCAGGCGCTGTGAAAAATGCTAAATCTGGTCAAGCACGTTACCGTGTAGACAAAGCGGGTATTATTCATGCTGCGATTGGTCAAGTAGGTTTCTCTGCTGAAGCTGTTCGCCAAAACGTTGAAACTTTAGTTGCTGACTTGAAAAAATTGAAGCCAGCGACTTCTAAAGGTGTATACATCAAAAAGATCACTTTGAGCTCAACTATGGGTCCTGGTCTTACTGTTGATGTAAGCAACGTTTCTAACTAAGTTTCGACTTAGAAAAGAATTTTAAAGTCCTGAAAGAGGAGAGTGAGTAAAGAAAGTCATCGATTTTCTTGATCATTCAGGTGGAAATAACCAATCCTCACTCAGGCGGACTTTGAATTGATAAGTGTAAATTTATCAGCGTCAAAGACCTCAGGCGAAAAAGGAAACTTTTTCTTAATAACCCAGCCTGCGTAGACGCGGTGGTGTGATTTGATCCTCCTCCGCGTGTAAGTTTGAAAAGACTTACGAATTGGGGTGTACCTGACATAGGTACATAAATCACCGTTAGGAGGTTTTACAATGGCTCTTCTTATCGAAGACAAAAAACAGATTGTTGCTGAAGTTAGCGAAGTCGCTGCGAAAGCATTTTCTGTTGTTGTGGCTAACTATCAAGGTTCAAGCGTAGAGCAATTAACACAACTTCGTGTTGAAGCTCGTAAGCTAGGTGTTACTACACGTATCGTGCGTAATACTTTGGCTAAACGCGCTCTTCAAGATACTCAATTCAATATCTTGAACGATGACCTTGTTGGCCCAACCATTCTAGGTTTCTCAACTTCTGAAGACGACATGGGTGCAGCAGCACGCTTGTTCGAAGAATTTGCAAAAGCTAACAAAGCATTTGAACTTAAAGCTGCAGCATTTGACGGCAAAGTTTATCAAGGTGCTGAAGTTAGCGTTATCGCAAATCTTCCGAACCAAGAAAAAGCGCTTACTATGCTTGCCAATGTTCTTCAAGCTCCTATTTCGAAATTGGGTCGCCTCATTACAGCGCTCAAAGAGAAAAACGAGTCAGAAGCTGCATAAGCTTAAATTTATTTACACACCATTCAATTTCCATTTGGAGTTATTCTCATGGCTTTAACTAACGAAGAAATCTTAAACGCAGTTGCTGAAAAAACTGTTCTTGAACTTGTTGAACTTATCTCTGCTTTCGAAGAGAAATTCAACGTATCTGCTGCTGCTGTAGCTGTTGCTGCTGCTCCTGGCGCTGCTGCTGCTGTTGAAGAACAAACTGAATTCAACGTTGAGTTGACTTCTTTCGGTGCTAACAAAGTTGCGGTTATTAAAGCAGTTCGTGAAGCTACTGGCCTTGGTCTTAAAGAAGCTAAAGATCTTGTTGAAGGCGCTCCTTCAGTTGTTAAAGAAGCAGTTTCTAAAGAAGAAGGCGAAGAACTTAAGAAAAAACTTGAAGAAGCTGGTGCTACAGTTACACTTAAGTAATCTTAAGCGGAGTCGATTTTTTTATAATCGACTCCAAAAAATGGCTGATGGCTCTTGGGTCATCAGCCTTTTTGCGTTACAATAATCGGCTCGATTTTTGTTCTTCTTGAGCGAAAACGAATATTTTATAAAATAACGCAATAAATCAAACGCTTACCAATATTTTTCAATAAAAAATATTGTTAAGCGTTTTATTACCACTCTAAATTGCAGCATTTGTAAGTAGTGGTGGCCATATCGGCTTGCGTAATTCCATCTAAATCCGAACTGCAGTCGGATTTAGTTTTGTACTTTCCGAGGACTCCAAATGGCATACTCATATACCGAAAAAAAACGGATCCGTAAGAATTTTGGTAAATTGCCTAAAGTGATGGACGTTCCGTACTTGCTTTCGATTCAAGTCGACTCGTACAGAACATTCTTACAAGATGGCAAGACACCAAAAAATCGAGAAGATATCGGACTCCAGGCCGCATTTCGTTCAGTTTTTCCAATCGAAAGCTATTCTGGCAATGCTGCATTAGAATTTGTTGAGTATAGCCTTGGTAAGCCAGAGTTTGATGTGCGCGAATGTATTCTTCGTGGCTCAACTTATGCGGCACCAATGCGCGTAAAAATTCGTTTGATCATTAAAGATCGCGAAACGAAATCAATCAAAGACGTTCGTGAACAAGAAGTCTATATGGGTGAAATCCCGTTAATGACTGAAAATGGTACGTTCGTAATCAACGGTACTGAGCGTGTAATCGTATCTCAGTTACACCGTTCACCTGGTGTGTTCTTTGACAGTGACAAAGGTAAAACACACGCGAACAAAACTTTATATTCTGCTCGTATTATTCCTTACCGTGGTTCATGGTTGGACTTCGAGTTTGATATTAAAGATCTTGTTTATGTACGTATTGACCGTCGTCGTAAATTGTTGGCAACTGTTATTTTACGTGCGTTGAACTACACAGATGGACAAATCCTAGACTTGTTCTATGAAAAAGTTCCTGTGTATGTCGATATGGGTAGCTACCAAATTGAATTGGTTCCAGATCGTCTACGTGGTGAAATGGCGCAGTTTGACATCGCTGATAGCTCAGGCAAAGTGATTGTTGAACAAGGTAAACGTATTAATGCACGTCACGTACGTCAAATGGAAGCATCAGGTTTAACAAAACTTCCTGTTCCTGATGAGTACTTGTATGAGCGTATCATTGCTGAAGACGTAACTTTACGTAATAGTGATGTGATTCCTGCAAATACATTGCTTAGCCATGACATCATGGTGAAATTGGCTGAAGGTGGTGTTAAGCAATTTAACATCCTGTTTACCAATGACATCGACCGCGGTTCATTCATCGCTGACTCTTTACGTGCAGATACAACATCTAGCCGTGATGAAGCGTTGGTTGAAATCTATAAAGTGATGCGTCCAGGCGAGCCACCAACGAAAGAAGCTGCTGAAAACTTGTTCCATAACTTGTTCTTCTCTACAGAACGTTATGACTTGTCTCCAGTAGGTCGTATGAAGTTTAACCGTCGTTTGGGTCGTCCATACGAAGTGGGTACTGATCAGAAATCTCGTGAAGTTGAAGGTATTTTGTCAAATGACGATATCATCGATGTAATGCGTACCTTGATCGAAATCCGTAATGGTAAAGGTGAAGTCGACGATATCGACCACTTGGGTAACCGTCGTGTACGTTCTGTTGGTGAAATGACTGAAAACCAATTCCGTGTTGGTTTGGTGCGTGTTGAGCGTGCAGTTAAAGAGCGTTTGAGCCAAGCAGAAACTGACAACTTGTCTCCACAAGATTTGATCAATGCGAAACCTGTTGCTGCGGCAATCAAAGAATTCTTTGGTTCAAGCCAGTTGTCACAGTTCATGGACCAAAACAACCCGTTGTCTGAAATTACACACAAACGTCGTGTATCAGCACTTGGGCCAGGTGGTTTGACACGTGAGCGTGCGGGCTTCGAAGTGCGTGACGTACACCATACACACTATGGTCGTGTTTGTCCGATTGAAACGCCTGAAGGTCCAAACATTGGTTTGATCAACTCATTGTCTGTTTATGCAAAAGCAAACGACTTCGGTTTCTTGGAAACTCCATACCGTAAAGTTGTTGATGGTCGTGTAACTGACGAAGTTGAATATCTTTCTGCAATTGAAGAAGTAGGTACTGTTATTGCACAGGCCGACTCAGCAGTTGATGCAGAGAATAACTTGATCGATGAAATGGTTACTGTTCGTCACCAAGGTGAAACAGTACGTATGCCTCCTGAAAAAGTGACGCATATGGACGTTTCTGCACAACAGGTTGTATCTGTTGCAGCATCATTGATTCCGTTCCTTGAACACGATGACGCGAACCGTGCATTGATGGGTTCAAACATGCAACGTCAGGCCGTTCCAACTTTGCTTGCTGATAAACCACTTGTGGGCACAGGCGTAGAAGCAAACGTTGCACGTGACTCTGGTGTATGTGTGATTGCAAAACGTGGCGGTGCCATTGAATTTGTTGACGCTTCTCGTGTCGTTATTCGTGTAAACGAAGATGAAATGATTGCGGGTGAAGCAGGTGTAGATATCTATAACCTGATCAAATACACACGTTCTAACCAAAACACTTGTATCAACCAAAAAGTTCTTGTGAACTTGGGCGATAAAGTAGGTCGTGGTGATGTATTGGCTGATGGTCCTTCTACCGATGGCGGTGAGTTGGCATTGGGTCAAAACATGCGTGTTGCGTTCATGACATGGAACGGCTTCAACTACGAAGACTCGATCTTGCTTTCTGAACGTGTACTTCAAGAAGACCGTTTAACTTCGATTCATATTCAAGAGTTGTCATGTGTAGCACGTGATACCAAGTTAGGTGCAGAAGAAATTACTGCTGATATTCCTAACGTAGGTGAAGCTGCGCTTTCTAAACTTGACGAATCAGGTATCGTTTACATTGGTGCTGAAGTCACAGCAGGGGATATCCTTGTTGGTAAAGTCACACCAAAAGGCGAAACTCAGTTAACACCAGAAGAAAAATTGCTTCGTGCAATCTTCGGTGAAAAAGCAGCTGATGTGAAAGACTCTTCTTTACGTGTTCCATCGGGTACTAAAGGTACTGTAATTGACGTTCAAGTCTTCACACGTGATGGTCTAGAAAAAGACGAACGTGCGCAAGCAATTGAAAAAGCTCAATTAGATGCATACCGTAAAGACTTGAAAGAAGAATACAAAATCTTCGAAGAAGCGGCTCGCGAACGTATTATCCGCTTATTGACTGGTCAAGAGTCAAATGGTGGTGGCACGACTAAACGTGGTGACAAACTGACTGACGCTGTTTTATCTGGTCTTGAGTTGGTTGATCTACTTGAAATCCAGCCGACTGATGAAGCAATTGCTGAGCGTTTAAGTCAAATTCAAGTGTTCTTGAAAGAAAAGAGCGCTGAAATTGATGAGAAATTTGCTGAGAAAAAACGCAAACTTTCTACAGGCGATGAACTGACAACTGGCGTATTGAAAGTTGTTAAAGTTTACTTGGCTGTAAAACGTCGCATCCAACCGGGTGATAAAATGGCGGGTCGTCACGGGAACAAAGGTGTTGTATCAAACATCTTGCCTGTAGAAGACATGCCGCATGACGCTAACGGTGTTCCTGTTGACGTGGTATTGAACCCTCTGGGTGTACCATCACGTATGAACGTGGGTCAGATTCTTGAAACACACTTAGGCTTGGCTGCTAAAGGTTTGGGTGAGCAAATCGATAAGATGCTCAAACAACAACGTACCATGATTGAGTTACGTGACTTCCTTGACAAGATCTACAACAAAGTTGGTGGCGAGCAAGAAGAGCTTGATAGCTTAACTGATGAAGAAGTACTGGTGCTTTCAGGTAACTTGCGTAAAGGTGTTCCTTTAGCAACTCCAGTATTTGATGGTGCTGAAGAGAACCAAATCAAAGAATTACTTGATCTTGCTGGTTACTCGAAGACAGGTCAAATGGAGCTGTACGATGGTCGTACAGGTGAGAAATTTGATCGTCCTGTAACTGTAGGTTACATGTACATGCTGAAACTTAACCACTTGGTTGATGACAAGATGCATGCGCGTTCAACTGGTTCTTACTCATTAGTGACTCAACAGCCGCTTGGTGGTAAAGCACAGTTCGGTGGTCAGCGTTTCGGTGAGATGGAAGTCTGGGCACTTGAAGCATACGGTGCAGCATACACACTTCAAGAAATGCTTACTGTGAAGTCGGATGACGTTGAAGGTCGTACCCGTATTTATAAGAACATTGTAGATGGTAACCACTACATGGATCCGGGTATGCCTGAATCGTTCAACGTATTGACCAAAGAGATCCGTTCTTTAGGTATCAACATTGAACTGAAAAATGGTGACTAAATCTCTCCATTAAATCTCCCTAAATCCCTCTTTGAGAAAGAGGGACTTTCCCCCTTTTTAAAGGGGGAGTAGGGGGATTAAATCAGTTAAGAAACAATATTTGTGACCCAGTTGTGAAGTGAAAATCTTCACAACACACGGAGAAAAAAATTGAAAGACTTGCTCGATATCATGCGCAAAAAGACGGACTCAGACGGTCATGCTCCAGTAGAGTTTGATCGCATCCGTATTGGTCTTGCGTCACCAGAAATGATTAAGTCATGGTCTCACGGTGAAGTTAAAAAGCCAGAGACAATCAACTACCGTACTTTTAAACCAGAACGTGATGGTTTGTTCTGTGCCAAAATCTTTGGTCCAGTAAAAGATTACGAATGCTTGTGTGGTAAATACAAGCGTATGAAATACAAAGGCGTCATTTGTGAAAAATGTGGCGTTGAAGTAACAACTGCAAAAGTTCGTCGTGAACGTATGGGTCACATCGAGCTTGCATCTCCAGTTGCACACATCTGGTTCTTAAAATCATTACCAAGCCGTATCGGTTTGCTGCTTGATATGACATTACGTGATATCGAACGTGTATTGTATTTTGAATCATACGTTGTAACAGATCCAGGTATGACTCCGTTTGAGAAGTATCAACTTCTGACTGACGAAGAATACTTCAATGCACTTGAAGAACACGGTGATGAATTCACTGCGAAAATGGGTGCAGAAGCGGTTCAAGACTTGTTGAAAGACATCGACCTTGAAGCTGAAATCACACGTTTGCGTGAAGAAATTCCTCAAACAACTTCTGAAACGAAGTTGAAAAAAGCATCTAAACGCTTGAAATTGATGGAAGCATTCAAAGAGTCAAACAACAAGCCAGAATGGATGGTGATGAACGTACTTCCAGTACTTCCACCAGACTTGCGTCCGCTTGTACCACTTGAAGGTGGTCGTTTCGCGACTTCTGACTTGAACGATCTTTACCGTCGTGTGATTAACCGTAACAACCGTTTGAAACGTCTTCTCGACTTGGCTGCACCAGACATCATCGTACGTAACGAAAAACGTATGTTGCAAGAATCTGTGGATGCCTTGTTAGACAACGGTCGTCGTGGTCGTGCGATTACAGGTTCGAACAAACGTCCGCTTAAATCTTTGGCAGATATGATCAAAGGTAAGCAAGGTCGTTTCCGTCAAAACTTGTTGGGTAAACGTGTTGACTATTCTGGTCGTTCGGTAATTACCGTAGGTCCATCTTTACGTTTGCACCAGTGTGGTCTTCCGAAGAAAATGGCACTTGAATTGTTCAAGCCGTTTATTTTCGCGAAACTACAAGCTTCAGGTCAGGCAACAACCATTAAAGCTGCGAAGAAAATGGTTGAACGCGAGACTCCAGAAGTTTGGGACGTTTTGGCATCGGTAATTCGTCAGCATCCAGTCATGTTGAACCGTGCGCCAACACTTCACCGTTTGGGTCTTCAAGCATTTGAACCGATCCTGATCGAAGGTAAAGCAATCCGTTTGCACCCACTCGTATGTACAGCGTTTAACGCCGACTTCGACGGTGACCAAATGGCGGTACACGTACCATTAACACTTGAAGCTCAGTTAGAAGCTCGTGCGTTAATGATGTCAACCAACAACATCTTGTCACCTGCCAACGGTGAGCCAATCATCGTTCCATCTCAGGACGTTGTCTTGGGTCTTTACTACATCACACGTGATGCGGTAAATGCCAAAGGTGAAGGCATGATGTTCGCGGATACTCATGAAGTAAACCGTGCGCTTGCAACAGGTCAAGTGGCGATGCACGCTCGCGTAAAAGCACGTGTACACCAAACTGTGATCAACGAAAATGGCGAACGTGAGAAACAAACGATTGTTGTAGATACAACTCCAGGTCGTTGTTTGCTTTGGGAAATCGTACCTCAAGGCCTAAGCTTCGAGTCAATCAACCTTGAGATGACCAAGAAAAACATCTCTAAATTGATCAACTCTTGCTACCGTAAATTAGGTTTGAAAGATACAGTTATCTTTGCTGACCAATTGATGTACCTTGGCTTCCGTCAAGCGACTCGTTCGGGCGTATCTGTTGGTATGGAAGACATGGTTATTCCACCACAGAAACAATCAATTATTGACAAAGCAGAAGCAGAAGTTCGTGAAATCGAACAACAGTTCGAACAAGGTTTCGTAACGGCTGGTGAACGCTATAACAAAGTTGTCGATATCTGGGCACGTACGAATGACCAAGTTGCGAAAGCGATGATGGACAACTTGTCTTACACCACTGTGAAAAACAAACAGGGTGCTGACGAGAAGCAAAAATCATTCAACAGTATTTACATGATGTCTGACTCGGGTGCCCGTGGTAGTGCGGCACAGATTCGTCAGCTTGCAGGTATGCGTGGCTTGATGGCAAAACCAGATGGCTCGATCATTGAAACGCCAATTAAGGCGAACTTCCGTGAAGGCTTAACGGTACTCCAGTACTTTATTTCAACGCACGGTGCGCGTAAAGGTTTGGCCGATACAGCATTGAAAACTGCGAACTCTGGTTACTTGACTCGTCGTCTCGTAGACGTTGCGCAAGACTTGGTAATTACTGAACCTGACTGTGGTACAGCAGGCGGTCTAGTCATGACTCCATTGATTCAAGGTGGTGACGTGATTGAGCCATTACGTGACCGCGTATTGGGTCGTGTAACAGCTGAAGATGTAAAACGTGCATCTGATGATGAAGTTGTATTGCCAATTGGTACGTTAATTGACGAAAAAATCGCAGCTTACCTTGAAGAGGCAGGTGTCGATGAAGTTAAAGTACGTTCAGTTGTCAGCTGTGAATCTTCATTTGGCGTATGTGCGAAATGTTATGGTCGTGACTTGGCTCGCGGTCACTTGGTAAATCCAGGTGAATCTGTGGGTGTTATGGCAGCACAATCAATTGGTGAACCAGGTACACAGTTAACCATGCGTACGTTCCACGTGGGTGGTGCAGCGAGCCGAACTTCTGCGGCAAACAGCGTACAAGTGCGTAACAAAGGTACCGTACGTTTCCATAACGTGAAAACTGTACAACATGCGAAAGGTCACTTGGTTTCTGTTTCACGTTCAGGTGAAATCGGTATTGCGGATGATCTAGGTCGTGAACGCGAACGCTATAAACTTCCATACGGTGCAAGCATTGTATTGAAAGATGGCGAAATCGTGGAAGCTGGTGGCGTAGTGGCAACTTGGGATCCACATACACATCCACTTGTAACAGAAGTGGCGGGTAAAGTACGTTTCTCTCAAATTGCTGACGGCGTAACTGCAACATCGAAAACTGATGATGCAACAGGTATGACTACGGTTGAAATCTTGCCTGTAACAGCTCGTCCTGTATCTGGTAAAGATATGCGTCCTGCGATCGTACTTGATACGGCAGATGGCACTGAACAGTTCTACTTCTTGCCACAAAACACAATCGTGACTGTCCGTGATGGCGAAACGATTGGTGTGGGTGACGTTATTGGTCGTGTACCACAAGAAACTTCACGTACTCGTGACATTACCGGTGGTTTGCCACGTGTTGCTGACTTGTTCGAAGCACGTAAGCCGAAAGAACATGCAATCTTGGCTGAAGTGTCAGGTGTTGTGAGCTTCGGTAAAGAGACCAAAGGTAAGAACCGTCTTGTGATCAGCCCAGACGATGGCTCTGAGATTTATGAAGAGCTTATTCCGAAATGGCGTACCATCAACGTGTTCGAAGGTGAACATGTGAACCGTGGTGAAACCATTTCTGATGGTCCACAAAACCCACATGACATCTTACGCTTGAAAGGTGAAGTGGCGTTGACGAACTACATCGTGAATGAAGTTCAAGACGTTTACCGTCTCCAAGGTGTAAAAATCAACGATAAGCACATTGAAGTTATCGTACGTCAAATGTTGCGTAAAGTAGATATCACTGATGGCGGTGATACAAGCTTCATCAAAGGTGAGCAAGTCGATTACATCCGCATGGTACAAGAAAACCAAGCAGTTGCAGCGCAAAACAAATTCCCTGCGAAATTTGAGCGTCAATTGATGGGTATTACCAAAGCGTCGCTTTCTACTGACTCGTTCATTTCTGCTGCATCGTTCCAGGAAACCACTCGTGTGTTAACTGAAGCGGCTGTAACAGGTAAAGAAGATGACTTGCGTGGTCTGAAAGAGAACGTGGTTGTAGGTCGTTTGATTCCTGCAGGTACAGGTCTTGCGTATCACTTGGAGCGTCGTCGTCAAGAAGCTGAAGCTGCTGAGTTTGAACTTCACAATGACTTTAGCGATGTTGACCAAGCGTTTAGCCAAGCATTAAATGAAAGCCAATTCTAAGTTTGAATTGACTGACTAAAAAAAGAGCCTTTCGAGGCTCTTTTTTTGTTTATATACTTTGAAAAATAACGAATTGGAAAATTTAGAAGAATGAATATAGAGCAAGTATTACTGAAAATTGAGCAGGTTAAAAAATTTCTTGAAGCACAAGAATTTAAGCAAGCTGAAAATATCATTAAGGAATTATCTACATCTAAATCTATTACTAAAAATCAAAGATTTTTTGCTGCAGTACAATTTAGTTTAGGAAGTATTTATGCAGAGCAGAAAAAATTAGAAGAAGCTATTGCCGTATACAAAGAGGTTTCAAAAGAGCAATCAGAATGGTATGCAAAAGCTCAATTTAATCTAGGACTTATTTACAAACAGCAAGGTGATCTAAAGTTAGCAATAGATGCTTATAGTAATATACCTCAAGCAGAATTAAGATTATACACTCAAGGAAGATGGAATATTCTGATGATTTATTTAGATCAGAAAGAATTTATAAAATTTGAGAACGATCTAAAAAGTATTGATTTTGATAAAGAAATATACTTATCTGGAAAAATATATCATTTAAATTTGTATAAAATCATTGCTGAGAAGAACTTACTTGAAAAATTACACCCTTTAGTAAAGAAAATCATAATATTGTTAAATAAATTGGTGGTTAATAAATCAGAAGGCTATTTAATTGCTCACTATACTACGCCTACCGTTGCCTATTTGATGCTGGATCATAAAAATCAAGAGCATCCATCTAAACTTAGACTCAACCCGATTGACTTTATGAATGACCCAACAGAAGGGGCATTGATTAATCAGTTATTTGCTTTTGAAGCTAAACAAAATCCTCAACTTGAACAGCACAAATCTTTTATTGGTTGTTTTACCTTACATCATGATTCACTGAATCAATTTCGTTTATATGGTAAAGAAAATCAGCGAGAAGCATCGGGTGTTAGTCTTGTGATGGATCGTTCTACACTATTTGAAAATCAATCGAATTTTAATTTTCTTAATCATAATGTATTCATCTTAGAACAAGCATTAGTAGATTTAAGAAATTTAAAAATTCAGCAAAAAGAAGATTCTGAAAATAGTAAAGAACAGCCAAAATTCTCTGATTTAAAATTGCCTTTGTATTTACTTTGATCCTGATTCGGGTTTAATTCATGTCGCACAGCGAGAAGAGTGGACGTTTTGCCGTGAAAAGGGCAGTTGTCAAGATAATGGTTGGAGTGATTATAAAGATAAAATTGATCAGGTGAATGACTCGGTTAGAGTATTGATTGCTGAGATTAAAGCCTTAATTGAACAGATTAATCCTGCTGAAAACTCAGATGAAGCTGAATTGATTGAAGAAATCCTATTACCTTTACGTTATCTGATTAAACACTATGCTTTTAAAGAAGAGCAGGAATGTCGCACCATTTATATTACTCAGTGGAATGATAAAAAAATTCGGTTAGACCCCAATCTAAAGCGTGTATATGTGGATTATCAAAGTATTTTACCCGCAATGGAAAAAATCTTTTTATCAGTTGGCGCATTACACCATGAGAGTACCTTGCAGTATTTGGGACAAAACGCAGATAAAGCTTTTAACGTAAAACGCTCACATAATCCCTTTAGAACTTAATCAACAAAAACAGGTTTTGCTTAGCGGCTTATCGAATATGCTTAGCATAAAAATTCATAAATGCTGAGCAAGATTGTTTGAGATTGGGAATTAAAACGGTTTATGATTTTAAAATCATCTTTAAAAAATCATTCAGGAAGACTCATGGCAACTGATGCACAATTTCAAGCCCCTGCGAACTTAGGTATTGCAGTTTATGCAAACAATGCAGAAGCAATTGGTAACACACCACTGGTTCGTATTAACCGTATTATTCAAGGCGGTGCGACAGTTCTGGCGAAAATCGAAAGCCGTAACCCAGCATTTTCAGTCAAATGTCGTGTAGGCGCAGCACTGGTTGCCGATGCTGAAAAACGTGGCGTACTCAAAGCAGGCATGCACATTGTTGAGCCAACCAGTGGTAACACAGGCATTGCTTTGGCATTTGTTGCAGCAGCAAAAGGTTATCCAATTACCTTAACGATGCCAGCTAGTATGAGTCTTGAGCGTCGTAAAGTACTAAAAGCGCTTGGTGCAAACCTGGTACTGACGGAACCTGCAAAAGGCATGAAAGGTGCGGTTGATGAAGCTGTGCGCCTTGCAACAGAACAGCCTGAGCTTTACTTCCTGCCACAACAGTTTGAAAATCCAGCAAATCCGCAAATTCACCAAGACACCACTGGCCCTGAAATTTGGCTGGCGACAGGTGGTCAGGTCGATATTTTGGTCTCTGGCGTGGGGACTGGCGGTACGATCACAGGGATTTCGCGTTACTTTGAACAAGTACAAAACAAACCGTTATATTCAGTTGCGGTTGAACCTGCTGAATCTCCAATCATCAGCCAAACCAAACGTGGTGAAAGCATTACCCCAGCGCCACATAAAATTCAGGGGATTGGTGCAAACTTTATTCCTAAGAACCTAGACCTCAGCTTGGTCGATGAAGTCTTGCCAATTACTAGTGAAGAAGCATTGGAATGGGCACGTAAAACTGCTACTCAAGAAGGGATTTTAGTCGGTATTTCATGTGGTGCAGCGTTGGCCGCTGCTGCTAAACTGGCTGAACGCCCTGAAAATGCAGGTAAAACCATTGTGGTGATTTTACCAGATAGCGGTGAACGCTATTTGTCGTCAGTATTGTTTGAAGGCTTGTTCGCTGACGAATAAGTATAGGGCGGATATTAAAAAGGCAAGGTTGATCCCTTGTCTTTTTTTATGTCAGTTTTCATGTTACTGGGCACTTCTGCGACGTTCTGCCAAACGTTGCAACCAAACCAATTTTGTTTGTGGTTTGATAAATAAACCCACGATTTCAGGGTGCATACGTTTGACTCGTGTTTCTAAACGATTGACACAGGCTTCGATTTCATCGGATGTCAGATTATCTTTAAACTCTAAACTGAGAGAGGCAATGACCTGATGTGCACCCATTTGCTGAGTAAGAACACCATTGGCATGTAGAACATCATAATCTTGCTGAACCAGCTCTAAAATGTGCTTAGGCAGCGCAGGATCGGCAGATTCACCCATCAGTAGACCTTTAGTTTCGCGTGCCATAAAGAAAGCCACAATCGCCAAAATACAGCCAATTAAAATAGAGGCAATGCCATCTAGTATTGGTGCATGGTAATAGTGAGATAAAAACACCCCCAAAAAGGCGATGACTAGGCCAACCAGTGCAGCACTATCTTCAAATAAGACAGTAAAAATGGTCGGATCTTTGCTTTTACGGAACGCTTCAAAATAGCCCATATTGCCTTTGTACTTGCGAAAACCTTTGAGTGCGACCAGCCATGAAAAACCTTCGCAGATAAAGGCAATTGCCAAAATAACATAGTTAATCATGGGCGATTTGATCGGTTCAGGCTGGAAAATATGATGAATCCCCTGATAAATCGAAACGACAGAACCTAATGCAAAAACCAGTAATGCCACCATAAATGACCAAAAATACAACTCACGACCATAGCCAAAGGGGTGTTCATCATCGGGGGGTTGTTGGGATTTTTTTAAACCGTAGAGCAGTAAAATTTCATTGAGCGTATCAACGACGGAATGCACCGCTTCGCTGAGCATTGCGGCGCTAGAGGTGAGAAAAGCCGCAATAAATTTGGCAACTGCAATAATCAGGTTGCCCAAAAGTGCAATATAGATTACACGATGGTGCTGTTGGGCTTTTTTCATGGATCATTCTCAAAGTGACATACTTCGGATGGTATATGGATATTCTACGCTTGATTAAAATTATAAACATAAAAAAGCCTTGTTGAGTGCTGCAACAAGGCCTTGAGTTTGATCAATTTAGTTAAGTTCTTATTTGTGTTTTGCTGAAACCAAGAATTTATGTGCAACAGCTAGTAATGCCAGCCACGCTGCACCGACATACAGCGCAGGGCGTGAGTCAGGGAAGTAACCAATCATCGCAATCACAAAAATCATAAATGCAGTTGCCAGAATTGGGGCAATCGGCCAGCCAATGACAGGGAAATCCAGTTTTTTGATTTCTTCAGCACTGAGTTTTTTACGCATGCCCATTTGTGCTAATAAGATCATGAGCCAGACATACACCGTTGCAAAGGTGGCGATAGAAGCAATGATTTCAAAGACATTTTCTGGAATGAGGTAATTCAGAACCACACCAACCAAAAGCACAACCGTCATGACGACAACAGGCATGAGGGGAGCGCCATTTTTAGACGTTTTGCAGAAAACTTTGGGTGCATGTCCTTTGAGTGCCATACCGTACATCATACGGCCTGCGCCAAAGACATCACTGTTAATGGCTGAAACAGCCGCAGTAATCACCACGACATTCAGAATGGCTGCTGCAGATTTAATGCCTAAACCTTCAAAGATCTGAACAAATGGACTGCCTGATGTCCCGATTTGATTCCATGGAAAAATCGACATCAACACAAAAATCGTCAGAACATAGAACAGAATAATACGAATCGGTACGGCATTAATGGCTCGTGGAATTGCGGTTTTCGGGTCTTGGGTTTCACCTGCGGTGACACCAATGATTTCAATACCACCAAAAGCAAATACTACAACCGAGAAGCAGGCAATAAACCCAGCAATGCCATTGGGCATGAAACCGCCGTTTTGCCATAAATTGGCAATCCCTGGGGTGAAGTCGCTATTTGGAATATGCATGCCATAGAGCATGATGCCAAAACCACCTAAAATCATGGCAATAATTGCGGTGACTTTCACAATCGACAGCCAAAATTCTACTTCACCATACACTTTGACATGAATCAGGTTAATTGCGCCAAGGAATAAAATGACTGAGAGTACCCAAATCCAGCGCGGGACATCGGGGAACCAGAAACCCATATAAATACCAAATGCCGTGACATCAGCAATCGCGACAATCACCATTTCAAAGACATAGGTCCAGCCTGTGGTAAAGCCTGCCAATGGACTTAAATATTCAGATGCATAGCGGCTAAATGAGTCTGAAACAGGGTTATGGACAGCCATTTCACCCAGTGCACGCATGACGATATAAATGGCAATACCTGCAATCATGTAGGCAAGTAAGACCGATGGCCCTGCCTGTTTGATGGCGGATGCTGAACCATAAAATAGCCCCGTTCCAATCGCTGAGCCCAGCGCAAGGAAACGGATATGACGCGTACTTAGTCCACGCTGTAAAGTAGATGTCTCTGACATTGTTCACTCCAATTCATGCGCGCATATTGTATAGAAGCTTAGCTATGAGTTCACAAAAAAAATCCTTACTGCACATATTTTGTGCTAATTAAAATTATTTTGCATTGTATTGGTGCGTTTAGAGCGGGATTACAAAAACACAGTAAGAAAATTCTTGGTTGTAACAAAATGTGATTAGCCTTTGTTATAAAAAAGTTTAGTCTAATAGTTAATGATGAAGTAATCTGTTTCGGAGTTGAATGATGAAAAAAGTATTGAGCCTATGTCTAATCACTGCATTGACTGGGTTAATGTTGGCTGGCTGTCAGGATATGTCTCCTTCCAATCAACGAATTGGTGCCGCTGCTTTAGGTGGAGCGATTGGTGGTGGTGCAGGTAATCATGTTGGTGGTGGTTTAGGTGCAGGTGTGGGCGCTGCTGCTGGTGCAGGAATTGGCAGCCACACTCAAAATAGCAATTCTAAAACGACAACCAGTAGCGCGATTGGCGCTGGTGTGGGGGCTGTCATTGGTAAAGCGGTACTCGGTGGCGATGCTGGCGCTGCGATTGGTGGTGCCATCGGTGGTGGTGCAGGTGCTGCTATTCAAGAAAATAAATAAACCTAAAGTAAGGTTGGAAAAAAAGGCTATCGATTGGATAGCCTTTTTTGTATCTGCGTTGGTCTAAATCTCAGGCCATGATCTCATCTTCAGGTCTATGTTCAGCATTGATCTATGAGTTTCGCCAAAAAAATTTCAAATGCAGTCATGAAAAAAGGAAAGTTGCATGCTAATCAATAGCCTTCTTTCATAATTGCTTACACCCTCTTTATTTTTCTCTACTAGGGAGAAATAAAAAGGACTTATGAAAGAAGTCTAATAGATAATTTTATGGACATTATGTGGTTTTTATATAGATTTGAGATGATAGGAGCGCAATCAAAGTGAAATTTTAATCTAAGTTGAAAATGATATGAATAATAAAAGATAACAATATTTAAGAGAAGATTGACTGGGTTCACACTATATTTAATTTATGGTGTTAAATTATAAATAAATATAAAAACAAGATATTTAAATCATATTAAAATGGTCGGGATAATATAATTTTTATAAGATAAAATGAATTTTATTCATATTTAAATTAACCTTATTAAAATGGTTGGATATTATATTTAAATAAAATAAAACCAACTAAATTAATAAGATATAAAAAATATGTATTTAGAAAACAGATATTTATATTTTAATTATATACACTTGTAAAAAAATGTATTGCATTCGTTTAAATCAGATTTTAATATTTACTTAATCTATAAAAGGGGTATTAAAAATGTTGAAACAAGCATTAGTCCTAGCATTATTGGCAGCGTCTTCTGCAACATTTGCAGGTAATTGGCAAGTTAAAGTCGGTGGTAGTGTTGTTGCTCCATCAGAAGATAATAATACTTTGGCAGATGGGGCTGTGACTCATGTTAAAGCCGAAAATGCTTATAGCTTTACACCATCTGTAGAATACTTTTTTGGTAATAGCAATATTTCAACGGAATTATTGCTTGCTACGCCTTTAAAACATGATGTAACGACGAATGGGGCAAAAATTGCATCTTTTAAAGAATTGCCACCGACACTAACAGTTAAATATAACTTTAAAAATTCAACAGGCTTTACACCATATATTGGTGTCGGTGCGACAGCGGTGATTGTCTGGGGTGAAAAAACAACAGGTGTAATCGCGGGAACAAAACTGAAAGCTGACAATGCTTTTGGTGTTGCAGGTCAAGTCGGTTTTAACTTCCAACCTGCCGATGCGAAAAACTGGGGTGTGTTCGCCGATGTTCGTTATGCAAATATCAGCTCTGACCTAAAACTTGATGGTGCAAAAATTGGCTCTTTAGATGTCAATCCATGGGTTTACACAATTGGTTATAGCTACCGTTTCTAAGTCTCTTCGCAACAGAGTTAGAATTAAAACCTCATTCTTTTGAATGGGGTTTTTTTATTTTGGGCTGAATATTGGTTAAATCAATTTTTGCTGTTGAGTACGCATTTTGAAGTACGTTAATCAGGGTTTAGTTGTCTTATTTAAAAGTCAAATTTTGAGCTTCGCAGCTTTCATCAATAAAAAATCTTAAATTTAAGGATTGAAAAATTTCAGAATCCCTCCATTCATAAAGCATTCTAAAAAATACCTGATGTATCTGTTAAGGAGTGATTCATGAGCGAACAAAAAGCTTCACAAAACTATAGTTTCCAGGCAGAAGTTGCCCAACTTTTGCATCTCGTGACGCATTCACTATATTCCAATCCTGAAATTTTCCTTCGTGAATTGATTTCAAACGCGTCAGATGCCTGTGACAAACTCCGTTTTGAAGGCATTAATCATCCAGAATTTTATGAAGATGATGCAGATCTGCATGTCCGTGTTAGTCTCGATAAAGAGCAAAAAACCATTACCATTTCGGACAATGGTATTGGTTTGACTGAGCAAGAAGCGATTGAAAACTTGGGTACAATTGCCAAGTCAGGGACGAAAGACTTTATGTCTAAACTGACAGGTGACCAAAAATCGGATGCACAACTGATCGGTCAGTTTGGTGTCGGTTTCTACTCAGGCTTTATTGTTGCCGAAAAAATTACCGTTGAATCACGCCGTGCAGGTGCTGCGGCATCTGAAGGTGTACGCTGGATTAGCGGTGGTACAGGTGAGTTTGAAGTTGAACAGATTGAGAAAACTTCACGCGGGACTGACATTATCTTGCATTTGCGTGACGATGCATTGGACTATTTAGAGTCTTATAAAGTTAAGCAAATCATCAACAAATACTCTGACCACATTAGCTTGCCAATTCAAATGCAAAAAGAAGTTTGGCAGCAAGAAGAAGTGGCTGAAGGTGAAGAGCCAAAAGCAGGTCAGTATGTCAAAACCGATGAATGGGAAGCGGTTAACTCGGCAAGTGCACTTTGGACACGCAACAAAAGTGAAGTGACTGAAGAGCAATATGTTGAGTTCTATAAAAATTTAACCCATGACTTTGATGCACCATTGGCGTGGGCGCATAACCGTGTTGAAGGTAATACTGAATATACGCAGCTTTTATATATTCCAAGCAAAGCCTCTCAAGACATTTTCACACGTGAAGCGAAAGCAGGCATCAAACTGTATGTAAAACGTGTGTTTATTATGGATGATGCAGATAATCTGATTCCAAACTATTTGCGCTTTGTACAAGGTGTTGTTGACAGTGCTGACTTGCCACTGAATGTTAGCCGTGAGTTGTTGCAAGAAAGTCGTGATGTTAAAACCATTCGCGAAGGCAATGCACGCCGTATTTTGACGGTGATTGATGGCTTAGCCAAATCTGAAGATGAAAAAGATCAGGAAAAATTCAAGCAGTTCTATAGCGAATTTGGTGCGGTCATCAAAGAAGGTTTGGGCGAAGATTTTGGCAACCGTGAGCGTATTTTAAAAATCTTACGTTTTGCAACGTCAACCAGTGACGAAATCAGCACTTCTTTAGCTGACTATAAAGCACGCATGAAAGAAGGGCAAAAAGCCATTTACTATGTGACTGCGGATAGTTTGGCGGCTGCGAAAAACTCACCACAACTTGAAGTCTTTAAGAAAAAAGGCATCGAAGTGTTGTTGATGGCGGATCGTGTCGATGAATGGGCAATGAACTTTGTCAATGAGTTCGATGGTACACCAATGCAAAGCGTGTCTAAAGGCGCGGTAGACTTGGGTGACTTGCAAGATGCTGAAGAGAAAAAGGCATTGGAAAAAGCCGCTGAAGACTTCAAGCCAGTGGTTGAAAAACTTTCTGATTCGTTGAAAGACAAAACTAAAGAAGTGCGTGTAACCACACGTCTAGTCGATTCACCTGCATGTTTGGTAACCAGCGAAGGTGAGTTATCTCCGCAGTTGCTTCGCATGTTGAAACAGGCGGGTCAGGCTGTTCCTGAGAGCAAACCAATTCTTGAGATTAACCCTGAACACCCATTGGTGAAAAAACTCGACAACTCAGCGCAGTTCGACGACTTGGCTAATGTGATTTTTGATCAGGCGGTGATTGCAGAAGGTGGCTTACCTGAAGATCCTGCAGCATACGTGAAACGTATTAACAGCTTATTATTAAAATAAATTGTTAGAGTTTTAAGTGTTTGGAAAACCGAGCAGTGCATCGCTCGGTTTTTTATTGAATTGCGGAAATAAAAGTCTACTTACTGTTCGATGTAGGCTTTGAAATTATTCAAAATTGCATGCCAACCCATTCGCTGCTGTTCGATTGGGAATTCATCTTCTGGATCAAATTCTACGCTAACTATGACGCTATGCGGTTTCTGTAAAAATTCAACTTTGGCATGACGCTCACCAAAGTCATATTCGACCAATTGTTGTGGAATAATTTTTGTAAAAACACCAGCAAAATCAAATCCCATACTGCCATCTTTGGCTTCCATCCGCGAACAGAATTTTCCCCCAACGGTAAAGTCAGAACTTGCTTTTACCGTATGCCAGTCGGGTGAAGCACTATTCCATTTTTCAATATCCTGAGGGGTATTATAACCAGCCCAGATTTTTTCTAAGGGCGCATTGATCTCTGTTTCAACTCGAATTTTTTTCATATATTTTTATTCCCTGATGATTGAATATGCTGCCGAAAGGTCAGCATAATTCACAAAGATACAGAAATACTATGCTGATTTTGTCGATTTGGCTTTCGCGCTGTTGGTCTTTACCCAGATGTTTGTGTTGTAGGGTATCTGGTATAAATATAAGATTTTTTTTTAATTATTTTTTGTTGGTGGTTAACCAGTCTTGATTTATACAGGATCGATATGTGTAATCACATCAATGACACGGTGCTTTTGCATAATCTGATTGCGGACATTGACCGCAATATCATGTCCCTCTCGTACACTGAGCGAACCATCGACTTCAATATGTGCATCGACAATAATCATGTCGCCCATTTTTCGGCTACGGATGTTATGTACGCCGCTAATGCCTGCTGTACTGAGAAAAGTTTGGCGAATGGCTTGGACTTCGCTGTCATCGGCTGCACGGTCCATTAAATCACTCAGTGCTTCCCATGCAAACTCACCGCCCATTTTCAGGATGATACAGCCGACAATTAAGGCCGCAATTGGGTCTAAAATTGGGTAACCCATCAAATTTCCAATAATCCCGACCATAACAACTAACGATGATGCGGCATCGGAACGAGCGTGCCATGCATTGGCGACCAGCATACTGGATTTAACCTGTTTTGCGATGCGGAGCATGTAACGGAACAGGAGTTCTTTGGCAATCAGGGCAGTCGCTGCCACATAAATGGCAATGCTATGGACTTGAGGAATGTCCTCATGATGCATGATCTTGTGAATAGCAGAAATTGACATGCCAATACCGACACCCAATAACAGTAATCCCAACATTAAAGAGGCTGCATTTTCAAAGCGATAATGCCCAAAAGGATGATCATCATCAGCATCTTTATGACTGAAATGGTTGGCAATCAGGACAATAAAATCTGCAATCAGATCGCTGAGGGAGTGAATCCCATCTGCAACTAAACCTTGTGATTTGGAGAAAAGACCAATGATAATTTGCAGAATCGAAAGACATAAATTAACCGTAACACTCACCCATGTCGTTTTGCTGGCTGCCTGAGCACGCTGTTCAGGATGAATGAAGTCATCATCATGAGTATCATCAAAATGGGGTATGAGCATGGTGGTAAGATCACAATCGAAAAAGCGGGGACTAGAGTGTAAAGTGTACGCTATTTTAGTTGTGAATTGTGCTTTATTTTTTAAAAAATAATTAAAAATCATATATTTAATTTAAAGTGATAGTCTTGTGAATATTGAAAACAATTTCAGTTTGGAAATGGTTCTTATGTCACAGTGTTGAATATCTAGAAGTTGGTATCAAATTGTAGTGAAGTGCTTAAAATGTGCCGACCATTATCACTGGTTAAGTCCTTGTAATAAGACACTTCATTTTCAATATAGATCCAGTTTCGCCAGAGTGGGCGTCGCCAAGACAGGTAAGGTCCCCAGCTTTGCACTTCAATATCGCGCTTGGTTTTATCATAAATGCCGTTGGAATAAATGCCATAGGTCAGACGGTTATCATCAGGAAATTGTTGCTGGCGAAATAAGTGGTTGTCCCATGTATAAGTTTCGTCATAGGTTTTGACCACTGAAAATTGGGTTGATGCGAGGGTTGTTTTGGATTCTTGTTGAGTGAATTTGAAATTGGTTTCTGAATAATTCCGACTTTCCGCGCCATAACGAAAAGTTTGAGCGGCATTAAAGCTAAACTTAGGACTCAGCTTCCAGTTTTTTTCCGCGCTTAATTCAACATAAACATCTGAGTCTGAATTGGAACCGAGATTCATGTCATTTTGGAAAGGCAGCATTTTCGATAAATCAGATAAAACGTGTTTGACCCAGTGACTGTCTGTACTGACCTTTTTGTGGGAAGCTGTTTTATGATGATTGATACCAAAAACGCGACGTTTTCGATGACTTTGTTCTGCCGACTGGGCTTTCTCTGCCAAAGAGTCATGACCAAAGGGCGCCATCAATTCCTGAATTAATTCAGGGGATGTCGGATCGAATTGAGGTGCAAAAGGATAGTTTGGAGGTGCTTGATCTTGATGTAAAGTTGAGTGTCGCCATGTATGGTGATTTGGGTGATGAACATGGCAACTATTGTTAGATGAAAGCACAAATAAAGAATGCAGTGAGGCATTAGAACAGAGAGATGCAACTGCCCCTGTTGAGGCAACTAACATGAATAAGGTGAATGGGTTATTTGCGGCAAAGGTATGAAAATGAGTCATGAGCATAAAGCATCAAAAACATTTGTTTATGATGCAAAGATACACCCACTATTTTAACAAACGCTTAAAATTGATGTTCAACCAGTAATTTTTGTGTTTGTGTATACAGTGCTTCAACGCTAATGGGTTGTGGCAATGTTTCAATAATCTCACGGAACAACTGCCAACTTATGCCATCGTTACGTGATAATAAGATACATGGATAAGCAATTTCATTCGGCATTAGTTTGAGGCGCCGTTCACCATGTACAACACGATATTTTTGTCGCTCTTTGATTAAAAGCAATGGCGTTTCCACAGTTGCTTGAGTTTCTTCAAATGGGATAAAGCGTTGTGGCAAAATCATGGATGCAGGAATAAAAGAATACATATGTTGTTGTTGCCATAGATTTTTGGCTTGTAGGTATTCATTAAACAGCAAGTCTATACTGTGATAGCTGGTTTGGAACTGTCCCCAAGACAGCGTTTTGACACTGGCTAGCATGGTCTCAGTTTGCAGGCAATATTGCTGTGCAAGTTGCCCTGCGGTTTGAATGTCACGAACCCCTAAAATGGCGATATAACCGAGAAACTGCCCTTCGGTATTCATGCGTTCCGCAATCACCGTTGGTGCATAGTGAATGTCTGTAGTCCGTTGAAACAAACTAAAACAGGTTAGGTACTGGGAAATTTCATTTTGATTTTGAAAAATCACTTCAAAGCAGAGCTGTGGAAATCCTTCGATACGCATCGGCAAGATTTGATGAATATCCAGATTACGTTCAGGTCTTTCAGGCGTTATTGGCTTGTTTGTGTCCGCAGGAGCTTCGCTCTCTGATGGAACAGTTGGCTCTTCTGAGCTGGTTTCAGGACGGATCGGTGTTTCAATACCTAAGCGCTGATTAAACTCATCATCTGTCAGTAGACATTGCAACAAATTCTGCTGCTGCAACATCCATTGATAAGCTTCATTGAGATGGCCTTTCCAGCTACAGTGAATTGCACCCCGTCGTGCCTGTGGAATCAGCCAGATTTGCCAAAGTTTCTGATCGAGATCGTATAAAATTGCCCAGCCCATGTTTGGATTCTGGTTCAGGGCTTGCAATAGCAAGGAGCGATCATAGAATAAACCGCGGTGGCTATTTTGGAATTTGGACAGTTTGAGTAATTCATTGCATAAGTGAATTTGTACTTCTGATGAGTGAGTGCTTTTAGGGGATTGGATGGTAATGGGTTTTTCGCAAATTTGAAAAATTTCTTTCAGATGGTGGACTGCCTGTGCACGTTGAAAGAGAGGAGCACGTTCATTATCAGCAAGAATAATGGTTTGTTGAATGTCTTTAATCAGTAATGCTTTTTCTAATAAATTCATTGCTTCAATCACCTTACTTGCTAATATAGTTTTTAGCTTTGTTGAGATATTGTGTAAGTAATTGATTTAAAGTCAATTCTAGAATTTTATATTCATCGGTATTCTGATCTGTATAACAATTTGCAAGTTCAATCAGTTCATCCAAATTAAGCTGATCATAGCGAATTTTTTCTTGTAAAAATTCTTGTAACTGTAGCATGGCAGTCCGATAAAAAAGCACAGATGTCTAGAATTATAACCAAGTTCTTTGAGTTTAAAACCCGTGTCTAGGAAAAACATTACTTTATCTTTGGGTACTTTATAATTGTTTGATATATTTATTATATTTCTAAAATAGTGTGATTTTTTTCTTGTTTTTAGAAAGCGCAGAATTACTGCGCTGAAGATGGGGGAATATCACACTGTTGCTCATCACATTGAGCAGCATTGGCATCGGGTTGAATATCACTGGCTTGCTTTAAAGCTTGCAGGAAAATTTCCTGAGACTGCGCACCTGAGACCGCTAATTTTTGTTCAAAAACAAAAAATGGCACGCCTGTCACATTGAGCTGTTCATGGGCAATTTTTTCGTCATGGCGAACAAATTCGGCAAATTCATCTGAATCGAGCACATACTCAACTTCAGCATGATCCAACCCAATTCGAGAGGCAATTTCTTCAATCACTTCATGCTCGCCAATCGAGAGTCCTTCGGTCATGTAAGCATGAAAGAAAGCTTCTTTGGCTTGATTGCCTAAACCTTTACTTTGAGCCAAGTGGATAATGCGGTGAGCATTGAAACTGTTACCTGAATTGGCTTTTTCCCATTGAAAGTCAATCCCTTCACTGGCAGCCAGTGCAGCAATATTACGTTGCATCTCTTGCATTTCAGGCACTGTACGCCCATATTTTTGTGCCAGACGCTCAGTATTATTCACTGTATGTTTCACAGGGGCATTTGGATCAAGTTCAAAGCTGTGCCAGTGAATATCAAGTTCGATACCTGCCTGTTCAGCGACATGTTCTAGACGCTTTTTGCCAATATAACAAAACGGGCAGACCACATCTGACCAAATATCTACACGCATATATAGACTCTTAAATAGATAGATTTCACATGGTAAGGCCAATAATTCTGAATGAAAAGTGACTTAGTGCAACACAGGTTGTTAAATCTGCAACGTAGGACATGTTGATGCGTGTTGATTGAATCGAATCGGAGAATAGAAATAGCACATAGAAATCATGTTCTTAGATGGGAAATAGGTATGTTCTAGTACCATGATCAGTTGAAAAATGCTTTTATCAATCAGAGTGCTTCTCTACAATGTTTGGCAAATAACTTTGGATGATGATTGATCATCCTGAAAATATGCAATAAGAACAAGCTGGAGAACAATATGTTGACGCGTGCAATGGCAGAAATGCTGTCGATTATGACACGCTATAGTGCGCGACTCCTGACAGGTGCGCGCAGCATTTGGCGGGGCTGTCAGCCCGAACTGAAACAGCGCATTTATTTTGCCAACCATAACAGCCATATTGACTTCATTTTGTTGTGGTCGTCTCTGCCACGCCGTGTACGCCATCAAACCCATCCGATTGCAGCCTCAGATTACTGGCTAAAAAACCGTTTTCGGCGTTTTATTATTCAGGATACCTTTTCAGGGATTGTCATTCAGCGCCATCGGCAACATGCAGAGGATGATCCTTTGCAACCCGTGAAAGATATTTTAGCGCAAGGGGATTCCATCATCTTCTTTCCCGAAGGGACACGTAACCTGAATGATGATTGTGAGCTGCTTGAGTTTAAAAGTGGTTTATATCATTTGCAGCAACAGTTTCCACAGGTGGAAATTGTGCCTGTGTGGATTTCTAACTTAAAGCGGGTGATGCCCAAAGGTGCGATTATTCCCTTACCGTTATTGTCTACGGTGATTTTTGGTGAACCCTTGCAGCATACCCAAGCGATGCCCAAAGATGAGTTTCTAGCCTACGCACAGCAGCAGTTATTAAAATTAAAAGAGTTTGAATATCAATGAATTTAGAACAGTTCCATACCACCAATGCACTGTTCGCAACACTGGCAGTGATTTTACTGATGGCATCGCTGATTGGTGGTTATCTGAAATATCGGATTCAGTTTGCGCCACATGCGGTTATCGACAATCTCAACATGCGAATCAATGCATGGTGGGTGATGTTGTTAGTTTTGGGTATTGCGATTTACTTGGGGCAAGTCAGTGTGATAGTGCTGTTTGCCCTGATTTCATTTTTTGCCTTGCGTGAATTTATTAGCTTGTTGCCCACGCGGCGCGGGGATTATCTGCCGTTGTTGATCGCGTTTTATATCGTGATTCCATATCAGTATTACTTGGTGTATATCGACTGGTACGGCTTATTTACCATCTTTATTCCACTGTATTTATTTCTACTGATTCCGATTGCCACCTTAAAACATGAAGACACCACACGCTTTTTGGAGCGTAGCGCCAAGATTCATTGGGGCTTAATGGTGTCGGTGTTCTGTATTTCGCATGTGCCTGCTTTGCTGAATTTGCATGTGGCGCATTTTGGGAAACCGAATGTCTGGCTGGTGATCTGGTTGGTACTGGTGGTGCAAATTTCGGATGTGTTGCAATACATCTGTGGCAAGTTGTTTGGTCGACACAAAGTTGCGCCTGTGTTGTCGCCATCGAAAACTGTAGAAGGGCTTTTGGGCGGTATGTTTTTAGCGGTGTTGGTCGGTGTTGCTATGTCGTGGCTCACGCCGTTTAACACGTGGCAAGCTGCGTTGATTGCTTTTATTTTATGTGTGTTTGGTTTCTTTGGTGGCTTGGTGATGTCTGCGATTAAGCGTGATCGTGGGGTGAAAGACTGGGGGCAATTGATTCATGGGCATGGGGGCATGCTGGATCGGATTGATTCGATTTGTTTTTCTGCACCGATTTTCTTTCATATTCTGCGGTTTTGGTGGAGTAGCTGATGAATTGATTACTTTTATATCAATAAAATTAATTTATAAAATAAAAATTAATCAATTTTATTGATTATTTGGTTATTTTAAGATCATCACAAATAGCCACAGGATATTTGTGATGCAACAGCCATTTTATTTACTTGAACAGCCACGGCAGTTGATTCGGTATTTCACACCAAACTGGTTTACGGTCAATATGGGAACTGGAGTGGTGGCACTTCTTCTGAGCGAATCCCCACTAATGACTGCATACTGCTGGGAGTTGGCACGTCTATTATGGTTAGCAAATATTGGACTGTTTATCTTATTTTCTGTGCTGTATAGCCTACGTTGGCTTTTTTATCCGCATGAAGCCAAACAGATTTTTCAACATTCAAGCATGGCTTTTTTCTTTGGTGCAATCCCGATGGGATTGGCAACCATCATTAATGGACTGGTTAAATTCATGCCGCAACATTTGGTCTTGGCTGAGTTCTTATGGGGAGTCGATGTCATCTTGGCGGTGATTGTGGCGGTGGGTGTGCCAATGCTGATGTTTGTTTATCAGCAGCATCAGTTAAATACTATGACTGCGATTTGGTTATTACCCATTGTCACGGCAGAAGTTGTGGCAAGTTCAGGAGGTGTGTTGTTGGCGCATTTGCCAGCAGATCAAACTGCTGTGAATTTACTCTTTGGCTGTTATGTACTTTGGGGAATGTCTGTTCTACCTGCATTTGCAGTCTTGACGATTTTATTGCTGCGTTTGGCATTACATCGCTTACCCGAAGCGCAAATGGCTATCTCAATGTGTTTGGCATTGGGACCGATTGGGACGGGCGCATTGGCATTGTTACTGCTGGGTCAGCAAGCACCTCGTATTCTGACTACTTACCATTTAGCGGAATTAGGCAATTTGATGCATTATGCTGGAATTTGGATCAGTTTAATTTTGCTGGGCTTTGGCTTGTGGTGGCTCGCTATCGCGTTGTTTACCATCTATAGATATAGTCGTACAGGGTTGAGCTTTAATTTGGGATGGTGGGGGCTAACGTTTCCTTTGGGGGTATTTGATCTGGCGATTTTAAATCTTGCTCAGCAAATACAAAGCTATGTTTTGTTCTATATCGGTTTAGGCTTTGCGGGATGTATTGTATTGTTGTGGGGAATGGTGATGTTAAAAACCATACAAGGTGCTTATCGTGGGTCATTATTTTTTTCACCATGTTTAATGACAATGTTAGAAAAATCATGATCTCATGGTGAATTATGTAATTAATAAATAAACAAATATATGATAGTTAAAGCAACAAAACAGCATATTCCCGAGATTGTTGAATTGGTGAATTTATCTTACCGCTCCAAAGAACTACGTGGTTGGACATCAGAAGCCGAAGTGGTCAGTGGAGATCGAATTTCTGCTGAACAGCTTCAGGATTTATTTGTTGCTGATTCTAAAATTTTATTGATGTTTGATGCTGCGGAGTTAGTTGCCTGTCTACATGTTCAGAAACAGCAAGATCATGCTTATATTGGGATGTTGACCACACACCCGCAGCGACAAAATCAGTTCTTGGGTAAACAGGTGTTGCAGCTTGCAGAAGATTTTGCTCAAGCCAATTTTGCAGTTACAGGCTTTGAAATGTCGGTGTTGTCTTGCCGAACCGAGCTGATTGAATTTTATTTGCGCCGTGGTTATGTGCTGACAGGCGAAACGGAGGATTATCCAATCGATGCCAATGTTGGACAGCCTTTATTGGATGATATTTGGGTGTTGCATTTAGTGAAGCATATATAAAAATCCCCGCACTGAGCGGGGATTTTCTTTTTATCTCAGTATTTAATTAAACATTAAACACGTTCAATAATGGTTGCTATACCCTGACCTAAACCAATACACATGGTCGCAAGCCCGATTTGCGTATCTTTTTGCTCCATCACATTCAGCAAGGTCGTGGTAATACGCGCACCTGAACAGCCCAATGGGTGACCGAGCGCAATCGCACCACCATTCAGATTAATCATGTCTTGCTTGTCATAAATACCCAAGCCTTTCATCACCGACAAACCTTGTGCAGCAAAAGCTTCATTCAGCTCAATGGTCTGAATGTCAGACATACTTAAACCTGCGCGTTTCAAGGCTTTTTGTGTCGCAGGGACAGGGCCATAACCCATGATCGCTGCATCACAACCTGCAACCGCCATTGAACGAATCACGGCACGCGGTTTAAGCCCTAAATCTTTGGCACGTTCAGCAGACATCAGTAGCATGGCAGATGCACCATCCGACAATGCCGATGAAGTTGCCGCCGTCACTGTACCACCTTTCGGGTCAAATGCAGGACGAAGTGCTTGGAATGCTGCCAAGTTTGCATCGGCACGAATTACTTCATCGACATCGCAGAAGATTCTAAAGCCATCGGCATTGTGACCTTCGACACCGACGATTTCATTTTTAAAACGACCTTCTTGAGTGGCTGCCCAAGCACGTTTGTGTGATTCAACCCCAAACGCGTCTTGTTCTTCACGGCTAATGCCATTCATGCGCCCCAACATTTCTGCGGTCAAGCCCATCATGTTTGAGGCTTTGGCATAGTGTTTAGACGCTTCAGGGTTCAGGTCAACGCCATGCATCATGTTGACATGACCCATGTGTTCGACACCACCAATGATGAAAATATCACCTTGATGCGTTGCGATTTGCCCAGCCGCCGTATGAATCGCTTGCATGGATGAACCACACAAACGGTTGACGGTTTGACCTGCCACAGTTTTCGGTAAGCCAGCCAGCAAGCTTGCATTACGGGCAATGTTCCAGCCTTGTTCAAGGGTCTGATTGACACAGCCCCAGATCACGTCTTCAACTTCATTGACATCGAAGCTGTTACGCGCCACCAAAGCACGAATCAGGGCAGCCGAAAGATGCTCGGCACGCACATTGCGGAACATTCCGTTTTTGGATTTGCCCATGGCGGTACGTACACCATCAACAATCACAACGTCACGTGGATTTAAAGTAGTCATTCACGCTGCTCCTTAACCGTAAAATTTCTTGTTGTTTTCAGCCATGTCACGCAGCAATTGCGGTGCTTCATAGGCTTTGCCTAAGTGGGCATAGGTGTTGCACAGTGCCACGTATTCAGCCACACCTGTCTGGTCGATATAACGGCATGGGCCACCACGGAAGGCAGGGAAACCAATGCCCATAATCATCGCCATGTCTGCTTCATGAGGGGTAGCAACAATGTTGTCTTCTAAACAACGAACAGTTTCGTTGCACAGCGCCAACATCATACGGTCAATAATTTCTTGTGGATCAAACTCGCGTTTTTCACCAGTGACCACTGGGGCAATCACGTCATAGGCAGTTGCATCGACGGTTTTGGCTTTTTTGCCTTTCTTGTCGAGTTCGTATTTGTAGAAGCCGACATCATTTTTTTGACCTAGACGTTTGGCTTCATACAGGGTTTCGATAGAACCTTTAAAGTCAGGTTTCATACGGTCAGGGAAGCCTTCCGCCATGACTTCAGCGCCATGCACGCCTGTATCGATCCCGACCACGTCCATCAAATAGGCAGGGCCCATTGGCCAGCCAAATTTTTCCATGACTTTGTCGATTTGCTGGAAGTCTGCGCCGTCTTTGAGTAACAGATCAAATGCACCGAAGTAAGGGAACAGCACGCGGTTGACCAAGAAGCCTGGGCAGTCATTCACCACGATCGGGGTTTTACCCATTTTCTGTGCCAATACCACAGTTGTTGCAACCGCTTCTTCTGAGGTGTGTTCGCCACGGATGACTTCAACCAACGGCATCATGTGCACAGGGTTAAAGAAGTGCATACCGACAAAATTTTCAGGGCGTTTCAATGCTTTGGCTAAGCGGGTAATCGAAATGGTCGAGGTGTTCGATGCCAAAATTGTGTTGTCACGGACTTTACTTTCAGTGTCCGCTAAAACCGCTTCTTTGACTTTCGGATTTTCAGTCACTGCTTCAATCACGATATCGACATCTTTAAATTCGTCATAACTTAAAGATGGACGAATGCGGGTCAGGGTTTCGCCCATTTTTGCCGCAGTCAATTTGCCGCGTTCAACCTGTTTGGTGAGGAGTTTGTTGGCTTCAGACATGCCGAGTGCCAGTTGTGCATTGCCAATATCTTTCATGATGATTGGTGTGCCTTTGCTGGCAGTTTGGTAGGCGATACCACCGCCCATAATCCCTGCACCCAACACCGCAGCTTGGCTGATCGGATGCGCGCCTTTTTCGTGTTTCTTCGCAGCTTTTTTTACAACCTGATCGTTGATGAATAAACCAATCAAGGCTTCTGCTTGTGGTGTCACCGCAGCTTTAGCAAAGCCTTGTGCTTCGACTTTTACCGCTTCATCACGGGTTAAGGTCACGCCTGTTTGCAGTGAGTCCAACATCAGTTTTGGCGCTGGGTACTGGGCAGGATTGGCTTTAGAAAGTACCGCAGCTTTGGCTGTGGTAAATGCCATCATCTGTTCAATTTGATTGAGTTTGACAGGTTCAAGTTTTTCTTGACGTTTTGCTTTCCAGTCCAAGCGACCAGCAATCGCTTGTTTGACTAAATCAATTGCAGCAGCAACGACTTTGTCATCGGCAACCACAGCATCCACTGCACCATCTTTAAGGGCAGCATCAGACTTTTTCGGTACAGCCATCGCCATCCATTCAACAGCATTGTCGATCCCGATCACACGGCTCAGACGGACTGTGCCACCAAAACCTGGGAAAATGCCGAGCTTGATTTCAGGTAAACCGACTTGAGCTGACTTCGCCATCACACGATAGTCACACACCAAGCACATTTCAAAACCGCCACCCAAAGCCATGCCATTAATCGCCACAACTTTCGGGATATTTAAATCTTCAAAACTGTTAAAAATCTGGTGAATACTCACTAGCCATTCTTGAATGACAGCTTCGCCTTGCGCGAAGTTTGCACCAAACTCAGTAATGTCGGCACCGACAATAAACGTCGATTTGGCAGATGTAACCACCAAGCCTTGAATTTCAGGATGTGACTGTACCGCAGCAATCGCGGCTTGGAAGTCATCAATGGTGGCTTTATTAAATTTATTAACCGACTCACCGAGTAAGTCAAAGCGGAATTCTGCAATTCCGTCCTGTAGCATTTGGACGGTAATGGCATTGCCTGCGTGGATCATGCCCTGATCTCCTTTATTCTGGAGGACTTGTTCGTTGATGTTATTGGGTTACTGTGCAAAGCACGCATTTGGAGTGCTTTTCATCTTACGATAACTCTAAACAAAAAATATGCTTCGAGTTGTATCAAGCCGTGACGCAATGGTCACTGATTTTTTAGATCAAAAGTGAACTGGGCAGTTTTTTTGTTGAATAAGCACACAAAAAATGAGGTTTATACTGATTTATCATGATTTAAATCATTGGCTTATTAAATGGATGAAAGTGTAATTCAGAAAGTTTAGGAAAATGTATTTTTTGTCATTTAGGTCAATGCTTTGTTGCTGTTTAGAGTCGGATTCATACAAAAATTCACAGAATTGAGTCGTGAAGGGAATCGAGGAACTGAATAGGGAGAATACACATCTGGGAATTTAAATTGTCTTTATTTTGATCGAAATACACTGTCATCAAACTTCAATCATTTCTTCAAAAAAATGTCATTTTGAAAAAGTAGTCTTTGGGATTCCTAAATTATTGATATATTTATATACATGAAAAATAATTATTTTTTTATAAAATATAGTTTTCTATTGTTGCCGTTGTTTAGTGTAAATGCATTTGCACTCGATCTGAAATATGCACATGAGTATGAAGATCTGTCCAATGAACATACCGATAAAATCCAGCTCAGTCATACCTTTGATAATGGCATTGGTGTTGCGGTGAAATGGAAGTTGCAGCCCAAGGAAACCGCAGATGGTTCAGCAGGGCAGGCTTTCTCAAATGACCAACTGTATGAACATGTCTATAAGCTGAATTATCATTATGATCTGAATGAGAATATTGAGCTCATACCTGCCGTTTCTTGGACAACCAAGACAGGGGGAACCACCAAGTTTAAGCCGAATATTACCCTGAACTACAGCTTGCCGCAGAAAACCAAACTGTCACTCAAATATCGTTATGAGGAAGTTGATTATCGTGATTCTGGAAGTAAATATGGTTCACTGGTTGAAGGTGGGATTTCCCATAAATTTGATCGTGTCAAAGTGGCCTATAAGTTTGGGTACTACACCAGTAATGTCAATTTATACGATCAGCAAAAACATGATTATATCCATAAGTTGACAGTGGGTTATAAGCTGACCAAAAAGTTTGCGCCATATGTAGAGCTGAAGAATGAATCTTACAGTAGTAAATCTGACCGTCGAACCACTTCATTTACCTTAGGTTTTAACTATAAATTTTTATAAGAATGCTTGAGAAATTTAACATGCAAAAACGACTGTATCTCTCAATGTTTCTGGGGTTAACAAGCTTTCACCAGACGCATGCCGAGTTAAAACCGACACCTGAATATCAATTAGAGCAAGTCGTGACTTTAATGCGTCACGGGATTCGTCCGCAAACCAATACCGCTGCATTAGAAAAAGCCACGGGTAAAGAGTGGTTCAAATGGCCTGTACCCGATGGAACGTTGAGTTATCGTGGTTATGAGGGGGTGGTTCGTCAAGTTGCCTATCCTCTGGTGCTCTGGAAAAGTCAGGGGCTGAAACTTGGCAATCGGGCTTGTCCCGATGCTCAGCATGTCTGGATTTATGCTGATTCAGATCAGCGCACCGCTATGACAGGCGAAGCCGTTTCTCAGGGCATGTTTGGGCAATGTCATGTGCCTGTTCATGTGTCACAGCAGAAAAAAGACCCTTTATTTAGTGGTGTCGATTTAGACCGTTTTGCGCCGTATTTCCCAAAAATCCAGCAACAGTTTTTGGCAAAAATTGGTGTTCAGCGGGAAATTAAACAGCGATATGCCAAGCCAATCGAAACCCTCAAAAATACGGTCTGTGCTGCCAATGCTTGCCAAGCGCTCGATCAGGACTGGGGTATCACACTGGAAAAGGGCAAGGTCAAATTGACAGGGCCGCTGTCGATTGCAGCCAATATTGGGGAAACTGTACGCTTGCAATATAGTGAAAATCTTCCTCAAAGTGAGGTAGCTTTTGGGCATGTCAGTTCAGCAAATGATTTGGAGCCTTTTATGCAGTTACATCGGGCTAAATATCAGTACCTGAATGAACTTCCGCTATACGCACAAATTGGTGGGCAGTTTTTATATCAACGCATTGTTGAAGATCTGACAGGAAAATCACAAACAGCCAATATCCCGTTGATCATGTATATGGGACACGATACCAATATTTCCCAGATTCAGACCATACTTGGATTTAACTGGAAGCTTGCGGATGGTATTCAAAATGATATTCCACCTGCGAGTATGCTGGTCTTTGAAAAATATCAGGAAAAATCCACACATCAGCAATATGTCCGCATCTATTTTTCAGCACGCAGTTATCAGCAATGGCGTGATTTAACCGAAATCAATGCCTCTCAGCCAATGCAGTTACAAGAGTTCAAGGCGAAGTCCTGTAAAACGACGACAGTTGGAACGTTGTGTCCTGTAAAACTTCTAGAAAAGAACATACCACACCTGTAATAAGTGTTTACAGTGCTCGATTTGATTCAAAATAATGAGATGATCTGTACATGGATGTACTTTTAAATAAAACAATGGTTTAAGTTTTATAAAGCGAAGATGAATATAAGAGAATCATATTAAAAGCGATTGATGATGGTTTGTTTGTATTATAAAGAACGAATATAAACCTGCTTGAGAGGTTGATTTTAGAAGCTTTTTAAAACATAAAAAGATAAATTATTTTAAAATAATTACTGTAAACGTTAAACCAAATCGCGTTGTCTATAGCAAGTTTTTATATTTTTGGTAAAATATCGCCAAGTGAGAATCAGTTGCTTTTTGTGGCTGATGCGAATTCTTGATTAATTTTGAGTAAACCTATGATTAAATGGATTATTCTGGCAATTTTTGTGATATCTGCATTGTATATCCAATATCGTGGCAAAGTGCGGCATTCGTTTTATCGTCAGTTCTTTGACCATTCAACTTTGCTCGCACCCATTAACTTTTTAATGTATGTCTTTTCGAAAGTGCCAAATCAGCCCTATATCGAAACGCAGCGCTTTAAAGATCTCAAAGTCCTTGATGACAACTGGGAAATGATTCGCGACGAAGCCAAAGCATTATATTCACAGGGAAGTATTAAAGCGGCTGACTCATATAATGATTTAGGTTTTAACTCATTTTTTAAAACGGGCTGGAAACGTTTTTACTTAAAATGGTATGACTCGGCTCATCCTTCTGCGGCAGAACTTTGCCCAAAAACTACGGCATTACTCAAAACTTTGCCGACCATTAAAGCTGCCATGTTTACCGAACTTGCGCCGAACAGCCGTCTGGTTCGTCACCGTGATCCGTATGCAGGTTCGTTGCGTTATCACTTGGGTTTAATGACACCGAATGATGATCGCTGTTTTATTGATGTTGATGGACAAAAATATGCGTGGCGTGATGGGCAGAGTGTGGTGTTTGATGAAACCTACATTCACTACGCAGAAAATGCGACGGATCAGAACCGTATTATTTTCTTCGCTGACGTTGAACGTCCACTGAAAAGCCAACTGATGGAAAAATTTAACCATTGGTTTGGTAAAAATGTCATGACAGCAGCGAGTTCACCGAATGATGCAAGTGACCGTACAGGGGGCTTAAATAAAGCTTTTGGTTATGTGTATCAAATTCGCTTAAAAGCCAAAGCACTGAAAAAATCCAATCGCCAGTTGTACTACATTTTGAAATGGGTACTGATGCTTGGAATTTTCTTCCTGATTTTTATTCGTCCTTATGTGTTTAAATAAAATATCTAGATAAAAGTATGTGCTTGAAAACGCCCGATCATGGGCGTTTTTTTATTGGGAAAAACAATATTTTAATCAATTGTTTGAAAATAAATATTCCATAAAATTGTTGATAAATTCATCAAAAACAATCATAGGGAAAATAGAGATGAACACCAAGCAATTTGCAGTGTTATTGGGGGGGTTGAGTTTAAGCGTATTGGGACATGCCACCACGTGGTTTGCAGGAACGGAATATCGCGGAAATGTGAATATCCGTATTTCGGGTGGGGCAGACGTGACATGGGAATGTAATGGTCATGAATGTCAACTGACAGGGCCTTGGGGCAATGATTTATCACTAGAGTCTTGTCAGAACTTGGCATCACAAGTGGGCGAGCTACGCTATTACGGCAATTCGGCAGGCCGGATGTGGGCAGCAGGTTCTCCTGCGCTGAACCAGTGTAATCAGGCAGCGGGTCGCCCAAGCAATCGTGGGGAAACCGTATGGTATGCGGCAAGTCATTATCGTGGCAAAGTTCAGACTCAAATTTCAGGGGGAGCATGGGTAACTTGGGACTGTAACGGACATGAATGCAGTATGTCAGGGCCTTGGGGCAATGATTTGTCTGTTGAGTCATGCCGTAATCTGGCTGCAAAAGTTGGTCGGATTAGTGCTTATAGTAACTCAGCAGGTGCAGAGTGGCGCAGTGGTTCACGAGAACTGACTAGCTGTAATGCCGCAGCACGTTAAAATATTTATTCTTGAAATCTGTGGGTTCAGGCGCTACATACTGTCATACCTGTTTTGATTACTGAGCCAGCCGTGAACCCGAACGCCCGCGAACACATTGAACAACTGCTTGCCAAAATGACCCTCCTTCCTGGGGTCTATAAAATGCTCGGCAAGGACGGTGAACTGCTGTACGTGGGCAAAGCCAAAAATCTAAAAAATCGGGTATCGAGCTACTTTGTCAAAACCATTGAACATCCGAAAACCCAAGCTTTGGTGGCACGGATTTATGATATTGAAACGCTGGTGGTACGCTCGGAAACCGAAGCCTTATTACTCGAACAGAACCTGATTAAACTGCATCGTCCGCCGTATAACATCATGCTGCGGGACGATAAATCCTATGTCTATATTTTCATTTCGGCCGATCAGCCGTATCCACGGATTGCCAGTGGGCGGGGTAAAGGCAAACATCAGGTTGGAAAATTCTTTGGGCCGTATCCGAGTGCTTACGCAGCGCGTGATACCTTATTGATTTTGCAAAAACTGTTTAATGTACGTCAGTGCGAAAATAGCTATTTTTCCCAGCGTAAACGTCCGTGTTTGCAGTATCAGATTAAACGTTGCACTGCACCCTGTGTCGGGCTGATTTCCCCAGAAGATTATGCGCAAGATGTGCAAAACTCGATTCGCTTTTTACAGGGCGATACCAAAGAACTCAACCAAGAACTGATTGCCAAAATGGAAGCTGCCGCCGCCGAATTGGCGTTTGAAAAAGCGGTGTTTTACCGTGACCGTTTGGCGCTACTGCGTGAAGTGTCTGCCCAGCAAGCAGTGTACAAAATCAAAGGCGAAGCGGATATTTTGGCGATTGCTCATCAGGCAGGGGTGACCTGCGTACAAATGATGTATGTGCGTAATGGACGAATGCTCGGTGGAAAGAGTTATTTTCCTGACATGCTCAGTGATGACTTGGGGCAAATGCTAAGTGATTTTATTGCCAATTTCTACTTTCAGGTGGCAGATGAAATTCCACAAGAATTGATTGTGAATACGGATTTGCCAGACCGTCTGGAGCTGGAACAGGCGCTGAGTCAGCATTTTCAGAAGAAAATCCAGATCAAAGCCAATGTCCGAGAAACCCGTGCCGAGTGGCTCGAGTTGGCACAAATGAATGTACAACATGCGATTCGGGGTCAGCTCAACCAGCATCAGGAATTGCATGAGCGCTTCTATCAATTGGAACAGATTGTTGATCGTCCGATCGATCGGATTGAATGTTTTGATATCAGTCATACCATGGGCGAAGCCACGATTGCTTCTTGTGTGGTGTTCGATCAGGGCGGAGCACGTAAGCGGGATTATCGTCAGTTTGCCATTGAAGATATTCAGGCGGGAGATGACTATGCAGCCATGCGTCAGGCGTTAACGCGCCGTTATAAAAAAGCGCCATTGCCTGATTTACTGTTGATTGATGGCGGTAAAGGTCAGTTGCATATGGCGATGCAGGTGATGCAAGACTTGGGGCTAGATGCTTTCATGATTGGAGTATCGAAAGGTGAAGGGCGTAAACCGGGACTGGAAACCCTGCATTTTACCGATGGACATAAAATCCAGTTGGCAGAAGATCATAAAGCGCTGCATCTGATTCAGCAGGTACGTGATGAAGCGCATCGTTTTGCGATTACCAAACACCGTGCAAAACGTGATAAACGCCGTGGGAGTTCGGTATTGGAGGTTATTCCTGGACTTGGGCCGAAACGCCGCCGTGATTTACTGACCCATTTTGGAGGGATTCAAGGGGTGCTCAAAGCTTCAGAAAAAGAACTGACCTTAGTCCCTGGTTTGGGGGACGTGATGGCACGAACCATTTATCAGGTGTTGCATGAATAATTCTGCATAATGAGCCGCAGCGGTTTGACGCTATTCTACGGGCCAAGTTTTGCTGTTACAGCATCGGCTTTATGGTCGACACATCTGTACATTTCGTATAAAGTGATGGCAGTATTGATCAGTCAAAAATACGTTTAAAAATCACTCGATGCAGACTTGCAAGGGCTAAATTGGCGGTGGCTATGACAACAGGGCGAATCCTGAACATTCCAAATATTCTCACCATTGCACGAATTGTGCTCATTCCTGTATTTTTACTCGTGGCTTACTGGCCACCTGCGATTGGTGTTGAAGGACATGCGGGCAGCTTATCACGCCATTTATTGCTGACGTCTATTTTCGTTCTGGCAGCAATCACGGATTGGTTTGATGGTTATCTCGCACGTGCACTCAATCAAACCTCAGCATTTGGACGTTTTCTCGATCCTGTCGCTGACAAGTTAATGGTCGCTGCTGCTTTGGTGGTATTAGTTCAGTGGAAGCCAACCATCATCATGGCCTTTGCAGGCATTGTGATTATTTCCCGTGAAATTACCGTGTCAGCACTGCGTGAATGGATGGCTGAACTTGGCGCACGCACCAGTGTAGCCGTATCCACCGTTGGTAAATACAAAACTGCATTTCAGATGATTGCAATTAGCGTATTTTTGCTGAACTGGCAGCCTTTAGATACTTTTGCATATATTTTGTTGTATGCCGCAGTGATTTTAACCTTGTGGTCGATGTTTATTTATCTGAAAGCTGCATGGCCGTATTTAAAGCAACCGTAAAACAAAAAGCCCTGACTGTTCAGGGCTTTTTTATGCCCGATGATTGTGCAAACTGCGTCACTAAAATAGTGTATATGGGAAAAATATATCAATGATTTATATTGTGAAATTTTAAAAACCTCTATTATAAAAATTAAACTTAGGCAAGCTGGATTAGCAATAAAACTGTATAACATTACAGATGCTGACAACTGTTGTGTGAAAAACTACGTTGTAAATCAATCGCTCTGTCAAGATGAACTCGGCACGTGAAGTTTTCCTTCAAGGATTAGGGACGATGTGTGGTAACAACAGGGAATGGATAGGAACAAAATAACGAGCTGTCTTATTATTTCATTTTAGACGGTTGTTTATGAAAACAATATTTTTAGATCGGAAGTTTTATCCGAAAGATTTAATGTCAGGTTTGGTGGTGTTTCTGGTGGCGTTGCCACTGTGCTTGGGCATTGCCCATGCATCAGGAGCACCGTTATTGTCAGGTGTGATTGCTGGTGTCATCGGCGGGATTGTCGTTGGTGCACTGAGTGGTTCACACATTAGTGTTTCAGGGCCAGCAGCAGGCTTAACCGCGATTATTTTGACACAGTTGATGGCGCTCGATGGTCAGTATTCAGCGTTTCTGCTCTGTGTGATTTTAGCTGGCTTAATACAAATGATCTTTGGTTTTTTAAAGCTGGGGACTTTTGCCAACTTTGTCCCGACCAATGTGATCTTGGGTTTATTGGTCGCCATTGGTCTAATCTTAATTATTAATCAGTTACCCAATTTATTCGGGTTGCATATGGCAACTGTGAAAGATTTAGGGATTCAAGGTCTTCCACAGCTTTTACAGCATGTCGATGTGGGAGCAGCCCTGATCGGGGTGTTATCCGTTGCCTTGATTTTGTTATGGGATCAAACGCCTTTAAAGAAGTTGCCACTGCCTTCGGCACTGGTCGCAGTCGTCTTTGCTGGGGTGCTGAACTGGATTTTGATTCAGACAGGTTCAAGTTTGGCTGTGGGTGAGCGGCATTTGATTGATTTACCCAATCTGTTTTCTTCAAATGAAAAAATCTTTTATTTCCCTGATTTTTCCTACTGGAATAACCCGCAAATTTATATCGGTGCAGTGACTTTAGCGGTGGTGGCATCTTTAGAAACTTTGCTTAATCTGGAAGCTGCCGACAAGATGGATCCACACAAGCGCAGTTCACCGCCAAATCGTGAATTACTGGCACAAGGCATCGGCAATACCTTGTCGGGTTTTGTTGGGGGGATGCCTGTGACTTCGGTGATTGTGCGGAGTTCAGTCAATGCGACCAGCGGCTCAAAGACTAAGGTGGCTACGATTTTTCACGGCATTTTACTGATTGTCGCAATTTTATTTTTAACCCCATTACTCAATGTTGTGCCACTCTCGGCATTGGCTGCAATTTTGTTGCTGACAGGTTATAAACTGGCGCAGCCAAAACTGTTTATTCAGCTTTATCAAAAGGGTTGGAAGCAGTTCCTGCCGTTTATTGTCACTGTGATTGCCATCATGCTGACCGATTTGCTAATCGGAATTATGGTTGGCTTGGTGCTTAGCACCTTATTTATTTTACATAGCAATATGCATAGCGGTGTCAAAGTGATTCATGAAAAGCATTTACATGGCAACCTGACTCGAATTGAACTGGCACAGAATGTCAGCTTTTTAAACCGTGTCGCTTTGCTGTCGGTGCTGAATAAAATCAAGCGTCATGAAACTGTGGTGATTGATGCCAGTAATACAGCGTATATCGACCCTGATTTATATCAGGTGATTCAGGAGTTTCAGCAGGAAAAAGCCGCACAACGTCAGATTGATCTCAAACTTGTGGGGTTTCAGGCACATTATCCTGAATTACATGAGGATGATGCGATTGATGTCGATGTCAGTACCCGTGAAATGCAGCAGCAACTGACTCCAGAACTGGTTTTGCAAAAACTCAAAGAAGGCAACCAACGTTTTGTATCGCAGCAACGTTTACAACATGATATTGCCCGTCAAATTCAGATCACTGCGAAATACGGACAGCATCCGATTGCAGCAGTACTGGGCTGTATGGATTCACGTGCGCCAACCGAAATGTTGTTTGATGTTGGGGTGGGAGATCTGTTTAGTTTACGAATTGCGGGCAATATCGCAGGGGAAAAAGTTTTAGGTTCGCTTGAGTTCGCCTGTAAGAGCAAAGGTTCTCGCCTGATTGTGGTGTTGGGGCATACTGACTGTGGTGCTGTTACTGCGGCATGTCAGATGTATCAGCAGCAGCTTGATGTCAGCCAAGCCAAAGATACACCGAACATTCAGTATGTGTTGAAACCGATCATGTCTGCGATTGAAACGGTCAAAACCCAAATGACCGATGATCAACTGGCACGCAGTTTTATTGATGAAGTCACCATGATGAATGTCAAAATCAACATGGCCTATATTTTAAAGCATAGTGAAGTGTTGCGTGAAATGGTCGAGAACGGTGAGGTTGGGATTGTTGGTGCAATTTACGATGTTAAAACGGGGCAGGTTGACTTTTTATAGTTAACACATCTGCTTTAGTCCAAAACAACAAGGCGGATATCTGTATCTGCCTTGTTGTCTTTATCATCAGGTTTAATGATGATTGGATTGCTGCTCGACCTGTTCGGCAAGACTGAGGTATTTTTTCTCAATTTCAGCCGCATGTTCTTTTAAAGTCTGGATAATTTTTTCCAGATTGACGTATTCAAAACGGTTTTTCGATCCGACTACAGTCAAAGCCACAGGTGCAATTTTACTCGAATATTTAATCGGCACAGACAAACTTGAATACAGCGGATTCACTTCACCTTGCGAGAAGTAATAACCCTGTTTCTTAATTTTACGCATGTGCTGAATAAAGTGGTTTTCATCCTGAGCAAAACCGACTTGACCGAGTTGTTGCGCATAACGTTCATAAAAGTTGTGCAAACCTTGCTTGCTCATGTGCGCCACAATAATTTTTGGCGAGGCCCCGATATACACAGGGCGTGGGCTACCACGACCATAAGACACCATCAGGTTACCCTGAAAGGATTCATCGTGAATGTCGATACAGTAATCATGATTCAAAAAGGTCAGCAGACAACTGAGTTCGGTATGTTCCACAATATCTTTCATATAGGGAATACTGACCTGAACCAGTGGATCCGTAGTACGGGAAATATAATCCAGCACCGCAATTTTAGGGCCAAGGGTATAGTCGCCAGATGTCCCACTGATCCGCTGTAATAAATCGGCTGATACCAACTCTTTTAAATAGCGATAGCTTGTCGGTCGGGATAAACCGAGTTCCTGACTAATAATATCGACATTAATCACGTGTCGAGAAATGGAGAATAAGTCCAAAACGGTTAAAATTTTACCAAAGCTCGTAACAGCCATAGAGAATAGATTTCCCAAGAAAAAATGGTAAGTCGCTATATTTTATAAAACGCTGCATCTTTTCGCATGAAAAAAACGTAAGATGTTTGTCTAAAATAACATAAATTATCAAATGAAGATATTAATGTTGACGAATATGTTTTTTTTTGAAAAAATTGCCAAACCAAATATCGAATGAAGATGTTAATTTGCATCTGTTGCATTAACGCACTTCAACTCTTTGTATTCCTGTTGTGCAAACAGCAGAGAAATCTCCAAACCACATGTCGCTCCTGTAGATGAGTCTATGGGCTAGGCTGGCTATGATATTTTGAAAAATCAGGCGTTTGCTATTGGTTTAGCAAATGTTTGTGCTTTGGTATCTATGATTTTTACAAAGAGTAATACATCATCATTATTAAGATCTAACCGAATATTCGAGAGATATACATGCTGCTCTATAAACAGTTGTTGGCGTTCCGTCCTTCAAAAATGGATTTTATCTTTGCGGTAAAAACCTTTATTGCAGGGATGTTGGCGTTGTATATCGCTTTTTCTCTAGATTTGACCTACCCAATGTGGGCTATTGGTACGGTAGTGATTATTGTCAATCCCTATTCAGGGATGGTGTCTTCCAAAGCGGTCTATCGTTTATTAGGTACTGCCGCAGGTGCAGTGGTTGCAACGATCATGACACCTCATCTGATCAATACGCCATTTCTATTTATGTCATGTTTGGCAGTTTGGGTCGGCTTTTGTTTATATGTGTCACTGCTTGACCGAACCCCACGTAGCTATGTGTTTATGTTGGCAGGCTATACTACGGCCATGATTGCTTGTAACTCAATCAATAATATTGAAACGATTAGCGTGTTTGATATGGCGCTTGGGCGGGTTCTTGAAATTTCACTGGCGGTAGTGTGTACTGCTGTTGTTTTTGCCACGATTTTCCCTGTGCATTTGGGGCCTGCAATTCAGCAGCGTGTCGATAAGACCTTAAATGATACCCGTCAGATTTTCCAAAAGATTCTAACCGAGCATCATGCAGATAATAATTACACGGAACTGCTCGGTGCTATCACCAGTGATATTGCAGATATTCATGCTTTGGCTGTGCATTTGAACTATGAAAAAGGTGAGTTGCAAGGCATGACCAAGCCGATTCAGGAATTGCTGCATCAAATCACTATGATCGTCTCAAATTTGACCGCGGCCGCAGAACGTATTCACCAACTCGATGCAATTGATGAACATTACCAGCAAGGTTTGCTGACCTTACATCAGCATATTCGTGCATTTATTGTGAGTAGAGCAGAGGTTCAGGAAGCTGATCTAACGGCATTACCAACTGAATTTGAACAGGATTTTATTCATTTACATCAACTGGCAAAACCTGAACAACAGGTCGCATTAGATGGTTTGAAAATGGATATCCGTCATTTAATTCAGAATGTGTTTACTGTGAAACTCATTTGGCAATTGATTCAGCGTGGTGAAAAACATATTCCAGAATCTATCGCAACCTTAACCACGAGTTACCCGAGTTTACATCGTGACCATGGCATGGCACTGCGTGGCGCACTGGCTGCGGTTGTGGCAATTTTCGTGTCATTTTCACTGTGGATTTATAGTGGTTGGAGTGCAGGTTATATGATGGCGCAATTGGCTGCTGTTTCGGCCTGTATTTTGACTGCGATGGATAACCCAGTTCCTGCTTTAAAGTTGTTTATTCGTGGCAGTATATACGCAGGAATTCTTACGATTATTTATATCTTGGGGATTATGCCAGAGGTCAAGGAGTTTTGGCAGTTAGCCTTGGTGCTTGCACCTACGCTGATTTTCTTTGTGATGCTTTATCCGCATCCGCCATTAACGGGTCTGGCATTGCCAACCATGGTGTCATTCATCATGAGTTTAAATTTGCAGAATCGTTACAGTATAGATCCACTGAAATCATTTGAAGGGTGTTTGGGCAGCGTGGCAGGACCTGTGATTGCGGTGATGGCCGTCTATTTTATTCGGGCCATTTCACCTGAAGAAAGCGCGAGCAGGCTGTTGTCTAAACATTATAAAGCCATGCGAGAAGCGTTATATTTGCCGTATGGTGTCGAATTTCGTATTCATCTACGTAGTATGCTGGACCGAATCGGGGTATTAAATACCAAAATGGTTCAGTCTGCTGACTTGAAAACAGCAATGAATCTGGCCTTGATTGAAACCAGTGCCATTGTAGATTTAAGTCGTCTGGATGAGCTGGCGAAACGTGCAGATACGCCTGTAGCATTACAAGCCGAAATCGGACACTTACAAAGTTTGCTGGATGACGCCTTTCGTAATCAGGAAAAGCAGTTGCATTTGGCAACTGAAATTCAGACTCAGGTTGTACAACAAATCGCTCACTTAGAGCAGCAACTCGAACAGGGCAGTCATACCGATATTGAACAGCGCTTACGCATTAGTCTTAATAATATTCGTAGCAGTATTTTTCATATTTCAGCAACGCAGGTAGGGGCATACAAGCATGGGTGAATTCAATCTATATGGTGTTTTCGTACCAAGTTTGCTCATTCAGGCAATATTGGCATTTATCGCTTTTAAGTTGATTGGGAGATGGACAGATCGCCTAATTCAAAAAGACTGGATTGCTTTTCCTGGCGTCTTTAATCTCAGTCTGTATATGGTCTGTCTGTTGCTGACACACTGGGTTTTCGCTCAGTTCTCGTATTAATTTAGGTGATGTAAGTTTAGGATAAAATTATGAGTTCGTTTGATGCACGTAAAGTCGTTCGACCTGCCGTGACATTGGTCACATTGCTCGTTGCAATTTATGCAGTCGTACATTTGTGGGACTACTACAATGCAGAGCCTTGGACCCGTGATGGTCGTGTGCGTGGCGATATTATTCAGGTGTCTTCAGATGTATCTGGTCTGGTCACTCATGTTTTGGTGCAAGATAACCAAACCGTGAAGAAAGGACAGGTACTGTTTCAGATTGATGTTGCTCGTCAACAACTAGATGTCGAACAGGCACGTGCTGATCTTGGGAAAGCCAAAGCAGGTATGGTACAAATGCAGGCCAACTTACAGCAAGCCAATGCCAATTTAGTTAAATCCCAAGCAACAACACGCCTCGCTGAGAAAAATGCGGCGCGTTATGCCAATCTGATGGATGGAGCGGTATCGAAGCAAGAACAAGATCAGATGTTTGCGACACGTGACCAGTCTCATGCCGAAGAAGGTCAGTTGAAAGCAGCGATTGAAGAAGCCAAAGCCAATATTGAGCAGCAAAAAGCAGCGGTTGATGTTGCACAAAGTGCTCTTGATTTAGCACTGTTGAATTTGCAGCGTTCTCAAGTGGTTGCGCCATCAGATGGCACACTGTCGAACTTTAGTTTACGCGCAGGTAGCTATATCAAGGTCGGTGATGATGTTGCCGCGTTAATTGATCGTAAGCAATTGTATGTCGTGGGTTATTTCGAAGAAACCAAACTGAACCGTATTCATTTGGGTGATCCTGCGACCATTCAGTTAATGGGCGATTCACAAAAAATTAAAGCCCATGTCCAAGGTGTGGCTTCGGGGATTGATGACCGAGAGCGTTCATCCAGTTCAAGTCTGTTGGCAAACGTCAATCCAACATTTACTTGGGTTCGTTTGGCACAACGCGTTCCTGTGAAATTTATTTTGGATGAAGAGCCGAAAAATCCATTGGCATTCGTGGCTGGGCGTACCGCAACCATTCATATCTTGCAAAACCAGTCTGCTAAAAAATAAGCCAATCTTTGGGCACATCACCTAAATGTTGCGTTTATCCGACATGCCCAAGAAAAAAACCTGCATTGTTGCAGGTTTTTTGTTTTCAGTTGAAATACTAAGGCGTAATCCCTTCAGGCTCACGATACCAGCTTTCAAGCAGTAATCCCGCAGCCAGACTATCAGCAGCTACACGTTTGGCACGTCCCTGACGCTGAAAGGCACTGAGTTCCTCACGAGCTTCACGTGTGGTTAAGCGTTCATCCAGCATCCAAGTGATGATGTTGGTTTGATGGCGCAAGCGACGGGCAAATTTACGGGCGCGCATGGATAAATCAGATTCTGAATCATCCATGTTCAACGGTAAACCCACCAAAAAGACATCGGGTTGCCACTGTTTCACCAGTTTTAACAGTTCATCCCAATTTGGAATGCCATCTTTCATGGGAAAGAGCGGTAGGGGATTGACACTTTGGATGGCAGTTTGACCCACTGCAATGCCCATTTTCTGTGTGCCAAAATCAAAAGCCATCAGCGTTTGCATGGTGTCTTCAGGCATGACCAATCTCGGAAGCGAGCCAGTTACGATCGATGCCGATTTTTTTATAGGCGGCATCCCAACGGTCAGGGTAAGGCAAGTTAAAAATCAGGTCCATATCGGCATCACAGATGAGCCAGTCACCGCGAGCAATTTCCTCTTCAAGCTGATTTTTTGTCCAGCTGGCATAACCTAAAGCAATTTGATAACGTCCAACGCCTTCATTGTGAGCAATCGCATCTAAAATATCTTTACTGGTGGTAATGCAGATATTTTCGCCAACAGCAATTGAGGAATGCCAAACAGGCTGTCCTGTATGTAAAACAAAGCCTGCCTCAGGACGTAAAGGTCCACCTTGCAAGACTTCGTGCGGCTGTACATTGTCTGCATCAATTTCCAAGTCATTGAGTAATTCTTTGACTTGAATCCCTGCTGGGCGGTTAATGATAATTCCCTGTGCGCCATCGGCATCGTGACGAGCCAAATAAATCACGGTGTTGGCAAAGAAATCATCTGCCATCTCAGGGGGAGCAATGAGACAACGATGCGTCAAATATTGTTTGCTCACCTAGGCCATTCTCCTAAAATTCGAGTTATTCAATCTTATATTGAGTCCTTTTATCAACATACAAGAGTAAATCGCTTTCGCCAATAGTTTTTATTTAGGAATTTCCGATCTTTGTATGCTGAAATTTCAATTGGCGTAGCTGTTTGGCATGCTGCAAGGTCGTTGTGTTGATCTCTACGCCACCTGTCATACGAGCCAGTTCCTGAATGCGTTGATCTTCATTGAGGGCAAATATCGTGCTGCTGGCTGGGTCTGTTTGCTGTTTTTGAACCAGTAAGTGCTGATCAGACTGTGCGGCAACCTGTGCTTGGTGGGTGATACAAAGAATCTGCACATGTCGTGCCAAATCGGAGAGCAGGCGTCCGACAATTTCAGCCGTCCCACCACTAATCCCGACATCAATTTCATCGAATACCAAAACTTCGGAATCGGTTTTTTCAGCATTCATGACCTGCATCACCAAGGCAATCCGTGACAACTCACCTCCTGAAGCAACGCGTGCCAGTGGTTGTGCAGGAATACCCTTGTTGGCTGTAAACAGCAGTTGAATGAAACTTAAACCCTCAGCACTTGGCTGTTCCAGAGGTTCAAACTTAAATTCAAAATAGGCTTCAGGCAGTGCCAGAGGTTTGACCTGTTCAGTCAGTAGTTTAGCCAGTGGTGTGGCGGCATCTCGACGTAATTGATCAAGCTGTTCTGCCGATGCTAAAAATGCCTGTTCATTTTCTTTGACTTGTTCAGCAAGGGTTTCAGGATCATCGAGTTGTTGTAATTGCTCAAGTTCCTCTTGCCATGTGGCATATTCTGCAAGTAGCGCATCGGGCTGAGTACGATATTTGCGTGCCAAACGGTGGAAGACTTCAAGCTGCTGATTGAGTTGTTCCATACGTTCAGGGTCAAAGCTCTGACGGTCAATAAACTGCCGTAAGTTGCCCGTTGCATCTTCAAGTTCACTTTGCGCATTGACCAGTGCGGTATAAATATTGGACAGTTGTTCACTGCGTCCGACATGACTTTCAAAGCGACGCAGCACGCTCGCCAGTTCCTGACTGATATTCTGTTCAGCTTCATCCAGCACATTTAAACCATAGGCACAGTCTTGCATGATGTGTTCATGGTGGCTGAGTCGATCAAATTCTTGCTCAATTTCAGTGTAATTATAAGGCAGTAGTTCTTCGAGTTCTTCAAGTTGCAATTCAAGCGTCGCAATTCGCTGTAAACGTGTGGCTTGAGCCTGTAGCGCATGTTCATGCTGACGAATGGCTTTTTGCCAAGTGCTGTAGGCATCGCGCGTGGCTTGAGCAGGTTCTGCGAAGTTACTGTAGCGGTCGAGCCATTGCTTTGGATAGGGTGGTTCAAGCAATTGCTGTTGACTGTGCTGACTATAAAGTTGAACCAATAAGCGTCCTAAATCTTTGAGTTCAGCCAGACTAGTTGGGCGGCCATTAATCCATGCCTTACTGCGTCCTGTATTAAAGATCACACGCCGTAAATGGATTTCACCAGACTCATCTTCGAGTTCATGTGCGGTTAGCCACTGAGCCTCTAAGGAATTTTCAGCATAGCTAAAAATAGCAGTCACATCGGCCTTGTCTGCGCCATAACGTACCATATGGCTGTCAGTACGTTCGCCCAGACAAACAGAAAGGGCATCGAGCAACAATGATTTTCCTGCGCCTGTTTCCCCTGTCAGGACATTAAAACCAGCCTCAATATCCAAGGCCAAATGATTAGCTAAAGCAAAGTTAATCAGATTTAAGTGAGTCAACATATATGGACGCATCCAGACTGCGAAAAAATGATGTTTAAATGAATAAAGTTTTAAGTCACAACTGCTTCATCGTTTGTCCTTGATCATACAAAACATCTTGACGCTGTACACAAGATTTTTTTATCAATTGCTTATTCTTGACCTAAAACAGTTGTATCGGTATAAAAATTGCTACCTTAGCGTAAAATCAGATGATGATTGATTCAAGTCTCAGGCCTATTTAAACTAGGCTTACGTTATTTACAATAAATGCGCATTATTTGGAGAATACGCATGTCTGCTCAGTATGATCATGTTTCAGTGGTAAAAAAATCAAATGTTTATTTTGGTGGTTTGTGTGTCAGTCATACCATCCAATTTGAAGATGGAACCAAAAAAACACTTGGTGTCATTATGCCAACAGAACAGCCACTTACGTTTGAAACACATGTTCCTGAACGTATGGAAATTGTTTCAGGTGAATGCCGCGTAAAAATCGCAGACAGCGAAACAAGCGAACTATTCCGTGCTGGGCAGTCATTTTATGTGCCAGGCAACAGCAAATTCAAAATTGAAACTGACGATGTGTTGGACTACGTTTGCCACCTAGAAGGTTAAGCAAAACACGGTAAAATCCGTTAAACTATGCAGATCATCAATCCTGTAAAGTTGGCTTTGCAGGATTTTATTTTTTTATTTGCATCGTTTTTTGAGGTCATCCGTTCATGGCAAAACCAGAATACTACTATGGCGTACATTCAGTGGAATCACTGTTGGAACTTGAGCCAGAACGAGTACTGACTTTATTTACCCTCAAAGGTCGTGATGATCAGCGTTTGCAACGCATCTTGCAGTTGGCTGAGCCATTTGGCATCAGTGTACAAAAAGCGAGTCGTGACAGCTTGGAAAAACTGGCAGGTTTGCCATTTCACCAAGGGGTTGTGGCAGCCGTGCGCCCACATCCAACTTTAAATGAAAAAGATCTCGATCAACTCCTTGAACAAAATCCAGATGCTTTATTGTTGGCACTGGATCAAGTCACAGATCCACATAATCTGGGTGCGTGTATTCGTACTGCGGCTGCAATGGGCGTGCAAGCGGTGATTGTTCCGCGTGACCGCTCTGCAAGTTTGACTCCAACTGCGCGTAAAGTTGCGGCAGGTGGTGCAGAAAAAGTGGCATTTATTCAGGTGACCAACTTGGCACGTACCTTAGCACATATCAAAGAAGAACATCATGTGCGTGTTGTAGGTACAATGCTGGATGAAAAAGCTTTACCAATTCAAAAATTTGATTTTACAGGTGCCGTGACCATTGTCATGGGGGCAGAAGATACAGGTCTTCGCCCAATCACACAAAGCCAGTGTGATCAAACCGTTTTTATTCCGATGTCAGGTAACCTACAAAGCTTAAATGTAAGCGTTGCAACAGGTATGGCACTGTATGAGGCTTGCCGCCAACGTAATCTCGTTTAAGCTCATTTCGAGTTGACAATGACTTCACGTAATCAAGGGTATTTATTTGTTGCGATTACTATGTTGATTTGGGGCGGATTTACGATCTTCTCCAGACTCAATGCGGGATGGCATATTAGTGCATGGGATATCTGTGCTTTACGTTTTACCATTGGTTTTAGCATTCTGATGCCGATTTTAATCTGGCGTCGGGAAACTGCATTTTTGTGGAAAAAAGAGCCGTTCATTTTGGGACTGCTTGGCGGGGTTGCCTATTGTCTGACCTCCTATTCCGCGTTCCATTATGTGCCTGCTGCTCATGCTGCGATTTTTCTGAATGGCTGTATTCCACTGTGTACTGCGGTGGCAGGGTATCTGCTGTTTAAGCAGCCTTTTGATAAACATACCTGGATCAGTTTGATCATTATGCTAGTGGCTATTTCAGCTATGAGTGTGATGATGTATGAAGAAACCCATGTTGCTTTGAATATCGGGGATGGTCTGTTTTTCCTGTCGGCGATTTGGTGGGGCGTATTTACGGTACTGCTGAAACATTGGAAATTGTCAGCTTGGCAATCCATGAGTGGGGTTGCAATTTGGTCAGCCCTGATTTATTTGCCAATTTATATCCTGTTTTTACCGAAACATTTCCACGATGCAAGTATTATGCATTTAGCCATTCAAGGCTTTTTCCATGGCATCTTGGTGGTGATTGTCGCAACCTTGAGTTATGTTGCTGCGATTGAACGTCTCGGGGCTTTTAAAACAGGGAGTATTGTTACTCTTGCACCATTTATGGCTGCGATTGTGGCTGTGCCATTGTTGGGCGAACCATTAAATACAGCGATGATTTGTGGTTTGATCGGGATGGGCGTTGGGGCCTTGCAGCCTTGGCGTTGGTTTAAGCGTAAAGATGCCTTGCAGGAACAACTGGACGAGCAGAAAAAAACAGCTTCACATTAAGAAGCTGTTTTTTTTGCATAATCTAAATACTGTCGATGCAAAGGTTCAAGCTGTGCATAGAGATGGTTGAGTTGACCATCATTGATCACAATGTCATCTGCACGCTGTTGTTTTTCAGCGCGAGGCATTTGGTGTGACATGATGGTTTGAATATGCTCATGCGAGCTTTGATCCCGCTGGGTTGCACGGTAGAGCTGTAAATGCTCTGGCGTATCAATCAGTAAATTACGTTGGGTTAAATGTGTTTGACCCGTTTCAAACAGCAGGGGAGAGACCAGAATCACATATGGACTCTGTGCAGAATGGAGCTGTTGAATAATGCTTTCTCGAATGATGGGGTGAGTAATATTTTCCAGAATTTTTTTAGCTTCAGGATGCTGGAAAATATGCTCACGCAAAGCACGTCGATTCAGTTCACCATTTTCGAGTAGTACCCAGTCTCCAAACTGTTGTTGAATTTGCAGAAGAGCAGGTTGCCCAACTTGCACGACTTCACGAGCAACAACATCAGCATCGACAACGTGAATGCCTTGCTCAAAAAACCAGTCACTGGCAACCGTTTTACCGCTGCCAATACCACCTGTTAGACCAATCACATACATCTTATTGACCTAAATAGATTTTCATAATTTGGCTACCCCATAAAAATGCAATCCAGCCAGCAATCGCAATATATGGACCAAAAGCAAAGGGCTGATTTTCTTTACGGACTTTTAATAAAATGATACCAATGACAGCACCAACCACCGAAGATAGCAAAATAATCAGAGGTAACATCATTGGCCCCATCCACGCACCAAGCGCAGCTAAGAGCTTAAAATCACCATAGCCCATGCCTTCTTTGCCTGTCACAAGTTTAAAGATGATATACACAACCCATAGACATAAGAAACCAATAACAGCACCCCAAATCGACAGTGTGGGTGTGGTATAGAGTGAAAAGCTATTGATGGCTAAGCCTGCACCTGCAAGTGTCAAGGTAAAACGATCAGGTAAGAGCTGCGTATCAAAATCAATAAAGGTCAGTGCAATAAGAACCCAAGTTAAAATGACACCACATAGCATTTGCCAAGTTGCACCAAAGGTTGCAACGACCACCAAGGAACAAATACAAGTGAGTATTTCAACAAGGGGATAGCGTTTACTGATCGGGTGCTGACAACTGCCACAGCGTCCACGAAGAGCGAGCCAACTGATTACAGGGATATTTTGATACCAGTGAATGGCTGTATGACAGTTAGGGCAAGTGGATGGAGGTGTGCTTAGAGTGAGCTTTTCATGTTCAATAATGGGTTGCTCGGGGTGGAGCAGCATTTGACATTCCTGTTTCCATTCCTGCTCCATCATTTTGGGTGTGCGAAAAATGACTACATTTAAAAAGCTACCAACACATAAACTAAAAAGCCCAACTGCAATATAAAGTGCAGTTGGGTTCTCGACGAAATATGAAATAAGTTGTTGCATTGAATAACCTTATTAACCGACAACTGAACCCATCTGGAAAATTGGCAGATACATGGCAATCACGAGACCACCTACAAGTACCCCAAGAACAGCCATAATGAGGGGCTCCATCATGGCAGTTAAACCATCAACGGCGTTATCCACTTCATTTTCATAATAAGTCGCTACTTTATCGAGCATGGCATCCAGTGCACCCGATTCTTCACCAATCGCAACCATTTGAATCGCCATGGATGGGAAAATATTAGCTGCACGCATCGCAAATTGGAGCTGTTGTCCTGTGGCGACATCCTCACGAATTCTCATGACGGCTTTTTCATAAATAACGTTATTGGTTGCACCTGCAGTAGATTCAAGTGCATCAATGAGGGGGACACCTGCGGCAAATGTCGTGGCAAGAGTTCGGCTATAACGAGCAATAATTGCTTTATAGACGAGGTCGCCAAAAATCGGAAGTTTTAATGATAACTTATCCAAACCATCTCGAAATTTTTGACTGCGCTTTTTAGCTTCAAGAAAAGCATAAACAGTTAAACCAATGCCAATGATTAAAATAAACCAGTATTCCTGCATCCATTTCGACATATTGACGACCATTTGGGTAAAGGCAGGTAGTTGTGCACCAAAAGAACTGAATAATCCTTGGAATACAGGAACCACTTTCACCATCAGAATAATGGTGACAACAATCGCAACCACGATAACTGTCATTGGATACTTCATTGCTTTTTTGATTTTTTGCTTTAAAAGTTCACTCTTTTCTTTATAAACAGCAACTCGTTCCAGCATGATCTCCAAGGCACCCGATTGTTCCCCTGATTCCACTAAGGAACAAAATAATCGGTCAAATAACAGGGGATACTTACGTAATGCACCTGTAAAGGTATTCCCCCCTTCGACTTCAGCTTTAATTCCGAGAACGACTTCACGCATTGAGGGGTTGTCGAGGCCTTCAGCGACAATCTCAAAACTTTGTACCAACGGTACGCCTGCTTTCATCATGGTTGCAAGCTGACGTGTAAAAATGGTGATATCTAGAGTCGATACTTTTTTCTTAAAAACATTCTCAAGAAGATTTTTGCGCTTCTCTCGAATTGATTTTACGTCAACACCTTGTTTTCGAAGCGTAATTTTTGCCAAAGCCATATTACGTGCCGAAAGTTCCCCTTTGACTTTAATACCTTTGCGATCAACCCCCGCATAGGCAAATATCGGTATCGCCTGAGCTTTTTTTACCGCCATAGTATTATCCTTTTTGTAATCTATCTATGCATTAATCACTTGTGACACGATTGACTTCTTGTAATGAAGTCACCCCTTGCATGACTTTCTTTAAACCTGAACGGCGAAGATCTGGAAATCCCAATTGTTCTGAGGCTTCGGCAATTTGAATTGCATTGCCATCTTCCATAATCAGTTTAGAAATTTCAGGCGTAATTTTCATGACTTCATATACACCCACACGGCCTTTATAGCCCTCTCGACATTCAGGACAGCCAACAGGTTGGTAAATCTTAAATTCTGGATCAGCCAAATCCTCAGCCGTAAAACCCATTTCGTATAAACTGTTTGCTGGAATCTCTAGGGGAATTTTACACTTTGCACATAAACGGCGTGCCAAACGTTGTGCAATAACTAAATTGACTGATGTTGCAATGTTAAATGAGGGAACCCCCATATTGCGTAAACGGGTTAGAGTTTCTGGTGCACTGTTGGTATGGAGTGTGGAAAGCACCATGTGACCTGTTTGAGCTGCTTTAATGGCAATTTCAGCCGTTTCAAGGTCACGAATCTCACCGACCATAATAATATCAGGGTCTTGACGTAAGAAAGAACGTAAAGCAGTTGCAAAGCTTAACCCCACTTTGGGATTGACGTTAACCTGATTAATGCCTTCAAGGTTGATTTCGACGGGATCTTCGGCAGTGGAAATATTCGAGTTTTCAGTATTGAGAATATTTAAACCAGTATATAAAGATACGGTTTTACCAGAACCCGTTGGGCCTGTAATTAAAACCATGCCTTGCGGTTTATGTAAGGCTTCTAGAAATAAAGCTTTTTGATCGTCATCATAACCAAGAGCCTCAATCCCGAGCATGGCACTTGAGGGATCTAAAATACGCAGTACGATCTTTTCACCAAATAGGGTTGGCAATGAGTTAACACGGAAGTCAATGGCTTTGGTCTTGGATAGTTTTAATTTGATACGACCATCTTGAGGAATACGTTTTTCGGAAATGTCCATTTGTGACATCACTTTTAAACGTGAAGCCAGTCGGTTAGCGAGTTGTAATGGTGGATTTGCAATTTGTCTTAAGACACCATCGACTCGATACCGTACTCGGTATGTTTTTTCATACGGTTCAAAGTGTAAGTCTGATGCGCCCATACGAATGGCATCGACCAGTAGTTTATTAATATATTTAACAATAGGTGCTTCATCTTCCTTCGAATCATCATCAGAAGATGCTTCTGGTGAATGGTCTTCTACGGAAATATCAAGCTCTTCATCACCAAAGTTAAATTGTTCTTCTTCTCTAAAATTTTTCTCAATAAATTTTTCGAGTTTGTCATACTCCACGATCACCATTTCTGGATTGAGCTTGCTGTTAAAGCGAATCGCATCAATGGCTTCGAGATCAGTGGGGTTGCTGATGGCAATATAAATGTTATTGCCTCGTCGCATGAGAGGGACTGCACGATGTTTTCGAACGTGCTTTTCATCGACCAATTCACGTGGGAGCTGTATAGGATCATAACTGGATAGATCGAATAGAGGCTCGTTAAATTCGATCGCAATGGCCTCAGCAATCGTGAATGGAGAGAGATGCAAATGATCAATCAAATAAGGCACAAGATTTTGCTGTGCTTTTTTGGCCCCCTCAATCGCTTGTAACATTTTACTTTCAGAAATGTGATCTTCTGCCACTAAACGACGGGCAAAGCCTGATAAACGTGGCGTAGTAGAAATGTCTGCCATAAATGTATTTGCCTTATTGATATGATCGTTTGCTAATACTCGTACTCGATATTAAATTATACGGTTGTTATGACAAAATGCTATGACAAAATACAGCTAATAGTATGTTACAGCACTGAATTTCGAGTATTTGACTTCATTATAAAAAATATAAAACTTGCTGAATATACAGCACAGCTTATTTTGCCAAAAAAAATAGCCTTGTGAGATTAAATTGTATTAAAAAGCAAAAAAAGCTTCAATTTGAGAAAAAATGTGTAAAATAAGGCCATTTTGTTGAAAGGGTTTTCTTGTATGTCGGGTTCGACAATTGTGCCTTGGGTGATTGGGAACTGGAAGATGAACCCTGTTTGGGCAAGTTCCCAACAATGGATTGAACAATTTAAACAATCTTTGCAGCAATCTCCAATTTCAGAACAACAATGTTATTTAGCAGTTGCACCAATTGCAATTGCCTTAAATCGGGTACAGATGCAATTAGACAATGCACCTCGCACTGTGCATACTGTGGCGCAAGATGTTTCACGCTTTGCAGCAACTGGCGCATTTACAGGTGAGGTGAGTGCTACCTTACTTGCAGATAGTCAAATTCGTCATGTTCTAATTGGACATTCTGAGCGTCGTGAATTGCTAGGTGATACACCAGACGTGCTCAAAGCAAAAATCACGCAGGCATTAGCCGAAGGTTTGACCGTAATTTACTGTGTCGGTGAAACACTTGAACAGCGCGAACAAGGTTTGGCTGAACAGATTGTATTACAACAAATTTGTGATGTTGCCCCTGTCATTGGCGAAGAACATTGGCAAAAGCAGATCGTAATTGCCTATGAACCCATTTGGGCCATTGGCACAGGAAAAACAGCATCGGCACAAGATGCGCAAGCCATGCATGAGAAAATTCGTGCAGGTTTGACACAATTAAGCGTAGCAGGTCAAAACATTGCCATTTTATATGGTGGTAGTGTGAAGCCTGAGAATGCCCATGAACTTGCAGCATGCCCTGATATTAATGGTGCTTTAGTGGGTGGTGCGTCATTAAATGCAGAGTCTTTTTATCAAATTGCTCAAGCATTTGCCGCAACTCAATCATAAGGAGATTCAACATGCATACATTTGTGTTGGTTGTGCATATTTTACTGGCAGTGATGATGATCGTTTTGATCTTGGTCCAACAAGGTAAAGGCGCAGAAGCTGGTGCATCTTTTGGTGGTGGCGGCGCTGCGACTGTATTTGGTGCTTCTGGATCAGGTAACTTTTTAACGCGTTTGACTGCGATTTTAACCGCATTATTCTTTGTGACCAGTATTACTTTGGCTGTTCTTGCGAAGAAACAAACCGCTGAAGCTTATAGTTTAGGAACAGCAGCAGCACCTGTGACAACGCCTGCAAATAATTCGACTGAAACTTCATCAACTACGCAAAAAACTGCAAATTAATCTCAAGAAAGACTTTTCTTTTTTGAATGAAGCGAATAGAATGCACGCACATGCGGTGGTGGTGGAATTGGTAGACACGCTACCTTGAGGTGGTAGTGCTTTCGGGCGTGGGGGTTCAAGTCCCCCCTTCCGCACCAACATTTTAGAAATATAAAATGTTGTTACCAAACAAAAAGGCTGAGTTTGAATAAAACTGAGCCTTTTTTGTTGTCTGTTAAAAAATAAAGAGCACTATATTTTTATTTAAATTATTGAATTTTAAAATAAATATTAATTTTAACCATCTGGTCATTGGTCTGTTTTTAAGTCGATATTTTTTCGATGATGCTGATCATTTAACGCCATTTAACTTGATTAACCCTGACTTAAATTAACTCCAAATAGAGTGCCTATGCTGATTTAAATTGCCAATTTGGCAAGGGTTTGTTGCAAAAAAAGTGATTGTCGAGAAGGCAAGATCGCTTCTATCTTAATCCTCAAGCCATTGAATTTTTTATTGGGGAATGGGGATGAATCGGCGGTCGGCAATTTTTGTTTTAAGTGGTTTAACTGGGATGATGGCATCGGCAGCACATGCAGAATTTTTTCAGGATGCCAGTTCAAGTTTGAAGTTACAGAACTATTATTTTGATTCGGATTACCGTAATGAAAAAACGGCAACTCGTCCACAGCAAAGTAAAAAAGAAGAGTGGGCACAGGGAGCAACTTTAAATTTTAATTCGGGCTATACCGAAGGCAAAGTCGGTGTTGGTTTAGATGTCAGTGCCATGCTTGGTGCGAAATTGTATTCGAATGCGGAAACCAGTGGTACAGGGTTGTTGCCTACCTCGTCTGCAACATTGGCAGGTGAACCGAGTTATGCACATCATTCAAAAGATGGTTATGCACGACTTGGTGTCACTGCTAAAGTGAAATATGAAAATAACATTTTAAAATATGGAACTTTACAGCCTGTAAATCTACCTGTTCTGTTTCCCAATACTGCTCGTTTGTTTCCACAAACTTTTCGGGGCTGGAGTTTTGAATCGACCCAGTTGCAAGATGTGAATTTTCGCATGGGACGCATTGATCGGGTGATGCAGCGGGATTCGAGTGATTATACCGACTTGGGCATTGATACAGGTTATACCCGTTACACACAAAGTCGCCCGAGTGATGCTTTTAGTTATGCAGGACTGGACTATAAAATCAGTCCAGACGTACAGGCTTCTTACTATTTCAGTCAGCTCAAAGATACTTATGACCAGCATTATTTGGGGTTAAAAGTTACCAAACCCTTAGGGCAAGGTAAATTCACCAGCGATTTACGTTACTTCAATTCTTATGATTCAGGGCAGGCACTGGCGGGCAGCATCAGCAACCAGATGTACACCTCGAGTTTTAGCTATCAGCTCAAGCATCATTTATTTAATGTGGGCTATCAAAAAGTCGATGGCAGTGAAGCCTTGCCTTACTTAAAAGGTGCAGGACCTTATACGCCAACCACGGTGATGGTTAGTTATTTTATCTTGCCGCATGAAAGTACGTGGTGGTTACGCTATGACTATAACTTTGCAGGTTTAGGTCTGCCAGGTTTGGTCTTGTCGAATAAATATTTGCATGGTTCCGATGCCAGAATTACAGGCAACTCAGCCGAGCAAAAAGAATGGGAACGTGACACTGAACTGGCTTATACCGTGCAGTCGGGCAAGTTTAAAAATCTGTCTTTACGCTTGCGCCATGCTTCCTTTCGTTCCAGTCTAGATCGTGGAATCGATCAAACCCGCGTTATTTTGACGTATACCTTTCATTTAAAATAGGATAAAACAGATGCAACTTCCATTTTCTAAAGCCGTTGAAAGTCATGGATTTATTTTCTTGTCAGGTGAAGTGCCTTTAAATGCCGATGGCACGATTCCCGAAGGTATTGAAGCACAAACGGAATTGGTGCTGAATAAGATTGCACAGACTTTGTCACAGCAGTCAGCCAGTTTAAATGATGTGGTCAGTGTGATGGTGTATTTGACCGATAAATCGGATTTTGTGGCATTTAACCAAGTTTATGAACGTTTTTTTGCACAGCCTTATCCTGTCAGAACCACCGTGATTGCGGGTTTGGTGATTGATGCAAAAATTGAAATTACTGTGATTGCCAAAAAAGGATAAGCAATGTCTAAAGAAGTTTTGGTGCTAGGTGCAGGCATGGTCGGAATTTGCACCGCAATCCATTTGCAACAGCAAGGCTATACGGTTACGGTGATTGACCAGTCCGCGCCGGGCACAGAAACTTCCTATGGCAATGCTGGGATTATCCAGAGTGAAGCCGTTGAGCCGTATGCGTTTCCGCGTGAATGGGCAAGCTTGTTTAAAGTTGCGCTGAAACAAGACAGCGCGGTGAATTATCACTTAAATGCCTTGCCTGAATATGCTGCGCCATTGTTGAAATACTGGCGTAATTCTAGTCCAGAAACCCATCAGGCGATTTCGAAAGATTATGCTGTGCTGATTCGGGTGGCACTGGCAGAGCATCAGCAATTGATTGCTCAGGCACAGGCGGAAGATCTGATTTTAAAAAATGGCTGGATTCAGTTGTATCGTAGTGAAGCAGCCTTGCAAGACGGGATTCGGGATGCCGAGCACCGTCAGCAGCGTTATGGCGTACCGAGTCAGATTCTCAATGCCAGTCAAATCAGTCAACTTGAGCCAAATTTGAAAGCTGATCATCCTTTACTTGGCGGGATTCACTGGACACAGCCGTGGAGTGTGATTGAACCCGGTGAACTGGTACAGCGTTATGCACGATTGTTTGAACAACTCGGCGGCACGATGGTTCAAGCTCAGATTCAGCAACTCAAACAGCAAGATCATGCATGGCAAGTCCAAACCGATGGACAGACGTTCACTGCGCCAGATGTTGTTGTTGCACTCGGCCCGTGGTCATCGAAATTTATTAGCGAACTGGGTTATGACAATCCGTTATTTGTGAAACGTGGTTATCATCAACATTATACGCAGGGTAGTCAGTTGACCCGTCCGATGCTCGATGCCGAATATGGCTATGTGCTTGCCCCGATGAAAAAAGGTACCCGCCTGACTACGGGTGCGGAGTTTGCACATTTTTCTGCACCTGCAACCCCTGTGCAACTGGAGAAAACCCAGCAACGTGCCCGTGACTGGCTGGACTTGGGTGAAGCTTTACCAAGTCCTGCATGGCTGGGTCGCCGCCCGTGTAGTGTCGATATGAAACCGTATATTGGTGCGGCGCCACGACACAAAGGGCTGTGGTTTAACTTTGGGCACGGACACCAAGGTTTTACTTTGGGTGCGGCCAGTGGACGTTTATTGGCGGAAATGATGATAGGGCACGTCCAACTCACTGCAGATCCAAATATTTTTTCACCGAACCGAATTGCAGTTTAATCAAGAGCGAAATCTGTTATGCAACCTATTCAAATCGATCAACTTATTGCCGAGTATCCGTTGCTGAAACAGCTACAGAATTTAGAAGAAACGGTGTGGTTTAACCCTGCCAGCACCACCTTGGATGTGGCACTAGCGGACGTTGGCTTGACCGCAGAAGATGTGGCACAGGCACATGCCCGTTTACAGCGTTTTGCGCCGTATCTGATGTTGGCATTTCCTGAACTTGAAGCGACACAAGGCAAAATCGAGTCGGAATGTGTGGCAATTCCTGCGATGCAACACGCTTTGCAACAGCAATCTCAGCAAGAGATTTTTGGGCAACTTTGGTTAAAACTGGACAGCCATTTACCGATTTCGGGTTCGATCAAGGCGCGTGGTGGCATTTATGAAGTGTTGGCACATGCTGAAAAACTGGCACTGGAGGCTGGATTGCTGAGTTTTGAAGATGATTATCGCAAGTTATATACGCCTGAATTTCAACAGTTCTTTAGCCAGTATGCGATTGCAGTCGGTTCAACAGGCAATTTAGGGATGTCGATTGGCATCATGAGTGCCAAAATGGGCTTTCGCGTCACGGTGCACATGTCGGCAGATGCCCGTCAATGGAAAAAAGACAAGTTGCGTGCCAACGGCGTGACCGTGGTTGAATACGAACAGGACTATGGTGTGGCTGTGGAGCAGGGGCGTGCTTTAGCGGCTCAAGATCCGCAGTGCTTTTTTATTGATGATGAAAATTCACGGACATTGTTCTTGGGTTATGCCGTGGCAGGCGAACGCTTAAAACAGCAGTTCCAGCAAAAAAATCTTGTGGTCGATGCGGAGCATCCGCTGTTTGTGTATTTGCCTTGCGGGGTCGGTGGTGGCCCTGGTGGTGTGGCGTTTGGATTGAAACTGGCTTTTGGCGATCATGTGCATTGTTTCTTTGCTGAGCCAACCCATTCACCGTGTATGTTGCTGGGTGTGCATACAGGTTTACATGATGCAATTTCAGTACAGGATTTGGGCATTGATAACCTGACTGCTGCCGATGGTCTGGCGGTGGGGCGTGCGTCGGGGTTTGTGGGGCGTGCCATGCAGCGTTTGATTGATGGCTATTACACTCTCGATGACCAACGTCTGTATGATATGTTACGTTTACTCAGTGATGTTGAGGACATTCAACTGGAACCTTCGGCTTTGGCAGGTATGTACGGCGCAGTCGTGGTATCACAGGCGCAGGATTATCTGGACGCGCAACATTTCTCAGCACAACAATTACAGAATGCCACTCATTTGGTCTGGGCAACGGGTGGTGGTATGGTGCCTGAAGCTGAAATGCAAAAATATTTAGCACAAGGCACGGCTTTTTCTTAACTTAATCGATCACTGCTGCGCGTAGAAAAGCTTCTGCGTGCAGCAACAATCTTTTAAGATGGATGAATCATCATGGATTGACCCGAGTTTGGACAATGAACTCTAAAATTCTTCAGGAAACCTCGTTACGCTATTTTTTGGAAGTGGTGCGCTGTGGCTCAATTGCTGAGGCATCGCTTAAACTCAATGTGGCTTCATCTGCGATCAGTCGGCAAATTGCCCATTTGGAATCCAATCTGAATGTGTTGCTGTTCGAACGTAAAACCCGTGGCATGAAACCGACCTCGGCAGGGGAAATTTTGGCGGCCTATGCGCTGAAATTACAACTGGATAGCGAGCGGGTTTTTAATGAAATCAATGCACTGAAAGGCTTGGATAAAGGCAGTATTAAAATTGCCTGTTCTACAGGTTTTTCACTGGATTTTTTACCCTCGATTATTGCAAAATTTCAGGCAGATTACCCTGGTATTCAAGTGTTTCTGCATGCCGATAGCGGTAAAAATGTCATTAAACAGCTTAAAGATGGCACAGCCGATATTGGCGTGACTTTTAATCATGTGCCGCAGTCGGATATTTCTGTGCTGCACCGTTTAAATGCCCCGATTTACTGTATTGTTACCCCGCAGCATGAACTGGCGGATCGAAAAAACATTACTTTACCGCTGCTTGAAACGGTACGTTTGGCATTGCCACCGCGTGGCATTGTGCTGCGTGATGTGTTTGATGTGCGTTGCAGTCATCAGGGCGGGGTGATTGAGCCAATTTTTACCTCCAATACTATTAGCGCAATTTTATCTTATGTACTGGCAGGTGGTGTCACGCTCTCGACCGAACTGGTTTTAAAATCTTATCTCAATCAAAATCTGATTAAGGCGATTCCGTTAAAAGACAATATTTTAAATAACTCACTGTCGATTGAAGTGTGCAAGTTGAGTGGGCGAATTTTGCCTGACGCAGCACGGGTGTTTTTAGAATATTTATATGATGAACTGGCTGTGCCTGAAATGGTGACTGAAGAACAGGACACATAGCAGCCGCGAACGACTGCTATGCGGGGGGAGCTTAAACCGCAGATGCTGTTTGATCGTGTTCAATCTTGCGGATCTGACTGGTATTGACAATGCCTGTTTTAAAGTCGGTATGAGTTTGCATTAATGCACTGAGATCGAGTTGTGGCTGTGCTAAATCAGGATCGTGTTCACAGTGCTGTGCCAAGGCATCCGCCATACGTAGCAAGGTGGTGTCTTCGCGGAAGCCTGCGATCATTTGCAGTCCAAATGGCATACTGAGATGATCACGCCCGAGCGGGAAAGACAGGGCAGGATTGGTCATCAGCGTCACCACATAAGTCAACGATAACCAGCGGTAGTAATTTTCTAGCGGTTTGCCATTCACTTCGCTTAGGTACAGGTTTTGCCATGAGAAAGGGCTCACTGGCGTAACAGGTGACAAAATCAGGTCGTATTGATCGAACAGTTTCTGGAAATCTTTAAAATACTGGGTTTGGGTTTTTTGCGCCCAGACGCAGTCGGTCAATTTCATGCTCGCACCCATTTCATAGTTCATGCGTGGGTTTGGCCCCAGCAGATCAGGGTCTTTCTCATAGGTGCTTTGTAGACCTGCAACAAATGCTTCAGCACGGAGTACATCGAAGCAGCGGTGTGCATCGTCCAGATTAAACGGGATTTCTTCACAGCTTTGGAACAGCTTGCCAATTTTTTGAATCTTGTTGCGGAACACCTGACGGATGTTGTTATCGACTTCGCAGCAGCCAAAGTCTTCGGTATAAGCTACGCGCAGTTTAGACAGATCAATCGGTGGGAGGTCACGAATGTCAGCAGGCATGTGCGCATCGTAACTGAGTGGATCATTTTTAGATAAACCGATGGTTGCCGCCAGTTGCAGCCAAGTATCTTCCACGTTACGCCCCATTGGGCCGACGACAGAAATTGGTGTCCAGCCCAACGGTTTACGCTGGCTGGGCACTAAACCTGCCGATGGACGTAGACCATAAATCCCGCAGAGTGCCGCAGGAATACGTAGTGAACCGCCTGTATCTGAGCCTGTACAGAGTGGTGCAAGACTGGCAGCCAAAGCTGCGGCTGACCCCCCCGATGAACCCCCCGCATTTAAACTTGGGTTAAATGGGTTGCCTGTTGCACCCCACACAGGGTTACGGGTGTTGGCCCCGGCACCCATATCAGGTACGTTAGTCTTGCCTAAAATAATCGCACCTGCGTTACGCACGCGTTGTACCAGTTCATTGTCAGCTTTTGGGACATAATGTTGATAGGCCATTGAGCCGTAGGTGGTATTTAAACCTTGAGTATCTTCTAAGTCTTTGATCCCAATCGGTAAACCGAACAACAAACCTTGTGCTTGTCCCGCCATGAGTTGCTGTTCTTGGCGCTTGGCATCTTCAAGTGCCTGCTCATAATTTTTAGCGCAAAATGAATTGATTTTTGGGTCAATTTCAACAATACGGTCAATATAGGTTTGGGTCAGTTCAACAGGGGAGATTTGTTTTGTTTCAATGAGTTGTTTAAGTTTAACTGCGCTGAGATACGCCAGTTCTGAAGATTTGGACATGCTGAATATCCTGCGTTTACATGATCGTTATCTTCAAATCTTAGTCATTTTCCAGATTCTCACAATTAGAATAAATAGAACCCGCCATTGCTGATTTGGCAACATTTGTGCATGTCTTTTCATAGGAGAAATAAGGTCCTGATGGTGTATTGTTCGTTGGCCAAGCCTTGCCATTTTGGCAATGAAAGGTTGCGCAAAATGCGCTTGAGCAAAGGCAATAGTCTACTTATTTTGATATTGAACACGACGAATTTTAAATCAATGGAGAGACTGGCAATGACGATGATCGAGAAAATTGGGGCTCGAAAATATCTGGTATTTCTCTTGCTGTACTTGGGATGGTGTATCTCATTTATTGACCGTACCGCAATCAGTATCAGTGCAACACATATTATTAAGGATCTGGCGATTTCTCCTGTGAAGATGGGGGCAGTGCTGAGTATGTTCTATATTGGCTATACCATCATGCAGATTCCTGGGGGATGGCTGGCCGATAAGATAGGCTCGAAAAAAGTGATTTTAGTCGCTGTAGCGTTGTGGTCGGTGTTTACCATCCTGACAGGCATGGTTGAATCCTTAATGGCATTGTTAGTGATTCGCTTACTGTTTGGTTTAGGTGAAGGTGGTTTTCCACCCGCGTCCTTTAAAAGTGTTGCGGAGAATTTTTCTGGTGTGGCACGTTCTAATGCATCCAGTGCCATGGTGTCATCCAACTATATTGGCAGCATGATTGCACCATTAATTGTGGCTCCGCTGATCTTGGCATTTGACTGGCGCAATACCTTTATGATTATTGGTGGTATTGGCTTTATTTACATTTTCTTGTTTGCTTTCCTGACACCTTCAAGCAAAGCGGTTCGCCAACAAGTGGATCACAGCAAAACAGCATCAAGCCTTGTGTTGAAAAACAAATATTTATGGACCATCTGTGCAATGTGGTTCGGTATCAGTATTGTCAATAAAGGTCTGGACACTTGGATGCCAATTTACTTAATGACTGAGCGCGGTCTTAATTTGAAAGCAGTGGGCTGGTTGTTGCCGATTCCATTTTTAATCGCAGGTTTGACGACTGCGGTAGGTGGTTGGATTGTCAATAAATACTTCGATGGTAAAGAACGCCGTTTGATTATTCCTTGCTGTATCTTGATGTGCTTGGGTTTGTATGAAATGTATTCGGCTGCAACGATTGCTCAAGTGATTATTGCTCAAGGTTTTGTCTACCTGTTCAAATCATTGATCTTTGCTTTGGTGATTGCATTACCAGCGAAAAAATTGCCACAAGAACAAATTGGTCGTGGTCTTGGAATTATCAATACAGGTGGTATGGCGGCGGGGTTTGTGGCTCCAGTGATTATCGGTGCGCTCGTCACTTGGTCGGGGTATCATGCCGTGTTTATGTTCTTGATTGGTGCGGTGGTGTTCTCACTCTTCATGAGCTTCTGGATTAAAAGCCAAGTGACCCCACGTCTGCATAAAGAGTTATCGCAAGCTTAAAGCAGGATTTAAAACAAGGAAGTGATTCAATTCAAAGCTCTTATCAATCATTGGATAAGAGCTTTTTTTCTGTGTTTAGGCAGAACATTTTTGTTTGAAGGTGTCATGCCATTGATTGGCAAGCAGTACCCAGACAGGTGACCAGTACGAGAATGTTTTCACTTCGGCGATGACCGCATCAAGATCAGCCAAAGGCTGTGATTTGAGCTGGAAAAATACTGTGTCAGAGAGTGTTTCCATGAAGTGTTGTGCCAAAGCATTGGCACCGTCCAGCAAGTTGCTGTCCAGACTACCCTGAACAAACACATCAAAGAGTGTTTCAATATAGTGCAGGGGCGGCAGTGCCAATTTTCGGACTTTATTTTCATTATAAAGTTCGATGGCATCTTTCATGTTCAAACCGAGTACACATTGCTGCTGATAGTCACTCACTGGTGCAAATTGTTCGGGCGCAGTGGTAATTTGTTGACCATATAGTCCAATGACTTGCTGTTTGGCACCTTGAATGATGGCTGGTTGAAGTGTGGTGATATGATTCATTTAAAACCCCAAAAAATAAGAAAATTATTGTTTCTATTAATGTAAAACTGCTTATTTAGTTTAGCAATTTTTTATAAAAAAGCAGTAAATTCGCTTTAATCTTGTAAGAAAAATCAAATTTATTTTGCGCAGTTCTTAACATGGAATGGATATTGCTTGAATGCTGTCTAGATGTCGTGAGTGGTTCATTTTGAATAGGCTTCTTTCATAACGATTTACACCCTCTTTATTTTTCTCCCATAGGGAGAAAGAAAAGGGCTTATGAAAGAACGCTAATGAATAACGATTAAAGGAGAATTCAAGAATGCCAATTTCATCGAAGTTAAAAAAACTCGCTACAGCGGTTGTAGCAGTCGGGTCTATGTGTGTGGGTAGCTTGCAAGCAACGCATGCTGCGGAAAAAGCAGCGTTTGTTTATATCGGGCCAACGGGCGATCACGGCTGGACCTATTCGCATGACCAAGGCCGTATTAAAGCTGAGAAAGCACTTGGCGGTAAATTTACGACATCACATATTGAAAATGTTCCTGAAACTGCCGATGCAGAGCGTGTGTTCCGTAATCTTGCACAGCAGGGCAATAAAGTCATTTTCGGAACATCATTTGGTTATATGAACCAAATGGAAAAAGTCGCTCGCCAGTTCCCGAACACCATTTTTATGCATGCGACAGGCTACAAAATGGGTAAAAACATGGGCACTTACGATGTTCGTACCTATGAAGGGGCATACTTGCTCGGGGTTGTAGCAGGCGGCAAAACCAAATCAAATACGTTAGGGGTTGTGGCGTCGTTCCCGATTCCTGAAGTAGTGCGTAACATCGATGCCTTTACTTTAGGTGCGCAAAGCGTCAATCCAAAAATCAAAACCAAAGTGATTTGGGTGAACTCATGGTTTAACCCAGGCAAAGAACGTGACGCGGCATTGGCTTTAATTTCTCAAGGCGCGGATGTCCTCATGCAAAATACGGACTCGCCAGCCGTAGTTCAGGCTGCACAGCAAAAAGGCGTTTATGCTTTTGGCTGGGATTCAGACATGAGCAAGTTCGGTGCAAAAGCCCAATTGGCAGCTTCTGTGATTCACTGGGAAAAAATCTATGTGCCGCTGTTAAACCAGATTGCCAATAAAACTTGGAAACCAAGCAAAATCTGGTGGGGTGTACCACAAGGTGCGATCGACATCGAAAACTTTGGCCCAGCCGTACCTGCACCTTTAAAAGCCAAAGCATTGGCTGTGCGTGATGCGATTCATAAAGGTCAGAAACATCCGTTCGATGGGCCAATCTATAACCAAGCAGGTGCTGTAGTGGTTGCCAAAGGCCGCAGACTTTCCGATGATACTTTAAGTAAAATGAATTTTTACGTGAAAGGTGTCGAAGGATCCCTACCAAAATAATCACTCAGCGCTTTACTCCTGCACCCAGTTGTCCGCAACTCGGGTGCATTTTTTTGGCATAGAGCTTGCAAATTAGAACAACAAGTACGAATGAAGACATTAAAAGCATGGGTGATTTAGACAATGACCACAGTTCCACGTTTAGAGCTTATCGGGGTGAGCAAAAGCTATAACTCCCTCAAAGCCAATGACCAGATTCATTTAAGGGTAATGCCAGGGCAGATCCACGCGGTACTGGGTGAAAATGGTGCAGGTAAAAGCACCTTGATGAAAATCATCTATGGCGCAGTCAAAGCCGACCAAGGTTCGCTGGTCTGGAATGGTAAAGAAGAAAGCATCGATAGCCCCTCTATGGCACGAAAGTTGGGCATTGGCATGGTGTATCAACATTTTTCGCTGTTTGAAACCCTGACCGTTGCTGAAAATATTTATTTGGGTTTAGACAAAAGCCTCGATCTGAAACAGCTGAGCGAAAAAATCAAAACCGTATCTGAAGAATATGGCTTGCCAATTGACCCACGCCGTGAGGTGCATAGCTTGTCGGTCGGTGAGCGACAACGGGTCGAGATTATTCGCTGTTTATTGCAAAACCCGTCTTTGCTGATTTTGGATGAGCCGACTTCGGTGCTGACCCCACAAGCGGTGAAGCAGCTGTTTAAAACCCTGAAAAAACTTGCAGCACAAGATGTCTCGATTTTATACATCAGCCATAAATTGCATGAAATTCAGGAGCTGTGTGATGAAGCCACGATTATTCGTTCAGGCAAAGTCACAGGCAATGTTAATCCCAAACAGAAAACGACCAGTGAACTCGCCAGCCTGATGATTGGGCGTGAATTGCCGACCTATAGCCATACCGCTTATGCAGGTGAGCCACAGCAGATTTTTCAGGTCAAGCAACTGAGCTTTACTTCGGATGATCCATTTGCCATGCCACTCAAAGAGGTCAATCTGAGTGTCAACACCGGTGAGATTTTGGGGATTGCAGGCATTTCGGGCAATGGTCAGGCGGAATTACTGAGTTTGTTGTCGGGAGAAACCCTCGCCAAACACGGTGAGGTTCTGCTGAAAGGACAACGCATCAACTCGCTGAATGCAGGCAAACGCCGTGATATTGGTCTGGGTTTTGTACCAGAGGAGCGTTTGGGACGCGGTGCTGTACCGAATATGACGCTTTCGCAAAATGCCTTGTTGACCGCGCATCGTAAAGGTCTGACGCGTTTTAAGCTGATCAACTTTGCCAAAGTCAAAGCTTTTACCGAACAGTGCATTGAGAAATTTACCGTCAAAGCCAGTGGCGCAGCCGCAGAAGCGCGCTCGCTGTCAGGTGGGAATTTACAGAAATTTATTGTCGGGCGTGAAATTCTACAAAACCCTGAAGTGCTGATTATCTCTCAGCCGACATGGGGGGTCGATATTGGCGCATCCATGTTTATTCGGCAAACCCTGATTGACCTGTCCCGACAAGGCGTAGCGATTGTGGTGGTGTCGGAAGAACTCGAAGAATTATTTGAAATTAGTGACCGAATTTGTGTATTGGCGCAGGGCAAGCTTTCAGATGCCATGCCAACCGCCAGTACCAATGCCGAACAAATCGGCTTATTGATGTCAGGATTAAACCAGCACGAGCAGATGCAGTCTGCCCCTGTGGCTGAGATGAGTTGAGGACAAGGACATGCATTTATTACAACCCCGCGAATATCCATCTCGTTTAATGAAATGGTTATCGCCCGTTTTAGCGATTGTCTTTACTTTGTTGGTTGGCATGATTCTGTTTCGTTTTCTTGGTTATGCACCGCTGAAAACCTTATACATTTTCTTTATTGAGCCACTCACCACCATGTACGGTTGGAGTGAACTGGTGGTGAAAGCCAGTCCTCTGATTTTAATTGCTTTAGGGTTATCAATCGGTTTTCGTGCCAAGCTGTTTAATATCGGTGCGGAAGGTCAGTTGACCATGGGTGCGATCTTTGGCGGTGGTGTTGCCATTTTATGTTATGGGCATGAAGGCGCTTGGACATTGCCACTGATGCTGATGATGGGCGCACTCGGTGGCGCAGTCTGGGGCGCAATTCCAGCCTTACTGAAAACCGCATTTAATGCCGAAGAAACCCTGACCACACTGATGCTGAACTATGTCGCAGGTTTTATCTTACTGTATTTGATTAATGGTCCTTGGCGTGACCCAAATGGCATGAACTTCCCGCAATCGGTGATGTTCAGTGATCAAAGTTTATTGCCGTTGATTACTGAAACGACACGGATTAATGCCTCGGTATTTTTGACTTTGCTGTTGGTGATTGTGTTCTGGATTTTCGTGAAAAAAAGCATGCAGGTGTTTCAGCTCGAAGTCAGTGGACAAGCCGCTGCGGCAGCGCAATATGCAGGTTTTTCTGCGAAAAAAACCGTGTGGTTTAGCCTGATTTTATCGGGTTTGATGGCAGGCTTGGCAGGGATTTGTGAAGTGGCAGGGCCGATTGGTCAGCTCAATCCAAACTTGTCGCCAGGGTATGGCTATGCCGCGATTATTGTGGCGTATTTGGGGCGCTTAAACCCGATTGGGATTGTGCTTTCAGCATTTCTGATGGCATTGATTTATTTGGGCGGGGAAATGGCACAAATGCAGTTGCAACTTCCTGTGGCGATTGCAGGCGTATTCCAAGGTTTATTGTTGATGTTTTTACTGGCAGCCGATGCCTTTATTGAAAATAAATACCGCTTCTTGAAAAAGAAAACCAAACCGACTGTGCTGGCAACCCAAGGCTAAAAGGAGAATACGGATATGTTAGAAATGACCGCAATTTTAGCGACCACAGTTGCTGCTGCGACCCCTTTGATTTTTGCAGGTTTGGGCGAACTGGTGGCAGAGCGCACAGGGGTGATTAACCTCGGGGTTGAAGGCATGATGCTGGTTGGGGCAATTGCTGCATTTGCACTTTCGGTTCAGTTTGATTTGAGCGTATTTACCGCGCTGTGGGTGGGCGCAGGCGCAGGCATGTTGATGGCATTGATTTTTGCCTTTTTCAGCTTGTCACTTAGCACCAACCAGTCGGCGTGTGGCTTGGCACTGACCATTTTTGGCATGGGAATGTCCTCTTTTATCGGGCAGAACTATGTCAGTCAGGCATTGCCAGGACTGCAAAATATGAATGTGCCTGTGCTGTCCAAGATTCCGTTTATTGGCCCAATTTTGTTCCAGCAAAACTATGTGGTGTATCTGTCCTTACTGGCTTTTGTGCTGGTGTGGTGGGTACTGGCAAAAACCCGTTTGGGCTTGTTGCTCAAAGCCGTGGGGGAATCGCCTGAAAGTGCACATGCGATGGGTTATCACGTATTGGCAATTCGTTATGGTGCTGTACTTTTTGGCGGTGCGATGGCGGGGATTGGTGGTGCATTTTTATCGACGGTTTATACCCCGATGTGGATTGAAAACATGGTGGCAGGGCGCGGTTGGATTGCGATTGCATTGGTGGTGTTTGCCGCGTGGAAACCTGCACGTTTGCTGTTGGGCGCATATCTGTTTGGTGGTGTGACCATTTTGCAGCTACATGCGCAGGCACTTGGGATTAATGTGCCAACCGAGTTTTTAGCGGCATTGCCTTATGTCGCAACGATTTTGGTGTTGGTGCTGATTTCTCGGGATAAGAAGTTGTTAAAGATGAATTTGCCTGCTTCGTTGGGTAAGACTTTTTTGCCTTAGGTCAATTAAGACATTTATCTAAGATATTGAATGTCATAACGGAGTCTTACTGTTTTGACGGATATGTCTTGATTAACCTTCGGTTCGACCTACTTTTCTTTCGGGAAAAGTAGGCAAAACCATTTGTCAGTTGCAAACTCGGTCAAAGACCATCACTGTCTTGATGTATTGAAAAACAATACCTTACAAATGTAGTCCTGACCTCAAACATGCAACTGACGTTCCCATGGATCCTATTATTTCTACAATTTTTATGTTGGATTCTAATTAGAATCAGTCTGAGCTATCACAGGCTCAACTTAAGGAAACCCCATGTCGACACCCAATTCCGAACAAATTTTACGTTTTTTACGCTTGTCCAATGATGTGGGAAAACGCGCCATTTCTTTAGGGCATCATCCCTTTGGTGCGGTACTGGTCGCACCTGACCACGAAACGGTTTTACTGACCCAGTGCAATATCGATACGGTCAATCATGCTGAATCGACACTGGCGCGGGTGGCTGCCACAAATTATCCACCTGAATATTTATGGCAATGCACTTTATATACTGCCGTTGAACCGTGTTGCATGTGTGCAGGCACCATTTACTGGGCCAACATTGGGCGGGTGGTGTATGGCATGAGTGAAACACGGTTACTGGAATGTACGGGCAATCACAGTGAAAACCCGACCATGAGCGTGTCTTCAGCGTATGTGTTTGCACATGGACAAAAAGACATTGAATTAATTGGCCCTGTGGCTGAACTGGAGCAGGAGACTGCTGATTTGCAACTGAGTTTTTGGCAAAGCCGCTAAAGGTGATATCTGAAATTCTGCTATGTATAGCTTAAAAAGCCACAAGGAATGTGGCTATTGGTATTTTAATGCTGCAATTTGCACATTTTTTAGATTTAAAAATAAATAAGTCTCTGTATAAAAATAAATTATTTTAAAAATTGAACTGTCGATTGATTATCAAAAACTTTGCAAAGCTTTGCAGAAAATTTCTTATGCAAAAGCATTCATAACTATCCCATTTTTTCTTCATTTTTCTACAAAAGACAAAGCTTTAAGGTATGGGCTTCCAGATCATTTTTGTTAAAAGAGTGCAGAAAGCCATGAATCGCTGTGTACCACTTCACACCTTTGCGGTGTCATCTATTCAACTTCCATCCTTTGCGGTTATGCCAGTAATTTGTTGTCAGTTTGCACGAATGTAACTGAATTTTATCAACATATTTTTGAATTAACTTGATATTGAGGATCTAAACAAGATGAATCGTATTCAACAGTGGTCAGTGATTGGTTGCACAGGTTTAAGTTTGGCGCTGAGTGCATGCAGCAAACCTGCTGAACAGCCACAGGGCAATGCTCAGGCAGCATCTCAGCCGAAAACCGAGCTAAAGACTTTAAGCATTGGCTTTCAAAAATCATCTTTAAATTCAATTATTTTAAAACAGCAGCACTTGCTGGAAAAAGAGTTTCCAAAAACCAAGATTGAATGGAAAGAGTTTCCCGCAGGGCCGCAAATGCTTGAAGCTTTAGCCGTGGGTGCGGTGGATTTGGGTTCGGTCGGCAATACGCCGTCGATTTTTGCCCAAGCGGCGGATAAAGGCATTGTGTATGTCGGTTATGAAAATGTTCATCCGAAATGGCAAGCGGTACTTGTGCCCAATGATAGCCCGATCAAAAGCATTGCGGACTTAAAAGGCAAGCGCATTGCAGTACAAAAAGGCTCAAGCGCCCATGACTTGCTTGGGCGGGTTTTGAAGAAAGCCAATCTGACGTGGAATGACATTCAACCGATTTGGTTAGCGCCTGCCGATGCGCGCGCTGCGCTAGATAAAAAATCAGTCGATGCATGGGCAATTTGGGAACCGTTCTACAGTGCCGCAGAAGTACAAGGGCATGCCCGCCCGATCATTGACGGCACAGCGTTTGAAACCACCTATAACTTTGTGATTGGTAATCCTGATTTTGTTAAAGCCCATTCTCAGGAAACCAAGCAGTTCTTGAACACGCTGAATCATGCTGCGCAGTGGATTGTCGATCATCCTCAGGAGTCGTTGAAACTGTATCAAGACGCGACAGGTTTAAATGCAGACATCGCTCAGCGTGTACTCGACAAACGCTATAAGCCGTCACTGACCCAGCCGATCACCCCTGAAGTGGTCAAGGCACAGCAAGAGATTGCCGATCGTTTTTATCAAGAGAAGTTGATCCCTAAACAGATCGAGATCAACCAAATTATCTGGTCGCAGCACTAAGCGCGTTCAGGGTTTCACAGACCAAAATCGATATTTAACATTTAAAGGAACAACACAATGAAAATTTTCTGGTTTATCCCTACTCATGGTGACAGTCGTTATTTAGGCACGAGCAAAGGCGCGCGTCAGGTGGATCATGCCTATATGAAGCAGATTGCCGTTGCGGTCGACAACTTGGGCTATGAAGGGGTACTCATTCCAACAGGACGTTCTTGTGAAGATCCGTGGATTACTGCGGCAAGCCTGATTGATGCCACGCAAAATCTGAAATTCTTGGTGGCGCTGCGCCCAGGGGTGACCACTCCTGCCTTGGCAGCGCGTATGGCAGCAACTTTTGACCGCTTGTCCAATGGTCGTGTGCTACTCAACTTGGTGACAGGGGGCGATGAGCAAGAGTTGAAAGGCGATGGCTTGTATGAAGACCATGCTACCCGTTATGAAACAGCCAATGAATACGTGAAAATCTGGCGCGAGGTTTTAACCCGTTCGCATACAGGTGAATCATTCAGTTTCCATGGTAAACACTTAAATGTTGATGATGCCAAACTGCTTTATCCTCCTGTACAACAACCGTATCCACCGCTGTGGTTTGGGGGTTCTTCCGACGTGGCGATTGATTTGGCGGCAGAACAGGTCGATACCTACCTGACTTGGGGTGAGCCACCTGCTGCGGTCAAAGAAAAGATTGCCGTGGTACGTGCCAAAGCTGAAGCCAAAGGACGCAGCTTAAATTACGGTATCCGTCTGCATGTGATTGTGCGTGAAACCAATGAACAGGCATGGGCAGCGGCGAATGAACTGATTCAATATGTCGATGACCACACCATTGCGGCTGCACAGAAGAAATTCTCGCAAATGGATTCGGTGGGTCAGCATCGTATGGCTGCTTTGCATGGTGGTCGCCGTGACAAACTGGAAGTATCGCCCAACTTATGGGCAGGCATTGGCTTGGTGCGCGGTGGTGCAGGGACAGCCTTGGTGGGTGATCCTGAAACGGTGGCAGCACGTATCCAAGAATATGCCGATTTGGGCATCAGCACCTTTATTTTCTCGGGTTATCCGCATTTGGAAGAATCGATTCGTTTTGCTGAATTGGTGTTCCCATTATTGCCTTTAGAAACCCGTAAAAAACTGTCACAGCCCAATTTGACTGGACCCTTTGGCGAGATTATTGCCAACAACTATGTGCCTGATGAAGACAAAAAACGTCAACGGGCAGAGGAGGCGGTATGACCCAAGTGGTAAAACGGCTTGGGCAACGCACGTTGCCTTGGCTGGTGCCTGCGGCACTGGTGATTTTCTGGCAAGTCGCTTCGGTCACAGGATTATTGGAGAGTCGGATTTTACCTGCGCCATCGGCTGTGCTTAGCGCCTTTTGGTCGTTGTCTGTGAGTGGTGAGCTTTGGCATCACGTCAAGATTAGTGCAGGGCGTGCCTTGCTCGGTTTGTTGGTCGGTGGTGGTTTGGGCTTGTTGCTCGGGTTACTCAATGGTTCATCGAAAATTGCCTCAACGCTCTTAGATACCACCTTGCAGATGATTCGTAATATTCCTGCACTGGCGCTCATTCCTTTGGTGATTTTATGGTTCGGAATTGATGAATCGGCAAAACTGTTCTTAGTGGCGATTGGGGTATTTTTCCCGATTTATATCAATACCTATCATGGTATTCGCTCCGTTGATCCGCAGTTGATTGAAATGGGCAAAAGCTATGGCTTGACCCGCTGGCAGTTGTATAAAGACATTATTTTACCCGGCGCGATGCCTTCGATTTTAGTCGGTTTACGCTTTGCACTGGGTTTGGTCTGGGTCTTATTAATCGTTGCTGAAACCATCTCTGCACAGGCAGGCATCGGGTATATGACCATGAATGCCCGTGAATTTTTGCAAACCGATGTGGTTTTGGTCGGGATTCTACTCTACGCCTTACTGGGTAAACTGGCGGATGTTTTTGCCCATTATCTAGAACGTTATTTACTGCGCTGGCATGCGGGTTATCAACACGATTGAGGAGAGCATCATGACGGATTTAAGTGTTGCAGATTATGCAGATGAGTTGGTCACTGCACCCAAGTCGAAGCTTGCACCCACCACCGGTGCTGAGATTCATATTCAACAGCTCAACAAATATTATGGCAGTGTCACTGTACTTGAAAACCTCAATCTGGACATTCAGGCAGGGGAGTTTCTGGCGATTGTGGGACGTAGTGGCTGTGGTAAAAGTACCTTGCTGCGTCTGGTCGCAGGGCTAGAACAGACCAGTCAGGGAAAAATTAGTTTTACTGCACCTGCACAGACGGCTGCGATTCAGGCCAATGATATTCGGGTGATGTTCCAAGACCCGCGCTTGTTGCCATGGAAAAGCATTGAGGACAACGTCAAACTTGGTTTGCCGAAGCAGCAGTCAGAACAGGCGCTTGCCTTACTGGAAAAAGTTGGACTCAAAGAAAAAGCCAAACTGTGGCCCAGTCAGCTTTCGGGTGGGCAACGTCAGCGTTCAGCATTGGCGCGGGCACTGGCACATCGTCCACGAATTTTATTGTTAGATGAACCGCTTGGCGCACTGGATGCCTTGACGCGATTAGACATGCAGAATCTGATTGAAAAATTATGGCGTGAACAAGGCTTTACTGCCATTTTAGTGACGCATGATGTCAGTGAAGCGGTGCAACTGGCAGACCGTATTATCTTGCTCGACAAAGGACATATTGCACAGCAGTTTCATGTTCATTTACCCCGACCACGTCAAAAAGGTGTGCGTTTTGCAGAGCTTGAACAACAGGTGTTACATGCAGTTTTAGCCACCTAAATTCAAAATTGATCGTGTTGGTGAGGGATGATGAAACATGTCTATGCAAAGAGCCAGTAAGGCAGGAGATTTCCTGCCTTGGGTTTAAATAGATACAGTTTGGGTAATTTATCGTTTTTAAATTTAAAGTGTTAATCCATTTGCATTAATTCAAGAAACCACATTCCTAATCACAATTTATTGATGCAAGATATTGAATAAATTAACAAAAATAAAATGATTTTCTTGAGGTTATTGTTGTAACATACCGCGCAAAATAAAACCCAAGCAGAAAAAAACGTGTTTAATAATATTTACAGCAGCCTTGAGCAGCTCGGTTTGACTGCCCAGAAACGTGCCTTGCACATC
>NZ_POVU01000010.1 GCF_003261585.1 Acinetobacter sp. MB5 | reverse complement strand
CTCATGGCATATTGATGAAACTTATGTGAAAGTAAATGGACGGTGGTCTTATCTGTATCGTGCAGTTGACCAACGTGGCTATACCATTGATTTTTATCTTTCTTCTAGACGCAATACCAAATCAGCCTATTGTTTTCTTGGGAAAATCTTAAAGAATGTAAAGAAGTGGCAGACTCCCAAAGCGATCAATACAGATAAAGCACCTACATATGGAAGTGCTTTATCACGGTTAAAACAGGAAGGAAAATGTCCACCGGATCTTGAACACAGGCAGATTAAATACAAAAACAATGTAATCGAATGTGATCATGGCAAGTTAAAGCGGATCATCCGAGCGACGTTAGGCTTCAAATCGATGAAGACAGCTTATGCCATAATCAAAGGTATTATTGAAGTGATGTGAGCACTCCATAAAGGACAAGCTTCATCATTTTAGTATGGTCAACCTCAGGGTGAAGTCTATCTGGTGAATAGAGTTTTCGGTCTTTAAGTAATTTTTAAAGGGAAAATCATCAGCTCATATCTCTATTTGCAACAGTGCCTAAAAAACTAGCTTTCTATTTTAGTTAAATATGATTTACCTATTTAACAAAGGTATTTTACTTTCTATTTTAATCAAAGATTCATTACTTAATTAATAATTGTTGTAACCCTTGACTCCCCTTAATCTAAAACAGATGCATCAAATCGAGTATTACGTTTTAGCTGGAAGAATAAGGGAAATAGTCAGGAAAGATAATATTCACGTAATAAAAATTTCCACCAAGCTTCCGTAGAAAACGGCTCAACAAGTCGCTAACACCCAATTAGGAACTACAGATGGAAATAAGATCATCAACTCTTTTACGCGTACTTTGGTTTTCTGCCACATCATCATTACCAATATTAACCCATGCTGACTTTGTCGAAGACAGTAATGTAAAACTAGATTTAAAAAATTTTTATTTAGATCGTAACTATTCAGGAACAACACACGATGTAGGAAGTTGGTCCCAAGGTCTAGATTTACAATATTCTTCTGGCTATACAGACACTATGATTCAAGTTGGTCTAGATGCTTCAGCTCAAGGTGCAATAACACTGCATTCGCAAGGCAATGATGGTTCTCTTCCTTATGATCCAAGTACAGGAAAAGCAAAAGATGATTATGGTCGGTTTGGGGCAACACTCAAATTAAAATATTCAAAAACAAAATTGACTATCGGAGACCATCGTCCAAATCTACCTATAGCTTCAGAAGATCCAAGCCGTCAGTTAGATACGATATTTGAAGGTGCCGTTTTACAATCGAATGAAATTAAAGGGCTAAATTTGACTGCAGGGACATTCTGGAAAGCTGTTACACGGCAGTCTTCTGGAAAAGAGGACTTGTATTTATATGGTGGTAATGGTGTGAAACGCAGCAGCGGATTAACCTTTGTAGGAGGTACATACGATCTATCGCATGCATTATCTGCGACTTATTTTTATGCTGAATTAAAAGATATTTATACCCAACAATACCTTGGCTTGAAACATAAAGCTGAATTACCAGATGGATTAAAACTCACTTCAGATATCAGATATTTTGACAATGGACAAAATGGACAAAATCTTTATGGCAAAGTACATGGTCAATCTTTTGGTTCAATGGTTACATTACATAAGAATGCCCATACGCTAAGCTTGAGCTACCAAAACATGCACAGTAGCCAAAACTTCCCAACCATGAATGGTTCTATTCCCCAACCCTACTTAGTTCATTGGTCAGCTCTAGGTTTTGTGCGGCCTGATGAAAAATCTTATGGCATAAAATATAGCTATAATTTTAAAGACTTTGGACTGCCTGGGCTAAATTTTTCCACTCGCTATATCTACGGAAATGACATTAACTATGGTTCAGATAAAAATGCGACTGAATCTGAAAGAAATATTTCATTCAACTATACTATTCAGAAAGGTAAGTTTGCTGGGTTGAAGTTTGATCTTCGCAATATTCATGTAAATAAATCATTTGCTGATGGATATAACGAATTTCGTTTCATAACAACATATACTTATAAATTTTAATATTATAGAAATTTATAAGTCTACCTGTGATCATTGCTGCTTTATTAGAGTAATGTCATTCTTTCCATATATTCAGGAATAGCTTTTTATCTTATGAACATAAGCTGATTTATCCGTAATATTAATAGTGAATTATTATTTCATGTTTTTAATCCTAACCCTGTCGAGATTTTGATAGCTGATTATCATGATCTCTTTTTTTTTGATTCTAAAATGTAAGCGTCCGCTGAACCCCATAGGTTTTTTTTAATTCGGCTCAGGTTTCCAGCGGTGTGGAAGTAGTTCTTCTATCTGGGTCATTTTATGTGTCGGCAGCCTTTTCAGCACATCACTTAAATAAGCATACGGATCTAAGCCATTCAGCTTGGCTGACTGGATTAAAGTCATGATATTGGCAGCACGTTGGCCACTACGCAGTGATCCTGCAAACAACCAATTCTTTCTGCCTAAAGCCCATGGGCGCATTTGATTTTCCACCCAATTATTACAAATAGGCAAATTCCCATCATCCAAATAGCGGCTTAAGGCTTGCCAGCGTTTTAGACTGTAATTGATGGCTTTCGCTGCAGGCGAACTCTTGGGTACTTTATCCTGATATTCTTCCAGCCAGTCATACAGTTGTCGCATGATCGGTTGACTGTCCTGTTGCCTTCGCTGGTGGCGTTGTTCGGCACTACAGTTTGGTAGCTCTCTTAATTCCGCTTCAATTTGGTAAAGCTGTTGAATCAATTGCAGGGCTTGTTCAGCAATGAAACTTTTCTTCGTCACATGCAGTTCGTGAAATTTACGACGCGCATGCGCCATGCAACCCACTTCGATGACCTGACCTGATTTAAAGCTTGCCTTATAACCACTGTAATCATCACAGACCAAATGACCCTGCCAGCCTTTCAGGAAATCTTCAGCATGCTGACCTGATCGACTCAGTTGAAAGTCATAAATGACTGCCTGAATGGGATTGTATTGTGTGGTGGCATAGGCCCAGACATAACCTTTCTTGGGTTTCTTCTCGGCAATCTGCATCACAGTCACTGGTGTTTCATCTGCATGAATCACCTGTTGCTGCAATATGATCTGTTTTAAGGCTTCTGCCAATGGCTCTAGCTCAACCCCGCAGCGACCTATCCAGTCAGATAATGTGGATCTAGACAGATCAACACCTGCGCGCAGAAAGATCTGGCGTTGGCGATACAGAGGTAAATGATCGGCATATTTGGACACCAGCACATGGCTGAGCAGTTCAGGACTGGCAATGCCTTTATCAATCACATAGGCAGGCATCGCTTGCTGCGTCAAGGTATCACACTGATCACAGACCCATTTGCCACGGATATGCTGTTCCTTATAGAACTGTGCCGGTCTGAAATTCAATTTCTCGCTGATATCTTCACCAATACGACGTAATTGGCAGCCACAGGCACATTTTGTCGATGCGGGTTCATGCTCAATACGGAGGGTTAGCAGGTGATCCGGTAGCGGTCGACGTTTAGGTTTGTTGACTGGGGCTTTTTGTGCAGCTGCATCAGTTTTATCCGCATTTAGCCGTTCCAATTCCAGATCAACGGCTGCGATATCTTCTTCGATGGCTTCATCTAACAGGTTGATTTGTTTGGCAGTGAGGTGTTCATTCTTCTGCGCGAATTTGTGCCGTTTAAACAAGGCAAGTTCATGTTCGTATTTTTGCGTAAGAATAGAAAGATGTTGAACTTTGGCATCTAGGTGTTGATTGGATTGTTCGAGTTGTTGTTTATCTTCTACAAGTTGCTGATGCTGCATCGCCAACTGTTTGGTAAATTCCAGCAATTGTTCATGGCTCAGTTGGCTTAAATCGGGCAGTGTATTCATGACCGCGGTATGCTTGAGGTCATGACAAGAATGAAATAGAACATTCGGAGAATAGCAGAATGCACACGTCTGGTTTAGAGCAGAGTGACCACCTGTTGTTGTCCAATGCGCTGCCAAGGCAAGCCCTGAATCAATGCCTGTAACTGTTCTGCACTGATGCTCATCGTTTCACCCTGATGAATCTGTGCCCAATGGAACTTCCCTTGTTCCAACCTCCGGGCACACAGCCAAATCCCCAGCCCATCATGCACCAACACTTTCATACGATGGCCACGTTTATTACAGAACAGGTAGGCACAATGCGGTTTGATCGAGTTAAAGGTTTTCATGATCTGGGCCATGGCAGTATCTATACCCGCACGCATATCCATGGGTTGGGTAGCGAGCCAGATTTCATCAATGCGGATCATGTCGCCAGTGCCTTGAGTAATTCTGCCAAAGCGGACATTTCTGATACCTGCCATTTCAACCCGATCTCTATGTTCGAATCAGGCAAAGTAATGTGAACGGGTAGCATTGCTGTAGTGGATGGATTGAACGCTGCAGGGTAAGGCAATGCAATAAATGTGGGCTTGGGTAGTGCCGAGTTGTCCAGAGCTTGTTCGCCATCCAGAAGGCGAATCCATTTACATACGAGATTTGCATTCAGTCCATGCTGCAAGGCGACTGAGGCGATGGATGTGTTGGGTGCTTTACAGGCTTGAACAATACTATTTTTAAATTCAGTACTGTACGTTCTTCGCTTTCTAGGAGCAGATGCAGATATTGTTGATGCATGGGTAATTGTGGTCATGAATTAAGTCCCCACTTAAAAATAAGTGGGGACTAACATAAGGCTAATTAGATAGATTGGTAAGGAGGTGCTTTACCGGATGCTTACGGTGCTTTACCGGATGCTTACTCTAAAATATGAATTTCAGTACTATGTTTAAGCCTTATTATTTTTTACATAGTTCAAGCTTAGAGTAAGAGTTAGACTATAAAATCATCACAATACTAGCCAAATTAATCGACTAGGACTTGTCAAATAAAAGTATTTTCAACGTATTTAAAACAACTCAACCATTGATGTGTATAGTGCCCCAGAATTTAAATCATTAAATAAATTGCTCAGCTAATTTTTCGGTTAAAAAATCTAAAAAATAACGCACAATTGTGAGTTGTTTTCGGCGTGACATTACTTGCAACTGTAAGCTTCTTTGCAGAAATGAAGAATGTTGCATTGGCCGTAATATCAACCCATCTGTGATTGCTCTACGCTCTACTGACAGTGCGCTACATAAAGCAATGACTGAATCACTTTCTTTTGCATAGGTATAAATGGCTCCGATAGTATTACTTGTAAAAGCAGGTGCGATCTGGATACCTTCGAGATGACAGGCAATATCAAACAAGTAACTTAAAGTCGTTCCAGACTCGGACAAAGCGATTGGAAATTCATTTAAATCTTGCATACTAATTGAGTCTATCTGTGCTAAAGGGTGACTTGCAGACATCAATGCACAAATTGGAGATGGTACTTGCAAACTGACTTCTACTCCTTGCTCTGGCTGTAAGCTAAATGTTAACGCAGCATCAACAATCCCTTCTTTTACTAGCTGTGTAGCTTTAGCTGAATCAACGACTTGGAGCGAAAAAATAGCACTTGGATACTGTTTACGAAACTGGGCAATAATATTAGGTAAAAAATCCCATGCCATTCCATCAGGACAAGCCATTGCAATTGTCTGCTGCTTCAGGCTATTTAATCCTCGCATTTCTGCGATTACATGGCTGAACTCAACTGCATTTCGTAATGAATATGTATATAGAACCTCACCCTGATCCGTTAATGACATTCCTCTGGGCTTACGTTCAAACAAGGTGAGCTGAAGCTGATCTTCCAGCTGGCTAATCTGTCGACTAATTGCTGATACTGCAACATGCAGCTCCTCAGATGCTGCTGACAGAGATCCAGTTTTAGCCACAGCATGAAAATATTTCAGTGAAATGTCATACATAGTCTAGCTTTCTATTTTAGTTAAAGATTACTTGCATAATTGATAATTGTTGCAATCCTTCTCTCATCTTAAGCTAAACCATATGCACAAATCGAGCATTTCGTTTGAATTCTGGTAGAAAATATGACTAAAAACATGACATCTGGCCGTGAGCAAGCTATTAACCTAGCTTGCCAAACCCTTAAGAATGATCACTTTATAAATACACTTTCTCGGCGTGTTGCAATGCAAACTGAAAGCCAGAATCCATCAGCTGAAGCGATTTTACGAGCTTATCTTGCTGACGAAATTGCACCGTTATTAGAAAAGCTTGGGTTTGTTTATCATATTTATGACAACCCACAAACGAGTATGCCTCCATTATTAATTGGAGAACGAATAGAGTCAGAAAATTTACCAACCCTACTCACTTATGGTCATGGTGATGTAACAAATGGTGAAGCAGAACTTTGGCAAACAGAAACACATCCTTGGCAACTCAAACAAATTGGTAATCAAATTTTTGGTCGTGGCACAGCCGATAATAAAGGCCAACATACAATTAATTTACTCGCACTAGAAGCTGTTTTAGATGCACGTAAAGGTCAGCTTGGCTACAACATCAAAATACTATTTGAAATGAGTGAAGAAATTGGCTCCAAAGGGTTAGAACAATTCTGTAAGCAATATCAAAAAGAACTCAAAGCAGATTTGTTTCTAGCTTCAGATGGTCCTCGTTTAAATGCTCAATCACCAACAATCTTTCTTGGTTCACGTGGTGTATGTCAATTTCGATTACGCTGCGAAACTGGGAACGGAATGCGTCATTCTGGTAACTGGGGGGGGGTTATTACCAATCCAGCCATTCGCTTACAACATGCCCTATCAACCTTAGTTTCTGCAACTGGACAAGTATTGCCAGCATCATTAAGAGCGCCCGCTCCAGAGGGAATCACAGCAAAAATGATGCAAAGGCTACCTGTTGGCAGCATGCAAGGCGATCCTAGCTTGAACTCAAATTGGGGGGAAGCACATCTGAGTAATGGTGAACGTTTGTTTGGCTCAAACACATTAGAAATCATTGCTCTTGGGGCTGGAAATATCGCTCAACCTGTTGGTGCAATCCCAAATCATGCTGAAGCAGTTTGTCATCTACGAATTGTTCCAGGTACTGATTGGAAAAATTTAGTACACAATCTTGAAATACACTTTTCAGAACAAGGTTTTGATGATATCCAAGTACATTTTGAAGGCGGATATAATGCAACACGCTTGGATCCAGCACATCCTTGGGTTGGATTTGTTCAAAACTCAATGAAGAAATCATTAGAACAGGAGATTACGGTATTGCCTAATTTGGGTGGAACCATTCCTAACCATTGCTTTGCTGATGTATTGTCCTTACCTACTGTTTGGATGCCACATTCATACCCATCATGCAAACAACATGCCCCAGATGAGCATCTACTGGTTGATGTTGCGAATCAAGGATTAGCTGCAATGGCTGGATTATTTTGGGATCTTGGAGAGCATTGGCCACAGTAGTAAACAACATTCGATGCAAAAAGGAGCATTCAAATGCTCTTTTTTTTGATTCGCTATAATATAAATAGTCACTAAAAATAGTATTTCTGATTCAAATAAAATCAATCTAACTAAGTTTTTCAAATATTGAATAGATATGATAAGTCACTTTGACAAGCTAAAATTAGCTATAAGATGCCGTCATTCAAGCACTGTATTATGTATGAGTAAATGCAAATTTCAGAAGCTAAGGCAATATTTTTTTTAATATCTAAAATTTTATTTATAATGCTTTTTTACACCATAAAATATTCAGATTTCTTGTTATCTAAAACCTCACAGTACGCTAAAAATGCCAGAATAAATATTTATCATGGCATTCTTAGCGTACTAAACATATGTTAACCAATTTTAAAATGTTTCCGAATGGAGATCATCGTAATCAGACTAATACAACAGGTGGCAAGCAAATAGTAGCTAGGTGCCAATAAGTCACCAGTCGCACTAATTGACCAAACTAACAAGAATGGTGTGAAGCTACCAAATACGGTAGTAGCGATATTATAACTGAGTGCCATACCTGTAGCTCGAACATGTGTTGGGAAAAGTTCGGACATTAATGCAGGTAACCCGCCAAAATACATCGACTTTAAAATACTAAGCCAGAACAATACACTTGCCAGCATCACAAGCGTCGCCTTACCTGAAAGCATCATAAAGGATGGGTAAACGGTGAGCAAAAATAATACACTGGCAAAAATCATCACACGTGTACGGCCAATTCGATCAGATAAAATTCCAATAAATGGTGTCAATACTGTTAGAACGATATAACTGATTAAAGTACCACCATAACCAATAGAACCACTCAATCCTAAGTACTTCGTTGCATAGGTTGGCATGAAAATAATTGAATAAGTCACAGATGTAGAAAGAACCATGGCACCGATGTTATACAAAAGACCTCGTTTATGAAATTTCAACAGATCAATCAGTGGTGTCTTTACCTCTTTCTTTTCTTCAAATACTTCAGCTTCTTCAATTTCTCGGCGAATATACAATCCAACTGGCGCAATTAATAGACCAAAGATAAATGGCAACCGCCATCCCCAATCTTCTAGCTGAGCTGTCGTCAGTGTAGTGGTTAGTAATAGACCAAACCCTGCTCCAAGCAAACCACTAATACCTTGACTTGCAAACATAAAACTAGAAATGAAGCCCTTACGTTCAGGATAATGTTCCACCAGCATAGACGTTGCACTGCCAAACTCACCTGCAGCTGAAAACCCCTGTAATAAACGAGCAATTAAAATACCGATCGGGGCTAATATTCCGATAGTGGCATAGGTAGGCATGGCAGCAATCAGTAAAGTACCTAGCATCATCAACCAAATAGTCAGTAGCATCGCAGCTTTACGCCCGACTTTATCGGCATACCCCCCAAGTACAATAGCACCTAGTGGTCTAATCAGATATGACATGGCAAATGTAAATAACGCCATCATCAATGACAATGTTGGGTTATCTGATGGAAAGAATAGTTTAGAAATTGTTCCTGCAAAGAATGCATAAGCAATCAAATCAAACCATTCCAAAGCATTACCAATCGACGATGCCACAACTAGCTTAAAAAGTTTTTTATCTGAAAGCTTTTTCTCTACTGAAATCGACGTATTGCCTGAATTTATAAAAGTATCTGACATTCATGAGCTCCAAAATATAAATTGATCAAATCAAGACCTAATTTGATATTAGGGAGCTCTTAGGTTTTGCACAATTATTCATTTCCTAATGCATTGTTGCATTTTTTAGAAAGCAAATAACAACTATTTTGGTGCGTCTCAACGAAAAGCCCTAAATGGTTTCGTTACTGTTTATTTTTGACTTTGGCTGTGTTATTCAGAATAACGTCTACACGATGTAGCTGTAAGATTGAAGAGGTCGTAAGTAGTAAAAACTTATTTACAGGCTCTAAAGTTGGCATCATGATCACAAGTCGATGCCAACTGAATTATTCATGAATATAAATGGAAAATTGATTTAAAGTGTGGTCATTACATCATTAATTCCACTAATATTTAAAAGACATCCAAGTTCTTTACCCACATTTCTCCAGCCTCTAGGAGTATTGGGAGGAATCAAGATAGCATCCCAAGGTTCAAGATAGATTTTATGTTTTTCTTCCTCATCAAAAAAGACGACAAATGATCCCCTTGCCGCGAACATAAGTTCTTCTCCACTATGATCATGGAAAGGACCACCACGCCCAGGTTCAACAACACCTGTTGTTAAGCGAAACTCTTCACTCAAAGCCACAGGTGGAATTGAAGCACACAGGTTTGGGTTTAATCCGTCAGTATATTTGTAAGCTGCGATCTGCCAAGCAGGATTACCATCCAGAGCAGGCTTCCAGTTTGGTTTCATCTCACTAAATTTGATCACATTCTGCATTGCTTTTAGAATGCGTTCATCAATTACATCTAATTCGGATGGCATCTGTTGTGTTTCAGTTTTTTGAGCTCGATTAGCCAGTTCTAAAGAACGATGACCTGTTTTGCAAAAGACAATCGCTGTTCCCTGAATAGTCTGCAATGCTGCTTTGAAAGCACTAACCTGATTCTCCGTTATATCCTTAGAATCTTGTGGAATTGGAAGATGCCAATATCCTATACCGAGTCGTTTGGCTTCATCTTCAAGATTTTTTGATAAAGGTTGTTGGGAATCTTCATGATCAAATCGAGTATTAATAATTCCTTTAAAGCCTAAAGCTGCTAAATGGGGTAAATCTTCAACTTTAATTTGGGTTGTAATACTTAGATTCTTTACAGAATGCAAAAACTCCACTGATGAATCTCCTATGTATATAGAAATATCTAATTTCAAATGCTTACATGTTTAGTTTTATTAAATTCAAGATATTGAATTCTCTTTTTGCAAAGATAGAGGCTTTCTTCATGGTTAATCAGAAAGTCATCCTTCTCTCATAAATGCTGAATCAGGATAGAGCTTCCCACGATGGCAAAGTCAAGAGATATATTGAAAATAGAATTTCGCCAATGGACTATCTAAAAACGTTTTCGGTATTCACTAGGAGATAACCCAATATTTTTAATAAATATTTTTCTAAATGATGAACTGTCTTTATATCCAACCTGCCAAGATATCGCATCAAAGCTTAAAGCTGTCGTTATTAGAAGATCTTGTGCTTTTTGAATTCTCAAATTTTGACAATATTCAATAATAGTTAAATTAGTCGCTTTTTTAAAACGTCTTAAAAGAGTCCGTTTCTCCAAATTTACATATTCTGCCAAGCAGTCTAAAGTGATCTTTTGTTCATAGTTTATTTGTAACCAATGTTGAATTTTTATGATAGAAATATCCCCATGGTCAAAGTTAGGTGAAAAAATTTTATAAAAAGACTGTTCGCGTGCTGGCGGATCGACTAATAATAATTTGCAAAAATCAATCATAAATGGTGCGCTATAGATTTTCTCAACTAATTTTAAACCTAAGTCCATCCAAGACATGATTCCAGCGGTAGTAATGAGATCTGTTTCTTCCACTATAATTTTATTACTGTCTAATATAATAGATGGGCATCGATCTCTCACCATCGTGTTATTTAACCAATGAGTCGTTACTGTCCGACCATCAAGTATGCCAGTTTCTAAAAGCGTAAAAATGCCTGAACATATTGAACACAAAATCGCCCCATTTTGATGCAAACATTTAAGCCATGACGTATATAATTTTGCATCCTGTTGAGAAATTGGAGAAGCAAAACTAGGAGGAATAACAATAAAATTTATATTGTTACTTTGAGTGTTATGTGTATCCCATATTTTTACAATTTCACCATTCCTGTACTGCCAATGTGAAACTCTTATCGAATCTATTTGTTTATTTTCCGAGTATTTACTTGCATATTTCAGTAAGTCTGTTAACCCCCATACGGATGCTAGATGGGCATCCGTGTACAAAACAATACCAACTTCAACAAGTTGTACCATGTGTCGTTATTCACCATAATTTTGTCATTTACGACTATTCATGTTTAGTTGTTACTTTGTCAAGATAAACTCGAAATATACTTAAACTGAGTTCTAAATTATGAGCAAACAAGCTGTGGTCGTTGTAGACTTACAAAATGAATATCTAGCAACAGGCAAACTTCCATTAGTTAATATTGAAGCCGCTGTAGATAATGCAACAAAAGTCATCGAATATGCGCGTCAGCATGCGATCCCTGTTATCCATATCCGCCATGAATTTCTTGATCCAGAAATTCCTTTTTTTGTGAAAAATACAGATGGTGTAGAAATTATTCAGACTGTTACCCCAGCCAATAATGAATATATAATCACTAAAAACTATCCAAATTCTTTTTTAAAAACTGATCTAGATTCGCATTTAAAAGAACAAGGTGTTGAGCAATTGACCATTATTGGTGCTATGAGCCATATGTGTATTGATGCGACTACACGCGCTGCATCAGATCTTGGTTATACATGTACTGTTGTTGAAGATGCATGTGCCACTATGAACCTCGAATTTAATGGTCAAGTCGTTGAAGCAGCTCAAGTACATGCAGCATTAATGGCTGCTCTAGCTTTTGCTTATGCGAAAATTGTGTCAATCACAGATTATATTCAGAGCTAGAATCTTGAAATGTCTCCCGTAATTTGTATACGGGACTGATCTTATAGAAAAACACAGAATGAGTTGAAGATAAAGAACCTTCGTTTTGCAGATTTTTGAAAGCAGAAAATGGTCATTCTCTTCAATATCAAATACATAATAATTCAACACTAAACCATATTGATAGTTTAGCTGTTAGATAAACTCATTTTGTGTGAAATCAATTTAAAATCTCACTTTCAGTTCACTCAAGTAGATCGTATTAATTTTAAGCATGCTGACATAAAAATAGGAGATAGCTGATTGCTATCTCCTATTTATTTACTTGGTTTAAGCTAATTCTTTCAGACGATCAAATTTCTGTGGTGATTTAATCTTCATGATATTTGCAATTAGCACCCCTAGACAGAAAGTACATACAAGGACAAGACCTACAACCTTCGCAACAATTGTTGAATCGCCGACTAAAGCTGGTAAGTTAATAATTGCCATTCCTAGACAGAACAATAGTCCCAAAAGCCCTAACATTGGTGCAATAAAAGTTTTCCATAAACTGCCTTCTTTATTTTTTAAGAAGAAGACAACAACTGATATGCAAGTTAAGGACAAAATAAACATATAACCTAACGTTCCTGCCATAGCACCCCAAGTATAAATATTTGCTACTGGATCCCATTGGAAAAAGATGAGAGTTCCAAGAATAACAAACGAACTGACCGATTGAGTTGCTGACGACATATAAGGTGAATTATGTTTTACATGAACTTTTGATAATCCAGAAGGAAGAACACCAAATTTACCCAATACATATTGGTATCGCACAACAACGTTATGAAGGGAAAGGATACAGGCAAATAAACTTGTGACTAATAACACTAAAATAATATCAGAGAAGAACTTACCCAAATATTGTTCAGCAACCAATAGATATGTATTTTCTCCATGCTGTGTTGTAAAAGCCATGATTTTGTCAGGCCCAACAATGGAGACGAGACACCAAGTTGAAAGGCAATAAAATAAGCCGACTAAAATTACAGCTAAATATGTAGCACGTGGAATCGTTTTTTGAGGATCTTTAGCTTCTTCTCTAAAGATTACGGTTGACTCAAATCCAATAAATCCAAAAATAGCAAACATAATTCCAAGTCCAATTGAACCGCTTGAAACCACATTCATAGAAAAAGCTGAAGATGCTAATCCTGTTACGCCATTTTTTTGGAAAAATAACAAATCGACAATGAGAACAACTGCAATCTCAGCAACAAGAGCGACTCCAAGAAATTTTGAACTTAATTCAATATGGCGATATCCCAAATATCCTACAATACTGATGACAAGTAATGACAATATCCACCAAGGTATTTCAATTCCCAAAAAGTTCTTTAATAAATCGCTAAAAGCCACGCCAATGTATGCTTCTAAAGCAATCAGGATAAAAAGATAAGAAACCCATGCTAAGCTGGCAGATCCCAAGCCCAATGATCGCCCTAGCCCTTTTTGAATAAATGCATAAAATGCCCCTGCATTATCAATATATTTTGACATTGCAACAAAACCTACTGAAAACAACAGCATAATTATTGTTGCAACCATAATATCAAAGACTACCCCTCCTCCATTACCTAGAGTAATAATGAGCGGTGTGACAGCAACCATTACTGTTAATGGTGCAGCTGTTGCAATTACCATAAAAACAATTGAGAGGATACCAAGTGAGCCAGAAAGGGACTCTTGCTTATTCAGATTATCCATAACAGTATACTCCAATCTAGGAATGCTTATGATCACTTAAGCATAAATATTAAAAAATCCTGTTTTAGGTAGGCGATTTTCAAGATCATCTACCTTATGCAATTTTATTATTTGTTTTTATGGCATAGAGTTCTTGAGAATTCAGCACTCATTTTTGTGTTATTGGGACAAATGGCATAAAAATTGCTTATAAATAATTAAAGGCAATTATGGTGGATATGGTTATGGTTAGATCACTAGCAACTATTGGCACCAACCCTCAAATTGGTGTTTACTCCTCTGTCACACTTAGCTTATTCAGAATTGTTGAGTCTTTAGGAATAGACCCGAAACTCTTGGAAACGTGCTTTCAAGATAAGGAAAATTTATCTAAACCCTACGCAAAAATATCTCTAAATGAATTCATTCGTGCTGTCGAAAAAACTGTTGAAATTACAGGCTATGATAACTTTCCAATTATGTATGGCTCTAAATGTGATATCGAGTCTCTAGGATTATTGGGTTATATCTTCATTAATTCTAAAAACTTAAAACATGCACTGGAATCAACCTGTAAGTATTTTTTGTTTTTTCAAGAATATACAACCCTAAAAGTTGAAAAGCATGGCGAGTATTATGTTGTCACTTATAAAGTTGATGATTCTTATCTAGAAAATCAGCGCTATGATGCAGAAATTACACTAGCAATTATCTGCAATTTGATTCGGAAAGCAACGAATAGTGACTGGCAACCCGCATTAATTGAATTTGAAAACTCTGAACCAGCTTTTATAGGTGATCATTTGGCATTTTTTAAGTGCACACTTAATTTTAATGCCCGAAAAAACAGCATATATATTCCTAAAAAGGATGTTGAAGCGAAAATTCTTGGTGCAGACCCACACTTATTTGAAATATTGACCTATACCTTAGAGAATATTGGCTACAAAAATAACCAAAATGAGAAGTTCATCGATTTTATTGTGATGCATATCAAATTGTGTATGGAAACTAAATTTCCTCATATTGAAGACATCGCTAAATTAACAGGCATCCCAACGTGGACTTTGAAAAGACGGCTTTCCTCTTACAACACGTCCTTTAGCGTGCTTTTAGAAAATACGCAAAAAGAACTTTCCCCACAATATTTACTTGAACCTGACTCATCTATTTCGGAAGTAGCATACAAACTAGGTTACTCAGATATCAGTAGTTTTTCCAAGGCCTTTCAAAGATGGTATGGCATGTCACCTAAACACTGGATAAGCCAGCAACCTTAAGATTATTTCGTTATATTGTTCAACAATATACTTAACTGTAATCGCCCTTCTACTTCTAACTTATCGAATATGCGATTGGCATTAATCTTTACAGTGCCTAAAGATATTTCCATGGCTTCAGCAATATCTTGGTTCGCATATCCCTTGGCGATTAATTCACAAACTTCCACTTCACGATTCGTAAGCTTAAGATCTCTAAGATAATCTTTTACAATATTATCTTTAATATCACCAAGATCAAAAATGCTATTACCGAGTATTTGATGAAGTGCCTGAATTGAATTTACATCTCTTTTTTTATCATCATTAGGATTCGTTACTGCAATACCCGCATAAGCATGATTATTTCTCCAAAAAACAATCTCTAAGATTTCATCAATCCCACACTCATTTGCAAAACGCTTATACACACTAACTTTCTGATTATCTCTGTTACAGGTATTCAATAAATTTATATTTTCATGAGATTTAAGAAAATATGCCACATTTAGCGGATCGTAATCTTGTAGTAAGTTATGATATTTATGAATAAATTCTTTAGAAACATTTATATTCGAATCAATAAATGCATCACTTTTATCCTCATTAATCCAATAAAACATTGCTCCTTGAGCATCCAAATAATTTTTGGCAAGAATTAATGAGTTCTCAATAATTAGGTTTTGATTACTAGCCATTTCAACTATATCCATGCAGATACATAATGCATTAGATACAAGATTCATGCCAATTTATAGTTGTTGTTAGGCATATTTCAAACTAATTATAATTTAAATAAATTTTAAACCGCTGCTTGAACCCCACATTGCCATTCGTGGTAATTGATTGATAAAGAAATTGCATCATGTAGTGCATTGTGGGGCAATTCTGACTCTATAAAGCCCCCAATTGCAGGAAGCTTCCACAACTCGATTGTTAGCGGTGGGACAGGCATATGATAACCAGGCTTAACAATGAGCATATTAAGTAGCAATGAAATGTCTTCTGGCCAATCCGCGATAATATGGATTTCATCATAATTTTTAAGAAATATTGCCAGTCTCTTTTGAAATTCATCTAAGGTGATTGGCTCTTTATTTAATCGTGGCATCACATACTGTTTTACCCATAAGACAGGGCTTCTACAATGCAGTACTTCGTAAAAAGCTTTTCCCACTTCATCAACAAGAGCCAAGGAGATTAATGGTCCACCAAATCCATTAAACTCACAATCTAAAAATAATTTCACTTAGAACCTTTTTATTTCTGATGATTAAAGGATAGAAGCACAACTCGATGGAACTACTGTTCTCTGAATATTATTTGTGCTTATTTCTGCTAGGGGTTGCGATAGATTTTGTAAAATTGGAAGTGCACGGGATACAGCTAATGAAATTCGATTCAACAGTTCCATACTGTTGATTTCATAATCACTGTTAAAATCTTTATCCGTTGCATAAATGCCTAGCGGTAAGGTGTATGTCTGAAAAAAACTAAATAGCGGTCTGAGTTGATGTTCAATCACTAATGCATGTTTTTCACTTCCACCAGTCGCAGCTAAAAAAACAGGTACATTAACCAGAGAATATTGTTCAACAAAATCGAAGAAATGTTTAAATAATCCCGAAAATGATGCTCTGTAGACTGGCGTCCCGATGATCAATGCATCGGCATTTTCAATCGCCTGTAAACTAGCTTCTACTTGCTCAGGCAATTCATTTCTATACATGGCTTGCCCTACAAAACGACCTATTTCGCTGAATTTAACAATCTGTAAGTCGACAGCGACATGCTTTGAAATTTCTTCTGCAATCGTAGTGACTAGCTTTTCAGTTTTAGACATTGCTCCTAAGCCACCAGACACTACAACGATTTTTAAGATTTGATTTTTCTTAAACATAATACTTCCCTAAAAGGTGGTTACCTGAATGGGTCCTATCAGATAACCATAATTTAAATGTATTACTCTTTTACAGCCGTAATCGTTATTTCAATCATCTGTTCGGGATGAATTAACTTACTAATCTGAACTAAAGTGCATACTGGCTTATGTTGTCCCAGATATTTTTTTAGAATATCTCCTGACTGATTGGCAAAAGTATCAATATCCGTCGTGTAAATCGTCCAGGTTGCAATATTGGAAAACGCCAACCCAACCGATTCCAGACACTTTTGAGCAGTCATCAGAATAAATTCCAGTTGTTCTTCAATGCTCTGCCCCATAACCAAGGTATTTTCTAAACTACCTTTTAACGGAGCAATTCCAGAGAAATAAACCGTGTTACCAACTTCAGCAATCTGACTAAATGATAGTGAGTCAAAGACATCTTGCTCAAAATAGTCTATTTGAGGGGTAAAACATTTCATTTTTATCCCCCTAACTCTTCTGCATAGTTCTTCGTCACATCATTGCCATTATCAGTGACAACATTAAATCCTGCTGAACGACGTTCTTTCTTCCCACGGAATACATCTAAAGGATCTTCAAAATCACGAACATAACCCATGGCAAAACATGCACATTGATAGCCCATCAATTTCAACATCTCATCATCCAACGTCTGTGCGATCTCTGGAGGTGTCGCCAAATACTGATTTTCTTCTTGTCTTAACCAGCCCGCACAGTAGTTAATATTAATTGCTTGACGGATTTTATCTGTGGTGTTTGTACCTGCCCCATGATAAATCTTGCCTGTATAGATCATCACAGAACCTTTAGGCATTTCAGCAACAAGTGTTTGCTCTTCTGTAAATTTTTGACGAGCGCCTGCATACATGCTGTTTGGAACAACGCGAGTAGCGCCATTTTCTTCTGTATATTCAGTCATTGCCCACAAGGTATTGCATTGAGTTTCAAAATCATCTGGAAAGTCAAAGAAATCCCAAGCCAACTGATCTTGATGTAGAATTTGTGATGGTGCACCAGGGTTTACAGTAATAATTTGGGTTAATTGCAACTGCATGGTTGATGATTTAGAAAGATGTTTTTTTGCTGAATCTAATACCAGTGGATGTCGAATTAACTCACGAGCTGTTTCAGAGCGTGCAACCAATGCACCTGTACGTTGTGTTAAATTGCCTAAAAATTTGTCTTCGCCATAAGGACTTGTCGTAATAAATTCAGACATCTCTTCTGCAATACGGTCCATGACTTCTGCAGCGACTAGGTTTTCAACAATACAGTGACCATGTTCTTTTAGAGCTTTTGCAACTTCTTCACTTGTTGCCGTATTAGGTAAACGAATGAGTTCCATGAACTTCTCCTTAATAAAGTCAAAATATCTAAGATGTTCTAACTTTAAAAAAACCAGCTTAGAGCCTCATCTAACTTAAGTTATATAAAATTGATCAAAATCATAATTTTTTATTTTTGAGTTCAAGCAAGACTTAAAACTTTTTTCATCACTGTCACCTGAAATGTCGAGATATTTGCCTAACTTGACGAACTGTATTTGATCATAAATCCATTCAAGCAGAAAAAAGCCCCATACGAAGATGAGGCTAAGTGGACTGCTCCCAGTATCCTAGACATGAGACATGTCTCATTTTGAAGCTGCCTCAAAGGCTTCTGGACTCATCCCATCGAGATGCGAATGACGCCTGATTCGATTGTAAAACATCTCGATATAATCAAACACATCTGCACGGGCCATTTCTCGAGTTTTATAGATTCTCTTTTTAATTCTTTCCTTCTTTAAGCTGCTAAAAAAGGATTCTGCAACAGCATTGTCCCATGAGTAGCGATTAAAGCTACGCAAGACCGCGACGACTCATACTGGGAATCAAGTTATGCTTCTGACAGAATTTATGCCAGTCTCCGCTGCTGTATTGTGAGCCTTGGTCTGAATGTATGATCACGGGCTCATTGGGTCTGCGTCGCCATACTGCCATAAGAAGTGCATCCAAAACGATATCCTTAGCAAGCGTAGGTTTCATTGACCAACCGATGACTTTTCTTGAATATAAATCGAGAACCACAGCCAGATATAACCAGCCTTGCCAAGTGCGGATGTAGGTAATATCAGTCACCTGAGAAACATCGTTTCGGAACGTATCAGGTGTGTTTACAACAAATTCTCGATTTAAATGGTTAGGTGGCACAATCTGATGACAACCGTGCCCATAGCTTTTATGCTTCTTATACCCTCGAACAGCAGCAATGCCATTGTTCTTCATGATCTTCAGCACACGATTGGGGCCACAGCTTTCACCCAGCTCTTTAAGATCCAGCGTGATGCGACGATAACCGTAGATGCCATAACTGGCATCATAAGAAGAGCGGATCAGTTGTAATAACCGTTTGTCTTCAATTGTTCTGCCTGATTCGGGTTCATGTAGCCAGGCATAATAGCCAGCACGAGCAATCTTAAGAACCCGACACATCGTTTTAATCTTAAATTGATGGCTGTATTCAAGGATGAATTGATACTTTACTCGGGCAGGCTTGCAAAGTACCTTGCGGCCTTTTTTAAGATATCCCGCTCTTCTTCAGTTTGCTTAAGCTGACTTTTAAGACGAAGGATCTCTTTCTTCGCCTCGAGCAGTTCATGTTCATCAGGGTTGTTGCGTAAAGGCTGTACGGCCTTTAGCCATTTATAAATGCTGTGCTGTGATACACCTAAACGTTCTGCCACATCAGTGACAGAATATCCACGTTCAGTAATCAATTTAACAGCTTCATCTTTAAATTCTGGGGTATAACGTTGTCCACTCATAATGTTCTCTCCTATGCAAAAAGAATAGACGATATTTGTCTAGGAGAGTGGTGGCAGTCCAAAACGGGAAGGAAAATGTCCACCTGATCTTGAGCACAAGCAGATTAAATACAAAAATAACGTGATCGAATGTGATCATGGCAAGTTAAAGCGAATCATCAAGGCCACGCTAGGCTTCAAATCGATGAAGACGGCTTATGCCATAATCAAAGGTATTGAAGTGATGCGTGCACTCCGTAAAGAACAGGCTTCATCATTTTATTATGGTCAACCTCAGGGTGAAGTGTATCTAGTGAATAGGGTTTTCGGTCTCTAAGTACCTTTGTAAAGGGAAAATCATCAGCTCAGATCTCTATTTGCAACAGTGCCCATCCTTCTACTTTAAGCAGGCTAAGTGAATGGCTTATCAAGCTTACTTCCTGATTCGCTCTTGCTATTAGAAATCTTCATTGAATCCAAGCTAAGATTTTTGGGTAACTGAATCAAAATTACACCAACTAAAATTAGAGCTAATGCCAGTAATTCAATTATACCTATGCTTTCTCCAACTATTGCTCCAATAGTGACAGCTATAATCGGTGCAATATAAGTTGCCCCAGCTGATTTTACAGGACCAAGTTTTTGAATAATATAGTAATAAATAAAAAATGCACCACCTGTTCCCAACATCCCTAGGCCAATGATTACCCCCCATAAAGTATATGTATTCGATGTAATAGCTGTAATGTTATGAAAATCAGTGAATATCAATAAGGAGAGAGTCGCTATCCCTGATTGCCATGTTGCTAATGCTAATGGGGGCAAATTTAATGGTGAAAGATAGTATCGTGCATAGACAAAAGAACATCCAAGACTGAATGTTCCAACAATCATCCAGAACACTCCCAGTAATGGAACTTCTTGTGAACTTTCCCATGGACGAGCACTTAAAACTATACCAAGAAACCCAAGAATAATACCAAATGTCATACGTTTTGATGGGCGCTCATTACGAAGAAATATTAGAGAAGTCAGGAAAGTAAAAATTGGAATAGAACCACTTAGTAGCCCTGCAATACTTGTAGGGAGCAAAGCTGTCCCAGCAACAAAACCATAATAATAGAGTGTTGTGGCTAATACAGACATAACTGCAAAATGAGGGAGATAACGTAATTGTCGAAGGCTAATAACCTTTGTATAACAAGCTATTAGAAGCAATGGTAGAAAGCCAAATAAAATACGTAAGAAGACCGTTTGTGATGGAGAAATAAGAGCTGTTGCCCATTTCATATAGATAAAGTTCGTTCCCCAAATTGCACCCAGCAGAATAAGTGCAGCGTAAGCACGGAGCATATTATTTATATCCTATACATTAGATCGGGAAAAATTACATTGACTATTCTTTAAATTGCCTGAGTGTCGATCTCGTTAAGATCCTTTAGCATGGTAAATACCTAAGGTTAGTCAAATGTTTTGAGTTAATAACGCATTTTTTAAAAATGCATAAAAACTACATTCACTGGTCGAAAGTATGACAATTAATTGAATACCTTGCACATGATTAATAAACACACTAGAGTGTAGAAAAACTACTGCTTTATTTGTGGCACTATGATCTCACGTCGAAAACTTCCATCATTAAATTCTTTACGTGCATTTGAAACCGCAGGTCGGAGGTTAAGCTTTCGTGCTGCTGCTGATGAATTAGGTGTCACTCAAGGTGCCATTGCTCAACAAGTGCGTGCTCTTGAAGAACAATTGGGTATTCCATTATTCCAACGTCTTGCACGTGGGTTGGCGCTAACCCCCTCAGGGATGGCTTATCTTATCAATGTAACTCGTGCATTTGACCTTCTTACAGAAGCAACGGAATCGCTTTTAGTTCAGCCGAATATCGTAACTATTAGTGTTACACCTACTGTTGCATCCAAACTGCTGATTCCACGTTTAGGTGAGTTACATGCAATGTTTCCTGATATTAAATTGAATACTTTAGCAACTGAAGCACTGTCAGACCTTAATCGGGATGCAGTAGATATTGCTGTAAGACTCACTAATACATCCTTTCCAAAGGCTTTAGAAGCACAATTATTATTTCATCAAGAACTGATTGTTGTAGCACACCCTCATCTTGTAAAGGACTTCCATCTTCCTTTAACTACTCAACAATTATTGTCATTGCCACTCTTACAGGATGCCCATAACAACTGGCCAAAGTTCTTAAACTCTAATAGTCAGCTCTTTGGACCTGTTTTTAATCAAACCACGCTGGCACTAGATGCCGCGCTTGCAGGACAGGGTGTTGCTTTAGTATGCAAAGCTTTTGTTGAAGATGACCTTAATAATGGTCGATTAGTTCAAATCATGACAGAGACGGTCTTTTTAGAGTCGAGTTATTATCTTGTACGTAAGCGTTCTTTATCACCAAAAGAGTCTGTAGATATAATGTGGAATTGGTGCCTAGAAAAGTTAAAGCATTCACAGTCTATGGTGTTATCAAAATAAGTCCGTAGAACCAATAAGATAGATAGTTGAAAATGAATAGTTGACTAAACACTATGAGAAAAAGAAAAGTAATAGTTCTTAGGGCGTGTCCTCATTTGTATTAGTTCAGATCTGATCAGACATTGATCTTGAAAAAGAGAAAGTTACCCATTTTGATAAAGGTGTCGAATCTTAATCAAACAAAGGTAACTTTCTTATGTTGCATACTAACAATCAAATCATCAAACACAAAGTAGGCTTACTCAACTTAGCTGAAGAACTTCAGAATGTATCTAGAGCTTGTAAAGTCATGGGAGTCTCTAGAGATACCTTTTACCGTTATCAGGAACTCGTCGAATCAGGTGATGTAGATTCACTCATCAATAAATCCCGACGGGTACCGAATCTAAAAAATCGCGTGGATGATGCTACAGAACAAGCTGTGATTGATTTCGCAATCCAATTCCCAGCTTATGGTCAACACCGTACCAGTAATGAATTACGTAAAAATGGTGTATTTATTTCAGGTAGTGGGGTTCGATCTATTTGGCTTCGCCACGATTTAGAGAACTTTAAAAAGCGACTGAAAGCCTTAGAAGCCAAGGTGGCTAAAGATGGAATTGAGTTAAATGATCATCAAATTGCTGCGCTTGAGCGCAAACATGAAGATGATATTGCTTGTGGCGAAATAGAAACACACCATCCAGGATATCTTGGAGCACAAGATACATTTTACGTTGGCAATCTCAAAGGTGTTGGTCGAATCTATCAGCAAACGTTCATCGATACCTACAGCAAAGTCGTGCATTGTAAGCTTTACACTACAAAGACACCGATTACAGCAGCAGATCTATTAAATGATCGCGTACTGTCATTTTATCAGTCGCAGGATCTACCAATGCTGCGTATTCTGACAGACAGAGGCACTGAATATTGCGGTAAGGTTGAACAACATGATTATGAGCTGTATTTAGCCATTAATGATATTGATCACACGAAAACTAAAGCAGCATCCCCGCAAACGAATGGGATCTGTGAGCGTTTCCATAAGACGATCTTGCAGGAATTTTATCAAATAACCTTTAGGAAGAAGCTGTATAGCACATTAGAGGAATTACAAGCTGATCTAGACGTTTGGCTGAAATTCTATAATACTGAACGAACTCATCAGGGAAAAATGTGCTGTGGTCGCACACCACTAGAAACCCTACTTGATGGGAAGCGAATTTGGGCTGAGAAGAATTTAGCTCAAATTTAACCTGACAGGCACACTAAAAAATGGGGAACTGTCAGATCGGGTTTGAGCTAGTACACACAAAATTATTTACAGGCTCTAGTACAACTTAAATTTACGGGAGATTCCATTAATATTCATTATAAAAGATTAAAAAAACATCATTAGTTCCTTCTGGCTTTAAAGTGCTATAAGCATATCTTTTTAGTTCCCCTTTGAAATTCATAATTGCTTTTTTTCCTTGTCTTGTTTTTCTAACTTCATGTTCTTCCCACATATTCGAAAATTCTACGCTACGACTTTTTAAATCAGTTATTACATTCTCAAATTTTTCTTTTTCCTTGCTTAAAGCATAATAAGATCGAAATGAAGCAATCGTATTACGTGCAGCCTCTTGCCAATCAGGTATACGACTTTTATATTCCTCATTAATAAACATAAGCTTCAGAGAGTTTCTATCATTTTCTGGAATTTTAGACCAATCAAAAATTTTATTTACCGTAGATTTGTTCCAGTAGACTATATCCATATTTTCTCGTCGAATGAATGCGGGGTGAGGATTTAACGCATCTACCATCGCAACAAGATCATGACTTAAATCTTTACTTGGCACTTGAACTCGTTGAGTTTTGAATAAAATGGCCTCAAAGTATTCTTGTTCATCGGCCGTCAACTTTAAAACCTGACCAATACGTTTGATTGCCTCATTTGATATGCTGATGTCACGACCTTGCTCAAGCCACGTATACCAACTTACACTGATTGCCGCCAACTGAGCGACTTCTTCTCGTCTTAAACCTTTTACTCTTCGGTGTAATGTGTTAAAACCATATTCTTCTGGATTAATCTTTGCTCTATGCTTTAACAAGAAATTTTTAACATCTTGATTCTGATCCATTCTTAATCCTTCCAAACTATGACTTCTAGTCATAGGATAAACTACCATATTTTCTGAATAATCAATTTCATATCTAATACCCATAACAGAAAAAACATTTGGATTTCTCCAAATTGTCTGAATTGGAATATATGAAATTATGAGCCAAACTACCCAAAAAAAAATATTCTTTATTCTAGCACCATGGATCTTTGTATTCCTATGGAGTACAGGATTTGTGGGTGCTAAGTTTACCGTTCAATATAGCGAACCTTTCCATCTCCTATTTTTAAGAGGGGCTTTCTCTTGTGTTGCTTTTTTCATATTAGCCATGTTTTTGAAAGTAAAGTTTCCTTCGGGACATGGAATAGTCAAACAGTTAATCGTTGGATTGTTCTTGCATACTTTCTTTTTGGGCGGATGCTTCTTCGCTATGAAAAAAGGGATTCCTTCAGGTGTTGTTGCATTAATCACGGGACTACAACCCGTTGTAACAGCAATTATTGTTTCAACCTTTCAACACACACATCTTAGCCGTACAAAATGGCTAGGCATATTCATTGGCTTTTTGGGTGTTTTCTTTGTGTTATCGCCTGGTGGAAAAAGTTTTGATATGAATTTGACTGGACTATTCGCGGCATTTGTAGGTTTAGCAGGTGTTACTATTGGTTCCCTCTATCAAAAGAATGCGAGTGGTGATGGACATATCATTGGTGCAACATTCTTCCAATACGTTACATTGACCGTAGTGATGGGGATTCTAAGTTTCTTTTTTGAAAGCTCTCCAGTTCACTGGAACTTATCTTTTGTACTCGGCTTAACATGGTTAGTTTTGGGTGTATCTGTAACGGCTGTTCTGCTATTGATCTACATGATTCAAAATGGTGAAGCAACTAAAGTAGCAACATACTTCTACTTAGTTCCAGTGTTGACAGCTATAGAAGCATGGGCTCTATTTGATGAAGCAATTTCAATGGCAATGCTTACAGGAATGACACTTTCTATCATTGGTTTACTTCTTGTGATCCGTAAAGAGCGAAATCTTGAATCCATAGAAAAAACAACATAATTAAAAAACCGCCATGTTCAATACATGGCGGTTTTTTAATTTTCTATTCTAACAAATAACTAAATCTATCAATCAATTGCTCTGCTCTCCGAGCAACAGGAAGATCAACCATTTTCCCATCAACTGCAATCGCTCCTTTAGATTCATATTGGGCTGCTGAAAACGCCACTATTATACGTTTCGCCTGCTCAAGCTCCTCGTTTGAAGGGGTAAATGCTTCATTCAATATAGAAATTTGCGCTGGGTGTATTGCGAAACCACCAAAAAAACCAAGTGGAGCAGATCGTTCCACAGTAACTTTGAATCGATCTATCTCTCGGAATTCTGCAATACTTCCTATATAACCAATACAGCCAATACCTGCAGCCTTACAAGCAATATTTACTTGCATACTCGGAACATAAAGGCTATCCCAACATGGTTGCATCTGCATTTCAAAAGATAAATCTTCACTACCTATACTCAATGCGACTAGATTTTTATGTGATTGAGCAATCGAATGTGCATTCAATACGCCTATCGGACTTTCAATCAAACCAATAATACGAACATCAAATTCTTTCATTTGATCTACTACATATTGAATTTGATTAGGACTCTCTACTTTAGGTAGAATCAGATAATCTGGTACGCAGGTGCGTAATACATCAAGATCCTCATCCAGTAGTTCTTTCGGTCCATTGACTCGCACTGCAATCAATTTATTTTGAGCTTTCAATAATTCAGCATGATGGATCAGTTGACTACGTGCATTGGGCTTATCTGCTGCTAAGACAGCATCCTCAAAATCAATTACGATAGCATCAGCAGCACAATTACTTGCTTTTTTGACTAAATCACTCTTGTTACCAGGCACATATAACCAAGATCTAGGTAGCAATTCATTCATCGTTTAGACTCTCATCCATTAAATAAGTAGTAGCAATTTCCGTTAGGAAAAGATGGCTTTTGCCTTCATAGCTAAAGCACCATCATGACGTCGAGCCCATAAATGCATGACATTACCTTCCCTAATACCTTCAATTTTGAAATCATGATTTGCAGTAATCGGTGCCAATCCTTTAAATGAAAATTCAATAGGTTGGCGTCCAAACATTCTAGTCGCTAAATCTACGAGTAAGGTTGCTGTTAATGGTCCATGAAAAACTAGCCCTTCATAACCTTCAACATCTCTTGCATAGTCCACATCATAATGTATGCGATGCCCATTAAAAGTTAGTGCTGAATAACGATAAAGTAGTACTTGGTTTGGTGAGATCGTCTCAGAAAACTCTGCATTTTCAGGAGCTAATAAAGGTTCAGGCTGTTTCACATTTGGTTGAGGATCTTCTCGATAAACAATATCTTGCTCCTCAGTAAGAGCCAGTACATCATTAACATAGAATTCGTGGAGTACCGTTACAAAACATAGCTCCCCTGTGCGACCATGTTTATAAGAAATATCTTTGATTGATGAAACTTTTCTTACTTCACTTCCTAAGGGAATTGGTGCAAAAAAGGAAAAACGTCCCCCTGCCCACATGCGACGCGGTAGACTTACAGGAGGTAGAAACCCTCCTTTTTTAGGATGACCATCACGACCAAGTTGACTTGCTGGTTTTGCTTCTAAAAAATAAATCCAATGCCAGAGTGCAGGAAGTTTATCCCCTGCTTCTAGACTAGGATCTTGATCTAAAGTTGCTTGCATAAAGTGCGCAGGTTGCAAGCGCAGCGTATCTTCAAAAATTTCTTTGCGTCCAAGCCAATCCATAACATTTAGTGTATTCATACTTATTCCTTAAGCCTCTAACTCACATTTAAACTCATGTTTAATTTTTTGGGTATGTGCACCAAGCTTAGGAGCTTGTTGCTCATTCACAGCAGTATTTTCATCTTCCAACCAACGAATCGGTAATCGCGGAATGCTAACTTCATCTCCAGATTCATTCCGAACACTGCGACGAACCAATGCGGGATGTTTTGCTAAATCCTCAACACTATTCACTGCTCCAAAAGCTATATCTGCTGTTGCTAAACGTTGTTTCAAAACATCTTGTGTCAAAACCTGAGTTATTGAAGTGATAAGCTGTTCTAATGCTTCTCGATTTTGAACTCGAAGGTTATTCGATGAGAATCGATGATCAATAGCAATATTTGAATCACCTAAAACAATTTCACAAAATCGTGCCCATTCACGTTCATTTTGCACTGAGACTAAAGTTAAAGCATAATCAGAACTAGGGAAAGCACCGTATGGCGCCATACTTGGATGTTTTAAACCAACACGTTTAGGTGCGCCCTGCCCATACTCTTGATGAATCAGTGGCACACTCATCCAATCTGCGGCCACATCAAATAATGAAATTGCCAACGCTGAACCTTGCCCTGTTCTTGAACGTCTAATAAGAGCTTCAAGTACTGCCGCATGGGCTGTCATACCGGCACCAATATCACAAATTGATACACCGATACGTCCCATTTCATTTTCTCCACCACTGATACCTGTGAGTCCCGATTCCGCTTGAATCAGGAAATCATAGGCTTTAAGGTGCTTTACTGTTTCACTCTCACCATAACCTGAAATATCGACGGTAATCAGTTTTGGATAGTCTTTACGTAAGCGCTCTGATCCAAATCCTGCTCGATCCATCGCGCCTGGTACTAGATTTTGGATAAAAACATCTGCTTGTGAAATAAGGTTTTCCAGTACAGCTGCATCGTCAGACTCTCTAAAATTGAGAACGATAGATTCTTTTCCTTGGTTAGTCCAAGTAAAATATGAGCTTGAACCCTTTGCAGCTTGGTCATAACCTCGAGCAAAATCTCCTTCTTTACGCTCAATTTTAATTACTCTCGCACCTGCATCAGCTAATCGTGATGTACATAAAGGTGCTGCCAAAGCTTGTTCAATAGCAACAACCAATAACCCTTCTAATGGTTTCATATCCTTATCCTCAAATGTTCTAAAGAGTAATCTCTTACCTTTTGGAAAGACTCATTATGTAAAAAAGAGGATTGGAAAATAAATTGATTATTTTTTTATGAAATGAAAAAAAAAACTTAACAGCAAGGCTTGCTAATACTCAAAGAAGTGATCCAGTCTACAAAATTAGACACTCGACCCCATCGCTCTTTATAAGGTGGGATGCTTAAATAATAGTGAGGTAAAGGAGGAATACTTTCTTTATTGATTTCAAATGGAATACACAATTTTTCTGATGTAATCATGTCTTGTGCATTTATTAAATTGCCTAATGCTACTCCAAGACCTAACTCAGCCGCATCAAAAGCTTGCAGTGAATATCCAACAGATAAATAACGTTGTTGATTTACCCAAGAATAATGAGCCAGAAGTGATCTCCAAGAATTAAGCCTCCGCTCCGTTTCTATCAGAGTCAAGCCTTTTAATTGCTCTATCGCAGATAACTTATGTTGTTTAACAAATGTGGGGCTAGCCAGAGCAACAATTTGATCATCAAAAAGTTGCTGTGTTGAAAAGTGAGTAACCTCTTCAAAACGATATTCTATTGCAACATCAATACCTTGTTCTTCAGAGTCTAATGTCATACGGTCAACTAATCTGACATCATATTCTGGGAATAGCTCAAAAAAATGAGGTAATCGTGGCAATAACCATTTACTAGTTAGTGTTGGTGGGGCTGAAATGGTTAGCGTCTCTCGAGTATTATTTTTACTTGCTACCAGTGTTGCACGGCTAATTGCTTGTAATGTAGGACGAATTTCCGTCAAATAGTTACAAGCAGCCTCTGTTAGAAGTAATGCACGCCCCTTTCTTATAAATAATGATTGTCCCAAGTACTCTTCTAATTTAACAATTTGATGACTAATCGCTGGAGGTGTTACACATAACTCATCTGCTGCTCGACGCACACTTCCTAAACGGGCAACAGCTTCAAAAACCCTTAGTGCATTTAGAGGAGGTAATCGATACATAAAATTTCTACTTAGGTTTTAAAAGGAAAATTTCCCAGCTAATCTATAGAAAATTGATTTTCCAATTCAATAATCTTTTGACAGCATTTAATATCTTTCACTATTCAAATTGCGTCTTTGAATATCCACATTCAGTGAACAACATCATATTATCTCATTAATAGAAATACTTGTTCATCAATTAAATTTATCAAAAGTCTTCTGTGGTTATTGTATATTTAATTATTTAAAATAAATTTCTAGTTCACCCAAATAATTTTCAATTTTATGCCAAATCATTACTTCAGTAATGATTTGGCATATTTATTATCTTAGTCTTCCAGAATACGACTGTGTTTCTTTTGATCCTTCATCCGGATAAAATAGATTAAGCAAATTGCACATAATACACTCACATATATAAAGTAAAAGTTTTCATGTCCAATGTTCTTGAACTGTAATGCTGCTAATTCAGAAGTTCCACCAAAAATAGTATTTGCTATAGCATAAGGTAAGGCAACGCCTAATGCTCTAATATGCGAAGGGAAAAGCTCAGACTTAATTACAGCGCTTGTTGATGTATAGCCAGAAAGGAATATCATTCCAAATAAAATTAGTAATCCTGCAACAATTGGACTTGTAGTGTGAGCCATAGTTGAAAATATTGGATAAGTAAATAGAACCCCACCTGCTCCAAAGAAAATCATTACTGCCTTACGTCCAACCTTATCTGAAATTGCTCCCATTACAGGCTGTATACACATAAAAATAAAGATAGTTGTAGCAGATACAATTGTGGCTACTTCTTTTGAAAATCCAGTTGTATTCACCATAAATTTTTGCATATATGACGTATAAGCATAGAACGACATTGTTCCACCAGCAGTTAAAAACAGAACTCCAAAGGCTTCTTTAGGATGATGTTTAAACAAAGCAAAAGCACTTGACTTCACTTCTTGAGTAGCATTTTTAAAAGACTGTGTTTCAACCATTCCACGTCGAATAATAAATACTGATAAAGCTAAAATTGAACCTACAAAAAATGGAATTCTCCATCCCCACTCATACAATTGAGATTCTGTAAGAACATGTTGCAATAAAATTAACATAGCTAAGGCAAGCAACTGACCAGCCATAATCGTCATATACTGGAAACTAGAGAAGAATCCTCGACGATTTTTACCTGCCATTTCACTTAGATACGTTGCGCTTGCACCATATTCACCACCGACACTCAAGCCCTGAATAAGACGAGCAACAATTAAGATAATAGGTGCCAATATACCTACCTGTTGATGGGTTGGTGCTATCGCTATCAGCATGGAACCTATACACATCAAAGTAACAGAAAGTGTCAATCCAGCTTTGCGACCTTTTCGATCTGCAAACACTCCCATCATCCACGCACCAATTGGTCTCATTAAGAAACCAACAGCAAATACAGCTGCTGCCTGTAATAATTCAGCAGTTTGATTACCTGCTGGGAAAAATGATTTAGCAAAATACAATGTAAACATACTGTAGGCAAACCAATCATACCATTCAACTAGATTGCCAGCTGAACCACCTAAAATTGACTTAATACGTGTCTTTTGATCTAAATTTGCATTGAGTCTTTTACCAATATTTTGATCCATACTCATTGGGCTTCTCCTTAGCCAATCCTATTTTTGCCATTCCTAACAAAACAAGCCATTATTGGCTCGCTCTACAGCAACGACCAATAACTCTTCTAATAGTTCATGTCCTATTCCTCAAACACGCTAAAAAGTAATCTCTACCTTTTTGGTGAGACTCATTATGTAAAGAAGATGATTGAAAAATAAATTGATTATTTTTTTGCAAAATGAAAAGAAAAACTTAACAGAAGAACTTGTCATGAAGACTAAGGAAAGAATAAAACTTTTGGCTTTCTTAAAATAATTTGATAAAAGTTCAGCCCCTGTTTTGTTTCTATCAGAGCCAAACTTATTAATTTCTTGATCGAAGATCAATTATGCTGTTTTACAAATGCAAGGCTGACTAGTACAAAAATTTTCTGTATTGAGAGGTAATAATCAAATTAGGAGTCAGTATTATATTTATCCCATTAGTAAAGGTACTTGATCTACAAATGAATTTATTAAAAGCCTTGTGCGATAAGGAAGATATTTTGTTTTTGGCCAAATTATATGAATATCAATAGGTTGAACTTGATCACTATCCATGACAAGTTTCAAACTTCCTGATTCAATATAGGGGGCTGCTAGCCAGTTTGGTAGCCATGCTAATCCTCCTCCCGCAACTGCTGAATCCGCAATCACCTGTAAATCATCATATATTTCTCTGCTTGGAAGTATGACATCAGTAAAGATTCCTTTATTATCTCTAACTGTCCATGGTTGGATATGGGACATCCTTCCATATAGAATTCCACGATGCTGTTGTAGGTCATTAATCGATGTAGGGGTACCAAACTGATTTAAATATTTCGGTGCGGCAAAAATAGACATTCTTTGTACTGCAATTTTCTTAGCAATCAAAGTTGTAGAATCAGCAACAGCACCTATTCTGATAGCCATATCAAAACCCTCTCTAAGAATATCTACAACTCGATCTGAAAACTCAGCTTCAATTTGGATCTTAGAATGTATATTTGTAAGATCTCTCACAATTGGGGCAACACATCTCCGTCCAAATAATACAGGGCAACTTATTCTAATAATTCCTTCTGGACCTAATTGCCCGTCTCGTAGTTCTGATTCCAAAGCATTGAGATTATCTAACATCATGCAGCAATGCTCATAGTAAAGTCCGCCTTCATGCGTAAGGGACTGCTGCCTTGTTGTTCTCTGAAATAAGCGAATTCCGAGTCGTTGTTCAAGCTTTGAAATCGATTTAGTTATTGCAGACCGAGTAAGGTTCATTCGGAATGCAGCTTTCGAAAAACCTCCAGCTTCGACGACAGTAATAAATGTCACTATGCCTGAAAATCGATCTTCCCACGGGTTACGAACGCCCATATTTTCATTCCCATATACACTTCATTGTTTCCTAAAAGTATCCAATGTAAGTATTTTTATTCAACCACGATAATTTAAAGTTAACATAAACTGAAACACAAGAATGTTAGCTGCTTTATTTGATCGTCATCCAATTTATCCAATGGCACTGTTTAAAGCAGATTGCTCAATAGCAAACATTAACAACGCAATCCCAATATATTATTTAAATATCTAGCTCTCACACCTCAGCATTTGGGAACTAGGTATAAAACCCTTTTAGGAAAATTTATGAAGCTTAACCAAATCTATCAAGCACCTGCTGTAAATAAAAAACGCTATGGTGATGCCATCGTGACGATGCTTAGTGATGGCTACTTAGATGTATCATTTGAATTATTAAATGGTATTGAAGCCAATAAAGCTGAAGCTTTATTGGCAAACCGAGGTATTGATCCTTTACCTCGTATGAATATCAATGCCTTTATCGTGCAAACAGCAGGTCGTACAATTTTAATTGATAGTGGTGCAGGCGGAATTAATGGATGGGGTGGCCGGTTACAAGTTGCATTGTCTGCCGCAGGCATCGACCCGCTCGATATTGATACTGTGCTATTAACACATGCACATCCAGACCATGTAGGTGGTTTAGCTGCACCATTGGCAACACCGATTTTCCGTAATGTCCAAGAACTTTATGTCCATGAAAAAGAAATTAATTTCTGGCGCGATGATATGATTTATGCATCTGTGCCTGATGGCTTTAAACCATTTTTTGGTGTTGCACGAAATGCCTTTGATGCTTACAACGATAAATTAGTGCCATTTAAAAATGAGGCCATCTTGCCCGGAATTCAAGCAGTCCCTCTTTTTGGTCATACCCCGGGTCATACAGGCTATCTCATTGGTAATGAAAAAGATTCACTACTCATCTGGGGTGACATTGTACATTTCCCTCATCTGCAAATGGCACAACCAGAAGTCACTATCGCATTTGACAGTGATCCTAATGAAGCTGCTGCAGTTCGTGCAACATTATTGGATCGCGTTGCGACCGATAAACTATCCATCAGTGGAATGCACTTTAACTTGCCTGCTTCTGGGCGAATTCATCGTGAAAACAATCAGTATGTATTGAACTACGATATGTGGTCTCCAGCAGTTTAATTTTTACTGATTGTTTCATTTTATAAAACATACTATTGTTTTGACCCAATAAAGTGAATTTACAATATTTTAAATTTCAAAGCAGACAACATAAAGGAAAAACAATGAATATTAGCCACTTAGATCATTTAGTGCTAACTGTTGCAGATATAGAAGCAACATGTTCGTTTTATCAAAAAGCTTTAGGATTTGAAATAATTTCATTTGGAAATAACCGTAAAGCTTTGAAGTTTGGCCAACAGAAAATTAATCTTCATCAGGCAGGAAATGAATTTGAGCCTAAAGCGGAAAATCCAACCAAAGGCTCTGCTGATTTGTGTTTCATTGCACATGACCCTTTAGAGAAAGTGATTGAGCATTTAAACAATTTACATATACAGATTAGTGAAGGTCCTATTCAACGTACTGGAGCTGTTGGAAATATTCTTTCTGTTTACATACGTGATCCTGATCTTAACTTAATTGAGATCTCAAACTATTTATAGTTTAGTCTCATCTGCAACTTGGACTGCTCTCAGTCCTAGACACGAAGCAGCCTCTTTTTGAAGCTGCCTAAAATGCTTCTGTACCAACCTTTAAATAACGATAAACAGCTTGCCGACTAATCCCAAAAGCTTTCCCCAAAGCAACTTTAGAAGAGTACTGACCTTCCATCCATGCTTGACGTAAAGCATTTGCCTGATCAGGTTTGAGTTTATGCACCCGACCTTTATATTTACCCTGAGCAGCTGCCAGTTTAATCCCTTCTTTTTGTCGTTCTAAAATAATCTCACGCTCGAACTGAGCAAAAGCACCCATCAATTGCAACATCAAATTATCCATCGGTGTTGCTTGAGCAGTAAAAGTGATCTTTTCCTTCATGAACTGGATCGCAATACCACGTTTGACCAGTTTGTCTACTTCTTCAACGAGATCTTTTAAGCTACGGGCAAATCGATCCATCGAGTGCACGATAACCATGTCCCCTTCCCTGACATAGTTCAGCATTTCCTGAAATTTAGGTCGGTCGGTATTTTTACCTGAAGCTTTATCAATAAACAGCCGATCAATTTCAATCCCCTCCAATTGACGTCCAGTATTTTGTTCAACTGAGCTGACTCGAACATAGCCTATTTTTTGACCTTTCATCTTTTACCCCATAAATTGGCGATAAATCACTCAAAGTGTTTATTATAAATCTTAAATATAAAAGTTACATGTTATTTATGATCAAAAATCATTTAAAAGATACACTCTTATAATGAGAAAATCAGTGTTACTTTAGGGTATAGTCTAATAAAACACTAATTATAATTTTTAAAATTAGCATATTAATTTAATGAATATCCTAGTTATGAAGTTATGAAGTTATGAAGTTATGAAGTTATGAAGTTATGAAGTTATGAAGTTATGAAGTTATGAAGTTATGAAGTTATGAAGTTATGAAGTTTAGTTAAACCTGTAAATACAAACGTATCAATACCTAAATTCTAGTACCTTGCAGAAGGTTTACCAATCAATTACTCGCATACGAAACAGGGCTGACTAAAAACCCAAAAACAAATACTGAGCTGAATGGCTGCTCACAGTGAAAACCACAATAAAGGTTTGAGCGTACAGAGCATTTAATAAGCCTCCAATAAAGTCCACTTATTGATCAGTGGACACTATCAGAGGCTTAAAGTGCTAGAAAAAGTGATGGCTTACCATGTCATTAAAAAATAATAAATAAAAGATTTGAAGAACTCTTTAACTAAGAACGCACTCTTATCATCTTACATAGGTGTTAATCTGCCAGTTTTAATAATTAATGGTATAACTTAAAGCAAATATACGACCTTGAGCTGGAATATCAAGGTACTGATTAGAATTGGTTGCCGCAGCCTGTTGTGCAAAAACAGTTTTATATTGACGATTCCATAGATTATAAACACCAAAATCAACACGGCCTTTATATGCAGGGAAATGCATTAACACATCCATAGTCGTATAACCTTTGATTGCAGCAGCATTGTTATCATCACTATACCCTTTTGCGGCAAGCTTTAAATCATCTTTATAAGCCTTGTCTGAACCTTTAACTGCATTAGCCTGTACCCGAAGACTATAACCATCTGCATTCATCCATTCACCAAAGATTGTGCCTTTGACTGGGGACACATTAAATGCATTCAGTTCATGCCATGAATTGGATGCATCTTTATATTGCCCACGGGTATAACCCAAAGTTCCACCAACTTTATAATGTTCCATAAATGGATAGCTGATCGTAAATTCAGTTCCATAGACACGTTGATCGGTGTTCACAACATGTGCGGCACGACTACTGAACTGTACTGATTTATCAGAGGTATTATAAAAAGCAGTTAACCCTAGATTTAGTCCCTGATCTTGATTTAAACGCCACCCCAACTCATAGCTATTGACAGTAATCGGCTGTAGATTTGCAGTGGTGACATTATAGGTTGAGACATCACGCAACATTCGTTGTACATCGGGATAACTAAATCCCTGAGAGAAATTGGCATAAATCTGTTGTATATCTGTCAGCTTATATACTGCCCCTAAATTAAATAGAAACTTGTCTGCATCCGTTTTTCCTCCAGCAACTAAAGTGGTTTCTCGTGCTGGTACATAAGCATCTGTTTTGGCTTGAATATATTGATACCGTATCCCACCTTGTAGATTCAGACGATCTGTTAACTCATAATCTGCCTGAGTAAAAACACCAACATTATCAATATGAGTGTCAGGGCCCTGGCTTTGTGTTGCGCCTGTTGCGGTATAAGTTAAACCATTATCTGAGGCAGTATAGAGGTCCGCCCACTGACGATCATTCTCATGGTCATAGTCCAAACCATAAGTCAAATTGAGTACACGATCTGCAATAGTAAACTTAGATTGCAATGTGGAACGGAGACCATAAAAATCATTATTGGATTCACTTTGTTTTACACTATAGCCATTTTGAACCGTCGCGCCATAATAGGGTAAGAAGCGCATTTTTTCTTTTCGATAATAGGCTTCAAGGTTAAATGTTTGCCCCCAAAAATCTTGGTCTTGATATTGGGTATTTACCCCATAACGCTCAGTAAAAGGTTGATCTGGAACATTCCAACCTTTTTTAGCAGTGTAATAGTCTGAGGTTGTATTGGTATAATCTGGCCCATATTCTGTATCTTGTTGATCTTTAAAATACTGTGCACCAAAACTTAAGGTTTGGGTATCTGTTAATTTCACCCCCAAACGCCCATTGAGATCAATGGTGTCTGTATCCATCGTACTTCCCTGCCATGGACTAACTGAAATACGGTCACCATTTCCATCAAACTGAGAGCCTGTACTGGTGAAATTTGCCCCTAGGAAGCCATTCCATTTATCCGTATTAAATGATGCAGTTTGACCTAGTTCATAGGCCAAGCCATCACCGCGAAAATTATTTGCCGAGCTTAAGCCAAACTTGGTGCTAAATGCGACAGGTTTATCTTTATCGACCCGTTTGGTAATAATATTAATAATCCCACCTGTTGCCCCAGAACCATAAATACTGGTCGCGCCAGAAACCACCTCAATATGATCAATAGAATCCAGACTTATACTATTGAGTTGGCGAGCCGTATCGCGTGACCCTGTTTGAGGAACGCCATCAATCATCACCAAAATAGTTCGGCCACGCATAGTTTGACCATAGTTACTGGTTGTACCTGTACTCGGTGCCAAAGAAGGAATCAATTGTGCCAATACATCTGCAACTCTGCGCCCTGTACCAGATTGCTGAGCAATTTCATCTCCACTAATGGTCTGAACAGTCCCTGCGATTTCCGCAATATTCTTTGGTGTTCTTGTGGCAGTCACGACAATTTTTGATAGCTCTGCAACTTGTTTTTGAGTGTTTTCTGAGAGCTCAATATCACTCTCCGCATACAAATGACTACTGACAGCAACGGCAAGCAAGCCGAAACTAAATTGAAAAAGACGCATTCTAAAGCCTCAATACTTAAGATGTATAATTTATTGCAAATAATAATACTTATCATTATTAATTAAAAGATTTTATTCTTTATTTAATCAAAATTAAAGAGAAAATCTGAGAATTGAAGAAATAGGATGATATATTTCCTCAATTCGTGATTTTCAATTCAGGTTATAGAAAAGTATAAAAGGGTTTAAAATATCAGTTCAAAAGATAGAAACTAGCACAGCATACGATTTCCAATAGCCAGTTCATTCAGTTTTTTATAAAAATGATCTCGATAGCAGTAATATAAAATTGCATTTTTCTCAGGCATTTTTATTTTTCCTTGAGCTTCTAATGCAATCTCATCAGCAACATAGCGATATGACCTTACATTTTCATCAGGCTCACCGACAATCTTTTGAGCGGAAGAGTTTTCAAATATAAAATGAAAGATCATTCTCATAACAGCTCTAAAATGTCCCTGACCAACAACTGTTTTTTCTCCCAATAAAATATGCCATCCGACATCCTCATGCTGTGCTAGATAATAAAGAGAAAGCCGATCTCGCTGAGCTTCATAAATTTCACAATAGCCTACATCTTGATCATCAATTTGAATCATATACAAGCGTTGATGATCATCAACGATCATTTTTTCAAAATAAATAGCGAGTTCTGTTTCCGATTTATTCAGTTGCCATTGTGGAATAACATGTGGCTCATGCATCCACTTATGCAGTAATGGTAAATCTTCAGGAATTTTTACAGCACGTAAAGCATAGTGTATCTGGCGTTCTTGATAGGTAAAATGGTTTGCAAACTGTGATGATAATGTCGACATCGAAATTTCCTTCATTCACTATTTTTTAAACAATGTGATAATAGTCACGTCGTTGATGCTGAAGAAAAAAATGGTCTCGCTTTTGTTGCTCCATGAGCTCCATTGATTTAAATTTTTCTAAATGTTGGCAAGCAATACTCGGGTTTAAGATAAATACACCATCTGCATCACCAATCATTAGATCGCCTGAAGAAATACATGTACCTTCAAATTCAATAACTTGATCAAAATGTACAATACTGTCTCCCTGATTACGGGTCGTTAAACAGCTCACGGACTGTGCAAAGATGGGAACTTTCATGTTCTTGAGTGCATCTACATCAGTCACATTTCCTAAAATAACGATAGCAGCAAGCTGATGAAAGATCGCGGCCCGATGGCGTTGCTCACCCCAACACGCACGGTGTTTAAGCGCCCGTGCATCTATAACTAAAATGTCCTGAGGTTGACTGTCTAAGAGCGCCTGACGAAGATTCATGGCATTGATTGAATCTAAGATCACCGTTCGCACTTTACCCACAACATGCTGCACAGGGTTTATGGCATGTATCTGAGGTAAGTAACCATGATCAAGGACATGCCCAATGGTTGATGTTGAAATATTGGCATAATCGGTTATTAATTGATTTAAATGTTGGTGCATAGATATTTATCTTTTGTTTTTACGCGGTTTTGTAAAGGACAACTTTTACAGTATTCATACTGTGCTTCTGGAAGCTGAAAATAAAAGCAACATTTCTGTCTGCAATAGGTTTTTATGTCTGGATTCCAATGCTCGATCAAATCACCAAAGGGGTTATGCGTTAATTCAAAATGCTTGGCTGATAATTGCATGAGAAATTGACGTTGTTGCTGAATGGCCTGTCCACAAATCAATTGCTGTTTACGGAGTATCATGTCGTAAAACTGCAAAATACGAAGTGCTGTATTTTCCCAAAGCAATTTTTTAGGAACTTTGGCTACCTGACTGATCACCTCAAAAATCGAATTTAAATCTCTAAAAACCATAAAAAATAATGATTCAAAATCATATTTTTCCTGTAGCAAAGTCGAAGTATTCTTTGGACTAATATTCAAGGTAAGCGTACGGTTCCAAGCCCATTTCTCAGGTAAATCAAATACAAACTCAGTGAATGCCCAAGGCAATTGTCGTTGTTGAAATAGTGAGCTATACCAATATGGATACAATAAGGGCACAACCCAATACTTAATCAACATTGAACCTGCGCAGGTGCTATTTTTTGCCTTTATTTTTTCTGCAAATATTTGAATTATTTCAAAACATCGAACAGGATCAAGTAAATCTGCACCTCGATACGTACATGCATCTACCAACATGACTTGAATGTTGAGCGTTGACATTAATTCTTTTTGAAAAGCAGAAAAATCTGAAAGCTCAATATCACAATCATGTGCGATACATGGAATTGATGTACACATATTCCGTCCCACTTATTGCATTATATGCTTTAAAACATTGCGATTTTTCCCAATGCTTGAAGGCATACTACCAGTACGATTACGCTGTTCTAGCAATGGGCGAAGCAATTGTTTATACGGCCATTCCTGCTGTTCAAAAAGTAAATCGTAAAGCTGCGTATAAGCTTGATTTGAAAAAGGTGTTATAGCTAATGCTTGCTCTAAGGCTTGTGCTAGAACGCGCCATAAATCCACTTCATCTAAATCATAATAATGGGCTGCACTCTCCAATATACTTGCCAAATTGACCTGAATACCGAGCGTTTGCAGGTAAACAAGTAACTCTTCAACCGTGTCATGGTACAAGGTAATTCTAAAATTATGTGGACTGAGATAATGAGGATCATCAAGCCCAACTTGCTGCATCCAAGGTAGATGAATTCGAACAGAATCGTGATCTCTAAGCATCAAACCTGAAAAGTGCCCATTTTTAAGCACAATACACATATTCTGCCCATGAATTTCACCCATCAAGCCCAGACGGAATAAACGTAAGTTAATTTCAAAAAAGTCCAGACATAAATCAAAAAAGACCTGCTGAATTTGCTCAAGTGTTGGTTCACGATTTTGCCATTTCAAAATCAAGTCAAAGATATTTTGATCTGCAAGGGATTGCCCTAAACTGGCCATTGGAATGAGTTGATAAGGTTCTTGAAGCAATTCAGCGGGAATTTGTCGGCGCTGAGCCGCCAAATGCATAGGCCGTTCATCAAACAATGTCAAATTATCTGCTGTTAAATTGTTGGGTTGATCGGGTAAATAACCCCACCATTGATTTTCATCACATAGCCACAATCGTTTTGCTAATACAGGATCAATGTGTTTTGCCTGTTGTAAAAGCTTCTGATTTTTCTGCCCATTGATCATTTTGACGATAGGCAAAAAACGTAGTGAACCCAAAGCCTGAATGGCTAAAGGTAGCTTTAAACAATCTGCTGGCATAGAGCAGGACAATAGACTTCTAAGTGATGAACTCGCATAAAAATGATCAACACTATACTGCAACGGAATAATCGTTTTTTCAGCAATTTCCTGTGTAAATTGTACAGGTAGTACATGTTCAAATTGCCAAGCATGAATGGGGAAGGTTAGATATTCTTGACCAATATTTTTGTCATCTAACTCTGCTTGAAGTTCTCTATTTTGTTGTACATTTAAAAATATGCGCGCAGGTTGTTGTTGCTCAATGTCAACAATATCCGTGCCATAAACGAGCATTTCCTTTTTTATCGCAACCCAGCACACGGGGATTTTCTGTTGAAACTCTGGGCTAAAAGCCTGATATTCTGCGGCGGAAAATCCGACCTTTAACTTTGCTAAAGGGTGATAGGGTCGGTCACGTAATGCTGCATATTGTTCAAATTTCCGAAATAATTCAGCAGGAGAGTAAGATAACAAACCACCATTCAACATTTTCTGATCTTGACTCAATTCATGTTGCACAATTGCGTAGGCAAGATCTGAACGAAACTGCACAAACTTTTCAACCTGACATACTTCAAAGACACCTAAATCTTGTAATACATCCATAACTTCTAAAATAGAGGGCGTATTTAAAATGTAGTCATACTGCTCCTTGACAATATGAAGAATCGTATTTTTCATTTCCCAAGGTTGTTTAATGGCCATTTTTAATGGAATGACCAGATATTCACTAGAAGATTGATTAACGTATATTGCAAAATAATCCTGTTCATTCCCATTATTTTCAAATGCTTCAAGGCATCTGTATGATGTTTTCTCCAAAATAGTGAGTGCTTGTGTATATGTAAAAATTACGCGCTCTGAAATGTAGTGTTCAGCCAATAAACTATTGATCAGGTCGGTCAAAATAGCTTGATTAATTTTAGTCTGAGGTCGCAGCATCGTATTCATTTCACACGCCCTCATACACGGTCATGTCGAAATGCATACAAGGGATTATTGACTTGTCGTAACTGCACGACTGTATCACCATATAAACGACGTTTAGTCAGTGACTCGACACAATATTGAGGGGCAAAGACATCAAATTTTTGGAATCTGGCTTGATGCTCTGGATGGATTTTTTGAAACACATGAATAACGCGAGCAGCCTTTTTCCAGAAAATTTCTTCATCGAAATTAATCATTTGCTTTAAGCAAATTGCAATATCACTCAAGGCAACAAAGAATAAACAAGCACAGCTAAAATCACGTACTGCATTTAAATCATCAGTCAAGATAAATGACATACGATTGGTTTTCGCATGTTGACTTGGCAGCGCATGTAATTGTGGACATTGCTCAGGATGGGTTAAATGTTCTGGACTAAAACGTACACCGTCGTGGAAGTCTTTTAAAATAATACGAGTTGGCCAACCCTCTCGATGAACCAAAATAATATTTTGACCATGAGATTCTGAACCTATACCTTCCGCATACAAGAAAAATAAAATCGGTTGAATCACGACGGAAAGGAACTGATCAATCCACTGATCTGTACCATATTGATCAAGCCAGGGTTTGATTAAAAGTTGTTGATCTTGTTGAACATGCCCAATCCCATTAAGTGGGATCGCATCTTCATCTGCTTTCAAATATTGATGCACACTTTCACGCCACAAACTGCCAATCGCTGCATAAGCCTGTTTTGCATGGGAATTTGGCAACTTGCCAAAATCAACCGCTGTCGCATGAACTTCTCGTAGAATTGCAAAATCTAATGTTTTCGCAATGTCACTGTTGTCCATTAAACGCTGCAACCAGTCTGTAATTAATGGGCCATTCATCGCAGCATGTGCAGCCAACAGACGTGAACTGGAAGTATTGGTTAAACTCATGGACAGTTTAATATAGGGCTGGTCAGGCTGTTTGACATTTGTCAGGGTGCGTAACGACTGCTGTGCGATGTAAGCCGTTTCACCTTTCCCCAAGTAAATGATGGTCTGTTTTACAATTTCTTCAAAGAACACATGAATTAAAGTGTTTTCCCATTGCCAAGGATGAACAGGTAACCAGACATAATCATCTGGATCAACAGATTTTTCCAACAGGATCTCGCTAAAATTCTGTTGATCTTGTTCAGTCAGTTGCTGATTCAAATATTCGTCTGCATCTATATGACCTGAAACATTGCGAGTCAATATAGACACATGCACAGCTAACCAAACCAAATGAATTGGCTGTGCAAATTCAACCCCATATTTTAGATTATCTTGCAGACTAAAGCCGACACGCGATTTATAACAAGGATGATAGGGATGTCCCTCCATCAAATACGTTTCAAGCTCATCATAATGATATTGGCTTGCAGGCAAACTATAAGCCTGTAAACAAGCTTGGGATTGTAAATCATGGATAAACGTACGTTTTAACTCACTGATAAATTCATCACGTTTTTCTGCTTCAGTAATCGTTCTGACCAGCTCATCTAGCAACAAATTCAAACGGGCCGTTGTCTGCTGACCAGTATCGTCTTGACGCATCACATCTTGCCGATTGAGACGTACTAAACCAAAGCTCAGATGCCGAATTCCTTTTGCCAGATATTGAACAGGTTGGTTATTTTGATCTTGCGTATCAATCACAAATACGCCATTTTCGTATTTACTTTCAATGATTTCTTCATAAATCAAAGCTTGTAAGAGTTGTTTGATAACACGTTGTTCCACCTGATGTGTTGTATTTAGATCAGGCTGCTGCCATGTAACGGTCGGTGAAAAAGCTAAATGTGATGTTGTTAAATTACTCATATTTTTTCCTTAATCTTTAATCATGCCTTTGGATGAGCTTTGAGATGGAAATTTCCACGCCTGTGGTAATGCCAAAAACAGCATCACAGCACAGATAAAAAAGAGCTCTCGCATTGCTGAAAGTTGTGCCACATCTAGTTGATGTGTGGATGAAAGTGAATCTGTACGAATCTGTAGATAGAGTGCTGCGATGACCACGGCAACAGCCGAGCAAACTCTTCGAATCAAATTGTTCAGCGCTGCACCCTGCGTCACCAATTCCTGATCATGTAAACTGTTTAATCCAGCAGTTGTAGACGGCATATAAGACAACCCAAAACCGAGTCCATGAATCACCATGCAAACCACAAGATATGGAATAGGCAGATTAATACCCACCGCGAGGCCTATAAATGCAGTAGCAGTGAATAACATGCCTCCAGAAATTAATAATTTTGCACCATGTCGATCCAGATAATGCCCTGCCCATTTACTACATAAACTGGTGGTTAAAGCACTGCTCATCAGCAAAATACCTGTCCAAATCGGACTCAACTGCAAGGTGTTCTGAATCAGTAAAGGTATCAGTAGTAAGCTAATAAATAGCCCCACTGTATGAACAACAGAAATCATCAAACTGCGATTGAAACTCGCATTTTTAAACAGTTTCCAATCTATCAATGAATGTTTTTTCTTCTGATTTGTTAAGCAAAACAGTAGCCCAGCTAACCCACTTAAACCCAGCGTTGCCCAGAAGTTTACATGGTGAAGATCTCCAAGTTGCTTGATCTGACTTAATCCGAAGAGCAAACCAACAATTGCAACCGAAAGTAGGAGAAATCCAGACCAATCAAAAGATTGAGATTGATTGATGGGCTGTTTAGGTAAATGTATCCAACCTAGCCAGAATGCAGAGACACCCAATGGAATATTGATCAGAAACAAAGTCTGCCAATGCCAATACAATAAAATAACTGCACCAATCATAGGGCCACCAGCGAGAGTAAGCATAATCATTGCCCCCCAAAGCCCAGTAGCGGTTCCGCGCTGATCTTGTGGTGTCACAGAAAAAATAATGCCTAGTGATAAAGGAATCATTAATCCACTTGCAAAGCCATGCAAAGCACGAACGAGGAGCACTGTTTCAAATTGTTTTACGAAAACACCGAGTAAAGAGCTCAGTACAAAAACGGCCAATGCACATAGATAAACCTGACGCTTTCCAAACCGTTGACTTAGATATCCTGTAATGAGCAAGCTTAAACTCATGGTCAATAAAAAAATGACCATGACCCAACTCACGACAGATTCACCAATACGGAAATCATGCATAAGCTGAACAATTGCAGGGTTAAAACTGCTGTTATTCAGGCTCACTGTTCCTGTACCCAACATGACACACAACATTACCCAACGAGATCCAACAGGTAATGACTTTGGCATTTCAGCCATCGCCCGTCTCCTCACGACTTAGTGGTGTACTCAGCATTTTGTTTGCCTGAAAACTGAGACAAAACATGTTCTGACCGATATGCAGCTTTAGATGTTCGTACAACTGTTGGTAATGGATGTGGCTCAGAGATTTGAAACTCTTGAAAGCTTTGCCTTGCTTCAAGCTCAAAATAGGGTTGGCCTAAAATTTGATTGGCAATTTTTGCTGAACGAAATGCCCCCAAACCTAGGTCTGGTGTCCCTACGCCATGATGGTGTAAGTCTGTATTTTGAATATAAATTTCACCTTCACCCTCATATTGAAGCTGATGTTTGGCATCAATTTGCCAGCGATGTTGTGAATCTAGGGGAATAAGATGATTTAATTTATTCAAAAAATGAGAGGTCGGATAACGATAACCCGTTGCTGCAATTACGGTATTTGCCTGCAGGTGAATCACATGACGTTTTTGTGTCTGGAAAAACTTTAATTCAATCTGTTTCGAGCTTGCAAGTTCAGCATTTTCAAGCTGATGATGACCTGCAAGTGTGACATGGGTTTCTGCCTGACCGATACTACGATGATAAAGGCGCTCATAAATATCACGAATCGTTTTACTACTGATACCTTTATAAAGGTGAGCTTGTTCAGCAGGCAATTTATCCTTTAGTTCTTTAGGAAGTTGATGAAAATACTGCATATAATCTGGGCTAAAATTCTCTAGACCTAGCGGTGTATTTTCCATTGGAAAGAAACCGGGGGAACGCGTTAACCAATACAGATGAAACTTCGCCAAACCCGTGTCATTTGAAATTTGCCGATCAAACAGATCGATAAAGATTTCGGCAGCAGACTGACCCGAGCCAATTAAGACTACATTGCCTTTCAAGTCACTCTCATCCAGTTGATTTAAATAATTCGATGAATGTAAGCAGTTCGGGGTTTGTTCAGCGAGTATCTGTAACGGTTGTGGCAGTCTAGGTACTGTTCCAACACCTAAAACTAGCTTTCGTGTTTGATGGATTGAAAGCCGTCCCTGTTGTTCTGTAATAACTTGAAAGCCCTTAGAAATGGGTGCAATCTCAGTCACTCTACTCCCAAACTGCACATTTTGTAATTGCTTTACAACCCACTGGCAGTAGTGGTTATATTCTTTACGTGGAATATAAAGATTTTCTCGAAAGTAAAATTTGTAGAGTCGCTGTTGATCTTTCAAATAATTCAAAAAACTATATGGACTGGTCGGTTCTACAAGACTCACCAAATCAGCCATAAATGGAACTTGTAACATAGCATTGGGAAGTTGTAATCCCGAATGCCAATCAAATTTTGCATGCTTCTCAAAAAAACGATACTTTAAAGCATCATGTTGATTTAATAGAGCAGCCAAACTCAAATTAAATGGCCCTAATCCTACGCCAATAAAATCAAGCATGGTCGGCCTCCCGAACTGCCTGCTGAATATGCAACGGGTTTTTTAAATCAATATAAATCGATTGCTGTGAAATATGGGCTTGCAATTCATCAAGCTCATACAAACGGGTCATCATATTTCCTTTATATGGGAAGCTTTCCTGATACAGTACCGTTTGCAGTAATTGACTATCTGGGTATTTTTTATAAGCTCGCAATAAATAAGCTTGCAACATTTCAATCAATTTCTTTTCAGAAACAACGCCAGATGCACCAATCGCATTGATCAAACCAAATAAGGTATTCCCAATAAAATAGTAACGGAAACGCTCATTCACCAAAGAAAGAGGACAAACTGCCTGCCCATCTGTTTCCAATTGAGGAAACCGCGTTAATATTTGAGTTGCTAATTCCCGTATATAATAAAAACCCTGATTGTCACGGAACCAAACTGTTTTAGGCATGCCTTGTTCGAGTTCAATTAAGGTATTTTGTTGATGTGCCTCAAACGCCATACCAAATTCGTGATAAAGTTCCATCAAAGGCAAAATTGTCATTTCCAAAAACTGATCAAACCATTGCAAAGCAATTTTTTCTTCAGACTTTCCTGTTTTTATTGAAATTGTGGTGAAGATCTCATTAAAACGATTTTTTTCTTGGATTGGGTTGTCTTGGCAAAGCGATGCAATACAGGTGATATCATCCTGAGCGTTAAATGGATTCTCTCGTAAAATACAAATCGTTTCATCCAACACTTCGCTATTAAATTTTAAAGCAATCCAGGCTGGATCACTTAGCACCTGCAATCGTGGATTACGGTTTCTAAAGTCAACAAGACAGTCATCATGCCATAAGCGATAACTCAATAATCCACGGTGACATTCTTTATATAAATTCACGCGTACAGAGTTTGTCACCGCGACAGTCATAGACGTTTTAAACATCCATGGTGCCTGTTCACTATACAGTGTTCGAACAGAAGTCGTTGCCTTCATGTCCCATCCCAAAGCGCCAAAATCAATCAGCTTATTTTCATGTAAAAGTTGTTGATACCATGCTTTATCTTTGAGGTAACGTGCTTGCCAAGGGTGTAATGGCAGCAAAGCATACTCAGGATATTCAGCCATTTTTGCCCGATGATAATCATTAAAATAAGGCTCTAAGTCATTTTTCAACTGTGTAGGAATCGAAATGCCATGCGCATTATCATGGGCGACATGTACTGGATGTACATAGAGAAATTGCATTTTGAATGTGTTTCGAGTTTCAGGTGAGAAAATTTTCCAGTCATCCTGCACAAATCCCTGACGACTTTTTGGGGATGGATGCATGCTATGTCCTAACACCAAAGCTTGTTCACTCTGAATAAAACTTTGCTTTAGTGTCGTCACCTGATCAAGCTCAACTTCCCGATAACTTAGGAATTGATTTAAAGCTCGGCGGCTCTGAATCCAACATTCAAGTAAAGACGATGCATCTAATGCTGTCTGATTAGGCTGATGAACCAGATTTTCTAATAAATTAGCCGCTAAATTCATTGGGCTAATTTCAATTTCTATACCCTCACGTTCAACCCATGGTAAGCCTGAAAATCGATGGCGCCCCACATGACTTTGATATGAAATAGGAAAATAAACATGTGCTTGAAGTGATGTAAGTGGAATGCGTAAAATTGGGGAATGATCACTTTTTATACGATGTGCTTGTGATTGTTCTACAACAGAAATAATGTGGCCATAGCCTGTTTCTTGGAAATATGAATTTATTAAATGCTGTAAAGCTATTCTATCCGTGGTTGATTTCATCAATATCACTCTTTATCAGGAGGTAGGCGGATATTAAGCATTAGTTAAAAATATTGCAAATGATAATTATTATTATTTACATTAATAAACAATAATAATTCTATTTAATGACCTTAAAATTTGTAAAACTATCTAAAAATATAATAATTTATTTTAAATCATGTATTTATGAAAAAATAAATACACCTTTCTCTAGGAAAATCACCTATTTATGCATAAGTTATGAAGTTATGAAGTTATGAAGTTATGAAGTTATGAAGTTATGAAGTTATGCTATCTAATTTCAATAAATTAAATAGCATTTCTATTATTTAGAATTTTTATTAATGAGTTCCTGAAACTCTTCAGGGGTTTGCTCAGCTAATGATTCTAGAGCTATTCTCACAATACTTGATCGGTTCACACGTGCGTTATTGCTCTTAACAATTAGATCATCAATAAGCTGACTTAATTCTTCATTTAATGAGAATGTACAGCGAACAAATTTCTTTTGAGAAACTTCCAAATCCTTAACTCTTTTTTCAGCACCAGAAATGAAATTTTCAACCAGCTGATCTTGTTCTGAGATTTCTTCAGTTTTCTTTTTCAAACCACTAAGACCTACCATAAATTACACTCCTAAGAATTCTTGTGCGATGCCTTCAATTTCCGCTTTTGCTTTAGGATCACTTGTTACTTCAAATACTGAAAGGCCGTTTTCATCAGCATCATCATAAACATTCCGATTTGTAGTTATTTGATCTAACGCTTTAATGCCAAAAGATAAACATGCATCCTTTGCATCTAAAATGCGTTGAACTTGCGATGGTAGAGTTGGACATTGAGTAATAATCGCTCGCGCATTTAAATCAGGATTGACTGCTTTTGCTAATTTTAACACTTGCTCCATATGGTCTAATGTTTTTAGATCTCTACGTTTGGGTCTAAAAGGAAGTAACATATGCGTTGCTATTGTCATTGCAGAACGTAGGGCTTCAGAATCTTGTCCACCAGCATCAATGACAATATCTTGATATCTTTTTGCTAAATCTTTTAAAACAAGACGAATGTTTCCTGATGCTTGAACCGATGGAATATTTTTCAATTCTTCATTATCATCACGCTCTTTAATCCAGTCTGTCGTTGTCCCTTGAGGATCCGCATCGAGTAAAAGAACATCTCTATTTTTTGTTTGTAAATAAACGCTTAAGTTTTGGGCAAGACAGCTTTTGCCAGCTCCACCTTTTTCACCACCAACTAAAATAATCATAAGTTATGTAAGTTACGTAATTTTGTTAACCGTAATTTATAAGTTTTTATACATTGAATCAACTATAAATAGGAAAATAAGGCTTTTTTATAAAGTTATCCACAAGTAATTCTTTTTTTAAATTTATAATTTTATTTATTTTATATTTATAGATTCGCTGCAAAGCTTACAGAATATAGCTTTCAGAGAATATATATGGACAAATTCCTGTCATTATATGGACAAATTCCTGTCATTATGTGGACAAATTCCGTGATTCAAAATGACAGATTCCTGACAATAAGTGGACGGATTCCTGACATATATAGACAAATCCCTTACATCAAAAAAAAACTTTAAAATATGGACGTTAAATGTTAATGTCCATAGATTGTGTTTTCATGATGAGTCATGACATGGCGAATGTAATATATAAAGATAATAACTTAATTGAAGCATCTTACTCTTTAAACTTATCTGAACAACGCTTAATTCTAATTGCAATTATCGCGGCAAGAGATATTGAAAAAGATCTTACCTCAGATACTGTTTTGACAATTCACGCATCAGAATATATGAAGCACTTCAATTTAGGCCGCCAATCAGCGTATGAGGCCCTACAGACCGCATGTGATAATTTATTTGAACGTCGGCTCACTTATAAAGCTATAGACCCTCTAACAGGGAAACCAGCGATTTATAAAAGCCGTTGGGTCTCTAAAGTTGGTTATGTCAAAGAAGCTGCTTGTGCTCAGCTCGTATTTACGCAAGATATTTTACAATTATTTGTGAAGCTCGAAGAAAAATTCACGCGTTATGAATTAAAACAAATTTCGCAACTATCGAGTGTCTATGCTATACGGCTATATGAATTATTGATCAGATGGAAGGGAAAAGGAAAATTATATATTAGTATTCTTCAGTTAAGAGAAAAGCTAGGTTTACTTGAAAATGAATATAAAGTAATGGGCGATTTTAAGAAACGCGTGCTGACAGTTGCAATAGATCAAATTAATAAATTTACTGATATTGATGTGAATTATGTTCAAAGAAAAGAAGGCAGAACAATTACACATATAGAATTTTCATTTGATCTTAAAGTCGATCTAAATTCAAACTCAAATGAGATCGTGTTAGAGCCAAGTTATTTATTGACTCCAAAGCAGAGTGTTTTTTTTGCAAATAAGCTATGTGATTTAGTGTTATATCCAAAATTTGGAGCGAAGTATGCGAATATTGGTGAGTCAATAGATGACTTCCGTGAAAGAATAGCTAGCGAGCTTCAAGAGCAGAAAAATGTACAAAAGTATTATCAGTATTTATTAGAGGTTGGTTTCAAAGAAAAATTTAAATGATTTAATAATAAGCTTCATAACTTACATAAGTTAAGTAACTTCATCATTGATGAAAGTGATTGCTTTGATATGGTGTCTGGACGGCCGATATAGCGATAAAGCATTCATCCGGACGGCAATATGTGGACGGATTCCTGACAAGCTTGATTTTTTCATAACTTACATAAGTTAAGTAACTTCATCATTGATGAAAGTGATTGTCTTGATATGGTGTCTGGACGGCCGATATAGCAATAAAGCATTCATCCGGACGGCAATATGTGGACGGATTCCTGATAAGCTTGATTTTTTCATAACTTACATAAGTTAAGTAACCTCATCATTGATGAAAGCTCATCTCAGTTTAATTGTGAATACACATGATTATTCGGTTCACCACCATTCTAGGACATCACTACATTACACAATTTATCTATTCTTCAATGAATGGATTCGGCATTAATCAATAAATCATGAACATATGTAGCTTAAGATGCTTATTAGATGTTATTTCGAATAAATTGCTTAAAACAGAGTAGAATTTAATGAAGAGATTCAGCATATCAATAAAGATCATCATTTTCTCATTGCTGCATTTATATAACTAAACAAATACAAGGAAAAAACTAAATGTATCAAACTGTTATCAAGTTTTGGTTTGAAGAGATTCAGCCTAGCCAGTGGTTCAAAAGTGAACCTGAATTGGATCTCTTGATTCGTGAACGTTTTACTGACCTGTTGGTTCAGGCGAAACGAGCTGAACTATTTTCTTGGCGTGACAATGCGATGGGGCGACTCGCTGAAATTATTCTACTTGATCAATTTTCCAGAAATATTTTTAGGGGGCATGCAGAAGCATTCAGTGCAGATTCACTAGCATTGGTCTTGGCTCAGGAAGCGATTCGTAACGGTTGTGATAAAGATCTGGCTCCACATATGCGTGCATTTTGTTATCTCCCCTACATGCACTCTGAATCCAGCGTGATTCATCAGGAAGCTCTCAAATTATTTAATCAGCCTGGTCTAGAAGGCAATCTAGAGTTTGAAATCAAGCATAAAGCAATCATTGACCGTTTTGGCCGTTATCCCCATCGTAATCAAGTATTGGGTAGGAGTTCTACAGCCGAGGAGCTCGATTTTTTAATGCTTCCCGGATCATCTTTCTAAAGTAACTTGGAAAAAAAGAACACCAAAATCTGGGTCAAAATTGAGAAAGAAGCTTTATTTTATAAAAAGGCATTTATAATGATGAGCTTATATAAAATTGAACACCATATGGCTCCGCAAACATATTTACTTCGCGACCAGAAGCACTGGAGATCAGTACGACAGCACTAGAAGGGGATTGACGTAACCATGACAATGCTGCATTGAGCAGTAAAGCAGAATTAGGTAAATCTGTTCCACCTGTAAGTGCACTCACATTAGGAATAACAATATCGATTCCATTCATTTGGATCGCAGCTTCTTTAACCCAAACCTTATTTATAGAATCACTTAAAAAAGGAGCGTAGACTCCTTTTATCAGTATCATGACTTTATTAATCAAATTTAAATTTTGATAATCATATAATACAAAAAATGAGGTCAGTGAATTCAAACAATGGATATCAAAAATATTGGTGTGTTATCCGCTTTAGGAGCAGCATTTTTATTTGGTGTAAGTACGCCCTTAGCGAAATTATTACTCAGTGATATTAATCCATGGTTACTTGCCGCTCTTTTATACCTTGGTTCAGGCGTAGGGCTTAGCATTTATCGTTTCCTTACCAAAGCGTCACCAGTGCATCTCGCTAAAGATGAAATTCCATGGCTCATTGGAACGATTGTAAGTGGTGGAGTCATCGCGCCTGTGTTACTTATGCTTGGACTGTCTCATTTACCTGCAACAAATGTATCACTTCTTTTAAATATGGAAGCTGTTTTAACCGCAGTATTGGCATGGTGTGTATTTAAAGAAAATGTTGATAAACGCATTTTTATTGGCATGATCTCGATTGTTGTCGGGGCTTTAATTTTAAGCTGGTCAGGTGATTTTAGTTTCTCCCATGCTTCAGCATCTTGGTTAGTACTCGCAGCCTGTTTGGCATGGGCGATTGATAACAATTTAACCCGTAAAGTCTCCTTAACAGATGCAACATGGATCGCATCAATCAAGGGCTTAAGTGCAGGTATCGTCAACTTACTATTAGCGATGTCTGTCAAAACAACTTTTCCAACCATGTTAAATAGCATTGGGGCAATGTTAGTCGGTTTCTTTGCTTACGGTATTAGTTTGACGTTATTTGTGATTGGTTTACGTCATTTGGGAACAGCGAGAACAGGCGCTTATTTTTCGATTGCTCCGTTTATTGGTGCATTGATCGCAGTCGTATTAGGAGAACCCATCACGCTTTCTTTGTTAATTGCAGGCGCTTTGATGGCTTTTGGTGTATGGCTCCATTTAACAGAAAAACATGAGCATTTACATACGCATCAAGAACTTTACCATGACCATGAGCATATTCATGACGAACATCATCAGCACGATCATGATTATCCTGTAGCCGAAGGTGTTCGTCATCGTCATTTCCATAAACACGAAGTACTACAGCACACCCATGCACATTATCCTGATATCCATCATCAGCATGATCATAAATAATCTATATTTTTTTTAAAGGTAGATGGTTAAAGTATTTTCAATTCATATAAGTCTCTTAAACGAAATGAAAAAAGCCCCGACATCATGTCAGGGCTTTTTTCATTTTTTGCGTCTTAGGGGCAACTCCTGTCATCCCTCACGATCCTGTTGCAAGAACTTATTATTTTTGTTTGATGTTCCGGAACATCCTGTTCCTCAATGAGCCTAGAATAAGAAATCTGACCCTGCTTGAATAGGGGACATTGCCCCCTATGCTTGTGAGATATGGCTTACAGCATTAAAAAAATTACCAAGGCAGTGATTTTTAAAAAGCACCAATGCGCAATGTTTAAAATTCGGGAGGCTAAAATTTTTCTATGTAAGTGTATTGGTTCAGAATTGATTGGGAAATTGCTTTATGTCAGGCGTGGGCAAAAGTGCTGTACATATCTAAAAGCTCTTTTGGCCAAGCTTTTGGAATTAGAAAATCAGCTCTATATCGTCACTTAAAAACCTGTGACCCGCTCAATTGAGATTAATAATCTCATTTGGACTGTATTTTTTTAGTCTATGTAAAAATAATCAATTAATTAGATCCGCTTAGGTGTAGATTAAAAAGTAAACAACATCTAAGCTTTTAATCAGTCGTTTTTATGGTCCACCGATGCCATGGGATGAGTGTGACGATGACAATACCTCCAAAAAGCACTAGGCAGCAAATACCATCAGGCGTATGGGTACTCGGTTTTGTCAGCATGCTGATGGATATTTCATCGGAAATGATTCATAGCCTACTGCCACTCTTTATGGTTACGGCACTGGGAGCAAGTGCGCTTGCGATTGGTCTGATTGAGGGTTTGGCTGAGGCCACTGCACTCATCATTAAAATATTTTCTGGTGCAGTCAGTGATTATCTCGGTAAACGTAAAGGCTTAGCCGTGATTGGCTACACGATTAGTGCACTCACCAAACCACTATTTGCCATGGCGTCCACGATTGATCTTGTGCTAACCGCCCGCCTATTAGATCGTGCCGGAAAGGGTATTCGTGGTGCTCCTCGTGATGCCCTAATAGCTGATATTGTGCCAGATCAATTACGTGGTTCGGCGTTTGGTCTACGCCAGGCTCTCGATACTGTAGGTGCTCTTTTTGGCCCATTGTTAGCAGTAGGCTTGATGCTACTGTGGGCCAACGATTTTCGTGCGGTGTTTTGGGTTGCTGTAATTCCAGGGCTAATGGCTGTCGCATTGCTGCTATTTGGTATACGAGAGCCAGATCATCAGCAGGCAACCAAGCGTACAAATCCGATCAAGCGGGAAAACCTAAAGCGCCTAGATGGTTCGTATTGGTGGGTGGTGGGTATTGGAGCGGTGTTTACATTGGCCCGCTTTAGTGAGGCATTTTTGGTTTTGCGTGCACAACAAAGTGGTATTCCAGTTGCATTAGTCCCGTTGGTCATGGTGGCGATGAATCTGGTCTATGCTCTGTCTGCTTATCCATTTGGAAAATTGTCCGACCACATGAGTCATAAGACTCTACTGGCGCTGGGGTTAATTGTATTGATTGCAGCCGATCTGGTGCTGGCAATGGACAATCACTGGATTATTGTGCTGGCTGGTGTTGCCCTGTGGGGTGTCCATATGGGAATGACTCAGGGGTTGCTGGCGACAATGGTTGCGGATACCGCACCCGATGACTTGCGTGGAACAGCGTATGGATTTTTCAATCTTGTCAGTGGATTGGCTATGCTCGTTGCAAGCGTACTGGCTGGATTGTTGTGGGATCGACTTGGAGCATCATTCACATTTTATGCAGGCGTGATTTTCTGCATCGTTGCACTTGTAGGATTAGTCTGGCAGCCAGTGATAAAAACAATGAAATCATAGTTTGGTTAAAGCAAATTCTTTATCAGTATAGACTTATATCCCCGCCAAATGGTCGGGGATGATGTCAATATATTGATTTTAAATTAAAATCCTACTGGTTTTTGAATAAGCTGTTATTTTTAGGAAAACTAAAGACTATATTCATTCTTTGTCGGAATATGACTTGGGAGGTGGCTATTATCAACGATACTATTTTGATTTTTAAAGCCGTACATCAAGAAATACCAGATCGCAATTGATAACCAGCAGAGTGGACGTAATGTCTCCGTAACAGGAGAACTGATCAGAATCATGCAACCAATGCAAATAAGGACTCCCCATGTAATCAATTTGTGCTGCTTTTCGATATGAGATTGACTCTTTAAAACCATATATGACAATGTCAGCAACGGCAAAATCAGCACACCAAAATAATGACTTTCTGCAATCGGAGTAATCAGTAATGACCAAATTAGAAAAGCGCTGATCAAACGTATTTCATCCAGCTGGTTGTGTATACGCATTGAAAAGCGGTACATAATACTTAAAGAAACAAATGCAATGCCCGCAACATAATATTTTACCCACGCGGCTGGAACCGATAAGGTCAACAGCAGTGCTTCAAAAGATTGATTTCTTGACTTAGTCGTATCCAGCAGTTGTTTATAGAGATCTGTAGTGAACTGTCGGTCTGTATTTGATTCAACAGCCTTTGAGCCAACCACATGAAACCAGTCTATATAGTCTGTCAATGTCGTGTGCAAACCCATTTTTAAAGAGGGCAACAATAGTCCCAAAATGAATAAAGCGATTGCAAAAGCGAAAGCATAATTCCATTTTTTCTTAAATATAAAATACAGGACTAGAGCCGCAGGAAATACTTTAATTAATGTGGCGAAAGCCAATGATATTGCAGATAAAACTACCTTATTTCTTTGGCTATAATAAAAAGTTGCGATAGAAAAGAAAATCACAAACTCAGATGCCTGACAGCGCATAATGCCAGACAACAGCAAAACACTTAAGGATAATAAAGGTAAGGCAAAATACAGAAATCTTGTATTTTTATCGGTTTCAAAGCCAAGCATGCGAATTGAAAAGACAAGGCTATAGTAAATTGCTGCAATTTCCAGAACATACCAAACAAAAGCCCCTAAGGCTAAAGGCATTAAGCTAAATGGCACCATTAAAATGGCAAAAGGTGGCAGATAGACATAGCGCCAGCCACGGATATTCTGAACATGATAAAGGTCCAATTGATAAAGAATCGCCTTGCCTGCTTCCGTATATACAGTAAAGTCCGTACGTTGGATATCGTCCCACGCCACTCGGTAAACAGTTGAATATGCAAAGATTAAAATAATGAGTGTAATCAACACATAGTAATACGGTCTAAATTTTTCCATTTGTTCATGCATCAATTGGTAGTTAGAAAAATAATTTGCTCAGATATAATCCATTACGAAAATTAAGGGTTAATTAGTAATCGGTATACTTTCCGTAAATTTTATTTTTATCCAAAGCTTTTTTTAAACCATTGCATGATATTTGCTGCAATACACACAGATCTGATGACTTGTTTTTTTAAATCAATCTCGACTTGAAGATGATGCTATTGCTTGATAGCAGGGTACAGATGAAATATTAAGTTTCCCCTTATGGTTTGAAATGCTTAAAAATCAATGTAGCCTTATTTTAAAATTTAGATTGTAAGTTGAATGCAATTCATATTTTTGAGAAAAATAGTTGAAAAATCAGTGCTGCAAGCCAGTATTGAAATTTTTTAAAAGCAATTACAAAGTTTAATCAATGCCTTAAAGCTTGTATCATGATTCCTGAATAAAACTGAATTAATTATTCGCAAATCAATGTGTTATTTATGCTGAATACAATTTCTAGCGGAATGAGTGATCTAAAGAAAGGAAAAAATCATGCGCGTATTATTGGTTGAAGATGATTTGATGATTGGTGAAACACTGACTGAAGCATTACAAGATGAGGCCTATACTGCGGACTGGGTGAAAGATGGAAAACATGCCATTTTAGCCGTTGAAACGCAAGCCTATGATTTGATTCTACTCGATTTAGGATTACCCGAAATTGATGGTATGGGCGTTCTTAAAACCATTCGAAATTCCAAACTTGAAACGCCTGTATTGATTTTGACCGCGCGAGATGCCCTAGATGACCGTATTAAAGGACTCGATGCTGGGGCAGATGACTATGTCATTAAACCGTTTGAACTGGGTGAGCTGCTCGCCCGAATGCGAGTATTAATTCGTCGTTCACAAGGAAAAGCTGAAAATTTACTGACTGTGGGGAATTTAAGCCTAGATACGGCCAATAAGCGCGTAATGCTGTCTGGCAAAACCGTGATTGATGTAACGGCTAAAGAATTTATGTTATTGACAACATTTATGTTATCTCCTGACAAAGTATTATCCAAAAACCAGTTGGAAGACTCACTATATGGCTGGGGAATGGAGGTTGAAAGTAATGCGATTGAATTCCTGATTTATAATTTACGTAAAAAGCTTGGTCATCAAACCATAAAAAATGTGCGAGGGCTGGGTTGGTATATTACTCAGCAAGAGGATGATGAAGGTCATGCTTGATAAACAGCCATCGTTAAAATTAAAAACAAACCGTTCATTATTACAGCAGGTGATTATATGGACGGTTGTCACGTTACTTATTTTGGCGGTTTTGGCAGGTGGATTTGCATTTTGGAATAGTTATCGTCAAATCAGTAATTTTCAAAATGATAACCTCAAAAATATTGCGAATTTAATTGCTGACAATGAAAACCAAAATCTAAATCATAAAATTTACAACAATTTGGCCCAAGATTCAGTGATAGATCCATTGTCTAAAAGCCAGCATTATCAATTATCTAATAATGACGATGGAATTAGTATTGATGTTTTTAGACTGGTTCAGCCTGCTCAAATTTCGACTGAAAAAAATACACTCTTGGAGAATCACACCCACACTCAGATTCAACTCAACAAAAGTCCTTTGCAAAGTGATCGCTTAACATTTCAACAATTACAACATTTTCCAAATGGCTTAAGCTCTCAGCAGATCGCTGGTGAAGAGTGGCGTGTTTATCGGCTAGATAAAAATCAGGCGATTATTATTGTTCGACAATTAACGGATTTACAAGCTGATTTAGCTGAAAGTAGTGCCATACAATCTCTTGCACCATTGCTTTTGGCTATTCTAGCTCTAGGGGCAATATTACCTTTAATCATGTGGCGCATGTTTCATCCAGTCAAGGTTCTGGCAAATACGGTGATGCAACGTCAGGATTTTGATTTTAGTCCATTACCTTTGACAAACTTGCCTGATGAAATTTTACCATTTATGACCGCAATTAATCAGTTGTTGGTACAAGTCAAAAATAATGTTGAGCAACAGCAACGGTTTATTGCGGATACATCGCATGAGTTACGTTCACCATTGACCGCAATCTCTCTACAGGTACAACGACTACAGCGTTTAGCAACAGATGATACAATTCGAGCAGGATTGGATAAATTGGCTTTAAGGGTTAAACGCAATCAAGATTTAGTTGAGCAATTACTTACTCTTGCACGACTAAATGCCAATCATGATCATATCCAACCAGTCGCTGTTCGTCCGCTATTAGAGCAAGCTGTTAATTTGTTATTGCCCATTATTGATAATAAGCAGATTCAGTTGGTTCTTGATATCAATAAATTTTCCCAGAATACTCACCATCAAGATGTTACGATCCATGCTGATGCTACAGCCATTTTATTGTTAATTAAAAATATTATTCAAAATGCGGTGCTATATACACCTGATGGTGGTCAAGTCAGTATTGCATTGAAATCTGTTGAAAACTGGCCAGATGTCTTAAAGTCCCAAAGTGTTTGTGTTATTGGGCCATCGCAACAAACGGCCTTTGATTTGCCTGCGAAACAAACCATCTTGCAAATTATTGATACGGGATGTGGAATTGATCAGGAACATTATCTGCAAGCTTTTGAGCCATTTGTCCGATTAAATTCCACGCAAGATATAACGGTTCACCGTTCTGATAATCTGGCAGCGAGTCAGGGACCAAAAGGTACTGGCTTAGGATTATCTATTGTAAAAACGGTCTGTGAACAGACTGGAATCTTACTATTTTTATCCTTGTCACAAGGTAGTGATTATAACTTAACCGCCAATCGGGGATTGTGCGTGACCTTAGTACTGCCCCAAGAGTGATTAATTAAATCTGGTTATCCATTAATCCCCGCCCTAAAGGGCGAGGATTTACGGCTATACGGATAAAAAGTGTACATGACATCTCTTTGATAAGAGTCGCTAAGTTTCTGCTAAGTCTCAGCAACGTATCGTAACACCAACATTCGTTCGTTCGCGTTCAACTGACGTAAGTAGGAATTTTAAAAATGCGCACAATCAATCATAAAATGAATTCTGACCTTAACCGCTCAGATATACCCTTAATCAATAAAGTTGCTGAAGTCACTTTTCTATTTTGGTTACTAAAAATTGTGGCAACGACCCTAGGTGAAACGCTAGGGGACTTTATTGCTCAAACATTAAATCTAGGTTATTTAACAGGAATCGCCATTACAGGTGTTGGTTTTCTGATCGTATTGGCTGTACAACTTCGCTTAAAAAAATTCATTCCTGTGGTGTTCTGGTTGGTGATTATCGGGACGACCACATTGGGAACAGAAATTTCAGATGCTATTGACCGTACCTTCCATCTCGGCTACACAGGAGGTAGTTTGCTCTTGTTCTCTGGCTTAGTGGCAGCCTTAAGTTTTTGGTATAAAAAATATCGTAATTTGTCAGTCTACCCAATCTATGAATTACCCAAAGAATTGTATTACTGGATCGCGATTTTGTTCTCAAACAGCTTAGGTACAGCATTTGGTGACTTTTTAGGAGATGCTTTAGGGTTGAGTTATTTACAAGGCTCAATGGTTACAGGTGGCATTATTGCATTGGTCATCGTGTTGCATAATTTCTCAAAAGTTAATCATATCATTTTGTTCTGGATTGCCTTCGTATTCACTCGTCCGTTTGGTGCAACTTTTGGTGATTTCTTGACAAAACCGATCGCAAAAGGTGGGCTGGATTTGGGGACACTCAATGCATCATTGGTCGCTATAGCTGTCATGGCTATCTTGATTGTGTTGTCGCACATTCAGCATAGCCGTCGTTTAGCGAAACATACCGCACATACCGATTTTCGTGTGTTAGAAGACTAATGGATTAGGGAAAATAAGATGTCATTAGAACCCTTTAATCTGCAACTTTTTCTGGCCATTAATGCTAGCCCCATGGCTCATTTATCGACGATTCATCTTGCAATTTTTATTGCCAATGATTTGTTATATCTGATACCGCTATTTTTGCTGGCTTACTGGGCTACTGGTGATCATATTCAAAAGCAAATTGCATTGAAATCAGTATGTGTGGCTTTGTTGGCATTAGGTATTGCACAAATTATTGGCCATGTTTATCCACATCCTCGCCCGTTTATGATGGGGATTGGTCGAACACTTATTTATCATGTGCCTGATCCATCATTTCCTAGTGATCACATGACATTATTTAGCTCAATCGCAGTCACTTTTTTACTGTCTCGTAAATATTTAATTGGTTGGGTTATTTTTATAATGGCATGGGCTGTAGCATGGGCACGGATATATATTGGTGTACACTTTCCATTCGATATGATTGGTGCGTTTATCTTGTCCATCAGCATTGCTTTACTCATGGAGCCAGTCTGGAAAAAAATTGGTAATCAATTCACTCAACCATTTGTTTATTTGTATGACATGATTTTGGCAAGATTATTCAATATTCATAAAGCAAATTAAAAAGTATCTTCCTGATCTGGAAACCTTAGCCGAAAGTAAGCCTATCTTTTAGATGGGAACATAGAGCATTCCATATGATGTCTTATACGATCTTAAAAATCATCAGAGATCATGAATGCTCTTACTTTCTCAATGAAGCAAGGCCGTTGTTTATTTAAAAAGAAAATCTAGATCATGTTTGAATTTAAATTATTCAGCTTGGCAAAGAAATTTCATCGGAATTAGATAAGCACGCAGGTCTACAATCATTTTCATCTTTAAATTCTTAGCGTGACAGTACCAAAAACATCATGCCGATTTAAGCGATTTCCGTTTGCCCTACCTGATGATAAGCACGATTAAAATAGACTAAACTCTGATCTTGCTCACTTTGTTGAATCGCAACAACACGACAGATAAAAATCGTATGTGTACCTACTTCCTGAATTTGATCAATCTCACAATCAAAATTCACCAAAGCATCTTGTAATACAGGTGCACCTGTTTCCAGTTCTGTCCAGACACCATGTTGAAAGCGTTCTTCTGAACTCAGTTTCGATGCAAACACATTAGAAATATGCTCATGCTGTGCACCTAAAACATTCACCGTTAAAATCTTATTTTCGACAAAATGGGTATGTGAACGAGAAGCTTTATTCATGCAGACCAATAAAGTCGGTGGTGTATCTGTAACACTACACACCGCAGATGCAGTGAAACCATGACGATCAGACATGCCTGCCGTAGTCACAACACTCACTGCGCTGGTTAACGAAGACATTGCATTTCTAAAGTCTGTTGCTTCAATCATCTTTTTGTTCCTAAATTGAACCGTACATTTTGTTTAGATTTGGCTATATCATGCGATTCGCATCATATAACCATGGACTTAAAATGTGTACTTAATAAAACAGGTACATGTTGAACTTGAAAGTGAGCTACCCAATTTATTTCATGAGTAGCTCTTTCACCTTACGCGATAGATGCGTATGACGTCGCAAGTTCTTTACGAATAATTTCAGCACCTGCACTTAATGCATTCAGTTTGCCGCGCGCTACTTCGCGTGCCAAAGGCGCCATACCGCAGTTAGTTGAAGGATAAAGCTTATCTGCATCGACAAACTGAAGTGCATTACGCAATGTATTTGCAACTTCTTCAGGAGTTTCAATGGTGTTGGTTGCAACATCAATCGCACCGACCATGACTTTTTTACCACGAATCAATTCAATCAGATCCATCGGCACACGTGAGTTTTGGCATTCGAGTGAAATAATATCAAGCTTAGATTTTTGCAGTTTAGGAAATGATTCTTCGTATTGACGCCATTCATTGCCTAAAGTTTGTTTCCAATCTGTATTGGCTTTAATACCATAACCGTAGCAAATGTGTACCGCAGTTTCACATTTCAACCCTTCAAGTGCACGTTCTAAAGTTGCAATACCCCAGTCATTCACTTCATCAAAGAATACATTAAATGCGGGTTCATCAAACTGGATAATGTCAACGCCTGCAGCTTCTAACTCTAAAGCTTCTTGGTTGAGGATTTTGGCAAATTCCCAAGCCAATTTTTCACGGCTTTTATAATGACCATCAAATAATGTATCAATCATGGTCATTGGACCAGGTAGTGCCCATTTAATTGGTTGTGTGGTCTGACTACGTAAAAACTTGGCATCATCAACAAATACAGGTTGCTTACGAGATACTTCACCCACAACAGATGGCACACTGGCATCGTAACGATTACGAATTCGCATTGTTTCACGTTTTTCGAAATCGACACCCTCAAGATGTTCAATAAACGTGGTCACAAAGTGCTGACGTGTTTGCTCACCATCAGAAACAATATCAATACCTGCTTGCAACTGTTCATGTAACGATAAGCTTAAAGCATCGCGCTTGGCTTGAAGCAGTTCTTCACCTTCAAGTTTCCATGCAGACCACAGTTTCTCAGGTTCTGCAAGCCAAGATGGTTTCGGTAAGCTGCCAGCCGTTGATGTTGGTAATAAAATTGCCATTTTAAATCTTCTATCTCTAAATTCTGTTTTGGGTTAATTAAGCAGCGTTACGCTCTACATTGTAGTTTTCAGCCCATTGTTCAAGAATGTCTTGATACGGCTTAATAAAGTTCTCTTCCGTCCATTTACCTTGTTTGACTGCAAGCTGACCACGCTCAACACGGTCATAGACAATGCGAGTCAATGAGTAATCTGGGTACTCTAAACTTGCCTGATAAACTTGCGCCGCTGATGAATTTGCATTGTAAATTTCAGGACGATAAATCTTTTGGAATGTTTCCATGGTGCTGATCGCGCTGATCAGTTCAAAATCTGTGTAATCACGCAGTAAGTCACCGGCAAAATAGAATGCTAAAGGTGCAACACTGCCTTTTGGCATAAAGAAGCGAACCTGTAAGCCCATTTTGTGGAAATACTCATCGGTACGTGAGTACTGATCTTGCTTATACTCAACACCCAAAATAGGATGCTCATTGGTCGTACGGTAATATTTACGTGCGGTTGAAACACTCAAGCAAATCACAGGTTGTTGATTAAACTCAGCTTTAAAGGTATCAGAGTTCACAAGGTATTGATAAAGCTTGCCGTGTAAATCCCCAAAACCTTCAGGTGCATAAGAGGTTGAGTTCTCTTTATTATGTTCTTTCAGTACCACGCTGAAATCATAGTCACGCACATAAGATGAGAAGCTATTACCGATCATGCCTTCAATACGCTGATTGGTATGATGATCGGTAATGGTGCTTTTCAGCATTTCGATAATCGGGAAAGTTTGACCATTGCCTTCAATATCTAAATCCGCAGAGATGATATCAATTTCCAATGAATAGCGATCACCATTTGGGTTATCTGACTGAGCTAAAGCATTGAAACGATTATTAATCATTCGGAGTGTATTACGTAGATTTTGCTCACGGCTCTCACCACGCGCTAAGTTAGCAAAGTTAGTCGTTAGGCGTGTGCTATCTGCTGGTTGATAGTTTTCATCAAAACGAATGCGTTTGATTGAACATGCAAACTCTTTACTCATGGTGATTGTCATCCTAATTTTTGAGATTAAATCTAAATTTCTTCAATGAAGTAATTTATACCCGATTCATGACATGAATAAAAATGATATTAATTCAATAAAAAGTGAGTAAAATTCACTATTGAAAATAAGAGGGGATTTTATAGAAATATTATGATGTGGTGTTTTGATGATAAATCAACCTATGTAGATCAAGAATACAGCAAATCAAAAGATGACCCAATAGCATCAGTATTAAATAAAAATGAATATTTCTCAGGTAGGATTTTAATTCACTATAAAGGAAAATTCGCTATAAAAATAATTTTCAGGGTATAGTCAAAATAAATGTCGAGATTGATTTTCAGCAGTAACCATTTATCTATTTAGACTAAATTTATAATATAAAATTATGTTTTATAAAGGAAATTTAAATGATTAATCATGATATCCGTTTTAATCAGGCAGCTGAAAAACTAGGATTCGATTTCTCTGAAATTAAAATTGGTGGGAAATATACTTCGCTCATCGAACATCATGGTTTGGCTTATATTAGTGGGCAAATTCCTAGGGTGGGTGATGTTGTTCAGGTCGCAGGAAAAGTTGGCCAAGATGTGAATCTTATTCAAGCACAGCTTGCTGCACGTATTAGCACCATGCGCGCTTTGGCGATATTAAAACAGCATTATGGTTGCTTGGAAATTATTCAAAAGATTTTGCAGGTGAATATTTTTGTTCATTCTGCTGCTGACTTTACTCAGCAAAGTGAGGTTGCTGATGGTGCTTCTGAGATTCTGTATGAAGTTTTTGGTTCAGATTTGGGCAAACATACACGGACATCCGTTGGTGTAAGTCAATTACCCAAAAATGCTGCGGTAGAAATTAGTTTTGTCGTGGCTGTTGCGAGTACTTAAATAGTGTACTCGATTAAAGATATCGTCTTAACTGGATTTTCATTTTTTGCGTCTTAGGGTCAACTACTGTCATTTCTCACGATCCTGATGTGAGAACTTATTATTTTTTGTTTGATGTTCCATAACATCCTGTTCCTCATTGAATTTAGAATAAGAAACTTGACCTTGCTTGAATATAAGACATTACCCGCTATGCTTGTGATATATATAGCTTACAGCACTAAAAAAGGCATGTAATAATATGAATATTAGATACAATCATTCTCCTGAATGAATGTATTTCGAAATTTTAAGTTAAGAAAAGCATATTGTGATTATGGAATAAGTGACATGTTTAAGCTCGACAGCAAACTTCTTGAGATTTTTTATTATATTTACAAGTATAAGAATGTTTCTGCAGCGGCTGAAAATTTGGGGCTGAGTCAGCCAGCAGTGAGCAACTATCTCAATAAAATTAGAACCCATTTTAATGACCCACTATTTTTGCGCGTGGGCAATGAAATGGTACCAACCGAGTTGGCTAAGCAATTATTTTCTCCAATCAGTGAAATTATTGGCAAGATTGAAAGTGTGAATAATTTTAAAGTTGATTTTACGCCGAATCAGTCTGATCAATTATTTAGTATCGCCATGACCGATGTATCACATCTAGTGTTGTTGCCAAAGCTCACCAAATACTTAAAACAATATGCTCCCTCTATTCGCTTAAAAGTTCGCCCAATCAGCCGTGAAACCAGCTATCAGATGGCGAATGGTGAAATTGATTTAGCCATTGGCTTTTTACCAGAATTTGATCAAGGTTTTTATCAGCAACAATTATTTTCCCAATATTATGTGGTGATTAGCCGCAAGGATCATCCACGAATTCAATCTGATCATCTAGATATTGAAACCTACATTCATGAGTCGCATGTCGATGTGGATACCAGCATTGGTCATTATCACATTGAAAATGAATTAATCAGCCGAGGTCTAAAGCGTAATATTTTGATGACATTGCCGAGTTATCTTGGTGTTGGACTGGTTGTACAGGAGACTGATGCTATTGCCACGATTCCTTATTATCTCAGTGAGGTTTTACTCTCGCGGGGTAATCTGAAAATATTACAAGCACCCTTAGACTTCCCGACTTATCCTGTACGACAATACTGGCATACCTCTTGTCATCATCAGAGCAGTAACCAGTGGTTAAGAAAAGTAATTTTTGATTTATTTAGCGCACTTCCTTAGCTAGAAGCTCATGTTATTGAAAGATGTGGTGAACACGCCGAGAGATGAGTATTGTGATCAATAAAAATCAATAAGATATCTTGAGATAATTGCCATATTGAAGCCATGAAAAGCCTGACATGTTGTCAGACTTTTCATACGCCATATCCGTAAGTCGCCCTGATTTTTGTTTAAAATTTATCCAGAGGTTTATCCGCAGAAATTGTGGATAATTTCAGCTATGGAGACATGGGTTTTTCAGAAAAAATTGATCAATATTTAATCAAAATTATTGGCAAAAGATAATAGACTCATTCCAAGCACCGCTTTTAAAGTTTTTAGATTGTTTGAAATTTAAGTTATTGATCTGTATAGACCTTATTTAACCATAAGTTAAATGAAGTTCTTCTAGATATGAAATCTTATATCCACCCGTTTTTTCATCAGAGTGAATATAAGCAAATCCTGATTTCCCAATATGCATACCTGCGATCAATTGCTTTTCTTCAGCCACTTGCTGTAGAAGTTTTTCCCGTGTGATTTTTGCCTGATTTTGATCATAATCAAAAGCAATAGAGACAGATGGATTGGTCAGTTGAATATTTGGGAAATGTACAATATCCCCCCAGATCAAGATACTACTTCTAGCTGATCCAATCTGAAAACCTGTATGTCCTGGTGTATGTCCTGCAAGTAAAATCGGACGGATTCCTTCAATGACTTCATTCTCATCAAAAAAATCTATGCATTTTGCATAGGCATTCAAGGTTCGACGAACCAGATCAAAATTACGTTTTCCGCGTTCAGTTGCTTGGTCGTATGCTTGATCATTCTGCCAATATTCAGCTTCGAAAGTATGTAAATACAGTTTTGCATTTGGATAAATGGGGTGTCCATTCTCAGCTAACAATCCACCAATATGATCAGGATGAGCATGGGTGATAAGAATGGTGTCAATATCACTTGGAGCAACACCAAGTTGCCCCAGATTTTTTAACAACAGACCCCCTGCATTATTGAGCCCTCCTGTGCCTGAGTCGACTAAAATTGTGTGTCCTTTGCCTTGAATGAGATAGCAATTAATATCAATGAGTTCAGAATGAATTACGCCTGCATCAGCTTGTATTTTCTCGGCAGACTTTTCATCAATTCCAGATAAAAGTGTCAGACTGACATTCATTTCACCATCATTCAATACAGTCACTAAAAAGTCACCAATCTGATGTGATTTAAACTCTGGATGATTCATTGATATTTCCTCAGTCTCATATTTAGTGATAGGCATAAAGCTGTTGATGGGGATAACCAAAGCATCGAATACGGGGTATAGCACCTAAAGTTTTCTGAATAATTTGATCGAGTTTGTGCATAAAAGAAGTCATCACTTCTGGTGAACGGCTCGCTAATAAGCGATAAATTAACTCAACATATATGGGATGTCCGCAACCAGATTTCACTGAAATATAAATGATATGTACTTTTTCCATCTCAGCGCCTAGATGCTCAACACATAAGGACTGACAATCTTGTGTCAACGATGAGACATCTGTCATGTGTTCAAACAGCTCTTCTGAAAGATAAAAACTAAGATTTGGCATACTTTAAACCTCATGACTCAGTTGAAAATAGGATGGATTTTGCAGTTGGACGGTCATGGGTGCATAGAGATCTACATCAGCGACTTGTGCAAGCTGTTCAGCGAGCAATCGAGGCAGAACATAAGCCACACGATAACTCGGTGATTGGTCTAGACCGATTGCCTGCATTTGTATTGGCTGTGGTTGAGCTGTTGTTCCATCAAATTGAAGTGGTTGGGCACTCAGCAACAAGACTTGATCTGCTGATACCGCAGGTGCGATTCCCTGAGTTTCATAGAGATTACGATGCCAATCGGTAATATTCGCCTGCCAACGTGCAAAATTGCCACCTCCCTTTTGTTTGTATTCATCACTGATGATTACATCTTGATTTTTAATTGTATGAACCGCGAGATAAACAGGGCATGCAGGTGTCAGTGCTTTAAATCGCTGTGAGGTGATAAACCCTGTCACTGAAATGAGGGCAGCTAATTTCTCGATGCTGTAAAAATCATTCCATTCTTGTTCAGTTTGAGCATCGCGATAACTACATTCTACGGTATATAACACTGATCCACCCCGGCATAAAAATAAAACAAGTCATCAATTTATTGACTTTTCATCATGCTAAAGGCTATTTATCTGGGTATAAATCGATATTATTTCATGATGTAGTGACATTTAATCACTGAGCCAAATTCTAAAAGTCTTGAGGTTGCAGTTATGCGTAGAAAAATACCCAGTAGTAGTTCTTTACAAGCTTTTGAAGCAGCCGCCAGACATGGTAATTTTGCCCGTGCAGCCGAAGAACTATCATTAACTGAAGGGGCAATCAGTAGACAAATAGGTCGTCTTGAATCGCTTTTAAATTGTAAATTATTTGATCGTGTTGGCAGTCGAGTAAAACTGAATGCTGTGGGTGCTAGCTATGCTCATCATGTTCGTGAAACCCTTGAACGCCTTGACCGAGATACGCAATATATTAAAGGCTTGCCTGAGGGAACTCGAAGTTTGGAAATATCTTCTCTTCCTACATTTGCCAATCGTTGGCTCATTCCTCGCCTAGGAAAATTTAAAGAACAACATCCTGATATTATCGTCAATATTTCTGTTCGCACCGACCCTTATATTTTGACAGGCAGTGGTTTTGATGCCGCAATTCATTTCGAACATCCTGCATGGACGGGTATGCGAACACAGTTTTTACTTGAAGAACGCTTGGTTCCTGTATGTCATCCTGCACTTTTAACAGATCAAGACATCATCAGCCAATTACATCAACTACCTCTCATCCATCGGCACCAAAATCCTGAGGCATGGGAGGAATACATTCAGGAAAATGACATACAGCTTGAACATCCTGCTCAGGGAGTACGATATGATCTGCATGAAATGGCCATTTCAGCAGCACTCGCAGGTTTGGGGGTTGCACTTGTTCCATCGATGTATATTGAAAATGAAGTTCAGAAGGGATTGTTAGTCGCACCTTGGCCTGAATCCAAAGTACTCAAAAAAAGATTCTGTTTAATCAAGCCACCTGAAACAGGTATAAATGAAATGATATTAGAGATGTTCGAAAAATGGCTTGAAACAGAAATTATAAAATAAGAGACCTTCGATTTTTTTTAATATTGGTTTAGACCCGATCAGACATCGATCTATTAAAAATAGAAAGTTAAGAGTGCTCCTTTTGCTAAAAGAGAAGCTTGAATTGCCAATTACTCCTTTAACAAATGATTGATGGAATGAGGAATTTCCTTTCTAGGATGAACTGTATTAGGCTGTGTATTCATTTGACTATTCATAAAACAAAGACACAGCATATGTAGACCATGGGCTAAGGCATGTACTCATTTCATGTAACCTAGCCCGCAATTAACTGAATTAATAGCCTGTTACACGGTCAACAAATTTAGGAATTGTGCCATTCACACGATATTCATCAATATTATGAGCAACAATTGCAGATGCTGTCTTTCTATTGGTTGGGGCAGAAATATGAGGGAGTACGGTGATATTTTGATGAGTCCAATGCCACGAATCTTGGGTGAGTGGTTCTTGATTAAAAACATCCAGTACGGCATGAGCTAAACACCCACTTTCTAGCGATTGTTGCAACGCATGATCATCAACAATCGGCCCTCGACCAAAATTAATAAACGAGGCATGTTTTTTTAAGGCTGAAAAAACATTTTTATTGATGAGGTTTTTGGTTTGAGGGGTCAGTGGTAATAGACAAACGAGAAAATCAGTCTTTGCCAGCATGTCTAGAAGACCATTATCACCATGATAACATTGAATATCAGGTATAGACTTTGCCGTTCTACTCCATCCACAGACCTTAAATCCAGCTCCACTTAACTTAGAAGCCGCAGCTAGACCTAGTTCTCCTAAACCAAGGATTGAAACCATTTTTTCTTCGGCTGGGATATATTCATGTTCTAACCAATGTTTCTCACGCTGTTGTTTTGCATAAAGTGGCATATCTCGATGTAAATATAATGTCCATGCAAGCACAGCTTCAGCCATGGTCGCTGCGAGTTGTGGGTCAACCAATCTGACCACTTTGAGCTGATGGTTGCTTTGTAGATCTGCCATGAGTCGTTCTACACCAGCCCAAACGCTATGAACCCATTTTAGATTGGGTAACAACTTGAGGTCATTTGGATCTGGGTTAGCAACAATTGCAACTTCACAGGCTTCCCGTTCAGCGATATCAAGTTCATCGAGTAAAACGACTTGTTCTTTAGGCATTGCTGCTTGTAGTGCAGCGATCCATGACTGAGCTTGTGGCCAAGAATGAGGACAAACAAATGGAAGTACATTTTTCATTAAGCAAACACTTCATTGCATTCATATTTAAAAAATTTGTCATTTCGATAGGGGGAGACCAGATCATCCGAGGTATGATTCTACCGAAGGGCTAATATTAAACGGCACTGTTGCAAATAGCCATTATTGATAAATTTAAAAAGTTTTCTAGCTAAAGACTCGCTATATGAATCCTTCCTATGGTTGGCATTTTCAGGATGAAATCATCCTTGGGCTGTGCGCTTAACTATCGTGAATTCCAGAAAGACCAGTATTTTGAATGCCTATCGTGTAAAGATCATTTGTGGGGTCTTTAGAGAGTGAAAGATGCTAATCAATAAGAGTAAATGCATCATAATCTCAAATAATTTGAATTTTCTGCATATATTGAAACTGGATGGCTTTTTTGTATTGCTATAGGAAAATTAATATTTCAGCCTAAAATAGAGATCAAACCTATTTCAGGCTGATTTAAATTAAATTGGGAATTTCTGAGAGATATCCTGACTGATTAAGGCAGCTGTTGCAGTAGATAACGTCCACCCTAAGTGTCCATGCCCAGTATTGTAGAAAACCCGAGAATGTTTGGATTGTCTAACTATCGGCATCATGGGCTGTAAGCCTGTCGTTACATTCGACTGAGTGACTACAGGCATGGTGTCTGGCATCATTGGACGCAATCCTGCCCAGGGTATGACGTGCTCTGTCGAAATATCTAAATTACTATTTACCCAATCAATTAACGGTTGAATTCGATCTGCACGAGTATCACGATTATATCCATTAAATTCAGCCGTACCTGCAACACGAAAACGATCTCCACCAAGGCGTGACGTAACGATCTTAGCATTGTCATCGACTAAACCAACCCAAGGTGCATTTTTCACACTTTTCTCATCTTTGAGTTGGACCGTAATTGAATAACCTTTTACGGGATAAACATTAATCCGATCGCCAACCATTTGCGCCAATTGGTAACTACCAACTCCTCCGCATACAACGATCAAATCGGCTTCAATTTTACTTTGTTGCATAGCCTTTGCATTCATATTTTCGGCACTAGGCTTACAACTCAAAATAATTTTGTCATCTAAAATTTGAATATCATTAACGTCTATACCAAACTGATATTTCACGCCATATTGCTTAATTTTTTCTGCCAAATCAGTGGCAAATTTATGAATATCACCTGTTTCATCTTCTGGTGTGAAAAAACCTCCAAAATAATCACCAGTTAAACTAGGTTCGATAGATTTCATTTCTTCAGGAGAAACGGAATAACGTTCTAATTTCCCTTTTCGCATGAGATCATTGGCTAATTTCGCTGCATCATAATCTTCTTTAGTTTGGTACATATGCAAGATTCCTCGCCTTTCCCAATCAAATTCAAGAGATTCTTTTTTTGCGACTTCACACAAGCGTTGGCGGGCTAATAATGCCAGACGTACTGTCTCAATCGTATTGGCTTCATAATTTTTGATATTGGCAAGAAACTCCATGAGCCAGCTATATTTATGCACACTAAATGTTGGATTGATCAGTAATGGTGCATCTTTTCGACTCAACCATTTTAATCCTTTGATAACATTTGATTTATTATTCCAAACTTCTGCATTACATGCTGAAAGTTGCCCCCCATTAGCAAAAGAGGTTTCCATTGCTGCATATAAATGACGATCAATTACCGTGACGTCATAGCCCAATTGAGATAATTCATAAGCGGATGTAATACCTGTAATACCAGCACCGATCACAACAACATGTGTCATAATTAATTCCTGTAAATCAACGATATTTCTTAAAAAGAAACTTAAAGTTTCTGCTTACTTTCAGATGAATTACATTATTAAAATTCTTTGACTTGATATTTTTTTGGGCTAACTTACCCCATCAGCAAGCTACAAGAAAATGTTATCTATAATAATGTTATGAAGTATCAGCAATTTACATGCCATTGTGCAGGTTTGATTATCTAATGTGAGACATAATTATTCATGTAATCTAGAAAAGAAAACTTTCTCACAGCTCTGAAAATATCAGCATCAATTATTGATTTCTTACATCTGTAGATAGAAATAAGCTATTACAACCACAGCTTAATAGTGTTAATGATATTTTACGTTATGAAAGCCAGAGTAAACGCCAGCGTATTAAGAGGAAAGGCTGATACTTCATAAACTCAATGTTTATTACAATGGTTGAGGTGAATCTTGGCTGTGGGGAACTTTAATTAGCACAACAGCTATGACAGGACGACCCATCATTTCTTTTGAGTATAGTTCAGAAGCAATACGTAGCGGTATTGAGCTGTCTTCTTACCTCTTACCATTAAATGGTCTTCCACTCAGACAAGGCTTTCCTGCTCACCATATGGAGCTATCTGGTCCAGTCTACGATGCTTTCGGATGGTTGGGGCATGTTGTTGATGGTTCGATATTTTAGAAAAATTGGAATGAATCCGGCTCGAATCGGCCCGTTGGAACGTCTGACTTATATTAGTACACATGCAATGGGTGCCTTATCCTTTGAACCCTGTGTAGCAGAGATGCAAGCCTTAGAAAATATTCCACTGCTACAATTGGCTCCAGCCTATGATGTAACCTTCTGTGAAGGCCCTAGTGGTTATCATCAAATGGGCATTATGGGAGAAGCACTCATATTTCCCAGAAAGATATACATAAACTCGGTACTTCAGAAACCAATCTAACGGTACAAGAAATTGACGAGATTCTCTTGGAGATGCGTGAAATTGCACTGCAGTTTAGCCAGATTGCAGAACGCCTTTACCCGAATCAAATTCGAGAATTTACTCTATGTATAGTTCAATCATGGATATAACAGAACATTGATTTTTTTAACTGAAATTTAAGTAAAAATACAAATTAAGTCCCAAATGACATATTGTGATCCTTACTGCAACAGTGCCAGACCTCGATTATCGTGAAATTTGTTTAAGGATATAAGCTTAATGACGGGGAATTGTAGACAGCATCTTTTAAAGCACTGTCATTACACCATTGAGGCGTGTTGAATGACACCAAGGCGAATTATTAGCAGGCATCCATGCGGATCTTGCAGGGAAGAATCGGATCAGGCTGATTCGGTATCGCTCTCTTCATCGGTATATTCAAACAGCTCATTCATACTGCAATTAAAGAACTTACACAGTTTATCGGCAACCGGCAGTTCAATTCTGACGGCACGGTCGTAATACATACTGGTCAATGTATTGCGGTTGACGCCTGTGGCAGTGGCCACGTCACTCAGCTTTAAAATTCTACGGTCGCCCATCAGGCTGGATAACTTGCAATGAATCATATAGTCTTCTAAAAATATAAAATAACCTGCTGTAAGTTATTTTTATTGCAATTTAGCGAATACTTTGATAATTTATAACCTACAGCAGGTTATATCTACCTTTTACAAGTATTATTTCCTCGTTACACAGCGATTATAACTTGTAATCCAGAACGATAGAACCCGAGACAACATCAATTGCAAAAAAGGTTTTATCATGATGACACCCCATGAATTATGGATTAGCCCGGAAGCCAGGTCTTTAGGCTATCAATTGATCAGAGAACTGAACGTGGCCATGGGTTTCGGCATGGCCAGTTATCTGGACGTCAATCACTGTTATAACAATCATGAAGCCATTCTGGTCTGGCTAGACCATTTGTTGGCCGTCCAGCCTGAAGTCAATACGCCTGATTCAGTGAAAATGGCATTGTTACAACATTTTCCAGAATCGAGCTATGTACTGGCTTAACGTATGATTCTTCACTTAGGCTTTTTTGAGCCGTCTTGTCTAGAAGCCAAAGTCATTGCCATATCCACTTTTCTGAGGTTTGGGTTCATTCCGCTGCTGCGGTTCAACGGGTGGTGTTAGATCTGGTTGAGGTCGATTTGACTGACGTTCATGCTCTGTAACTCCAACCGCTGACGGCTGAGCAGGAACTTCAAGTGACGTTTGTCGCTGCTCAAGATGTTCTTTGCGGATCACGGGAATCTGATACTGCTGGGCAATGGCTTCCACCTGTGTCTTGAATTCTTCGTTGCCGGAGATCATGACTTCTCCATATCGCGCATGGGCCAGAAATAGGGCATCACGGACATGAACCTCCAGCGGACTGACGACAGTAATATATGCCTGATACATGTTTTCAATAAAGGCCGTTTGATTCAGCTCTCGGTCGATATAAAACTGATGCTCAAACTGACAGATAATCTGGTACCGGTCTGCGGGAAAGTGCGGGAGGGGTTTCACTTCAATCTCGATGCGCTGACATGCCCCCAGACTATTTGAAGTTGAACTGATCTCAGAAATTTCGAGGAACTGTTGCTGCAGCCGGGATTTGCGAGACTCGAACTGTAATTCTTGCATCACCTCATTTAAAAAATCCGGATCTCTTTCGGGTAACACAATCTCTTCAATCACAAGTTTCGAACCACCCTCGGGCCTTGGCTTGTTGATGATCCGGGCTGTTTTGCGTGGTAAGTGATTGTATTCAAGTTTTAAGGCGATTTGCCAAACACAATCAAGATCTTGCGCATTAAAATATTGCCGGTTCTGCGCGATCGGTTGAGTACAGAGCACACTTTTCAAGCGCAGCATCAGATTGTTGCGATCCGGCGCCTGCAAGTTGAAATTAAAAAATTCGTCGCTGTATTCTTTCAGGTTCCGCTCCAGTCGATCAGTATTCACCTGGCAGCAGCTGAGTAGCAGGTTGGCTTTAAAAATTGCGGTCTGTAGATTGTGATGTTGCTGAAAGTGCTGATACAGCTGATCAAAGAATATCTCAAGATCAGCGGATGCGATCTGCTCCAGCTGTGGTAGCTCGTGGCGAGGATTAGGATCTTCAATCTGGTGATCCCGATGCTGCAGGGCAATTTTCGCCTGTTGTTGAAACGATGGTTCCCCAGAAAATTCAATTGGGATATGTGCATCAATGAGCTGTAGACATTGCTGAATCCTCGGGATGGAATACTGGCTAAAGACCTGGATGCCGTACTGATTCATCACCGCAATCGGCTCATGTTTAAGCTGCTTGTCATAGATCAGCTGCGCCTGACGGCAAGCAGGATTAGGTGCATGAATAAAATTGCCAGACTGACGCTGATCCAGCAGAAACTGTTGGGCAATGACCAGTGGATGTTCACGATTGAGCTGTGAGATAAAATCAGTGTAGGAGGTGATCTGTGCCGAATTTACCGTTGATGATGACCAGAGCCGTTGTCCCAGCTCATCCTTGAGTAGTTCATCCTTCACGAACTTGGCCGTCAATTGCCGATGACTCAGTGCATACTGGCTGCGTCGATGGGCACGGTCATGTTGCTGTCGCTCAGCATGCTGATCATCCAGTGCGGTCTGGATCCGCGCCAAGGCAATCGATGGATACTTCTGTTGTTGCTGTTTAATTTTGATATCTCTTTCAACACTTTGATAAGATTCATGATCCAGTTTGATCTTAGCTGAGGCCTGCTGATGCTGAACGGTGATCTGGTCTTTCTGTGTCTTTAGCGCGAGATAGATCGTGTGCAATTCTGCGACCAGATAATCTTGAGGTTGAAATAAATGAAATGGATGAACCTTGCTCTTGCCGGACGGAGAGACTACCCGGGACTGGACCTCCTGATCCGGGACGGCTTTGGGACGGATTCCCTCGGCGGCCTGATACGCTCCCCATGTGTTCTGCAGCTGGGGCAGGGTGGCTTGCTTTTGACAAAAGATTGAGGCTTTAAAAGTGATCTGTTCAGAGAAGGTCTTTAACTGAAACACAGCCCCGTTACGTTTTTTTTCAAACGTCAGACCTTTTTCCGCTAATGCCTGATGCCACTCCGGCCAATTGTTGACGCGACGCAAAATATTCTGGACGGCCGTCTCCACATACTGCTGATAGCTTTTTGCGAAATCAATCTTCTGTTGCAGGGTACTGGGCTGTTGATGCCGGGAAGCCTGATCTAAAATTTGTGTGGGGAGTTTCTCAGCCGCAGGGGCCGATTGATAATCCGGATTGCGGACCACAGTTTTAGATTGTTGATGGTAAACAAACATCGGATTGGGTTCGGAACGCCAGCCCTGCGTCGCTTCAATTTCTGCAGCACTGCGATGCAGTGCATTGAGAATCCAGCCGTCACCCAGGTTGACACATTTATGCTGCTGATGCTGATTTTTTTCAAATGGATGAATCTTGTTGATCACCACATGATAATGCGCATTATCTGTATCGAGATGCATTGCATACTGCACCTGTAACGCTTCAGCATTTAAATGCCGCAGTAGAATATTGATCTGCTGTTCAATTTGCTCAATGCTTGGCACTTCGAATTTTTTAAAACTCGCCACCAGGTGCACAATCGGGTCTTCGACACGACGATTTAAACTCGCGGTCTGTAGCATTTCGATTTTTTGTTGTTCAGGATCATCATCCAGAAAATTGCGCGAGTTCGCATAGACACATTTTTCAAGCAGCGCATCTTCATCCCATGCTGGCTGAGACACAAACGGCTGACGGATATAGTTGCTCAAATTATTGGCACGGGTATTTTCAGGATTTTGAATATAGCTCAATAGCCCGTTGACACGTTGTTTCAATGACGTGGAGCGAGTGTTGGCAATCAGCTTCAGAATCATGCGAGATGCACTCCTCGACTTAATTTGCGCACAATCAATTTAAGCGCCTCGATCAGTGCTTCAAGATCCGTCGCATGATCCTCCCGTTCTGCTACGGTGAGACAATCATCGCGTTGTAAAATGTGTTTGAGCTGCAATGCAATGATGCGCAGCTCTTGAATCTGTATCAGCTCTACATGTGCGGACGGCCTTTGGCTGAACAGTTGATACCGGATCACCTCGGACTGATTTAAATCGAGTTGCTGGCATAGCTCAGCCAGTTTTCGATGTTCTGCATCGCTGAGTCGAATCAGAATTTGTTTATTGCGCATGCAATGCTCCGTGTTTTTTTTAAAGTGTTTATAAAGTTTTAGACCCGGCATCAGTGAGTTCGAATGAGGAGCAGACCTCAGCAATGATGACCCATTGCTCCATCCTGTAATGATCTCAATAGCTTGGTTTCAGTGTACAAATGAGGATCAGCAAAAAGCCAGAAAACGGCCAAAAAGTGAGGTTTTTAGGTTTATGTTGTTGGTGTTTTATTTAGGAATATCGCCCGAACTATGAATAAGAGGCCGTCAGATTTTTATGAATTTGTGCGCAATCAATCCAAAAACAAAAAGTCGTGAGATTTGAAGATGAAGTGATGCAACTGGGCCATCAGGCATCAGTTGCATCTGAATTATTCAAATTTTTTCTGTTTGTGATGACGATACGGTTGAGTCAAGCTACCTGATGTCATCACTGTGGATATCGAGCTTTCGATTGATTGGCGTAACCCAGCAAAACTTTGAATTTCATTGGAGCGCTGAAGATAATCCATCATCTTGTCACTTAAAGATTCAATGATTTCTTTGGGATTTCGAATCCTGAATTGATTACTTTGTGCCAGTTTGATGAGATGTGACAGATTGGGGAATGCTTTGCTCCCTTCGAGTTTAAGCGCCATTTTATTATCAATCGTTTCATAGATCAGGGTATGGGTAATATCAAAGGGAGGAGAGACAAATATCTGTTGCATATCTGGTGAATATTGCAGTGCAAAGTTTTTCAGATGGGCATCCCCATTGCCAATTAAACAGTTGAATACAATGTAGGTATACATTTTCTCAACTTCAGCGAGACTCCCTGTATAAAGATAGGTGGCTTTCAACAGCGCTTCATAACTCCCTGTATATTTGGCATCAGGGTCATTCGACTTTTTCATCAAGGTCGTAAAGTCTTCATACCCCAATTTTAAACCGTCCTCTGTTTTATCGAAGCGTTCGACAACGTAGGTTTCGAGATTTTCAGATAAATAGGTTTTAGGAGGATTTAACCCACAGTATCGGGCAGTCTCCATACAGACAAATTCATTGACCGTCAGTAAAGGAAATTCTGAATCGAAAGATTTGACGATTAAATCTTTTTGTTGGACTGTTCGATCCGTCTGGATGGTATTGGCATTAGGAATACTGACTTTAGGCTGCATGCCAGCCAAAGAATTTCGTAGATAATATTTTTCCAATAACTGAGGGAACAGTGGCTCATGACTGTTATAGGATAGAATTTCACCTAAACTAAGCGATTCGGCTTCAGGTAAATTCAGCACACTTTGATAAGCGAGCATGCCGATGCCCTGATCGCCTTGTAGGGCCAATAAATACATATCATTGACTTTTGCATATCTTGCCAATTTTTCAGCAATGAATCTGCGATTAAAACCTTCAGGCAAGTTTTGAGAGAATATCGGGTGGAGTGAACCTGAAGAGTAGCCGTCCATGCCTTTTTGGGTCATGGTCAGTGAGATATGTTGGCTTGCCTGAATCGGTTGATAGTGGTGTATGGAACCATAAGACAGTACACCTAACTCAACTGGACCATTGTATACCTCAATCGTATTGATTTTACTCGGTAGATCAATCGGATTATTCATTATTCATCCTCAGAAAACAGATCTTCGATTTCATCCCAATCCGGTAAGTTATGCTTTTTGTGTGTCGCCTCAAACTGCAAGCCAACTGCATCCAGTACACGTTCAAAGATGTCAAAAGATCCGGTAAACCGACCATTTTCAATCTCCGAGATGGTTGTTTTATTGATTCTCGTCACTTCGGATAATTTTTGTTGTGTATAGCCTAATATTTTACGTGCTTGACGAACGCTCTGACCAATCTCAGCTCTGGTTGCCATCATTTCCACCAAGATAATTAGCTATATGGCTAATATATCATATAATAATATAAAAGTTAGCTATATGGCTAAATTATGAAGACAAAATAGCTTTATTCTACTTTTGGGAGTTTGAATGCTTCAGCTTCATATCCCAAATAGAAACGTCAACGCAGAATATGAAAGATGATAAGCAGTGTAGTCGCTTGCTGTATAATCATCATCTTCAAGATCGAATGGCCAGTATGTTGATTGGCGATATAACCAGTCCACAGAAAATCACATCAGTTGCAGCATGGATCATATATAGATGATGCACAAGCGCTAGATTCATTGAATAACACCGTATTCAAAGCACAATAAAATAACAAGGAGCATACCGATGAATCAACATCAGCAAGCCTGTGAACAAGACCGTCAACAGGTCAGTGAAACCGCAGCATTGAGCGAACAGGTTGAGATTCAACTCAGTGATGCTGAGTTTGAACATTTGCAGCAGCTGCTGAATACCCCACCAAAGGTTTCGGAGCGCTTAACACAAGCCGCGCAGCTGCTAGATCAGGACGGCTTTTAATCTCACAAGATTGCTGTGAATACTGAAACATCAATTACTGCATGTTAAGAAAGGCCAGAATATTCTTCATCCCGTCCAGCCTCTTCATTTGTTTAACTGGAATGCCGTTGCTTACCTGATTTCGTGTATGCATAAACTGTTGCATCCAGACCGCATCACCACCCGTCATAGCAAATAAACGTTTAAAAATCTGCACCAGATACATCGCCCTTTGTCCGGTTTCCGTGTGTGGATCTAACTCGGGCAGTGCTTCTGGCTGGGTAATGCTTGCAGGATCTAGACCCAGTATCTCTGCGAGCTGAATGGAACTCAGGTTCAGTTGGGTGGCAACATTCATCACCGCTTTTGCCAAAACTCGTTCTTGTTCTGTGGTTACTTCCAATCGACTCATGACATCTCTCCGGTGCTGGGTTCATTCCCTGAATATGAATGTGAACATCAAAAATGTGGATTTATTTTTTAGCAAGACTGTCTCATTGACAGCACTATTGCTGACAAATGAATGTGTAACAAAACAGCTTTGAACGTGTAACAAAACAGCTTTGAACGTGTAACAAAACAGAAAAAGTTCATTTGAATGTGTAACAAAACGGCTTTTAACGTGTAACAAAGCTCAAAAAATAATCATTTGAACGTGTAACGCAGCACTAAAAACCCGCGATTTGAACGTGTAACGAATGCCAAAAAAACTTACAGGATGGAACAATGTATATCACATTGTTCAAGTCTATAAAATCTCGAGCTCGCTGCGCTCGGTCTCAATTTTTACCCGCTCAAAATCCTGTTAAAGCAGCAAAAAAATCATTTCTTTTCTGTTAATAAAGAAGCCGAATTAGGCTGCTGAAAGCTATATTTTTATGAGATTTCCTCGTTAAGCAGCTCAAGTTTTCTTTTTATAGATCTAAATTATTCCTCTTTGATCGCATTCACTCGGAGATCAAATGCTAAAAAAGAGGAATGACCGTTTAGAAAATTAATCCTCAAAGTTGAAGAAATTTTCAGGGAAACAAGAGATGAAGGCTTTTCGAATATCACTATATTCACCTTCTGGATTTTCTTCCAGATAACGTCGGGTCCAAATCAGGGTGGCTTCATAATCATTAAAGCTCTGGTCTAGTTGTAAAAAAATCCAAAGTTCATGTGCTTTTTGAATGAAAAAGTCATTCATGATCATCAGGGCAATTTTCTTTTCATTGATTGAGTTAGGATATGAGTACATAGGACATTTCTCCGATAGAGAGGATAAATAGGTTTATTGGATAAAATTATTTATAACACATAAATATATGTGTTAGTCACATTTATTTATGTGTTTTTATGTAAATATCACCCTATGCTATAATCCTGCAATACCATTTCTATAAATTTAATCAAATGCCATATAGTGAATTTCAACGTCTTATCGGTAAAGCAGGCCTTTCAATTAAGGAGTTTGCTGCATTATTAGATATGAAGCCCAATTCGATTACGAATTACAGTAAACAAGGTATGGTTCCTATGCATATCGCTGTAATTGTTGCGTTGATTTCGACGATGAAAGATGAAGGATTAGATTTCTATCCAGTTTTCGAAAAAATTAAGTCATATTCACCAGAATAAAAGACTCATTCTTTAAGTACTGTAAGCTGTTGAGTGGATATTTTTTCTTTTTATCAATTTTCATAAAGGCTTGTAATATGGCTATAGAAAACCATTTGAATCGTCGTAATAGCACGGAATTGAGAGATGTTAAAGGGGTAAACTATGACGTTGAAAAAATTAAAAAAGGTTTAACTTCTGCGGTTATTGATGTACCTAAACATCAAAGCATTGAGGAAACAGCGATCTGGCTATCTGAAATGATAGAAAAAAGAAAGATTAAAGCGTAGATGGCTATATGTGTCTAGAATTTTGGTGGCTATTCAAAGACTTAAAAGAAACTTTCTCTTTTAGGAATGTAAAAGATAGAATTACACTCCAAATTGGTGCTGTATAAAGTAAAGCGACCGCAATCGCTGGCCCAACATGTTGCACAGCATTCAAATAACAAAATGTCATTCCGAGCATACCTAAAAGTGATTGCATCACTATTTGTGGGATATCTTGTGGTGTTAGTGTGGCCAAAAGTTTATAGATGAACGGCAATAATATTAACAAACATACAAAAGTTCCTACTATGCGTAATCCAGTAACTGAAATATTACTCAGACTTGTACTTGCGAGTTGGGTGCTTGCAATTCCTAGTGTTCCCCAACCAATTGCACCCATAATCACTAATAATGCCCCAAACCATTGTGATTGTATTTTCATATTTTTTTCATTTCCATTTAGCAGAGTTAGCTAGATCTAATCCTGAAGGATTAGACCGTCACGAATTTCACTTTATTACGCTGTAACAAAACACTCATGCTAAATAGAGCGATGATGATCAGGATAAAAGCTGGTGCTAGTGTGCTTCCTGTGATCTGAATGAGCCATGTCGCGAGGAGTGGAATAGTACCCCCAAGTAAGGCATTCGCTGTATTGAAGCTAAATGCAAAACCAGTATAACGAACATGAACTGGAAAGAGTTCAGTAAGATATGCAGGTAAACTACCGTCATTCATTGCTAATAAGCTACAGAAAATCAATTGAATCATAATCATGCCAATGAATGATGTGCCTGATAACAAATAAAATAACGGGAAGGTCAAAATCACAAAACCGACACATGCCATCGCTAACATTTTATTACGACCCAAACGGTCCGAATATTTACCCATCAAAAATACAATACCAATATAAAATGCTAACGAAATTGCAGATGAGATAAAGGATTCTGTTTTATTAACACCTAGTTCAGTTGACAAGTAGTTCGGCATGTAGCTAAAAATTAAATAGAATGCAGTTGCATTAAGAGATGCTATTGCAAATGCTCTAAATAATGGTTGGCGATATTCTGTAAATAATGCTTTTATAGGGAATGTTTCTTTGTGACTAGTTTTTTGGTGAGCCACATATTCAGGTGTATCTTCCAATTTAAGGCGAATAAAGCGACCGATTAAACCTAGTGGCGCCGCCAATAGAAATGGAATTCTCCATCCATACTCGTGCAGAAATGATTCTGACATCCAGGCAAACATCGCCGCAGACATCAATGAACCTAATAACAAACCTGCTGCAGTGCTTGCTGGTACTAAACTAGTATATAAACCTTTTTTATTTTCAGGTGCATATTCTGCAAGAAAGTTTGAAGCACCAGCATATTCACCTGATGCTGAAAAGCCTTGGATCATACGGAGTAAAAGTAAAAGAAGTGGAGCAAAAAGCCCAATAGAAGCATAGTTAGGTAAAAGAGCAATACACATTGTTGCCAATGTCATAATCATAATAGACCAAGACAACGCATATTTTCGACCATGTTTATCGCCAATATAGCCCCAGAAAATCCCACCAAATGGTCGAACAATAAAGGATAAAGCAAAAATAGCATAGGTTGACATTAGGGCAATAACAGGATCGCTACTTGGAAAGAAAACCAAAGCAATTACTGTGGCTAAAAAACCATAAGCAGCATAGTCAAACCACTCAACAAAGTTACCAATAAAACTGGCTGTTGCCACACGTTTTAAGGTACTTCGATTAGATTCAGCTTTTTTATTCATGTTGATTTCTCCATAAAAAAGGCATCCCGAATAGAGATGCCTTATTGCTTATGCCTTGATAATGTTATGTTCAGGGCCGTAAGGGAATTTAGTGATATTTTCAGTACCAGACTCAGTCACGACTAAAATATCATGTTCACGATAACCACCTGCACCTGCCATTCCTTGAGGCAGCATAAGCATTGGTTCCATAGAAATCACCATGCCCGGTTCAATCACGGTATCAATATCTTCACGAAGTTCTAAACCTGCTTCACGACCATAGTAATGAGACAGTACACCAAATGAATGTCCATAACCAAAAGTTCGGTACGGTAAAAGACCCTCTTCACTGTAAATTTCGTTTAACTCATTGGCTATATCGCAACAACGTGCACCTGGTTGAATCAGTTTTAAACCAGCTTCGTGGATTTTGACATTGGCTTGCCAAATTTTAAGAGAAGCATCATCACAATGATCAAAGAACTGTGTACGTTCTAACGCTGTGTAATATCCTGCAATCATCGAAAAACAATTCAAGCTTAAGATGTCACCTTTTTGCACTTGGCGAGTGGTTACTGGGTTATGTGCCCCGTCCGTATTGATACCTGATTGAAACCAGGTCCAAGTATCCATCAACTCTGAGTGTGGATAGCGTTTTGCAATTTCGCGAACCATTGCTTGTGTTGCAGCCAATGCTACTTCATGTTCACGAATGCCTTCGTGTACTGCAGCAGTTAAGGCAAAACCACCGATATCACACACAGCAGCACCTTGCTTAATATGTGCAATTTCTTCTGCCGATTTCACCATACGTAGCTTCATGCAAGCTGCACTAATATCGACAAATTCAACATTTGGCAAGAATGCTTTAAGTTTATTTAACCGTTCTATTGGTAAGTGATCAAACTCGATTCCAATACGACCTTTGTTTGGAATTTCTTGTGCAACAGCACGGAAGTAGTTGTCACGTTGCCAGTCTGTGTATACGACATTATAGTCGCCTACCGTACGACGCCATGGTTGACCACCATCAATATTGGCAGAAATACTTACGACTTTTTGACTAGTAACAACAACGCCAAAGAAACGGCCAAATGAACAGTATAAAAAGTCGACATAGTAATTTACATTGTGATTTGAGCTGAATAACACTGCATCAACTTTTTGTTCTTCCATCATTTTTCGCAGTTTTGCTTGACGATTTTCATACTCTTGTTTTGAAAATGTTGACTGCACTTTTTCACCATTTTCGATGGTTAAAAGTGAAGGTAATGTATCTTTTACAATGTTCGCTTGCGTATTCATAACGGATACCTTCTGAGGGTTTTGTGTCTGTATGAATAAAGCTTAGGTATTTTTAAAAACGGACTTTTTTCCAAAATCGCAAAAAAATTGTCAAAATCCGACAAACTAACTGGCCAATTCCAAAATACAACGTTCATTCTTGGGCGAATACTTAAACTGGCTCTTATAAGCCTTGTTAAAACTTGAAGCATTGGCAAATCCACAAGCCAAGGCTACATTAGAAATACTCATAGGAGATTGTTTTAATAAATTTTTTGCGTGGGTTAGGCGAACTTTTAAATAATATTCTTTAGGTGAACAGCTAAAATGAGACTGGAATAACCGTTCTAAAGTACGGGGGTGACTATGAATGAATTGGCAAATTTCTAGGATACTTAATGGCTCATTAATATTATTTTCCATTAAACCAATAGCCGCCTTGACCGAGGATTGAATATTTTTTCCTTTTTGGGGAATGGGTTGATGTTGAATATCTGTATTTTCGCGTAAGTGATGCACAATGAATTGTTCACAAATTCTTCTCGCTAAATTAGCACTGTAATGCTGTTCTACTAATTGTGAACACATATCAATAGAAGCGAGTCCTCCAGAACAGGTAAAGCGATTGCGATCTAAACTAAAAATATGCGCATTAAAATTTACTTGTGGAAATTCTTCCTGAGCAGTTAGTGAATTTTCCCAATGTAGACTGGCCTGATAACCATCCAATAACCCTGCGCTGGCTAAGACATATGCACCAGTGCAAATACCACCTAAGGCTATATTGGCCTGATCCAACCGTTTTAAAAATTTTTTATGCGTTTGTGTATTGCTTTTAAATAGTTGAAAACCACCACAGACAAAAACAATATCCATTTCAAAAAGATGTGGCATTTGGCAAGTATGTTGCACCTGCAAACCATTACTGGCACACGTATGATGACCATCTAAACCAGTCACATTCCATTGATACAAATGATCCTTTTCAACGTAATTTGCCATACGGAAAACTTCAATAGCATTTGAAAATGCGATCATCGAAAATCCATCAAGAAGTAAAAAACCGATTCGTTTGGCATGAAGATGGTCATTGAGCATAAAAAAACTTTGAACTAGCTTATTTATTATTGAAACAGCAATTTATATACCAATCTTTTAATACAATTTTTAGGGCACTGTTGCAAATATTGACTCGGATCTCTATTTGCAACAGTGCTGATTGGATTGCCACCACCAAATACTAGGAGCAATCCAATACTTTATGATAGATCACACATGTGAATTAAATTTCATTGTGCCGAGTGCTTCTTGAACCAAAGCAGTAAATCATCAACATAAGTAAATACCACAGGAACAACAACCAGACTCAGTACTGTCGAGGTCAGTAAACCACCTATCACCACAATAGCGGTTGGCTGCCGCATACTTGGTTCAGCACCTAGACCTAAGGCGTTTGGCATCATTCCCATACCCATCGCTAAAGTTGTCATAATGATTGGGCGGGCACGTTTTGAACAGGCATCCATCACTGCTTCTAGACGTGTACAGTTCTTCTCCCTACGGGCAAGAATCGCGTAATCTACGAGTAGAATCGAGTTCTTTGTAACAATCCCCATCAACATCAGAATCCCGATCACGACAGACATCGAGTAAGGTAAGCCACAAATATAGAGCGAGACAAATGCTCCACCCAATGCCAGTGGCAATGCCGATAAAATGGTGACGGGTTGTAAAAAGTCATGGAATAACAATACCAAGACGGCATAGACGCACACAATCCCAACAAACATTGCCAGGCCAAAGCCCTGCAACATTTCACCCATACGCTGCGATTCACCCTGTTGAATCATCTTCACCCCTTTGGGCAAATTCTTAAAGGCAGGCAGTTTCATGGCTTCAGCTTGAACTTCACCCGTTGGACGACCATTCAGCTCAACAGACATAGTAATATTTCTAAGACGATCCAAACGGTTGATCTGAGATGGCCCACTACCTAATTCAATTTTAGCAACACTGCCGAGTGTCACTGTGCCATCTGTGGCTGCGACCTTAATGTTTGAAATTGCATCTAAATTCTGACGTAATTCAGGATTCATACGCACTCGGATGGCAACCTGACGCTGGGAAAAGTTTAATTTCGGCAGGTCTGAAGAATATCCTCCATAAGTTGCATAACGAATTGCATCAGCCAAAGCTTCAGAAGTAACTCCAAAGGATGCTGCCTGTGCCATATTGGGGTGAATTTGGATTTCAGGCTGTTCTATAGCTGCATCAGAAGTGATATTTCCAATACCTTTAAGGGTTCGTAACTGATTTTCAGCACTGTTTGCTGTTTGCAATAACAAATCAGGATTGTCACTTGCCAGCGTTAGTTCAAGCTTTTCACCATTATTTCCACCCCCAACAGTCACGCGAACACCTGCAAGGTTTTTCAGTTTTTCACGAATTTCTTGTTCAACCTGAACCTGTTTTGGCTTACGTTCACTGCGTGGCAACAAGTCAACCGTTAAATTTGCTTGCGTGACATCATCGCTATTTCCAACAACACTAAAGACATGCTTAACTTCAGGAAGTTGACGAATCAATTGCTCTGCCTGTAAAGCAACAGCATTGGTTTCAGCCAGATTGGAACCTGCCTGTAATTCCAGTTTAACCTTGGATTGTGATTTATCCTGAGCAGGCAAGAACGATACCGAGTTTTGCAGACCAATGAACACGGTTAGCAAAAAGAAGCCGCTTGCCATAAACATGGTGATTTTGCGATGTTCAAGTGTCCAATCAACCAACTTTTTATAGCTGGACATGATCCAACCATCTGCATGATCGTCTTGCACTTCACCTGAATGCGGCTTCAATAAATAAGCTGCCATCATTGGGGTCAGTAAGCGCGCCACCAGTAAAGATGCAAAGATTGAAACAGAAGCTGTAATCCCAAATTGTTTAAAAAACAGCCCCGTAATTCCGCTCATAAATGCAGTTGGCAAGAAAATGGCAATCAATGTCAGGGTTGTGGCAACCACAGCAAGTCCGATTTCATCGGTTGCCTCTAATGCGGCTTCATAAGGTGTTTTACCATTTTTCAGATGCCGCTCAATATTTTCTACTTCAACAATCGCATCATCGACCAGAATCCCCACCACCAATGACAGTGCCAGCAACGTGATGATATTTAGCGAATAATCCAACAGATACATCACACCAAAGGCAGGAATAATTGAAAGGGGCAAGGCAACTGCCGAAATCAATGTGGTCCGCCAGTTTTTCAGGAATAACCAGACAATCACGATCGCCAGAAATGCACCTTCATATAGCATATCCATTGAACCATGATAATTATCTTCAATTGGATCGACCGTATTACTGGCTTCAACAATTTTAACTTCTGGATGCTGTTGCTGAAATTTCTGCATGGCAGCACGAATAGCATTGGTCACAGCGACATCTGAATAGCCTTTAGAACGCTTGATCTGGAAGCCCATAATCGGTTTTCCATCGCGATACGCTCGTGAAGTCACATCGGCATATGTATCCTGAATTTTGGCAATTTCATTGAGATGAACATAACGCCCATCACTAACTGGAATGGAAAATGCGCCAAGATCGGCAACACTGTTCACATTTGCCAAGGTTCTGACAGACTGGTGTTCACCACCAATACGTCCCTGACCACCAGAAGCATCCTGCTGCATCGATTTTAACTGGCTTGAGACATTGGAAGGTGTAATCCCCAAACCCGACATCAGGGTGGGATTTAGTTCAATCTGTACTTCTCGGTCTACACCACCTACTCGAGTGACAGTATTTACCCCCTGAACTGACATGAGCGCTTTGGTCACATCATTATCGACAAACCAAGACAGATCTTTATCATCATAATGATTAGATTCAATGCTATAGGTCACCAAGGCTGAACTTGCGGCATTATCTTTGGAAACAGTTGGGTCACTCATACTGCTTGGTAAATCAGCTTTGGCACTATCAACTGCATTTCTAACTTCCGACAATGCCTCTTGAGAATTTTTTTCCAGTTCAAAACTGACCGCAATACTGACTTGCCCATCAGTAATGGTGGTGGTGATATGATCCAGTTTGGACAATGAGGTTAACTTATCTTCAATTTTTCGGGCAACTTCTGTTTCCAGTTGCTCAGGCGCAGCACCTTCTAGACTTGCTGTGATGTTAATGGTTGGCAAATCCATATCTGGAATGTCTTGAACGCCCAAGCGGGAGAATCCGAACAACCCGAGAATGGTCAGGAAAAAGAATAAGAGGATGGCAGGAACGGGATTTTTAATCGACCATGCAGAAATGTTCATCGACGCTCCTTCGCTTGTTCAGAGGGCAAAATTGATACTTTCACACCCTCAGACAAGAATGAGCCACCACGCTGCACAATACGCAGATTATTTGCTAGTGGTGATAAAATCTCTACTTCTCCTTGATTGTAGCGTCCCGTTTGTACCACGATACTTTTTACAATTTGATCTGTATTCACCACATAAACATATGAACGGCCATCACGCTGTACCAATGCCGTTTGCGGAATTGTATTTGCGGTAGTCATTCCTGTATTGATTTTGCCATCAGCAAACATGCCTGACTGAGCAGCGCCCGCATTTAAACGGACATAAACGGTTGAACGTCCTGTACTGGTCGATAGTGCAGGACCAATTGTTCGAACCACACCTGTCAGTGCTGTCCCATTCGATAAAGTCAGGTTAACCGCTTGACCAATTTTAATATTGCCAATTTGTTTGGCATCAACTTCTGGACGCCACTCAAGTTGACCTTGTCGAATCAAGCGATAAAGTTCTGTCCCCGAACTAATCACGTTGCCCAAGATCGCAGATTTGGATGACACTATGCCATCGTCCACAGCATAAATACGTGATTGCGCCAATTTAATCTTGCTGCTGTCCAAGTCTGCCTGTGCAGATGCCAAACTTGCTTGCGCAGATGCCACATCAATTCGATATTCTTCAATTTTTTGATCTGACAATGCTCCACCCGAACCGATCACTTTGGCACGTTGATAATCAGATTGTGCCTGTTGCAGACTTACCCGTTTTTCTTGAACTGTCGCTTGTTCTTTACGCAAATCGGCTTTCAGACTGTCATCTGCCAAAGTCACTAAAAGCTGTCCTTTCTTGACATGATCACCAACATCGACATACAGCTTTGCAATTCGATAACCGCTAATTTCAGGGCTGACGATAATTTCTTGCCACGGTGCAATCTGTCCGCTGGCATCAATGGTATTTTCCCAAGTCCTTAACTGCGGTGAAACGACATTGACCGACAGAACACTTTGCTCATTTTTCGCTGATGCGGATTGATCTTGAGAGGATTCTGCTGATTTCTTGGAAAAAAGTGTAAAAATTACACCAAGCACTAAAATTCCAAGAATAATGCCCACAGCCCATTTTTTCCAATCAACGGGTTTACTCATGTTTGTTTCCTTAATACTTAAGATCTTTTAAAAGCTTATCTGGTCGGTTAATTTCAAGATTTTGCTGCCATCCACCACCTACGGCTTTATACAAGGCAATCCATTCTTGGACACGTGTGGTTTGCAGGCTAATTTGGTCAAGCTGTGCTGATAATGCGGAGCGTCGTGCAGACTCTAAATCCAGCAAATTGGTATTTCCCGCTTTCCAACTGTTATATAAAGCCTGAAAATAACGTTGATTTTCTTGTACTGACATTTCAGAAGATCGTTCTTGTTTGGCAATCGAATCAAGCTGTACCAAAGCCTGTTCAACTTCTGAAACTGCTGATTTCACTTGAGATTGATAATCTGCAACGGCAGCTACATAAGCAGCTTTGGCACTATTCAGTGCTGCTTTCTTTTTGCCTGCATCGAAAACTGGAATTGATAGAGTAGGGCCAAATGACCAGGCACTTGAAGACACGCCACTGGTCATTGAAGCGCTGATACTGCCTGAAAGTGACAAACTTGGATAACGATCAGCCTGCGCTTCTGCAATTTCAGCATAAGTGGCGTAGACTTCACGTTCATAGACTGCAATATCAGGACGGTTACGCAGCATATTGGTGGGAATGCTGGAAACATCAAATAAAGCTGGTACAGGTAAGGCTTTGGTTTTTTGACGATCAAGCAAGGTACGCAGCTCAGTTTCCTGAATTCCCGTAACTTCAACCAGACTTTTCACCAACAAATCACACTGTTTTTGCTGACTGAGCAAACTCAACTGAGTACTTGCTAAATTGGCACGGGCAAGTGCTCCATCTGAAGGTGCTGTAAAACCTGCTTTAACCATCAAGGCGATAGCCTGCTCAGTTTTTTGCATTGAACTCAGTTCATGCTGATAGGTTTGTACCAACATTTCACAAGAACGATATTGCACATAATCATCGGCAACTTCTGCGGCAAGTGATACACGCGAATCGTGCCAGTTTGCCTGTTGTTCCTCAACACGTGCCGCTTCGGCACGACTGGCGCTACGCAGCTTGCCAAATAAGTCAATTTCCCAAGAGGCATCTAGACTACCTGAACTTTGAGTATATACCGTCGTGTCTTTGGTTCGCGTACTTGAAGCACTGCCTGTTAATGATGGAAATAAGCTAGATCTTGCACTGGCATAAGAGGCTCGAGCCTGCTCAATCTTTGCCCATGCTTTTAATAATGTTGGGCTATTTTCCTGAGCTTGCTGAATCATCTGACTTAAAACAGGATCATTAAACTGCCCCCACCATTCGGTTAGATCACTCATTTTTTGGGCTGAACTGACAGATGGGGTTTCCCAATGTGGTGAAATTTTCACGTTTGGTGCTTTGTAAGGTGCTTGGCTAATACACCCCGATAATGAGGTCAACATAAATGCCAATAACCCGAGCCGATAAAGCCTTAAGTTGGACATATTTCTATCTAAACTAAACTGGACGGTTCAGTTTAGTTTGACAATATGAACATGTCAAACTTAAACTACCGAATTCACTCAATGGATGGTGTGTCATTGGCTAAGGTAAGAAGCGAAGCAACTCGGCTGGCAATCCTGCAAGCAGCAGCGCAAGTCTTTAAAATTTCAGGTTTTGAAAGTACAACGATGGATGCTATTCGAGATCAGGCACAGGTATCTAAAGCAACGCTGTATGGCTATTTCCCATCCAAAGAAGAGTTGTTTATTGAATCACTGCTCTATGAAGCTGAGGTGGAGTTTCATCGTAATCTAGTCTTTAATCACTCAGATACGACTGATCTCAAAAGTCACCTCATGAATCTTGCACAGAACATGATCCGTTTTGCCTACTCACCCAATGGTCTAGCCATTCGACGGCTATTAATTTCGAGTGCCAAAAATCCTGAACTTGGACAATTATGTTATGAACGTGGTCCAAGAAAAGGAAAAATGGCAATGCTTGCCCTATTACAGCAAGCGATCGATGAAGGTCAATTAAAACCACACGACCCTAAAATTTCTGAATGTCACTTAAGAGCACTGATAGAAGCTGAGTTTGTTGATATTTTATATTTTGGCTTAAATCAACCTTTAACAGAGGAATGGATTCAGGCAGCAAGCCAAAGAGCCATTTCCTCCTTTTTCACTATATATACTGCATAAAGGACAAGCTTCATAATTTTATTATGGTCAGTCCCAAGGTGAAGTCTATCTAGTGAATAGCATTTTCGGTCTTTAAGTACTTTTAAAATGGAAAATCATCAACTCGGATCTCTATTTGCAACAGTGCCTCTATATCTTAATTTTGAAGTGTCCATTTTAATTGGGGATTAATGCAAATTTATATGTTGCTAGCTTAGAAAATTTCTTAATGTATCAATTAGTTTGAGATTATGCTCATGTATTCCAACACTGATTCTTAAGAAATTATTGATGCGTGGCTGGTTAAAATGTCTTACCAAAATATTTGAGTGTTTTAATTGTTGTGCGAGAGTAAGAGCATCGTATGAGGGATGTTTTACAAACAGAAAATTGGTCTTAGATGGAAGAATAATAAAACCTAGAGCTTCTAGCTCCCTAACAAGAAATTCACGTTGCTGAATAATATCTAAACATGTTTGTTTGAAATAATGATGATCTTCAAATGCTGCAGTGGCTGCTGCAATAGCTAAACTATCAACTGGAAAAGAGTTGAAACTGTTCTTTACGATGTTTAATGCTTGAATTAGATGTGGTTGTGCTAAAGCAAAACCGACACGTAGTCCAGCTAAAGAACGTGATTTGGAAGTTGTCTGGCAAACCACGAGATTATCATAATCTTTAATTAAGCTCACTGCTGACTCAGCACCAAAATCAATATAGGCTTCATCAATGACGACAACATGATCAGGATGCATTTCTAACAAAGTTTTGATGTGCTGGAGCTCTAATGCGATTCCTGTGGGCGCATTAGGATTGGCAATAATAATACCAGCAGTGTCTTTTTCGTAATCTTCGACACAGATTTCATAGTTTTGATTTACAGGAATGATCTCAGAGTTAAGTTGATAAAATTGAGTATAGACAGGATAAAAGCTATAGCTAATATCTGGAAATAGCACAGGTTGATCAGTATGCTGAAAAAACGCTTTAAAGATAAAAGCCAAAACTTCATCTGAACCATTTCCAACAAAAACATTGTCAGCCTCCAATCCCATTGTATTAGCAATTGCTTTACATAACTTACTGGCATCTGGGTCTGGATATAAACGAAGTACATCTGCTGTTTCCCATAAGGTTTCCATAATGGCTTGCATTACCTGAGGAGATGGGGGATATGGATTTTCATTGGTATTGAGTTTAATCACCGCAGTGTTTAGAGCCTGTTCACCAGGTTGATAGGGTGTAAGTTCACGAATAGAAGGACTCCAAAAGCGTTTTTGAGCAGTTGAAATCTGAGCATGGTGATATTGCATGTGTGTTTCCCTACCAATATAAATTTCTTCAAGTTATTCATTATAATGAATCTTGGTAAGGAGAAATGAATCGGCCACCTTCCAATTCGGATGATGGCTAATCCATTTTTTCATGATTTAAAATGGATGAACCAGATCCAAATTAGTCATCAGTATCTAATTTATTGTTAATCCATTGTACCATGGTGGTGATTTTTGGTGTTTTAGACATAGATGTTGGATAAATCATGTAATAAGAGCGATTTGTCTGCATTTCATAAGGCCAGATTTGAATTAACTCACCACTTTGTAATTCCTTTTTCACAAAGAATTTAGGGACAAGTGCGATACCTGATTTCATGATTGCGGAGTTGACGCATGCTGAGAAAGTGTCAAAACGTGGGCCAAAAAAGGTTTTTTCATGGCTGAAGTCTTGAGCTTGAAAAAAATCATCCCAAGCACGTGGGCGTGCACGAGATTGAATCAGAATATAATCTTGGAAATCTTCTACACGATTCAGTGGAAATCGAATTAAGTCGGGAGAAGCGACAGCGATACATTCTTCTTCAAACAGCTTAATGCTTGTCATATCTCGCCATACCCCATCACCATATAAAAATGCGATATCTACTTGACTAATATCAATATCTGATGAGCTAATTTGTTCCTGAAACTCAAGATTAATTTTCGGGTTAATATCACTAAATCCTTTGAGGATTGGAATCAGCCAACGTGAACATAATGTTGGATGTGCTGCAAGATTAAGTGTTTCAGATTCATTATGGTGAGCAAGGACATTTAGTACGGAAACTTCAATTTGATTGAGAATAATTTGAGTTTCTTTTAAAAATAGTTTACCTGTTGGGGTGAGTTGTAAGCGTTGTAATGAACGTTCAAAGAGTCGGATGTTTAAGCTTTCTTCAAGATGAGCAACTTGTTTGCTTATTGCACTTTGCGTCATATGCAGGACTTGGGCTGCTTTGGTGAAGCTTAAATATCTAGCAGATGCTTCAAAACATCGTAAAGACATGGTTGAGGGATATGTTCTCGAAGGCATTTTTTGCATTGTCATTCCTCTGCATATAGTCTCGGATCAGTGCGGCGTTGCTATCTTCATCCTTAAAGATAGTGCGTGCTGATGCTGTAAACCATACGCAAATCACGCACTGATAAATTTTAAAATGCAATTTTTAGCAATATTTATACCAGATTGTCTACTATATTTTAAATGAATTGAAAATATGTCTAAATTTTAGACTTAATTATTATTTTGAATGAAATATAATCCATTTTTGAACTATAATAAATCATGAAATTATAATGATGTGACATGATGGTGCATTATTAAAATTAAAATTTTTAGATATAATAATTTAGATTATTTTAAATAAGAAAAACTCCATTTTATAATATTAATAAATCAAATAACATCAAGAGAAAAATTGGAATGATCTATTTACTTATTTTCCTGATTTTTAATCATAGGTTTATAAACTTAATTTATAAAAAATAAAATTAACTTAAATTATTGTTTTTGTGTAATTAAATTTGTTTTTTTGCATGTTGCATTTCTTGTATTTTGATCAAAAAATGATTTTTTTGGATATTTAAATAATGTTGACGGATTATTATTGACGCTTTATTTTGATTTTAAGCTACAAACAATTAGCGAATAAGAAATCAATTTTTTTAAAGGTAAGAACGATGACGACTTCAATCTGTCGTGTTGGTGTAGATATCGGTGGAACATTTACTGATATCGCTTTGGATTTAAATGGAGTCATCCATTCAACAAAAGTCCTTA